>CAWCGI010000004.1:0-392849 GCA_963795065.1 uncultured Actinomycetota bacterium | reverse complement strand
GGGCCCACCGTGCACACGTATTGCTTCGCCTGAGTGGTGACATGTGGGCTTCGGTTGATTGGTGACACTGATTGCGATCACGGAGCAGCTGATATCCGCGCGTGTCAGGCAGGACGACGGTGGCTCGGGTCGGCAGGGGTCGCCGAAGTCGAATGCGCTTGAACCGCCCAGCGCTTCCCGGAGGGGTGAACGCAGCAATGCCCTGCTCTGTGACTACTCCTTGGCGTCAACCTTGGCGAACCCGTGCTGAGCGGCGACGAGAGCGAGGTGCTTGTCGCGCGTCCACAGCCGCGCTGCCGGTGTCAGTGCGGTCGCGGCCAGGAGGTGCGCGTCGACGTACCCGATGCCGAGCCCGAACAGCTGCCGTTTGTCGATGAGAGTCATGACCTCGTCGTCAGTGGCGACGGTCGTCTGCGGGAGGTTGTGGAGCAAACTCAGGATCTCGCTGCGTCGCGAAAGATGGCCGAGCGCGAGTTCACCGGTCACCCACGGATGCCCCAGCACCTGGCTCTCTCGAAGGAGCTCGTCGAGCTCTGGGTCGCCAGTGCGGAGGTGGTCGATCCAGATCGACGTGTCGACGAGGATCACGCAGGCAGGGTCTGCCGCCGCGGGACCGGATTCGCGTCTGGCTCACTGCCGGCCAGTTGCGCAAGTCGTCGGGCACTTTCACGCTCGATCAGCGCCCGCAGAGCTTGGCGGACGAGCGCGGTCTTCTCGGTGGTCCCGGTCAGGCGCTGTGCTTCCACGACGAGGTCGTCGTCGAGGGCGAGGGTTGTTCTCATACCGGGCTCCTAGGCACGCCAAATGACATCTGATGATGATCATACGCGTGCTTCCAGGTAGCTCGTCGAGAACCAGGCTAGGACGCGATTCCCGACCCCGTGGCCTCCTCCGGCGACAGACGCGCCGGTGGCCTCGTCGAGAGCGCAGCCAGCCAGGCCGTTGCGAAGCCGATCAGGGCCATGCCGGCGGCACCCGTGGGCGCGAAGATGTGGTCGACGTGCACCAGCCACGCACCCGGCACGAGCACCAGGCCGGGAAGGGCGACCAGCCGGTGGCGATGCAGCTGGTCGGCTGCGATGAGTGCGCAGCAGACGATCAGCGCCCAGGAGCCGATCTCACCGAGCGGGGTGCCGATTCGGAACAGCAGTCGGACCTCGTCGGGCCGAGGGGTGCCTGGTCCCAGCTCACGGGTGACGTATCCAGCGGCGAGCCCGCTGATCACGTCCAACGCGGTGTAGAACGTCGCATAGAGGTACGCCGCGACCCGCACGCCCCACGCGAGGACGTCACGCCGGCGGCCCATCAGTGCGGCCAGCGCCAGGCCGGCGAGCGGAAACGCGACCAGGCCGGCGACGTGCAGAAGGAACCAGCGCTGCGCCGAGTCGTAGCTGAGGCCGTGCGGGTGGAACAGCCCGGCCACGGCCAGGGCAAGTCCCGGCGTACCGAACGCGACGGTGGTGAGCGCAGGTGAGCGAGACATCCGGTGCACCTGCGCAGTGTCCCATCAGCGACCGCCGGCAGGCGGGGACCCGTGGGGCGCACGTCGGCGGCTGAACCCGGCGAGCTTGCCCCCTCCCCGGTCGCGGTGTGGGTCCCACAGCACCCGCCCGGCCACACGTACGGTCTGACGGACGGCGACCGTGATCGTCGTGGAATGAGGCACCCGTGGCGAGCATCGCAGTCGTCGGAGGTGGCATCGTCGGGGTCACCGCGTCGCTGCTGGCTGCGCGCCAGGGCTGGCAGGTGACCTTGTTCGAGGCCGAGCCGGAGCTGTGGAGCCGGGCCAGCGCGGTCAACGAGGGCAAGATCCACCTGGGGCCGGTGTTCGCTCTCGGCGACGACGCCACCGTCGACCTGCTGCAGCGAGGTGCGCTCAGCTTCGCCGGGCTGGTCGACGAGGCCATCGGGGCGCCGCTGTGCTGGCCCGACCTGACCACCGACACGTTCGACTACCTCGTGATGCCGGACAGCCTGCTCTGTCCCTCGGAGCTGGCCGCCCGCTACCGCGTGATGAACGAGGGGCTGTCCGCGCGCGGAAGTCACGACTACCTGGGCGAGTCCCTGCCCTACATCGTCGATCCCACGGTCCGCACGGACGAACGCTCGGGGTTGCCCGCGTTCCGGACGCTCGAGCGCTCAGTGGATCCGGCGATCCTCGGCCCGCTGCTCACCGATCGACTGGAGGCGGAGCCGCTGATCACCGTGCGCACCGGCTGCCGGGTGCGGCGGGTCAGGCCGCGCGACGAGAGCCTCGTCATGGAGGTGTCCTGGGGCGAGCGCGAGGGAGCGATCGAGCACGGCCAGTTCGACGCGGTCATCAACGCCGCCTGGGACCAGCAGCAGGCGTTGTTGCCGGACGCCGAGCGGCTGCCGTACAACTTCCGGCTGAAGTGCGCCGTGCGCCTCCAGCACCGCACCCCGGGTGCCGGGACCGCAGGCCGCGGGGCAACGGACACCCCGACCGTCACCCTCGTCCAGGGGCCGTACGGCGACGTCGTCACCCACCGTGACTACGTCTACGCCTCCTGGTACCCGGTCGCCCGACTGACCAACGAGCACGGGTCGACACCGTCGGAGGGCACCTACGAGATGCTGCGCGACCTGCCGAGCCGCTCCGAGCTGATCGACGGCCAACTGCAGCCGCTGCGAGACCTCGGCCTGCTGCCGCCCGACACGACCGGCCTGCCGCCCTCGGTGCTGGTCGGTGGAGTGATCGCCGGGCACGGCAAGCTCGACATCCATGCCCGCGCCTCGAAGCTGCACCACCGCGCCGACTTCGGCCCCACGCACCGAGGGGGGATGGTGATGGCCACGAACTTCAAGTTCACGACCGCACCTCTGGCGGCGCGACTCGCCGTGGACGAAGTCGCCCGCCGGGTCGCATGAGAACCACGGTCCTGATCCCGCTGCACGCGTCGGCGCGGTGGCTGCCGGTCGTGACCGGAACGATCGAGCGGCTGGCGCCGTCGGCCCGACTGCTCGTCTCCGATGCCACCGGCCTCGACGACACCCTGGACCGGTTGCGCGAGCGGTTCGGTGCCCGTGCCGGCATCGAGTGGGTGGGTCAACGTCCGCTGGCCAGGGGCTGGGTGGCCCACTGCAACGACCTGGTCGAGCGCTCGACGACGGAGTTCGTGATGTGGATGCCCCACGACGACGAGACCGACGGCGACTGGGTCACCCTCGGGGAGCAGGCTCTCGACGCGAACCCCGGCGCCGTGCTCGCCCTGGGCAGGTTGCGTTCGCTGGAACGCGACGCCGAGGGCACCGAGGACCGCGCACTTCCCTCGCACATCGTGCTGGACGCGCACGTGCCCTTCCTCGCGCCCGATGCGGCCTCCCGTGCAACCGAGGCCCTCGACGTGTGCCTGCGCGGGAACACCTCGCTGCTCGGTGCGGCGTTCCGTGGCGTCGTCCGTCGCGAAGCCGCGGTGCCGCTGCCCGACACCGGCGACGACGGTGCGTGGGCCGACATCCTCTGGGCGATCAGCATGCTCACGGTGGGGGCGTACGCCGCCACGGACGCCGTCTACTGGAAGCGCTGGCACGTCGCGAACACCCACAGCACCTGGCGGGACCCGCGCCGTGACCCGTCCTTCCGTGCCCAGGTGCTGCCCGACGCGCTGCACGCACTTGCGCCCGTGGTGCGTGCGCAGGTTCTCGCTGCTGCCTGGGCGGCAGACGCGTCCGCTCAGTCGCGCCAGGTCGGCCGGCTCCGGCGCAGGCTGGGCTCGGAGCGACGTGCCCTGGTGGCGCTGAGGCGAAGCTTCGAGACCTCGGCCTCGTGGCGGCTCACCGTCCCGCTCCGGGCAGCGGCGCGGTTGACGGGCCGGACGCAGGGCTGAGCAGGACGGCGGCCTGCCGGCGCCCGAGCCGTTCTCGAGGGCGCCGTCGAGTTTCGCTGAACGAGTTGCCCGCAAATGAGATGATGCGCGTAACTTCCCTGTCGGACACGTGGTGTCAACCGGCAAAGAAAAGGGTCCAGATGGTGTTAGGTACCGCCAAACGGGTGCAGACTCAGTCGAGATGCACTGGGGAGGACACATGGACCAGGTGTCGCACAACGACACCTCGAACGAGGTGGTGCGCGCGCGCCGCAAGCGCATGCGCGCCGCAGCTCGAGGTTTGCGCGTCCTGCCCCCCAGGACGGACGAGTACCAGACCCCCGAGTGGCTCGACCGCTCGTTCGTGCTTCCGCTCACAGTGCCGGTGGTGAACGGGTTGCCCAGCCAGTCGGTTCCGCACCACGACGACGACGAGGCCCCGGTCGTCGAGACGCCCGCCGCCGCACCGGAGAGCCACGACGCACCGGCCTTCGTCCGACCGGCGACGCCCGAGATCGACTTCGCCAAGGTGATCCGGCGAGCGGACCTCAGCCGTACGGCGACCCGCACGACGATCGGAGCCACCGGGATCACGGGGCTCGTCCTGATCGGCTACCTGCTGACGTCCTCCCCCGTCGTCCTGGGGATGGCGCTGTCCTTCGCGCTGGTGGCGCTCGTGGCCGCGGCGATCCGCATCCGGCTCGCCACCGCTGGCATCCCGCACCTCGACCGCTGAGCCGGCCATCCTGCCGCGCTGGCCCCGCAAGTCACTGGCAGGATCACCGGGACCCGCCACGCTTCGAGTGAGGGTTCGCGGCGCGTTCAGCCCTTGACCCGCACCTTGACCACCGCGGTCGGGTAGCGCACGTCGGCGCGGAAGTAGCGGTGGAAGCGTCGGGTGAGGTCCTTGAGGTCGGTGGGCGACATCTTGATGCAGCCGTTGGACCGGTAGTCGTTGTAGCGCGGCAGCTCCCAGCGGCACAGGTCGTCGCCCTTGCGGTCGCGGCACTGGGTGTTGTCCGAGCTCTGCTCGGTGTGGATGAACAGAAGCTGGCGCTGGGTGCCGTTGCGGCAGGCCTTCGGCTGGAGCTCGAAGACCCGCCCGTTGATCTTCGGGGCCTTGCGGCGGTCGTGCTGGACGAACGAGTAGGTGCCGTTCGGCAGCCATCCGGTGTTGCGGTGGCACTCGTCGCGGCCACCGCGGCCGCCCAGCCCGGCTCCGGCGCGCCAGCTGGCCTGCTCGATCAGCACCCACTTCTTGTTGCGCTTCGGCCCGGCCTTCGCCCAAGCCCGGAAGATCAGCCGCGAGGCGAACGGGTTCTGCCAGAACTTGTCGAACACGATCACGGCCCGCTTGGGCACCCGCTTGTTCTGCCGCAACCGCTTCTGCAGCGCCGACACAGCGGAAACGGTGACCGGTGCCTTCACCACGGCCGGACGTGCCTTCGCCACGGGCCGGCTCCGGTCGGTGGCCGCGGCAGCGGCGTGGGGGAACACCACGGCTGAGCCGACGAGCGCGAGCGCGACGAAGAGGCGAGCACCACGGGGGAAGTAGCTCATGACCGAGAAGTTTCACACGATCACGGACGCCTCCCGCCTCGTTGAGCCGGACCGCACGGCGTGTCGTGAGCGTGCGGCCGGCCGGGGGCCTCAGGCGGTGCGGTCCGAGACCTGTCCGCGCTCGCCCGCGTCGGTGAGCCGTGACTCCTCCGCTGCGATCGCCTCGAGCTCGGCGCGTCGGTCGGCGCCGGACCCGGGGGCGCTCACCAGCTCGGTCGCGCCGCCGGGCAGTCGCTTCAGCGCCATCCGGGCGAAGATCTGCTGCTCGGTGGCGACCCTCTCGGAGCGGTCGTTGCTCAGGAACGTCACCGTCCAGTGCAGCAGCGCGGTCACCTGGTTCTTGAACCCGGTCAGGTAGATCAGGTGCACGCCCAGCCACATCAGCCAGGCGATCAGGCCGCTGATCCGCAGCTTGCCGACCATGGCCACCGCGTCGAAACGGGAGATGGTGGCCATGCTGCCCTTGTCGAAGTACCTGAACGGCTCCTGCGGCGGCTTGTTCCTGAGCCTGCCCTTGATCTCCTTGGCGGCGTACTTCGCTCCCTGGATCGCCACCTGGGCGACGCCGGGCAGGTTGTTCAGCGCGATCATGTCGCCGACCACGAACACCTCGGGGTAGCCCGGGAGGGTCAGGTCGGGGTTCACGCCGATGCGGCCGGCGCGGTCCAGCGAGGCACCCGACTGCTTGGCCAGGGTCTCGGCGAGCGGGCTGGCCTGGACCCCCGCGGCCCAGATCTTGGTGACCGCCTCGATGCGGCGCTTGGTGCCGTCCTTGTCCTGGACGACGAGACCTCGCTCGTCGACATCGGTCACCATCGCACCGAGCTGGACCTCGACCCCGAGGTCCTCGAGGGTCTCCTTGGTCTTGGCTCCCAGCTTGGCGCCGAAGGGCGGCAGCACCTGGGCCGCCGCGTCGACCAGGATCACCCGGGCCTTCTTGGTGTTGATGAACCGGAAGTCGCGCTTGAGGGTGCGGTGCGCGAGCTCGGCGATCTGGCCGGCCATCTCCACACCGGTCGGGCCGGCGCCGACGACCACGAAGCTGAGCAGGTGCTCGACGGACTCGCCCTTGGCGGCCATGTTCTCGGCGAGCTCGAAGGCCCCGAAGATCCGGCCCCGCAGCTCGAGCGCGTCGTCGATGTTCTTCATTCCGGGTGCGAACTCGGCGAAGTGGTCGTTGCCGAAGTAGGACTGGCCGGCGCCCGCCGCCACGATGAGCGAGTCGTAGGGCGTGACGGCCTCGCGACCGAGCACGTGATGGGTGACGGTCCGGGCATCGAGGTCGATGGCGGTCACGTCGCCGAGCATGACGGTGGCGTTGGCCTGGCGCGCCAGGACCTCGCGGGTCGGGGGGGCGATCTCGCCCTCGGAAAGGATGCCGGTCGCCACCTGGTAGAGCAGCGGCTGGAAGAGGTGGTGCGTGGTCTTCGCGATCATCGTGACGTCGACGTCGGCGCGACGCAGCGCCTTGGTCCCGAAGAGACCGCCGAAACCGGAGCCGATCACGACGACCTGGTGCCGACCCGAATCCTGGCGGTGCGTGGTTGCAGTGTTCACGTCAGACATAACCATCAGTCTCCCCGCACCAGTCCCTTCCCAGCCACCTGGGGGGCGTTGGTTCGGTCACATCGAGGACCTCTCGGGCACGATGGAGCCGTGACCCACTACGACCTCGCCGTGATCGGGACCGGCTCGGGCAACCCCATCGTGACCAGGCTGTTCGCGGACTGGCGGGTGGCAATCCTCGAGGAGCACCTCTTCGGCGGCACCTGCCTCAACGTCGGCTGCATCCCGACCAAGATGTTCGTCTACCCGGCGGACCTGGCCCGCACAGCGAGGAGCGCCACCGCACTCGGCGTCGACACGTCGTACGACGGAGCGCGCTGGCCGGAGATCCGGGACCGCATCTTCGGCCGGATCGACCCGATGGTCGCGAGCGGCAGGACCTATCGCGAGGGTCAGCCGCACGTGGACGTCTTCGACCAGCACGCCACGTTCGTCGACGACCACACCATCGACACGGGCACCGGAGAGCAGATCACGGCCGACCAGATCGTGATCGCGGCCGGTGGCCGGGTCGACGTGGCCGACATCCCCGGCCTCGAGGACGTGGACTTCCACACCAGCGACACGGTGATGCGTCTCGACGAGCTCCCGAGGCGGATGGCCATCGTCGGTGGCGGTTACGTCGCAGCCGAGTTCGCCCACGTCTTCTCCGCGCTCGGCACGCAGGTCACCCAGGTCCATCGGGGTTCGACGCTGCTGCATTGGCAGGACGAGGACGTCTCGCAGCGCTTCACCGAGATCGCAGCCGACCAGTGGGACCTGCGGCTCGAGACGACCGCGACCAAGGTGGTGCAGCGCAACGGGGCGACCGTCCTCTCGCTCTCCGACGGGACGGATCTCGAGACCGACGTCCTCCTGGTCGCCACGGGCAGGGTCCCGAACGGCGACCGACTGGGACTCCAGAACACCGCAATCGCCCATGAGGACGGGCGAATCCTGGTGGACGAGTTCCAGCGCACCTCGGTCGACGGGGTCTGGGCGCTGGGTGACGTCAGCAGCGAGTGGCAGCTCAAGCACGTCGCCAACATCGAGGCGCGCACCGTCCAGCACAACCTGCTGCACCCCGACGACCTGGTCGCCAGCGACCACCGCTTCGTGCCCAGTGCGGTGTTCACCTCACCGCAGATCGCCGGCGTCGGGTTGACCTCGCAAGAGGCCAGGGAGCAGGGGATCGAGCACATCGCCGTCAAGCAGGACTTCGCTGACGTCGCCTACGGCTGGGCGATGGAGAGCAAGCCCGGAGAGCACTTCGTCAAGCTCCTCGGCGACCCCCGGGGCGAGCGACTGCTGGGCGCACACATCATCGGCCCGCAGGCGAGCATGCTGCTCCAGTCCCTCGTCCAGGGGATGAGTCTCGGCAATTCGCCGTACGAAATGTCTCGCGGGCAGTACTGGATCCACCCGTCGCTCACCGAGGTGGTCGAGAATGCGCTGTTGAAAATGGCCACAAAATGAGTGCTACTGGGTCCGTATTCCCCTAATCTCTAGCCAGCGGGAGGTCATCGCCCCACCCCCGACTGCTGCGGTGCACAGGAGCGAGGGAAGGTGCCTCTGACCAAGAGATCGCTCGTCCTTCCCGCGAGTCCCCCGTCAGTGCGGCTCGCGCGCTCCTGGGTGTCCAAGGTCCTGGAGGAGATCGGCCGCGAGGACCTGGTCGACGCCGCCCAGCTCGGTGTCTCGGAACTCGTCACGAACGCGCTGATCCACTCGCAGCCACCGCTCTCGGTGCGCGTGCGCGGGACCGTCGACCACCCGCGGATCGAGGTGGTCGACTCCTCGCCCGTCCCGCCGCAGCGTGCACCCAACGCCCCCGAGCCCGAGGACGTCGACGACTTCAACCTGACCACGTTCGGTCGGGGCCTCGACCTCGTCGCGATGATGTCGCGCCGGTGGGGTTCCGACCTCGCCCACGACGGGCTCAGCAAGTCGGTCTGGTTCGAGCCCAGCGGGCAGGCGCACTACGAGAGCCATCTCGAGGGGGAGATCTTCGACTTCGACCTCGAGTTCGCCCAGCACCCGACGATCTCGGAAGGCGCGTTCATCCCGCTGGTGCTGCTCGGGGTGCCGGCTTCGCTCTTCGGCGAGCTGCGGCGCTACCACTTCGAGGTACGCCGCGAGCTGCGGCTGCTCGCGATGACCGCACCGGACGACTACCCGCTCGCCATCGCCATCACCGACGTCTTCGTCCAGGCCGACCGCGAGCGTCGCTCCAGCGAGGGCATCCACCGCCTCGACCAGGCGATCGCCGACGGCCTGGAGAGCGTGGACCTGGAGTACCGCGTCCCGGCCAGCACGCCCGAGACCATGACACGCATCCGCGACCTGCTCGACGAGGTCTACCGCGCGCTCTCCCAGGAACACCTGCTGGCCCTGCGGCCACCGGACGTGCTGGTGGACCTGCAGACCTGGTACTTCACCGAGTTCGAGCGACAGGGCAACGGCGAGGAGCCGCTGCCCTGGACCGGCCCGACCTCGCTGCCTCCTGCATGACCGCGAGCACACCAGCGGCCCCTCCCCACCCGCTCCTGCTCGTGGGCGTCCTGGCCACCGGCGTGGGTGGTGCCCTCGGTGCCGCGGCCCGTTGGTCGGTGACCGCTGCCTTCCCGGTGGAGGCGGACCACTTTCCGTGGAGCACCTTCCTGATCAACGTGGTGGGCTCGGCGCTGCTGGCGGCGCTGCCCCTGCTGGCAGCGGTTCACCAGCGACCGTGGCTCGGCGCTGTTCCTCGGCACCGGAGTCCTCGGCGGGTTCACGACCATGTCCGCAGCGTCGGCTGAGACCTTCGCGCTGCTCGACCGCGGCGAGGTCCTGCTCGGTCTCACCTACTGCCTCGGCACGCTGGCCGCCTCGGTGCTGGCCGTGCTGATCATCGAGGGGCGCCTGACTCACGGCCAGCGCCGTGACGTCGCCGGCCAGGGCGGCGGCCTGTGACCGCGCTGCTCGTCGCCCTGGGAGCCGCCGTCGGGGCACCGGTCCGCTTCCTGGTCAGCCGCGCCCTGGACCACGGCTGGCCCTGGGGCACCCTGGTCGTCAACCTGTCCGGCTCCGCGGCACTCGGGGCCCTCCTCGGCGCCGCAGTCGAGGGGCATTGGCTGGCCCTGCTGGGCACGGGTTTCTGCGGCGGGCTGACCACCTACTCGGCGTTCGCGGTGCAGTCGGTCCTGGGTGGACCGCGACGCGGGACGGCGTACGCCGTGACCACTGTCGTCGGCTGCCTGGTGGCGGCCACCCTCGGGCATCTGGTCGCTGGCGCCCTGTCCTAGTGTGGCCGGGACCGGGGGCTGGGTCCGTGGGCTGGGCCCCCGCTGCTGTGCACGGACGAGGGAGGGATGGCGATGCGTTCGCAACGGCGGCCCGCGGCGGTCCCGAGCCTGATGCTGCGTGGTGTCCGGCTGGTGCCCGTGGGTGGTTCGGGTGCGCCGGCCGGGGACGGCCTCCCGACGGGTCGGCCGGTGGACGTGCTCGTGATCGACGGCCGCGTGGTGGAGGTCGGCGAGGCGCTGGCCCGGCCGCAGGGGGTGGCCGAGCACCGGGCCGACGGTCGCTGGCTGATCCCGGGCCTGTGGGACCAGCACGTGCACCTCGGCCAGTGGACGATGGTCTCCCAGCGGCTCGACCTGACCGGGACCCGGTCGGTGGAGGAGGTGCTCGGCCTCGTCTCGAGGCGGTTGGCCGAGCTGCCCGAGGGGCCTGTGATCGGCTGGGGGCACCGCTCCGCGTCGTGGTCGCGCCAGCCCACCGTCCGCGAGCTCGACGAGGTTGCGGGCGACCGCCCCGTCGTCCTGATCAGCGGTGACGGCCACCATGCCTGGATCAACACGGTCGGCCTGCGCGGTCTGCGCCTGCCGGTCCGCGAGGACGTCGTGGCCGAGGGCGAGTGGTTCCGGGCCTATCCCCGGCTCAGCGACGTCGCCGGCAGCGACGGCACCGCCCCCGCGGCCTACCTGCACACGCTGCGCGAGGCCGCGGCGAAGGGCATCACCGGACTCGTGGACCTCGAGTTCGACCAGAGCCTGAGCGCCTGGCCCGAGCGGGAGGCGGCCGGGGCGGAGCTGCTCCGGGTCAAGGTCGGCGCCTACGTCGACACGGTCGCGGAGTTCGTCGGCGCGGGCCTGCGGCACCGGTGACATGCTGCCGGGCTGCGGCCCCCTGGTCACGATGGGTCCGTTGAAGATCATCTCGGACGGATCGCTGAACACCCGGACGGCATGGTGCTGCGCGCCGTACGCCGAGGGGGGCGGGATCGGCGCACCCAACCTCTCCGAGGAGAGCCTGCGTGCCCTGCTCGCCCACGCCACCAGGCACGGTCTCGAGGTGGCGGTGCACGCCATCGGCGACGCGGCGGTGCGTGCCGCGCTGGCGGCGTACGACGAGACCGGCGCCGTCGGCACCATCGAGCACGCGCAGCTGATGAACCGGGAGGACAGCCGCACCATGGCCCGGCTCGGCATCCGGGCCAGCGTCCAGCCGGCGCACCTGCTCGACGACCGCGACCTCTCCGAGAGCTTCTGGCCCGGCCGCACCGACCGCTGCTTCGCGCTGCGCTGGCTGCACGACGACGGGGTGGAGGTCGTGTTCGGGAGTGACGCACCGGTCTCGCCACTGGACCCGTGGGACGCGATGGCCGCGGCCGTGCACCGCAGCGCCGACGAGCGGGAGCCGTGGCACGGCGAGCAGTCCCTGACCGTGCACGAGGCGCTGGCAGCGAGCACGAACGGCCTCGGCACCGTGGCCGTCGGGCACCCGGCCGACCTCGCGCTCCTCGATGCCGACCCACTACCGGTCGGCACCTCCCGGGAGCAGGCCGCGGCACTGCGGTCGATGCACGTCGCGGCCACCTGGGTCGGTGGCCGGCTCGCTCACAACGAGCTCTGAGGTCCCGGCTTCTCCGGGGCACCCTCGCTCGGTGCTGCCGTCGGCAGACCGAGGGCGATGGTCAGCTCCAGGACGGCGCGGGGGTCCTCCAGCGCGTCGCCGAAGAGCTCGCGGAGCTGGCCCATCCGGTAGCGCACGGTCTGGGCATGCACGAAGAGCTCCGCCGCGACGGCGTCCCTGCGGCCGTGGTGCAGCAGCCAGGACCGCAGGGTCTCGGTGAGCTTCTCCGCGCTCGTGGGGCTCAGGCCCGCCAGCGGCGCGAGCGCCCGGGTGCGCAGGTCGGCGAGTGCACTGGCGTCGGCGGTCAGCACCAGCTCGGTGAGGTACTGCTCGCTGTCCGGCCCGAGGTCCAGCGCGTGCACCCGCAGCGCCCGGTCGTAGGACGACCGCACGTCCAGCCACGGACGGGCCGGCCCCATGACCGCACCGATGCCGGCCAGGGCCTTCAGCAGCGTACGGCGGCTGCGCCCGTGGGCGTTCGGGACGAGCAGCAGCACCATCCCCTCGCCACCCTCGAAGGGCAGCGTCTCGGTCGACTGCAGGGTCTCGCCCGTGATCGCGTTGACGACGGTGCGCACCTGCGACTCCGGGACGATCACGGCCGTGAGCGTCTTCGGGGGTGACCAGTCGGCCCGCTCGGCCGCGGTCTCGACGGCCTCCGGGGTGGACTCGTCGAGCAGGTGCGCGGCCAGCCGCTCGAGCAGCCGGTGGCGTACCCGGCCGCTGGTGGCGAGCTCGTCGTTGTGCCCGGCGACGCTGGAGGCGGACAGCTCGTCGATGTAGGCGAAGACCAGCTCGGCGAACCGGGCCAGGGTGTCGGCGTCCACCTCGTTGCGCACCGCGGTCGCGGACATCTCGCGCCAGGCCACCCGGGCACCGATCCGGTAGGCGGAGAGCAGGGCGTCGACCGAACGACCGCTCCGGGCCTCACCGCGGCCGAGCTGGTAGGCGCCGTCCACGGCGGGCGCCGTGGGAGTCTGCGCCACCCCTCCCCCCGACCTCGCTGCGAGCGAGATGAACCCGCCGAGGGCGAGCTCGACGGCGTTGCGGATGGTCTCGCCCATGGGGCCGCTCAGGGCGTCGGAGTAGCTGGGCACGTCGTCGGTGATCGCGGAGACCGTCCGGCCCGCCACCTCGGGCAGAATGTTGCGCAGGTCACTGATCGCGGCCTTGGAAAGGCGTAGTTCGGGCTGTTCGGTCACCTTTTTATCTCCTGCGAACAAAACAGTGCTGTCGATTCACGCGCTCAGGTCATGACTTTAGCCTGCCCACACACCATTGTTGGGTACATGGCCACCACGACGTCTTCCGCCGCTCCCGTCCGGAGCCCGCTCGGCCGCGGCAGGACCCTGCGCGAGCGCGTGCTGCGGGTCGCCGAGCTCGCTGCCACCCCCCTCGTCCCGGCCGACTACCTCGACGTCTTCAACCCGCTGCGCAAGGGCGCGGACCTGCGCGGGCGGATCGTGCACATCGAGCACGAGACCGCCGACGCCGCCACCATCGTGATCCAGCCCGGCGCCGACTGGGCCGGGCACATCCCCGGCCAGTACCTCCGGCTCGGCATCGACGTCGACGGCGTCCGGCTGTGGCGCGCCTACTCCCTGACCCACGGCCCGCGCACCGACAACCACATCTCGATCACCGTCAAGGCCGTGCCCGAGGGCAAGGTCAGCAACTACCTCGTCCGCAGCGCGCAGGTGGGCACGCTGGTGCACCTCGAGCAGGCCGCCGGCGAGTTCGTGCTGCCCACCGAGGGCGGCAAGTTCCTCTTCGTGACGGCCGGGTCCGGGATCACGCCCGTGATCGGGATGCTGCGCAACCTGTTCCCCGTGGGCGAGGAGGGCGCCGTCCGGCTCCCGCGCAGTGAGCGCTACGACATCGTCGTGGTGCACGTCGCGCCGAGCGAGCCCGACTCCATCTTCCTGACCAACCTCCGCGAGCTCGACCGGGCAGGGATGATCAACCTCGTCGCGCGCTACGACGACCAGCACGGCGTCCTCGACGTGGCCGACCTGGCCGACCTGGTCCCCGATCTGCTGGAGCGCACCACGTTCGCGTGCGGTCCCGCCGGTCTGCTCGATGCCCTCGAGCAGCACCACGTCGAGCTCGGGATCAGACTGCTCACCGAGCAGTTCCGGGTGGCGACCCTGGTCACCGGCGAGGGCGGCACCGTCAGCTTCCTGAAGAACGGTGCGACCGTCGAGGCCGACGGGTCCCGCCCCATCCTCGACGAGGCCGAGGAGGCCGGCGTACTCATGCCGAGCGGTTGCCGGATGGGCATCTGCTACGGCTGCGTGCTGCCGCTGCGCCAAGGCGCCGTGCGTGACCTGCGCACCGGCGAGATCACCACCGCCGCCGCGGGCGACGGCGTGAAGGTGCAGACCTGCATCAGCGCCGCTGCGGGCAGCTGCGAGTTCGACCACTGACCCCCTGCCCCACCCCCTACCCCCTGACTCACCACTGACCGCGATCACCAACCGAAGGAGATCACCATGACCGTCCTGCAGAAGCAGCCCACCAGCCCGATCGACCACCTCACCGCCGAGGACATCGAGAACATCGGTGCCGAGCTCGAGGCGATCCGGGCCGAGTTCATCGAGAAGCGTGGCGCGAGCGACGCGGCGTACATCCGCAAGGTCATCGACACCCAGCGCAAGCTCGAGCTCGGCTCGCGCGCCGTGCTGCTGTTCTCGCTGTTCCCGCCGGCCTGGGTCGTCGGTACGGCGGGCCTCAGCGTCGCCAAGATCCTCGAGAACATGGAGATCGGGCACAACGTCATGCACGGCCAGTGGGACTGGATGCGCGACCCGAAGATCCACTCGAGCACCTGGGAGTGGGACAACGCCTCCCCCTCCGAGCAGTGGAAGCACTCGCACAACGAGCTGCACCACAACTTCACCAACGTGGTCGGCAAGGACAACGACCTCGGCTACGGCATCATGCGCGTCGACGAGGACCAGCGCTGGCACCCGATCTACCTCGCCCAGCCGCTGTGGAACTTCATCAACGCGTGCTTCTTCGAGTACGGCATCGCGGCGTACGACCTCGAGATCGGCAAGAACGTCAAGCGCAAGACCCTGAAGTCGCCCGAGTTCAAGGCGCGCGCCGCGGTCACGATGCGCAAGATCCGGAACCAGTTCAAGAAGGACTACGTGGTCCACCCGATCCTGTCGGGCCCCTCGTTCCTGCACACGATCGGCGCGAACTTCACCGCCAACCTGGTCCGCAACCTGTGGACCCACTCGGTGATCATGTGCGGTCACTTCCCCGAGGGCGTGCAGACCTTCGAGAAGCACTCGATCACCGGCGAGACCAAGGGTGAGTGGTACGTGCGCCAGATGCTCGGCTCCGCCAACATCAGCGGCTCGAACGCGATGCACATGATGACCGGCAACCTGTCCTTCCAGATCGAGCACCACCTGTTCCCCGACCTCCCCAGCAACCGCTACAAGGAGATCGCGCCGAAGGTGAAGGACCTGTTCGAGCGCTACGGCCTGGAGTACAAGACCGGCTCGCTCCCCCGCCAGGTCGCCTCGGCCTGGCACAAGGTGATCCGCCTGTCGCTGCCGAACAACTTCATGGGCACCAACAGCCACCCGGCCCCGCTCCCACGCCCGGTGGAGCAGTCGCTGGCTGCGTGAGCGCGCGCCGCCCGTCAAACATGCGAATGTCGCGTCCGGGGCTGATGATCCGTTCATCGGTCCCTGGCGCGACATTCGCACGTCCGGCGGCGGCAGGTAGGTGCTTTGCGCCCCGTCAAACACGCGAATGTCGCGTCCGGGGCTGATGATCCGTTCATCGGTCCCTGGCGCGACATTCGCACGTCCGGCGGCGGCCCCCCGCGCTCCCCTCCCCGACCAAGTCGCAGTTGCCCCCACCTGTCAGGCTGATCCCGATGGAGATCGACGAGGCGGGGTTCGAGGACCTGGTGGCGCGAGCGCTGGACGGCGTACCGACCGAGCTCGCCGACCTGATGGACAACGTCGTCGTCCTGGTCGAGGCGGAGCCGCCGGCCGAGGACCCCGACCTCCTGGGGCTGTACGACGGGGTGCCGCTGACCGAGCGGGACAGCAACTACACCTTCCGCGAGCCCGACCGGATCTTCATCTACCGAGGGCCGTTGACCCGGATGTGCGAGACGTCGGAGGAACTGGTCGACGAGGTCCGGATCACCGTGGTCCACGAGATCGCGCACCACTTCGGCATCGACGACCGGGCGCTGCACGACCTCGGCTACGCCTGAACCTGCCCCTCCCCTATGCTGTCCCAGTCGCTCGGCGGATCACTTCCCGAGCGGCGGGCCCCCATCGTCTAGTGGCCTAGGACGCTGGCCTTTCACGCCGGTAGCACGGGTTCGAATCCCGTTGGGGGTGCGGATTCGGAATGGGACCCCGTCGTGGGTTAGCATTCCGTGGCTTCGCAATCGAGCGAGCTTTGCACCATCCAGGCCCCGTAGCGCAGTTGGTTAGCGCGCCGCCCTGTCACGGCGGAGGCCGCGGGTTCGAGTCCCGTCGGGGTCGCACACAGGCCAAGGTCTCCCGGCACACATGTCGGGAGGCCTTCGTCGTTCCCGGCCGGGTGCGGTGCGCCACACCCGGAAGCGACTCCGGCGCGTGTGTCCCGGGCACCGCCGGGTACTTTCCGAGCATGATCAGCGTCGAACGCGTCGTACACACCACCCCGCAGCGCGTCTGGGACGTGCTGGCCGACGGGTGGCTCTACCCGCTGTGGGTGGTCGGAGCCTCGCGGATGCGGGAGGTCGACGACAGCTGGCCGGAGGTCGGCTCCCGGCTGCACCACTCCGTCGGCGCCTGGCCGGCCCTGCTCGACGACGACACCGAGGTGACCGCGTCCGAGCCCCTGCGGCTGCTCGCGCTGCGCGCCAGGGCGTGGCCCTTCGGCGAGGCCGCGGTCCGGCTGACCCTGCACGTGCACGGCGCCGACACCCGGGTCGTGATCGAGGAGGACGCGGTCAGCGGTCCCGGCAGGCTCGTCCCCCAGCCCGTCCGGGCACCGGGCCTGAAGTGGCGCAACGTCGAGACGCTGCGCCGGCTGGCGTTCATCGCGGAGCGCCGGTGACCCCATGACGTCGTACGACGCGGTCGTCATCGGCTCCGGGCCCAACGGGCTGGTGGCCGCGAACCACCTGGCCGACGCCGGCTGGTCGGTGCTCGTCCTGGAGGGCCAGCCCGACCTCGGCGGCGCCGTACGCAGTGCCAACGACGTCCATCCGGACTTCGTGCACGACACCTTCAGCGCGTTCTACCCGCTGGCGGCCGCCTCGCCGACGATCAGGTCCTTCGGGCTGGAGGACCACGGCCTCACCTGGACCCACGCCCCCACCGTGCTGGGACACCCGCTGCCCGACGGCCAGTGGGCCCTGCTGGATCGCGACCGGCAGGTCACCGCCGCGTGGTTCGAGGAGCAGCAACCAGGGGACGGCGAGGCGTGGCTCGACCTGTGCAGCGACTGGGACGTCATCGGCGAGCACCTGATCAGGGGACTGCTCACACCGTTCCCGCCGGTCCGGGCCACCCTCGGCGGACTTCTCAGGCTGCCCCGCGTGGGCGGCCTCCAGTTCGTGCGGACCCTGCTCACCCCGGCGCTCGACCTCGGGCGCAACCGGTTCAAGGGCGAGGCGCCCCGCGTCCTGCTCGCCGGCAACGCCGGCCACTCCGACATCCCCCTGGACGCCCCTGGCTCCGGGCTGATGGCCCTGATGATGAGCATGATGGGGCAGACCGTCGGCTTCCCGGTCCCCGAGGGCGGAGCCGGTGAGCTCACCCAGGCCCTGGCCCGGCGGCTGCGCTCCCTCGGCGGCGAGATCCGCTGCTCCAGCCCGGTCGAGCGCATCAGCACCTCCCACGGTCGCGCGCGGACGGTGCACACCGCCGACGGTCACTCGGTCGAGGCCAGGCGCGCCGTGGTGGCGACGGTCGTGGCGCCCCGCCTGTACGACGACCTGCTCGACCCGGCCGACGTACCCGACCGCGTCCGACGGGGGATGAAGGCGTTCCAGCTCGACCCGGGCACCGTCAAGGTCGACTGGGCTCTGAGCGGCCCGGTGCCCGTGGCAGAGCGCGCCGGCCAAGGCACCCGGCACCGTGCACATCGCCGACGGCGTCACCGACATGGCCGAGGCGCTCGGTCAGGTCGCCGCCGGCCTGGTCCCCGCCCGGCCGTTCATGCTCGCCGGCCAGATGACCACCACGGACGCGACCCGGTCCCCGGCCGGCACCGAGTCGATGTGGGCCTACACCCACGTGCCGCAGGTCACCGACGGGGACGCCGGCGAGGAGGGGATCCGCGGAGTCTGGGACCGCGACGACCTCGAGCGGTTCGCCGACCGGATGCAGGCCCGGTTCGAGAAGACTGGCGCCCGGGTTCGGCTCGCTCGTCCTCGAACGCCGGATCCTCGGCCCGATCGAGCTCGAGAGCCGCGACGCCAACCTGATCGGGGGAGCGATCAACGGCGGCACCTCACAGCTGCACCAGGAACTGGTCTTCCGCCCCGTTCCCGGCCTCGGCCGGGCCGAGACCGGTGTCCCCGGTCTCTACCTCGGCGGCGCCTCGGCCCACCCCGGCGGCGGCGTGCACGGCGCCGCGGGGATGAACGCGGCCCGCGCTGCCCTGGCGCACTCGCGTTGGCGACGCGTCACCGGTCGACGGAAGTGACCGTCTTCGTCGCCTGGACCCCGGAGCTCCCCGAGGAGAACCTCCCAGGGCCCTGGACCGAGCTGCGCGTCGCTGCGCCCGGGTCTGCTCCTCGTCGAGAGCGACGACACCCTGTCGCGGGTGTTCCACGAGCTGAAGTGGGCGCTGTCCGAGGACGCACCTCTCTTCGTCGCACCCCTGGCCGCGACCCCGAAGCTGCGCGGGCTGGAGCCCGGCACGCTGAGCTGGCTCCGCGCGCGTACGCCGCGGCCCTGACGCGCTGGGGCTGATCCGCCGAAGCGCGACCGCTCAACAGAACGTGCTGCCCGTGCGTGAGCTCAGCCATCACGCAGACAGCTGTGTCCCGTCCGAGGACGACTGCCCGGAACCGGTCCGGTAGAGTTCCGCGTGGCCTCTGGAAACGGAGGCTGACCTGCGTCCCGACTTCGGCCGGGGTGCGGGAGCAGTTGGGGCCAGGTAGCTCAGTTGGTACGAGCGTCCGCCTGAAAAGTGGAAGGTCGGCGGTTCGACCCCGCCCCTGGCCACCACAGCGACGAAGCCGTAGTCCTCGTGACTGCGGCTTCAGTCGTCTCGAGCCGGGTATGGCCGTCGATCAGTAGGTGAGCACCCGGTCGGCCTCGAAGGTCAGCTCGACCAGCTTCTTCGGCATCGCGAACTCCGCAGGTTTGTCGGCGAGGTCCGACTCGCCGACCCCCCTGGCCTTGCTCGACATGCCGGACACGTAGAACTTGCCGCCGCCGCCCACGACGGCGTCGAAGGACTCACGCAGCGAGCCCGTGCCGAGACCGGACAGAGCGTCGAGCACCGCCGGACGGATCAGCTGGACGGCGTCTCCGGCAAGGAACACCGAGACCTCGTGGCCTTCATCGATCGCCGCCCGCGCGACGAGCAGACCGAGAGCAGCGCGGGTGGGGGCTTCCGGACCGTGGGTGATGTGCACCAGCAGCTTTCCCATGACAGCTCCTTCGGGGTCTCGAGCAGAGCTCCACTCTGCGTCTGGCAGGGGTCAGGCGCAAGATCAGGAACAGCGCGAGCGGACACGGCAGCGCACGGTGGCTCGGGTGGTCTGCACCGGGGCCGGAGGTCAGGGGCCGGAGGTCGGGTCCGCTGTCGGAGCAGGGCCTGGTTCCTGGGCCGGCTTCTGGGTCGGGTCCTGGGCCGGTTCCTGGGCCGGCTCCCCGCCTCCGCCCGCGGTGTCCTCGCCCTCGGTGCCGGCCGAGCCGTCCTCTGCCGCGCTGCCGTCCCCCGGGTCGGCTTGCTGGTCGTCGGGGCCGGTCGATGGCCCGGTCGAGGGCCCGGTGCCGTCGCGTCGGGCTGGACCTCCTCGCCGGGAGCGGCGGGCTCCGCGGGGTCCCCGGCCTCGACGGAGTCGGTCTTCTCGCCGTTGGCCGGGTCGGCCTCGATGATGTCCAGGATCTGGTTCTCGTACGCCGTCAGCCGGTCGCGGATCTCATTGAGGGGAACCGTCGCGATGTTCGTGCCGAACTCCGCGATCTCGCGCCACAGAGCCTCGAGCTCCTTCGTGCTCCCGGCGCTCAGCGGTCCATCGAGGGTGACGAACAGCTGGGTGGCCAGCGCATAGGTCAGGCAGTTCACGCAGTCGTAGTTGACCGCGGCGGAGATGTTCTGGGGTACGGCGACATGGTTCTCGCCCGTGACCAGGACGACCTGGAAGCCGATGGACACCGCCGCGCAGTTGGTGCAGCTGGCGAACGCGTAGGCCTCGTTCGTGTTCAGCGCCGGGGAGTCGTCCTCGATCCAGACCAGCGCGAACGCCACGTCGTAGCGGATCGTGTTGTCCGTGGTGTTCACCGCGAGCGCCTGGTTGTCACCCTGGCCGGGCTCCAGCGGCTTGTTGAAGGGGAAGACCCACGCCTCCGGCGTACCCCGCTTCCTGCCGCTCGGTGGACCCGGACTCCGGAGCGGCTCCGCTCCCCTCACGCGGGACCAGGACCAGGGCGAGCTGGGGCTTCTCGCGCGTGGGGCGGGCATCGCCCTCGGACCAGCCGGTCGTCAACCGGCCGTAGTCGCCTGCGCTCAGCTGTCCGGTGGGCGCCCGGGCCGCACTGGCCAGCTGGGTCAGGGTGCCGTCCTCGTAGCGCTGGATCGGCCGGTAGGCACCTTCGCGTGGCCACCACAGGAATCCCAGACCGGCCACGAGGGCCACCGCCAGCAGTCCCGCGAGAGCCCGCCGCAACGGCCGGCCGCTCGTGGCTGTCCACACCTTCGTGGCCACCTGGCGGAGCAGACGCACCAGGATCACGGCGACGAGCAGGACCGGCAACAGCACGGCGACGACTGCGAGCCCCCTGGCGAGGACCTCGAGGACGTCGGCGTCGGACCACGCGCGGCCCAGCAGCGTGCTCTGCTTGCCGGCGCTGGCCCAGGCGGTTCCGACGATGCGGGGCAGCGTGACGACCATGCAGAACAGCGAGAAGGCAAGGAGCGGGACCACGACCAGCACCCACAGCGTCACCACGACGCGTGCCCACGGCTTGAGGATCGTGGTCTCAGGGTGCTTCCAGCGCCACGGCAGTACGCCGAGGAGGGTGGGCCTGATCCGCTGGAACAGGTCGGGTACGCCGGTCACGTCGGCCAGCACGTGGTAGCCGTCGAACCGCACCAGCGGCGTCAGCTGGCGCACCATCTGCAGGATCTGGGTCGCGATCACCAACAGCAGCGCGTCGTACTGCGTGGCCCACCAGACACCTGCGATGGCCACGGCGACGATGGCGTTGAAGTACAACCCGCCGAGGTCGGTGAGCACCCGTCCCCAGCGGCCGAGGCGGTAGGAGTCGGTGACGTCGGTGTAGAACGCGGGCCAGACGAGGTAGACACCGGCGCCCATCGCACCTGGGGTGGCCCCGCCGCGACGTGCAGCCGCAGCGTGGCCGAACTCGTGGAAGCCGGCCGACAGCACCGTGACCAGCACCACCAGGAGGAGCAGACCCGGCTTGTCGAAGGCCTCGTGGGTCGCCGAGGCCAGCCCCTTGCGGAAGAGCACCCACCAGCTGACGCCGACCAGCGCGGCAAGCACGAGGACGACGATGACGGGGTTGAACAGCCAGCCGAACGGCGCCGTCACGCGTCGGGTCCGCTCGGGGTCGGTCACGGCGTACTTGAACCGCAGTCCGAGCAGGGGGTTGGACTTCTGCACCTCCGGCTGGGTCCCGTCCGCGGCGACCACCAGCCCCGCGGGGCGGAGCCGGTCCTCCACCAGCGTGCGGACGTTGTCCGCTGACACGTTCTTCTCGAACTGACCGCTGACGACGGCCGCGATCTCCTCGTGGGTGCGGGTGCCGTCCATCGCAGCGAGCACGAGGTACAGCAGGGGGGTCAGCTGGACCGTCTGGCCGTCGCCGCGGCGCGCCAGCGCGGGGGGCTCCCGGTAGCCGGAGCCCTTCATCTCACCGATCAGCTGGACACCGTCCGCGCGCGCCGGCGCCGTCGAGTCCGGCCCGGTGCCCTGCGCCGCCTTCGGGGCGCTTTCCAACCCCGATGGCCCGTTGACCATCGTCATCGCCTAGGGCTCTACTGCTTGAGGTCGGAGGTCTGCTCCGAGGTCGCCTCTGCGGAGCCCGTCACCTGCTGGTCGATGATGGCGTCCTGCTGGGAGACGGCGACAGCGTCGCTGTTCACGCTGCCGATGTTGGCTGCGACGGCTGCATCGATCGGGGCGGCCACATTGGCGTTCGCGGCGACCGCACCATTGACCGGGGCCGCGATGTCGGCGTCGGCGTCCACGTTGACGTCCACGTTGAGCAGGTCGCCGGAGAGGGCGCCTGCGCCCAGGCCTCCGGTTGCGCCACCGACTGCCTCCCCGGCGCCGTCGACCGCTCCGCCGAGCCCGTCGGTCGCCCCGCCGAGCCCATCGGTCGCTCCGCCCGTGACGCCACCGGCGGCACCGGTGGCGCCGTCCACGACGCCGTCCACAGCCCCGCCCACCGGCGCCGTGGCGTCGGTCGGCGCACCCAGCGTGGCAGCTGCAGCCGCGCCAGCGCTGTCCGGGTCGCCGGTCGTCGGGGCGTCGGTGACGTCGTTGCCCTGGTCGATGGCGCTGTCCTGCTCGGCGGTCGCTGTCGCGTCCGCGTCGATGCCCTGGGTGATCATCACCCCCTGGTCGCTGAGTGCCTGGGCGGTGGAGTCCACCGAGAGGATGTTGGCGCCGACTGCGGCGTCGATGGGGGCGGCCACGTTGGCGTTGGCCGCAACCGCCAGGTCGATCGGCGCTGCGGCGTCGATCGCCAGGTCGATGTCGGCGTTCAGGTCGAGGATCGAGACGACCTCCTTGTCGGGCAGTGCCGTGACGCCCTGCGCTCCCAGCTCCTCGGCTGAGAGTCCCTGCTCGATTTCCTGGCTCATGGCCTGCTCCCTCTCTGGGTCGGACCGGACCGTCCGCACCCAGTGGCGTCGTACCCCCTCCCCAGGGGCGGGAAACCAGTCATCTCCACCGTCTTTAGCATTTCTCTACAAAACGGACAATACGCCGTCATAGTGGAGGGGAGAACGACCGACCGGGGGGTCCGCGCGAAAGGGCGTCATGGACATCAAGTCAGAATCCTCGGGAGAAGAGCGGAACGTGTTCGTGCTGTCCGGCGGGGCTGCTCGCGGCGCCGTACAGGTCGGCATGATGGAGGTGCTCCTCGATCACGGCATCGTTCCCCACGCCCTGGTCGGCACCTCGGTCGGCGCCCTGAACGCCGCCTTCATGGGCTTCCGCCCGGACCGACTCCGCGTGCAGGAGCTGCGCGCCCGCTGGCTGCGCCTGGACACCCAGGACATCTTCCCCGGCGGCACGCTGACCCGCGTCGGACACCTGTTGCGCCAGCGCCCCTACCTGTTCTCCTCCGACGCACTGGCTCGCCTGATCTCCGAGTGGGTCTCGGTCAGCCGTCTCGAGGACCTCCCGACCCCGGTCAGGATCGTCACCACGCCGCTCGCCGGCAACAGCGCCGTCTACCACCGCCACGGCCACATCGACCAGCTGCTGCTCGCCTCGGCGGCAGTGCCCGCTGTCTTCGCTCCGGTCTCGCTGCCGGCCAGCTGCGGCTACCCCGGCCCGCACGTGGACGGCGGGGTGGCCGACCTCGTGCCGATCAGCGGCGCCGCAGACCTTGCTCCCACCCGCGTCTTCGTCCTGGACGCCAGCGTCCCGGCCAGACTGCCGAGTGGCCGTACGCCGATCGACGTGCTCGTCGCCAGCCTCGGCGTGGCCACCCGGGTCCGTCCCGAGCCGGACCTCGGCGAGCACGTCGCCGTGCACCGGATGAGCACCCCCGACCTGGGCGCCCGGATGACCGACTTCTCCTTCACCGCCCAGCACATCGCCGACGGGCGCGCCGCCGCCGAGCGCGTGGTCGAGGAGATCGCCCTGACCGAGCAGACCAGGCGTGAGCAGGTCCAGGTCGAGCAGACCGTCACCGCCCGCCGCCCTTCCGGCCGGATCTGGGACCGACTTCTCCGGGTGGCCTGAGACCTCCGGGCCCTACGGCGTGACCACCCGCACCCGCGGTCCGGGGCGGAGCAGCCGACGCAGCTGGGCTGCGACCATGCGGAGCGCCGTGAGCGGCAGCCGCGCGCGCCAGCTCGGCGGCACCGGCCGGTCGAGCTGCTCGGCCCAGATCCAGATCGTGACCAGCACCATCACGGCGAGGTGTGCGTCACCGGCCAGCAGCGGGAGGAGCATCAGCGCACCGCACGACCCGACGCACCACCCGGCGGTGGTGGCCCCGAACCGCAGCGCGCCGGCATCCGCCGCCCGGCCGAAGGCGGCGATGGGCGGACGCGCATGGTGCCGGTTCAGGCAACGCTGCCTGGCCGGGGACAGCTGCCAGAGGGCCGTCGCCACCAGCACCACCACGACGGCGACGGTGCGGTCCTGGATCGAGCCGGCCACCGTGACCAGGCCCAGGCCGACGAGCGACCACACGAGCACATAGCCCGCGACCAGCAACGTCATCGCGCGCCACCGTCGCCTCGGAAGGGTGCGTGCCTGCACGTGACGGAGCGGACCGATCAGCAGCGGTGCCATCATCGCGACCAGCATCACCGCCCAGGCAGCCACAACGACGAGCAGCGAGGTGTCCGCGGCCCCTGGCGCGAGGTGACCCATCGAGTGCCCCGAGTGGCCGGCGTGACCCGCCATCGTGACCGCCGAGTCCGTGCTGTCCTGCGACGACGCCTGCGGTGCCGAGTGCGGCCACGGGAACGCCATGATTCCCGCCCAGGCAAGGCCGGTGACCACCAGCACGGGCGTGCGGATCCGGCGCCGCTGCCGGGCCTCGGGGGTCATCGCACCGCCGTCAGCGGCCCTGGCGGAACATGCTGATGCGACCGATGCTGAGCTCGGCCTGGCCGGCGAGCTCGCGAAGGGGCACGATCCGCACGGGCAGGCTGTCGACGTCGAAGGAGTCGTCGGCGCCCAGCTGGTCCACCAGGCTGGTGATGTCGAGCACGAAGGTGAGCCCCTGACCGGCGTGCTCCTCGTCGAGCTGGCTCGCCTGGCGCAGGCCGAACGGCGCCACGCTGCCCGCCAGCCGATCGGGATGGTCGGTCGGGTCCTCCCCGTCGGGCACCCCGACGTAGACGTTGAACGCCGAGGCGTCCGACTGCCCGCGGACGTTCTCGAGGTTCAAGAACACCCGGTCGGTCGTCGCGGCCGCCGCATCCGCCGCGGGAAGGTCGCGCTCCCGGGCGCGGTTCGCCACCACCTTGCGCCGCATCCCCGAGTCGAGGCGGACCGCACTTCGGGCCCCGGTGCCGCGTACCCGGACCGACTCGTCGCTGGCACCGATCAGCTCGACCTCGGCGTCTTCTGCCATGTCCTCTGCTCCTCGCTCCGGAGACCTCGCCCGGCGGTCCCGGCGTTCCTCGGCGGGCACGGGGACCGGCGCCGGGTCGTCGTACTCGTAGCCGAGCAGCCCGAGGTCGATGACGTCGGCCGGCACGTAGTCGTAGGTGCTGCCGTCCGGCATCGGCATCGCGAACGTGCGCTGGCCGATGAGGCCCGGCCCCTGGACCCAGGCCGGCTCGGTGGGATCGGCGTGGGGTGGGGTCACCGACGCGCGACGCCACTCCTCCCAGAGCCGGTCGATGTTGACGTGGTGCAGCCAGAAGATCGGGTCGAGCGCGGCGGTGGCGGGATCCGACATCAGGCCCGCGAGCATCGGGTCGTCCGGATCCGACGGATCGGCGCCGCCCACCAGACCGTGCACCCAGTCGTGCGGCTGGCTCTCGATCCCGCCGTGCACCTGCCCGCCGTGCGAGAACCCGGTGTCGACCCCGCCGAAGCCGGTGCTCCCACCACTCGAGACACCGGTGAACTCAGGCTCCTGCATCGCGAGCAGGTTGACCGCGCTGAGCGGCACGAACACGTTGCCGTCGTTGTTCGGACCGTAGCGCTGCTTGACGAACAACGGGTTGTCGTCCGCCCCGTCGGGCCAGTCCCTGGAGGCGAAGGCCCGGGGCAGCCTGGCCTGGTCGGGCTTGAAGTAGTTCCAGTACGGCAGCGCCCAGTCCTCCGGACCACCGAGCTCGACCACCGCGGCCCGGACGGTCGCCTCGAAGGCCAGCAGATAGCCGCGGTGCCAGGGCAGGAAGTACCAGCTGCCGTGCTGGCACTGCACCCAGAACTTCCGGATCAGCTCGGAGCCGGGGATCTCGTCGTCGGGCCCGAGGTAGCCGGTGAACTGCCACCGCTGGCTGTGCACCCCGTGGATGGCTGCGTAGAAGCGCCAGCCGGTCGGGTCGGCGAGTGAGCGAGCCTTCATCGCGGCCACCCCGCGGGCGTACCACAGGATCGGGTCGGCCCAGTCGTCACCGAGCTCCCACACGTTCTGCCGGATGTGTGCCATGACGTCTCCTCGCTGGAGAAATCCTCGCACCAAACCCGCCGGGTCACCAGAGCTCCGGCAGGACGTCACGCGCGGGCTGGCCTATCGTGGCCCGCGTGACGGCACCTCGATCCCTGGCTGCTGCAGCCGCCGTGGTCGTGCCCTTGGTGGCGGCCCTGGCATTGGCCACCGGGTGTGACGCGCCCCTTGCTCCGGACCGCGAGGCCGACCCCGCTGCGAAGGCGACAGCGACGCCCGCACCCACCCCCGCTCCTCCAGCCTCGAAGTCGACCGACCCCGGCCTGTCCGGCGACCGCGCCACGGCGGAGGTCAAGGCGAGGCAGGCCAGGAGAGCGGAGGCCGCGCGCAAGGCAGCCGCGGCCCGGGCGGCAGCACCCGTCATCGCGATCTCCGTCGACGGCCTCAACCCCGCCGCCCTCACGCAGCTCGGAGCCGGGCGGCTGCCGCACCTGTTCGCGTTGATCCAGGGTGGGGCCAGCACCCTGAACGCGCGCACCGCGCTCGAGCGCACCGAGACGCTGCCCAACCACACCGGCATGCTCACCGGTCGACCCGTCGAGGGACCTGCTGGCCACGCGGTCGACTTCAACACCGACCCGGGCCGGGTCACCGTGAGCTCGCACGCCGGCCGGCCGATCAGCTCTGTCTTCGACGTCGTCCACGCAGCCGGCCGCAGCACCGCGATGTATGCGAGCAAGTCCAAGTTCGCGCTCTACCAGCGCAGCTGGGGCACTTCGATCGACCGGGCGGTGATCGAGGAGGACAACGACCGCCTGGTCAGCGTGCTGGTCTCCGACCTGGGCAGCCGGCCGGCCGCGTTCACCTTCGTGCACCTGTCCGCTCCGGACAGTGCGGGCCACGACAGCGGGTTCATGGGGGCGGCGTACCTCCGCGCCGTCGAGCGGGTGGACGCACTGCTCGGGCGCATCCAGCAGGCGCTGACCTCGTCGCCCGTCGCGAACCGACGGGCCACGCTCGTGCTCACCGCAGACCACGGCGGGCGAGGAGGGAACGGCCACGCCGACGCCGGCAAGCTGGACGACTACCGGATCCCGTTCATCGTCTCCGGACCGGGCGTCAGACCCGGCAGCGACCTCTACGAGCTGAACCCGGACTACCGCGACCCGGGAGGCGGCCGTCCGTCGTACGACGGCGCGCAGCCCGTCCGCAACGCCGACGTCGCCAGCCTGGTGGCTCGCCTGCTCGGCCTGGAGCCGGTGCCGGGCAGCGTCTTCGGCGTCGCTGACCGGCTGGACGTGCGGTGAGGTGACAGCGGGTCATCCGCGGCCGGCGTCGGGCAACCGCACCACGATGGTGTTGCCGGCCCCTACGCCCTGAGCGTCCTGGATCTGCACCGTGCCGGCGTGCTCCTCGATGATCACCCGGACGATCGCCAGGCCCAGCCCGTGCCCCTCGACCGAGCGGACGCCCGCGGCGCGGCTCATCCGGTCGAACACCCGCTCACGCAGTGCCTCAGGGATGCCCGGACCCTCGTCCTCGACGCTGAGCACGACCCAGCCCTCGTCGAGTCCGGCGCGCACGGTGACCCGACCGCGCCCGTGCAGCAGCGCGTTGTGCACCAGGTTGCCCAGCGCACGGCCGAGCCGATCGGGTTCCCCGCGGACGGAGATGCCTGGCTCGACGACCACCTCGAGCTCCCGCCCGGCGCGTTCGGCCAGGGTGGCGTAGCGTCGCGCCACGTCCTGGACCAGCCCGGCCAGCGGCAGCTCCACGAACTCGCGCGGACGCGCGCCGTCCTCGGCGTCGGCGAGCAGGAGCAGGTCCTCGGCGAGGACCGTCAGCCGCTCGACCTCCTCGTTGGTGGACCGCAGCGCCGCCAGGAGCTCCTCGGGGTCACGAGGGCGCGCCAGCGCGAGGTCGAGCTCCATCCGCAACAGCGCCAGCGGTGTGCGCAGCTCGTGGCTGGCGTCCGCCACGAAGTCCCGCTCTCGGGTGGCAGCTGCGCCGAGGCGGTCGAGCATCGCGTTCAGCGTCGTTCCGAGGCGGTGCATCTCGTCCCGGGCGACGGGCAGCGGAAGCCGGGCCCGGGTGTCCAGCTCGGAGATGGTCGCGGCCTGTCGACGCATGCGCTCGACCGGGCGGAGAGCGGCGCCGGCCACGCCGTAGCCGACGGCCGAGGCGAGGAGCAGGGCGAGCGGAACGGCGAGCAGGAACTGGGTGCGCACCCCGTCGAGGGCCTCCTCGACGGGTTCCAGCGAACGGCCGACCACCAGGACCTGGGAGTCGATCCGGCGGGTCAGCAGGAGGGCAGGCTCCGGCTCGTCGTCCGCGCCCAGGGCGACCGCGCGCCGCGACGGCCGATCACCCCGCAGGTCCGCGACCGCGGCGATCGGCGAGGCCAGCTGGGGCGAGGACGTGATGACCTGGCCGGCGGGTGAGAGCACCTGCGCGAACGTCATCCCGGTCAGCTCCTCGACGGCGCGGACGCGCTGCTCGGCGGACAGGGTGCTCAGCGCCTCCGTCTGCGTTCGCAGCGACTGCTCGGTCTGGTCGCTCAGGGTGTCCTGGACGCGGACGTAGACGAACACCCCCAGCCCGGTCAGCGCCACCGCGCTGGTGAGGGCGAACGCGAGGGCGACCCGCATCCGCAACGGCACCCGGCTCATCACCGGCTCATCACCGGGGGGTCACCGGCCGCTCATCGGTCGGTCATCGGTCGGAAGCCGTCAGCCGGTAGCCGAGCCCGCGCACGGTCTGCAGCGAGCTGCGGCCGAAGGGCCGGTCGATCTTCTCCCGCAGGTAGCGGACGTAGACATCGACCACGTTGGACCGGCTCTCGAAGGCCATGTCCCAGGCCCGTTCCAGGAGCTGGTCGCGGGTGAGCACCTGCTCGGGCCGGCGCAGGAAGACCTCCAGCAACGCCATCTCCTTGGCGGAGAGCTCGATCTCCTGGTCACCCCGGAACACCCGGCGGGTGGCCGGGTCGAGGCACAGGTCTCCCAGGGTGAGGGTGGCCGGTCGCTCCACCGACCCTCGCCTGGCCAGGGCACGGATCCGGGCCAGCAGCTCCTCGAGCGCGAAGGGCTTGGCCAGGTAGTCGTCGGCACCCGCGTCGAGACCGCGGATGCGGTCGCGGACCGCCGTACGAGCGGTCAGCATCAGCACCGGACTCCAGACCCTGCCGGCCCGCAGCCGGCGACAGGCCTCGAAGCCGTCCATGTCGGGCAGCATCACGTCCAGCAGGATCACGTCGAAACCACCATCGGCGGCGCTGGCGACCGCCTCCTCCCCCGTGGTCGCGACCTCCACCACGGATCCGTGCTCGACGAGACCGCGGCGCAGCAGGTGCGCCATCTTCGGCTCGTCGTCCACGACCAGGATCCGCATCTGTTCATCGTATGGACGCAGATGAGAGCCCGGTGAGGAACTCACCGGCTCCTCATCCGGGATACCTAGCGTCGGTGGTCCACAACGAGAGGACCGGACATGAACATCACGGTGAACAAGAAGAGGGCCGGCCTGATCCTGGGCGCCGCTCTCGTGCTGACCCTGGGCGGGACGACCGCCGCACTGGCGGCCGGCGACGACGACGCGGGTGAACGTTCCATCACCGGCCCGGCCCTGGAGCGGGCGACGACCGCCGCCCTGGCGGAGACCGGCGGCGGCACGGTCACCGCGACCGAGGTCGACGACGAGGAGAGCAAGTACGAGGTCGAGGTGACCATGCCGGACAGCAGGCAGATCGATGTCCAGCTCGACGAGTCCTTCGACGTCGTGGGGACCGAGGGCGAGGACGCCGACGAGGACGACTCCGAGGACGCGGGTTCGTGATGCGCGCCCGGACCGCGCTGGTGGTGGCTGTGAGCGCCGGCCTGGTGAGCCTCACCGGCTGCGGGGCAGGGTCCGGCTCGCAGTCGACAGCGCCCACGGTGCAGGCGCGCGCCCAGTCGGTCGGGTCGGGAACCGACCTGCCCCAGGGCAACGAGCCAGTGGAGCTCGACCCGGCCGACTTCAGCGCCGACATCACCAACCCCTGGACGCCGTGGAAGCCCGGTTCCCGCTGGGTCTACCGCGAGATCGGGGAGAACGGCGAGCAGGTGCGGGTCGTGATCACGGCCACCAGCGTCACCCGCAAGATCGCCAACGGGGTGACCGCACGCGTCGTACGCGACACCGTCACCTCGGACGGGGCGATCATCGAGGACACCTTCGACTGGTACGCCCAGGACGGGGACGGCACGGTCTGGTATCTCGGCGAGGACACCGCCGAGTTCGAGAACGGGAAGATCTCCTCGCGGGGCGGATCCTTCGAGGCCGGCGTGGACGGAGCGCTGCCCGGGGTGTCGATGCCCGGAGAGCCGGAGCCCGGACTGGCCTACCGGCAGGAGTTCTACGAGGGCGAGGCGGAGGACAACGGCGAGGTGCTCAGCGTGCAGGAGATGGCCGACGTCCCGGCCGGGCACTTCGACGAGGTGCTGCTGACCAAGGACACGATCACCATCGAGCCGGACGTGCTGGAGTACAAGCTCTACGCACCAGGTGTCGGCAACGTGCTCGTCTTCGGCGTCAGCGGTGGCGCCGGTCGCGAGGAGCTGGTCCGAGACCTCCACCGTCTCCGCCGCGGTGGCCAGGGCCGCAGGCACAGCGCCGCTCGGCACGCCCTACGGCTGACCCGGTCGGGCCTCCACGCCTCTAGGGTGTGGGCGTGGAGGTCCAGCGGTGAGCGTTCGGGTGGAGCGAGACGGCCCCGTCACCACGGTGACCATCGATCGCCCCGAGGCCCGCAACGCCGTCGACGCGCCGACGGCCAAGGCACTGGCGGACGCGTTCCTGGCCTTCGAGGCGGACGAGACCGCGGCAGTCGCCGTACTCACCGGCGCCGCAGGCAGCTTCTGTTCCGGTGCGGACCTCAAGGCGGTCGGCACGGAGCGCGGAAACCGGGTCGAGGCGGAGGGTGACGGGCCGATGGGGCCGACCCGGCTGCGACTGTCCAAGCCGGTGATCGCCGCGATCGAGGGGTACGCCGTGGCAGGTGGCCTCGAGCTCGCGCTGTGGGCCGACCTGCGCGTCGCCGCGCAGGACGCGGTGCTCGGGGTGTTCTGCCGACGCTGGGGGGTTCCGCTGATCGACGGCGGCACCGTCCGGCTGCCCCGGCTGATCGGCCAGTCGCGCGCGATGGACCTCGTCCTGACCGGTCGAGCCGTGCCGGCCCAGGAGGCTCTGGCGATCGGGTTGGTCAACCGGCTCTGCCCGCCCGGAGACGCGCTCGAGGTGGCGCGCGCCCTGGCCCGGGAGCTGGCCGCGCTGCCCCAGACCTGCCTGCGTCACGACCGGCTGAGCATGCTGGCCCAGTGGGGGCTCGAGGAGGACGAGGCGATGCGGGTGGAGCTGGAGCACGGCCTGGTCTCGCTGCGCTCGGGCGCCCTGGAGGGTGCCCACCGGTTCGCAGGTGGTGCCGGGCGGCACGGAGCCTCAGCGGACGGCGCCGGGTGAGGTCCGGCGGTGCCAGCACTCCACGTGGCGCGCGAAGCTCCCCGCCGACTCGACGGGGAGCAGGTGACGCTTGGGTCCCGCCAGGGTCTGGAGCGGGACAGCCGCGCTCAGTCGCGGGCGCTGCGCTGGGCAGGAATGACGTCGCCCAGCAGCTCCTTGACCTCCGACTCGCGGTAGCGGCGGTGGCCACCGAGGGTGCGGATCGCGGACAGTTTTCCAGCCTTGGCCCAGCGAGTGACCGTCTTCGGGTCCACTCGGAACATGGCTGCCACCTCAGCAGGAGTGAGGAGGGATTCAGTTTCGGTCGGTCGCGTTACCACGGCGCTCCCCTTTGGTACTTGTCATCGGAGCTCTTTGCTCTGTCCACGAGTGTGCCACCGGGCTTGGTAGTAGGAAACATGAAATGTCCGGATTCCCGAAATCCGCAGGAAATCGGGCGATGTAGTCTAGACCAGTGCAGGTCCACCCTTGACCTTCACCGAAAAATCGTGCATTCACCCCCAAGCGCGACAAATCAGGAGGATCCTCATCGCGACCCCACCGGAGTCGGCCGTGTTCGACCAGCTGACCGGCCATGAGCAGGTGGTCGTCTGCCAGGACGACCGAAGCGGCCTCAAGGCCCTGATCGCGATCCATTCCACGGCGCGCGGCCCCGCGCTGGGCGGGACCCGGTTCCACGCCTACGCCAGCGACTCCGACGCCCTGCGCGACGTACTGAACCTCTCCCGAGGCATGTCCTACAAGGCCGCACTGGCCGGGCTCGACCTCGGCGGTGGCAAGGCGGTGATCATCGGGGACCCGCACACGCAGAAGACGCCCGCGCTGCTGCGCGCCTACGGGCGCTTCGTGGAGTCCCTGGCCGGCCGCTACTACACCGCGTGCGACGTGGGCACCTACTCCGAGGACATGGACGTGATCGCCCTGGAGTCCCGCTACGTCACCGGGCGCACGGTGGGCCAGGGCGGAGCGGGCGACTCCTCGGTGCTGACGGCGTACGGCGTGTTCCAGGGCATGCGAGCAGCGGCGGACGCGACCTGGGGCGCACCCACCCTGCGCGGCCGCACCGTCGGTGTCGCCGGCGTGGGCAAGGTCGGCCGCCACCTCGTGGAGCACCTGATCGAGGACGGGGCCGAGGTCGTGGTCACCGACGTCCACGAGCCCTCCCTTCGTCGGGTCACCGACGCCCACCCCGGGGTCCGCACGGTCCCGGACACGGCCACGCTGGTCTCCTCGCCGCTGGACGTCTACGCCCCGTGCGCCCTCGGCGACGCCCTGACCGACGAGGTGGTCGCCGTCCTGAGCGCGCGGATCGTGTGCGGCGCGGCGAACAACCAGCTCTCCCACCCCGGAGTGGAGAAGCAGCTCGCGGACGCGGGCATCCTCTACGCGCCGGACTACGTGGTCAACGCCGGCGGACTGATCCAGGTCGCCGACGAGCTGCACGGGTTCGACTTCGACCGGGCGCGCGAGCGGGCCAGCCACATCTTCGAGACCACTCGAGAGGTGTTCGCGCTCGCGATCAGTGACGGGATGCCGCCGGCAGTGGCGGCGGACCGGATCGCCGAACAGCGGATGGCGGCTGCCAGCGGTGGCCGGGGAATCTGGCTGCCCTCGGGGGCAGGACCGTCCTGACGTGCAGGCTCAGTCGCGCGAGGTGGACTCGGAGTAGTCCGACCACTTGTCGTACTCGTCGGACTCACCGGCAGGCTCCACCGGGTCGACGCGGTCGGCCGGGGCCGACTCACTCCCGTGGAGTTCCTGGGCAAGCGAGGCGAAGTCCGTCTCGTGGGTCTGGTACTTCAGCTCGCGAGCGACCTTGGTCTGCTTCGCCTTTGCACGGCCGCGCCCCATGGGTGGCCCCCTCGCACGTATGGCCGGCGCCGCATCGGGCTGCCGGTCGGAGTTGTCTGTTCGTGCGACAAGCCTAACCGGCCCATGGTGATTCCCGCACGTCGGCCCGCAGACTGGGCGGCCGCATCCCACAAATGTTGGGTTGGGACGTCAGGGGAGGCGATTTGGACGTCCGAATCCAACAATTGCGGGGTCCCCGGCTCAGGCGTGGTCGCCGTGCAGCGTGACCCGCCCCCGGTCGTCCACGGCGTCGTTCGCGCCGGCGGGCTTCACGGTCCCGGCCACCCAGGCGTCGATCCCGCGGCCGGCCAGCAGCGAGATCGCCCGGTCGGCGTCGGCAGCAGCGGTGAGCGAGACCATCCCGACGCCGCAGTTCAGGGTCCGCTCGAGGTCCTCGCGGGCCACCCCGCCGGTCTCGGCGACGAGCCGGAAGACGGGCGGGAGGGACCAGGTGGTGCGGTCGAGGTCCACGGTCAGCTCGACCGGGAGCACACGCTCCAGGTTGGCCGCCAGGCCACCGCCGGTGATGTGCGACATGGCGTGGGTCTCGGTCCCCCTGGCGAGCTCGAGACACGCCTTGGCATAGATCCGGGTCGGCTCGAGCAGCTCCTCGCCCAGCGTCCGACCGAGGTCGTCGACATGCTCCTCGAGCCGCCGGTTGGCGCCGCCCTCGGAGGAGGGAGCGAGCAGCACGTGCCGGACCAGGGAGTAGCCGTTGGAGTGCAGCCCGCTGGAGGCCATCGCGATCACGACGTCCCCGGGCCGCACGCGCCCGGGTCCGAGCAGCTGGCTGGCCTCGACCACGCCTGTGGTGGAGCCGGCGACGTCGTACTCGTCGGGACCCAGCAACCCGGGGTGCTCGGCGGTCTCGCCGCCGATCAGGCCACAGCCCGCGGCCACGCAGGCCTCGGCGATGCCCTTGACGATCGCCGCGATCCGCTCGGGTACGACGCGGCCGGTCGCGATGTAGTCGGTCAGGAAGAGTGGCTCGGCACCACAGACGACCAGGTCGTCGACGAGCATGCCGACCAGGTCGAAGCCGATGGTGTCGTGCTTGTCGAGCGCCTGCGCGACCGCGACCTTGGTGCCGACACCGTCCGCGGAGGTGGCCAGCAGCGGCTGGTCGTAGGCCTTGAGCGAGCTGGCGTCGAACAGCCCGGCGAAACCACCGATGCCACCGATCATCTCCGGACGCCGGGCCTGGTCGACCCAGACCTTCATCAGCTCGACGGCTCTGTCACCGGCCTCGATCGAGACGCCGGCCGCTTCGTAGGTCGCCCCGGTCATGGTCGTCCCAGCGCATCGCCGGCGCCGACACCGGCGACCGACGCGGTGAGGCCGTCGGCGTCGATCAACGGAGCGATCTCCGACAGGTGCTGGCCGAGGAACTCCGGCTCCGGCAGCTTGACCGGGTAGACACCGTCGAAGCAGGCGCGGCACAGGTTGTCCTCGGGCACCGTCGTGGCCTCGATCAGCTGGTCCAGGGAGATGTAGCCCAGGGAGTCTGCCCCGATCGAGGAGCAGATCTCCTCGGTGCCCAGCCCGTTGGCGATCAGCTCGGCCCGGGTGGCGAAGTCGATGCCGTAGAAGCAGGGCCACTTCACGGGCGGACTGGCGATCCGGACGTGCACCTCGCGCGCGCCCGCCTCGCGGAGCATCCGCACCAGGGCACGCTGGGTGTTGCCGCGCACGATCGAGTCGTCGACGACCACGAGCCGCTTGCCCTCGATGACGTCGCGCAGCGGGTTGAGCTTGAGCCGGATGCCGAGCTGGCGGATGGTCTGGCTCGGCTGGATGAAGGTGCGACCGACGTAGGAGTTCTTGACCAGGCCCATGCCGTAGGGGATGCCGCTCTCCTCGGCGTACCCGATGGCGGCGGGAGTGCCGGACTCGGGGACCGGGATGACCAGGTCGGCGTCGGCCGGGCTCGGTACGACGGTCTCGGCGCGGGCCAGCCGGCGGCCGATCTCGACGCGGACGCTGTGGATCCGCTGGCCGGAGATGCGGGTGTCCGGGCGGGCGAGGTAGACGAACTCGAACAGGCAGCCCTTGGGGGCTGCCTCGGCGAACCGGCGGGTGCGCAGGCCGTGCTCGTCGATGGCGACCATCTCGCCGGGCTCGATCTCACGCACGAAGGAGGCACCGACGATGTCGAGCGCCGCGGTCTCGCTCGCCACCACCCAGCCGCGCTCGAGCCGACCGAGCACGAGGGGGCGGATCCCCTGGGGGTCACGGGCGGCGTACAGCGTGTTCTCGTCCATCCACACGAAGCAGTAGGCGCCCTGCAGCTTCGGCAGCAGCTCGGCCGCACGCTCCTCCAGGGAGCTGTCCGGGTGGTAGGCGAGCAGCGCGGTCACCAGCGAGGTGTCGTTGGTGCTCGTCTCCAGCTTGCGGGCGTTGAAGTCGAGCTCGCTGCGCTCGACGGGCATGTCGGCGATCAGCTGCTGGAGCTCGCGGGTGTTGGTCAGGTTGCCGTTGTGGCCCAGCGCGATGGAGCCGTCGGCCGTGGGCCGGAAGGTCGGCTGCGCGTTGTGCCAGACGCTGGCGCCGGTCGTGGAGTAGCGGGAGTGGCCGATGGCGACATGTCCCTGGAGCGCGGCCAGGGTGGACTCGTCGAAGACCTGCGAGACCAGGCCCATGTCCTTGTAGACGAGGATCTGGCGGCCGTTGCTGACCGCGATGCCGGCCGACTCCTGGCCTCGGTGCTGCAGGGCGTAGAGGCCGTAGTAGGTGAGCTTGGCGACGTCCTCGCCGGGTGCCCAGACGCCGAAGACTCCGCAGGCATCCTGGGGTCCGCGTTCTTGTGGGTCGAGGTCATGGTTCAAGCGACCGTCTCCGCGACGGCGAGCTGGGCTGGCCACGCGGCCGAGTGTACGTGCCGGGAGCGGGGTACTACGCCGGCACCGCCGGCTGACCTCGCATCGGCGTACCGCCTGCCACGCGCTCCTCGTTGTCGCGGAACCGTGGGGCGTAGTGGTCGAAGAACGCCCGCGCGACCAGCTCCCGGCGGCTGCGCACCCCCATCCGGTCGAAGACGGACTTCAGGTGCTGCTGGACGGTGTGCGCCGAGACGACCAGCACCGCGGCGATCTCGGCCGTGGAGAGCCCCTGCAGGACATGGCGCACCACCTCCTGCTCGCGCTCGGTGAGACCGTGTGCCCCGACCAACAGCTCGAAGATCCGGGCAGGCTGGGTCGGTTCCACGATCACCGCCACCCGCTGCTCGCCGGCGAACCGTGCGGCGCGCAGCGTCACCCAGGCGCCGTTCCCGGCGCGCACCCGGGACTCGGCGGGGTGGCCCGGCCGGGTGACGGCCTGGTGCGCGACGGCGCGCAGGGCGATCGGCACCGGGTCCGTCCCCGGCAACAGGTCCATCCACCTCGCCGCCGCCTCGGTCATCGACTCCACCTCACCCCCGGCAGAGACGACGACCAGACCCGGCGCGTCGGGCCAGTCCGGGTCCGTCGACTCACCGAAGAGCAGCGCCCGGCGCGCTCCCTCGGCCAGATGCGGCGAGGCCGCCAGCAGGAACCCGGTCTCGTCGTCGGAGAACATCGGGCTTCCCGGCTCCCGGTAGAGGCCCAGCGCCCCCCAGGTGTCGTGGCCGACCCGCAGCCGCATGATCAGCTCCTGGTCCCCGCCGAGCTTGATGTTCTCCTGCCACCGGCGGGTCTGCGACGGGTCGCCGCCCGTCAGCTCGTGCAGGGTCGAGAGGCCGCGCGCCGAGCGCACGACGTCGATGATCTGGTTGACGTCGTCCTCGTGGTACTCGGCCTCCAGCCACTCCTCGGGGAACACCTCGAGCCCCTCGTGGAAGTGGCTGGTGATCAGCCACGAGGCCGGGTCGAGGGTGTACCAGCACGGCGTCCAGTAGTAGGGCACCCGGGCCGCGATCACCTCGGTCGCCTCACGCCAGAACGACGCCAGGTCGTACTGGCTGTTCGCCAGCTCGACGAGACGGTCCACGGCGCGCTCGGTGGAGAGTTGACCCACGCGTCGACGGTACGGCGCGCGACTCGCGGACACCACAAATCTGGTATTCCCGCCGAGGGCCGCCGCGCCTAGCGTCGTGGCCGTGAACACACCGCGACTGCTCCGGCCCGACGACGGCCGGGTCGACCCCGCACCCGGGCAGGTCACCGACCGATTCATGATCGCCGGCTCCGACACCGGTGAGAGGTTCTCCCTGGTGCAGCACCTGTTCGCGCCCCGGGCCCTCGCGGCGCCGATGCACCGGCACCGCCTGGAGGACGAGTACACCTACGTCGTGGGTGGCCGGATCGGAGCAGTGATCGAGGGCGTCGAGGTGGTCGCCGAGCCCGGGGACCTGCTGTTCAAGCCGCGGGGCCAGTGGCACACGTTCTGGAATGCCGGTGACGAGCCCGCGTCCGTGCTGGAGCTGATCTCGCCCGCGGGCCTGGAGCGGTTCTTCCAGTGGCTCGCCGAGCTCGACCAGGAACCGTCACCCGAGGTGCTCGCCGAGGCCGCGGAGCCCTACCAGTGCGACGTGGACCCGGAGGCCACGGCTGCGCTGATGAAGCGTCTGGGGATCGGCTGACGGGGTCCTGGGCAGGGGGACGCTGGTTTCCCCGGTCGGCCGGGGAAACCGGACGTTGTGCACCGAAGCAACACCCACCAACGACTGGGAAAGGCCGACCACCCCGCCCGTTATGTCCACCGAGGACTGAGCGCGCGCTCAGCGTCTTGGCCAGAGGTCCGCGCACGCCTCCCGCGCGCGATCCAGGGTGGCCGGATCGGCGGCGACGACCAGCCCTGCTCCGCCCGAGCGAGCGTCGTAGGGCGTGCCGTCGCGGTGCGACGCCGCACCGCCGGCCTCGCGGACCATCAGCGTCCCCGGGAGGTGGTCCCACGGGTTGGTGTGGCCGTAGAGCACGTAGTCGGCGTCCCCCTCGATGAGCCTGGGGTAGTCGACGCCGCAGCAGACCCAGGACCCGATCAGGGCCGGGAGTCCCGCGGGCTGACGGCCGCGACGCGACCAGATCGACGTCGCTCCCTGTGGCTGGTCACCGGCCGGCTCGCGGCTGACCGGCTCACCGTTACGTCGTACGCCGCCACCGAGCTGGGCCACCCAGGCCGTCTCGTGCTCTGGCTGCCAGATCCAGCCGCGCACCGTCTCGCCCCGGACGACCTCGGCCACCATCACGGCGTGGTCGGGCGATCCGTGCACGAAGTTCTTGGTGCCGTCGACCGGGTCGACCGTGAAGCCGTGCTCGGCGTCGCGGAACCTCGGCAACAGGTCGGGCTGCACGGCGTGGGCCTCCTCACCGAGCACCACCGCGTCGGGATAGGCATCGAGCAGCGCGCGGGTGATCAGCTCCTCGGCCTCGTGGTCGGCCACGGTCACCAGGTCGCCGGGCTTCTTCTCGTCGATCTGGGAGTCCGACAACGAGCGGAACCGCGGGGTGATCACCTCGGCGGCCACCGACTGCATCAGCTCGAGGACGTCCTCGGTCGAGAGCGCCACCGGTCAGCCCGCGAGATTGACGAGCAGCAGGGTCTCGGCCAGGCAGACCCGTTCGAACTCGGCCAGGTGCAGTCCCTCGTTGGCGCCGTGCGCCCTGGTGTCCGGGTCCTCGACGCCGGTGACCAGCACGCTCGCGTCGGGGAAGCTCTCCAGGAACTCGGCGATGAACGGGATCGACCCGCCCACCCCCATGTCGATGGGGCGGACGCCGTCCCACGCCTCGGTGAACGCGTCCCGCGCTGCGTCGTACGCCGGCCCGCTCGCCTCGATGCTCGTCGGCTCACCGGTGTCGACGACGGTGATGGTCGAGCTCGGCACCCCACGGGACGTGGGCCTCGAGGTGGGCGCGGAGGCTCTTGGTCGCCTGCTCGCAGGTGTCACCCGGCGCGATCCGGAGGGAGATCTTCGCGCGGGCGCTCGCGACCAGAGTGTTGCTGGCGCCGTCGACCTGGGGGGCGTCGATCCCGGTGATGGTCAGCGCCGGCTTCGTCCACAGCCGCTCCACCGACGACCCGGACCCGATGAACTCCACGCCCGGCGCGATCCCGGACTCGGCGAGCAGCCGCTCCTTCGGGTAGTCCACGTCGGCAGCCGGACCCGAGTGCAGCCCGGCCACCGCCACGTTGCCCTCATCGTCGTGCAGCGACGCGATCAAGCGGCTCAGCGCCATCAGGGCATCCGGCACCAGCCCGCCCCACATGCCCGAGTGGACCGCGTGGGTCAGCGTCCGGACCCCGACGTCGACGCGCACCAGCCCCCGCAGGCTCGTGGTCAGGGCGGGGACGCCGATGTCCCAGTTGCCGGAGTCGGCGATCACGATGACGTCGGCGGCGAGGTAGTCCCGGTGCTCGGCCAGCAGCGCGGGCAGGGTGTCGGAGCCGACCTCCTCCTCCCCCTCGATGAACATCGTCACGCCCACGTCGAGGTCATCACCGAGCGAGCGGATCGCGGCCAGGTGCGCGACGATCCCGGCCTTGTCGTCGGCAGCGCCGCGGGCGAAGAGCCGCCCGTTGCGCTCGGTGGGCTCCCAGGGCGGCGAGTCCCACTCGGCGTGGTCGTTCTCGGGCTGGACGTCGTGATGGGCGTAGAGCAGCACGGTCGGCTTGCCCTCGGGAGCCGGCTTGCGCGCGATCACCGCCGGCGCCCCGCCGTCCTCGCGCGCGCTCACGATCCGGGTGTCGTCGAAGCCCTCGGCACGCAACAGCTCGGCGACCGCCTCGGCACTGCGCTGCACCTCGGCGGCGCGGGCAGGATCGGCGCTGACCGACTCGATGCGCACCAGGTCCTCGAGGTCCTGCCGGATCCGCGGCATCTGGGCGCGCACCCGGGAGCGCAGCTCGTCTGTGTCCATGGATCGACCCTAGGCGGTCGGGGCGTCAGCTCGTGAGCGGGAGGTAGGGCGAGAGATCGGCCCGCTCACCGGAGGCCCGGATGCTGCCTGCGGCCATCGCCTCCGCCCAGGTCGTCCGGCCGGTCGCGAGCGCGATCCACGTGGGCCCGTCGAGCTCGACCACCGCAGGCGGCGTACCTCGCGTGTGGCGCACGCCCGGCACCACCTGCGCCGCGGCGTACGGCGGCACCCGGACCTCCACCGACCTCCCGGGGGCCCGCTGGACCAGCAGCGCGAGGAAGTGCTTGCTGAGCAGCCGGAGGTCGGCCCGGGTGGGCTGCTCGTGCTCCAGCGCCGCGGCGACTTCGGCCGGATCCTGGGGCTGGAGGTGGGTAGGCACTCCCCGACGCTAGCCCTCGTGGGGATGACCTCGCACAATGGGCAGATGCTCATCGGGATCTTCGAGCTGGCGGTCGTCCTCGGCTTCGCCGGACTCCTCGTGCTCGTGGTGCTGCGGCTGCTGAACCGGCCGCAGGACTCGCGCCTGCCCGCGTCCCGCGAAGGCCGGTGGATCACCGCCCACTACGACGTCAAGGCCACGACCCGCGTCGTCGTACAGAAGGTCTCGCCCACCGGCGTCAACGTGCTCGACGAGCACGTCGTCGCGACCCTGCGCATCGACGACCCGGGATACGACGCCGCCTTCCTCAGCGCGATGGCGACCGCCCGGGAACGGCGGGCGTTGTTCGAGTCCGAGGCCGGATAGTCCGTGACTCCCAGGTCGATGTCAGGCCAGGGCCGCGGGGAGGGTCAGGGTCCAGGCGAGGCGCAGCTCCTCGAGCGGCACGTCGAGGACGCCGGTCACCTCGAGCGAGTCGCCGCGGGTCCGGCCCAGCGAGGTGATGGGTACGCCGTGCTCGGCGGCGAGCTCGAAGAGCCGCTCCTCGTCCTCCGGTGAGACCGACACCACCGCCCTCGCGGCCGACTCGCTGAACAGCGCGACGAAGGCGTCACCGCCGGCGACCTCGGACAGGTCCACCCGGGCGCCGATGCCGTGGCGCAGGCAGGACTCCACCAGCGTCTGGGCGAGCCCGCCGTCGGAGACGTCGTGGGCCGAGGAGATCACGCCGGTCGCGGCGACGAGCAGCTCGCTGAGGGCACGCTCGGCGGCCAGGTCGACGCGGGGCGGCAGGCCACCGAGGTGGTCGTGCACGACGTGGGCCCACTCCGATCCGGACAGCTCCTCCCGCGTCGAGCCGAGCAGCAGGACGAGGTCACCGGCCGACCCGAAGCCGGTCGGGGTCCGCGTCGTCACGTCCTCGATCACGCCGAGCACCGCCACCACCGGGGTCGGCAGGATCGCGGTGTCGCCGGTCTGGTTGTAGAGGCTGACGTTGCCACCGGTGACCGGGATCCCGAGCTCGAGGCACGCGTCCTTGAGGCCACGGCAGGCCTCGGCGAACTGCCACATCACCGCCGGGTCCTCCGGCGAGCCGAAGTTGAGGCAGTCGCTGATCGCCATCGGGGTGGCGCCGCCCGTCGAGACGTTGCGGTAGGACTCGGCGAGCGCGAGCTGCGCCCCGGCGTACGGGTCGAGCCGGGCGAAGCGGCCGTTGCAGTCGGTGGAGATCGCGACGCCGAGACCGGTCTCGGTGTCGATGCGGATCATGCCGCTGTCACTGGGCTGGGCGAGGACGGTGTTGCCCTGCACGTAGCGGTCGTACTGGTCGGTGATCCAGGACTTGTCGCACAGGTTCGGGCTGCCCACCAGTCGCAGCAGGGTCTCCCGGAGCTCCTCGCCGGTCGCCGGCCGCTCGAGGGCCTCGGCGACGTCGGCCTGCAGCAGGTCCTGGGAGTCGGGCCGGGCGAAGGGTCGGTGGTACGTCGGCCCGTCGTGGGCCACCGACCGGGGCGGCACGTCCACGACCCGCTCGCCGTGCCAGTCGATCTGGAGCCGGTCACCGTCGGTCACCTCGCCGATGACGGTGGCGTCGACCTCCCACTTCTCGCAGATCGCCAGGAACGTCTCGACGTCGGCGGGTTCGACGACGGCCATCATCCGCTCCTGCGACTCGCTCATCAAGATCTCCTCGGGCGCGAGCGTGGAGTCGCGCAGCGGCACCAGGTCGAGCTCGACGTGCATGCCGCCGTCGCCCGCGCTCGCGAGCTCGCTGGTGGCACACGAGAGACCCGCGCCGCCGAGGTCCTGGATGCCGGCCACGATGCCGGCGGCGAAGAGCTCGAGGGTGCACTCGATGAGGAGCTTCTCCTGGAAGGGGTCGCCGACCTGGACGCTGGGGCGCTTGGCCGGCCCGGTCGCCTCGAAGGTCTCCGAGGCCAGCACCGAGACTCCCCCGATGCCGTCCCCGCCCGTCCTCGCGCCGTAGAGGATCACCTGGTTGCCGACGCCGCTGGCCTTGGCGAGGTGCAGGTCCTCGTGCCGGAGCACGCCGACGCAGAGGGCGTTCACGAGCGGGTTCCCGGCGTACGACGCGTCGAAGACCGCCTCGCCGCCGATGTTCGGCAGGCCCAGGCAGTTCCCGTAGCCGCCCACGCCCGCGACGATCCCGGGCAGCACACGGTGGGTGTCGGTCGCGTCGAGCGGACCGAAGCGAAGCGGGTCCATCACGGCGACGGGACGGGCGCCCATGGCGAGGATGTCGCGGACGATCCCGCCCACCCCGGTCGCCGCACCCTGGTAGGGCTCCACGTAGGAGGGGTGGTTGTGGCTCTCCACCTTGAAGGTGACCGCATAGCCCTGGCCGATGTCGATCACACCGGCGTTCTCCCCGATGCCGGCGAGCATCTTGCCGGCGCGGGTCACCTGGGGGATCTCGGAGAACTGCTGGAGGTGCACCTTGCTGGACTTGTAGGAGCAGTGCTCGCTCCACATCACGGAGTACATCGCCAGCTCCGAGCTGGTCGGCCGCCGCCCGAGGATCTCGCGGATCCGGGCGTACTCGTCGGCCTTGAGGCCCAGCTCGGCCCACGGCTGTTCGCGCTGCGGGTCGGTGCCGGCGACGCCGACGGTGTCGAGTGCGGGCTTCACGGCGACGGTCGACTCAGGCACGGAGCCAATCTACTGCGGGGCTGCGGCCCCTCCGTCGGCGCACCGCGGCAGGGGGTGCCGCGGTCGCGCGCGGGAGCGTCGCGATCCGCGAAATGCATTTCCCGGCGTTTTGAATTACATATTTGTAATTCACCTGAATGCCTGTTACTGGTGTGACAAGCGAGGTTAGGGTGACGGAGTTTTCCGACATTCCTGGAGATTACGATGCCTTCGCTTTCCCTGCACCGGACCCGTTCCCGGAGCCGCACGTGGCTCGTGGCATCGCTCTCGACGGCGCTCGCCCTGGCCGTCTCGGGGACCGTGCTCAGCGTGCCGGCGTACGCCGCCAACCCGGTCACCCCCGGCAACTACACCGGCCTCGGCTTCGACCAGTGCGAGGCCCCGAGCCAGTCGGCGATGAGCACCTGGATCAAGAAGTCGCCGTTCCGCGCGGCGGGCATCTACATCTCCGGCGCCTCGCGCGCCTGCCAGCGGCAGAGCAACCTGACCCCGACCTGGGTGCGCAACCAGCTCGCCGCCGGGTGGCACCTGATGCCGATCACGCTCGGCCCGCAGGCGTCGTGCTCGCACCGCTACCCGCGCTACGGCAAGAACATCGACCCGACGATCAACCCGAGCACCGCCAACACCTACTCCGCGGCCCGCATCCAGGGTGCGCTCGAGGCCCGCCGGGCCGTCTCTCGTTCGCGCGAGCTCGGCATCGTCCCCGGGAGCACGATCTTCTACGACCTCGAGGCCTTCGCCAGCGGCTCGACCACCGCGTGCACCCAGTCGGCGTTGTGGTTCATCAGCTCCTGGACCACCGAGCTGCACCGCTACCGCTACGCCTCCGGCTTCTACTCCAGCGCGGCCTCGGGCATCAAGATGCTCGACGACCAGCGGCTGCGCACCGGCAACCGGATCGTGATGCCCGACCAGCTCTGGATCGCCGACTGGGACGGCAAGGCCAACACCAGCTCCGCCTACGTGCGCAGCGACGGGTGGCAGCCCTACAAGCGCGCCAAGCAGTACCAGGGCGGGCACAACGAGACCTGGGGCGGCGTCCGGATCAACATCGACCGCAACTACCTCAACCTGCGTACGCCGAAGCTGCCCGGCGTGGCCACCGCACCCGCGCCGAAGCCGGCCCCCAAGCCTGCTCCGGGCCCGATCGTCCCGGGCTACACCGGCGCCAACCTGTCGGACCCGAGGTGCACGCCGGCGACGATCAGCCGCCCGAACTACGTGACGATCAACCCGCGGATGTCCACGGTCCTGGTGGTCTCGCTCCAGTGCCTGCTCAAGCAGCAGCGCGTCTACCCCTACCAGGTGACCGGACAGTGGAACCCCCGCACCACCGCAGGCCTCAACCTGTTCCAGAGGCGGGTCGGCAACAGTGCGCGGGCCTACGCCAGCCCCGGTGACTGGGTCAGCCTGCTGGTGGCCGGCAACCGGCAGTCACTGCTCAAGCGGGGGGTGCGCGGCGCTGACGTGGTCCGCATCCAGCGAGCGATGAACGCCGCGGGCACACCGCGGCTCAGGGTCACCGGTCGCTACAACAAGGCCACCGCGAGGGCGGTCGGCGCCTACCAGCGCCGCGTCGGCGTCGCGGCGACCAGGATCACCGGCTGGCACACCTGGAACGCGCTGCGCACCGGCCGGCGCTGACCGGGTCGCAGACGGTCCTCAGGCGTCCTGCAGCGCGGCGACCGCACTGGCGAAGAAGCCGAGCCCGTCGGTGCCCGGACCGGTGAGGTCCTCGACCGCGTGCTCGGGGTGCGGCATCAGCCCGACCACGTTGCCGGCCTCGTTGGTCACACCGGCGATCGCGCGCTGGGACCCGTTGGGGTTGCCGACGTAGCGCGCGACCACCCGGCCCTCGCCCTCGAGCAGGTCGAGCGTGTGCTGGTCGGCGACGTAGGAGCCCTCGCCGTTCTTCAGCACGATGGTGATCTCCTGGCCCTCGTCGTACGCCGAGGTCCACACGGTGCCGGCGTTCTCGATCCGCAGCACCTGGTCGAGGCAGCCGAACTTGCGGTGGTCGTTGCGGATCAGCGCTCCCGGCAGCAGGTGGGACTCGCACAGGATCTGGAAGCCGTTGCAGATGCCGAGCACCGGCATCCCACCCCTGGCGGCGTCGATCAGCTCGGTCATCACCGGCGCGAACCGGGCGATGGCACCACAGCGCAGGTAGTCGCCGTAGGAGAAGCCTCCCGGAAGCACGACCGCGTCGACCCCCCGGAGATCGTGGTCGCCGTGCCACAGGGCGACCGGCTCGGCACCGGCGAGGCGTACGGCGCGCTGTGCGTCGACGTCGTCGAGGGAACCGGGGAAGGTGACGACCCCGACCTTCACGAGGCCGGGGACCCGATCTCGCTGGAGAGCACGCGGACGTCGTAGTCCTCGATCACCGGGTTGGACAGCAGCGTCGCCGCCATCTCGTGCACCTGCGCCATGCGTTCCTCGGTCGCCTCACCCTCGAGCTCGAGCTCGAAGCGCTTGCCCTGGCGGACCTCGGTGACGCCCACGAATCCGAGCCGCGGCAGCGCACCCTGGACGGCCTTGCCCTGGGGGTCGAGGATCTCGGGCTTGGGCATGACGTCGACGACGACACGGGCCACGGGAGGCCCCTTTCGCTGGGGTGGACGGGCGCGGTCAGTCTACGAGCCGTGGTGGGGGTGGGGGGTGGGAGGTGTCGGTTTCCCCGGCCGACCGGGGAAACCTGACGTTGTCGGCCGATACTTCACCCCACAACGTCAGGGATCACCCGACAACCCTGTCCACTCTGACCGAACCGGGTCACGTGCCCACCCGCACCAGTCCCGACTCGTAGGCCAGGACCACCAGCTGAGTCCGGTCGCGCAGGTCGTGCCGCGCCAGCATCTCGCTGACGTAGCCCTTCACGGTGGACTCGGCCAGGTGCAACGTCCCCGCGATCTCCAGGTTGCTCAGGCCGCGGGCCAGGAGCCTGAGCACGTCGGACTGCCGGTCGGTGACGTGCAGCAGGCCGGCACGCGGCGGTGCCGCGGACGCCAGATGGGCCTCGATCAGGCGGCGGGTGATGCTCGGCGCGAGCAGGGCGTCCCCGGAGGCGACCGAGCGGATGCCGGTCCACAGCTGGTCCCGGGGCACGCTCTTGAGGAGGAACCCGCTGGCGCCGGCGCGGAGCGCGGCGTACACCACCTCGTCGAGCTCCACCGTGGTCAGGACCAGGACGCGCGCCCGTGCCGCGGTGGCGACGATGGAGCGGGTCGCCTCGACCCCGTCCATGACGGGCATCCGCACGTCCATCAGCACGACGTCCGGATCATGCTTCTTGACCGCGGCCACCGCCTCGTTGCCGTCCGACGCCGTGGCCACCACCTCGAGGTCGGGCTGGCTGGAGACGATCGCCACCAGCCCCTCCCGGACGAGCTCCTCGTCGTCGGCGACGACCACCCTGATCGGTGTCATCGGGTCGTCACGGGCGCGACGGGGAGCGACGCCCGGATCTCGAACCGGCCGGCGGCGGGCGATCCCGCCTCGAAGGTTCCGCCGAGCCCGGCGACGCGCTCCCGCAGACCGGTCAGCCCATGACCGGTTCCGCCGTACGCCGAGGTGTGCGGCTGTCCCACGCTGGAGACCGTCGTGACCAGGCTGTCCGGCCCCGGCTCGAGGAGGATCTCGACGGTGGCCGCACCGGTGTGCCGCAGCGCGTTGGTCAGGCCCTCCTGGATGACTCGGTAGGCACACCGGTCGACGGCGGGATCGAGCCGACCGTCCTCCCGTCCGTCACGCACGCCGACGATCAGCCCCGCAGCCCGGGCTCCCTCGACCAGGCTGGGCAGGGCGGCGAGGCCCGACTCCGGGGAGTGGTCCTCGGCGTCGTCGCGGAGTACGGCGAGCAGCCGGCTCAGCTCGTCGAGCGCTTCCCGGCTCACCTGTGCGATCGAGGCCAGGGACCGCCTCGCCCGTTCCGGATCTGTCCCGATCACGGCCTGGCCCGCCTCGGCCTGCACCGCGATCACGGTGACCGCATGCGACACGACGTCGTGCAGCTCACGCGCGATCCGGCGTCGTTCCGCGTCCACCGCGGCATCGGCCTCCTGGGACAGTGCCTCGGCCTCCAGCGTGAGCGCGGCGATCGCCTGGCTCCGCCGACGCGTGGCGAGCCCCAGGACGAAGGGCATGGCCACGAACAGCGCCAGGGTCGGGGCGATGTTGCCGATCGAGTCCGACGGGTCCATCCCGATCGACACGGCCACCGCCATGGCGATCAGCCCGCCGCCGAGGAACGCCTCGCGACGCGGAGCGTGGGCGGCCACGGAGTAGGAGAGGAACACGCAGCCGAGGAGCATCACCATCTCGTCGGGCGACTCCGCGGTCAGCGACTCGGCGGTCATCGCGGCGCCGAAGAGAGCCGCCGCGGTCGCCGGGAGAGTACGCCGCACAGCGATCCCCGACAGGGCAGTCGCTGCGAGCGCCGCACGCACAACCGGGTGGGGAGCTGTCGAGTTGCCCAGCGTCTCGATCACCGCCAGCGTCACGAACACCAGCGCGACCCCGAGGTCGACCGCAGTGGTCCACCTCGCGAGCACTCGGAGCAGAGCCGTCATGGCCCAACGCTAGTGGCCGCGGGCCGAGCGCACCCCCGTCTGGAGAAGGGTTCTTCCTCCTCCCGGAGACGGGCGAGGAGCAGCCGCGCGACGGTGCCGGTGCGACGTGCGGCGCCGAAGACTGAGAGCACGTCCCACCACGAGCCCAGGAGGTTTCCATGTCCGTCCTCGACACCCACCCCACCAGCACGGTCAGGCGGAGCATCGGTCCCGGTGTCGCCGCCATCGCGATCGCGGCGCCCGTGGTGCTGCTCGCCTCGGAGCTGGTGGCGCCACGCTCGCCCGACGGCCTGTCCGACAAGCAGGACCTCGCCTGGCTGCTGGAGCACCACCAGCGACTGCAGCTCTCCTGGCTGATCGGCCTCGTGGCGGCGGCCCTGTTCGCCGCCGCCTTCGTCCTGGTCGCCGACCGGTTGCGCGGCCGCGGCCGGACACTGGCCCGGATCGCCGGCGCGCTCGGCCTGACCGGCGCGATCGGCCTGGCCGGTCACATGGCCATCTCGCTCGCCACCCGCGACATCGGCCTCGACGACCCGTCCGCCGTCCGTGCGGTGGCCTCCGCCGAGGACGGCCTCGGGGCGGTCGCCACCGTGGCGCCGGTGATCATCGGCCTCGACCTCGCGATCGTGCTGATCTCGATCGCCGCCGTGATGGCCGGGCTCGCCCCCCGATGGGCGATCGTCCTCGGCGTCGGCGCGTTCGCTGCCGACTGGTCACCGACGAGCTGGAACACCGTGCTTGCCGCGGTCCTGATCACCGTCCTGTTCGCGCTGATCACCCGGCCCTCCGGGCACTCCGCCAGCGGTCAGGGTGCTCACGACTCGCGGTAGCTCGAGTCCTCGGTGGAGGGAGCCGTCCCCGAGTCGCTCGGCGGGGCCGGGCGTGCTCCCTCATCGGGTGCACCGCGCATGCCCGGTCCCCCACCCTGTCCCCGACCTGCCCCCTCGGAGCAGTCGCGCGGTACGCCGTACCCGCTGTAGCCGCCGCGCTCGCCCGAGGTCGCCGAGTCGGCCGAGGCGGAGGCGGAGGACAAGGTTCCTGCCGCGAGGCCACCGGCCACCAGGCCGGCCACTCCCACGGCGGCGGCCACCGCCGCGGTGCGCTTGCGAGGTGATCGGGAAACTGTCTTCTCGCCGGTGCTGTCGTCGTCGTTCATCGGTGCAACCTCCACTGGTATGGGCGCCCGGCCGGTCGGGCCGGGCGTGACGACAGGTTGTCCAGTGGTGCTGGGGCGGCGTTGTGCAGGACCTGTCGAGAGGCTGGCAGTGCCTGTGAGCCCTCAGCGACGACCGCGGAAGGCCACGATGCCCAGCGCGATCCCGAAGCCGGCCACGGCCGGGCCGACGACTGCCCAGAACTCCTCGCCGGTCATCGGGCTGCCCTCGAGGTGACCCAGGCCCTGGAGGGTCCACACGACGCCGACGGCCACCATCAGGGCGCTCAGCGCGAGCGCGACCAGGCGTCCCATCAGGCAGTCTTCGCGGCCAGGATGCGGGCCGCATGCCTGACGTCGCTCAGCACGGGCAGCACACCCGCGGCCGTGGCGAGCCAGCCGACGGGGGCGAGCAACCCACGTCCGGAGACCCGGAAGGCGACCTTCACCGTGCAACCGCTCGCCGTCGGGTCGAAGGTCAGCCGGAGCAGCGCCGAGATGGCGCGCCAGGTCCCGATCTCGGTCCACACCTCGCCGGGCTCCAGGACGGTGATCTCCATGTCCGGGACGATGCGCGCGGCCGTGTGGTCGCGCCAGCGCATGCCGACCCTGGGCTCACCCTCGTCGAGCATCTCGACCCTCTTCAGCGAGGACTGCCACTCCGGGCGGTTCCGCGGGTCCGCGAGATAGGCATAGGCCACCGCCACCGGCACCTCGAAGTCGACGCTCCCGCCGAGCATCCTGGGTCCGACCCCGGCCACTAGAACCTCTCGCCCGTCAGCATCTCGAAGGCCTCGACGTAACGGCCGCGAGTGCGCTCGACGACCTCTCCGGGCAGCGGGGGCGGGGCTGCGCCGGAGGAACGGCTCCAGCCACTGGCCGGGGAGAGCAGCCAGTTGCGCACGATCTGCTTGTCGTAGGAGTTCTGGGGTCGGCCGGGCTGCCAGTCCGCAGCGGGCCAGTACCTGCTCGAGTCGGGAGTGAGCACCTCGTCGGCCAGCACGGTGGTGCCGGTCCCGCCGCTGTCCCCGGCCACCGGGGCCAGTCGGGAGCCGAACTCGAGCTTGGTGTCCGCGAGGATGATCCCGCGCTCCCGGGCCAGGGCATCGGCGCGGGAGTAGACGGCCAGGGTGAGCTCGCGCAGCTCCGTCGCGGCGACCTCGCCGATGTCGCCGACCACGCTCTCGTAGGAGACGTTCTCGTCATGGTCGCCCAGCGCCGCCTTGGTGGCTGGAGTGAAGATCGGTGCCGGCAGCCGGCTGCTCTCGACCAGGCCACGGGGCAGCGAGATCCCGCAGACCTCCCCGGTGGACTGGTAGTCGAGCAGCCCCGAGCCGGTCAGGTAGCCGCGGGCGACGCATTCCACGGGATACATCGCGAGCTCCTCGCACACGATCGCCCGGCCCTTGACCTGCTCAGGGACGTCGGTCGACCTGATGTGGTTGGGCACGAGGTCGGCGAGCTGGGCGAACCACCACAGCGACATCCGGGTGAGGATCTCGCCCTTGTCGGGGATCGTGCTCTCCAGCACGTGGTCGTAGGCCGAGATCCGGTCGCTCGCGACCATCAGGAGGCTGCCGTCCTCGAGCCGGTAGAGATCGCGGACCTTGCCGGAGTGGATGTGGGTCGCGCCCTCGATCGTCGGCGCCTCGGGGATGTTGTGCACCGGACCACCCTACAAACGTCGCGGCCGACCAGGCACGGCCCGGACGTGGCTGTGGGGTGCGCCGGCGTTGCCGACACACCCCACAGATGATGCTGGGTCAGAGAATCGCCTTGAGGATGGCGCTCTTGGTCGGGCCCTTGCCCGCTTCCGCGGTCCCACCGGCAGCCGGGACCGAGGCGACAGCCAGGGCGACGGTCACTGCGAGCAGTGCGCCACGGATGGTGCGAGTCTTGAAGTTCATGTGTGTTCCTCCCTCTTCATCGGACCCCGCCGGTCCGATGTCGTGACTCGAGCCTACGCCAATTTGTCCGTTTTGTACACAAACCTCGAGTCCGGTCGGAACAAGCTGATCCCGAGAACCCACAAGGGCCGCCCCTGGTGCGGGGCGGCCCTTGGCACGTTGCGCTGGGCAGATTCAGCGCGCCGTCCCGGGATCCCGGCTCTGGACCGTTGCCTGCTCCGCCAGGTCCCGCGTTCGCGTGCCACCGATGCTGCAGGGGAGGTGGTCGTGACAGCCGGAGGATGGCAGTGGAACTCCTGAGAGAGGCCTGGCCGCCGGTGTTGGTCGACGACGCGGGTCAAGAACCGAGCTGGGTCCGAACCTAGGGGATGGACAAGCCGCCCACAACCCCCGATTCGACGATTTGCGGCGAACCACCCGGAGGGGGTGTTTCAGCGCAGATCCAGGTGCCCCGCCATCACCCTGCTCCTGTCCTGCTTGCCGCTCTTCAGGGTGGCGGACTTCTTCGCCTTGGCCTTGTCCTGCACCAGCCCCGAGTTCTGGGCGAGCACGTAGGTCACGTGGGCCGCAGCGTCCGACATCTCGTCGAGCGCCTTGACGCTGATGTTGTCCCGGTCGTCGCACGCCGCGTGGTAGCACGGGTCGTAGGCCACACCAGCCACCCCGCCGTACTCCCGGGCCTGCGCCGCCGTCTTGACGCCCTCCGCGCCGGTGAACAACCCACCGGAGGGGACGCCGTTCGCGATGAACGGCCCGTAGTCGCTACGGCCGTCGAAGGGAGTCTCCTCGCTCTCCAGCCGCTGGCTGGTGAAGTAGTTGGAGAACAGCTGCTCGATGTCACCGGAGCCCGCGGGCGGCTGAACCGGGAGGGTCGCGCCGAGCGAGTTGTCACCGTCGTAGACGAAGCGCACGTAGTTCGGCGAGCCGACCATGTCGAAGTTCAGGTAGGCCCCGATCTCGTCCAGTGCCTCGCGGTTGGTCGAGGCGAGGTCGTTGACGTAGTGCTGCGCCCCGAGCAGTCCGTGCTCCTCGGCACCCCACCAGGCGAAGCGCACCGTGTTGCGCAGCTTCTTCACCTTGGCCAGCTCCTCGGCCATCTCCAGGACCGTGGCCGAGCCGGAGCCGTTGTCGTTGATGCCCGGGCCTTCCTCGACGCTGTCGAGGTGGGCGCCGGCCATGACGACCCGGTCGGGGTTGCCCGACCTGGTGTCGGCGACGACGTTGTAGGTGGTGCGCGTCTCGTTGGTGGTGTCGGTGAAGACACGGGCCGTGGTTCCCGCGGCGCCGAGCTCCTGCCCGACCGCATAGCTCGCGCCCACCACGGGAATCCCGACGACCTGACCGAGCGTGCCGTTGATGGTCGCGGTGTTGCCCTCGGTGCCGCGGTTGAAGATCACAGCGGCGCTGGCGCCGGCCGCCTCGGCGTTGCTCGCCTTGACCCCGAAGGCACAGGTGCCGCGCTGCAGCAACGCGATGGACCCTGCGGTGAAGCCATCGAAGTCGGCAGCCTCGCAACCGCTCGTGGACGTGCCGCTCGGGGTGAGGTCGGTGTCGACCGGGACCACGGGGGCGGTCGTGTCGCCGCTCCCCGAGAAGCTCATCGTGGCGAAGTCCGCGGGGGTGGCGTAGTCCTTCGCGGTGGGCTGGACGCGCTGCAGCTGAGCAGGCGCGTTCTCCTGGAAGAAGGGGAACTGGAACGTCTGGACCGTGGGCTTGTAGCCGGCCGCGCGCAGCCGATTCACCACATAGTCGCGCGACGCGGCGTACCCCGGCGTGCCGGAGGCGCGAGTGCCGCCGTTGTCCGAGGCGATCTCCTGCAGTCGATCGAGGTGCAGGCCGATGCCACCTGGCGTGACCGCCTGGCGGAACTTCCTGGACTGCTGGGACGGGTCCTTGGCCGCGACGGCGGTGGTGCTGGTCGCGATCAGGGCGGAGGTGCAGACCACAGCTGTGGCCGCTGCCGCAGCTCTGACGTGGGTTTTCAATCGCATGGTTGTCTCCTGAGAACGCACTGGTCGACGGATCTCGCCGGCAGGGCAGAAACGAGCACGATCGAACCTAAGGGGACGAACCGGGGGTCACAACCACATGTTCGTGCAGGGCAGAAGGGTGCAGGTTCCCGCCAGGGGCCTGCGTCAGAGGATCGCGCCGGGGACGTACGACGCGGCGTCCGGATCCGAGGCAAGGGCGGCCTCGACACGACCCACGACGGCCGCGACCTGGTCGCGTGCCGCACCGGTGAACTCGATCGGTTCGGCCACCAGGGAGTCGATCTGGGCACGGTCGAGACCCAGCCGCCCGTCGGCCGCGAACCGCTCGAACAGGTCGTTGACCGCTCGTCCCTGACGCATCTCCAGAGCGACCGCCACGGCGTGCTCCTTGATCGCCTCGTGCGCCTCCTCCCGCCCGACGCCGTTGCGCACCGCGGCCATCAGCACCTTGGTGGAGGTCAGGAACGGCAGGTAGCGGTCCAGCTCGCGCTGCACCACCGCGGGGAAGACGCCGAACTCGTCGAGGACCGTCAGGAACGTCTGGAACAGCCCGTCGGTGGCGAAGAAGGCGTCCGGCAGCGCGACGCGTCGTACGACGGAGCAGGACACGTCACCCTCGTTCCACTGGTCGCCGGCGAGCTCGCCCACCATGGAGAGCTGGCCGCGCAGCACGACCGCGAGGCCGTTGACGCGCTCGCAGGAACGGGTGTTCATCTTGTGCGGCATCGCGGAGGAGCCGACCTGTCCCTCCTTGAAACCCTCGGTGACCAGCTCGATGCCGGCCATCAGCCGGATGGTGGTGGCCAGGTTGGACGGCCCGGCCACGACCTGCACGAGCGCGGAGACCACGTCGAAGTCGAGCGAGCGAGGGTAGACCTGACCGACGCTGGTGAGCACCTGGTCGAAGCCGAGATGCTGCGCGACCCGGTGCTCGAGGTCGCCCAGCTTCGCGGTGGAGCCGTCGAGCAGGTCGAGCATGTCCTGGGAGGTGCCCATCGGGCCCTTGATCCCCCGGAGCGGGTAGCGGGCCAGCAGGTCGTCGAGGCGACCGAGGGCCACCAGCATCTCGTCGGCGACGGTGGCGAACCGCTTGCCGAGGGTGGTGGCCTGCGCGGCGACGTTGTGCGAGCGGCCGGCCATCACCAGCGACTCGTGCTCGGCTGCCAGCCGCGCGAGCCGCGACAGGGTGGCGAGCACCCGTTGGCGCACGAGATCGAGCGAGGCACGGATCTGCAGCTGCTCGACGTTCTCGGTGAGGTCGCGCGAGGTCATCCCCTTGTGGATGTGCTCGTGGCCGGCGAGGGCGCAGAACTCCTCGATGCGCGCCTTCACGTCGTGCCGGGTCACCCGCTCGCGGGTCGCGATGCTCGCGAGGTCGACGTGGTCCACGACCGACTCGTAGGCGGCGACCACGCCGTCCGGCACGGCGACGCCGAGGTCGCTCTGCGCCTTGAGCACGGCGATCCAGAGCCGTCGCTCGAGCACGATCTTGTGCTCGGGGGACCAGATCCCGGCCAGGTCCGCGCCGGCGTACCGAGTGGCCAGCACGTTGGGGACGGTCATGAGGGCTCTCCCTGGTCGGTGGCGGCGTCGCGGGCGATGTCGGTGCGCCACTGGGCGCCGTCGAAGCTGATCGAGGAGATGCCTTCGTAGGCCTTCGCGCGGGCGTCGGCGACGTCGCGGCCGACGGCGGTGACTGCCAGCACCCGCCCACCGGCGGTGACCAGGAGACCGTCGAGGTCCTGAGTCCCGGCGTGGATCACATCGACATCGTCCTCCTTCGCGAGCGTCTCGGTGCCGACGATGACGTCCCCGCGGCTCGACGACTCCGGGTAGCCGGCACTCGCCATCACCACGGCGACCGCAGCGCCGTCCTTCCAGCGAGGCGGGTCGACCTCGTGCAGGTTGCCGTCCGCGGCCGCCTTGAGCAGCGGGGCCAGCGGGGAGTCGAGCAGGGCCATCAGCGGCTGCGTCTCCGGGTCGCCGAACCGCGCGTTGAACTCCACCACGCGCACTCCGGCCGAGGTGAGGGCCAGCCCGGCGTAGAGCAGTCCGGCGAACCTGGACCCCCGTCTGGCCATCTCGTCCACCGTCGGCTGCAGCACCAGCCGCTGCACCTCCGCGACCAGCGTCTCCGGCGCCCAGGTCAGTGGGGTGTAGGCACCCATGCCACCCGTGTTCGGCCCCGCGTCACCGTCGAAGATCCGCTTGAAGTCCTGAGCAGGCTGCAGCGGGTAGACGGTGGTGCCGTCGGTGATCGCGAACAGCGAGACCTCGGGACCGTCGAGGAACTCCTCGATCACGACCCGGTCGCACTGGGCGGCGTGCGCGGCCGCCGCGTCTCGGTCGTCGGTGACGACCACGCCCTTGCCCGCGGCGAGGCCGTCGTCCTTGACGACGTACGGCGGGCCGAACGCGTCGAGGGCAGCGGCCACCTCGTCGGCGTTGCCGCAGACGTGGGCCATCGCGGTGGGCACTCCCGCCGCAGCCATCACGTCCTTGGCGAAGGCCTTGGAGCCCTCGAGCTCGGCGGCCAGCCGGGACGGGCCGAAGCAGCTGATCCCGCGTTCCCGCACCGCGTCGGCCACGCCCGCCACCAGCGGCGCCTCGGGCCCGATCACGACCAGCTCTGCGCCGATCGAGACGGCCAGCTCGGCCACGCCGGCGCCGTCCATCGGGTCGACGTCGTGGAGCGTCGCGCACGCGCCGATGCCCGGGTTGCCGGGCGCGGCGTGCACCTCGCTGACCGAGGGATCGCGGGAGAGAGCCAGCGCGAGGGCGTGCTCGCGCCCTCCGGTGCCGATCACGAGGGTCTTCACGTTCGCCGATCCTAACGAGGGGGACGCGTGGGTCGGACGGCGCGCTCAGCCGACCGGCGGCCGCACCCGTGCCTCGTAGGCCTCGCGCTTCGCCTCGTCGCGGTCGGACAGCACCCGGTCGGCCCCGAAGGCACCTGCGATCCGCTCCTGCAGCCACCGCGGCAGCACCCCGGTCGTCCGGGTCATCCCCTGCACCCAGCGCGGCACCCACAGCTCCGGCTGCGCCGTGCGGATCGCGGTGGCGATCACCTCGGCGACGTCCTCGGCGCTCACAGCCTTGACACCGCGGGCGGTCGGGACGCCCGCAGCCAGCTCGGTCCGTACGACGGTCGGCAGCACCACGCTGACGTCGATCCCGTGCGGCTTGAGCTCGGCCCGGGTCGCCTCGCTGAACCCGACGGCGGCGAACTTGGAGGCGGAGTACGTCGCGCCGTCGGCGACGGCGATCCGGCCCACCGCCGACGCGACGTTCACGATGTGGCCGTGGCCGCGGTCCACCATCCCGGGAGCGACCGCCTTGGTGCCGTTGATGACGCCGTGCACGTTGACGTCGATGATCGCGCGGGCCACGGCCTCCGGCTCCTTGAGCACCGACCCGAGCGGCATGATCCCGGCGTTGTTCACCAGCACGTCGATCGGGCCCACCTCACCGACCGCGGCCAGGAACTCGGTCCACGACTCCACGCTGGTGACGTCGAGGTGGGCGCCGACCGCACCCCGCCCGATGCGGGCCGCCACGCCCTGCACCAGGGCGGTGTCGAGGTCACCGAGGGCCACCGTGGCGCCCTGGGCGGCGAGCAGCCCGGCAGTGGCCTCACCGATCCCCCGACCCGCGCCGGTGATCACGATGGCCAGGCCGGAGATGTCGCGCTTGCTCATGCGAGGTGTGTCCTTTCGAGGGGGCGCAGGTCGACCGGCTGGCCGCCTGCCGGAAAGGGGAGCGAGTGGTAGTTCAGCGTGTCGCGGTACTCCGCGTCCACCGTCCAGGCGAATCGATGCTGGCCAGTGGGCTGTTCGTCTCGCTCGTGGAGGTGGTAGCGCTCCAGCGGGCGCGAACCCCACAAATGTTGGGGTGGGACGTCCGCGCTGCCCGTTCTGACGCCCCGACCCAACATTTGTTGGGTTGCGGCGGGCGGTCCCCCTCACCGATACGGGTCGGCGATCTCCCTGATCTGCTCGAGAGCCGTGCGGAGCTGTCGGGCCGCGGGCACACCGAGGTGCCGGACCCACTCGGCCTGGATCTCCGCCTCGGCCACGCGGGCGATCCTGATCGCTTCCAGACCACGCTCCGCGATCACCACCAGTCGCGCCCGGGCGTCTGTGGGGTCCGGCACCCGGCGTACGTAGCCCGCCCGCTCGAGGCGGTCGACCGTGGCCGTCGCGGTCTGCTTGGTGACCAGCGCCTGCTCGGCCAGGTCACCGATGCGGGTGCCGTTCGGGCCGACCCGGGCGGCGATCCGTCCCTGCGAGGGCGTCATGTCGTCGAACCCTGCGGCGGCGAGGGCGTTCAGGACGTGGGACTCGGCGGCCCGGGACGCGATGAAGCAGAGCAACCCGAGGTTGAGCTCGGCGCCTTCGTCCCGCTCGCCTCGTGCGCTCATGCCACCCCTTGACTTTCGTCAGTTGTTCGAACCATTATGGTTCGAACATCGTACCAAAACGCGGAGGTCGCGGATGGACCGCGACGAGGTGTGGCGCACGATCGACCAGCAGCGCACCGAGCTGGCCGACCTGATGGAGACCTTCACCGACCAGGACTGGGAGACCCCCTCGCTGTGCGAGGGCTGGCGCGTCCGCGAGGTGGCCGCCCACCTGACGCTGGCCCAGACGACGCTGCGCGAGGGACTGGGCGCCGGCGATCCGGGCGGGCGGTGGCTTCAACCGGATGATCTACGAGACCGCGAGGAAGCAGGCAGAGCTGCCGGTCACCGACTACCCGGTCCTGCTCCGTGCGATGGTCGGCTCGCGCCGCAAGGCGCCGTTCATCAGCGACCTCGAGCCGCTGATCGACGCGCTGGTGCACGGACAGGACATGATGGTGCCCCTCGGTCACCAGCGCGAGATGCCACCCGAGGCCGCGGCCACCGCGGCCCAGCGGGCCTGGTCCATGGGCTTCCCGTTCCGCGCCAAGAAGCGGCTGCGGGGTTTCAGCCTGGTCGCGACCGATCATCCCTGGTCGGTCGGAGAGGGCACCGCGGTCCAGGGACCGGTGCGGGCGCTGCTGATGCTGGTGACCGGTCGGGACGTCGTGCTCCCCGAGCTGTCCGGTCCCGGCGCCGATGCCCTGCGCGCTCGGCTGCAGCCGGCGAACGCCTGAGCCCGGCCTCGCGAGTCAGCTGACCACGAGCGTCTGCTCGCGACCCGGTCCGACGCCGACCGCCCAGAACGAGGTGCCGGACATCTCCTCGAGCGCGCTGACGTAGCGCTGGGCGTGCTTCGGCAGGTCCGTCGAAGGTGCGGCACCCGGAGATGTCGTCGCCCCACCCGTCGAGGTACTCATAGATCGGCGTGGCCCGGTGGAACAGCGTCTGGGTCATCGGCATCTCGTCGTGGCGGACGCCGTCGATGTCGTAGGCGACGCAGACCGGGATCCGGTCCCAGGCGCTGAGCACGTCGAGCTTGGTCATGAAGAACTCGGTCAGCCCGTTGACCCGCGAGGCGTAGCGGGCGACGACGGCGTCGTACCAGCCACAGCGGCGGTCGCGACCGGTCGAGACCCCGACCTCACCACCGATCTCCCACAGCTTCGCGCCGTCGTCGTCGAACAGCTCGGTCGGGAACGGCCCCGAGCCCACGCGGGTGGTGTAGGCCTTGATCACGCCGATGACCCGGTCGATCCGGGTCGGTCCCACGCCCGCCCCGACGCAGACACCGCCGGAGACCGGGTTGCTGCTCGTCACGAACGGGTAGGTGCCGTGGTCGACGTCGAGCATCGTCGCCTGGGCGCCCTCGAAGAGCACCGTCTTGCCCTCGTCGAGGGCGTGGTTGAGCAGGAGCGACGTGTCGGCCACCATCGGCTCGAGCCGGTCGGCGTACCCGCGCAGCTCCTCGACCACCTCCTCGACGGTGATCGCCCGTCGGTTGTAGACCTTGGTCAGCAGGTGGTTCTTGGCCTCCAGGGCGGCCTCGACCTTCTCCCGCAGGATCTCCTCGTCGAACAGGTCGGCGACCCGGATCCCGACGCGGTTGATCTTGTCGGCGTACGCCGGCCCGATGCCGCGTCCGGTCGTGCCGATCTTGTTCTTGCCCAGGAAGCGCTCGGTCACCTTGTCCACCGTGGAGTGGTACGACGCGATCACGTGCGCGTTGGCGCTCACCACGAGCGGCCCCATGTTCACCTCGCGCGCGATCAGCGCGTCGAGCTCACGGAACAGCGCTTCCGGAGAGACGACCACCCCGTTGGCGATCACCGAGGTGCACTCGGGGGTCAGGATGCCGCTCGGCAGCAGGTGGGTCGCGAACTTCTCGCCGTTGACCACGATGGTGTGGCCCGCGTTGTGGCCACCACTCGTGCGGACGCAGAAGTCGATCGCGTCATCGGTGGTGAGCAGGTCGGTCGCCTTGCCCTTGCCCTCGTCGCCCCACTGGGCGCCGAGTACGACGATCGCTGGCATGTGCACCCCTCCATCAGCGGGTGTCGAAGCTTCACGGACCGGGCCGCGCCCAAGAAACACGAGAGCCCGGGTGCAAAGGCACCGGGCTCCTTGCGACGTCACGCTACCAAGAGACGTGCCGGTCGACCATTCCGCACGGGTACGCACACCGGGCGCCGCACTTCACAAATGTTGGATCGGAACGTCACGATCCGTGATTGCGACGTCCGGAGCCAACATTTGTGCGGTTGCGGCGGCCCCCGATGCGCGCCCTCTATGGTGTCGGCGTGGATCCCCTCCTGCTCATCACCAACACCGACGCCGGCGGTTCCCCCGACGGCGGCCTCGAGACGGCCCTGGCGTTGCTGCGCAGGGACGCCGACGTCGAGGTCGCGTCCACGAGCAACCCCGGCGAGCTCGACGGCGTGCTGCACCGGGCCGGATGCCGGTCGATCGTGGTCGCGGGCGGTGACGGCAGCCTGCACGCCGTCGTCTCGGCGCTGCACCGCCGCCACGAGCTGGCGGAGCGGACCCTGGGCCTGATCCCGCTCGGCACCGGCAACGACTTCGCGCGCGCCCTGGACATCCCGCTCGACCCGGCGGAGGCCGCGGCCGCCCTGCTGGCCGGCTCGCCGCGCCGGATGGACCTGATCCTCGACGAGCTCGGCGGCGTGGTGGTCAACAGCGTGCACGCGGGGGCGAGCGCCCAGGCCAGCCGGCGCGGTGCCCGGTGGAAGTCGCGCCTGGGTCCCTACGGCTTCGGCATCCTCGGCTACCCGATCGGCGCCGCCATGGCCGCCGTCCGCCCACCGTTCGTGCGGCTGCGCATCGAGGCCGACGGCGAGGTCATCTCCGACATGGACCAGCACATCTTGATGATCGCGGTCGGCAACGGGACCAGCGTCGGAGGCGGCACCGAGCTCACCCCGGACGCGGATCCCGGGGACGGCAAGCTCGACGTGATGGTCTCCTTCGCCACCGGTCCCCTCGAGCGGCTCCGCTATGTCTGGCAGCTGCGCAACGGGGACCACGAGGACCGCGAGGACGTGATCAGTCTGCGCGCCAGCCAGGTGACCGTGTCCGGGGAGGACTTCTGGCTCTCCGCCGACGGCGAGATCAGCGGCCCCGAACGTCGCCGCTCCTGGCACCTGGAGAAGGGCGCCTACTCGATGATCGTGCCCCGGAGCTAGCCGGAGCTAGTTCGGGACCTGGTCGGTCCCCTCCTCGAGCACCGGCCGGTTCTTCTCCACCCGGGGGTCGCCGGCGTCGGCGAAGTAGTCGCCGGTCGTCGTCTCGTCGGAACCGTTGGGGACCTTGGCTGCGTTGAGGGCGACCGAGAGCACGACCGCCACGACCAGGTTCAGCAGGAACGCCGTCATCGCGACGTACCCCATGTCACCCAGGCCGGGGATCTCGGCCAGGGAGCCACCGAAGTGCTTGCCGGAGATCGGGTTGATGACCTGGTAGGCCTCGATGGTGCCGTAGACGATGCCGACCGCCCAGCCGGCCAGCAGCGCCCACTTGTGGAACCAGCGGGTGTAGAGGCTGAACACGATGACCGGGAAGGTCTGCAGGATCCAGATGCCCCCGAGGAGCTGGAAGTTGATCGCGTTCTGCTTGTCCATCGTGAGCACGAAGACCAGCGCGAACGCCTTGACGACCAGGGACGCGATCTTGGAGACCCGCGCCTCCTCGGCATGGGTGGCCTCGGGCTTGAGCCACTCCTTGTAGATGTTGCGCGTGAAGGTGTTCGCGGCCGCGATCGACATGATCGCTGCCGGCACGAGCGCACCGATGGCCACCGCTGCGAAGGCGACACCGGCGAACCAGCTCGCGAAGGAGTCCTCGAACAGCTGCGGGATGACCAGCTGCGGGTTGGGCTTGCCGTCCACGCCGATCGGCTGGGTCCCGGCCGCGATCGCCACCCAGCCGAGCAGCGCGAGCAGGCCCAGCACGAAGGAGTACGCCGGCAGGATCGAGGCGTTGCGCCGGATCGTCACCCGGCTCTCCGAGGACAGGGTGGCCGTGACCGAGTGCGGGTACATGAACAGCGCCATCGCCGAACCCAGCGCCAGCGTGGCGTAGGCCCACATCTGGCCGTCGCCGGGGATGAACGACCCGTTCGGCTTGCCGGTCGTCTCGTTGGTCGCCTCCATCTTGTCCTTCGCGGCACCGAAGATGCCTTCCCAGCCCCCGTCGATGGTGGTGGGCAGGTAGATGATCGCGACGATGATCACCAGGTAGATCAGGGCGTCCTTGACGAAGGCGATCACCGCGGGCGCGCGCAGCCCCGAGGTGTAGGTGTACGCCGCCAGCAGGACGAACGCGATCAGCAGCGGCGCGTCCTTGGCCAGCCAGTTGCCGCCACCGCCGAGCCCGACCACGTCGAGCACCGCCTGGATGCCGACCAGCTGGAGGGCGATGTAGGGCATCGTCGCCACGAAGCCGGTGACGGCAACGGCGAGCGAGAGCGGGCGCGAGTCGTAGCGCCCGCGCACGAAGTCGGCGGTGGTGACGTAGCCGTGCCGGTGGCTGACCGACCAGAGCCGCGCCATGAAGATGAAGATGATCGGGTAGAGGATGATCGTGTAGGGCACCGCGAAGAAGCCGGCGACCGAGCCCATCGCGAACATCGCGGCCGGCACCGCCACGAAGGTGTACGCCGTGTAGAGGTCGCCGCCCAGCAGGAACCAGGTGACCCAGGTGCCGAACTTGCGACCACCCAGACCCCACTCGTCGAGGGACTCGAGGGTGTCGCCCTTCTTGAAGTTCGTGGCCATGAAGCCGAGCACGGTGACCACGACGAACAGCAGGATGAGCACGCTGAGCGCCATCCAGTCGACCTCGTCCCGGGCAGCGAGCGGAATCAGGTGGAGGGTCACCGGTCGGCCTCCCCACGCGTGGGCCCGTCGGGCTCGTCAGTCGGCGCATCGGCAGGGTGGGTCCCCGCCTGGTGCCCGGTGCTGCCGGCGGTCGGGGTGCGGGCGGCGAGCACCAGGCGGTGGGCGGCGAAGGTCAGGCCGGCGCAGATGAACACCCAGAGGAACTGGTACCAGAAGAAGAACGGGACCCCGCCGAGGCGGGGAGTCTCCCGCGCATAGCTGTCGACCCAGAGGAGGGCCACCACCGGGATCGCCAGCAGGACTGCGGCGAGCGCGATCAGGGACTTGTTGGTGGGGGGTGCGCCATCGGCCCCGCCCGAGCGAGTTGCTGACATGGCACGGGACCCTAGACCCAAACCGGCGTGGAGGGGACCCTTGTCTCAGCCTGTTCGCATGCCGGTCGCTCAGGTCAGCTCGGCGTGGGCCTCCGGGCTGGAGTCGCGCAGGAACTGGTCGCAGCGGTCGCGCTCGTGGTCCTCGCCGATGCGGCCGGCGGCCGCCGCGAGCGCAGCCAGGGCGCGCAGGAAGCCCTGGTTGGGCTCGTGCTCCCAGGGCACGGGCCGTGGCCCTTCCAGCCGTTGCGCCGCAGCGAGTCGAGACTGCGGTGGTAGCCGACCCGGGCGTAGGCGTAGGCGGTCACGTCGTCGGCATCCGCGTCGGCCAGGGCCTCCTCGGCCAGGGTCGCCCAGGCGACGGGAGACTCCGGGTGGCGGCGTACGACGTCCTGCGCCTGGTCGCCGGACGCGAGCTCGGCGGCCGCGGGGTCGGTCGGGCAGCAGGGTGGGGGGTGGGCCGGCGATCAGGTCGCGGCCGAGGGGGGAGTCGCTCATGGACCGATCGTGCCACGGCCGGGTGGCTGCTGAACTCCTGGCCGGCGTCGCGGTCCGGGGCGCGCAAGCCGGGAGGGATCGTAGGTCCGGGGGTGTTGAGTGTGGACATGGCAGAGACGACGCAGCCCGCTGCCCGGCCGAGATCCGCCGCGGCGTCGTCGTCCGAGGTGAACCCCTGGCCGGCCCTGTTCGCGCTCTGTCTCGGCTTCTTCATGATCCTGGTGGACTCCACGATCGTCTCGGTCGCGACGCCGGCGATCATCGGCGACCTGCGGGCAGACGTGAACGACGTGGTGTGGGTGACCAGCGCCTACCTGCTGGCCTACGCCGTCCCGGTGCTGATCACCGGCCGCCTCGGTGACCGCTTCGGCCCCAAGAACCTCTACCTGCTGGGGCTCACGGTCTTCACCCTGTCCTCGCTCTGGTGCGGCCTCACCGGCTCCATCGAGGGCCTGATCGTCGCTCGCGTCTTCCAGGGTCTCGGCGCCGCGATGATCACCCCCCAGACGATGGCGATCATCACCCGGATCTTCCCGTCCGAGCGTCGCGGCCAGGCGATGGCGCTGTGGGGTGCGACCGCGGGCGTGGCCACGCTCGTCGGACCGATCCTGGGTGGGGTGCTGGTCGACACGCTCGGGTGGGAGTGGATCTTCTTCATCAACATCCCGGTCGGAATCGTCGGCCTGGTGCTCGCGTGGCGGCTGGTGCCGACCCTGTCGACCAACAACCACCGCTTCGACTGGCTCGGCGTGGCCCTGTCCGGCGTCGCGATGTTCATGCTGGTCTTCGGGATCCAGGAGGGTCACCAGTTCGGCTGGGGCACCATCACGGGGTGGCTCTCGGTGCCGCTGCTGATCATCGGGGGGATGGTCTTCCTCGGCCTGTTCGTCCTCTGGCAGGCCCGGAACACCCGCGAACCCCTGGTGCCGCTGTCGCTGTTCGCGGACCGCAACTTCAGCCTGGCCAACCTCGCCATCTCCTCGATGGCGTGCGCGATCACGGCGATGGCGTTCCCGATCATGCTCTACGCACAGCTGGTCCGGGACCTCTCGCCCACCGGTTCGGCCATGCTGCTCGTCCCGATGGCGATGATGTCGATCGTGCTGGCTCCGGTGGTCGGCAGGCTCACCGACTCGATCCATCCGCGGAGCATCACCTCGACCGGCTTCATGGCTGCGAGCGTTTCGCTCGTCTGGCTCAGCCTGGTGATGACCCCCGACTCGGCGACCTGGGAGATCCTGCTGCCGATGGCGTTGCTGGGCATCGGCAACGCCTGTGTCTGGGCACCCACCTCGGCCACGGCGACGCGCAACCTGCCCATGCACCGGGCCGGTGCCGGCGCGGGGGTCTACAACGCGACCCGGCAGGTGGGCGCAGTGCTCGGGTCGGCGGCCGTCGCCGTCCTGATGGACTCACGTCTGGAGGCCCAGGGGCTGCGGGACTCCGTGAGCCGGGCCGACGGTGGCGACCTCCCGCAGCAGGTGCTGGCCCCGTTCAGCGAGGCGATGTCCCAGGCGATGCTGCTCCCGGCCGTCATCCTCCTCCTCGGCCTCGTGGCCGCCCTGGGCTACGCACGGCCCCGGCACCAGGTCGCTGCCCAGGGCAGCGGCCCGTCAGTCGCGTGACCGTCGCCGGAACGCAGCGAGCGCGAGCGGTCCGAACACGGCCGTGATCAGGAACGACCAGCCGATCGCGAACAGCTCGGGGTGGTGCAGGGGGAACGCGGCGTCCGACGCTGCGGCCGGGCCGTTGCCCCAGAGCTCACGAGTGGCCTGCGCGAGGGCCGAGACCGGGTTCCACTCGGCGATCGTGCGCAGCACGCGTGGCATGTTCTCGGGCGGCGCGAAGGTGTTGGCGAGGAACGTCAAGGGGAACATCACCGTGAACATGAAGCCGTTCACGGCCTCCACGGAGCTGAACAGCGAGCCGACCCAGATGCCGACCCAGATCATCGCGAACCCGAAGAGCAGGATCAGGCCGAAGGCCGCGGCACCCTCGAGGAACCCGGTGCGGACGCGCCAGCCGATCAGCAGCCCGGTCAGGGCCATCACGGCGATGCCGATGCTGGAGTGGATCAGGCTGGAGATGCTCCGCCCGACCAGGATCGACGCCCGGGAGATCGGCAGCGACTTGAGCCGGTCGACGATCCCCTTGTCGAGGTCGTTGGTGAGCCCGATCGCCACGATGAACGAGGAGAACACGATCGTCTGGACCATGATCCCGGGCACCAGGAACTCGCGGTAGTTCGAGCCCTCGACCGCGATCGAACCGCCGAAGACATAGGCGAAGAGCAGCACGAACATCACCGGCTGGATCGTCACGTCGAGCAGCAGCTCGGGCATCCGCTTGATGTGGATCAGGTTGCGACGCACGACCGCGGCCGAGGAGGCGGCCAGGGTCAGGGGCTGGATCTGTGGGCGGTCGACTTCCACAGTCGTGGGTTCGAGCGTTGTCATCGGAGCATCTCCTCCCGCTCGCTCTCTGCGCCCTCGGAGTCGGGCGACTCCTCCTCGGCACGGTGGCCGGTGAGACTGAGGAAGACGTCATCCAGGCTGGGCCGCTTCAGCCCGAGGTCGTCGATCTCGATGCCGCTCTCGGAGAGCGCGACACCGATCCTGCTCATGTCGGCGAGCCCACCCGCCTGCGCGGTCACCCGGCGTGCGTCGGGTTCGACGTAGACGTCGTGCACGCAGCGGCGCACCAGCTCCTCGGCCGCGGCAAGGTCCTCGGGATGGGTCACGGTCAGCACCACGCTGGCGCTGCCGGCCTGTGCCTTGAGCTGCGTCGGCGTGCCAGCAGCGATGACCTTGCCCCTGTCGATGACGATGATGTCGTCGGCGAGCTGGTCGGCCTCCTCGAGGTACTGCGTCGTGAGCAGCAGCGTCGTCCCGTCGTTGACCAGACCCCGCAGCACGTCCCAGAGCTCGTTGCGGCTGTGCGGGTCGAGCCCGGTGGTGGGCTCGTCGAGGAAGAGCACCGGCGGTGCCGCGATCAGGCTGACGGCAAGGTCGAGGCGACGCCGCATGCCGCCGGAGTACTGCTTCACGACGCGGTCACCGGCGTCGGTCAGCGAGAACCGCTCGAGCAGCGCGTCCCCCTTCGGGCCGATCTCACGCCTGGGCATCCCGGAGAGGCGGCCGATCAGGCGCAGGTTCTCGCGGGCGGTGAGCAGCTCGTCGACGGTGGCCGCCTGCCCGGTCAGCCCCATGCTGCGCCGGACCATCTCCGGCTCCTTGACGACGTCGTAGCCGGCGACCCGGCCGGTGCCGCTGGTCGGCTGGCTCAGCGTGGTGAGCATCCGGACGGTCGTGGTCTTGCCTGCGCCGTTCGGTCCGAGCAGGCCGAGGACGCTGCCCTGCGGGACCACGAAGCTGACGCCGTCGACGGCCGTGTTGTCGCTGAACCTGCTTGACGAGGTCGATCGCCTCCACGGCGTGCTGTGCGGTCATGGCTCCATGTGAGCACACTGCACCGACAACCTGCACCCGGGGCCGCGACCGGCCGCGGCCGGGGCTGGGGCTGGGGCTCAGCCGACCGACGTGCCGGTGCTCCTCAGGTTCTCGCAGGCCTCGAGGACCCTGGCGGCCATGCCGGCCTCGGCGGCCTTGCCCCACGCGCGGGGGTCGTACTGCTTCTTGTTGCCGACCTCACCGTCCACCTTGAGCACGCCGTCGTAGTTGCTGAGCATGTGCGCGGCGATGGGCCGGGTGAAGGCGTACTGGGTGTCGGTGTCGACGTTCATCTTGATCACGCCGTAGTCGACGGCGGCACCGATCTCCTCCGCGGTCGAGCCCGAGCCGCCGTGGAAGACCAGGTCGAACGGCTTGGAGCCGGCGGGCAGGCCGAGCTTCTCGCAGACCGCCTCCTGGGCCCGCTGCAGGATCTCCGGGCGGAGCTGGACGTTGCCGGGCTTGTAGACGCCGTGGACGTTGCCGAAGGTCAGCGCGGTCAGGTAGCGCCCGTTGTCGCCGATCCCGAGCGCCTCGACGGTGGCGATGGCGTCCTCGGTGGTGCTGTAGAGCTGCTCACCGCCGCCGCCCTCGACGCCGTCCTCCTCGCCGCCGACCACACCGATCTCGACCTCGAGCACGATCCTGGCCTCGGCCGCCTTCTTGAGCAGGTCCTGGGCGATCTGCAGGTTCTCCTCGAGGGGTACGGCGGACCCGTCCCACATGTGCGACTGGAACAGGGGGTCCTGACCGCTCCGCACCCGTTCGAGCGAGAGCTCGAGCAGCGGCCGGACGAAGCCGTCGAGCTTGTCCTTGGGGCAGTGGTCGGTGTGCAGCGCGATGTTGACGGGGTAGTTCTTCGCCACCTCGACGGCGTACGCCGCGAAGGCGGCCGACCCGGTCACCATGCTCTTGATGGTGGGACCGGAGAGGTACTCCGCCCCGCCGGTGGAGACCTGGATGATGCCGTCGCTGCCGGCCTCGGCGAACCCCGCGAGAGCAGCGTTGAGGGTCTGGGAGGACGAGACGTTGATCGCCGGGTAGGCGAAGGACTTCTGCTTCGCGGCGTCCAGCATCTCGGCGTACTTCTCGGGCGTTGCGATCGGCATGGCTCGGTCTCCTCGGAGTCCAGCGGGAAGTTCGGGATGATCTCCAACCCTAGTGGACGTTCTGCCACCTGCGAGCGCCGCGCGTGGGAAGATCCAGTGGCCATCCGATCGAGCCACCAGTCCGGAGTGACATGCCCTCTCACCGGCCCTCCCACCGGCCCGCTCTGCGGCCCTCCGAGTGGCTGGGACGCAGCACCGCGACCCGCGTCCCGCTGCTGCTCCGCGGCCTGGCCGCGGCGCTGGTCCTGGCCCTGCTCGTCACCGGCTGCGGTGGCGCGGACGACCCGCCGAAGACCGACGACCCGAGCACCTCGACCGACGAGAGCGACCCCGAGGACGCGGAGGACGCGGAGCCGGCGCCCGACCCCGGCTACCAGGCAGCCAAGATCGGGCAGTGCTACCGGATGACCGGGGCCCAGTCGCGGGCCTCCGTGGCCACCGGCCGGCTGGTCAGCTGCGCGAAGGAGCACACGTCCGTGGTCGCCCATGTGGGCTACGTGCCACGCGCGGTCACCCCGAAGACCCCGCTGACCAGGCGCAGAGCCCTGGGCGCCCGGGTCTGCGAGCCGGCCTATCGACGCGTGGTCGGCGGCACCCTGGCCGACCGGGCCACCTCGATCCTCACCTGGACGCTGTTCACACCCGGGCAGGACCAGCTCGAACGCGGGGCGCGCTGGATCCGGTGCGACGTCATCGCGCGCAGCGGCAACCAGCTCGTCGAGCTGCCACCGGGGCAGCCGCTGCTCAAGCAGGGGGTGCCCGAGCCGCTGCGCGTGTGCCAGAACGCTGCGGGAGCCGACGTCTCGTGCGCCCGCCCGCACTCCTTCCGGGTGGTGGCGGTCTACCGTGCGGCAGGGGCCGCCTACCCCGATGCCACCGCCTACACGCCGACGGCTCGCAGCCGGTGCAAGGAGCTGATGGGCGTCTTCGGCGGCTTCTGGCAGCCGCCCAGCCCCCAGGGATGGGCGGCCGGTGACCGGTTCATCCGGTGCCAGTCGCCCCGACCGACCGCGGGCCAGAGCGCAGCCCCCTGACGTTCGGACCGCCGTGGTCGGGTCAGCCCCGCCAGGCGGTCCCGAGGTCGGCGTACCGGCCGATCCAGCTGTGCATCGCGATGGCGGCGGCAGCCGAGGCGTTGATCGAACGGGTCGAGCCGAACTGGGCGATCGAGAACGTGCCGTCGCAGACCTCTCGCGCCTGCGCCGAGAGTCCCGGGCCCTCCTGGCCGAACAGGAAGCAGACCGAGCGCGGCATCTCCCAGGTCTCGATGTGCTCGGAGCCCGGAAGGTTGTCGATGCCCATCAGCTGCACCCCCTGCTCGTGCAGGTGGGCGGCGAGGGCCGCGGGAGTCTCGTGGTGGCGCACGTGCTGGTAACGGTCGGTCACCATGGCGCCGCGCCGGTTCCATCGGCGCTTCCCGACGATGTGCACCTCGCGGGCCAGGAAGGCGTTGGCCGTGCGCACGATCGTGCCGATGTTGAAGTCGTGCTGCCAGTTCTCGATCGCGACGTGGAAGTCGTGCCGCCGGGTGTCGAGGTCGGCCACGATCGCCGCCATCGTCCAGTAGCGGTAGCGATCCACGACGTTGCGCCGGTCACCCTCGGCGAGCAGCCGCTCGTCGTACTGCTCCCCCTCGGGCCGGGCCCCGGTCCAGGGTCCGACGCCGACCTCGTCGGGACCGTGCGGCATCGGGTCGTACGGCGCGCGACGGTCGCCCGGCTCGGCCAACGGCTCCCCGGGTCGCTCATCGGGACCATCCTGTCGGCTCACAGCCGCAAGGGTAGGCGCGGTCGATTCGGGCGTGACCTCCACGGTTAGGCTCGTGGCGTGACAGGCCTTCAACCTCTGCTGCTCGGCATCGAGTGGATGGACCCGAACTGGCTGCTCGACCAGTTCGGCCCGTGGTTCTTCTGGGTGTGCCTGCTGATCGTGCTCGTCGAGTGCGGCCTGTTCTTCCCGTTCCTCCCCGGGGACACCCTGCTGTTCGCGGTCGGCCTGTTCGTCGCCTCCCGCGACGGCATCGTCCCCGGCCCACCCGCCACCGACCTGGTGGTGGCGATCGTGCTGCTGACCGGCGCCGGGTTCGCCGGCAACGTGCTGGGCTACGAGATCGGGCGCTGGATCGGACCACCCCTCTACGAGCGCAACGGGCGCATCCTGAAGCGCAAGTACTTCGACCAGACCACGACGTTCTTCGACAAGCACGGCAGCAAGGCACTCGTGATCGGCAGGTTCGTGCCCTTCGTGCGCACCTACATCACCGTGGTGGCCGGCGTGACCCGGATGCGGCGCGACCGGTTCTTCCTGTGGAGCGCCGTCGGCGCCGTCTTCTGGGTCATCAGCATCACCCTGATGGGCTACTTCCTGGGCCGCAGCTTCCCGAGCCTGGGCGAGAACATCGACAAGGCGATCATCGTGATCCTCATCGTCTCGGTGCTCCCGATCGCCTTCGAGTGGTGGAAGCACCGCCGCCAGACGGCCGAGCAGGCGCGGGAGAGCTAGCCGCGCGCGGCGTCCAGCACGGCCTTGGTGAGGACCGGGCGGACCTCGAGGCCGACGTCGGCGAGGGGGTTCTGGCCCTCCGGGCTGCGGTCGATGGCGCAGACCACCGTCTCGACGAGGGCGCCGGCTGCGCGCAGCGCGGTCGTGGCGTCGCGTACGGCGCCTCCGGTGGTGATCACGTCCTCGACCAGCGTGACCCGCCGACCCTCGACGTCCTGGCCCTCGGCCAGCTTGCAGGTGCCGTACTCCTTGGCCTGCTTGCGCACGAACAGCGCCGGCAGACCCGTGCGCGCGCTCAGGACGGTGGCGATCGGCACCCCGCCGAGCTCCAGCCCGCCGAGCAGCTCGGTGCCCTCGGGGACGAGCGTGACCATCTGTTCCACGACCCGCGCGAGCAGCAGCGGGTCCGCCTCGAAGAGGTACTTGTCGAAGTACTCCGAGGCCACCTGGCCCGAGCGGAGGGTGAACTCCCCGGTCAGCCGGCAGCAGGCGTCGACGTCACGGGCGAGATCCGGGTCGGGAGTCATGCCGCGGAGGCTACCCGTCGACCCGGTCGTCCTTCTCCTCGGCGCTGACGAGGTGGCCGAACGCGATCATCCGGTCGTCGGTGTGGAAGATCTCCGAACAGGTGGTCAGCGTGATCAGCCGCTGCCCCTGACGCTGTCGGGGCTGGGTCCCGCCGTCCGGGTTCCTCGGCAGCGGGTCGAGCACCCACACGCCGGTGAACGGCACGACCAGCTGCTCCGGGTCGGTGTCCAGCACGTAGGTGAACGTGGTGTCGACGGTCTCGATGACGACCTCGTCACCGGGGCGCAGCTCCGGCATCCGGCGCAGCGGCTCGCCGTGGGTCACCCGGTGGGCGGCCAGGGCGTAGTTGCCGACCTCCCCGGGGTCGGCCGACCCGGTGAAGTGCCCGAAACCGTCGGCGAGCACCCGGTCACCGGTGCCCTCGAGCACCGGCACGACGTACTCCTCGCCGAACCTGGCGATCCGCACCAGCGCGGACACACCGCCTTCGGGGATGTGCTGCGGCTGCAGGCGCGACTGCTCGCCGGCCTGCTCGCGCCACTGCTTCTCCACCCGGGCGGTGGTCTCCCGCTGCTCGCGCTTCGCGATCACCGAGGTTCCCCACACCTGCCAGCCGACGTGGCCGAGCACGACGAGTCCGGCGACGATCAGCGCGATCCCGGCGCGGAACGCGAGCCGCGCAGCGCGTCTCGCGTCGCTCCCCCGTGCGCGCGCCATGGCGCCATTGTGGCGGACCGCCCACACGTTAGGTTCGGAAACGTGAACAAGGGGACCAGGGCAGCGCGTCGGCTCGACGGCGTCGGGAGCACGATCTTCGCGGAGATGTCGGCGCTCGCCGTACGCACGGGGTCGGTCAACCTCGGTCAGGGCTTCCCGGACGAGAGCGGACCGGCGCCGGTGATCGAGGCGGCGTACGACGCCATGCGGGCGGGCCGCAACCAGTACCCGCCCGGCCGCGGTGCCCCCGAGCTCGTGGACGCGATCGTGCGGCACCAGCAGCGCCACTACGGGCTCGCCCTCTCCCCCGACCAGGTGGTGGTCACCACCGGCGCCACCGAGGCGATCGCGGGCGCGATGCTCGGGCTGGTCGACCCGGGCGACGAGGTGGTGGTCTGCGAGCCCTACTACGACAGCTACCGCGCGATGATCCAGTTCGCGGGGGGCGTACGTCGACCGGTGACCCTGCGAGCGCCCGACTACCGGCTCGACGCGGCCGGGCTCGAGGCAGCCGTCACCGACCGCACCCGGCTGATCCTGTTGAACAGTCCGCACAACCCGACCGGTCGGGTACTCGACTCGACGGAGCTCGCGGCCGTCGCGGACGTCGCCCGGCGTCACGACCTGGTGGTCGTCACCGACGAGGTCTACGAGCACCTGACCTTCGACGACCACGTCCACGTCCCGATCGCGACCCTGCCCGGGATGTTCGACCGGACCCTGACGATCTCCAGCTCCGGCAAGACCTTCTCCTTCACCGGCTGGAAGATCGGCTGGGCCACCGGCCCCGCCGACCTGGTGGCGGCGGTGGAGGGCGCGAAGAACTGGCTCTCCTACTCCTCGGGGGCGCCGTTCCAGCCGGCGATCGCGCACGCCCTCGATCATCAGGAGGACTTCCACCGACAGCTGCGTGGCGAGCTGTCCCTTCGCCGCGACCACCTGTGCGAGGGGCTGGACGCCCTCGGGCTGGAGGTGCACGTCCCGCAGGGGACCTACTTCGTGACCACCGACGTCTCGGCGCTCGGTCATGCGGACGGCCGGAGGTTCTGCGCCGTGATGGCCGAGCGCGCCAAGGTCGTGGCGATCCCCACGCAGGTCTTCTACGAGGACGACTCCCCGCACGGGCGGCAGCTGATCCGGTGGGCCTTCTGCAAGGAGCCGGACCTGCTCACCGAGGGCCTGCGCCGGCTGGGGGCCGTCGACCTGCGGGCGTGAGCCCGCCGGAGGAGCGGTGCGGCTACCAGACCGGGGGCTTGCCGCTCGGTGGCGGCGGCTTGCCCTCGTAGGGACCGGGCGGGGGCGGCGCGGCCGGGTACTGGTCCGTCGTGGGCGGTGGCGCCGTGCGCCAGTCGGTCGGGGCACCCATGGGGTCTCCCGGCTCGCCGCCAGGAGGACCACCAGGACCGCCGGGAATCCGCGGCTGTCGGGCGTACCAGGTGCGGGAGGCCGCGCTGAACAGCCCGGCGATGGCCACCGCGGCGGCCAGCTGGTGGAGCACTCCGACGGGGAAGGCGAAGATGGCGGCCACGATGGTCGTCGCGGCGCTGGCTGCGAGCATCCAGCGGGCCCAGTTGTGCCGGCGCCAGGCGAACCAGGCCAGGACACAGGCTCCGACGGACCAGCCGAGGAACATCAGGCAGCCGACCCACAGGACCGGCACCAGCAGGTCCGCGTCCAGGTCGGCGCGCTGCCACCCCGGGGAGTCGAGCACGAGGTCGACGATCCGGTCCTGCGCCACGATGAGAGCGAGCAGCATGGCGGCGTACAGCAGCGCCACGACGCCCGAGAACCCCCAGGTCAGGAAGCAGGCGATCTTGACCGTGACCGGCACCGCCGAACCACGCGTCACCTCGTCGTAGGTCGGGGGGACCCAGGCGGCCGCCTGCGGAGCCGCGGGGTCCGGTCGTCGCTCGCCGAAGCCCGTGGTGGGGACCGGAGCCGTCGACGAACCGGTCGTCGAGAGCTCCGAGGCCGGCGGTGGAGCGCCCGCCGAGGTGCCACCCGGTGGTGGGCTCGCGGGTGTCGGGGTGGGTGGCGCCTCCGGGGGCTGTCCCTGGGTCCGGTGCCGATCCTCCGGCGAGGGCATCGTCGTCTCCCAGGCACCACCCGAGGAGGACTTCGGCGGCTGGGGTCCCGCCTGCCGCACGGGTCGCCCGGCGAACCAGTCGCGGGCCGGACCGCTCCACAGCATCAGCGTGGCCGCCGCCACGAGCGCACCCATCAGGCCACCGGTCAACGGCGCCGTGAGCAGGATCGGGACCGCCAGCACCGAGAGCGCCACCCGGGCGGCCCGATGGCGCTGGAGCGCATAGACGCCGAGCACCGCGGCTGCCGCGGCGCACGCCGCGGCGATCATCAGGCCGACGCGCATGAACGCCTTGGCCTCGCTCAGGCTGAGCCCGAGTCCCTCGCCGGTCGGCGAGGAGAGCACCTTGGTGATCTCGTCGCGCATCTCCACCGAGTTCAGGGTGGTGAACGTGTCGAAGACCGAGAGCACCAGGAAGACCGAACCGCCGATCACGAACCCGGCAGCCATGGTCAGCTGACGTGGGCGCGCGGGTCCCTCGGACTCACTCATGGGGCTCACTCATGGGGCCATTGAACCAACCAGACCCTCGAGACGACTAAACGACGCAGAGCGTCAGGTCCGGGGAACCCGCGACGTGGTCGACCACGACCTGCTCTCCGTCCACGACCTCACCGCCGATCAGCATCCGGGCGAGCCGGTCACCGATGGCGGTCTGCACGAGCCGCCGAAGCGGTCGGGCGCCGTACGCCGGGTCGTAGCCGTGGTCGGTCAGCCACTGCCGCGCGACCGGGGTGACGGTGACGTTGATCCGCCGAGGCGCGAGCCGCGCGTCGAACGCCGCGAGCTGCAGGTCGACGATGTGCGCGAGCTCGTCCTTGCCCAGCGACTCGAACATCACGACCTCGTCGAGGCGGTTGAGGAACTCCGGCTTGAACGCCTGCCGGACCACCGCCATCACCGAGTCCCGCTTCTTCTCCTCCGCCAGCGTGGGGTCGACGAGGTAGGTCGAGCCCAGGTTGCTGGTCAGGATCAGCAGGGTGTTGCGGAAGTCGACGGTGCGACCCTGGCCGTCGGTGAGCCGGCCGTCGTCGAGCACCTGGAGCAGGATGTCGAAGACCTCGGGGTGGGCCTTCTCCACCTCGTCCAGGAGTACGACGGAGTAGGGCCGGCGTCGGACCGCCTCGGTCAGCTGTCCGCCCTCGTCGTAGCCGACGTAGCCCGGAGGTGCACCGACCAGCCGGGAGACCGAGTGCTTCTCGCCGTACTCACTCATGTCGATGCGCACGATCGCCCGCTCGTCGTCGAAGAGGAAGTCCGCCAGCGACTTGGCGAGCTCGGTCTTCCCGACCCCGGTGGGTCCCAGGAACAGGAAGGAGCCGGTGGGCCGGTTGGGGTCGGAGATGCCGGCGCGTGAGCGTCGTACGGCATCGGAGACGGCGTTCACGGCGGCGCGCTGGCCGACCAGCCGCCGGCCGATGAGGTCCTCCATCTGCAGCAGCTTCGCGGTCTCGCCCTCGAGCAGGCGGCCGGTCGGGATCCCGGTCCAGGCCTCGACGACCTCCGCGATCTCCTCGGGTCCCACCTCCTCGCGGACCATCGGGTCCTCGATGGCCCCGGCGGTCGTCGCCGCGGACTCGGCGGCCTCGAGCTGCTTCTCCAGCGTGGGGATCCGGCCGTAGAGGACCTCGGAGGCCGTCGCCAGGTCACCGGTGCGCTGCAGGCGCTCGGCCTCGACCCGGAGCTCGTCGATCTGCTTGCGCAGCTCGCCAGAGCCCTCCAGCGCGGCCTTCTCCCGCGACCACCGGGCCTCCAGGCCGCGCAGCTCCTCCTCCTGGTCGGCGAGGTCGGCGCGGAGCCGCTCCAGGCGGTCCCTGGAGGCCTCGTCGGTCTCGCGCTCCAGCGCGAGCTCCTCCATCTTCATCCTCATCGTCGCGCGGCGGAGGTGGTCGAGCTCGAAGGGCGAGCTCTCGATCTCCATCCGCAGGCGCGAAGCGGACTCGTCGACCAGGTCGATCGCCTTGTCCGGCAGCTGGCGGCCGGTGATGTAGCGGTCCGACAGCATCGCGGCGGCCACCAGGGCGGCGTCGGTGATCTTCACACCGTGGTGCGCCTCGTACTTCTCCTGCAGCCCGCGCAGGATCGCCACCGTGTCCTCGACGCTGGGCTCGCCCACGAGGACCTGCTGGAAACGGCGCTCGAGTGCAGGGTCCTTCTCGACCCGTTCGCGGTACTCGTCCAGGGTGGTCGCACCGATCAGGTGCAGCTCGCCGCGGGCCAGCATCGGCTTGAGCATGTTGCCCGCGTCCATCGCCGAGTCACCACCGGCGCCCGCGCCGACGACCGTGTGCAGCTCGTCGATGAACGTGATGACCTGCCCCTCGGCGCTCTTGATCTCCTCGAGCACCGCCTTGAGCCGCTCCTCGAACTCGCCGCGGTACTTCGCCCCCGCGACCATCGCTGCCAGGTCGAGGCTGAGCACCCGCTTGCCCTTGAGCGAGTCCGGGACGTCACCGGCGACCACGCGCTGGGCCAGCCCCTCGACGACCGCCGTCTTCCCGACACCCGGCTCGCCGATCAGCACCGGGTTGTTCTTGGTCCGCCGGGACAGCACCTGGATCACCCGGCGGATCTCGGCGTCGCGGCCGATGACCGGGTCGAGCTTGCCCTCCTCGGCGGCGGTCGTCAGGTCGACGGCGTACTTCTCCAGCGCCTCGTAGGTGGCCTCGGCCTCCTGGCTGGTGACCCGCCGGTTGCCCCGGACCGCCCTGATCGCCTCGCGCAGTGGCTGCTCACCGGCACCGGCGTCGGTCAGCAGCGACCTGACCGGCGTCTCGACCACCACGAGCGCGAGCAGCAGGTGCTCGGTCGCGACGTAGTCGTCCTTCATCTCGGCGATCAGGTCGAGCGCCTTGGCCAGGACCCGGGTCAGGCCGGCCGACGCGGCAGGGGTCTGGACGGTCGACCCGGAGGCACTGGGCAGGTTCCGCAGGGCCTGGTCGAGGGCTCGGCTGACCTCGGCGACGTCCGCGCCGGTCCTGGCCAGCAGGGACGGGGTGATCCCCCGCTCCTGTCGCACGAGCGCGACGGCGAGGTGCACGGGATCGACCTGGGCGTTGCCCTCGTTGACCGCGAGCGTGCTGGCGGCGTTGATCACCTCGACGCTGCGGGAGGTGAGCTTCGATGCGTCCACGATGGGTTCTCCTGGGCTGCTGGTGGGCTGTCCTACAGTGTGCTCAACGACGACAAAGTTGAGTGCATTCCCCTCAACTTTGCCAGATGCCGAGCAGCTCAGCGAGTCCCGGCGACTCCTGGCTCGATCGGGCGAGCCGCCGGGACCCGAGGCTCGGCGGCAGCTTCCTGCACTCCCCCCGGTGTGGCCCGCGTCCTACCCCTACGTCCCTTTCGCCACATCAGTCCCACGCGTTGCGCAAATCCGGCATTGGCCGCACTCACGAACTAGACCACGTGTCCAGCAACACTCGCCGGTGGCACGTCCACGGCCCGGGGGATGCCCGAATTCCGGGCGTCTATGTCCGGTTATTTCGGACTCGTCCGATAAAGATGACCCAGAATGACCATCGCCCATTTGGTCGCGTGCCGGATATGAATATGCACACCCCCCGTAACCGGACCAAGGAGTATCAAATGAGCAGGATTCGTATCCGCGTCAAGGCTCTTCTCGCCGCCGTGCTGATCTCGGCTGTCGCCGTCACCGTCGTGGCGCCCGCCGCCAGCGCAGCCGGCGACTCGAAGCAGAGCGCGATCCTCAAGAAGGCCATCCTGAAGAAGGCCATCCTCTGACCCAGCACCACCCGCACCTTCCTTGCGCCCACCGGGGCTGACCTCCGAAGTCCCGGTGGGCGCAAGGCATTTCCGGGGCGTCCGGGGTCGAGCGGCTACTCCTCCGGGATCTGGTGGGCCGGGAGGGCGGTGGTCTCCTCGGGATCCACCAGGCAGGCCCGGCAGAAGCCTGCGCCGAACGGCGTCAGATGGATGCTGCGGCGTACGACCTTGGCGAAGCGCACCGAGTGCATGGCGGCGAGCACGTCGGGCTGGGCCTCCACGACCTGGTACTCCATCGGGTCCTCGAGCTGCTCGCGCGAGAACCAGATCAGGCCGAGCCGGAACAGGTTGTTCAGGTAGGCCGGCACCTCGTCGAGATAACGGCAGCCGGCCCGCGCACCGATCATCGACATTCCGGGTGCGACCAGTGCCGAGCTGACCAGGCCCACCGGTCCGCCCGTGCGTACGTCGACCGAGGGCTGGGGGCCGCCGCGCAGCAACAGCAGCAGGATCCTGGCCTCGTCCGGAGCAAGGTCGTCCAGGATCCGGGCGTAGGCCGGGTGCGTCTCCTCGTCGCTCCACACGTCGCGCGATCGCTGCAGCAGGCTCTCGCCGCGCTCGCGCAGGCTCTGCTCCGGCTCGGGCTCATGGTCGCGGGCGGTGTTGTCGGCCAGCACCACCGAGGAGAGCGAGACCGTGGCGTCCAGCAGCGCCCGGGTCAGGGGGACCCCGGAGGAGACGGCACGGGCCACGTCGCTGACGGTGCGGGTGGCCTCGGCGACGTCGCGGGCCACCTCCTGCACCAGCTCACCCGCGGTCTCGGGGTCGGTCAGCGCCCGCGCGAACAGCCTGCCGGTCCGCACGCTGGTCCCCAGTCCCCAGGCGGCCGATCGCACGGCCGCCCTGGTGGCGATCCGGGCCATGCCCGGGATCGCCTCGGCAGCCTCGTCCCAGATGGCCGGTGTCCCGTTCCCGCTCACGCCGGCCCTCCGACCCCGAAGATCGCCAGGTGCAGGAGGCCACCCGCGAAGCCCATGATCGCCCCGTGTGCGTAGAGCATCCACTCATCCTCCCTGATCGCCGCGCGCATCATCTCCACGAAGTCGGTGGGCGGGAGCTCCTTGGTGCGGGTCGCGACGAGGCTGTAGATCTTCTCCGACTGCTGTCGGCTGAACTCGGGGTCCTTGAAGGGCTTGATGGTGCGGTCGACCGCCTCGAGGGCCACCGCCTCCCGGATGTTGTCGAAGCGCCTGGTCCCGACCGCGACGCGGACGGCTCCACGCACCGGCCCGGCCGCTCCGTCGATCGCCGGCCTCATCGCGTCGGCCAGCATCTGCCGGGTGCGGTCGCCGCGGGGACCGTCGAGGAGGAAGTCGCCGATGTTCTCCAGCGTGATCACGTCGTCGGCGATGATCCGTGCGTAGACCTCCGCAGCCTCGTCCTGGCGGCGCAGGAACAGCCCGTGCACCTTGATGCCCAGGATCCTGCGCTCCTCCGGCGGCTCGAAGATCAGCCACATGCCCAGGGCGTTGGTCACCCAGCCGACGATCACGCCGAGGACAGGCAGCAGCCACCACTGGGCGAACCAGTGGTCGGCCACCGCGACCGGGATGCCGAGCACGAAGCCGAAGATGAACCCGAAGGCCACCATCAGGTTCAGCTCGCGCTGGCCGAAGTCACGGAAGATCCGCACCACCAGTGCCGGGTTCCGCTGGAAGTGGTTGATCACCATGATCTTCGGGTCGAGCAGCTGGTCGATGTGCTCCCCGATCTCGTCGGTCACCGTGCGTACGACGCCCGGGAGCTGCGCCTGGACCCGTGACGTGACCGCCTGTCGCGCCCGCGGAGGGAGGTCACGCCACAGCGAGGGGTGCTCGCGCTCCATGATCTCCTCGATCATCGCCGGCATCTCCGGCTCGAAGACCGTCACGATGTGCTCCGCGATCTGGTCGGGCTCGAGCTGCTGGTAGAACTCCTTCGGCGTCCCGAGCTTCGCGATCGCCTTGTCCACCGCGATGCTGCCCATCTTGGCGGCGCGCGCCGGGACGATGCCCTGCCAGCCGATGCCGCCCTGCAGGATCCCCGGGACCTCCTGGAGCTTGCGCGGCAGGACGCGGGAGAGCTGGCGCATGCCCGGGACCGTGACGCCCCGGAAACGCACCGGCGAGAACAGCATCATCAGGCCGGTCCAGTTGATCAGCCAGCCGATGACCCCGGTGAAGACGGGCACCGAGAGCAGGTGCAGCCAGTCGACGTGCTGGAAGAACCAGTCGATCTCCAGCGCCATCTCGTCATTCCGTCCTCTGCCGGGCCGCGGGCCGTCGCTGACACTAACGGCTGGGCGTCGCAGAGGTCACTGGAAACGTGAAGGCCCCCGCTCGGCGCACCGGCCGGTTCAGACCTGTGAGGTCACCCGGGCACGGCGGCAGGTGGGCCGGGTCAGCGCAGCTCCTCGAACGGGCTGAGCGTGCCGCGGGGACGGAGCGCCGGCAGGTTGGGCCGGCGCTCGGAGAGCGAGCGCATCGTCAGCTCCAGGGCGGACTGCAGCTCACCGAGCTGGCTGCGCAGCTCGCTGTTGCGGGCCCGGAGGGCGGCCACCTGGTGCTCGAGCTCGAGGATGCGGCGTACCCCCTCGAGGCCGATCCCCGAGGCGGTCAGCTCGGCGACCTCGCGCAGCAGCTCGATGTCGCGCAGCGAGTAGCGGCGCCCGCCGCCACCGGTGCGGCCGGGCGAGACGAGACCGACACGGTCGTACTGCCGCAGCGTCTGGGGGTGCAGACCGGTCAGCTCGGCCGCCACGCTGATCACGTAGACCGGGACGGTCGGGCCGGGAACACGCGGGCTCCGCGGCCTGCCGGCCGCCGGACCCCGGGGACCCTGCCCGGTCATCAGGCACCGCCCTCGAACAGGCCGGCGCGCGGGTCCGCACCGCGGCGAGCGGCTCGATAGGCCTCGATCGCCTCACGGGTGGCCTCGTCCAGCGTTGCGGGCACCTGGACGTCGAGGGTGACCAGCAGGTCACCCCTGGACCCGTCCTTGCGCGGCGCGCCGCGACCGCGCACGCGCATGACCCGTCCGTTCGGGGTCCCCGGCGGGAGCCGGAGGGTCACCGGAGGACCACCGAGCGTCGGCACCTTGATCTCGGCACCGAGCGCCGCCTCGTCGAAGCCGACCGGCACCTCCAGCGTCAGGTTGTCGCCCTTGCGGGCGAAGAGCCGGTGCGGCTTGACGCGCACGGTGACCAGCAGGTCGCCGGGCGAACCGCCGTTCTCGCCCGAGGCGCCCTTGCCCTTGAGCCGGATGCGCTGGCCGTCCTTGACCCCGGCGGGGATCCGCGCGGAGACCGAGCGGCTGGACAGGCCGCGGCCGCTGCCGTGGCAGGTCGGGCAGGCGTCGTCGTAGACCAGCTGGCGGCCGTGGCACTCCGGACAGGTCTCGTTCATCGAGAAGCCGCCGCCGACCGAGCTGACCACCACCCCGGCGCCCTCACAGGTGGGGCACACGTGCGGCCGGGTGCCGGGCTTGCCGCCGGTGCCCGAACACGTCTGGCAGGGCGCGTCGGAGCTCAGCCGCATGCTGATCGTGGTGCCGTCGATCGCGTCGGCGAAGGCCACCGTGGACTCGGTCTCCAGGTCGGCTCCACGGCTGGGGCGCGGTGCCTGGGAGCGACCGCCGAACCCGCCGCCGCCGCCGCGGTTGAACAGGTCGCCGAAGAGGTCGGAGATGTCGAAGCTGCCCGCACCGCCGGCCGTCTGCCCACCGAAGCCTCCGGGGAACCCGCCCGCCCCGGCACCGGCGAACATCGAGCGCATCTCGTCGTACTGCTTGCGCTTCTCGGTGTCACCCACGACGTCGTAGGCCTCGGCGACCTGCTTGAACCGGTCCTCGGCGGCCTGGTCACCCGGGTGCGAGTCGGGATGATTGGCTCGCGCGAGCTTGCGGTAGGCCTTCTTCATGGCCGCCTGGTCGGCGTCCTTGGTCACCCCGAGGACCTTGTAGAAGTCCTTGTTGGCCCAGTCAGCGTTGTTCGCCATCCCTCACCCCTCCTCCCGGGTCTCGCTGCTTGTCGGTCTCAGCTCTCAGGATCCAGCACGGTGACCCGGGCGGCGCGTACGACGCGGTCACCGATCCGATAACCGGGTTGGGCGACCACGTCGACGGTGGTGGTCGTGACGTCCGGTGAGTGGCCGTGCATCACCGCCTCGTGCACGTTCGGGTCGAACTCGTCCCCTGTCGCGCCGTACTTGGTCAGGCCCAGGGTCGACACGGTGCGCTCCAGCGAGTCGGCGACGGCCTTGAAGCCGCCCTCGAGCTCACCGTGCTCGCGCGCCCGGTCGATGTCGTCGAGCACCGGCAGCAGCCCGCTGAGCACCGAGTAGGTCGCGTTCTGCTTGACCAGGTCACGGTCGCGGTCGACCCGCCGCTTGTAGTTCAGGAACTCCGCCTGGATCCGCTGGAGGTCCAGGGTGCGCTCGGCCAGCGCGGTCTGGGCAAGGACCAGCTCGTCGCTGGCGGCGAGGTCCGCGCCCTCCGGGGAGGGCACCTGCTCGTCCGCGTCGCCGAAGCTCCCGAACTCGTCGGGATGGCTCTCGGGGTCACCACCCGGGCGTCGACCACCCGGACGCGGTGCCGCAGCCTCCTGCTGTGGTGGCTGCGGAGCCGGGGAACCCGCCTGCTCGACGGGTTCCCCTCCGGTCGCGTTCTCGACCGGTTCGTCGGGTGCGGAGGTCACTTGGACTCCCCGTTCTCACCCTCCGCGCTGCTCTCGGAACCGTCCTCGTCGACGATCTCGGCGTCCACGACGTCGTCGTCGCCCTCGCTCGCGTCGCCGGCGCCCGACTGCGCGCCGTCGGCTGCCGCGGCGGCCTCGCTGGCCGCATAGATCGCAGCCCCCATCTTCTGGCTGGACTCGCCCAGCTTGGTGATGGCAGCGGTGAACGCGTCGTTGTCGGTCTCCGGGTCCTCGAGCAGCTTCTTCAGCTCGTCGAGGTCGGCGCGAACCTCCGTCTTGACGTCGTCGGGCAGCTTGTCGTCGTTCTCGGAGAGGAACTTCTCGGTCGAGTAGACGAGCGAGTCGGCCTGGTTGCGCGACTCCACCGCGGCGCGCCTCTGGGCGTCCTCCTCGGCGAACTGCTCGGCGTCCTTGACCATCCGGTCGATGTCGTCCTTCGACAGAGCGCTGCCGCCGGAGATCGTCATCGACTGCTCCTTGCCCGTGCCCTGGTCCTTGGCGGAGACGTGCACGATGCCGTTGGCGTCGATGTCGAAGGTGACCTCGATCTTCGGGACCCCGCGGGGGGCCGGGGGCAGCCCGGTCAGCTCGAAGTTGCCGAGCGGCTGGTTGGCGCCCCACATCTGGCGCTCACCCTGCGCGACCTTGATCTCCACCGAGGGCTGGTTGTCGTCAGCGGTCGTGAAGATCTCCGAACGCTTGGTCGGGATCGTGGTGTTGCGCTCGATCAGCGTGGTCATCACGCCGCCCTTGGTCTCGATGCCCAGGCTCAGCGGGGTCACGTCGAGGAGCAGGACGTCCTTGACCTCACCCTTGAGCACCCCGGCCTGCAGTGCGGCACCGATCGCCACGACCTCATCGGGGTTGACGCCCTTGTTGGGCTCCTTGCCGCCGGTGAGCTCCCGGACGACGTCCGCGACGGCCGGCATCCGGGTCGAGCCGCCGACCAGCACGACGTGGTCGATCTTGCTCACGTCGAGCCCGGCGTCCTTGATCACCTGCTTGAACGGCGACTTGGTGCGGTCGAGCAGGTCCGCGGTGAGCTTCTGGAACTCGGCGCGGGTCAGCTTCTCCTCGAAGTGCAGCGGGCCGGACTCGCCGTGGGTGATGTAGGGCAGGTGCACCGTGGTCTCGCTGGAGGAGGACAGCTCGATCTTCGCCTTCTCGGCGGCCTCGTTGAGCCGCTGCAGCGCGATCTTGTCCTTGCTCAGGTCGACCCCGTTGTTGCCCTGGAACTTCTTCACCATCCAGTCGACGACCTTGGAGTCCCAGTCGTCACCACCGAGGTGGTTGTCACCGCTGGTGGCCTTGACCTCGACGACGCCCTCACCGATCTCGAGCAGGGACACGTCGAACGTGCCGCCACCGAGGTCGAAGACGAGGATGGTCTGGTCGGACTCACCCTTGTCGAGGCCGTAGGCCAGCGCCGCCGCCGTGGGCTCGTTGACGATCCGGCTGACGGTGAGGCCCGCGATCTCGCCGGCCTCCTTGGTGGCCTGGCGCTGGGCGTCGGAGAAGTACGCCGGCACGGTGATCACCGCGTCGGTGACGGTCTCCCCGAGGTAGGCCTCGGCGTCGCGCTTGAGCTTCTGCAGCACGAAGGCGCTGATCTGCTGGGCGTTGAAGTCCTTGTCGTCGATCTTGACGTTCCAGTCGGTGCCCATGTGGCGCTTGACCGAGCGGATCGTCCGGTCGATGTTGGTGACGGCCTGCCGCTTGGCGACCTCACCGACCAGGACCTCGCTGGACTTGGCGAAGGCGACGACCGACGGGGTCGTACGGGCGCCTTCCGCGTTGGCGATGACGGTGGGTTCGCCACCTTCGAGGACGGCGACGACGGAGTTCGTCGTGCCGAGGTCGATTCCAACCGCTCGTGCCATGTGTGTCTACCTCCGTTGTGGATGCGTCTGCGGGTCTGTTCGGGACCGTGACGCATGTTGGTCTGCTGACTGTGCTGTGTCAAACAAGTTGAGTCGCTTGCGCTCAAGTCTGCACGACCGTCCCAACGTGTCGGCACCCGGGGTTGTTCCCGGCGCGTTAACAATCCGACCGAACGGTTCTCAAAGCCCGCTCGCGCGGGCAGGCTGGACCTCATGCCGACACCTACGACCGTCGTCCTCTTCGGAGCGACCGGTGATCTCGCCCAACGCAAGCTGCTCCCCGGGCTGCTGCACCTGTTCGAGTCCGGTCTCCTCGACGAGGTCCAGGTCGTGGGGACCTCGCTCGACGAGCACGACCGCGAGTCCTTCGTCGAGTTCACCCACGCGGCGGTGGTGAAGTACGGCGGGGAGGGAGCCGATCCCGAGGGGTGGCCCGAGTTCTCCAAGCGGCTGCACTGGGCCCCCGGTGCCGGTGGTGCCGAGGCCCTCAGGTCGACGGTCGCCGAGGCCGAGGCCCAGTTCGGCACCGCGGACGTGCGGAGGCTGCACTACCTCAGCGTGCCGCCCAAGGCGGCGCTGCCCGTCGTACACCTGCTCAAGGACGCCGGTCTGGTCGAACGCAGCCGGATCATCATGGAGAAGCCGTTCGGCACCGACCTCGCCTCCGCCAGGAAGCTGAACGGCGAGCTCCACGAGGTCTTCGACGAGCAACAGATCTTCCGGATCGACCACTTCCTGGGCAAGGAGGCCGCCCAGAACATCCTGGCCTTCCGGTTCGCCAACGGCCTGTTCGAGCCCATCTGGCACCGCAACAACATCGACCACATCCAGATCGACGTACCCGAGGAGCTCGGTCTGGCCCAGCGCGCCGACTTCTATGAGTCCACCGGCGCCTACCGCGACATGGTGGTCACCCACCTGTTCCAGGTGCTCGCGTTCACCGCGATGGAGCCGCCCACCGCCCTGGAGCCCTACGCGATCGGCGAGGAGAAGAACAAGGTCTTCCGGTCGATGCTGCCGATCGAGCCGTCCGACGTCGTCCGAGGTCAGTACATCGGCTACCGCGACATCGACGGGGTGGCCCCGGACTCGGAGACCGAGACCTTCATCGCGTTGAAGTGCTACGTCGACAACTGGCGCTGGGCCGGAGTGCCGTTCTACCTGCGCACCGGCAAGCGGATGGCGGAAGGCGCCCGGATCATCTCGATCGCGTTCCGGGAGCCGCCACGCTCGATGTTCCCGCCCGGGTCGGGAGTGGGGGACAACGGCCCGGACCACCTGACCTTCGACCTCGCCGACCAGTCCCGGATGTCGCTGTCCTTCTACGGCAAGCGGCCCGGCCCGGGCATGCGGCTGCAGAAGCTCTCGATGCAGTTCGCCATGCACGAGACCGGTTGGGCCGGGGCCGTGCTCGAGGCCTACGAGCGGCTCATCTACGACGCCGCCCGCGGTGACCGGACCCTGTTCACGACCGCCGAGGGCATCGAGCGCCTGTGGGAGCTCTCCCAGCCGCTGCTGGACAACCCGCCCGTCGTACGCCCCTACAGCGAGGGGTCCTGGGGCCCCAACCGGGTGCACCAGCTGATCGCCCCGCGCGGCTGGCGGCTGCCGTTCGAGCGCGGCTGGCGCGACCCCAACGCCCAGGGCGGCTGACCCGGGCCGCGATTCCACTCACCGGGACGCGAGCGCCGCCGCGGAATAGTCAGCGCGCCTGCGGTGTAGGAGTAGGTATGGCTAATGTCCCGAACCTGTCCCTGAACGACGGCAACACCATCCCGCAGCTCGGCTTCGGTGTCTTCCAGGTGCCGCCGGACGACACGGCGCGGATCACCGCGCAGGCGTTCGCGGCCGGCTACCGGCACATCGACACCGCGCAGATGTATGGCAACGAGAAGGGCGTCGGCGAGGCGATCCGCGACTCCGGCATCGCGCGCGAGGAGCTGTTCATCACCAGCAAGCTGAACAACGGCTTCCACGAGCCCGACGAGGCCCGCGCGGCGTTCGACCAGACGATGACCGCCCTCGGCCTCGAGCAGGTCGACCTGTTCCTGATCCACTGGCCGCTGCCGACGCGGTACGACGGCGACTTCGTCTCCACCTGGAAGACCCTGATCGAGTTCCAGAACGACGGTCGCGCCCGCTCCATCGGCGTCTCCAACTTCCAGCCCGCCCACCTGGCCCGGCTTGCCGAGGAGACCGACGTGGTGCCGGCGGTCAACCAGATCGAGGTGCACCCCTACTTCGTCAACGAGGCGGCCCGCATCGCCAACGCCGAGGCCGGCATCCTCACCGAGTCGTGGTCGCCGATCGCGCAGGGCGGGGTGCTCGACGACGAGGTGATCACCAAGATCGCCGCCGAAGCCGGACGTACACCGGCCCAGGTGACCCTGCGCTGGCACATCCAGCGCGGCGACATCGTCTTCCCGAAGTCCTCGTCGCCCGAGCGGATGGCGGAGAACTTCGCGCTGTTCGACTTCGAGCTCGACGACGACTCGATGCAGGCGATCACCGCGCTCGACCGCGGCGAGGACGGCCGCACCGGGCCGAACCCCGACGAGTTCGACTACATCCCCGACTGAGAGCCCTCAGCCGATCGTGACCAGCACGACGTTGCTGCCCTTGCGGGTCTGGGCGTCGTAGACCCGGAACCGCTGCTCACCAGGGCGACCGGTCATCACGTAGGTCTCGAACGTGCCCACCTTGACGTTGGCGACCACACCGAAGTCGGACCAGTCGCCGTCCTCGAACCGCTGCACCTGGAGCTGGAGGTTGTCGGCGCCCTCGTAGGTGCCGGTCAGGTTGACCCGCTCCATCGGCTTGGCGGTCACCGGGGAGATGGCGAGCTGCAGGTCGCCCCGCTTGCCGTCGTCGCTGGGCTGGTCGCTGGGCTGGTCGCTGGGCTCCTCGGTCGGCCCCGCGTCCTCGGTCTCCTGACCGGGCACCGGGAGCGCCGTGGTGGGCAGCGGCTGGACCGGCTTCGACGGCGCTGCCCCCACCGGCCCGGGCGAGTCGCTCTCGTCGAGGCCCAGGGTGCGCACCACGATCGTCGTACCGAGGGCGATCACCACCCCGATGACGACCACGGCGGCAAGCGCCTTGAACAGCGCACCGCGGACCTGGTCCGAGCGCTCCTCCTCACGACGCTCACCGTCGTCGAAGTCGTCGTCCATGTCAGCCCCCGCGGCACTCGTCCGGCGTACGTCGGTCGCAGCCAAATCTACCGAGTCCCGGCGCCGCGCGTGGCCACTCCCGCACTCGGGGGGTGGCAGGTTCCGGGCGCAGGTTTCCCCGGCCGACCGGGGAATCCGATGGTTGTACGGCGAAACATCGGCCCCCAAGGCCGGGGATGCCCCGACCACCCCGTCCGTTTCGCGTCCACAGGTCACCGGCGTGGAGCTGAACCCACACTTGACGAATCGCTCAGTGCAACTGCCGCGGCGGCAGCCGACCCTCGCTCACATGACCGATGAACTCCGATCAATCTGTGATGAGCACGGCATCTTCCTTCGGCGGGAGGCAATGGCGCTCGGCTACAACGACCGCGCATTGGCCCGCGCGCGAACGAGCGGGCAGATCCACCGGGTGCGCCATGGGTCCTACGTCTTCGCAGATCAATGGCAAGGACTCGACGACCAGGGTCAACATCTGCTGCGAGCGCGGGCCGTTCTGCGTACGACGAAAACCGAAGTAGCGCTCTCGCACATCTCCGCGCTGATCATGATGGGCGCACCGTTGTGGGACATGGCCCTCGACGACGTGCATCTGACAAGACTGGATGGCCGCGCCGGACGTCGCGAGGCAGGCGTCGCCCAGCATCGAGGTCGCATCCTCCCGGGTGACGTGACGAAGCTCCACGGGATCCGAGTCACGTCACCTGTCCGAACGGCCCTCGACCTGACGCGTTCGTACGACGTCGAGCACTCGCTGGTGCCGCTGGACTGGCTGCTCCACACCAAGGCACTGGTCAAGCCCGATCTACGCGCCAGGTCCACCGCCATGAACCTCTCCCCCGGCACGCTCACCACGGACCTGGTGATCCGGCTGGCCGACGGGAGGATGGAGTCACCCGGAGAAACGCGGTCAAGCTACTTGCTCTGGCGAGCCGGATTGCCCAAGCCGGTGCCGCAACTCGAGATCTTCGACGAGTGGGGTGTAGCCGTCGCACGAGTCGACTTCGCTTGGCCCCAGTACGGCGTCTTCCTCGAGTTCGACGGCAGGAACAAGTACGAGAAGCTGCGCGAGGAGGGAGAGTCGGTGCTCGACGTCGTGCTCCGCGAGAAGCGGCGCGAGGAGAGGATCTGCCGGCTCACTGGTTGGCGGTGCATCCGGATCGTCTGGGCTGACCTCTACCGCCCGGAGAGGACGGCGGCGTACATCCGCGGCGTACTCGCGGGCGGGCCGGTGCACTGAAGAACCTGCTGCGCCTAGGACAAAGAGGACGGGGTGGTGGGCCTTTTCCGGCCCTGGTGGGCCGAAGTTTCAGTGGACAACGTCAGGTTTCACCGGTCGGCCGGGGAAACCGACGCTCCCGCCTCCTCGACCTCCACCGGGAAGTGGCAGGCCACCTGGTGCTCGCTCCCGGGGCCGGTGCCGATCTGGAGGAGCGGGGGTTCCTCGGTGCGGCAGATCTCCTGCGCCTTCCAGCAGCGGGTGTGGAAGCGGCAGGCGGGGGGCGGGTTGATCGGGCTGGGGACGTCACCCTCGAGACGGATCCGGTCGCGCTGGTGGCGACGGCTGGTGTCCGGGACGGGTACGGCGGAGAGCATCGCCACCGTGTAGGGGTGGCGCGGGCGGTCGTAGAGGTCGTCGCGGTCGCCGATCTCGACGATCTTGCCGAGGTACATCACCGCCACCCGGTCCGAGACATGGCGTACGACGGACAGGTCGTGGGCGATCATCACGTAGGTCAGGTCGAGCTCCTCCTGGAGGTCCTCGAGCAGGTTGACCACCTGGGCCTGGATCGACACGTCGAGCGCGGAGACCGGCTCGTCGGCGACGATCAGCTTCGGCTTGAGCGCGAGGGTCCGGGCGATCCCGATCCGCTGGCGCTGACCGCCGGAGAACTCGTGCGGGTAGCGGTTGTAGTGCTCCGGGCTCAGGCCCACCGTCTCCAGCAGTGCCTGCACCGCCTTCTTGCGGCCACCCTCGGGCTCGACGCCCTGCAGCTTGAACGGCGCACCGACGATCTTGCCGACGGTGTGCCGTGGGTTCAGCGAGGAGTACGGGTCCTGGAAGATCATCTGGATGTCGCGCCGCAGCGGCCGCATCTTCCCGTCGGAGAGATGGGTGATGTCGTGACCCTCGAAGGTGACCTTGCCGCTGGTCGGCTCGAGCAGCCGGGTGACCAGGCGGGCCGTGGTGCTCTTGCCACACCCGGACTCGCCGACGATCGAGAACGTCTCGCCGCGGCGTACGTCGAAGTCGACGCCGTCCACCGCCTGCACAGCGCTCTTGGACCGGCTCAGGAAACCGCCCTTGATCGGGAAGTGCTTGACCAGTCCCTCGACCTTCAGCAGCGACTCGCGCTCACGGTCGGGGGTCCGGGCCGCGTGCCGGACAGGGCCGGCCGCAGCCGCGGCGGTGGGTTCGGTCTCGGAGGTGGTCATGAAATCCTCGGGGAGATCTCCTGCGCCCAGACTCTCTGGCGCTCGGCGGGTGACATGTGACAGGCGACGAAGTGCCCCTGGCCGTCGTCGAGCAGGTCGGGCCGCTCGGTCTTCGTGATGGCGCCGACCTTCTCGGAGTACTCGCAGCGGGGGTTGAACGCGCAGCCCTGGGGCACCCGGATCAGGCTCGGGGGAGTGCCCTTGATCGGCATCAGCCGGTCGGTGGGCGCCTTGTCGAAGCGGGGCATGGAGCCGAGCAGCCCCCAGGTGTAGGGGTGCTGCGGCTCGTTGAACAGCTGTTCCGCCGTGCCGTACTCCGCGGCCCGCCCGGCGTACATCACCAGGATGTCGTCGGCGAGCTCGGCGACCACCCCCAGGTCGTGGGTGATGATCACCACGGCGGAGTTGAACTCCTGCTGGAGGTCTCGGATCAGGTCGAGGATCTGCGCCTGCACGGTGACGTCGAGGGCAGTGGTCGGCTCATCGGCGATCAACAGGTGGGGGTCGCAGGAGAGCGACATCGCGATCATCGCGCGCTGCCGCATGCCACCGGAGAACTGGTGCGGGTAGGCGTCCACCCGCTTGCTCGGCTCCGGGATCCCGACCCGGTCGAGCATGTCGATGGCGTGCGCCCGGGCGACCTTCTTGGAGACCGAGTTGTGGATCCGGTAGGCCTCGATGATCTGGTTGCCGACCGTGTAGAAGGGGTGCATCGAGGAGAGCGGGTCCTGGAAGATCATCGACATCTTCTTGCCACGCAGCAGCCGGATGGTCTCGCGGTCCGCGCCGACGAGCTCCTGGCCGTCGAGCTTGATCGATCCGGAGATCCTGGCATTGGCCGCGGTGTGCAGCCCCATGATCGCCATGCTGGTCACGGACTTGCCGGAGCCGGACTCCCCCACGATCCCGAGGGTCTGGCCGCGGTCGAGGTGGAAGGAGAGTCCGTCGACGGACTTCACCACCCCGTCGTCGGTGGTGAAGTGCACCTGGAGGTCCTCGACCTCCAGGTGGTGCTGGCCCGCGTGCCGGGGGGACGGGTTGGTGTCGAGTGTCTCGGTGCTCATCGGGTACGCACCCTCGGGTCGATGACGGCGTAGAGCAGGTCGACGATCAGGTTGCACAGGGCCACGAAGATCGCCGTGATCAGCACCACGGCCAGCACCTGCGGGAGGTCGTTGTTCTTGGTGGCGTCGATCGCCATCTTGCCCAGCCCGGGGAGGCCGAAGACGGTCTCGGTGAGCACGGCGCCGCCGATCAGCAGGCCGAAGTCGAGACCGAAGATGGTGACGATCGGCGTCAGCGCCGAACGCAGTCCGTGCTTGAGCACGACCTGCCGCTCCCTGAGACCCTTGGCCCGGGCGGTGCGGATGTAGTCCTCACCCATCGTCTCCAGCATGCCGGCGCGGGTGAGCCGCGCGTACTGCGCCGAGAAGAGCAGGGCCAGGGTGGTCCACGGCAGCAGCAGTCCGAAGGCCCAGCCCAGTGGATCGTCGGCGAGCTTCACGTACGACGCCCCCGGTGGCGTCCAACCGAGCTGATAGCTGAAGATCGACAACGCCATCAGCCCGGTCCAGAAGATCGGCATGGACACCCCCGCGAGGGCGACCAGCATCGCGGCACGATCGAAGACCGAGCCCCTCTTCAGGGCAGAGAGCACCCCCGTCGCGACGCCGAAGAGGAGCCAGATCACCGAGGCCCCGATCGCCAGCGAGAAGGTGACCGGGAACCTCTCGATGATCATCGGCAGGACCGGGTCCTTGTTGCGGAAGGAGTAGCCCAGGCAGGGCGCCGGGCACTGCTCCACCGACGACCCGAGGTCGATCTCGGTGCCCATCACGACGCCCCGCACCCAGTTCCAGTACTGCACGGGAACGGGGTCGTTGAAGCCCAGCCGCTCAGCGGTCTGTGCGACGGTCGAACCGGTGGCGGCACGACCGACGTAGCGACCGGCCAGCGTCTCGGCCGAGGCGCCAGCGATCCTCGGCATCAGGTAGAAGATCGCGAAGATCACCATGCTGATGACGATGACGAGGCCCACTGCGGCGATCAGGCGCCGGATGATGTAGCTGATCAAGTTCTCGGCCGGGTGGCCGGCCCCGCCCAGGATCTCCTCCTGGAGCGGGACCGGCCGCCGTGGCCCCTCACCTACCTTCGGTGTGTGTGCGGCGGATGAGTGACTACTGCTTCACACCCATCGCCGTGTAGTCGTAGTAGCCGAACGACTCGTTCACGAACACATTGGTGATGTTCTTGCCTCTCAGGAGCACCGACTTGGAGTAGACCCCCGGGTAGATCACGGCCTCCTCCATCACGCGCTTGTCGATCTCGCCCCACATCTTGTTGCGGGCGTCCTCGTCGAGCTCGATGACGGCCTTGTCCAGCATGGTGTCCACCTCGGGAATGCGGACCGAGGTGTTCGACGAGCCGCCGGTCTCCCGGATGACCCGGCTGTCGACGATCTGCGACAGGAAGCCGTAGCCGTCGGGCCAGTCGGCACCCCAGCCGTTGATGCACATCCCGAGGTTGTTCTTCACGACGTACGACGGGAGGCCGCAGGTGCCGGAGAAGTAGTCACCCTCGGGGAGCGGCTTGGGCGTGACCTTGATGCCGACCTTGTCGAGTGCCTGCTGGAAGCCCTCGGCGGTCGCCTTCTCCTTGGGCCGCTCGGCGCGGTAGGCGATGTTGATGTCGATCTCCTGGCCGCACTCGTCCAGCGCCTCCTTGGCCTTGTCCTCCTGGCCGTTGGGGTTCTCCTTCTGGCCCCACACGTCGAAGCCCTCGTGGCCCGGGATGGTGGGCGGCATGATCGTCGTGGCGATGTCACCGCCGGCGAACTGGCCACCGTAGGCCCGCTGGTAGGTCGTCGGGCTCATCGCGTACATGATCGCCTTGCGGCACTCGATGTTGTCCAGCGGCTTCACCGTCGGGTTGATCGAGGTGTACCAGAGCCTCGAGAGGACCGGGTTGTCCGCACGGTCGCTCAGCGCGTCGCTCTGCAGCACCTTGGTCAGCATGGCCGGCTGCACACCGGTGCCGACGATGTCGACGTCGATGCTGCCCGCCTCGATCTGGTTGTCGAGGTCGTCAGGGTCCATGTTGAGCTTGACCGTCATCTCGTCCGGCAGAGCCTTGCGGTTCGGGTCGGACGCCGCGTCCCAGTTGGGGTTGCGGACCAGCTTGAAGCCCGTGGTCGGGTTGAAGTTGCCCTCGAACATGTAGGGACCCGAGGAGATCACGTGGTTCTTGTACTTCGCCCCGGTGTCCTTCGCCTGCGGCACCGGTGCCGTCTGCGGCAGCTGCGCGAGGTAGTCGAACCCGGCGAACGGCTGCTTGAGGTGGAACACGATGGTCTGGTCGTCGGGAGTCTCGATCGCAGAGTCGGTGTTCATGTTCTTCGTGCGGTAGGGACCGTCCCAACCTTCCGGCAGGTCGAGCATGGCCTCGAAGTAGGCCGGCCCGTTCGCGAAGGTCTTCTTGTCCGTCGACCGGAGCACGGCATGCTTCACGTCGGCCGAGGTGATCGGGGCGCCGTCCTCGTACTTCAGGCCCGGCTTCAGGGTGTAGGTCCAGGTCTTGCCGCCGTCGCTGGGCGTGCCCAGGTCGGTCGCCATGTCCGGGGTCAGCTCGAGGCCGGCCTCGCCGGGCTCGGCCTTGAACATCACCAGGGTGCGCGCGTAGTTGCGCAGCATGTCCCACGAGTAGCCGTAGTAGGTCTCACCAGGGTCCACGGTGTCGCCCCACTCGCCCGCATGCCCGAACTTCAGCGTCCCGCCCTTGGCGTCGCTGGGCTCGTAGATCTTCCCCATCGCCGAGTTGCTGAGCTTGGGGCTGTCGCCGTCCCCGCCCCCGTCATCGCCGCTGTCCGAACCGCACGCACTCAGGACGAGTGCGGCTGCGGCGGCGAATGCCACCGCTGCCCTCTTATGCGAGCTTCGCATTCTTCTTACCTTTCCTCTGGACCGTGAGGTCCTGGTGGGTTGCCCGGCTCGACCACGCACTGGTGATCACCGGCTCCTGGGATCGAACGCGTCGCGCAGCCCGTCCCCGAAGAGGTTGAAGGCCAGCACCGTGGCGAAGATCGCCGCGCCGGGCCAGAACATGAAGTGCGGGACCGTGTAGAAGGTCACCGCGTCGGCGAGCATGCCGCCCCAGGTGGCGGTCGGCGGAGGTACGCCGACGCCGAGGAACGACAGCGCCGCCTCGAAGAGGATGTTGGTCGGGATGATCAGCGTCGAGTAGACGAGGATCGGTGCCAGCAGGTTGGGCAGCAGCTCGGTGAACAGGATGTAGGGACGCCGGGCCCCCAGGCTGCGGGCCGCCTCGACGTACTCCCGTTCTCGCAGCGAGATCGTCTGTCCGCGCACGATCCGGCCGATGTAGGGCCAGTTGAAGAACCCGATCACGAAGACCAGCAGCGTCAGGCGGAGGGGCAGCCCGGACAACCCGAACGCGTTGTCCGGGATCACGCCGGACAACGCGATCGCGAAGACGAGCAGCGGGAACGCGAGGAACATGTCCATGATCCGGCTCAGCACCGCGTCGATCCAGCCGCCGAAGAAGCCGGCGATGATGCCGACCGTGGTGCCGATCGCCACCGACAGCATGGTCGCGAGGATCGCGATGAGCAGCGAGATCCGGGCGCCGTAGATCACCCGGCTGAAGATGTCCCGGCCGTTCACCGTCTCCAGGCCCATCGGGTGCTCCCAGCTCATCCCGCCGCGGGCCCCCGCGGGCAGGTCCGGGATGATCGGGTTCATCAGGTCCTGGTGGAACTCGTTGGGCGGGCCGCCCGTGATCTTCACGATCAGCGGAGCGCAGATGGCCACGACCACGAGGAAGATGATGAAGGCGCCACCGGTGAGGGCGACCTTGTCGCGGCGCAGCCGTCCCCACGCGATCTGGCTCAGGGAGCGACCCTCGATCTGCTTCTCCCCGGCCAGCACGGCTTCGGGTTCGGCATGCGAGGCGCTCGGGTCCTCCAACGCGCTCAGGGCGGCCTCCCAGGGTCACTGCGGGTCAGCAATCGGGCCGCCGGGTGTGGTGGCCGACCTCAACATCGTCCTGAGACACCGGCGGGTCAAGGGGCCATGCGCCCTGTTGCCGAATCGTGACCGCGGCCGAGCTGCCGGTGAGCCGCTATCGCTCGCGAGGCTCGAGCACGACGACCGGGATCTGCCGGTCGGTCCACGACTGGTAGGAGGCGTAGTCGCTGTAGAGATCCACCAGCCGGGGCCACAGCACCGCTCGTTCCTCGGGGCCCGCCGTACGCGCCAGCATCGGGCGCCGGTCGCCGCGGATCTGCACCGTGACCAGCGGATCGGCCTCGATGTTGCGGTACCACAGCGGATGGTTGGGCCGGCCGGCCTGGGAGGCCACCACGACGACCCGGTCCGCGTCGCGGAGGTAGACCAGCGGAGTCGTGCGCAGCCTCCCGGTCCTGCGTCCCCGGTGCTCCATCAGGCAGATCGGCACCGGGTGCTTCCAGGCGGCGCCGACGCGCCAGGTGCCGCCGATGCGTCCTCGGGTCAGCCGGTAGATCCTCACGTTCGCGGCGGCCATCGCCCTGATCACCTTGCGGGCGAGCTCGCCGTCGAGCCCTTCGGGCTTGGTGTCCACGGTCTAGAGCCCTCGCTTCCAGACGAGCTCCTCGAGCCGGACGTAGCGGGTCCGCAGGTCCTGGATCTCCAGCCGGTCGGAGATCTCGTGGGGATGCACGCGGCCCACTCTGGCACAAAACTGGAACACGTTCTATATTTCGACCAGCTGAACACCCGAAAGGCGGCAGCGATGCGGTTCACCTACGCGGAGGCGATGACGTCTGCCCACTACTACGCTCCTCTCGCCCAGGCTGCGGAGGCGGCGGGCTACACCTCGATGACCGTCGCCGACTCCCTGATCTATCCCCGGGAGTCCGACTCGACCTATCCCTACACCGACACCGGCGACCGGGAGTTCCTGGCCGACAAGGAGTTCATCGAGACCATGGTGCTGGTCACGCACCTGGCTGCGGTGACGAGCACCCTGCGGTTCACGCCGTTCGTGCTCAAGCTCCCGGTGCGGCCGCCGGTGCTCGTGGCCAAGCAGGTCAGCTCGATCGCCTACCTGAGCAACAACCGGCTCGGGCTGGGGGTCGGGCTGTCCCCGTGGCCCGAGGACTTCGTGGCGCTCGGGGTGCCGTGGGCGAAGCGCGGCAGGCGGATGGACGAGTGCATGGACATCCTGCGCGGACTCACCTCCGGCGAGTTCTTCGGCTACGACGGGGAGTTCTACTCGTTCCCCGAGATGAAGCAGACGCCTGCGCCGACCGAGCAGGTGCCCCTGCTCGTCGGTGGCCACGCAGATGCGGCGCTGCGGCGCGCCGTACGCAAGGGGGACGGGTGGATGCACGCGGGCGGTGACGCCGAGGAGCTCGACCGGCTGCTGAACCGGCTCGCCGAGATCCGTCAGGAGGAGGGCGACACCCGCGACGACTTCGAGGTGCACGTGATCTCCTACGACGCCTACGACCTCGACGGCATCAGGCGGCTCGAGGACAAGGGCGTCACCGACTGCATCGTCGGGTTCCGGATCCCCTACATCATGGGCCCCGACACCGAGCCGCTCGAGACCAAGATCGAGCACCTCGAGCGCTACGCCGACTCGATCATCAGCAAGGTGAGCCGGTGACCGACGACGTCACCCGGGCCTTCACCGAGGCGGTCGCCGAGGCCGAGAAGCTGATCGCGAACCCGCCGTTCGAGGCATCCGAGCAGGACCTCGCCGAGGGCTTCGACTACCTCGCCGGCAGCATCAGGTCGTCGCTGCAGATGGCCTTCGACTACGACCTCGAGCACCCGGTGCTGATCAACCCCACGCACCAGTACGCCCGGCAGGGCCTCGACAACCCCGACGCCGTCTACTTCAACGCCTACCTGACGGCCGATGCGTCGTACGTCGTCACCGGCGTGCGCGGCACCACCGCGGACCTCTCCTTCCAGGTGATGGACGGCACCTACTCCGCCGAGGGAGCCCCGTCGAGCGTCGCCGCCTTCGACGACCGTGACCTCGAGGTGGCCGAGGACGGCTCCTTCGAGTGGCGCTTCGGTCCCGAGCTGGGGCTGTCCAAGGGCTCGACGCTGATCGTGCGCGAGGTCTACGACGACTGGAACACCGAGGACCGCGGCACCCTGCGGATCCAGCGGCTCGACACCGCCGGCAAGCCCCGGGAGCCCGTCGACACGGCACGCATCGCCAAGAGGTACGGCGTCGCCGCGAAGATGCTGATCGGGAGGATCAACACCTGGTTCGCCTTCCCGGAGTGGTTCACCTACCGGGAACCGGTGAACACGCTGACCGTTCCGAGGTCGACCCCGGGCGGCCTGGCCTCTCAGTTCTCCTCGATCGGCCACTACGACCTCAGCCCGGTCGACGGCAGGGAGCGCGCGATGATCGTGACGGTGCCGGTCTCCGAGTGCGCCTACCAGGCGATCCAGATCGGCTCGCGGTGGTACATCTCCACCGACTACGAGCACCACCAGACCTCGCTGACCAGGGCACAGTCGCACGCCGACCCGGACGGGAAGCTCCGCTACGTCATCAGCGAGCGCAACCCGGGGATCGCCAACTGGCTGGAGGCCTGCGGTCACCCACAGGGCGTGATGATGCTGCGCTGGCAGCGGGTCTCGCGCGACCTCACCGCGGCCGACGGCCCGACGGTCGAGGTGGTCGGGTTCGACGAGCTCCCCGATCGCCTGCCGCACCACGCCGAGAACCAGATCACCGAGGACCAGTACACCGCCCGCATCGCCGACCGCCAGGTCGGCATCGCCAGGAGGATGATCTCGTGACCGAGCCCACGACCGGCGCACCACAGCTGCTGCAGGACAAGGTCGTCGTGCTCTCCGGTGTCGGCCCGGGTCTCGGTCGCTCGCTCGGCGAGGAGGCGGCCAGGATGGGAGCCGACCTGGTGCTCGTCTCGCGCACCCAGCGGCGGCTGGACAAGATGGCCGACGTGGTGCGGTCGCACGGCCGCCGGGCGCTCGTCGTACCCACCGACGTCAACGACGAGGACGCGTGCCGGCGGCTGGTCGACGCCACGATGGCGGAGTTCGGCCGCGTCGACTGCCTGATCAACAACGCCTTCACCATCCCGCCGATGGAGCCGCTGACCACGATCGAGCACGACGACCTGCGCAGCTCGCTGGAGACCAACGCGTTCGCTCCGCTGCGGCTCTCGGCTCTCTTCGCCGATGCCCTTGCGGACTCACAAGGCTCGATCATCATGGTCAACTCCGCCGTGCTGCGGCAGTCCCAGCCCGAGTTCGCCGGCTACAAGCTGACCAAGGGCACCCTGGTGCACATCGCGTCCTCGCTGGCCACCGAGCTGGGTCCGCGCGGCATCCGGGTGAACACGGTGGCGCCGAGCTGGATCTATGAGGACGTGAACAAGGCCTACTTCGACTGGATGGCGCAGGAGCGAGGCGTCACGCACGAGGACATCTACCGCGAGACCGCCGACCTGACCGACCTCAAGCGGCTGGCGACGCCACAGGAGGTGGCGCAGGCAGCGCTCTTCCTGGCCTCCGACCTGGCCTCGGCGGTCACCGGGATCACCCTCGACGTGAGCTGCGGTGAGTTCCATGGCTACTAGGACCAGGGAGGACCTCGGCTCCTTCGACGACATCCGGGCGGCGGCAGTCCGCACGACCGGGCTCGAGGACTTCGGCGGCACCGAGCACGAGGAGGGCCTGCGCCTGCTCTGCGAGGACCTGGCCGAGAACGGGGGGCTGACCCCCGAGGGCAACTACATGCAGCGCACGTTCATCAAGAGCGCACTGGTGGGTCGGCTGCTCTCCGAGCACGGCTTCGCCGAGCACCCGGCGTACGCCGAGGTCCCGATCGAGCGACCGATCTTCGTCTGCGGCCTCCCCCGCACCGGCACCACCGCCCTGCACCGGCTGCTGAACGCGGACCCGGCCCACCAGGGCCTGGAGCTGTGGCTCACCGAGGTGCCGCAGCCGCGGCCGCCGCGCGAGTCCTGGGAGGAGAACCCGATCTACGCGGCGTTGAGCTCCGCCTTCTCCGAGCACCACGTCGAGAACCCCGAGTTCATGGGGATCCACTTCATGGACGCCGCGTCGGTCGAGGAGTGCTGGCGGATCCTGCGCCAGTCCGGCAAGTCGATCGGCTTCGAGTCGCTCGCCCACGTCCCGGCGTACTCAGCCTGGCTGGAGAAGCAGGACTGGACCGACGCCTACGCGCGGCACAAGGCGAACCTGCAGCTGATCGGGCTCAACGACCCGGAGAAGCGCTGGGTGCTGAAGAACCCCTCGCACCTGGTGGGGGTCGACGCGATCATGGCGGTCTACCCGGACGCGCTGATCGTGCAGACGCATCGTGACCCGGTCGTCGCCATCGCCTCCGCATGCTCCCTGTCGGCGGAAGCCACCCGGGGCTGGTCCACCACCTTCGTCGGCGACACGATCGGACGGACCCAGCTCGACATGCTCAGCAAGGCGGTGGCGCGCTTCGAGCGGGAACGGGCCGACCACCCCGCCGAGCAGTTCCTGGACGTCGACTACCGCGAGTTCGTCACCGATCCCGTCGCCACCACGAAGGGCATCTACGACTCCTTCGGCCTCGAGTGGACCCCGGGCGTGGACGAGGCGGTCACCCGGCTCGACGCCGAGTCCCGCCAGGGCGGCCGCCGTCCCTCACACCACTACGACCTCGCCGACTACGGGCTCACCGAGGACGAGGTGCGTTCCGCGTTCGCCTGAGCTCGACGGGCGCGGGGCCGGTGGACGCCCGCCGGGTGACCACGATCCGCGCGCCATGGCGCGGCACGCTGGTGATGTTGCGGACCTTCGGGACCTCCGTGGCGCCGTCCGGGACGGCCACGTCGTAGGTCGTGAGCACCTCGCGGAGCACGGCGACGCCTTCCATCAGGGAGAAGCCGGCACCGATGCAGCGTCGTACGCCGCCGCCGAAGGGGATCCACGTGTTGCTGGCCACCTGGCCCTCGAGGAAGCGCTCCGGGCGGAACAGGGCGTGCTCGCGATGGCTGGCCTCGGACTCGTGCGCGAGGATGATCGAGGCGGCCACGTTGGCGCCGCGCGGCAGGTCGATCCCGCCGATGGTGACCGGCGCCATCAGGTGCCGCACCACCATCGGGATCACCGGGTGCAGCTCGCATGGACTCCTTCAGCACCGCCTCCAGGTAGTCCGTGTCACCCGCCGACGCGGCGTCGCGCGCCTTCGCCTCCTGCTGCGGGTCGCGGCCCAGCTCGTGCAGCGCCCACGCCAGGGCGGTCGCCGTGGTCTCGTGTCCGGCGAGGAGGAGGGTGACCAGCTGGTCACGCAGCTCCTCGTCGGTGAGTCCGGCACCGGAGTCGTCGCTCACCTGCAGCAGGCGGGAGAGTACGTCGGGCCGGTCGGCCAGGTCGTCGGCCAGGCGTCTCTCGGCGATCTCGGCGAAGATGACGCGGTCCAGCTCGATCTGGTTCTCGACGGTGCGCCGCCACGGGCCGAACCTCTGCAGCCGGGGGAACCCCCAGCCCAGGAACACCAGCGGAGGGATGTTCACGGTCCGGTTCACGAGCGGTCGCAGCTCCGCGAGCCGGGACTCGTCGGTGACCCCGAAGACGACCTGCAGGATCACCTCGAGGGTCAGCGCGTTCATCCGCTCCAGCGACTCGAACGGCTCCCCGGTGCGCCAGCCGCCGACCTCGGCGCGGGTCAGCCTGGTGACCAGGTCCTCGTAGCCGCGCAGGGCGTGGCCGTTGAAGGCCGGCATCAGCAGCTTGCGGGCGCGTTTGTGCTGGCTGGAGTCCACCAGCAGCAGGGAGTGCTCGCCCATCACCGGGCCGAGGATCGCGTTGCCCTTCCCGGCGTGGAAGACCTCGGGGTCGCCCGCGAAGATCTCCTTGACGTGCTCGGGCCGGTTGAACACGACCAGCCGGCGGTCCTCGGGCAGGATCCGGATCGTGAAGACGTCGCCGTAGCGTCGGTGCAGCGCCGGGATGAACCGGTGCCGGAACCGCAGCAGCCCGATGCTCTGCAGCAGCCCCGGCAGCCGTGGCCCCGGCGGCAGCTCAGCAGACTCGATCCGCGAGCCGCCCCCGGTCGGGACGGGGCGCATCTTGGCGAAGCGCTGCTCGGTCACGTTGGTTGTCGACATACGGTGAGTATGCCAATCGCGCGCGACGAGCGGAACCTGCTCAGCCGAGCAGCTGGAAGGCCTTGACCAGGGTCTGCCACAGGCCGTAGGCGAGCGGGATCCCGACGACCAGCCAGGCCAGCACCACGAGCAGCACGCTCGTGGGGGTGGTGTCGTCCGTCTCGGGCCCGGAGGGGTGCGGGGCGTCGGTGCTCATCTGTCGGTGCCGCCTCTCGACATCGCTGCTTCGGCTGGTGGCTGCTGCTCGCCCGATCCGGACCGGACGGCGCCCTGGTCGAAGTGCTTCTCGTCCACCGGCTTGATCAGCAGGTTGGCGACGAAGCCCACGGCGAGCACGCCGACCATGGTGAACAGCCCGAGGTGGTAGTCCTCCGCGACCATGCTGCCCGGTTCACCTGCGGCGTCCAGGAAGCCGTTGACGATGAGCGGGCCGACGACCCCGGCCGCTGCCCAGGCAGTGAGCAGCCGGCCATGGATGGCCCCGACCTCCAGGGTGCCGAACAGGTCCTTGAGGTACGCCGGAACGGTCGCGAAGCCACCGCCGTAGTAGGAGATGATCACCACCGCCAGGGTCACGAAGATCGCCGTCGACTGCTGGCCCACGGTGGCGAGCAGGACGTAGAGCACCAGTCCGACCCCGAGATAGATCATGTAGGTCATCTTGCGGCCGATGACGTCGGACAGACTCGACCAGACGAACCGGCCGGCCATGTTGGCCAGGCTCAGGATGCCGACGAAGCCGGCCGCCTCAGCCGCGGAGACCGAGGAGTCCCCGCCGGACCGGAAGAAGTCCTGGATCATCGGTGCCGCCTGCTCGAGGATCCCGATGCCCGCGGTGACGTTGCAGAACAGCACCACCCAGAGGAACGCGAACTGCGGCGTGCGGATCGCCTCCCTGGCACGCACGAGCGCGCCGTTGCTGCCGGGCTGCTGCACCGACTCCTCGCCTTCGGCGTGGCCAGGAGGGACCCGGACCAGCGCGGCGCCGATCAGCATGAACACGAGGTAGACGATGCCCAGCGTCAGGAAGGTGCCGCTCAGCGCGGCCCCGTTGGCCACGGCACCCTTCTCGTCCGGGGTGAAGCCCGGGTCGAACATGCTCATCAGCCTGTTCGAGGCGGGGGACGCGATCAGCGCACCGCCACCGAAACCCATGATCGCCATGCCGGTGGCCAGGCCCGGCCGGTCGGGGAACCACTTGATCAACGTCGACACCGGGGAGATGTAGCCGATGCCCAGTCCGATGCCGCCGATCACGCCGTACCCGAGGTAGAGCAACGGCAGGCTCTGCATCGAGATGCCCAGGGCGCCGATCATGAAACCGGAGCTCCAGCACAGTGCGGCCGCGACCATCGCCTTGCGGGGACCGGCCCGTTCGACCCAGGTGCCGAGCACGGCCGCGGACAGACCGAGCATCACGATCGCGATGGAGAAGATCGCCGCGATCGCGGTCTGCGACGACTCGAAGTGGTCCACCAGCGAGGTCTTGAAGACCGAGAACGCATAGACCTGACCGATCGAGAGGTGCACCGCGAGCGCTGCCGGAGGGATCAGCCACTTGCTGTAGCCAGGTCTGGCGACCGTGCTGTTCTTGTCGAGAAACGACATGCCGAGTCCTCCGGGGGATGGTGTTCCCGCCCACGTACCCGGCGTCAGGGGGTGGAAACCCTGCTCGACTTCGGCGTCTCAGGGACTGTCGAGCCACCCGCTAGCCCAAGAGCCCCGCCCGGCGGGCCAGCGCCGCGGCCTCGGTCCGGCTGGCCGCACCGAGCTTGGCCATCACGTTGGAGACGTGCACGCTGACGGTCTTCGCGGAGATGAACAGCTGCTTGCCGATCTCGGCGTTGCCTCGTCCGGCCGCCACCAGCGCCAGGATCTCGGCCTCACGCGGGGTCAGCACTCCCAGGTCGGTGCCGGAGCGGAAGGCGCCGAGCTCCTCCAGCAGCGGCGACGCGCGCAGGTCGGTGGCGAGCGCTCTGGCCAGCGCCGCCTCGGCCCGGCTCGCGTCGGTCTCGCCGGACGCCCGGAGCACTGCTGCCAGCCGGGTGCGGGCCCTGGCCTCCTCCGGGCGCTGGCCCAGCTCGGCGAAGAGGTCCGCGGTCTCGCGCCAGCAACCGACCAGCTCTCCCAGGTCCACACTCTCCCCGAGGAGCCAGGCCAGGCGGAGCACCTCGGCACGCAGGCGGGCCTGCCATGCGCGGCCCTCGATCTCGAAGGGGCGCGTCCCCCGGCTCTCGATCACCCGTTCCGCGTCCTCGCGCAGACGCTGCGCGACGGTCCGGACCGCGTCCCGTCCAGCGGTGGGTGTGCGCGGTGCCTCGTCGGCCAGGGCGGCGATGCCGAGGGTGGCCAACCGCAGCCGGGCCCCGAAGTCCTCGTTCCACAGCGGAGCGATCACCCCGCAGATGTCGTCATACATCGCCACCGCCGCGGTGGCGCCGTCACGCCTGGAGAGCAGCTCGATCGCCGCCCCTCCGCCGACGACGGCGATCATGCCCTCGCGGTGCCACCGCTCCCGAAGTGCCGGGACGCGCGCGAGTGCCGAGACCTCGCCGCGCCCGGCGGCCACCGCGAGCCCGACGGCGTCGAGCATCGCGCGCGGAGTCGGAGGCGGGTCCTCGGCGCCGTAGTCGGCGATCTGCAGGGCGAGCTCCCAGTCGCCGCGCATGTAGGCGATCACGCCGGCGTGCATCCGGCCGCTGATGCCGTGGATCGTCCAGGGCCGACCGAGCTCGCGCGCCAGCCGGGCCGCTTCGAGGAAGGCGCGCTCCGCTTCGGCCAGGGCGCCGTAGTCGTACTCGATGCCGCCCGCGCGCAGCTGACCCCGCATCTCGCTGGACCGGTCGCCGCGGGCCCGGGCATCCTCGATGATCCGCTTCAGCTCGGCCCGGCTGCCCTCGCCGAAGTCGAGGTGCTGGCTGAGCCAGGTCAAGGTGACCCCGACCTCCGCCGCGAGCCGCGGCAGGCGCAGCCGGTCGGCCAGCTCCAGCGCCGCGTCCGCGGCACTGCGGGCCTCGTCGAACCGGCCGTCCCACACCAGCGACTGGGCGTGGTTGACGAGGATCCGCGCGCGCAGCTGGTTCTCCTCCGGACCCACGAGCCGCAGCGCCTCGGCACTGACCAGGCTCGGCTTCGCGTCGGTCTCGGTGGAACGCAGGGCCTCGACCCGGGCGAGGAGCAGGCGCGCCCGCGCCACGTCGGGAGCGCTCGGTGAGAGCCGGGAGAGATGCGAGTCGACCAGCGCCAACGCCGTCTCCGGACGGCCGGAGCCGCACAGCGCGTCGACGGTGCGGGCCACGAGCTCGGCGTCGTCGGGCGGGTCCTCGAGCTCTCGCGACGCCCGTTCGTAGATCTCCAGCGCCGTCATGAAGTGCCGGGCCGCCTCGTCCGGACCGCCCGTGGCCAGGGCCTGCTCGCCCGCGTCGACACTGGCCTGCAGGGCCGTGGGCAGGTCGTGCGACGCGAGCGCGTGCCGCGCCAGGGTCGCGGCCCCCTCCTTGCCCTGGAGCTCACGCACCGCGGCGGCGTACGCCGTGTGCAGGCGCATCCGCTCGCCGGGGAGCAGGTCGTCGTAGACCGCCTCACCGAGCAGTGCGTGCCGGAACGCGTACCCGTCCTCACCGGTCCGCACCAGGACGTTGGCGTCGATCGCGTCGTGCAACGCGACGTCGAGCCGGTCCTCGGGGACGGGCGAGACCGCGGCCAGCAGCTCGTGGGAGACGCGCTGACCCGCCGCCGAGGCCACCCGCACGACGTCGCGCGCGCTCTCCTCGAGCCGGTCGAGACGGACGAGCAGCAGGTCGGCGAGGTCCTCCGGCAGGCTCCAGCCGCCGCCCAGGAACGCACCGACGAGCTCCTCGACGTAGAAGGCATTGCCCTGTGAGCGCTGCACGATCCGCTCGATGTCCTCGTCGTACCGGGCGCCGAGAGCCTCGCCGGGACTGCGGAGCATCTGCTCGACCATCCCCCGGACGGCACCGGGCGGGAGCGGGTCGAGCTGGATCCGCTCGACGCCGGGCAGGCGCACCCACTCGGCCACGCGTCGACGTAGCGGATGCCGACGGTGCATCTCATCGGACCGGAAGGTGAGCACGAGCAGGAAGCGGCCCTGCATCCGCCGGGAGAGCAGGAAGCTGATCAGGTCGCGCGTGCTGGCGTCGGCCCAGTGCGCGTCCTCGACGACCATCACCAGGCCGGCGTCGGTCGTGATCTCCTCGACGAGCGAGTAGACGGCCTCGAACACCTCGGCACGGTCCAGCCCTTCCGAGGGCTCCTCGGCCGGGGCCCGGTGACGCAGCCACGCCAGCGCAGGATGCACCACGGCGGGCTCGCCGACCGGGCCGGGCACCGAGGCGCCCACCTGGCCGAGCATCTCGGTGAACGGCAGGTAGGGCATCGAGGTCTCACCGAAGTCCAGACAGTGCCCGACCAGGGTGTGCCAGCCCTGGTCGGTGAGCCGGCCGAGAGCCTCGGTCAGCAACCTGGTCTTGCCGACCCCGGCGTCCCCGGAGAGCAGCACCATCCGAGCATCGTCACCACCGCCGGCAGCGCCGAGCAGGTCCTCGAGCTCGGTCTCCCGGCCGACGATGCGCTCCGTCCTGCTCCGGTCCATCCGCACATCGGTCATCATCTCGCAGCGCGAGGTCCTCGCTGCCACCAGCGGCGGTTCGGCCCGGTGTCATCGGTGTGGTCCTGGCCGCGCCTCGGGTTGATCCGGGCCACGCGGTCGTGCATCTCCTGGAACATGTAGTCCTCGTTGAGGGGGCTGTACATGTCGCTCATCTCCTCGGTCGATCCTGCAGCTGGTCCCTGGCGTGGGGCCCTTCGAGCCATGACCCGAGTTGACCGCTAAGGCACCGGGGCGGACATCGACAGATGCCTTAGGTGTGCGGAGCAGGCGCCTCAGATTCCGGTTGCATACGTGGTATACATACCCGGTAGGCACACGATCACGAGCAACGGGAGTCCTCCATGTCGGTCAAACAGGCGCTTCTGGCGCTGCTGGAGGAGGGGCCGATGTACGGCTACCAGCTGCGCTCCGAGTTCGAGCAGCGCACGGGCAACACCTGGCCGCTCAACGTCGGGCAGGTCTACACGACGCTGTCGCGACTCGAACGGGACGGGCTGGTCGAGGGCGCGGCATCCGATGAGGAGGGACACGTGATCTACGCGATCACCGCCACCGGCCGGGACGAGGTGAGTACCTGGTTCACCACCCCGGTGGCCCGCACGCAGCCGCCGCGCGACGAGCTCGCGATCAAGCTGGCGCTGGCTGTCACCGTGGCCGGCGTGGACGTCGGCCGGGTCATCCAGCAGCAGCGCAGTGCCACGATGACGGCGCTGCAGGACTACACCCGGCTCAAGCGCGGGGACACCGGTCGCGCACCTGATCCGGCAGAGCTCGCCTGGAGCCTGGTGCTCGACTCCCTGGTCTTCTCCGCCGAGGCCGAGATCCGGTGGCTGGACCATTGCGAGGCACGGCTGCGACGGGCGAGGACCGAGCACCCGACCCGTCGGATCACGGACCGGCAGGCCGCCGAGACCGACACCCGCGCAGCTGGGAGGACCCGCCCGTGAACGCCGTGCTGCAGCTCGTCGCCGTCGACCGGATCCACGGCGAGGGAGAGACCGAGGTCCATGCCCTCCGCTCCGTCTCCCTCTCGGTGCGCGCAGGTGAGCTGGTCGCCGTGATGGGCCCCTCCGGATCCGGGAAGTCGACCCTGCTCACCCTTTCCGGCGGGCTCGACCACCCGACCTCAGGCCAGGTCCTCGTCGAAGGTGTCGACCTCGCGCAGCTCGGCAACAAGGGCCGGGCCCGGATCCGGCGTACGTCGGTCGGCTACGTCTTCCAGGACTTCAACCTGATCCCCGCGCTGACCGCCATCGAGAACGTCGCCCTGCCGCGCGAGCTCGACGGCGAGCGCGCTGCCGTCGCCCGCTCTGCCGCCCTGGCCGCTCTCGAGGAGGTCGGGATCGCCGACCTCGCCGACCGGTTCCCCGACGAGATGTCCGGCGGCCAGCAGCAGCGGGTCGCCATCGCCCGAGCCGTCATCGGCGAGCGGCGGCTGATCCTCGCGGACGAGCCGACCGGGGCACTGGACACCGAGACGGGCGAGGACATCCTGCGACTGATCCGGGCTCGCTGTGACGCCGGAGCCGCAGGCGTGCTGGTGACCCACGAGGCGCGACACGCGGCGTGGGCAGACCGCGTGGTCTTCCTGCGCGACGGCGTGCTGGTCGACGAGTCCCACACCAGCGAGCCGGAGACACTGCTGGAGCAGGGCGCTGCCTCGTGACGCCGCTGCTCGCGTGGTTGCGCTCCTGGCGGGTACCGCTCCGGATCGCCCGCCGGGACGCGCAGCGTGCCCGGGGACGCAGCATCCTCGTGCTGGCGATGATCGCCCTCCCGGTCCTCGCCGTGGCAGCGGCCGACGTCGTCATGCACACGCAGGACGTGCGCGGCCTGGAGTCCCTCGACCGGCGGCTCGGTGCGGCTGCCGCGCGCGTGACCGCCCAGACCGGTGCCGGCGAGTACGTCCAGGCACCGGATCCCGACGAGACCTCCTTCAGCCAGGGTGGTGGGGGCGACTCCCCGGCCCTCACCGCCGCGGCCGTGACCCGCACGCTGGGCGGCGCACCTCTGGTCGAGCTGCGGAGCGGGGAGCTCCGGGTCGCCTCCGAGGACGGGGTGGCCATCGCCGAGGGCACAGAGGTCGACCTCGGCGATCCCATCACCGCCGGCCTCTTCGACCTCACGTCCGGTCGGCTGCCGCGATCGAGCGAGGAGGTGGTGGTCAACCGAGCACTCGCCGAGGAGGGCTACGTGGTCGGCGACCGCCTCGAGCTCCCGGACGACACAGCACTCGCTCCGAGCATCGTTGGCATCGCCGAGTCGACCACCGCGCGCGACTACCCCGTCGCCGTGGGACCTCTGGACAGCCTGGGCATGGAGATCGAGGGGAGCACCACCTGGCTCGTGGGCGGTGACCCGGTGACCTGGGACCAGGTGCGGCGGCTCAACGCAGGGGGAGCCACCGCGCTGTCCAGGGAGGTGATGCTGAACCCGCCACCCGCCTCCGAGATCCCCTATGAGGTGCGGTCGACGACGGGCGGCGGGCCGGACGAGGCGACCCTGACGGTCGCCGTGCTCGTGGTGGTGATGGCCCTGATCGAGGTCGTCCTGCTGGCCGGGCCGGCCTTCGCCGTCGGGGCTCGGCGCCAGGCACGCAGCCTCGCCCTGCTCGCTGCCACCGGCGGGACCCCGAAGCAGGCCCGCCGAGTGGTCCTCGCCAGCGCCGTCGTGCTGGGCACGACCGCGGCCGTGCTCGGTGTCGCGCTGGGCATCGCCGTCGCGGCCGCCCTGCTGCCGGCGCTCCAGCTCTTCTCGACGACATGGTTCGGTCAGTTCCAGGTCCCCTGGCTACAGCTGGCGGGGATCGCCGCCTTCGGACTGGTCAGCGCGTTGCTCGCGGCCGTCGTACCCGCACACATCGCGTCGCGCCAGGACATCGTGGCGGTGCTGGCCGGGCGCCGCGGTGACCGCGCTCCGTCGCTGCGCTCCCCGCTGGTCGGGTCGTTGCTGCTCGGGCTCGGTGTGGCTGGCGCAGCGGCCGGCGCGACGCGGTCCGGCGGCGAGACGCTGATCGCAGCGTCGGCCATCTCCTCGGTCCTCGGCATGGTCCTGCTCGTCCCGCTGGTGCTCGCCGGCCTGTCCCGGCTCTCCCGACGACTGCCGCTGTCGCTGCGCTACGCCGTACGGGACGCCGCACGGCACCGCACCCGGACCGTGCCGGCAGTGGCGGCCGTGGCGGCGACCGTGGCTGGGGTGGTGGCCCTCGGCATCGCCAACGCCAGTGACGCCGCGGAGAACGAGGCGACCTACACGCCGTCGACCACCGCGAATGCCGCCACGTTGACCAGCTATGGCGCGGACCCCGACTGGGCGGCGTTCAGGACACTGGTGAACCGGGAGGTCCCGGGCGCCACCGTGACCGCGGTGCGGGGTCTGCCCTCGATGGATGCCGACGGCGTCTCGACCTACGTCCAGCTCGGACTGCCCGGGAGCGATGCGCCACTGCTGGCAAGCTACGGGGCCGCGCTGGGATCCGACCTCCTCGTGAGTGACGACGGGGTCCCGGCCGCCCTGGTCGGCATCGCCGCCGAGGCGCGCGCCCGGGCCTCGGCGGCACTCCGGGCCGACGGCCTGGTCGTGTTCACCACCTCCACGCCTCCTCCCGGGACCGACGAGGTGCGGGTCACCGTCCAGACCTACGACACCCCCGGCGACGGCTCGGAGGCCAAGGAGAGGCAGGTCACCGTGCCGGCGACGTTCGTCCGGCTCGAGGGGACCCAGGCCGCTCCCCAGGCCATCGCCTCGACCGCCACAGCCCGCTCGCTGGGCATCCCGGTCGAGTCGGTCGGCCTGGTCGTGAGTGGCGTCGACCTCACCGAGGCTGAGGAGGAGTCGATCACCGAAGGGGTGTCGGCGATCTCGGCGGAAGCCTCGTTCAGGGTCGAGCGCGGCTACCAGGCCGAGGACGAGACCAGGATCGTGCAGCTGATCCTGGCGACGCTGGGTGCGGTGCTGATGCTGGGCGGGACGCTCACCGCGACCTTCCTGGCGCTCTCCGACGCCCGGCCGGACCTGGCGACCCTGTCGGCGGTCGGCGCCTCACCGCGTGCCCGACGAGGGGTTGCGGCGGCGTACGCCCTGGTGGTCGCGGTGACGGGGGCCGCGCTCGGAGCGATGGTCGGCTTCATCCCCGGCATCGCGATCAGCCGTCCGCTGACGCGGGGCTCCGGGGGCGTCATCGAGGGCTCGGGCACGGTCAGCGAGCTGGTCGCCACCGGACCGTTCCTGGACATCCCCTGGATGCTGATCGTGGGGCTCGTGGTGCTGCTGCCGTTGCTCACCGCCGCGATCGTCGGTCTGACCGCGCGCTCGCGGCTCCCTCTCGTCGCGCGGCTGGACTGAGCACCTACTCGCCGTGCGATGAGGTCAGCCGGGCGATGGAGACGACCTCGAAGACGGGCAACGGGCTCAGCCGTTCGAGGCTGCAGGTCATCTGGGCCTCGCCGCGGGTGACCTTGCGAACGGTGACGGCCCAGTCCAGGCCGTCGCGTCGGAAGACGCTGATCGGGCCCTGCCTGCGGACGAGTCGCACTGCCTCGAGCCGGTCCTCCTCCAGGTGTCGACGCAGCGCGACCTCGGCGTACTGCACCGCCATCGGGTACGACGAGCGGCCGCGCAGACGTTCGATGTCCACCCGACCCTGCTGGTGCAGGGACGCGACCTGGCTGGCGGTGCCGGCCTCCATGCGCCCGTAGTAGAGCCCCTGGGGCAGGACCAGCATGTTGGCCGCGAACCGGTCGCCGCCCATGTGGGAGATCTCCCAGGTCTCCTCGGGGTGCGAGGCCGTGAGCGCCGCGGCGACCGGCCGTCCGCGCTCGGCGCAGCAGGCGTCGTGGCGTCCGTGCGTGCACACGCCGAACAGGGGCCCTGCGATCTCCGGCCACTCCGGGGCCTCCCCGCGGGCGATGGCGTCGAGGTCCAGGGCGGTGAGCTCCTCGGGGTCCTCGTAGCCGGACCCGAGCAGCAGCCTGCGGGCGGGGAAGGAGAGGAACACGCGGTAGTCCGACGTGCGGTGGGCGCGGTGGTGCCGCCGGGCGAGCAGCACCTTGATGTTGCGGTGCGTCGAGAGATGCGCCTTCACCGAGTCCGGCAACCTGCTGTCCCGCGGCGCGCTCGCGCCCCACGGCCCGTGGTGCTCGACGAGCAGGAACGCGGTGACCTGGGTGGCGGTCCCGGCGAGGTCGTCGAGGCGTCGCTCGGCGGCTGCCGCACAGCGGAAGTCGCCGCCACTCACCCTGGGCGTGGTCACGGTGAGCGGACGACCTCGAGCAGGCCCTCGCGCACCAGCCGCCGCGAGAGGACGAGCGCCGACTGCGCGTCGAGGCCGAGGTCGTGGGGGGTGAACACCTCGAGGGTGCACGCCCGCTCGACTGCGTCGGAGATCCGCGACGGGACGCTCAGGCGACGGTCACCGAGGAACAGGTGCAGCCGGTCGCCGTCGGCCCGGGTCACGCAGGGCTTGCCCGGGCGACGACGCAGGGCGGTGTCGGAGGCCACCTCGTCGAGGTGCATCCGGTCCACCAGCGCGCCGCGCAGGGAGCTCCGCCGGCCCTCGAGGAAGGACCGCGCCTGCCCGTCGGCGACAGCGGCGGCATCGGCTCCGGTCAACGCCTCGGCGAGGCAGTGCAACCGCTCCGCCAGCCCGCTGGCGAGCAGGTCGGGATCGTCGAGGTAGCCGGCGGGGAGATGGGTGTCGGCGTCGGTCGAGCGCATCGCCTCGCGCACCGCGCGGTCGAGCAGCGTGCGCCAGGTGAGCTGGTTGATCCCGACGGTCACGTGCAGGGAGACGGTGTCCTGGGCCCGCGCAGCGTGCGGCGTGCCGGTCGGCAGGTACATGCACAGACCGGGCTCGAGCAGCACCTCGCGCACCTCTGCGTCCTCGCCGGGCGCCGGGTGCACCTCCCACAGCTTGGCACCGTGCGTCTGGAAGACGAAGACGTCGTGGGTGTCGCTGTGCACCGCGAAACCCTGCGAGCCGGGCGGGGTCAGGTAGGCGTTCGCCTGGCAGGGGTGGCCGAGCGCGAGCTCGAGCTCGGCGACCAGCCGGGTCAGGGGCGGCCAGTACCGATGCATGCCCTGGAGTACGACGGTCGCGCCGCTCTCGAACAGGTCGATCACCTTGCGGGAGTCGACCAGACCGGTCAACGCCTGCCCGGCCAGGGTGGCGCCGCTGCGGGTGTAGGCCGACGCGGGCAGCACCGCTCCGTTCCTCGCCAGCCGCACCGCGGGCGTGCGGATCGCCGTCGAGGTCAGCAGGTGGTCGACGTCGTCGAACGAGAGCAGGCCGACCAGCTCGGCCGGGTCCGCCTGGTGCTGGTGGACGTGGGACGCCCAGATCTTCTCGACGAAGGTCTGGGCGTCCCCGGTCAGCAGCTCGAGCGCAGTCACCTATCCGTCGGTGCCGTCGGTGCCGTCTGCGTCGGTGGAGTCACCGTCCGTGCCGTCGGCGTCGCCACCGTCGGTGCCGTCTGCGTCGGAGGAGTCGGAGTCGGTGGAGTCGCCGTCCGTGCTGTCGGTCGAGTCACCGTCGGTCCCGTCGGCGTCGCCACCGGGAACGGCTTCCGCTCCACCGGCGGTGGTGTCCATCTCGTCGTCGCCCAGGGGCGCGTCGGGAGTCGTCGTCATGTGTGTCTCCTCCTGTGATCGGTCGACGCACGGCGCGTCGTACACCTACTGGTTCCCGATCCTGCCCAATCGAATCGGAACGCACCAGACCGGGGTGCCCGCGGCGTGCGGGACCCCGGTCGGCTGCGACCCGTGGGCCGGACGCTGGCTCAGCCCTCCTCGAAGACGCGCACGACCTCCTCGTCGATGGTGTGCTTCGGGCCGGTGTACCAGTGCTTGGCCGAGACCTCCCACCAGATCGTCAGCAGCAGCAGCGACCCCAGCGTCAGGATGGGGGCGTAGTTGACGAACTTCCAGGAGAAGTCGTCGTTGAAGGGACTGCCCTGTGGCACGAACGGCAGGATGAAGTAGATCGAGATGACGGTGATCTCGGCGACGGCGACGAGGTTCATCCACTTGTACTTCGCGCCGTTGTTCCACTTGCCCGCCTGGAACGCGTCGCCGATCTTCCAGCGCAGCCAGATCGGGATCAGGAAGGCCAGGTAGAGCCCGATCACGGCCACCGAGACCACGGCGTAGAAGGCCGTGGGCACGATCAGCGGCTCCTCCGCGGTGCCGATGTTCACCTCGATCAGGGCCGGCAGGGTGATCAGCATGCTCACCCCGGCGACCAGCAGCACGGCGTTGGCCGGGACGCGGCTCGCGGTGAGCTTCGACCAGAGGTGCGAGCCGGGGATGGCCCGGTCACGGGAGAACGCGAAGGTCATCCGCGACGCGCTCGTCATGCACGCCATGGTGCAGAAGAACTGTCCCGACGCCGAGATGAACAGCACCAGGCCGGCCAGGTTGCTGCCCAGCGACTCGGTGAAGATGTAGGCCACGCCACCCGCACCGACTCCCGCGTTGTCCGCCACGCCGCCCTTGTCGGGGATGGCGAACAGGAAGGCCAGCAGCAGGATCCAGCCACCGATCGCCGAGTAGAAGATCGACTGCCAGATGCCCTTGGCTGCGGCCTGTGACGCCTCGGTCGTCTCCTCCGAGAGGTGCGCGGAGGCGTCGAACCCCGTGATCGTGTACTGGGTGAGCAGCAGCCCGAACGGCACCACCAGCAGCCAGTAGGTCACGCCGTCCGCCGAGCCGCCGTCGTAGCCGGAGTTGTTGAAGCGCTCGGTGAAGACGTAGGCGAAGCTCTGGTGGTTGTCCGGCACGAAGACCAGCAGCGCCACGATGACTGCGGCGCCGACGACGTGCCACCACACCGAGACGTTGTTGAGCACGGCCATCAGGTGGCCGCTGAAGATGTTCAGCAGTGCCGCCAGGCCGAGGACGACGAGGAAGATCAAGAAGACGCGGGTCAGCGAGTAACCCTCGGCGTAGCCCGCGGACCAGGTGCTGATCGTGAGGTCGATGAACGTCGCGCAGCCGTAGGCGACCGAGGCGGTCACGGCGATCAGCCCGATCAGGTTCAGCCATCCGGTGTAGAACCCGGCGCGCGGTCCGCCCAGCTTGGAGGCCCACCAGTAGATGCCTCCCGAGGTGGGGTACGCCGAGACCAGCTCGGACATCGTGAACCCGATGAGCAGGATGAAGCTGGCGACGATCGGCCAGCCCCACGAGATCGCGACCGGGCCGCCGTTGTTGAAGCCCTGGCCGAAGGTGGTGAAGCACCCGGCGAGGATCGAGATGATCGAGAAAGAGATGGCGAAGTTGGAGAAGCCTGACCAGGATCGGTTCAGCTCCTGCTTGTAGCCGAGCGTTGCGAGGAGTCGTTCGTCCTCGGTCAGCTGTTCGTGTCCTTCAGGCATGTCGCACACTCCGGGGCTCGTCGGTGTTCGGAGGCTAGACCCGAGGTTTCGTCGCCGTCCATAGCCTGCAGGCAAAAGGTTTGAGTCCAGACCATTGACACGCGGTTCCGGGACTCGAAACACTGGGCCCGGTGACGGCCTCCTTCCCCGAACCAGCCCGCAGGCAGGTCGGCGGTTCGGGTCTGCCCGAGGCTGTTCTGCGACCTGTGCGCGGGCACCACGCCTTCGAGGCATGCGTCGAACAGCTGGCCACGCTGATCCGGCTGGGCGTGTTCCCGCGTGGATCCGTGCTGCCCTCCGAGCGTGAGCTCGCCGAGCGACTGGGGGTCTCCCGGGCCACGCTGCGGGAGGCGATGGCTGCCCTGCGCCAGGCCGGACTGGTCCAGACCACGCGCGGCCGTGGTGGCGGCACCGTGGTGACGATGCGGCCCGCCACGCCGACAGCACGTGCAGCCGCCCGGCGTACGACGGCACGGCTGGCCGACTGGGTGGACGGCCTGGACTTCCGGCGGATCGTCGAGCCCGGAGCCGCCAGCCTCGCCGCCACCGTCCAGCTCGGCGAGGCACAGCGAGCACAGCTCGAGACCGCCCATGCCGCCGTCTCCACCGCCAGCGGACCGGCGAGGCACCGTCAGGCCGACTCGCGCTTCCACCTCACCATCGCCGCAGTGACCGGGTCCCCTCGCGTGATCGAGGCCGTGACCGCCGTGCAGTCGACGCTGCACGAGATGCTGAGCGCGATCCCGGTCCTCGACGCCAACATCGCCCACTCCGACATCCAGCACGCGCGGATCGTCCAGGCGATCCTCGCCGGTCGGGCCGACCGGGCCCGGCAGGTGATGGAGGAACACTGCGACGACACCGCAGCACTGCTTCGAGGACTACTCGGATGAACCACGCTCGATCTACACAACCGCCACGGGAGACAACGATGAGCACACCGAACGACCGCTACCTCAGCCTCGAGACACTGCGCGTGATGATCGAGGCCGACGAGGTGGACACCGTCGTGCTGGCGTTCACCGACATGCAGGGCCGACTCCAGGGCAAGCGACTGCACGGCCGCTACTTCCTCGACGTCGCCCTCGAGGCCGGCACCGAGGGCTGCAACTACCTGCTCGCGGTCGACGTGGACATGAACACGGTCGGCGGGTACGCCATCACCTCGTGGGAGACCGGCTACGGCGACATGGAGTTCGTCCCGGACTGGGACACCCTTCGGCTGGTGACCCATCTGCCGGCCACCGCGATGGTGCAGTGCGACCTGACCTGGATGGACCACGAGCCGGTGCTGCAGTCCCCGCGCACCATCTTGAAGAAGCAGCTGGAGCGGGTGGCTGCCATGGACATGGTCGCCCTCGCCGGCACCGAGCTGGAGTTCATCATCTTCAACAACACCTACGAGGACGCGCACAACCGCCGCTGGCGCGACCTGACCCCGGCCAACCAGTACAACGTCGACTACTCACTGATCGGCACCTCTCGGGTGGAGCCGCTCCTGCGCGACATCCGCAACCACATGTACGCCTCCGGGATGGACGTCGAGGCTGCCAAGGGCGAGTGCAACCTGGGCCAGCACGAGATCGGGTTCCTCTACGCCGACGCCCTGGTCTCGGCGGACAACCACAGTGTCTACAAGACCGGCGCCAAGGAGATCGCGGCCCAGCACGGCCAGTCGATCACCTTCATGGCGAAGTACGACGAGCGCGAGGGCAACTCGTGCCACATCCACCTGTCGCTGCGGGGGGCCGACGGCACGGTCGTCTTCGGCGAGGGACATGACCGCTCGCCGCTCTACGACCAGTTCGTGGCCGGCGTCCTCGCGACGATGGCGGACTTCACCCTGCTCTACGCCCCGAACATCAACTCCTACAAGCGGTTCGCGGACGACTCCTTCGCCCCGACCGCCGTCGCGTGGGGCACCGACAACCGCACCTGCGCGGTCCGCCTCGTCGGCCACGGGCCGTCCGCTCGGATGGAGAACCGGCTGCCCGGCGGCGACGTGAACCCCTACCTCGCCCTGGCCGCGATGGTGGCGGGCGGGCTCCACGGCATCGAGAACGAGCTCGAGCTCGAGGACGAGCTGGTCGGGAACGCCTACGCCTCCGACAAGCCGCACGTGCCGCGCACCCTGCGCGCTGCACGGGAGGTGTTCGCCTCCTCCGAGGTCGCCCGCGCCACCCTCGGTGAGGAGGTCGTGGCCCACTACGTCAACATGGCCGACGTCGAGCTGGCGGCCTTCGACGCCGCCGTCACCGACTGGGAGCTCGGCCGGACCTTCGAGAGGATGTGACGAGGTGACCGCCAGCCCGACCGACCAGCCCGGTCATCAGCCCGGTCACCGGCCTGCAGATCGCCGAGGTCGGCTCGGCCAGCGTCGAGGAGACCGACGCCGCGATCGCGCGCGCCCGCGCGGCGTTCGGACCCTGGCGCGACGTCGCCCCCGGAGAGCGAGCCCGCCTGCTGCGCGCGTTCGCCGCCGTGGTCGACCTGCACATCGAGGAGCTCGCGCAGATCGAGGTGAGCAACTCCGGCCACACGGTCGGCAACGCCCGCTGGGAGGCGGGCAACGTCCGCGACTGCCTGAACTACTACTCGGCGGCACCGGAGCGCCTGTTCGGCCGGCAGATCCCGGTGGCCGGCGGGGTCGACATCACCTTCCACGAACCGCTCGGCGTGATCGGCATCATCGTGCCGTGGAACTTCCCGATGCCCATCGCCGGTTGGGGATTCGCCCCGGCGATCGCGGCCGGCAACACGGTGGTGCTCAAGCCGGCTGAGATCACGCCGCTCACGGCGATCCGGCTCGGTGAGCTCGCGGTCGAGGCGGGTCTCCCCGAGGGCGTCCTCACCGTGGTCCCCGGCAAGGGGTCGGTGGTCGGCGAGCGCTTCGTGACGCACCCTGACGTGCGCAAGATCGTCTTCACCGGGTCCACCTCGGTCGGGAAGCAGATCATGGCCGGCTGCGCCGACCAGGTGAAGCCGGTGACGCTCGAGCTCGGCGGCAAGAGCGCGAACATCGTCTTCGCCGACTCCGACGTCGCGGCCGCAGCGGCGGCGGCACCGTCCGCGGTCTTCGACAACGCGGGCCAGGACTGCTGCGCCCGTTCGCGCATCCTCGTCCAGCGGGCGGCGTACGACGAGTTCGTCGGCCGACTCGAGGAGGCGGTGCAGGCGATGCGGGTGAAGGATCCCGCCCAGGAGGACAGCGAGATGGGCCCGATGGTCTCGGCCGCCCAGCGGGAGTCCGTGCAGCGCTACATCGACGGCGCCAACGTCGCCTTCACCGGACCCCGGCCCGACGGGGACGGCTTCTGGCTGCCGCCGACCGTGGTCGAGTCGACCTCGACGCAGGAGGCGGTGTGGCGCGAGGAGGTCTTCGGCCCGGTCGTCGCGGTGATGCCCTTCGACGACGAGGACGAGGCGGTCTCGCTGGCCAACGACTCCGAGTACGGCCTGTCCGGCTCGATCTACACCAACGACCTCGGTCGGGCCCTGCGCGTCGCACGGGGCGTGGAGTCGGGCAACCTCAGCGTGAACAGCCACTCGGCCGTGCGCTACTGGACCCCGTTCGGCGGCTACAAGCAGTCCGGCCTCGGCCGCGAGCTCGGGCCGGACGCGCCCAACGCGTTCACCGAGGAGAAGAACGTCTTCATCGCCCACTGATCCACCCACCGCAAGCAGAAGGCAGGACGACATGGCAGGACGGCTGGACGGCAAGGTCGCCGTGGTCACCGGCGGGTGCTCCGGCATCGGCCTGGCGACGGTCAACCGGTTCATCGAGGAGGGGGCACGCGTCGTCATCGGCGACATCGACGACCGGCGCGGGCACGAGGTCGTCGGTCAGCTCGGCGGCGAGGGCGTGGCGACGTACGTCCGCGTCGACGTGACCAGCAAGGACGAGGTGGATGCGCTCTTCCAGACCGCGAAGGACACCTACGGCTCGGTCGACATCGCCTTCAACAACGCGGGGATCTCGCCGCCCGAGGACGACTCGATCATGGACACCGACCTCGACGCGTGGCGCAGGGTGCAGGAGGTCAACCTGACCAGCGTCTACCTGTGCTGCAAGGCGGCCCTGAAGCACATGCTCGAGCAGCAGTCCGGGTCGATCATCAACACCGCGTCCTTCGTGGCCGTGATGGGCGCGGCCACCAGCCAGATCTCCTACTCCGCGTCCAAGGGCGGGGTGCTGTCGATGAGCCGCGAGCTCGGGGTGCAGTTCGCACGCAACGGGATCCGGGTCAACGCGCTGTGCCCGGGACCTGTGAACACGCCGCTGCTCAAGGAGCTGTTCGCCAGCGACGCGGAGCGGGCAGCGCGTCGGCTGGTGCACGTGCCGATGGGTCGGTTCGGCGAGCCCGAGGAGATGGCCAACGCCGTGCTCTTCCTCGCCTCCGACGAGTCCAGCTTCATGACGGCCAGCACCTTCCTGGTCGACGGTGGCATCTCCGGTGCCTACGTGACCCCGCTGTAGCCGCTCGCCATGGCCACACCGCTGATCGGGCTGACCACCTACCGCGAGCACGCCACCTGGGGCGTGTGGGCGCAGGGGGCAGACCTGCTCCCGGCGTCGTACTCGGATGCGATCGTGCGCGCCGGCGGCGTCCCGGTGCTGCTGCCCCCGGCGACCGACGACCCCGATGCGGCTCTTGCGGTGGTCGAGCGCCTCGACGGGCTGGTGATCAGCGGCGGCGCGGACGTCGACCCGGCGCAGTACGGCGAACAGCCGCACGACCGCACCGGCAGCGTGCGGCCCGACCGTGACGCCTGGGAGCTCTCGCTGCTCACCTCGGCGGCCGCGGCGAACCTGCCGACGCTCGGGGTCTGCCGCGGGATGCAGGTGATGGCCGTGGCCGCCGGCGGCACCCTCGACCAGCACACGCCCGACGTGGTCGGCCACGACGAGCACAACCCGCAGCCCGGGCGTCTTCGGTGACATCGTGGTCACCACCTCCGACGACTCGACGCTGCAGACGATCCTCGGGACCTCGGTGACCGTCCGGTGCCACCACCACCAGTCGGTGCACTCACATCCCGGCTACACGGCCAGCGCGTGGTCGGCCGACGGGTCGCTGGAGGCGATGGAGAGCGAGGGCTCCCGCTTCTGCCTCGGCGTCCAGTGGCACCCGGAGGCCGGCCGCGACCAGCGCCTGTTCGACGCGCTCGTGCGTGCTGCTGGAGGCTGACGGCCCGGCGGTCAGGCGGTCAGGCGGTCAGGCGGTCAGGCGAGCGAAGCCCGCAGCGCGTCCGCGAAGGCGTCGGGGTCGCCCTGCTGGCCGTACTCCCCGCCGAGGAAGCCGCCGTGGTTGCTGGGGTACTCCGTGACCGGCACCCCGACTGCCTCGGCGACCGATCGCCCACCGCGGGCGGCCATCTGCTGGCCCGACTCGACCCCGACGGCCACCACGAGCCGGTCCCCGAGGGCCGCGAGCGCCTCGACGTCGGGCTCGTAGGCGTTGCAGTCCGGCATGTTGCGCATCAACGGGTCGGTCCGGGAACCGTCGTCGTCGCTCGACATCCCGAACATCGCCGGATCCGGCGCGGGCCGGTCGAGGTAGCCGTCGGGCACCTGGCCGTCGAACATCACGAACGAGATGAACTTCGCCATGGCGGGTCCGCTGCCGTGGGCGTCGTACGTCGCGCGCATGTCGTCGCAGACGGCCAGGACGGCATCGCGGTCCGGCAGCAGCGCGGCCGTCGGCGGCTCGTGCGCGACCACCCGGCGTACGTCCTCAGGATGCGCCGCCACCAGCGCGAGCGCGTTGACCGCTCCGCCGCTGCTGGCGAAGACGTCGACCGGACCCACACCGAGGGCCTCGATCACCCGGTGCAGGTCCTCGGCGTGCTCGTCGGCGGTGATCGATGTGGTGTCGGTCGGGTTTCGGCCGGACCCGCGCGGGTCGTAGGTCACCACCGGGCGGTCGGTGAAGTGGGACCTCAGGGTGGTGAAGCCGACGGCGTCCATCGGTGAGCCGATCATCATCAGCACCGGACGGTCCTGCGTCGACCGGGTGAGGTCCCCGTGCACGTCGTAGGTCACCGTCGCGGTGCCGCTGCCGACCGTGGCGGTCGTGACGGATGGGCTCGTGGTCTCGGTCATGCGGTTCCTCTCTCTCGCGACCCTCTGGGCCGCCCCTGGTGCTTCCTCGAGTGGACAGACCGGCAGGAGCAGTGAAACTCATCGCTCGGCCGGCACGGGAGTCCCTCGCCGATGGTCATGGTCAGGCGATGACCTCGGTGACGAGCGGGACGCCGGGCCGGTAGGCCAGGTGGAGGTACGACGGGGCCTCCAGCACCGTGAGGTGTGCGCGCCTGCCGGGAGCGAGGACACCGACGTCGTCACGACGGAGCGCTCGGGCGCCGCCCGCCGTCGCGGACCAGATCGCCTCGGCCGGGGTCAGCCGCATCTCCCGCACGGCCAGGGCCACACAGAGGGGCATCGACGAGGTGTAGCAGGACCCCGGGTTGCAGTCGCTGGCGAGAGCCACCATGACGCCCGCGTCGACGAGCCCGCGGGCATCGGGGTACGGCGAGCGGGTGCTGAACTCCACGCCCGGGAGGAGGGTCGCGACCGTGCCGGAGTCCGCGAGGGCGTCGACGTCCGCGCTGGCGAGATGGGTGCAGTGGTCGACCGCGGCCAGGCCGAGCTCGCAGGCGAGGCGTACGCCGGGGCCCGGGCCGAGCTGGTTGGCGTGCAGGCGGCCCGCGAGCCCCACCTCCTGCCCGGCCCGGAGGATCGTCCGTGCCTGGTCCTCGTCGAAGGCCCCCTGCTCGCAGAACACGTCGATCCAGCGTGCGTGCGGGGCCGCGGCCCGGAGCATCGACCCGGTCACCAGCTCGACGTAGCCGGCGGGGTCCTCGGCGTACTCCGGCGGCACCACGTGGGCACCGAGGAAGGTGGTCTCCTCGGTGAACTGCCGGGCGATGGCCAGGCTCCTCGCCTCGTCGAGGACGCTGAGTCCGTAGCCGCTCTTGATCTCGACGGTGGTGGTGCCCTGTCGGCGCATCTCGGCCACCAGCCGGGCCACGTTGTCATGGAGCTGCTCGTCGGTCGCGGCGCGGGTCGCGGCCACCGTGGTCCGGATGCCGCCGGCGGCGTAGCTCTCACCCGCCATCCGGGCGGCGAACTCCTCAGCCCGGTCGCCGGCGAAGACGAGGTGCGAGTGGGAGTCGACGAAGCCGGGGATGACGGCGCGGCCGCCGAGCTCACGGGCCGCGTCGACCTCGGGAGCGTCTCGGCTGTGCCCCACCCACGCCACCCGGCCGCCCTCGAGCACCACGGCGGCGTCGCGGACCAGCCCGATGGGAGTGCCGTCGTGCACCGGGTCGTTGGTGACCAGCTCGCCGATCCCGGTGAGCAGCAGCGACGTCATGGGCGCGCCACCACGTCGGCCGACGTGGCGGCGTACACCACGGTCTCGGCGGTGGCACCGGCACCGCGGGTGCGGTTGCTCTCCAGGTCGATGGTCAGCAGGTCGGCTCGCTGACCCGGCGCGATCCGGCCGGCGTCGTCGAAGCCGAGCGACCGGTGGCCGTCGTACGTCGCTGCGGCGATCAGCTCCGAGGCGGACCAGTGACCTCGCTCCCGGGAGGCCAGTCGCTCGTGCATCTCCACCGCGCGCATCTCCTCGAACATGTCGATCACCGCATGGCTGTCGGAGCCCAGCGTGAGGGTGGCGCCCGCGTCGTGCAACCGGCGGGCCGGACCGATGCCGTCGGCGAGGTCGCGCTCGGTGGTCGGGCAGAAGCAGACGTTGGTGCCCGACTCCCCCAGCAGCCGGATGTCGCCGTCGGTCAGGTGCGTGGCGTGCACGGCGCTCGTCAGCGGACCGAGGGCCCCGGCCTCGGCGAGCAGCTGGGTCGGGGTCAGTCCGGTGGCGCGCAGACACGCCTCGTTCTCGGCGACCTGCTCGGAGAGGTGGACGTGCAGCGGCAGCCCCTGCGCGGCCTCGACGACCACGGGGAGCTGGTCGCGCGGCACGGCGCGCACGGAGTGGATCGCCGCGCCCACGCGAGGGTCGCCGAACGCGGCGACCCGTTCGGCCCACGCGTCGGCGTCACCGTCGCAGTAGCGCACCTGCACCCCCTCCGGCGGCCGGCCGAACCCCGAGGCCAGGTAGCAGGTGTCGAGCAGCCGGATCCGGATCCCCGCCTCGTCAGCCGCAGCCAGGAGCGCCCGGCCCATCTCGTTGGGGTCGTCGTACGGCGTCCCGTCGGGCTGGTGGTGCAGGTAGTGGAACTCCCCGACCGCGCCGATCCCCGTGGCCCGCATCTCCGCATAGGTCTCGCGCGCCAGCTCGAAGTAGGAGTCCGGGGTGAGCTCCGCGGCGACGGCGTACATCTGCTCGCGCCAGGTCCAGAACGACCCCCGCTCCCGCTGCGTGTGCCCCCTCAGCGCCCGGTGGAAGGCGTGGGAGTGGCAGTTGGCGAAGGCGGGGAGGGTGAGGCCGTTGGTTTCCCCGGCCGACCGGGGAAACCGGTCGTTGTCCACCGAAGCATCACCCGCCAACGACAGGGACCGCCCCTCAACCCTGACCGATTTGATCCACCCGTCCTCGATCTCGAGAAGTACGCCGGCCTCGACGCCGGTCTCCAGGAGGGCGTGCTCGAGGTGCATCTTCATGCCACCAGCACCTCGAGCGCGTCGGCCAGCGCCTCGACGCCGGCGAGGCAGTCGGCCATCTCGGCGTGTTCCGACGGCGAGTGCGAGACGCCGGTGGGGTTGCGGACGAACAGCATCGCGGTGGGCACTCCGGCGGCGGCGAGGATGCCGGCGTCGTGACCGGCCATCGTCGGGACCACCGGTACCGGACCCCATCGCGCGGCCAGTCCCCTGCGCAGGTTCTCGGTGAGCAGCGGGTCGAAGGTGACCTCCCCCGACACCGACTCGGCGGTGACGGTCAGCCTGGTGCCGTCGCGGTCTGCCCGCTCGGCACCCTGGCGCTTGATCTCGGCGACCAGGCGCACCAGTGCCGTGTCGGACTCGCCTCTCGCGTCCAGCCAGGCGGTCACCCGCGACGGGATCGCGTTGGTGCCGTTGGGGGCCACCTCGACCCGGCCGAAGGTGGCACGCTGTCCCGACTCCGAGGCCTGTCTGCCCGCTGCCAGCGCGGTCATCGCGAAGCTGAGCATCGGGTCGTGCCGGTCCTCCATCCGGGTGGTCCCGGCATGGTTGGCGTCACCGGCGAAGTCGAAGCGATAGCGGCCGTGTGGCCAGATCCGGGTCGCCAGCCCGACCGGCGTGTCCCGGTCGACCAGGTCGCGACCCTGCTCCACGTGCAGCTCGAGGAAGGTGCCCACCCGGTCCAGCCAGCCGGCCCGGCCCGGCGCCGGCTCCAGCCCCGCCGACGACATCGCGTCCAGGAGCGGCGTGCCGTCGCGGTCGCGCAGCTCCGCCGCCGCCGCCGGTGTCATCGAGCCGGTCGCCAACCGGGAGCCCAGGCAGGCGATGCCGAAGCGGGAACCCTCCTCCTCGGCGAAGGCAGCGACGGCGATCGGCCGGCTCGGCACCACGCCCCGGTCCCGGAGCAGGTCCACCGCGGCAAGGGAGGAGAGCACACCGAGCGGGCCGTCGTACGCGCCCCCGTCGAGCACCGAGTCGAGGTGGGAGCCGATCAGCACCGCTGGGGCGTGTTGCGACGGGCTCCACCAGGCGACCAGATTCCCGTTGCCGTCCGCCTCGAGCTCCAGACCGCGGGCGGCGCACTGGGCGGCGAACCAGGAACGGAGCTCGGACTCGACCGAGGTGAACGGCTGCCGGAAGTAGCCGCCACTGGCCGCGGACCTGCCGAGCGGCGCGAGGTCGTGCCACATGCGCTCGAAGTCGTCAGTCATGCTCGGTCCCATGGAGTTCCAGGACGTCGTACGCCGCAGACGGATGGTGCGCAGCTACACGACCGAGCCGGTCGACCCGGTGATCGTGGACCGGGCGCTGCACAACGCGACCCGGGCACCGAACGCCGGCTTCAGCCAGGGTTGGGGGTTCCTGGTGCTCGACACCCCTGACGACGTACGCCGCTACTGGGCTGCCACCGCGGACGGGACGGACGACCCCGACCGATGGCTGGAGGGCATGATGCGCGCGCCGGTGCTGGTGGTGCCCTGCTCCAGCAAGACCGCCTACCTGCGGCGCTACGCGGAGCCGGACAAGGGCTGGACCGACCAGGACGAGGCGCGCTGGCCGGTGCCGTTCTGGCACATGGACGCCGCGATGGCCTCGCTGCTGGTGCTGCAGACCGCGGTCGATGCCGGCCTCGGCGGCTGCTTCTTCGGCATCCCGCCCGACCGGCTGCCGGCCGTGCGCCGCGAGTTCGCGATCCCTGACGAGTTCGACCCGGTCGGCGCGATCACGCTCGGCCACCCGGCAGCCCGTCCTGGTGCCCGGGGGTCGGCGAGCAGGCGTCGCCGCAAGCAGACCGCGGAGGTGGTGCACCGCGGTTCGTGGAGTGGTGCGCACGCTCCGGGCTGACATGGGCACCAGCCTCGCGAATCCGCAGGTGCGGCGCCACCTCGGGGCGGACACGGCGTCTCGTATCCGAGATCAACGGCGGACCCGCCGGAGGCAGGGCTAGCGTTCGCCCCGTGGCACACGTGAGCGGAGGGAACGCGGACGTCGAGAAGCTGCGACGGCTGGTCCGGATCCCCACTGTCTCGCTCCCCGATGAGTCCGCGACCGACCCGGCCCCGTTCGAGGAGTTCGTCGCGGCTCTCGCGGACTGCTTCCCCCTGCTGCACGACCGGCTGACGCTGCACCGGGTCCGCGAGCACTCGCTGCTGTTCCACTGGGCCGGGCGGACGGCCGAGGGACCGGTCGTGCTGATGGCCCACATCGACGTCGTACCGATCGACGAGTCGGCACCCTGGCTGCACCCGCCGTTCGGGGCGGAGATCCACCACGACGCGATCTGGGGTCGCGGCACCCTGGACGACAAGGGATCGCTGGTGGGCGTCTGCGCGGCGGTCGAGGGCCTGCTGGCGCAGGGCTTCGTGCCCGCACGCGACATCTGGCTGTCCTTCGGCGCCCGGGAGGAGGTGTCCGGTCCCGATGCCCGGGCCGCGGTGGAGGAGCTGCGTCGGCTCCGGATCAGCCCGTGGTTCGTGCTCGACGAGGGTGGCGCGATCGCCCACGAGGCGTTCCCCGGGGTCAAGCCTCCCCTCGGCGTCATCGGGGTCTGCGAGAAGGGCACCACCACGATCGAGCTGCGGGCCGAGGGACGTGGCGGCCACTCCTCGACCCCGGCGCCGCACGGTCCGACGGCGCGCATCGCCCGTGCCGTCGTACGCCTCGAGACGCGGCAGTTCACCCCCGCACTCCCCGAGCCCACGCTCGAGCTGTTCCGCAGGATCGCGCCGCACGCTCCCGCGGCGCTGCGCCCGGTCTTCGCGAACGCGCGGCGACTGCAGCCGCTGCTCAAGCGCGCGCTGCTGGCCGCGGGGGCGGAGCCCGCCGCCCTGGTGCGTACGACGATGGCGGTGACCACGCTCTCGGGATCCACGGCCCACAACGTGATCGCATCGAGTGCGACCGCGGCCGTCAACCTGCGCCTCCTGGTCGGTGACACGGTGGCCTCGGCGACCGAGCACGTCCGCAGGGCCATCGCGGACGACTCCATCGCCCTCGACGTGGTGGACGCCAACGAGCCGAGCCCGGTGTCGCCGTACGACGACCCGGCGTTCGACCTCCTCGCCTCCACGATCAGCGAGGTGTTCCACGACGCGGTACCCACGCCCTACGTGATGATGGCAGCGACCGACTCACGCTTCTTCACCGCGATCTGTGCGCGGGTCTACCGGTTCACCCCGTTCCGGATGAGCAAGGCGCAGCGCGAGAGCATCCACAGCTATGACGAGCACATCGGCGTCGACGACTTCCTTGCCGGCATCCGCTGGTATGCCCGGCTGATCGAGAGGCTCCCCGCATGAGAGGCGCGCCATGACCGTAGCCACCACACCCGGCCGTGTCCCGGGACCCGGGAAGGTGGAGGGCCTCGCCACCATCATCGGCTTCCTGGTCTGCGTCGAGATCGCCAGCGGCATCCTCCAGGGCTACTACACGCCGATCTTCAGCGACATCGCCGACAACCTCTCGATCGCCGACGCCGACGTCAACTGGTTCGAGGCCGCCCAGCTGATCGTCTCCGCGCTCGCAGTGCCGATCCTCGCCCGGCTCGGCGACCTGATCGGGCACCGACAGGTGCTGCTCATCTCGACCGCGGTCACGGCGCTCGCCTCCTTCGCGGTGGCCCTGGCACCGAACTTCTCGCTGTTCCTCGTTGCCTGGGCGATCCAGGGCTTCTACGTGGTGTGGCTGCCGCTCGAGGTCAGCATCATCCACCGCAGGACCGCGCACACCGGAGCCCAGGCGCGCCTGACCCGGAAGGCTGCCGGACTCCTCGTCGCAGCACTCGAGCTGGGGGTGATCCTCGGTGCGGTGACCAGTGGCCTGCTGGTCGAGTCCATCTCGATGACGGGCCTGCTGATGATCCCGGCCGTCGCCGTCACCCTCTGCTTCGTGGTGGTCTGGTTCGGCGTCCCGGGCACTCCGCCGGTGGCCACCGGCCGACTGGACCTGAAGGGGTTCTGGCTGGTGACGCTGGCGCTCGGACTGGTGATGGCGGGCCTGATCCTGGTGCGCCTGGAAGGACCCGGCTCGGCCCTGCCCTGGCTGGTGCTGGCCCTGGGCCTCCTCGCCTTCTGGCCGTTCGCCCGCTTCGAGATGAGCATCGCGGAGCCACTCGTCGACGTGCGGCTGATGGCCACGTCGGCGCAGTGGCCGGTGCAGCTCACGGCGTTCCTGTTCGGGATGTCGGTGCTCGGCGCCCAGATCCCGCTCTCGACGTTCGCCCGCACCGACCCGGACGAGACCGGCTACGGGCTCGGTGCGTCGGCCGGTTTCGTCACGGTGCTGATCGTCGTCTATGTGCTCTCGCTCGTGGTCGGTGCGCTGCTGCTGCCCGTGGTCGGCCGGTTCATCGGCACCCGCGCCACGATGCTCGGCTCCTGCCTGCTGGTGGCGATCGGCTACGGGTTGTTCCTGCCGTTCCACGAGTCCTCGGCCCAGGCACTCGTCAACATGGCCATCGCCGGGGTCGGGTCGGGCGCGCTGGTGGCCGCGCTTCCCGCAGCAGCAGCAGCGGCTGCACCGGCGGACCGGACCGGCTTCAGCACGGGCATGACCAACACCACCAAGACGATCGGCGGTGCGATCGCGTCCAGCATCTTCGCGATCGCCCTCTCCTCGACCGGGTCGATGGCCGACGCCGAGGCCGGCAACGCCCCGCTGTCGGGCTACCTCACTGTGTGGGCGGTGTGCTCGATCTCTGCCCTGGTCGCGGCGGCCAGCCTGTTCGTCGTACCCAGGGGTGCGTTCGCGGACCACCCGTGATGGCCGACCCGACCTGGCAGATCCTGCTGCTGCTCGCCCTCGCCGGCCTCTCGGCCGGCTTCGTCGACGCCGTGGTCGGTGGCGGTGGGCTGATCCAGCTGCCGGCGCTGCTGCTCGGCCTGCCGGGCGCCAGCCCTGCACAGGTGCTGGCCACCAACAAGCTCGGCTCGATCTGCGGCACCAGCGTCAGCAGCGTGACCTACTACCGCCGGGTGCGTCCGGACCCGAGGACCTTCCTGCCGTTGATGCTGCTCGCCTTCCTCGGCTCGGTCGGAGGGGCCCTGGTGGCGAGCATGATCCCGCGATCCGCCTTCCAGCCGATCGTGCTGGTGGTCCTGGTCGTCGTGGGCGCCTGGGTGGTGCTGCGACCCAACCTCGGGCAGGAGAGCCTGCTTCGCTTCTCGGGCCATCGGCACACAGCGGCGGCGATGGTCACCGGTGTGGGGGTCGGCTTCTACGACGGAGCACTCGGGCCGGGCACCGGCAGCTTCTTCGTGATCTCGCTGGTGGGTCTGCTCGGCTACAACTTCCTGGAGGCGTCGGCCAAGGCACGGATGGCCAACTGGGCCACGAACCTCGCCGCGCTCTGCGTCTTCGTCCCGCAGGGGGTGGTGCTGTGGAAGGTCGGCCTGGTGATGGGCGCCTGCAACCTGGTGGGTGGCTACCTCGGTGCCCGGCTCGCCGTCGCACGAGGAGCGCGGTTCGTGCGTCTGTTCTTCATCGCGGTCGTGGGGGCCTTCATCGTGCGGATCGGGGGCGACGTGCTGGGGTTCTGGGGCTGACGCGGGCCTCGGGGTGGCCCCGGCAGGGTTGGCCACATTTGTACGCTGGGGGCGAGATGAGCACGAGGCACGACGACGAGGAGCAGCCGGACCGGCCCCACCAGCCGATCCGGGAGCGCCAGCGCGACTCGCGCACCGGTTCGGACGCCGCCGCGGCCCGGAGCAGGCACCAGGCACGCTGGGTCGACCTGCAGATCCAGCAGGCGATGGAGCGCGGCGAGTTCGACAACCTGCCCGGTCAGGGCAAGCCGCTCGGCGACCTGGGATCTCCGGAGGACCGCGACTGGTGGCTGCGCAAGCTGATCGAGCGGGAGCGGATCACCGGTGTCCTCCCGGCGGCGCTCCAGCTGCGCAAGGAGGATCTCGAGCTCGACGCGCTGCTCGACCGCGAGACCGCTGAGAAGCTCGTCCGCGACCACCTCGAGGACTTCAACCGGCGCATCGTCGAGGCCCGGCGCCAGCTCCAGGGCGGCCCGCCCGTGGTCACGCCGACGCGCGACGTGGAGGCCGAGGTGCAGCGGTGGCGCGAGCGTCTGCGCCGACGCCGGGCCCCGCACTCGCCGGCAGAGCAACCGACCCCGAAGCGCTGGTGGCGCCGGTCGACCTGACCTGCGCAGGAAGCCGGAGAAGCCTCAGGTGCCCCGGCGGAACGTCTCGTCCAGCCATCCCTTGAGGCTGCCGAGCGCGCCGGCGGTCTCGTGCACGAGTCGGCCGAGGGCGTCCTGGGTGCCCTGGAAGGAGTCGGCATAGCTGTGTGCGGCCTCGCGCGCGGAGTCGCTCATGCTGGCGGTGGCGTCCGTGTCGCGGCGCGGGTAGCTGCCGGCCAGGATCTGCGTGTACTCCCCGCTGTCGACCCACCGCTTCAGCTCGCCTGCCCTGACGACCGCGAACGGGTGTGTCTGGTTCTCCACCAGCATCAGCTTGAGCACCGACTCGCGCAGGTCTCCTGCCTCCTGGTACTCGATGCCCTGGGCGAAGAAGGACGCCGTGTCGAGATCCTCGAGGTGTCCGCCGCTGGCGAGCTGCATGTGCACCCGGAACGCGACCGCCGGGTCCTGGGTGGCGAGCACTCCGGCCCGGTCCGCGGAGAGCTCCGACTTGCGCGACCACTCCATCAGCGCCGCCACGATCACCCGGATCCCGAGACCCCCGAACGGCACCGCGTTCAGCACGCCGCTGAGCACGAGCAGCCTGCGCAGCAACGTCTGGTAGACAGCGTGGCCGCTCACCGCATGGCCGAGCTCGTGGGCGATCACGAAGCGGATCTCGTCGTCGTCGAGCAGCTCCACGAGCGCGCTGTTGAGGATGATGATCGGTGTGTTCATCCCGACGGTCACGGCGTTCAGGGACGGGTCCGCGACGACGTACATCTCCGGGAGCTCGGCCACGTCGAGGGTGGTGCCGACCTCGGTGAGGAGACGGTGCAGCCGCTCGAACTGTCGCTCGTCCACCCGGATCCCGGAACCGAGGAACTGCAGCCGCACGGCCCGCTCGTTGAACATGCCGGACAGCGCCTTGAGCAGGGTGTCGAAACCCTTCAGCTTGCGCAGCGCGACGAGGGCACCGCGGTCGGCGGGGTGCTCCCACGCACGCGAGCTGACGCCCGGGAAACAGATGCGGGCACGGACGGGACGCTCAGCCATGTCGGCCAGTGTGTCACCGGGGCGCCGCCGGAACGACACCCTCGGACGGGCTCACTCCTGCATCGGCACGCGTACGCCGCGCTGCTGGGCCACCTCGACCGCACGGTCGTAGCCGGCGTCCACGTGCCGGATCACGCCCATGCCCGGGTCGTTGGTCAGGACGCGCTCGATCTTCTGCGCGGCGAGGTCGGTGCCGTCGGCGACGCAGACCTGGCCGGCGTGGATCGACCGGCCCATCCCGACCCCACCGCCGTGGTGGATCGAGACCCAGCTCGCCCCGGAGGCGGTGTTCACCAGCGCGTTGAGCAGCGCCCAGTCGGCGATCGCGTCGGACCCGTCGAGCATCGACTCGGTCTCCCGGTAGGGCGAGGCCACCGAGCCGCAGTCGAGGTGGTCGCGGCCGATCACGACGGGCGCCTTCAGCTCGCCCGAGGCGACCATCTCGTTGAACTTCAGCCCGGCGAGGTGGCGCTCGCCGTACCCGAGCCAGCAGATGCGCGCCGGCAGGCCCTGGAAGGACACCCGCTCACCGGCCATGGTGATCCACTTGTGCAGCCGCTCGTTGTCGGGGAACAGCTCGAGGATCGCCCTGTCCGTCGCCGCGATGTCGGCCGGGTCCCCGCTCAGCGCGGCCCACCGGAACGGGCCCTTGCCCTCGCAGAACAACGGCCGGATGTAGGCCGGGACGAAGCCCGGGAACTCGAAGGCCCGGTCGTAGCCGCCCTTGCGGGCCTCGTCGCGGATCGAGTTGCCGTAGTCGAAGACCTCCGCGCCCTTGTCCTGGAACTCGACCATCGCGCGCACGTGCACGGCCATCGAGGCCTGCGCATCCTTGGTGAACCCCTCCGGGTCGCGGCGAGCCGCGTCCTTCCAGTCGGCGAAGGGGACGCCGGCCGGAAGGTAGGACAGCGGGTCGTGCGCCGAGGTCTGGTCGGTCACGATGTCGATCGGCGCGTCCTGGTCGAGCAGCGCGGGGAACATCTCGGCCGCGTTGCCCAGCACCCCGATCGACAGGGGTTTCCTGGCGTCCCGGGCCTCGACCGCGAGCACCACCGCGTGCTCGAGGGAGTCGGCCTGCACGTCGAGGTAGCGGTGCTCGATGCGCCGCTTGATCCGGCTGTCGTCGACGTCGACGCAGATGGCGACACCGTCGTTCATCGTCACCGCCAGCGGCTGTGCACCGCCCATCCCGCCGAGACCGGCGGTCAGCGTGATCGTCCCGGCGAGCGTGCCTGCGAAGCGTTTGTCGGCGACCGCAGCGAAGGTCTCGAAGGTGCCCTGCAGGATGCCCTGGGTCCCGATGTAGATCCAGGAGCCGGCCGTCATCTGGCCGTACATCGTCAGCCCGAGGTCCTCGAGCCGGCGGAACTCCTCCCAGTTGGCCCAGTCACCGACCAGGTTCGAGTTGGCGATCAGCACCCGAGGAGCCCACTCGTGGGTGCGCATCACCCCGACCGGCTTGCCGCTCTGCACGAGCATCGTCTCGTCGTCGGCGAGCGTGGTCAGGGTGCGCACGAGGGCGTCGTAGGACTCCCAGTTGCGGGCGGCCTTGCCGGTGCCCCCGTAGACGACGAGCTCGGCCGGGTTCTCGGCGTTCTCAGGGTCCAGGTTGTTCATCAGCATCCGCAGCGGGGCCTCGGTCTGCCACGAGCGTGCGGTGAGCCCGGTGCCGTGGGCGGCGTGGATGGGCAGACGCGGGTTGGTCCCGCCGACTGGGTCGGTCGACATCACTTCAGTTCTCCGATCACTGCTTCGACGGCGGCCAGGATGCGGCCGTCACGGACGAGTTGGAAGGTCGCCTCGATCTCGGGCGAGAGGTGCCGGTCGGGGCCGGGTCCCTCGATCCCCGAGGACCGCAGCAGGTCGATGACCGCCTCGGTGGCGGGCGAGGGCTCGAGCGGCCTGCGGAGGTCGAGCGCGCGCGCGGCGGTCAGCACCTCGATGGCGATCACCCGGGTCAGGCCATCGACGGAGCGTCGCAGCTTGCGAGCAGCCGACCAGCCCATCGACACGTGGTCCTCCTGCATCGCGCTCGAGGGGATCGAGTCGACACTCGCGGGGTTCGCCAGACGCTTGAGCTCCGAGACGATCGCGGCCTGCGTGTACTGGGCGATCATGTGCCCGCTGTCGACGCCGGGGTCGTGCGCGAGGAAGGGCGGGAGGCCGTGGCTGCGGGTGCGGTCCAGGAACCGGTCGGTGCGCCGCTCGCTGATCGACGCCACGTCGGCGGCCACGATCGCCGCGAAGTCGAGCACGTAGGCGACCGGTGCCCCGTGGAAGTTGCCGTTGGACTCGACCCGGCCGTCCTCGAGGACCACCGGGTTGTCGACCGCGCTGGCGAGCTCACGACCGGCGACGGTGGCGCAGTGGTCGAGGGTGTCCCGGGCCGCCCCGTGCACCTGGGGCGAGCAGCGCAGCGAGTAGGCGTCCTGGACCCGGTTGCAGTCGGGCCCCCGGTGCGAGGCGACGACGCCCGAGTCCTTCAGGATCGCGGCGAGGTTGGCGGCCGACAGGGCCTGACCGGGGTGCGGCCGGATCGCCTGCAGCTCAGGGGCGAAGACCCGGTCGGTGGCCAGCTGGCCCTCCACCGACATGGCGGCCGCGACGTCCGCCGTACGCATCAGCACCGCGAGGTCCGTCAGCGCCATCACCAGCATCCCGAGCATGCCGTCGGTCCCGTTGATCAGCGCGAGGCCCTCCTTGGCGGCGAGCTCGAGCGGGACCAGCCCGGCGGCCGCGAGTGCCTGGGCGGCGGGCATCAGCACACCGTCGGCGTCGCGCACCTCTCCCTCGCCCATGTAGGCAAGGGCGCAGTGGGACAGTGGCGCGAGGTCACCGGAGCAGCCGAGCGATCCGTACTCGTGGACCACCGGAGTGATGCCGGCGTTGAGCACTCCGGCGATCAGCTCCGCCACCTCAGGTCGTACGCCGGTCCGGCCGGTCGCCAGCGTGGACAGGCGCAGCAGCATCAGCCCCCGCACGACCTCACGCTCGACCTCCGGGCCGGACCCGGCTGCGTGCGAGCGGATCAGGGACCGCTGCAGCTGGGCGCGCATGTCGGACGGGATGTGCCGCGTCGCCAGCGCACCGAACCCGGTGGAGATCCCGTAGGCAGGAGTGGCTGCCGCGGCGAGCCCGTCCACGGTCAACCGCGCCCGTACGACGGCCTCGAGCGCCTCGTCGGTGAGCCGGACAGGCGCACCTGCACGGGCGACGGCGACGACCTCCTCGAAGGAGAGGGGACCGACTCCGACCGCGACCGCCGCACCGTGCTCTGACATGTCTCCATGCAACAACCTCCGGTCCTCGTCGACCAGTGGCTGGCGGACCTGGCAGTCTCGGACCCGAGACACCTCGGACCATGGCACCATGAGGCCTCGCGATCCCGCGGGCGGAGCGGAGAGGGGGGCCATGCGCAAGCACAGCGTGCTGTCCCTGCTGGTCGTCCTGCTCGTGCTGGGTGGGAGCGCGTGCGACGCCCCGCTCAAGCCGAAGTCGAAGCAGACCACGGCCGCGGCCCCCGACAGCGCGTCGAGCAGCCCGACCCCCAGCGGCGCGTCCAGCCCGTCGGGCGCGAGCCCTACCGCTGCACCCGAGCGGCCCGTGGAGCCGACGCCCTCGCTGAAGATCCCGAAGCTCAAGATCCCGCCACGCCAGTCGGGTCCGGTCCTCGGCGCAGACATCAGCTGGCCGCAGTGCCCCAAGGGCATGGGCATCCCGCTGAAGCGATCAGCGGGAGCGCCGATGCCGATCGACGCCGCGCGCTACGTGATCATCGGCCTGACCAACGGCCCCGGCTTCTACCCCAACCCCTGTCTCGAGCTGCAGACCGACTGGGTCCGCAGCCGCGGCCTGATGGCGGCGGCGTACTCGGTGATCAGCTATCCGGAGGACCGCCACTACGCGGCCTACAAGGACAAGGGCCCCTTCGACAGCAGCACCCGTCAGGGTGCGCTGAGCAACGTCGGCTACCAGCAGGCGAAGTTCAACCTGGCCACCATGCGGCGGGCGGGCCTGCGGTCGCCGATCATCTGGCTCGACGTGGAGCCGGTGCCCGAGTACGACTGGCCTCGTGACCTCGCCGCGAACGCGGCCGTGGTGCGCGGCGCCGCTCGCGGCTACACCGACGCGGGCTTCAGCATCGGTGCCTACTCCACGCAGGCGCTGTGGCAGAACGTCGTCGGCGACCTGCGTCTCGGTATCCCCGAATGGCGCGCGGCGGGGCAGACCTCACGCGAGGAGGCGCTGCGCCGCTGCGGGCTCGACCGGATGTTCCAGGGCGGCCCCGCGATCCTGTCCCAGTGGGTCGAGGACGGTCGCGACCAGAACGTCACCTGCGGGAACACCTCGTCGCAGATGGTGCGCTGGTTCCACCAGTACTGACCGCCCGGCTCAGCCCAGCCGGTCGCCGTAGCTCGGCAGCGTGAAGGCGCGCTCGTAGTTGCCGCCCTCGAAGTCCGTGCTGCGGTTGCCCACGTTCGCGATGATCGTGTAGCCGCGGTCCACGAGCTGCTGACGGCAGCGCTGCTTGCTCGTCGTCAGGGACTCGCCCGGCCGGCGGCCGCAGATGCTGGAGACCGGGTAGCCGTTGCGTCGCAGACCTGCCACCGCCCGGTTGAGGTCCGCCTCGTAGCGGCCGGTGTTGAAGTAGACGTGCACCCCTCTGCTGCTGGCGTATCGCGCGAACCGCAGTACGACGGGGACCGCCTTCCCGCGCCGGTAGTACGTCGCCAGGCTGGTGTTGTCGATGTCGAGGTTGACCACCAGCCTGGTCTGACCCGGCGTGACCCTGCTGTCGATGTAGGCCCGCGAGCCGTACATCGCGGCGCGGGTGTCCTTGAGCCACTTCCGCTTGCCCGGCGCGGACGCCTGCGAGGGGGCCACCAGCACGGACAGGACCAGGATCGTGGTGAGCAGCGCCACGGAGAAGAGTCGTCGAGTCACGGGGAACACTCCCTGTTGCGGGGGCCTGTTGGGGGGCCTGTCGTGGGGGCGAGCGCCGTGCGACGCCCGACCGTCGGCAACATCTTGCGCCATCGAGCCCGCCAGCGTGGGCGAATCGTCCGGTCGGCGCGGGCGTTAGGTTGCTGACCATGAGTCAGGTCCCCGCTGCCACCAGGACCCTGATGGTGCTGCGCTTCCTGGCCGCGCAACCCGACCCGGTGCCTCTCGACCGGTTGGCCAGCGCCCTCGACCTGCCGCGCTCCACGGCGTACCACCTGGTCAACGCGATGATCGAGCAGGGCTTCGTCACCCACATCGCCGAGGAGCGGCGCTACTGCCTGGGCGTCGCGGCGTTCGAGGTGGGCATCGGCTACGCCCGCCAGGCCCCGCTCCAGCGGATCGCGCACCGTCCCCTGGCTGCCCTCGTCGACCGGATCGGTCACTCGGCGCATCTCGCCGTGCCGCACGGCCGCGACGTCCTCTACGTGCTCGAGGAGCGCGCACCCGGCCGGGCGCCGCTGGTGACCGACGTCGGCGTACGACTCCCGGCGCACCTGACCGCCAGCGGGCGGGCGATCCTGGCGGCCCTGCCGGCGAGCCAGGTGCGCGCGCTCTATCCGGACAAGAGCGCGTTCGTGGACCGGCACGGCCGTGGCCCCCAGAGTCTGAGCGCGCTCGCGGACCGTGCTCAGCGAGACCCGGCAGCGCGGCTACGCCACCGAGGACGGCGAGGTCACGCCGGGCTTCGCGTCGGTCGCAGCGGCGGTGCTCGACCACAACGGCACGCCGCTGGGCGGGATCGCCACGACGTACGACGCCCGCGACCAGGTCGACCTGGCCGCCCTGGTCGAGGCAGTGTCCGCAACCGCACACTCGGTCAGCCGCCGCATCGGAGGAGGCGGGCACTAGCGTGACCGAGTGAGGCAGCGGGGGACCAGGCGCGGGACGACACTCGGACGCTTCGTCCATCGGGTCCTCCCGACCGATGGTCGATGCTCGCGGCGAGTGTCGCAGCCCAGGCGGGCGCCTCGGTGGCGATCAACGGACCGGCCTTCCTGATCCCGTCGCTCCAGGAGACCCGGGGGCTGTCGCTGGCCGAGGCCGGGACCATGGCGGCGATGCCGATCGCCGGTGTGATGGTCTCGCTGTTCCTCTGGGGCCTGGTCGTCGACCGGGTGGGCGAACGCACCGTCCTGCTCGCCGGCCTGGGGGGCACGGCGCTGTTCAGCGTGGTGGCGACCCTCGTGGAACGCACCCTGACCCTCGCAGCGGTCCTGTTCGTCGTGGGCATGGTCAGCCGCCTGCACCGGCTCGGCCAGCGGGCGGATCGTCGTCGGCTGGTTCCCGCCCGAGAGGCGCGGGCTCGCGATGGGCATCCGGCAGATGGCCCAGCCGCTCGGCGTCGCCGTGGCAGCCGCCACGATCGCGGTGACCGCAGACCGCGCAGGTCTCGGCGCCGCGCTCTGGATCCCGGTGGTCGCGGTCGCGCTCGCGTTCGTGGCGGTGCTGGCGATCGTGCTCGACCCGCCACGTCCGACGGCCACCGCCGCGCTCACCGCGAACCCCTACCGCGCCGACCGGTTCCTGCTGCGGGTGCACGGCGTCTCGGTGATGCTCGTCGTGCCGCAGTTCCTGGTGTGGACCTACTCGTTGACCTGGCTGGTCCAGGAGCGAGAGTGGTCGCGCCGCGGCCGCGGGTGCGCTGGTCGCCGGCACCCACGTGCTCGGCGCCCTCGGCCGGATCGCGGTGGGCCACCTCTCCGACGTCGTCGGATCGCGGGTCCGCCCGCTTCGCTGGGTCGCGGTCGCTGCCGCCGCGACGATGGCGCTGCTCGCACTGGCCGAACCGCTGGCGATCGCGGTCCTGCTCCTCGTGGTCGCCTCCACCGTGACCGTGGCGGACAACGGGCTCGCGTTCACCAGCGTCGCCGAGCGAGCCGGGTCGTACTGGTCGGGGCGAGCGCTCGGCGTACAGAACACCGCGCAGTACCTCGCTGCCGCCGCCGTCGCCCCGGTCGCCGGTCTCGCGATCAGCCACTGGGGGTACTCCGCCACCTTCGCGCTGTCGGCACTGTGTCCCGTGGTGGCCTGCGTCCTGGTGCCCCGCGGCGTGACTGATCGGGCTCCCCGCTCGTTGCTCCCCTGACCTCACTGTCACAAGGAGCGCCATGGGTCGTCTGACCCCCCGTTCGACCCCGGACCACTCGCACGCTCGACGCCGGCTCGACGGTGGCGGTCGGCCTCTCGGTCGGTGCCGTGCTCGCCGCGGTCGTCGTACCTTCTGGAGCGCTGCCCGGACTCACGGACGGCTCGGGCACGAAGGGGGCGGACGGCTACAAGCGGGCGTACGTCGCGCGGCAAGCACCGCGACCTCAGGGGCCCAGGCGGCCGGCGACCCGCACCTGGACGACGGCACCCACGCGCACCCGAACGGGCTGACCGACGGCCACGGGCACGACCACAGCGACCCGACGCACCAAGAACGCGATCTCCCGCACCCGCACCGGCCACCGGCAGTGAGACCGAGGACCCGACCACCCCGGCAGCAGGCCCGCCTCGCGGCGAGCGCCGCGGACGTCCAGCGCTCCCAGACCGAGCCCCGGCTGTCCAACGTCCCGGTGAGTGCGGCCCAGGCCTCGACTCCCACGGACCGCTACAACATGTTCAACGCCTGCTACGGCGTGCAGTCCCGACGGACCGGACGCTGGCTCGCCGGCGGGACGACCCCGCCTTCACCGCCACCACGATCGGCGCCGGCGAACCCCTCTACTTCAAGCCCACCGCACTGGGCCGCTACCTGCTCTACAGCCGCGCCGGCACGTTCCTCGACGGCGGCCAGCCCGACGGTGGGGTACGCCGCGACGCCGGGCCCGACCAACGACTGGGTCGCCACGATGCCCGGCAAGGGCCTGTTCCGGCTCCAGGTCCCGGGCAGGGGCTACCTGACCGACTCGGCCGGCAGCGCGACGGTCTCGGAGCACCGGCACCCTGCTCCGTCTGCAGCAAGCGGACCGGCTGCACCGACTTCCCCGAGGTGAGCACCAACGTCAGGGGCAACCCGTTCGCCGGCGTGAGCGGCGTCCAGGAGGTGCGCGGCTTCATCGACGCGCACACCCACGGGATGGCCTTCGAGTTCCTCGGCGGCCAGGTGCACTGCGGGCGGCCGTGGTCGCCGTACGGCGTCGAGGCGGCCCTGAAGGACTGCCCGGACCACGAGCTCACCGGCGGCAACGGCGCCGTCGACGGAGGCGTTCCTCTCCGGCAAGCCCACCCACGACCCGGTCGGCTGGCCGACCTTCAAGGACTGGCCGGCCCCGGACTCGCTGACCCACGAGGGCACCTACTACAAGTGGATGGAGCGCTCCTGGCGCGCCGGCCAGCGGATCCTGGTCAACCTGCTCGTCGAGAACAACAAGCTCTGCGAGATCTACCCGCTCAAGCGCAACTCCTGCAACGACATGGACTCGATCCGCCTGCAGGCCAAGCAGATGCGCGCTCTGGAGCGCTACGTCGACGCCCAGCACGGCGGCCCCGGCAAGGGCTGGTACCGGATCGTCACCACCCCCGGCCAGGCGCGCACGGTCATCAACGCCGGCAAGCTGGCCGTGGTGATGGGGATCGAGACCTCGGTCCCGTTCGACTGCACCCAGAAGCTCGGCATCCCGGACCTGAAGTGCTCGAAGGCGACCATCGACCGGCAGCTCGACGAGGTCCGCAAGCTGGGTGTCTCCCAGATGGAGCTGGTCAACAAGTTCGACAACGCCCTGGCCGGCGTGGCCGGCGACGAGGGCTCCACCGGCTACCTGGTCAACGGCGCCAACACCCTGGAGACCGGGCTCCCCCTGGCGGATGCAGACCTGCGACCCCAACGACCCCGAGGTCCACGACAAGGACCAGGACAACTCGGTCCCGCTCGACTCCGGTTCCATCCCGGCGCAGGACGCGCTCTTCGGAGCGATCGCCAAGGTCTCCGGCGTGCAGCTCCCAGCGGTGCCGGTCTACCCGGCCAAGCACCACTGCAACAGCCTCGGTCTCACCGAGCTCGGCGAGCACACGATCCGTGGACTGGCCAAGCGGCACATGCTCTTCGACCCCGACCACATGAGCGTCAAGGCCCGCACAGGCCTCGCTCGACCTGGTCGAGTCGATGGGCTACAGCGGCGTACTCTCCAGCCACTCGTGGTCGACGCCGGACGCCTACCCGCGGATCTACCGGTCCGAAGGGCTTCATCACGCCGTACGCCGGCGACAGCACCGGCTTCGTCGAGAAGTGGAAGCGAGCACCTCACCTGGGTCCAACCCGAGCACCTACTGGGGCATCGGCTTCGGCGCCGACATCAACGGCCTCGGCGCGCAGGGCGACCCGCGCCCCGACGCGGCCGAGGACCGCCCGGTGACCTACCCGTTCACCACCCTCGGCGGGGTCGAAGGTGGACCGGCAGGTCAGCGGCGAGCGGGTCTACGACATCAACAAGGACGGCGTCGCGCACTACGGGCTCTACCCCGACTGGATCCAGGACCTGAAGATGCTGGCCGGCGACGACATCGTCAAGGACATGGCCCGTGGACCCGAGGCCTACCTGCAGATGTGGGAGCGGGCCTACGGCGTCAAGCCCGACGCCTGCACCACGGCGAGCTCGAGGCTCTCGCCCAGCGCCATCAGGAGCCGGGTCAGGGCCGGGCATGACCGGCTGGGAGACCCTGCAGGCGATCGGGCAGCCCCACCGCCGGCTCGGCAACACCTTCAGCTACTGCTCGACCGGGGCCAGCGTGCGGGTCGAGTTCAACGGGGCGGGCCGGGTCGCGCGTGTCGTCTCCTGACCCGAGCCGCCACGTCACCCGGGGCTGACAGGTCCCGCGAAGTTACCCGCACGTAGGATTTGTCACAGGGACACCGGCTGCCTGTCCCCGCGGCGCGCAGTAGTCTCAACGCCGTTGTCCAGACACCCGGCGTGGTCTGCCGGATCAGTTGGGAGTTGCTCGTGTTGCTGGTGCTGATACTCGGTCTCCTGATGAACGCGGTCGCGCTGCCGCTGGCGGCCAAGCGAGTCCTCTTCCTGTTCCGTGCCATCACCGTCGGACAGCCTGCGCCCGACCGCGATCGCGGGTGTCACCGGCCGGATGGGCACGGCCCTCAAGCGCCAGGTCGTCGAGGTCTTCGGCCAGAAGAAGCTGCTCAAGTGGTCGGTGCCCGGTGCCGCGCACTTCTTCGTGTTCTGGGCCTTCCTGATCCTGGCGACGGTCTATCTCGAGGCCTACGGCTCGCTGCTGAAGCTTCTCTTCACCGGCGGCGAAGGGCCCCTGGACTGGGCGATCCCGATCGTGGGCCACTGGGCGATGCTGGGCTTCGCCCAGGACTTCATCGCGATGATGGCGCTCTTCGGCCTGTTCGCGTTCTTCATGATCCGGATGCGCAACCAGCCCTCCAACCTGGGCCGCAGGTCCCGGTTCTTCGGCTCCCACCTCGGTCGGCGCCTGGATCACGCTGGTCATGATCTTCAACGTCATCTGGACGATGTTCCTGTTCCGCGGCGCCTCTTCCGCGCTGGGCAACCTGCCCTACGACAACGGGGCGTTCATCTCCATCGGGCTGGGCAAGCTGCTCGACTCGATGTCGCACGACCCCCTCGAGGTCCTCGAGGGCATCGGCCTGCTGCTGCACATCGGCGTGATGCTGGTCTTCCTGATCTTCGTGCTGAACTCCAAGCACCTGCACATCTTCCTGGCGCCGCTCAACGTCCTGTTCGGTCGTGAGCCCAAGGCTCTCGGCGCCGCCAAGCCGATGATGAGCGAGGGCAAGCCGCTCACCCTCGACGACCTCGAGGACCTCGACGAGGACACCAAGCTGGGTGTGGGTGCCGCCGAGGACTTCAGCTGGAAGGGCATCCTCGACTTCGCCACCTGCACCGAGTGCGGCCGCTGCCAGGACCAGTGCCCGGCGTGGAACACCGAGAAGCCGCTCTCGCCGAAGCTGATGATCATGGCCCTGCGCGACCACACGCTGTCGAAGGCGCCGTACCTGCTGGCCGACGAGGACAAGCGGGAGAGCCTGCTCGAGGGCGACGAGAAGCTGGCCCGCGAGGTGCGAGCGCCCTCTCGTCGGGGACACCGGCGACGACTGGTTCTACATGCCCGACAGCGGCGCCGGCGTGATCGACCCCGACGTGCTGTGGTCCTGCGTGACCTGCGGCGCCTGCGTGGAGCAGTGCCCGGTCGACATCGAGCACGTCGACCACATCGTCGACATGCGGCGCTACCAGGTGCTCGTCGAGTCGAACTTCCCGAGCGAGCTCAACGGGCTGTTCAAGGGCCTGGAGAACAAGGGCAACCCCTGGAACATGTCCCCCACGGCGCGGATGGACTGGGCCAAGGACCTGCCGTTCGAGGTCAAGGTGGTCGGCGAGGACATCGAGTCGCTGGACGAGGTCGAGTGGCTGTTCTGGGTCGGCTGCGCGGGCGCCTACGAGGACCGGGCGAAGAAGACGACGCGTGCGGTCGCCGAGCTGCTCGACATGGCCGGGGTGAGCTTCGGCGTGCTCGGGAACGGCGAGACCTGCACCGGCGACTCGGCCCGACGCGCCGGCAACGAGTTCGTCTTCCAGGGCCTGGCGCAGCAGAACATCGAGACCTTCAAGGAGTACAAGGTCAAGAAGGTCGTCTCGACCTGCGCGCACTGCTTCAACACCTTGAAGAACGAGTACAAGGACCTCGGCATCGAGCTCGAGGTGGTGCACCACACGCAGCTGCTGAACCGGCTGGTCCGCGAGAAGAAGCTCACTCCGGTGGCCACCAACGGTGGCGGCGACAAGCGATCGATCACCTACCACGACCCGTGCTACATCGGCCGCCACAACGGCGTCTACTCCCCGCCGCGCGAGCTGCTCAACGTGATTCCCGACGCGGAGCTCAAGGAGATGCCGCGCAACTCCGAGCGGTCCTTCTGCTGCGGCGCCGGCGGTGCCCGCATGTGGATGGAGGAGACGATCGGCACCCGGATCAACGAGACCCGCACCATGGAGGCGGTCGAGACCGGCGCCGACCAGATCGCCGTCGGCTGCCCGTTCTGCCGCGTGATGCTCTCCGACGGCCTCACCTCCGCGCAGAGCAAGGGCGAGGCCCGCGAGGAGGTCGAGGTCCTCGACATCGCGCAGATGCTGCTCGCCTCGGTGAAGGGCGAGTCCGGCAAGCCGGTCGCCAGAGCCTCCGCCTCGAGCGATGCGAAGGCAGCCGCAGCAGGTGCCGCCACCGGTACGGCGACGGGCACCGCGACCATCGAGCGCGAGGACGCTGCCCAGGACGAGGCCACCAAGGCCGAGCCCGAGGCCGGCGACGTCACCCAGACCCAGGACACGGTCACCGCCACCGAGGACGTCGGCCCGGCCGCGAAGGCCTCGGGTGGCAGCTCGCTGTTCGACCTCGGCGGCGACGGAGCCCGAGACCGACGACCAAGCCCGAGGCGAAGGCGGAGCCCGCCGAGAAGTCCTCCGGCGACGACCTGGGCGGCGGCTCGCTGTTCGACCTCGGCGGCGGCGAGGCCGCGCCGGAGCCGGCATCCAGCACCGGTCCCGCGGCGCCGGCGCCGGCGGCGGCGGCGAACGAGCCCGAGCCGGCCACGGAGCAGCCGGCCAGCGAGGTCTCCTCCGGGGGATCACTCTTCGACATCGAGGCACCCGCAGAGGAACCCGCCCCCGCCGCCTCCGACGACACCACCCCCGCCGACCAGGACAAGGCCGCCGACTCCACCACCGACGGCGACACCGACCGCAGCCAGGACCACGCCGACACCGACGTCGAACCCGACGCACGAACCCGAGGTCGAACCCGAGGCAGAGCCCCAACCCGAGCCCGAGCCCAGCGGCTCCACCGCGTCCCCGGTCAGCGAGATCCCCGAGGGCGGATCACTCTTCGACATCGAGGCAACCGCGAGGAACCCGCCCCCGCCGCCTCCGACGACACCACCCCCGCCGACCAGGACAAGGCCGCCGACTCCACCACCGACGGCGACACCGACCGCAGCCAGGACCACGCCGACACCGACGTCGAACCCGACCACGAACCCGACCACGAACCCGACCACGAACCCGACGTCGAACCCGAGGTCGAACCCGAGGCAGAGCCCCAACCCGAGCCCAGCGGCTCCACCGCGTCCCCGGTCAGCGAGATCCCCGAGGGCGGATCACTCTTCGACATCGAGGCACCCGCGGAGGAACCCGCCCCCGCCGCCTCCGACGACACCACCCCCGCCGACCAGGACAAGGCCGCCGACTCCACCACCGACGGCAACACCGACCGCAGCCAGGACCACGCCGACACCGACGTCGAACCCGACCACGAACCCGACGTCGAACCCGACCACGATCCCGAGGTCGAACCCGAGGTCGAACCCGAGGTCGAACCCGAGGTCGAACCCGAGGTCCCCGACGGGCGCGGTGACCTCTCTGCACGACATCAAGGCCAAGCACAACGAGGATGGGCCCGCCGAGCGGGTCGAGGACTCGACGCAGGATGGGCCCGCCGAGCCGGTCGAGGACTCGACGCAGGATGCGCCCGGGTCGGAGGAATCCGGGCCGGAGAAGCCGAAGCCGGCTCCGAGCGGTGAGGCTCACGCACCCCGGACCGACGCGGAGATCGGCGAGGGCGGCTCACTCTTCGATCTCTGAGCCTGACGTCGAGCTCGAAACTGGAAGATCCCCGGCACCTGGTGCCGGGGATCTACCAACGTCCGGGCGAGTACGGAGGTCCCCGGGCCGGGCCGTCCCGGCGCAACGGCCCGGCGAAGGCGGCCCGAGCGGACCCGGCCGCCGGCCCACAGGATCGGGTGCTCACAATGACGCCATGAGCTTCGCCCGCTACGTCGCCCTCGGCGACTCCTTCACCGAGGGCGTCGGTGATCCCGACCCCGGCCGGCCGAACGGCCTGCGGGGATGGTCGGACCGGGTCGCCGAGGTGCTCGCCGGCGGCCACCCCGGGTTCGGCTACGCCAACCTCGCCATCCGGGGGCGCAAGCTGCGCGGCATCCTCGGCGAGCAGCTCGAGCCCGCGCTCGCCATGCAGCCCGACCTGGTGACGTCGTACGCCGGCGCCAACGACATCATCCGGCCGCGGGTCGACCTCGAGGCCCTGGCCACGGCGTACGACGCAGCGGTCGGCCGCCTCGCGCACACGGGCGCGACCGTTGTCCTGTTCACCGCCTTCGACCCGGGCGGCTCGGCGATCTACCGCCCGTTGCGGGGCAGGTTCGCGCTCTACACCGAGGCGGTGCGCGAGATCGCGGAGCGTCACGGCACTCGCCTGGTCGACTTCTGGCGGATGCGCGAGTACCGCGACTTCGGCTACTGGGACACCGACCGGATGCACCTCGGTCCCGCGGGCCACCAGCGGATGGCGATGGCGGTCCTGGACACGCTCGGGGTGGCCCACGACCTGCAGCCGCTTCCGCCGACCGCACCTCCCGAGCTCACCGTGCGCGAGCTCCGGGCGAAGAACCTGGAGTGGGCGCGGACCCACGCAGCCCCGTGGGTGCATCGTCGGCTCACCGGCCGCTCCTCAGGCGACGGCATCTCCCCGAAGCGCCCCGAGCTGGCCCCGATCTGATCCGGGTTCCGGTTCGGGTAACCTCTCCTGCGTCGGTCCGGCCCCGGGTCCGGGCGACGTGCGGATGTAGCTCAGTTGGTAGAGCGCGACCTTCCCAAGGTCGATGTCGCGAGTTCGAATCTCGTCATCCGCTCCATGAGTAGAGCCAGTGCGAAGCCGCCAGGCGATCGAGGCCGGCCGGGATTCACCGGATTCCCGGACGCCGCGCTCGACTTCTACGACGACCTCGAGCTCGACAACACCAAGTCGTTCTGGGAGGCGCACAAGCACGTCTACGACGAGGCGGTGCGGCTCCCGATGCTCGGGCTCACGGCGGCGCTCGCCGAGGAGTTCGGCCCGGCGAAGGTGTTCCGCCCCTACCGCGACGTCCGCTTCGCGAAGGACAAGACGCCCTACAAGAACCACCAGGGGGCGTTCGTGGCGGTCGGGCCGGCGACGGGGTGGTACGTCGACATCGGCTCGCCAGGAGTGCGGGTCGGTGGCGGCTACTACCACGCGGGCGGCCCGGACCTGGCGCGCATCCGGACGGCGATCGACACCGAGCACTCGGGCCAGGAGCTGGAGCGAGTCGTCCGCGACCTCGAGCAGGAGGGGTTCGAGATCGGCGGCGAGCAGCTGAAGACCACCCCACGGGGCTACTCCGTGGACCATCCGAGGATCGAGCTGTTGCGCTACAAGTCGATGGCGATGAGCAAGTCCTACGGGTTCAAGGACCTGAACACCCCCGCCCTGCTGGACCGGGTGCGCGACGACTGGCGCGCGCTGCGGCCGTTGGTCGAGTGGGTGCAGGCGCGGCTCGACCTCGTCGGTTGACCGGGCCGGTCCTGGCGGGGGCGGGGCTCGGACGTGCGAATGTCGCTGGAGGTGGCCGTGAACGGCCAACCCGCCCCTTGTGTCACATTCGCGTGTTCGACCACGGTCCCCAGGACTCAGATCGGCACCGCGTAGCCAAACCTGCCAATGTCACCCCTGGGGCTGGAGCGGTGGGCGGGCGCCACCCGCGCGACATTCGCATGTCCGCCAGCCCCCTGCACCCCTACTCCGGTTTCCGCACCGTCGCCAGCGTCCGCTCGAGCTCCCAGTGCGCAGCCATCGAGACGAGCTGCCCCTGCGTCGTTGGCCCGGTAGACCGCGATCAGGTCGGTGTCCGCGAGGCTGCCGTCCTCGAGCTCGGTGCTGAAGGTGCCGATGTTGGCGCAGGCGTTGCCGTTGGCGAAGGAGTCACGGATCGTGAAGCGGAACGACTTCACCGGCGCGATGGCGATGTCCCAGAAGGCGCTGATGCCCTCGATGCCGTGGTGGCCCCTGCCCTCGGGGTCGAAGAACGACGGGCCCACCGGGTCCTCGACGATCGCATCCTCGGCCCACAGGGTGAGCCACTCGTCCTTCTGCTTGCGCGAGACGAGGTCGTAGGAGCGCTGCGAGAGTCGGCGTACGGGGTGGTCGCCGTCCGGCGCCTCCCAGCTGATGAACTCGGATTCGATCATCCCGAAACTGTAACGTGTTCCAGTTTCGCCCGCGACGGACGGATAGACCCGACGAGTCGAGCCGGTCAGGGTGTGGTGGCCCGCTCGCGGCGCAGCTTCTGCTTGAGCTTGCGGCGCTTGCGGTCGAGCCGGGCGCGGTCGGACTCGAGGTCGTGTACGACGCCTCGCAGCCGCGCGTTCTCGGACAGGGCCTCCGCGAGCGCGTCCACCGCCGCCCCGAGCTGGTCGCGCGGACCGGGGAGCGGCGCGCCCCCGGCCCGGTCGAGGAGCGCGGCGAGGTCGCCGCGCAGGTCGTGGCCGGCGCTCGCCAGGGTTGCCGCCCAGTCCTGGGTCAGCGCGGCGAGCGAGTGCGGTGTCCGCCACCGGCATGGCTGCCCCCTCGCGGTCCGGGGCGGTGAGCAGCTCCAGCGTGCCCGGGCAGGAGCGGATCCTCGGCCTGACGGTTGACCCTGCGCAGCACCGCAACCCCCGCAGGATCGGCGTACGCCGGGACGACCGGCGCCAGACCACCCTCGGGAACACCCGCGAGGTCCAGGAGCGCGAGCCAGTGCCGTGCCGGATCGGGATCGGCCACCACGTGCAGCCGGTCGGCGTGGAAGGTCCATCCCCAGCGGCTGAGCAGTGCCGGGAGCTCGTGGCCCGCCCAGAACCGCTCGGCCTGCCGGTGCTCGCGCACGGGGGACAGCACCCGGGCGGCGTACTTCTCCCACCCGGTGGACCGGCCGGCGCGCAGCTCGGCGAGCCAGCCGCCGTAGAGCTGCTGGGAGAACGTGTCCAGGGTGAACAGGAGGTGCACCTCGACCCCGATCAGGGGATCGAGCGCCAGCCGGATCTGGTCCTTGTCAGCCAGGCACAGGTCCGGGGTGGAGAGCACCGAGACGCCCTTGTGCGCCCACACCCGGTCACAGATCCGCGCCCAGCGCCCCTCGACGTCGCTGCGCGCGAGCCCGGCGTCCCGGTGCGTGCGGAGCAGCTCGTGCGTGGCCAGCCCGGCCTCCTGAGAGGACGCGGGCACCTGCACGCCCAGTGCTGCGAGCGACTCGCCGTGGGCCTGCAGGTTGGCAGCTATGAGGGGGCGCGGCGAATGCGCGAGCCCGATGTGCCAGATCAGCTTTCGTCGTGACATGGCTCGAGCGTCGGTGACGTCGATGACCCGGAGATGAACGGGGAGTGACGCGGCGGAGGCGTCGAGGAACAGAGTCGGCTCAGTGCGGACGCCAGGCGTCGTCGTCCTTGGTCATCGCCTCGACCTCGTCCGGGCAGCGTGCGGGAGGCCAGCGCGGCGATGCTCACGTTCTCGAACACCTCACGCAGGCTGCTGCGCGCTGCGATCCAGACGTGCTGCAGGATCTCGGCGGACTCGTTGTAGGAGACTGCCTCGGGACGCAGGCCGTAGACGCTGACCAGGGGGCCGTCGACGGCCCGGATCACGTCGGCGACGGTGATGTCGGCCGGCTTCCTCGCCAGGCGCCAGCCGCCGGACTGGCCACGCTGGCTGACCACGATCCCGGCGCGCCGCATGTCCGCGAGGATCGCCTGCAGGAAGCCGTGGGGGATCTCCTGGAGCTTGCCGATCTCCTCGGCACTCACCGCACGACCGTCGTCCCGGTTGGCGATCTCGATCAGCGCCCGCAGGGCGTAGTCGGCTTTGGCGGAGACGCGCATGAGCGAAGTCTCGCAGATCGCCTGGATTACCCGACCTGATCGACTGGGGCACGCTGCGCTCGACTGGGGCACCGCCGCGCTCGATGTGGGCGATCCGGCGCCGCAGGGCTGGTCTTTGTCCTTCGTCACATAAGTGCCCGAAGTGCTTGCGTCCGTCGGTGTCTCGACAGATACTGGTTGTTACCGGCCAGTAGCACTGCACGGCTGGGTCCCCGAACGAGCAGATTGGGTGGGTCCGTGAGCCACTACAAGAGCAACATCCGCGACATCGAGTTCAACCTCTTCGAGGTCCTCGGCCGGGACGAGGTCCTGGGACACGGGCCCTTCGAGGCCATCGACGGCGAGACCGCCCGGTCGATCCTGACCGAGGTCGAGCGGCTGGCTCGCGAGGACCTGGCCGCGTCCTACCAGGACAGCGACCGCAACCCGCCCGTGTTCGACCCCGAGACGCACACCGCGCCGCTCCCCGAGCCGTTCAAGAAGAGCTACCAGGCGTGGCTGGACGCGGAGTACTGGCGGCTGCAGCTCCCCGAGGAGCTCGGCGGCACCCCCGCCCCGTCCAGCCTGGTCTGGGCCATCGGCGAGATGGTGCTGGGCGCCAACGCCCCGATCTGGATGTACGGCGCCGGCCCGGCCTTCGCCGCGATCGTGCACCGCAACGGCAACGACCGCGACAAGCAGCTCGCGCAGATCATCATCGACAAGGGCTGGAACACCAGCATGGTGCTCACCGAGCCCGACGCCGGCTCCGACGTGGGCGCCGGCCGCGCCAAGGCCGTGGCGAACGAGGACGGCTCCTGGAACATCACCGGCGTCAAGCGGTTCATCACCTCGGGTGAGAGCGACCTGTGCGACAACATCATCCACCTGGTCCTCGCCCGCCCCCAGGGCGTGGAGGGCGTCGGCGGGCCCGGCACCAAGGGCCTGAGCCTGTTCATCGTGCCCAAGGAGCACTTCGACTTCGAGACCGGCGAGCTCCTCGGCGAGCGCAACGGCGCCTACGTCACCAACGTCGAGCACAAGATGGGCATCAAGGTGTCCAACACCTGCGAGCTCACCTTCGGCGACCCCGGCGTCGGTGGCGGCGAACCGGCCAAGGGCTGGCTGCTCGGCGAGGTCCACGACGGCATCGCCCAGATGTTCCAGGTCATCGAGAACGCCCGGATGATGGTCGGCAGCAAGGCGATCGCCACGCTCTCCACCGGCTACCTCAACGCTCTGGACTACGCCAAGACCCGCGTCCAGGGCGCCGACCTCACGCAGTCCGCGGACAAGACCGCACCGCGCGTGACGATCACCCACCACCCCGACGTACGACGCTCGCTGATGGTGCAGAAGTCGTTCTCCGAGGCCATGCGCTCGCTGGTGCTCTACACCGCCTCCTGGCAGGACCGTGTCCAGCTGGCCGAGCACAACGGCGAGACCGACGAGCTGGCCATGCGGGTCAACGACCTGCTGCTGCCGATCGTGAAGGGCTACGGCTCGGAGCGCTCGTGGGTCCTGCTCGGCACCGAGTCGCTGCAGACGCTCGGCGGTTCGGGCTTCCTGACCGAGTACCCGATCGAGCAGTACGTCCGCGACGCCAAGATCGACACCCTCTACGAGGGCACCACGGCGATCCAGGGCCAGGACTTCTTCTTCCGCAAGATCGTCAAGGACCAGGCCAGGGCGCTGGGCCACCTCGCCGGTGAGATCGAGGGCTTCCTCGCGAGCGAGGCCGGCAACGGTCGGCTCAAGGTGGAGCGCGACCTGCTGGCCAAGGGGCTCGAGGACGCGCAGGCGCTGGTCGGCCTGATGATCAACACCTTGATGAGCGCCGACGAGTCGGCCGAGGGCGGCGACATCCGCAACATCTACAAGGTCGGGCTGAACACCTCCCGGCTGCTGATGGTGCTCGGCGACGTCGTGTGCGCGTGGCTGCTGCTCAAGGGCGCCGAGGTCGCGCTCGAGAAGCTGTCGGGCGAGGTCTCGGCCAAGGACAAGGCGTTCTACGAGGGCAAGGTCGCGGCGGCGCAGTTCTTCGCGGCGTACAACCTGCCCAAGCTGAGCGCCGAGCTGGCCATCGCCGAGGCGACCGACCTGTCCCTGATGAACCTCGACGAGGCCTCCTTCTGACCCACCCCGGTCAGTCCGCGCTCCAGGAGGGATCACGGCCGAGGAGGCCCAGCAGCCGGTCCGCCACAGGCGCGTCGGCGGGCACCTCGACCTCCGGGCCGAACACCACGATGCCGGGGCCGAAGGCGCCGGGCGTGCGCATCCGCTCGTCCATCTGCTGCGCCCCGGGCCACATCTGCGCGACCTCGCGCGGGTCGAGCTCGTGGTGCTGCCCGGTGGCGCGCGCGAGGTCCCAGCCGTGGACCACGAGATCGGCGCTGGCGACTCCGTCGATCTGCGCGGCCACGGTCATCGTGCCCATCGGCGTGGGTACGTCGCGCCGCGCGATCGCCTCGTCGGCCAGAATCTCCTCGAGGTCGCGCCGGGCGGACCGGAACGCGGCCAGCGGGTCGATCTCGACTCCGGGCGCGTCCGTGAGGGTCCGACCCAGCGGACGCAGCATCGCGGCGTGCATGTCGAGAACGTGCTGGACGACGTCGGCCGCCCGCCAGTCCTCGCACGGTGACGGCGAGCCCCAGCGGTCGGCGGGAGCGGCCGCGACGACGGCCTCGAACCGGTCGGCCCGGGTGGTGTAGCGCTCCGCGACCTCGCCCGGCGCGGCGTTCATGCCCGCACCGTGCCGCCCGCACGCTCCGGTCCGAGCTCGTCCAGCAGCCGGTCGAGACGGTCGTAGGAAGCGACCAGGCCACGGTCCATCCCGGAGGTGAGCATGGCGTCGCGCCGCTCCTCGGTGGCGAGCAGGAGCGTCGAGACGAGCAGGCATCGGCCGCCGGCGAGCTCCTCGAGCTCGGTGGTGGTCACCGCCTCGGGACCGCCGGCGCGCGCCTCGCAGTCGTCGTTGGTCTCGCTGCTCACCAGGAGCCGCCCGGGCTCCACCACCCGGTAGACGCCGCTGAGCGTCATCGTCGGACCGCGTCTCGTGACACACCAGGTAGCGCCAGGATCCGCCGACCCGGAGGTCGATCTCGCACTCGTCCAGGCGCCACCCGCTGGGTCCGCCGTACCAGCGACGGAGCAGCTCGGGGCGGGTCCAGGCGTCCCACACCAGGGCTCGGGGAGCCGCGAACTCGCGCCTGATCTCGATCGAGCGATCCGTGGGGGTCGTGATGGCGAAGGTGTCCGAGAGCAGGGGCGGGTGCATCAGCTGTCTCCTTGGTCGGGTTGCTGCAGCTCGGCGAGCAGGCCGTCGAGCTGGTCGAGGCTGCCGGTCCAGAACTCCCGGTAGCCGAGGAGCCACACCGTCGCCTGCTGCAGCCGATCGGCCTCGATCCGGCAGAGCCGCCGCTGCGCGTCCCGTCTCCGCGTGACCAGCCCTGCCTTCTCCAGCACCTTGAGGTGCTTGGAGACCGCTGGCTGGGTCATCGCGAAGGGGCCGGCGAGCTGGGTCACCGAGGCCTCTCCCTCGGTGAGACGGCGCAGGATGGCCCTCCGGGTCGGGTCGGCCAGGGCCGCGAAGGTCGCGTCCAGGCGGGACGAGGTATCACCGGTCAGTTCCATAACTAATCGGTAATGTACGCCGTCAGGGACCCGGCCGCAAGGGCACCGGCGGCCCTCGCACTGCTCGCCGGTCGCCACCGAGACGAGGTCCCGAACGACAGCCGCTGCGTGTCCGGACGGCGGAAAGGGCATGTGAAGGGTCCAATTGGGGCACACTCTGCTCAACCGAAGGGAGCATTGCCATGGGAATCGGACTTGGAGTCGTCCTCCTGTTGATCGGGCTTGTCCTCGCATTCGAGGTGATCCAGCTTCCAGACAGCATCGCCGACTCCGTCGACGCCAGCACCCTGGGGTGGATCCTCATCATCGTGGGCGCTCTTGCCATCGTGCTGGCCCTGGTGATGAACGCCCAGCGTTCGCGCACCACCCGGGTCGTCGAGGACCGTCGGGTCGAACCGCCGCTCTAGGCCTCGCAGCACTTCCGGCGGCCCGTCTCGCTCCGAGCATCGAGGAGCGGACGGGCCGCCGTACGCTGTGCGCCATGACTGAGGCCCCGGACCGCAAGCTCCTCGAGCTGGTCGATCTCTGGCAGCGCGCCTGCACCGACTTCCTGGCGCTCGTGCGCCAGATCCCCCGCGAGCAGTGGGACCTGCCGACCGACCTCGCCGGCTGGACCGTGAAGGACAACGTCGCGCACACCGCCCACCTCGAGGCGGTGCTCGCCGGGGCACCCGAGGAGACGATCGAGGTCGAGCCGGCCCCGCATCTCGTCGGCCTGATGAACTACTACACCGAGCAGGGGGTGCTCGCGCGCCGCGACCGGGACATGGGGTCCCTCGCCGACGAGATCGAGCAGGCCGTCGCGACCCGTCACGCCGCGCTCAGGGACGACCCCCCGACCGACCCGTCGGCCGCTCCACCGAAGACCCCGGGGGACGTGCCCTGGGACTACCGGACCCTGCTCAGCAACCGCCCACTGGACGTGTGGATGCACGAGCAGGACGTACGTCGCGCGATCGGCCGACCCGGGGGCTTCGACTCGCCCGTCGCCGGGCACGTTCTCGGCGTCTTCGGACGAGCCCTGCCGATGGTCGTCGGCAAGCGGATGGCGCCACCGGCCGGGACCACCGTCCGCCTCGCCGTACCGGACGCCGGCCGGTGCTGGACCGTGACCGTCGGCGGCGACGGCCGAGCTGCCGCGGCGGACAACGGGAGCGAGGCCACCACGACCGTGACGCTGAGCCCGGAGGACTTCGTCGTGCTGGCCGGGGGACGCCGGGGGCCGGAGTCGACGCAGCCGTTGATCGCAGGCGACGAGGAGCTCGGCCGACGCCTCGTGGAGGCGATGGCGATCACGCCGTGAGCTCGACCAGGCCCTGGACCTCGGCCGACATCCCGGACCTCAGTGGCAAGCGGGCCCTGGTGACCGGCGTGACGAGCGGGATCGGCGAGAAGACCGTCATCGAGCTCGCCCGGCACGGCGCGGAGGTCATCCTGGGCGCCCGCAACCCGGCCAAGCTGGAAGCCTCGATCCGGACCATCACCGCGGCCGTCCCGGAGGCGGTGCTCCATCCGCTCTCGATCGACCTCTCCGACCTCGCCTCGGTACGCCGTGCGGCCGGCCAGGTGGAGGGCCCGTTGGACCTGCTGGTCAACAACGCCGGGGTGATGGCCACGCCCCACCGACGCACCGCCGACGGCCTCGAGCTGCAGATGGCGACCAACCACTTCGGCCCCTTCGCGCTGACCGGACTGCTCCTGCCCCAGCTCGTCGCGTCCGGCAGCGGGCGGGTGGTGGCCGTCGGCTCCCAGGCCAGCCGGCTCGCGCGCCGCGCACCGCTGGAGGACCCGAAGGACGAGTCGCTCGGCTACCGCCGGTGGCGCGCGTACGCCGAGTCCAAGCTCGCGGACCTGATGTTCGTCTTCACCCTGGACCGCCGGGCCCGTGAGCAGCGGGTGCCCGTGATGGGGCTGGCCGCCCACCCCGGGTACGCGGCCACCGGCCTGATGGGCACCGGCATCAGCACCGGGGGCACCAGGGACCGGGTCTCGCGCACGTCCACGATCATGCAGGCCGTGTTCGAGGCCGTCGGCCAGCCCGCGGAGATCGGCGCGCTGCCGACCCTGATGGCGGCGACGGCCGACCTGCCCGGCACGACGTACGTCGGCCCCAGCGGGCCGGGACAGATGAAGGGTCACCCGCGCATCGTCAGCCCGCGGCGACTCGCGCTGGACCGGGAGGCGCAGGACCGGTTGTGGGAGCTCAGCGAAGAGGCCACCGGCGTGCGGTACCTGAGCAGATGATCCTGCGCCCCCTGGTGGCCGCCGACCACGCGGAGGTGCTGGCACTCAACGAGCGCAACGTCGAGCTGCTGGCCCCCCTGGACGAGCCGCGTCTTGCCCAGCTGCTCGGATGGGCGGACCAGGCACTGGTCATCGATGTCGACGGCGCCTTCGCCGGCTTCGTGATCACCTTCGCGTCCGGCTCGGCGTACGACAGCGGGAACTTCGCGTGGTTCTCCGAGCGCTACCCCGACTTCGGCTACCTCGACCGGGTGGTCGTCCACGAGGACTTCCGCCGCCGCGGCCTGGGGTCTCTGGTCTACGACGAGCTCGAGTCGTCGTGCGGGCAGCCGCTGTTCGCCCTCGAGGTGAACCTGGACCCGCCCAACGAGGCGTCCCTCGCCTTCCATCGCGCACGTTGCTTCGCCGAGGTCGGTCAGCGCATCGCGGGGGGACACCTGGTCTCGCTGATGACCAAGCAGCTGGTCAGTTGACCACCCTCAGCACGACCTGGTCCTTCGGGTAGCGCACCCCCGCCACGAAGTGGCGCTGGTAGAGCTTCACGAGCTGGGCGAGGTGGCCGGGCGCGAGCTTGATGCAGCCGGCCGACTTGTAGTCGTTGTACCGCGGGAACTCCCAGCGACAGACCTGGTCGCCCCGACGGTTGCGACACTGCGAGTTGCGGGCGCCCTGCTCGGTGTGGATGAACAGGTCGAAGCGCCGGTTGCCCGTGGGGCAGGCCTTGTCGTCGACGCGGAAGGCTCGACCCTTGATCAGGTTGCCCTTGTAGTCGTTGTACTGCCGCATGGCGTAGGTGCCGTTCGGCAGCCAGCCCTTGTTGTTCACGCACGAGTTGCGGCCACGCTTGCCGAGCTTGCCGGACCCCGAGCGCCAGCTGGCCGTCTCGACGACCTTCCACTTCCCGTCGGACTGGCGCTGGAAGAGCTGCCAGATCAGCCGCGAGTTGGACGGGCTCTGCCAGTTCTTGTCGAAGGTGATGACGCCACGCCACGGCGGGGCGGCCGAGCCGGCCGGCGCCGCCACGAGGAGGGAGGCGGCCACGACCGCGAGGGCAATCAGCACAGTCGTCACTCGTTTCACGCGCTGACTCTAGGCCCGATCGGTCCTGCGTGGACAGCAGTTGCACGAGGGGAGGGACAGTGCTGTGGTTGGAGCAATGCGACTTCTCGTTCTCGGCGGCACCCTGTTCCTGTCCCACGCGGTCGCGCAGGAGGCCGTCGCCCGCGGGCACGACGTCACCTGTGCGGCCCGCGGCGCGTCCGGCCCGGTCCCCGAGGGCGCCCGGCACGTCCTGCTCGATCGCGCGGCTCCGGACTGGACCGCGCTCGAGGACGACTGGGACTCCGTCGTCGACGTGGGGCGCACTCCGTCGTGGGTCGCGTCCGCGCTGGACGCGCTCGTCGACCGGATCCCGCACTGGGTGTTCGTGTCGTCGATCAGCGTCTACGCGGACCACGCCACGCCCGGCGGCAGCCAGGACACGCTGCCGTTGCTGGCGCCGGTCACCGAGGACATCGAGCAGGACACTCCGGACCGGTACGGCGCGAGCAAGGTCGGCTGCGAGCAGCTCGTGCAGTCCCGGGCCGGCGAGTGGCTGGTGGTCCGGCCGGGTCTGATCGCCGGGCCGGGCGACCCCAGCGGACGGTTCGGCTACTGGCCGGAGCGGCTGGCCGAGGGCGGGGAGGTGCTGGCCCCGGAGTCCCCCGACCGGCCGGCCCAGCTGATCGACGTACGCGACCTCGCCGCGTGGATCGTCAGCTGCGCCGAGCACCGCCAGACCGGCGTGTACGACGCCACCGGGCACGTCACCGGGCTGGGCGACCTGCTGGACGAGATCGCCCGCAGCGGTCGGAGGAGGTGCGGACCTGGTCTGGGCCGACGCCGCGTTCCTCGCCGCGCACGACGTACGCCACTGGTCCGGGCCCCGCTCGCTCCCGCTGTGGCTGCCCGAGGACGGGATCGGCCTGGCCACCCACGACGTGAGCGCCGCCTTCGCCGCCGGCCTGACCACCCGCCCCCTCGCCGAGACAGCCGCCGACACCCTGGCCTGGCTGCGCTCGAGCACCGACGCCGTACGCACCGGCCTGACCCGGGCGGAGGAGCGCGCCGTGCTGGGGGCCTGGCCCGGGCGCGCTTGAGTGGGCTGCGGTTTCACTGGGTCCCCAGTGACACCACCACTTCCCCACCGTTGCAACGCGAGGGAAGTGGCAGTTTCACTGGGGACCCAGTGAAACTGCCACCCACTCGACATTAGAACGTGTTTCAGTTTTGATGACCTCATGGACCTCTCCGTCGTGCTGTTCACCAGCGACCGCGGCATCACGCCGGCCGCCGCTGCGCGGGCCGCCGAGGAGGCGGGGTTCCACGCCTTCTACGTCCCCGAGCACTCGCACATCCCCACCAGCCGCGACTCCGCCCACCCGGGCACGGGGGGCGACCTGCCCGACGACCGCTACCTGCGGATCCTCGACCCGTGGGTGGCGCTGGCCACCGCCTCGGCGGTCACCTCCACGATCCGGCTCGGCACCGCGGTCGCGCTGCCGATGGAGCACGACCCGATCACCCTGGCCAAGACCCTCGCCACCCTGGACCACCTCTCCGGCGGCCGGGTCACGCTCGGCGTCGGCTTCGGCTGGAACATCGAGGAGCTCGAGGACCACGGCGTCCCGGGCGGGAAGCGGCGCACCGTGCTGCGCGAGTACCTCGAGCTGATGCAGCAGCTCTGGTCCGAGGAGGTCGCCTGCTACGAGGGGGAGTTCGCGCACCTCAGACCGAGCTGGGCGTTCCCGAAGCCCGTGCAGACGCCTCGGATCCCGATCCTCGTCGGGGCCGGGGGCACTCCCAGGAACTTCGACTGGATCGTCGCCAACGCCGACGGCTGGATCACCACCCCGACCGAGACCGACATCGAGGACCGCGTGGCCGCGCTGAACGAGGCCTGGTCCGCCGCCGGTCGCGACGGCGATCCCCGCATCGTCGTACTGCTGACCAGCAGGCTCGAGCCCGGGCAGCTCGAGCGCTGGGACGCGCTCGGCGTCGACGAGGTCATGTTCGGGCTGCCCGACCGGAGTGCCGAGGACGTCGAGCGAGTTCATCGCCCGCCTGGGCGCCTCGCTCACCACCCCGGCCGGGACCCCACGATGAGGACGTACGTCGTCAGCGGCTCCGCCTCCGGCATCGGGGCCGCCGTCGCCGCCCGCCTGCGCGCTGACGGGCACACCGTGATCGGCATCGACCTGCGCGACGCCGAGATCGTCGGCGACCTGTCCACCGCCTCCGGCCGCACCTCGGCAGTGCAGGGTGTCGGTGTCCTCACCGAGCGCGTGGACGGCGTCGTCCCGTGCGCCGGCGTCGCCGGGCTCACCGCGACCGACCCCCGGCTCGTCGTCTCCCTGAACTTCTTCGGAGCCACCGGGCTGGTCACCGGGCTGCGGCCCTTGATGGGCGCGGGCTCGAGCGTGGTGCTGGTCAGCTCCAACTCGGTGACCTGCCAGCCCGGCTGGAGCGCCGAGGTGACCGCGGCGTGCCTGCGCGACGACGAGGAACGCGCCCGTCGTCTGGCCGCGACCGAGGACGCCGTGCAGGTCTACCCCGCCACCAAGGCGGCGCTGGCCTACTGGGCGCGCCGGGAAGGGATCAGGCCCGAGTGGGCCGGTGCGGGCATCCGCCTCAACGCGGTCGCACCCGGACTGGTCGCCACCCCGATGACCGAGAAGCTGCGCGAGGACCCGAAGCTGGGTGTCTTCGCCGACGCCTACCCGACGGCGCTCGACCGCCCCGGACGACCGGAGGAGGTCGCCGCGCTCGTGACGTTCCTGCTCAGCGACGAGGCGAGCCTGATGGTCGGCTCGGTCGTCTTCGCGGACGGCGGCACCGACGCCCTGCTGCACCCGCTCTGGCCGGAGGGCATGCAGGTGCCGAAGATCGCGCTCGGGGCGATGGATGCGCTGGGCAGCGCGATGACGAAGGTCAAGGCGCTGCGCAGGCGATGACCCTCAGAACAGCAGGGCGGTCGCCGGGTCCTCCATGATCGCGGCCACGTCGGAGAGGAAGCGCGACCCCTTCTCCCCGTCGACGTGGCGGTGGTCGAAGCTCAGCGCGAGCTGGGTGACCTGACGGATCGCGATCTCGTCACCAGCGTCGGTGGAGACCACCCACGGCTGCTTGCGGACCGCGCCGAAGCACAGGATCGCGGACTCGCCCGGATTGATGATCGGGGTGCCCGCATCGACGCCGAAGACACCCACGTTGGTGATCGTGAACGTGCCGTCCGACATCTCGGCGGGCTGCGTCCTGCCCTCGCGGGCAGTGGCGGCGAGCTGGCCCAGCGCCTCGGCCAGCTCGACCAGTGTGAGCTGGTCGGCGTCCTTGACGTTGGGTACGACGAGACCGCGCGGGGTGGCCGCCGCGATGCCGAGGTTCACATAGCTCTTGAAGACGATCTCCTGGGCCTGCTCGTCCCACCACGAGTTGACCTCCGGCGTACGACGCATCGCCAGCATCGCCGCCCGGGCGAGCACGAGCAGCGGCGAGACCTTGACCGCACCGAACTCGCGACGCTGCTTGAGCCGGTCGACGAGCTCCATCGTCCGGGTGACGTCGACGGTCACCCACTCGGTGACGTGGGGCGCGCTGAAGGCCGAGTCGACCATCGCCTGCCCCATCATCTTGCGCACGCCCTTGATCGGCTCGCGACGCTCACGCTCGGCGCGGACGCCGGCCTGACCGGCGCTGCCGACGCCCCGGGAGACCTGTCCCGCAGCACCCGAGGGGGACGACGTCGCGGTGGCGCCGGTCGCCGACTGCACGTCCTCGCGGGTGATCGAGCCCTGCGGACCGCTGCCGGTCAGCCGGGCGAGGTCGACCCCGAGGTCCTTGGCCAGCTTGCGCACCGGCGGCTTGGCCAGCACGCGCACCTCAGCGTCGCTCACGGCGGGCGCCGGGACGAACTCCGCCCGCTCGGTCTCCCGCGCGGGGACTGCCTTCGCGGGCACGGCCGGCTCGTCCGCCGGTGCCACCTCGTCGGTCTGGGCACCGCCGGGAGCGAACGCGCCCTGGACCTGCATCTGCGTCGCGGCTCCCGCATCGGTGCTCGGGGATGCGGATCCCTTGCGCGGCCGGCGCAGCGGGCCGCGATCGGCCTTGTTGCGACCGACCAGGCTCTCGCCCTCGCCGCCGCCGCTGGCCGCCGGGTTGGAGAGGTCGATCTCGCCGATGTCGGCGGGCGAGGCGTCCGCCGGCGCCGCCGGCACGGCGGACGGGTCGCCGATCGAGATGATCGCGGTACCGACCGGGACGGTCTCACCCTCGGCCACGAGGAGCGCTGTCACGGTGCCGGCGTAGGGCGAGGGCAGCTCGACGAGGGACTTGGCGGTCTCGATCTCGACGACGATGTCGTTGATCTCGATGACATCGCCCTCCTTGACACGCCAGGACACGATCTCGGCCTCGGTGAGGCCTTCACCGACGTCGGGCAGCAGGTAGTCGGCCATGTCAGGACTCCACTTCAGAACTCGAGAGATCGGTCGACGGCATCCAGCAACCGGTCGAGGTCGGGCAGGAAGTCCTCCTCGATCCGGGACGCGGGATAGGGGGTGTCGAAGCCACCGACGCGCAGCACCGGCGACTCGAGGGAGTAGAAGCACGTCTCCTGGATGCGCGCGGCCACCTCGGAGCCCATGCCGAGGTTGACGTGCGCCTCGTGGGTCACGATGGCTCGGCCGGTGCGGCGTACGGACTCATAGACCGGGGCCATGTCCAGCGGGCTCAGCGTGCGCAGGTCGATCACCTCGAGCGAGGTTCCGTCGGTCGCGGCCGCCTCGGCCGCGGCCAGGGCGGTCTTCACCATCGGGCCGTAGGCGAGCAGGGTGGCGTCGGTGCCGCGCCGCACGACCCGGCTGGCGAACAGCGGATCGGGCTCGACCGAGTCGTCGAGCTCGGCCTTGTCGGCGTGGTACTGGCGCTTGGGCTCGAAGAAGATGATCGGGTCGTCGGAGGCGATGGCCTGCTGGATCATCCAGTAGCCGTCGACCGGGTTGGAGCACGCGACGACCTTGAGGCCCGGGGTGTGCGCGAACTGCGCCTCCGGGCTCTCGGAGTGGTGCTCGACCGCACCGATGCCGCCACCGAAGGGGATCCGGATCACCATCGGCATCGGCGAACGACCCTTGGAGCGATAGCTCATCTTCGCGACCTGGGTGACGATCTGGTCGTACGCCGGGTAGACGAACCCGTCGAACTGGATCTCCACCACGGGGCGGTAACCGCGCAGCGCCATGCCGACCGCGGTGCCGACGATGCCGGACTCGGCCAGCGGCGAGTCGATCACCCGGTCCTCGCCGAAGTCCTTCTGCAGGCCGTCGGTGATCCGGAAGACGCCGCCGAGCTTGCCGACGTCCTCCCCCATGATCAGGACCTTGGGGTCGTCCTCCATCGCCTTGCGCAGGCCCATGTTGAGGCCCTTGGCCAGGGTGATCTTCTGCGTGGCGCTCACTGGTGGGCCCCCTCGAACGTGTCCAGGTAGGCCGCGTAGCCCTCGCGCTGTTCGCGCAGCTCGTCGGTCTCCTCGGCGTAGACGTGGTCGAACATGTCCATCGGCTTCGGGTCGGGGAGCGCCTTGCAGCCCTCGCGCAGGTGGTGGCCGAGCTCGTCGGCCTCCTGCTTCACGCTGTCGATGAAGTCCCCGTCGTCGACCAGTCCGTTGCGACGCAGGTAGACCTCCAGGCGCGCGATCGGGTCCTTGAGCTTCCAGTGCTGGACGTCGTCGGAGAGGCGGTAGCGCGTCGGGTCGTCGGTGGTGGTGTGCGCGCCCATCCGGTAGGTGTAGGCCTCCACCAGGGTCGGCCCGCTGCCCTCCCGCGCCCGCCTGAGGGCGGCCTGGGTGACGGCGTACGTCGCGAGCACGTCGTTGCCGTCGACGCGGACACCGGGGAACCCGAAGCCGAGCGCACGCTGGTAGAGCGGGATCCGCGTCTGGCGCTCGATCGGCTCGGAGATCGCCCACTGGTTGTTCTGGCAGAAGAACACGACCGGGGCGTTGTAGGAGGCGGCGAAGATGAACGCCTCGTTCACGTCACCCTGGCTGCTGGCGCCGTCGCCGAAGTGGGCGATCACGGCGGCGTCGCGGTCGGGGTCTCCGGTGCCGACGGCACCGTCGCGCTGGATGCCCATGGCGTAGCCGGTCGCGTGCAGCGTCTGCGAGCCGATCACGATCGTGTAGAGCCCGAAGTTGTGGTCCTTGGGGTCCCAGGCGCCGTGGTCGACGCCCCGGAAGAGCCCGAGCAGGTTGAGCGGGTCGACACCGCGGCAGTAGGCGACGCCGTGCTCACGGTAGGTCGGGAAGACGTAGTCCTGGGGCCGCAGGGCCCGACCGGCACCGATCTGCGCGGCCTCCTGGCCGAGGAGCTGGGCCCAGATGCCGAGCTCGCCGTGGCGCTGCAGGGCCGTCGCCTCGGTGTCGATGCGGCGGGTGAGCACCATGTCGCGGTAGAAGCCGCGCAGCTGCTCGGCACTGAACTCCATGTCGAAGTCGGGGTGGTGCACCCGCTCGCCCTCTGGTGTGAGCAGCTGGATGAGATCTGGGCCGCCGTCGGCTTGCGAGGGGCCGAAGACCTCGGCGAGGTCGGGACCGAAATCCGGCATTCGAATACTCCTGTGTCCGGGCGAGTGCGGGGTCTCCGCGTACGCGTGGCATGCAGCGGGCCGGTGCCGCAGGGGTGGCGCGGCCGGACGACCCGATGGTCGAGACGAGGCTGGTGTCCCTGTGACGGGGACCACAACGGTTCACCCAAAAGGTAGCGGACGACGCCGGTCCGTACACAATCAATGGGTGGTCGTGCGGCGGGGGCCCGAGCCCACAAATGTTGGATCGGGACGTCGAAATCAGCTCGCTGAACGTCCCGATCCAACATTTGTGGGGCTGGGGCGCTCCGGGGTCGCGCGAGGTGCCGGGAGGCCCGCCATGCCCTCCCGTCCCCGAGATCGCGGTGGTCCCGGTTCAGCACTGGTCTGCTTGACTCGGGACCATGACCGACCCCCATCCCCGGATCATCTCCGAGTCCGTCGACATCGACGCCCCGCCCGAGGTGGTCTTCACGATCCTCGCGGATCCCCGCCAGCACAGCCGGATCGACGGATCGGGGTCGGTGCAGAACCTGCTCAAGGGCCCTGCCCGGCTGAGCGGCGGCGCGACCTTCGGGATGGACATGAAGCTGTTCGGCCTGCCGTACAAGATCCGGAACACCGTCGTGGAGTTCGACGAGGGCCGCCGCATCGCCTGGCGGCACTTCGGGGGCCACCGCTGGCGCTACGTGCTCGAGCCGACCGCCGTCGGGACCCGGGTCACCGAGTCCTTCGACTACAGCCGGTATGCCCTCCCGCAACGCCTGGTCATCGAGCTGGCCGGCTTCCCGCAGCGCAACCGCGAGGGAATCGCCGCCACCCTGCGCAAGCTCAAGGAGGCGGCCGAGAGCGACGCGCGGTCAGCGGCCTGACGCCGACCCGACGCGCTCGCGCCCGTGCGGCTCGAGCCACCCGCCCGCGTCCGGTCCCTTGGGTACGACGCCCGACGGGTTCACGTCGCTCTGCACGACGTAGTAGTGCTGCTTGATCTGGTCGAAGTCGATGGTCTCGCCGAAACCCGGGGTCTGGAACAGGTCGCGCGCGTAGCCCCACAGGTTGGGCATCTCGACGAGCTTGTTGCGGTTGCACTTGAAGTGGCCGTGGTAGACCGCGTCGAAGCGCGCCAGCGTCGTGAACAGGCGTACGTCGGCCTCGGTGATCGACGCCCCCATCAGGAAACGACGGTCGGCCAGCCTCTCCTCGAGCCAGTCGAGCGCGGTCCAGAGCCGGTCGTAGGCCGCGTCGTACGCCTCCTGGGAGCCGGCGAAGCCGCAGCGGTAGACACCGTTGTTCACCTCGGTGAACACCCGCTCCATCACCGACTCCATCTCGTCGCGGACGTCGTCCGGCCACAGGTCGGGAGCCCCCGGACGGTGGTAGTCGCGCCACTCGAAGAAGAGGTCGTGGGTGATCGAGGGGAAGTCGTTGGTCACGACCTGGCCGGTGGGGATGTCGACCATGGCCGGCACGGTGATGCCGCGCGAGTAGTCGGGGTCCCGCTTGAAGAAGGCCTCCTGCAACCGGTGGATGCCGAGCACTGGGTCGACCCCGCGCGGGTCGAGGTCGAAGGTCCAGCTGTCCTGGTCGTGCACCGGCCCGCACAGCCCCATCGAGATCACGTCCTGGAGGCCGAGCAGGTTGCGCACGATGATCGCCCGGTTGGCCCAGGGGCAGGCCTTGGCGGCGACGAGCCGGTAGCGGTCACGCTCGACGGCCCACTCCGCCGCCTGTCCCGACCTCTCCGAGGGGTTGCGGGTGATCCGGTCGGCGAGGTAGTTCATGTCGCGCTCGAAGCCCTTGCCCGGCTCCACATAGCTCGCTTCGCTGCGCTCGCTCCGCTGGTCGTCTCGTCCGTCGCTTCGCTCGTTGCCATGCCCTGAGGATGCCCAGGTATGACAACTTTCAATCATTTTCGGGTCAACGAGTCTCAGGACTTCAGGAAGCGGCCCGCCACGGCGAGCAGGATGTCGTTGGCCGCGGGCTCACCGATGCTGACGCGCACGCCCTCGCCGGCGAACGGGCGCACGCTCAGGCCGGCCTCCTCGGCCGCGGCCACGAAGTCGCCGGTGCGCTCATGGAGCGGCAGCCACACGAAGTTGCCCTGCGCGTCCGGGAGCGTCCAGCCCTGGTCGACCAGCGTGGCGACCACCCGCTCGCGCTCGACCACGATCGCGTCCACCCGCTCGAGCAGCTCCGCCTCGGCGGCAAGCCCGGCGACGGCCGCGGCCTGGGCGACCGACGAGACCCCGAACGGCAGGGCGCACGCCCGGACCGCGGCAGCGACCTCCTCGTGCGCCACCAGGTAGCCGACCCGCAGGCCGGCCAGGCCGTAGGCCTTCGCGAACGTGCGCATCACCGCGACGTTCGCACGCGCCTCCTGCAGGGCCAGTGCGTCGATCGCGTCGTCGCTGCGGACGAACTCGCGGTAGGCCTCGTCGACCACCACCAGCACGTGGTCGGGGACCTTCTCGACGAACTCCCGGAGCTCGGTGTCCGTCACCGACGGCCCGGTCGGGTTGTTCGGCGTACAGACGACGATGAGCCGGGTGCGGTCGGTGACGCTCGCAGCCATCGCGTCGAGGTCGTGGCGACCGTCTGCGGTGACAGGCACCTGCACGGAGACGGCACCGCTTGCCGTGACCGCGATCGGGTAGGCCTCGAAGGAGCGCCACGCGTAGACGACCTCGTCGCCGGGCTCGCAGAAGGCCTGGAGCAGGTGATAGAGCACGGCCACCGAACCGGTGCCTGCGGCCAGCCGCGCACTGGGTACGCCGAGGCGGTCGGCCAGGGCGGCGTACAGCGCACTGTTGCCCATGTCGGGGTAGCGGTTCATCTGCGCGACCGCGGCCTCGGCGGCCTGCACCACACCCGCGAGCGGCGGGTAGGGATTCTCGTTCGAGGACAGCTTGTAGACCTGCTGGCCGGGCCGCGGCTCGGGCGGCTTGCCGGCGACGTACGCCGGGATGCCGAGGACGCTCTCCCGGGGGCGGGGCGGGTTCTGGTTGCTCACCCCAGCACCCTAGAGCGAGTCACGGCAGGGTGACGCGGCCCCCGGCGACGGGTGCGAGATCGCGACCGAGGCGTACGTCGAGCGGGTTGGTCAGGCACCGGATCGCGCCGCCGCCCTTGATGAACTCGCCGGACTCGACGACCACCACCTCGAAGCCCCACTCCTGGAGCTGCTCGCGGACCCGGTCCGGGCAGGCCGGCATCACGATGGTGCGTCCGAGCACGATCGAGTTGGCGCAGAAGGTCAGCGCCTCCTCCTCGGTGAGCACCAGCGGCTCGGGCACGAGGGCGAGCAGCGCCGCGGCGGACGAGTCGTCGTAGGCGGCCGGACAGACCATCGCGCGGGTCTCGTCGAGCGGGCAGAACCCGATGTCCATGTGGTACATCCCCGGGTGGGCGATCCGGAAGCCGCGCACGCTCACGCCGAGGTCACCGGCGAGGTGCTTGAGCGCGAGCTCCTCGGTGCGCGGCCCGTAGCCGACGACCAGCTCCCCGCGCCAGGCGAACGCGTCGCCGGCCTCGAAGTGGGCGCCCACCCCGTCGCGACCGATCGTCCTGCGGGCGAACCCGTGGTCGGCGAACCACTCCTCCGCGGCAGGGGTCTCCACGCGACGCTGGGCATGACGCATGTGCGAGGCCACGACCTGCTTGGAGTCACCGTCCAGTGCCAGCCCGAGGTTCATCGCGTAGACCATGTCCGGGGCGTCAGGCAGCTGGGGCAGCACCTCGACGGTGCCACCGGCTGCCTCGATCGCTGCGACGATGGCCAGCCACTGGGCCCGGCTGCGCACCGGGTCGGGCTGGTCGTCGAGGTGCATGAACGGGTTGATCGCGTAGTCGACGCGGAAGTGGTTGGGCTCGACCATCAGGTAGTCGTGGCCCCACTGGAGCTCGGTGCTGAACATGTCACTCCCTCGGGTGGGGTCGGATTGATTGCCGGATTGTCGGACAATCCCATGTGCGGCACCGGGGTGCCAAAAGCAAACAGTTGTCGGACAATCGACGGTGACATGAACGACACCGTCCTCTCGGACCCCTTCGCCAGCCTCAGCCTCGAACCCGTCTCGACCGTCGACCGGGTGGCCGAGGAGCTGCGCCGCTCGCTGTTCGAGGGTGAGCTCGACCCCGGCACGCCGCTGCGCGAGGTCGCGCTCGCGGCGGCCCTCGGGGTCTCCCGGTCCACCGTGCGCGAGGCCCTCGGGATGCTGGTCGCGGAAGGTCTCGCCGACCGGGTGCCCAACAAGGGCACCCAGGTGCGCCGGCTCGACCCCGAGCAGGTGCGGGACGTGTGCCGGGCGCGCGTGGTGATCGAGACGGCAGGGATCCGGCGCTGGAACGAGGCGAGCGAGGCCCTGCGTGACGACGTACGCCGATCGCTCCAGGCCTTCTCCGAGCTGACCGGCACCGACTACAGCGCAGCCGCGTTCACCGCCGCCCACCTCGAGATCCACCGCGCCCTCTCCGCGCTGACGGGGTCCGAGCGCCTCGTCGCGGTGGCCGAGTCGCTGCACGCCGAGGTCCGCCTCGCCCTGGCCCACGTCGACCGGCAGCGAGGCAACGCCGCCGAACAGGTCCACTCGCACGCCGATCTCCTCTCCCTGCTGGAGAGGAGCGACCTCGAGGCCGCTGCGGACGAGCTCGCCGAACATCTCGGTGGCGCGGAGACCTCGATGATGGAGGCGATCGGGCAGCAGGGCTGAGCGTTCTGGGTGCCGGGTCCCCCTCTACGCTGACGCCATGAGGTTCCTGAGCTGGCTCGCCGTGAACGCCCTGGCCCTGGGCGCCGCCGTCTGGCTCTTCGACGGCATCACGCTGACCGGCGACACCGACGGCGACATGGTGCTGACGCTGCTCGTGGTCGGCGCGATCTTCGGCGTGGTCACCTCGTTCGTCCGGCCGATCGTGAACCTGCTGTCGCTCCCGCTGATCATCATCACGCTGGGGCTGATGCTGCTGGTGGTCAACGCGCTGATGCTGCTCCTGACCAGCAAGATCGCCGAGACGTTCGACCTGGGCTTCAACGTCGACGGGTTCTGGGTCGCCCTCTTCGGCTCGATCGTCATCTCGATCGCCTCGATGGTCCTCGAGGCGGTCTTCCCCAGCCGCGATCGGCGCTGACCGATGGCTCTCCCCACGCCGAAGGGCACGCCGTACCGCGTCGGTTTCGTCTGCCTGGGCAACATCTGCCGCTCCCCCATGGCCGACGTCATCCTCAGCGACCTGGTCGAGGGCGCCGGGCTCACGGCCCGGGTCGAGGTGACCAGCTGCGGCACCGGCACCTGGCACCTCGGTGAGCCGATGGACCCGCGAGCGGCAGCACAGCTGTCGGGAGCCGGCTACGACCCGTCCGGGCACCTGGCCAAGGCCTTCACCCCGGAGTGGCTGGACCACGACCTGCTCCTCGCCATGGACGAGAAGAACCTGGCCGACATCACCGCCGGGACCAGCCGCGACTCGGTGCGGCTGTTCCGGTCCTTCGACCCGCTCGCCCCGAGCAACCCGGGGCCGGGCGACCTCGACGTTCCGGACCCCTGGTTCGGTGGCGACGAGGGGTTCGTGGAGGTGATCGGCATGGTCGAACGGACCTGCCGGAGCATCCTGGCCGAGCTCCAGGGGCTCGATCTGTGAGGCGGCCGATGAGTTCCGGGCCTCCCACTGGTCAGCACCGATGCCTAGAGTTGGACCCGCAAAGGAGCGCCGATGCCGACCCTCGACACGCACCAGCAGCCCCCGGCCCGCACCCGCCGTGCCGTCGCGCCGCCACAGCCCGCACCGCCTGACTTCCCGCAGGTGGCGGACCAGTACCGCCGGGAGCTGACCGCGCACTGCTACCGGATGACCGGCTCGGTCTACGACGCCGAGGACATGGTCCAGGAGACCTACCTCCGCGCGTGGCGCGCCTACGACGACTTCGAGGGTCGCTCGTCGCTGCGCACCTGGCTCTACCGGATCGCCACCAACGTCTGCCTGACCAACCTGGAGAACAAGTCACGGCGGCCGCTTCCGACCGGGCTGGGGATGCCCGGAGCCCAGGCCCGCGACGAGCTCGTCCAGGCGAGCGAGGTGCCCTGGCTCGAGCCGATGCCGGACGTGATGGTCGACGTCGCCAACGTCGACCCGGCCAGCGTGGTGGGCAACCGCGACTCGATCAGGCTGGCCTTCGTGGCGGCCCTGCAGCACCTGCCGGCCCGCCAGCGCGCCGTGCTCATCCTGCGCGACGTGCTCCGGTGGTCGGCCAAGGAGACGGCGACCGCACTCGAGACGACCCCAGCGGCGGTCAACAGCGCCCTGCAGCGCGCGCACGCGCAGCTCGCCGAGAAGCAGCTCAGCCAGGGCACCGTCGAGGACGACCTCACGCCGGAGCACGAGGCGATGCTGGAGCGCTACGTGCGTGCGTTCTGGGACAAGGACATGAGCGCGCTGGTCACGATGCTCGCGCATGACGCCGTGTGGGAGATGCCGCCGTTCACCGGGTGGTACGCCGGTGCGCAGAACATCGCCGACCTGATCGACCACAACTGTCCGGGTGGCAGCAACGACATGCCGATGATCCGCACCACGGCCAACGGCCAGCCGGCGTTCGGTCTCTACATGCGGCGGCCGGACGGACACTTCGCTCCCTTCCAGCTGCAGGTCCTCCAGATCGTCGAGGGCCGCGTGCAGCACGTGGTCGCCTTCTTCGAGGTGGGGCTCTTCGAGACCTTCGGGTTGCCGGCGACGCTGCCGTCGTCGTACTCGATGGCCTGACATGCCGACCGTCTCGCCGCCGCGATCGGTGGTGGTCCTCGACAGCGCGGTCACCTGGACGCGCAGCCGCCTGCTGCTCGCCCGCACCTTCCCGCTCACCCAGGCGACGCCGTGCGCGGACTGGGACCTTGCTTCGCTGCTCGCGCACATGGACGACTCCTTCGTGGCCATGGCCGAGGCCGCGGAGCTCGGCGACGTCTCGCTCGACCCGCCACCGCGGGCCGCCGACACCGGCGAGCTGGTCGACCTGATCGTGCAGCGTGCGTGCCGGACCCGCGCGGCCTGGCAGGACCGCCTCACCTCCGCGCCGATGGGGGTGGGCGACCTCGCCCTCGGGCGCGACACGATCGCCCTGGTGGGCGCGCTCGAGATCGCGGTGCACGGCTGGGACGTCGCCCGGGCGACGGGCCAGGACGCCCGGCTGCCGGAGGACCTCGCCGTCAGGTTGTACGACGTGGCGCTGGCGGTGGTGCCACCGGGCGAACGCGGCCGGCGGTTCGGCCCGGAGGTCGCGGTGCCGCCCTCGGCCCCCATGAGCCGTCGCCTCCTGGGTCACCTCGGACGGTCCGGGACCTGACCGCTCGGCGACCGCTGCACTAGCCGCGGGGACCCAGGCCGGGCACAGTGGTGCGATGGCGCGGATGCGTGGGATCGCGGAACGGGTGGAGCAGCTGCTCTCCCAGGCCGTCGTCGCCACCACCCCCGTCGCCGGCGGAGATGTCTGTACGTCGACCCGGGTGCGCCTCAGCGACGGCAGCTCTGCTCTCGTCAAGACGCGCGCGGGGGCACCGGACGGGTTCTTCGCAGCCGAGGCCCGCGGCCTGAGCTGGCTCGCGGAGCCCGGCGTCATCGACGTGGTCGACGTGCTCGCCGTCGAGCAGGACTGCCTGGTGCTGCGGTGGATCGAGCCCGCCCGCCCCAGCCCGGAGACCGCGGCCAGGCTCGGGCGTTCACTGGCCCGGCTGCACGCGAGCGGCGCCGAGAGCTTCGGTGCCGACGAGGACGGCTTCATCGCCTCCCTGCCGCTGCCGAACAGGACGGCTCCGACCTGGGCCGAGTTCTTCGCGACCCGGCGGATCCTGCCCTACCTGAAGCTGGCCTCGGACCGCGGCCACGTCGGGAGTGAGGACGTGCAGGCGGTCGAGGCGCTGATCGGGCGGATCACCGCCCTGGCCGGGCCGGAGGAGCAGCCGGCCCGGATCCACGGCGACCTGTGGTCCGGCAACGTGGTGTGGTCCCTCGAGCACGGCACCCTGATCGACCCCGCCGCCCACGGCGGTCACCGGGAGAGCGACCTGGCGATGCTGGCACTGTTCGGGCTCCCGCACCTGCAGCGGCTCATGGACGCCTACCAGGAGGAGAACCCGCTCGCCGACGGGTGGGAGGAGCGACAGCCGCTGCACCAGCTGTTCCCGCTGCTCGTGCACGCGGCGCTGTTCGGCGGCCACTACGGCGAGCGGGCCGGCGACACCGCCCGCAGGCTCTGACCGGTGGCAGCACGCAGGCAGGCGCCGGGCCGGCACGACGTACCTCAGTGGGTCATTCGTCTCGTCTCAGCGATTGCTCAGGGCTGGGTGGCACCCTTGAGCCCGTGACCGCTGCCGACGCCTCCTCCGCTGCCCGGCAGCACGTGCTCGTCGTCGAGGACGACCGGGCCGTGCGCGAGTCGCTGAGGCGGTCGCTGGAGTTCAACGGCTACCAGGTCTCCACCGCCTCCGACGGCGCCGAGGCGCTGGCCGGCATCGCGGGGATCAACCCCGACGCCGTGGTGATGGACGTGATGATGCCGCGGCTCGACGGCCTCGAGACGACCCGAGCCCTGCGCAAGGTGGGCAACAGCGTGCCGATCCTGGTGCTCACCGCGCGTGACGCCGTCGGTGACCGCGTCGAGGGTCTCGACGCCGGCGCCGACGACTACCTGACCAAGCCGTTCGCCCTCGAGGAGCTGCTGGCCCGGCTGCGGGCGCTGCTGCGCCGGGTCACCTCGGGCCCGGGGGACCCCGACGAACACCTGGCCTTCGCCGACATGACGATGGACCTCGCCTCGCGCGAGGTCCGCCGCGGCGACCGCCTGATCGAGCTCACCCGCACCGAGTTCAGCCTGCTCGAGCTGTTCCTGCGCCGGCCCCGCCGCGTCCTGGAGCGCGCCTTCATCCTGGAGGAGGTCTGGGGCTTCGACTTCCCCACCACCGCCAACAGCCTGGAGGTCTACGTCGGCTACCTGCGGCGCAAGACCGAGGCGGCCGAGGAGCCCCGGCTGATCCACACGGTGCGCGGCGTCGGCTACGTGCTCCGCGAGACCCCGCAGTGAGCAAGCGCGTCTGGGACGCACTGCACTACCGGCGCTCGCTGGCCAGCCGAGTCACGCTGCTCACCACCATGGCCGTCGGCATCGCAGTGACCGGGGTCGCGTTCGCGGCGTTCGCCACGGTGCGGATGCAGAGCATGACCAGCCTCGACCAGTCCCTGCACTCCCGCGCCTCCAAGGCCGCGACGACCGACACCCTGGACGCGCTCTCACGCGAGCGGATCCCGCCCTGGATGGTGGGCGCCGCGGACGTGAAGATCATCTTCCTGGACGCCGTCAACCGGACGATCCGCGGTGTCTCCAGCAGCTCCGCCGGCCAGATCAGTACCTCGGAGTGGCAGGTCGCGCTCGGCGAAGAAGTCCTGGTCGGCCCGCACCGTCTGGATGGACGGCGAGCGCTACCGGGTGGTCGCCGTCCGGGCCCAGGAGGGCCAGGCGCTGATCCTCGCGCAGTCGCTGGAGTCGAACGACGAGATGCTCGACCGCCTCGGCCTGGTGATGCTGCTCTTCGGCCTGGCCGGCATGATCAGCGCGGGGCTCGCCGGGTGGGGGGTGGCCCGCAACGGGCTGCGGCCCGTTCGCCGCCTCACGACCGCGGTCGAGGAGATCACCCGCACCGAACGACTCGATCCGATCCCGGTCGAGGGTCGCGACGAGGTGGCCCGGCTGGCGGTCGCCTTCAACGCCATGCTGACGGCGCTGTCCGCCTCCCAGGCACGGCAGCGCCAGCTGGTCGCCGACGCCGGGCACGAGCTCCGCACCCCGCTGACCTCGCTGCGCACGAACCTCGACCTGCTCGCCCAGGCCGACGCCTCGGCGAAGCTGTCCGCCGAGTCCCGCAAGGAGCTGCTCGCCGACGTGCGCGGCCAGATCTCGGAGATGACCACGCTGATCGGCGACCTGATCGAGCTGGCCCGCGAGGACCCCTCGGCTGCCCCCTCCGTCGAGGTGGTCGAGCTGGCTGCGGTCGTGGGTCAGGCCGTGACCCGGGTGCGCCGACGCGCGCCGACCGCCCAGTTCGTCGTACGCACGGAGCCGTGGTGGGTGACCGGCGACTCCGCCGCCCTCGAGCGCGCGATCACCAACCTGCTCGACAACGCCGCGAAGTGGAGCCCTGAAGGAGGCGAGGTCACCGTGGAGCTGCGCCGGGGCACGGTGATGGTCGCCGACCAGGGCCCGGGCATCTCCGAGGACGACCTGCCGCACGTCTTCGACCGCTTCTACCGCTCGACCGAGTCCCGCGGGATGCCCGGCTCCGGGCTGGGTCTCTCGATCGTCAAGGCGGTCGCTGACCGTCACGGCGGCAGCGCGCGTGCCGACAACCGACCCGAGGGCGGCGCGGCGTTCTGGTTCCAGCTCCCCGGCACGATGGCGCCGCCCGAGGTCTAGTCTGCGCCGTGCGAAGGTTTGGCGCGCTCGTAGCCCCTGCAAAGGTCGCTCTCAGGATCACCATCCAGACTGGGGCGCATGGACGAGCAGAACCCTGACCCCCGGCCCCCCGACTCCTCCGGCGACCCGGCGGGTGACCCCCCTCACGACGAGCACACCCGGCCGCTCCCGCCCTACCCGCACGAGCCGTCGCAGCGGCCGGCGTTCCTGGGACCCTTCCACGGCAGCTCGGACGAGCCTGAGGCCACCGCCACCGCCACCGCCCCGCCAGGCGCCGGGGTCTCGGGGCCGCAGTCCTCGTCGGCGCCCTCGTCCTCGGCGGTGCCGGGGGCTTCGGCGGAGCGGCCGTCTACGACTCGCTCCACGACGGCTCGACCGGGAGCAACGTCTCCGACACTTCCGGCGACTACCAGGCCACCAAGACCACCCTGGTCGAGGACGGCACCGTCGAGAAGGTCGCCACCGCCGTGCTCCCCTCGGTGGTCAAGGTGAACGTCTCGACCCAGTCGGGCGCCGGCTCCGGCTCCGGGATCGTGCTGAGCAAGGACGGCGAGATCCTCACCAACAACCACGTGGTCGCCGGAGTCGGCGAGAACGGCTCGATCTCGGTGAGCTTCAACGACGGCACCGCGCAGAAGGCGACCGTCGTCGGCACCGACCCACTGACCGACGTCGCGGTGATCAAGGTCGAGGCCTCCGACGACCTCGTCCCCGCCTCCCTCGGCAAGTCCAGTGGTCTGAGCGTGGGCCAGACAGTGGTGGCGGTCGGATCGCCGTTCGGCCTGAACGCCACCGTGACCGCCGGCATCGTCAGCGCCCTGAACCGGCCGGTCTCGGTCTCCACCGAGCAGGAGCAGGCTCCTCGGAACCCGTTCGGCCAGGACCAGGACCAGCCGAGCGCGGGCCAGGACCTGAGTACGACGTACCCGGCGATCCAGACCGACGCCGCGATCAACCCCGGCAACTCCGGCGGGCCGCTGGTGGACATGTCCGGCCGCGTGGTCGGCATCAACTCCTCGATCCGCACCACCTCCAGCGGCGGCGCGTCCGGCGACTCCGGCGGCTCCATCGGGCTGGGCTTCGCGATCCCGATCGACGAGGTGCTGCCGATCGTCAACCAGATCACCGAGGGCGAGAAGCCGACGCACGCACGGCTCGGTGTGACGGTCTCCGACGTCACCGGCGAGACGCTGACCCAGGGGGCGCAGCTCCAGTCCATCGAGGACGGCGGCGCCGGGGAGAAGGCCGGTCTCAGGAGCGGGGACGTGATCACCAAGGTGGACGACCAGGTCATCGACGGCTCGGAGTCGCTGGTGGCCACGATCCGCAGCCACCGGCCCGGTGAGCAGGTCGAGATCACCTACCTGCGGGACGGGAAGAGCCAGACCACCACCGCAGCGCTGGGATCCGACGAGAACAACACCTCGAGCTGAGCCCTGGGTGCTCAGGGAGGAGCAGCCCACGCACCCAGCGTCCGGTGACACCCTCGCCTTGCAGGCGTAACGTCGAGAAGGGCACCGCTCCAGGGCGGAACGGGCCTCTCAGGCGAGAGGGGACAACCATGTTCATCCAGATCATGCAGGGTCGCTGCCACGACGCCGACCGGCTGCGCGAGGTCACCGAGGAGTGGCGCGACCAGCTGGCACCGGGAGCAGAGGGCTGGCTCGGCGGGACCTACGGCGTCACCGACGACGGCGAGTTCATCGGGGTGGTGCGGTTCGAGTCACGTGAGGCCGCGATGAGGAACTCCACGCGTCCCGAGCAGGGTGAGTGGTGGCAACGGATGACAGCCTGCTTCGACGGCGAGGTCACCTTCCACGACTGCGACAACGCGATGCTCTTCCTCGGCGGTGGCTCCGACGACGCCGGCTTCGTCCAGGTCATCCAGGGCCGGATCGACGACCCGGAGCGGTTCCGGCACTTCATGGAGCAGCCGATGGACGCGCTGCACGAGGCCCGTCCCGAGATCATCGGCGGGACGATCGCCATGGAACCGGACGGCTGGTTCACCCAGACCGTCTGCTTCCGCAGCGAGGAGGAGGCGCGCGCCGGCGAGAGCAAGGAGATGCCCGCCGCGATGCGCAAGGAGTTCGAGGACACGATGTCGCACGTCCAGGACCAGCAGTACCTCGACCTGCACCACCCCTGGTTCGCGAGCTCCTAGCGGCTCGCCCTACTCCCCGGGGGGACCGGATAGCCCCTGACGTTCCGGCCGCCCAAGGCGGACATCAGGAGGCAGAACGTCAGGGACTATCCGGTGGGGCGGGCGGGACTGGCGGCACGGCTGCCACCCGCATCCGCTCGACCTTCCAGAGGGTCTCGGCCCACTCACCTTCGGCGTCCGAGCGGACGGTGATGCCGCCACCGGTGCCGACGCGCCAGACACCGTCGGGGCCGGCGTACAGCGAGCGGATCACCACGCCCAGGTCTGCTCTTCCGTCCGCACAGATCCAGCCGAACGCCCCGGCGTAGAGGCCCCTCGGTGTGGTTTCGACCTCGTCGATGATCTGCATCGTGCGCAGCTTGGGAGCGCCGGTCATCGAGCCCGCCGGGAACAGCGCGCGCAGTGCGCCGAGGGTCGACACGTCGGCCCGCAGCTCGCCGCGCACGGTCGAGACCAGCTGGTGGACGGTCGCGTAGGACTCCACCTCCATCAGGCTCGGCACCTGCACCGTGCCGACCTCGCAGACCATCGACAGGTCGTTGCGCAGCAGGTCGACGATCATCAGGTTCTCCCCACGGAACCGTGGGTCCTGCGCGAGCTGGGCTCGCAACGCCTCGTCCTCCGGCCCGGTCGCCCCGCGCGGCGTGGTGCCCTTGATCGGCTTGGTCTCCAGCCAGCGGCGACGGTCGATGGTGGCGTAGCGCTCCGGGGAGCTGCTGAGCAGGTGGGTGCCCCGGTGGCTGAGCAGTCCGGCGTACGGCGCGGGGTTGCTCGCCCGGAGCCGCAGGTAGGTCTCCAGCGGGTCGACCGCCGGGCCCAGCTCCTCGCGGTAGGTCAGGTTCACCTCGTAGGAGTTGCCCGCGTGCAGCTGCTCCTGCACCTGCGCGAAGGCGTCGGCGTACCAGCTCGGCGTCGCAGCCGAGGGGAGATCGACGCTCCGGGCCGGGTGCCGCTCGGTCGTCGAGTCGTCGTGGTCGAAGAACTGGATGTCGCTCGAGCGCATCCAGATCGCGTCGGGCCCGTGCCCCCAGGGTCGGGCCGGGAGGTCCGGACGTGAGGCGTAGCCGAAGCAGCCGACCCAGTGCACGTCCCGATCGCCCGCGTCCCGGGCCACCTCCTGCTCGAGCACGGCGAAGATGTCGGTCCCGACGAGTTCGGTGCGGCCGCCCTGGTGCCGGGTCACCTCCCGGCGGGCGGCATCGAAGCTGAGGGAGACGTCGTCCTCGTCGAGCACGCCGACCAGTGACCGGCGCCCGGACCAGTCCCGAGAACCGCCGCCGTCGAGCCAGAACACCCTGTCGCTACTGGCGAAACCGGCGCGTACGGCGTCGAGCACCGGCTCGCTCTCCCCTGGGGTGGTTCTCATGACAGGAAGTTCCTGATCAGGCGGGCGCCATGACGGGACAGGATCGACTCGGGGTGGAACTGCACCCCGCTGAGCGGCAGCTCCCGGTGCGGCGACCGCCATCGTCACGCCGCTGTGCTCGTCCAGGGCGGTCCGGCGGAGCACCGCCGGAAGGGCCACGGCCGCGAGCGAGTGGTAGCGCACCGCCTCGAACGGGTCGGGGACTCCTGCGAAGAGTCCGTCCCCGTCGTGGTTGACCAGGGCGATCTCGCCGTGGGCCGGGTCGACCCGATCCACCGTTCCGCCGTACGACGTGACGAGGGCCTGCATCCCCAGGCACACGCCGAGCACCGGCACTCCGAGCTCGAACACCGCGGCGCCGAGGGCGAAGTCGGCAACGTCGGCCGGGTGACCCGGACCCGGGGAGAGCACCACGTGGGTGGACCGGCCGGCCCGGGCCAGCACACCGGGGGCGTCGTGCTCCACGACCTCGGGCAGGACGCCGGTGACGCCGGCGATCAGGTGCACGAGGTTCCAGGTGTAGGAGTCGTAGTGGTCGACCACGAGCACGCCCGAAGTCACGGGGGCTTCACCCCAGCAGCTCCAGCAACAGCTGGCGCAGCAGGCCGAATCCGTTCTCGGTGAGGATGGACTCGGCGTGGAACTGCACCCCACGGTAGGTCGGCCCCGAGAGCACGTGGATGTCGCCGGTGGCCGGGTCGGACTCGACCCTGACCCCGTCGGGCAGGTCGTTCTCGCCGAGCCGGGCGACGAAGGTGTTGTAGAACCCGACCCGCTCCTCGCGACCGTCGATGTCGACCGAGGACTGCGTGCCCTGGAAGACGATGTCCTTGTAGTCCACGGCGATCCCCAGCCGGTCGCAGAGGACCTGGTGGCCCAGGCACACCGCCAGGAACGGCTTGCCCGAGGCGAGCAGACCGTCGATCGCCCGGTGGTAGGCCGCGATCTTCGGGTGGTCGTGCTCCCGCGGGTCGCCCGGGCCGGGACCGATGACGACCAGGTCGACGTCCGCGAAGGGGTCCTCCGCGCCCTGCTGGTCCAGGAGGGCCTCGTGGCGCACCACCCGGGAACCCATGCCCAGCACGGAGAACACGTGCGCCAGCATGTTCACGAAGTCGTCCTCACCGTGCACGATCGCGATCGTCCGGCCGGCCAGCGAGGGCGCGGGCGCCGAACCTCCCTGGTCGGTGAGCCAGAACTTCGCCAGCCGGCGGTTGCGTGAGTTCAGGGCGATCAGGACGTCCTCGTCCATCGCGAGGTCGGCCATGTCCGACGGCTCTCCGGGGGCACCCGGGACCAGGCCGAACGCGGAGAGGATGCCGCCGGCCTTGGCGAGCGTCTCGGCCACCTCGTGCTCCGGCTCGGAGTCACGCACGAGGGTCGCCCCGGCGGTCACCTTCATCGCGCCTTCGGGGCTGACGTCGGCGGTGCGGATCACGATCGGGGAGTCGGCGGTCGGTGCACCCTCCTCGTCGCGGCCGATCAGCGCGAGCGCGCCGGCGTAGTAGCCGCGACCCTCCGACTCGTACTCGCGGATCAGCCGGCACGCGTTCTCCACCGGCGCGCCGGTCACGGTGGCAGCGAACATCGTGTCGCGCAGCACGTCGCGCACGTCGGAGCGGGTCCGCCCGGCGAGGAGGTACTCCGTGTGCACCAGGTGGGTCATCGGCTTGAGGAACGGCCCGAGGACCTGGCCGCCCTCGTGGCAGATGTCGCACATCATCTTCAGCTCCTCGTCCACGACCATGAAGAGCTCGTAGATCTCCTTCTCGTCGGCGAGGAACTCCAGCAGGCGCGCCTTCAGGTCGGGCTCAGGCGTGTCCGCGCCTCCGGGCGTGGGGCCGGTCGAGGGGCCACGCAGCCGGAAGGTCCCGGAGATGGGGTTCATCCGCACGTCCCCGCCGTGCACGCTGACGTGCCGTTCGGGCGAGGCGCCGACCAGGAAGCGGTCGCCGGTCCAGAAGCAGTAGGTCCAGTAGGCGCCGCGCTCGCTGGTCAGCAGACGGCGAAGGACGGTGAGTGCCTTCGCGGCACCCCAGTCGCGCAGCTGGGCGCGATAGTGACGTCCGACCACGAGGTTGGCGCCCTCGCCGTTGCCGATCTCGTCACGGATGATCCGGGCGACCACCTCGGCGTAGTCCTCGTCCGAGGTCTCGAAGCCACCCTGGTCCTCGAACGCGATCTCCTCGTCCGGGAGGGCCTCGATCAGCTCGGCGAGCGGGACCTCGCGCTCGGTCTCGATGGTCACCACCGCGAGCGGAGTGCCGTCGTCGTGCGCCACGAACCCGCGCTCGGTGACCTGCCGGAACGGTACGGCGACCAGCCGGTCGAACCGCCGCCCGTCGGCGGGGACCCCTTCCTCGAGTGGGATGTCCGCGAGCTTCTCCAGCTTCTCCAGCGAGCCACCCACGAGAGTCACGGTCGGGCTCTCCCGCAACCGGATCACCGCCCACGCCTCGTGTCCGAGCAGCTCCTCGAGGGCGGCATCGGGAGAGAGGTCGGCGGGCATGCCGGGAACGCTACTAGGTGGGGCGGGTGGGGCTCGGTGGGTCCCCGATCCCACAAATGTTGGGTCGGGACGTGTTTAGCGGCGTACTCGACGATCCGATCCCACAAATGTTGAGAACGGGACGTGTCTCGCGGCGCGCTCGACGTTCCGATCCCACAAATGTTGGAACGGGACGTCCCCAGCGGCGCTCACTCGACGTTCGCGATCCCACAAATGTTGAAACGGGACGTCCCCAGCGGCGCACTCGACGTTCCGATCCCACAAATGTTGAAACGGGACGTGCCCAGCACCCCACTCGACGTCCCGATCCAACATTTGTGGGGTCCGGACGCGCCCCTACCCCTCCAGCCGCCGGAGCAGGTGGCCCCGGGCTGCGGTGTCCAGAGGGCCGTTGCGCTCGGCGAGGTGGTCGGCGATCTCCTGGCGGTGCTCGGCGTCCTTGTTGCCGCCGTACTTCATCTTGGCGCGGACGCCCTCGACGAGCAGGCGCAGGCCGCGGATGCCGGGGAGCTGGCGACGATCGCTCTCGTTGGCGGCGGACGGCGTGACGCGGGACGAGTCGGCCGGCTCGAAGTGCCCGAGCTGGGCGGCCAGGATCGCCGCCTTCTCGTCCGGGTCGTCGACGACCTCGGCACGGCAGAGCAGCTGCACGGCGGTGTAGTACGACGTGGGGACGCCGTACGCCGGGTCGGTGTCCCGGTCGGCGTTCCACCCGGCCTCGACGTAGGTGTAGTCGCCGGTGAGGGCGAGTACGACGTGCGGGTCGGCCGCGAGCGCCTTCCAGACCGGGTTGGGGCGGGCGAGGTGGAGCAGGACGGTCGCGTCGCCGTCGTAGAGGAAGTGGGTGGGTACGACGACCGGGAAGCCGCCGACGTGCCCGGCGGTGATCAGCTGGCCGAAGTCGGCCTGCGCGAGCACGCCCTGCCACTCCTCACGACTCGCCGCGTCCCAGGGATGGATCAGCATGGTTCATCCTCGCCTAGGAGGAGAGCGTGACCATCCGCTGGGTCGCGCGGGTGTAGACGACGTAGAGGGTGGCCTTGCCGGTGGGCGCCTCGTCCTCGATCTCCTGGGGCTCCACGACGACGATCCCGTCGAACTCGAGGCCCTTGGTGTCCAGCCCGCTGAGTACGACGATCCGCGACTCCGGCCCGCCGGTCTGGTCCGCGTGCTCGGGCCACGACGACACCCAGCGGGTGACCTCGCCGAGACGCGCGGTGGGCACCACGATCCCGATGGTGCCCGGGAGGGATCCGGCCAGCTCGGAGAGGTGCTCGCGCAGCGCCGACTCCAGGTCGTCGACCCGCAGCCGGGCCGGGTGCACCCCGGTGGTGCGCACCGCGTCGGGCAGGTCCGCGTCCAGACCGACCCGCTCGGCGTACTCGGCGGCGAACTCGTAGATCTCCGCGGAGTTGCGGTAGTTGGTCGACAGGTGGAAGTCGTGGCGCGGCTTGTCGCCGAGCGCCTCGGCACGGGCGCGCGCCGACTCCTCGGGCACCGGCCACGACGACTGGGCGAGGTCACCGACGATCGTCCAGGTGGCGCCGCGGCCGCGTCGTCCGACCATCCGCCACTGCATCGGGGTGAGGTCCTGCGCCTCGTCGACCAGGACGTGCGCGAACGCGTCGTCCTCGACCCGGTTGCTCGGCGGGGCCCAGCCGGCCGGGCCGGCGTACTCCCGGTCGGAGGCGGTCCACAGCTCCTGGAGCGAGGAGTCCTCGGCACCGAGGTACTCGTCGTCGACCGAGCCGGTGTTCACGATCGGCGGGTCCCCCAGCAGGTAGCGCAGCTCGTCGAGGAGCGCCACGTCGTCGACCGACAGCGCCCTGCCTTCTGCTGCCGGGCCCCACGACTTGGTGAGCAGCCGCACCGACTCGTCGTCGAGCACGCCCTCGCTCACCCGGGCGAGGAAGTCGTGGTCGCGCAGCCACCCGAGCACGGTCGCCGCGTCGAGCACCGGCCACCACGCAGCGGCGAACTGCAGGAAGGTGTCGTCGGTGCGGATCTCCTCGGAGAACTCCTCCTTGGTGCGATCGCGGCCACGCTCGCTGCGCACCTGTCGCCACATGGCGTCGATCAGCGTCGAGGCGACCCGCGTGGTCGAGCGGTTGCGCAGCCCCATCGACAGCAGCTGCCGACGGAGGGCTCCGAGCTCGCGCGGACCGAGCAGGATCACGTCGTCGCGGTAGAAGATCCGGAACTGGCTGGGAGCGTCCGGCACGGCCTGTCGCGCCGTACGACGGAGCACCTCGGCCATCGCCGCCGATCCCTTCACCTCCGCGGCCCCGGGCTCCTCACGCCGGCTGGCGCGGACCCCGTCCACCACCTCACCGAGGGAGCGCAGCGCCACGGCGGTCTCACCGAGGGAGGGCAGCACCCGCTCGATGTAGCGCATGAACACCCCGGACGGACCGACCACGAGCACGCCGCCGCGCTCGTAGCGACGCCGGTCGGCGTAGAGGAGGTACGCCGCGCGGTGCAGCGCGACCACGGTCTTGCCGGTGCCCGGACCGCCGGAGATCGACACGACACCCTTGTTGGGGGCGCGGATCGCCTTGTCCTGCTCGGCCTGGATGGTGGCGACGATGGAGTGCATCGAGCGGTCGCGTGCCTTGGACAGCTGCGCGAGCAGCGCCCCCTCGCCGACGATCGGCAACGCCTCGGCAGCCGGGTCCTCGGGGTCGAGCAGGTCGTCCTCCACGCCGAGCACCTGCACGCCCTTGCTGCGCAGGATCCGACGGCGTACGACGCCCTGCGGGTCGGCCAGCGTGGCCTGGTAGAAGACGGCGGCCGCCGGCGCGCGCCAGTCGATCAGCATCACGTCGTAGTTGGCGTCACGCAGGCCGATCCGGCCGATGTAGCGCGGCTCCGCGTCCACCTGGGCGCCCATGTCGAGACGCCCGAAGACCAGGCCCTCGTGGGCGGCGTCCAGGGTGGCCATCCGCCGGGCGGCCTGGAAGACCATCGCGTCGCGCTCGACCAGCCCGCCCTCGTTGCCGATCCGTCCGCGGGCCAGGCCTTCCTTGGCCAGCTCCTGCGCGGACAGCGCCGCCTGGTCGAGCTGGCGGTAGACGGTGTCGACGTACTCCTGCTCGCGCGCGACCTCACGCGCGGCAACATCACTGTTCAACGCCGGAGTCCTCCGTCGGGGAGTCGTTCTAGGGGAATCGACCACTTTACCGTCAGCGCCTGCGCCGCGTACCGGCGACGTCGACATGCGCCCACGCGAGACGGGGCTCAGCGACCAGCAGGCCGGGGTGCGCACCGCAGGCTCCCGCACGTGAGTTCGCGGGATCACGCCAGATCGTGCACGAACTCCCCCAGCTGGGTCAGGTTGCGGCACTCGACCATCGGGACCAGACGGCCGTACTCACGCGCGGCCGAGTCACCGGTGTTCCAGTTGCGCGCGTGCTCGGGGTTGAGCCACCAGCTGTGGCGGGCGGCGTACACCAGGTCCTTGACCACGGGCAGCGCGAGGTCGGTGTGGTTGGAGCGGGCGTCGCCGAGCACGAGCAGGTTGGTCTTCGGCGTGAGTGCGTCCGGGTGTTGCTCGGCGAACCGGGTGAATGCCCTGCCGTAGTTGGTGCGGCCCCACAGGGTCGCGTGGCGGGCGCTGGCCGCGAGGTCGGTCATCACGCGCGCCGGGTCGCCTCCGGAGGCGAACCGGTCGGTGACCTCGTGGATCTCGTCGACGAAGGTGAACGCGCGCACGCGGTTGAACTGCTCGCGCAGCGCGAACACCAGCATCAGCGTGAAGCTGGCGAAGTTGGCGACCGAGCCGCTCACGTCGCAGAGCACCACCAGGTCGGTCCGGCCCGGGCGCTTCGGCCGGTGCCGGGTCTCCATCGGGACACCGCCGCTGGACATCGAGGCGCGGACGGTGCGGCGGAAGTCGAGCGGGCCACGCGATCGTGCGTGCTGCTCCCGGCTGAGCCGGGTCGCCAGCCGGCGCGCCAGCGGCTGGATCTCACGGCGCATCAGCTCGAGGTCGGCCTTGCGCGCCGAGGTGAAGTCGACCTGCTCGATGGCCGGACGGATCGTGTGCCGGGCGACGTGCTGGGGGCCACGGACCTCGGCCGCGCGGCGGCGTACCTCCGCGTCCACGAGCCGTTCGAACGCCCGCGCCTGCGCCTCGACCAGCCGCTGCACCGCGGGGTCGTCGCCGGTGTCGAGGCCCATCCCCCGCAGGGCCTTCTCGACCAGCTCGTCCGGCGAGACCCGGTTCATCACGTTGTACGACGACCACCGCTGCTCGCCGGGACCGCGCCCCCGGATCAGCCCGAACCGCTGCACCGCCTCGCGCGCCAGCAGCGTCATCGCGTCCGGGTCCCCCATCGCCATCGCGGTCGTGAGCGCCTCCCGGAAGTCGGCCAGGGCTTGGGGGCCGTCCTCCGATCCGGGTGTTCCGAGACGTTCGGGTTGCTCTTCGGCCCGATCCGCGACCGTTGCGTCCCGGACTGTCCGATCGCGTGGATGGCCGTCCCCGATCAGCAGCGGGAAGTAGAGGTCGAAGACCTGGTCGAAGCCGGGGCGGTGGTTCTGTCGCTTGAGCAGGGTCGCGGCGTACGCCGACCGCAACGTCTCGCGGTCACCGAGCCCGAGCGCCTCGACCGCCTGCATCGCGTCGAGTCCCTCGGCCAGCGAGACCGGCAAGCCGGCGTCGCGCAGGGCCTCGACGAACTCGATGTGCCGGTCGAGGAGGCTCATGTCGCCCGCAGCCTCAGCTCGCGCACCGCCCGGTCGTGGTCGCTGGCGTGCTTGAGCACCACCCCGAGGGTCTGGTCGATCGCGGCCGGGTCGAGGGTGCCGGTGCCCAGCGCGACCAGGGTGCGCGCCCAGTCGATGGTCTCCGCGATCGACGGGGCCTTGCGCAGCTCCATCCCACGCAGCTTGGCGACCACCTCGACGATCTGGCCGGCGAGCTTCTCCTCCACCTCCGGGACCTGCGAGACCACGATCTCCCGTTCACGCTCGGCATCGGGGTAGTCGATGTGCAGGAACAGGCAGCGTCGCTTGATCGCCTCGGACAGCTCGCGGGTCGCGTTGGAGGTGAGCACGACCAGCGGGCGGCGTACGGCGACGATCGTGCCCATCTCCGGGATGGTGACCTGGAAGTCGCTCAGGATCTCGAGCAGCAGGCCCTCGACCTCGACGTCGGTCTTGTCCACCTCGTCGATCAGCAGCACCGTGGGCTCCTCGCGGCGGATCGCGGTCAGCAGCGGCCGGGTGAGCAGGAACTCGTCAGTGAATATGTTCCCCGCCCAGGACTCACCTTCTGCATCCGTGGTGGGGTCCGTACGTCGTCTCGCCTCTGTTGCCTGGATGGACAGCAGCTGCTTCTTGTAGTTCCACTCGTAGAGCGCCCGCGCCTCGTCGAGCCCCTCGTAGCACTGCAGCCGCACCAGTTCGGCCCCACTGGCGCGGGCGATCGCCTTGGCCAGCTCGGTCTTGCCCACGCCCGCCGGTCCCTCGACCAGGAGCGGCTTCTCCAGCGCACCCGCGAGGAAGGTGGTGGTGGACGTGGCCGTGTCGGAGAGGTAGCCGACGGCGGCCAGCTGCTTGTCGGCATCGGCCGGGGACTCGAACCATCTGGACTTCTGGGTCACCGGTTCATTGTGCCCGCCACCTCGGCGGGTGAAGGCGAGCTGTGACCCATGCCTCTCAGGCGGTCCTCACCAGCGGTCGTGCACCAGCTCGCGGATCCTCGTGTCGTAGATGCGATGCACTCCCTCCATGAACTCCACGCCGAGGTTGCGTGCCTCGCCCGCCTTGGCGTTGGACCTGGCCTGCTCCTCGTTGCGAGCGCCCGGGATGACGGCGCTGACCCCGGGCTGCTGCCACACCCAGGCGATCGCGGCCTGGGCCGGCGTCAGGACTCCCGGCGAGGAGGTGTCGACCAGTCGCGTGAAGTCAGCGGCTGCCTGGAGGCCGACGTCGTAGGGCACGCCCGAGAAGGTCTCCCCCACGTCGAAGGCGCTGCCGTCCCGGTTGTAGCTGCGGTGGTCGTCGGCGGCGAACGTGGTGCTCTCGTCGTACTTGCCCGAGAGCAGACCGGAGGCCAGCGGGACGCGCGCGATGATCCCGACACCGGCCGCCTCCGCCGCGGGAAGCACCTGCTCGATCGGCTTGAGGCGCAGGGCGTTGAGGATGATCTGCACGGTGGCGAGGTGCGGCCGGGCGATGGCCGCCAGGGCCTGGTCGACGGTCTCGACGCTGACGCCGTACGCCGCGATGGCACCGTCCTCGACGAGCGCATCGAGTGCGTCGTAGGTCGCGTCGTCCTCGATCACGGCGCTCGGGGGGCAGTGCAGCTGGACGAGGTCGAGCCGGTCCACGCCGAGGTTGGTGCGCGACCGGTCGATCCAGGCACGGAAGTTCTCCGGGTTGTAGTTCTGCGGGACCTGGTCGAGGCGACGACCCATCTTCGTGGCCACCGTGAAGCCGGCGTCGGGGTGCGCCGCCGCGAACCGGCCGACGATCTGCTCGCTGCGGCCGTCCCCGTAGACGTCGGCGGTGTCGTAGAAGGTGACACCCGCCTCGGCGGACGCCTCGAGCACGGCGCGCGCGTCGTCCTCGGTGACCTCACCCCAGTCCGCGCCGAGCTGCCAGGTGCCCAGCCCCACGGCCGACACCGTCCGTCCGGTCCTGCCCAGCAGTCGCTGTTCCATCGTGGTGCCCCTTCGTCGTCGCCTACGCCTCCCAGTCCTACAGGGTCAGTCCCCGCCGACCGGGTCCAGGGCGCTGAAGCTCCACCTGATCAGCGCGGTGTAGGTCTCCCCGGGGCGCAGGACGGCCGAGCCGAAGTCCGGCCGGTTCGGGGTGTCCGGGAAGCGCTGCGGCTCCAGGGCAAGGCCGGCGCCCGCCCGATAGGGCTGGCCGGTGGTCGCGCGCCGTGAGCCGTCGAACCCACCGCCCGAGTAGACCTGCAGTCCCGGCTGGTCGGTGCCGAGGGTCATCCGGGTGCGGGTTGCCGGGGAGTCGAGCACGGCAGCGGCCGGCGACGGCGAGCCGGCCAGGACGAAGTTGTGGTCGAGCCCCCCGGTCGCGGCGATCACCGACCCCAGCCGCGTGGTCTCGCGCAGGTCGAACGGCGTGCCCTCGACAGGTTGCGGGTCGAGCGGGATGCCGAGGTCGTCCGTGGGCAGGTAGGTGTCCGCATCGACCCGGAGACGGTGGTCGTCGATGGTGCTGTCGCCGTCGAGGTCGAAGTAGGCGTGCGAGGTGAGGTTCACGACGGTGGTGGCGTCGCAGGTCGCGGCAAGGCGGACCCCGACGCCGTCGGTGGTGACCTCGAACGCCACGGAGGCGACCAGCTCGCCGGGAAACCCCTGGTCGCCGCTGGGGCTGGTCAGCGTCAGCATCAGCTGGGTCGCAGTCAGGTGCGTGACCTGCCAGATCCGTCGATGGAAGCCGTCCGGCCCGCCGTGCAGGGCGTTGCCGCGCTCGTTCGGCTCGAGGGCGACGACCTCCCCGTCGAGCGGGAACGCGGCCCCGCGGATCCGGTTGGCGAAGCGGCCGATGGTGCCACCGACGTAGTCGGCGGAGTCGAGGTACTCCTCGGCCGTGGCGTGGCCGAGCACCACGTTGCGTCGTACGCCGTCACCGCAGGTCACCCAGAGCCTGTGCACCGTGGCCCCGAGGTCGAGCACCTCGAGCACCGGACCGGGCTCGGTGCCGATGGTGAGGACCCGCACCGGGCCCCGGTCGGAGTCCCCGAAAGGCAGCGCGCGCATGGAGGAACGCTAGGGGGTTCCGCGACCGGCCGTGCGGATCGTCGCCGGACGACGAGGCGGACCCTGCTCCCCGGGTCGGTGCTACGCGGTCGTCCCGGGGGCGAGCCGTGACCCGGCGGGGAGCCGGGAGCTGACCCGGCTCTGTCGTCCGACGATCGCAATGGCGTCCGGGTCGTCGAGTGCCACCGAGGCTGCACCCACGTGTGCCCCGTCGGCCAGTTCACAGGCGCTGTCGACGATCGAGCGCGTCACGCTGGCACCCGCCCGCACCACGGTGTCGTGGAAGATGACGCTCTCGACGACCTCGGCGCCCGCCTCGACGACGACCCCCGGTCCCAGGACGCTCCGCCTCGCCACACCGCCCACCACGCAGCCGGAGCTGATCAGGCTCTCGCTGACCTGGGCTCCTTCGAGCACGCGCGCCGGCTCCCGCTGCGGCTGTTGCGTCCGGACCGGCCAGTCCCTGTCGAAGAGCCCGACGTCCTCATGGAGCAGCTCGAGGTGGGCATTGAGGTAGTGGTGCGGCTGACCCAGGTCGCGCCAGTAGCCTTCGAGCCGGTGGGCGTAGACCTTGCCCCGGTCGACCAGTCGGGGCAGCAGCAGGTCGCCGAAGTCGCCGAGCCCGGAGTCGCCCTCGTCGTCGTCGCCCTCGTGCGGTTCGTCGGACAGCTCCCGGTGCAGCGCCTCCAGGATCTCGACCAGCACGTCCGGCTGGTAGACGAAGACCTCGGTCACGACCGTCGTGGACGCCGGCTCGTCCGGCTTGTAGGCGAACGAGGTGACCCGGCCGAGACGGTTCACCTCGACGACGGCATGGTCGGAGGCGTCCTCGGCGTAGATCCCGTCGAGGTCGGTGGTGACCACGGTGGCCTCGGCGTCCTTCTCCCGGTGGGTGCGGATCACCTCGCGGTAGTCGAGCCGGTAGACGTGGTCGGCGCTCATCACGAGGACGAGGTCGGGCCCGGCGGTCCGGATCTGGTCGCGGAGCCGGAAGAGCTCGTCGGCGTTGCCGGTGGCGAAACCGTCCTCGTCCATCGAGCCGCTGCCTTCCTGGGGCACCAGCAGCCGCAGCCCGCCGTGGGTCCGGTCCAGGTCCCAGGGCCGTCCGTTGCGCACCTGCTCCTCCAGCGCGGAGGCCTGGTAGGCCACGGAGAGCCAGACGTCGTCGATGCCGGAGTTCACCAGGTTGGACAGGGGGAAGTCGAGCAGCTGGTAGCTGCCGGCGAAGGGCAGGGCCGGCTTGGCCCGCTCGAGAGTGAGTACGTCCATCCGGCCGCCGGCGCCACCTGCCTGGATGATCGCCAGGATCTTCATGCCCTCCATGGACGCCATCGTGACATCCGGGTGTCTGCCCGTGGACCAAGCCTTAGCCTGCATCCATGGACGGCAACGACGCAGCACACGACCGCAAGCAGGGCGACGGGCGGAACCCGTTCGAGAAGTTCGTCGAGGCGGTGCAGGGCCGGGTCAGTCGCGCCCCGTTCTTCCTGTTCTGCCTGGCGATCGTGCTGGTCTGGCTGGCGAGCGCACCCCTGTGGCCGGACCTCAAGCAGTGGCAGGTCGCGATCCACACCTTCGCCAGCGTCCTCTCGATCCTGCTGCTCGTGCTGCTCGAGAACGCCGGCCGTCGTGCCGAGGAGGCTTCACAGGAGAAGCTCAACGTGCTGGCCGAGGCCCTGGCCGAGCTGATGGAGTCCCGCGCCCAGAACGATCCCGAGCTCGAGGACGCCACTCGCAAGCTGCGCGAGGCGGTGGGGCTCGAGGAGCGTCACTGAACCACTGGGGAGAACTGCAGCACGAGCGCGGCGCTGATCTCGTGGTGCCGCACCAGGAAGGTGCGCTCGTCCAGCCGCTTGCGCCGCAACCAGCCGGTGACCTCGTCGTTGCACTTGCTGGCGTTGCAGGAACCGCAGGCCGGCGCGATGTTCTCCAGCGTGTAGCGGCCACCGCGGGAGATCGGCAGCACGCAGTCGCGCTGCAACGGCAGGCCCTGCACGCCGCAGTAGGCGCAGCCACCCCAGGCGGTCTGGAGCGCGGCCCACTGCTCCGCACTGAGGTCGTGCTCGACCCGGTCCATCCGGCGCTTGCGCTTCCGGGCGAGCCTGGCCCTGCGACTCCGGTTGACCGCCATCGAGCCAGCGTAGGCAACGGCAGCCGCAGATGGCCGCAGGCTGCGGCGCGCCCGGGCGAACGACGAAGACCGGACCCTGGAGGATCCGGTCTGTCGCTGATCGTGACGACCAATCGGCGGTGGCGGTGGGATTTGAACCCACGGTGGGCTTGCACCCACACACGCTTTCGAGGCGTGCTCCTTAGGCCGCTCGGACACGCCACCGCCGGGAAGGTTACCGGACGTCATCGGTGCGGTCGAAATCGCGCTGGCGGCTGAAGAAGGCGTCCAGCAGCGCAGCGCTCTCGGCGGCGAGCACACCGGCGATCACCTCGGGCCGGTGGTTGAGCCGGCGGTCGCGTACGACGTCCCAGAGCGAGCCGACGGCGCCGGCCTTCTCGTCGTACGCCGCGAACACGACCCGCTCGACACGGGAGAGGACAGCGGCACCCGCGCACATGGTGCACGGCTCCAGGGTGACCACGAGGGTGCAGCCGTTCAGCCGCCACTCCCCCACAGAGGTGGCCGCGGCGCGCAGGGCGACGACCTCGGCGTGGCCGGTCGGGTCGCCGTCGCGCTCGCGGACGTTGTGGCCGGCGCCGATCACCTCGCCGGAAGCGGACAGGACCACCGCGCCGATCGGGACGTCTCCGGAGGCGGCGGCCAGCGCGGCCTCGGCGAGAGCAGCACGCATGGCGGGCTCCCAGGGTCTCGACCGGGCTCGACCACCAGGCTGGGTCACTCCGCGATGCCGACCAGGTCGTCGAACTTCGCGCCGAACCCCACGTTGGAGGCGATGTCGCTGAGGATCTCCTCGGGATAGAGGTCGTAGTCGTCGAGCAGTGCACCCATGTCCTGCGCCGGCATCCCCAGGTCCTCGAAGATCGCGAGGTCGCCGGCGGGTGCCTGGTCCTCCTCGTCGTCGACGTGCACGCCGATCTGGTCGACCGCCGAGCGAGCCAGGCTCCAGTCGGTCGCGGCGGTCGCGTCCGAGAGCAGCACCCGCACGTGGGACCCCTGCGCCCGCACCATCAGGACGAAGTCCTCGGCCACGGAGATCAGCGCCAGCGCGCCGTTCTCGCCGGGATAGCGGCGCAGCTCCCGGGCGATCGTCTCGACGGTGTCCAACGACCGGTCGGGCAGCTCGGCGAGGTTCCAGTCGCCCTCGTCACGGTAGGCAACGACGGCGAGGTCGACCTCGCCGACCTCTGCGTCCGTGATCTCCGCCATCACGCAACCCCTTCTCGGATCTTCACTCGCATCGTCGCAGACGGGAGCAGGAAGGACCACCGACATCGCCTCCCACTACCGTGTACGTCATGCGCCTGCACGTCGTGGACCACCCCCTGATCTCGCACAAGCTCACCACGCTCCGCGACGAGGACACCGCTTCGCCGGAGTTCCGTCGCCTCACCGAGGAGCTGGTGACGCTGCTGGCCTACGAGGCGACCCGCGACGTGCGCGTGGAGCCGGTGCGGATCACGACCCCGGTCGCGGACGCGGAGGGCGTCAACCTGAGCCGGCCGCGACCGCTCGTCGTACCCATCCTGCGGGCCGGGCTCGGCATGCTCGAGGGGATGATGCGGCTGATGCCGACCGCAGAGGTCGGCTTCCTCGGCATGGTGCGCAACGAGGAGACCCTGGACGCCTCGACGTACGCCGAGCGTCTGCCGGCCGACCTGTCGGGGCGACAGTGCTACGTCCTGGACCCGATGCTCGCGACCGGTGGCACCCTGGCCGCCGCGATCAGGTTCCTGACCGACCGCGGGGCCGACGACATCACCTGCATCTGCCTGCTCGTGGCACCGGAGGGCGTGGCGAACCTCGAGAAGGGGCTGGCCGAGACCGACGTCCCGGTCACCGTGGTCACCGCAGCTCTCGACAGCCACCTCAACGAGAAGGGCTACATCGTGCCGGGCCTCGGCGACGCCGGTGACCGGCTCTACGGTCTGGCCCAGTAACCGACCCGATGACGGACCCAGTGACCGGCCCGGAGATCAGCGCAGCGGTCCGGCTCAGCCGGTGGCGGAGCCGACCGTGGCCGTCCCGGACACGGGGGTGGCCACGGCCACCCGGGGCAGCGTGACCGTGACCGCGGTCCCGTGCCCGTGAGCTGAGGAGACCGCGATCTTTCCGCCGTGCAGGGCGACGATCGCCTGCACGATGGTCAGTCCGAGCCCGGTCCCCTGGATCGCCCGCTCGGTGGCCTCGCCGGACCGGAAGAAGCGCGTGAACAGCTTGGCCTGGTCGTCCTCGGTGATGCCCACGCCGTCGTCCTGCACCACGATCTCGCTGACCTCGCCACTGGAACGCAGCGACACCGCGATCGTGCCGCCGTCGGGGGTGAACTTCACGGCATTGGTCAGCAGGTTCGTCACCATCCGCTCGAGCTGCACGGGATCACCGTGATGCACGACCGGCTCCGACGGCGTCGACACCGTCACGGTGAGCGACCGTGCCGCCAGGGGTGTGGCCGCGGCACAGTGCGCGTTGGACACCACCTGACGGATGTCGGTGACCACCGGCTCGATCTTCAGGACCGATGACTCGATCTGCGAGAGCGTCAGCAGATCCTCGACGAGCAGCAGCAGGCGGCGTCCGTTGCGGTCGACCCGGTTGACGACCTCGAGCTGTGCGTCGGTCAGCTCGCCGACCATGCCGTCCTCGAGGACCTCGGTGTAGCCGATGATGCTGGTGATCGGCGTACGCAGCTCGTGACTGACCGTCGAGACGAAGTCGCCCTTGACCCGTTCGAGCTCCTGCAGCCGCTCCACCGCGGTGCGCTGGTGCTGCAGGGTCAGCAGCATCGCGCGCTGGGCGGCCTCGCGCTCGGTCACGTCCTCGGCGGTCGCCAGATAGCCCGACAGCCCGCCGCTCTGGTCCGGGACGGCAGTGAGGGTCATCCGCATGATCCGCTCCTGCCCGTCCTTGTGCCGGAACAGCCACAGGCGGTTGGCGTCCTCCGCGGCGACCGACGCCCGGCAGATGTCGGCGAAGTTCGGCAGCGCCCGCAGCCGGGCAGCCTGGTGGCGCAGCTCGTCCTCGGGATGGAACAGGTCAGGCCGCTGGCCGAGCACCTCCTCGGAGGAGTAGCCGAGCATCGCCTCGGCACCGGGGTTGAACAGCGTGATCACGCCGTCCGCCCCGGTCGCGATGATGGCGGTGCCGGTCGCCGAGGCCACGAGCCGCTGCAGCGTCTCGCGTTCGTTGTCCGCGCGGGCGGTGGCGATCCGCTGCTGGGTGACCATCACCGACAGCGGCAGCAGGATCAGGCCACAGTCGACCAGGAACAGGTGGAGTACGCCGCTCACCAGCTCCGGCGCCAGGGCGTAGCGCTCACCGAGCGCCCAGATGGGGCCGACACCGAGAACGGTCACCGAGGACCCGATCACCGCCACGACGGTCAGGATGAGGGTCGCCTCGCGCAGGGTGCCCCGGAAGGCGTGCCAGGCGAACATCGGCATCACCGCGAAGACGATGGGCGGGATGTCGGTGGCGAGGAACACCCCGAGCGTCGTACCGATCGTCAAGACGGCCTGCACCAGGCGCTCTCGCGGACCGGCGATCGGCTCGAAGCTCACCGCGGTGAGGAACAGCGGCAGCAGCACCATCACCGCGGCTGCGTTGGCCCCGAACGCCTCGATGGCACCCAGCACGGGGCGTCCGTCGCCGGTCGCCCACAGGGTGAGGCCGCAGCCGACGCCGGCCACCGCAGAGCCCGCGGCGAGGGCGCCGACGAAGCGGGACACGTCACCGGAGTCGCGCAGCGCGGCCCGCTCCCCGGCGAGCCCGACGACGAGCCGCTCGCGGACCAGCCAGGCCGCTGCGACGAAGCTCAGCGCGAACCCGAGACTGGGCGCCGCGTCATGGCCGTTGACCAGGAAGGCAGCGAGGATGAGCACCAGGCTGGCAAGGAGCAACCAGGGCCTGAGCCGGCTCGGGGAGGTCAGCAACAACCCCGCGACGACACCCCCGGCCGGCCAGATCGCCGGCACCAGGCCGGGGTCGCCGGCGACGGTGGCGACCCAGGCCGATGCCAGCACCGCGAGCAGGAGCGCGCCGATCCGGATCGACCGCGCGGCACCCGAGGTCGGTGTGCTGGCCGTCGGTCCCTCCGTCCCCGGCTGCCAGGCAGTGTCGGACGAAGAGAATCCCCGGTGCACGGCCCTCCTTCAGGCACGACGACACGATGTCGCCAATGTCCCATTATGTGACATCCGGAGTGATGTGGGCCAGTTTTTCGAAAGCCAATCCCGCCGGGCCCCGGCCGGGTGGCTCACAGGGCCTTGACGGCCAGGAAGGACCCGACCAGCTCGGGAACCATCGCGACCCGGGACTCGCCCTGCCGAGCATCCCGTGCCGCGGCGATCTTCACGCCCAGCACCTCATGGACGTGCTCGTGGGTCAGGACATCCCCATGCCGACCAGGCTGCCGATCCCGTAGGTCACCGCCATCGCCAGCACGCCGCCGATGACGACCCGCCTCACTGCCGGCGGCACCGGGGCGCCACCGATGCGCGCGCTGGTGTAACCGGTGCCGGCCAGGGCCACGCCCACCGCCACCAGGGTCACTGCCGCACGCAGATCGGCCGAGAACAGCAGGATCGTGAGCAGCGGGAGCAGCGCACCCAGGGTGAAGGAGACCATCGAGGCCCAGGCCGCGTGCCACGGGTTGATCAGCTCGTCGGGATCGATGCCCAGCTCGATGTCGAGGTGTGAGCGAAGGGCGTCGTGGGCGGTCAGCTCGACGGCGACCTGCTGGGCGAGCTCCTCGGACAGGCCACGCTGGTGGTAGAGCGAGGCCAGCTCGGCCAGCTCCTCCTCCGGTTCCTCGGCGAGCTCGCGGGTCTCCTTGGCGATCAGCGCGATCTCGGTGTCACGCTGCGTGCTCACCGAGACGTACTCGCCCGCGGCCATGCTGATCGCGCCCGCGACCAGGCCCGCCAACCCGGCCACCAGGATGGTCTGGCGGTCGGAGGTCGCTGCAGCGACACCCATCACGAGTCCGGCGACCGAGACGATGCCGTCGTTCGCGCCGAGCACCGCGGCACGCAACGCGTTCATCTTGCCGGCGATCGCGTCCGAGTGCGGTTCGTGTGCGTGTTCACCCATCGGCGGGAAGCTGGGTGCGGTCGGGGAGGACATGACCCAATCGTCCAGCCTGCCGGTGACGCTCGCAACGAAGGGCAGGCTCGGCTCAGTCGCAGCCCAACATCTCCTGCACCCATCGGGGCACGGTCACGGTCGCCGGCCCCGTACGCACCTGCCCGAAGTCGCTGACGGGGTCGGGAGCGAGGTTGAGCTCGAGCGTCCGCGCCCCGTTGCCGATGGCGTAGTGCACGAACGCGGCGGCGGGGTAGACCAGGCCCGAGGTGCCGATGGCGACGAACAGGTCGCAGTCGAAGATGGCCTGCTGCACCGCATCCATGTCGTAGGGCATCTCGCCGAACCAGACGACGTCCGGGCGAAGCGTCGGTTCGCCACAGGCGGGGCAGGCCGGGCGGTCACCCAGGCTCCCGGTCCACTCGTGCCGCTCGTCGCACGTCGTGCACCACGCGGCGCGCAGTCGTCCGTGCAGGTGGTGCACCCGCTGCGACCCACCACGCTCGTGCAGGTCGTCGATGTTCTGGGTGACCAGGTAGAGGTCGTCGCCGAGACGCTCCTCCAGCCTCGCCAGCGCGATGTGGGCCGCGTTCGGCTCGACTCTCGCGAGCAGGGCCCGGCGCTCGTCGTAGAAGCGGTGCACCAGATCGGGATCGGCGTCGAACGCCTCGGGCGTGGCCACCGCCATCGGGTCGTGGCCCTCCCACAGACCGGCTGCGTCGCGGAACGTGGGCAGGCCGCTCTCGGCCGAGATCCCTGCTCCGGTGAGTACGACGACCTGCACGGCCGCAGGCTAGCGAGTCGGGGACCGCTCCCGGTGGCGAGCCGGACTAGACAACACGAGATGATTCGGACCTTTTCGGATAGATCGGTGCGATCCTCCCCCTAGGTGCAGCCGAGGCCGCACAGCGACACCCACCTGAAAGGGCTCACCTCATGCGCTTGCACCACACACTTCTGATACCGATCGTCGTCGCACTGAGCCTCTCCTCCTGCGGTGCGGACGAGAAGGCCGAGGACGACAGCGCGTCGGCTGCGGAAGGGACCGCTACACCTGACCCCGCCACGGACGAGCCCGACGCGACCAACACCGGCACGCTCCTCACCACGCCGGTCCCGTGCGGGAAGTTCAAGGTCACCGCGGACCTCAAGCCGTCGGGTGCCGCGCCCCCCGTGATGTGCGCCTTCGAGTCGGGAGACGCCCGCGTCACCATCACTGTGTCGAAGGTTCCGAACACCTTTGAGCTGCTCGAGCGAATGGAGGGGGATGCTGCCCAGTCCAAGGGGATCGCGCCTCCGGCACTCGAGAACCAGCCCATCGACGGGTGGACGTTCACTGCGGCATGGCCCGAGGCTGGTGGGTTCAACCGGCTGGATCGCTATCTGGTCGACGCGACAGGCAACGTCCTGGCGTGCAAGATCGGGGTGCAGGGTCCCCTCGCGGTGGGCACCCACGCGTCCGTCTGCGACTCAGCCCGCAGCGTGCTCTACACCGGGTGAGCTGACCAGTGCCAGCGCTGCGGCGGTGCCTGACGATCCTGGGAGTCGCGGCCGCCTCCCTGCTCGTGGTCGCGAACCCCGCTGCGGCGGACGTCGACGTGCGCCACTACGTCGAGACGACCGGCAGCGGCACCGCTGTTGCGACCTGTGACGCAGACACCTGCACGCTGGAGGTGACCGACCCTGTCGTCCGGGACTTCCCAGGGCCTGTGACCGTCGTGAACGGACAAGCCTCGCTCCAGGCCAGCCGCCAGTGCACCAGCGCCAGCACCCGCGGGGAACTGACCCTGGACATCTCCATGAGCGAAGAACTGCTGACGATCACCAAGCGCCAGGCCAAGGGCGAGATTCGCGGAGACGTGATCTGCATCTGGAACCCGACGGAGGTCACCTTCGTTGCGCAACGGCTGGTCAGCGAGCTCGAAGCGGCGACGGAGCGTCGGGACCCGCAGGCGCCGACGGCGGCACCGGGCTCGGCATCAGGCTCGGCATCAGGCTCGGCGTCCGGCTCGGCGTCCGGCTCGGCGTCCGGCTCGGCCTCCCGCCTGGCCTCCGGGGAGGCCGATGCGCCGAGTGTCCTGAGTGCGTTGCCGACCGCTGCCGATGTGCAGGCTCGAGGTGCGCTCGTCGGTGTGCTGCTCGCCGTGATCCTCGTCCTGCTCGTGGCGTTCCCGACCGCGTTGCTGAACTCGGCGACCGAGACGGGAGCAGACCGGTTCTCGACCTGGTGGCGCGGCCGTCGTGGCCGCGCACCAGCAGCCGAGGGGCCCGATGTGCGGTGGTGGCTCGCGGCCGGCGGGGTGTTCCTGGCGGGCGTCATCTCCTCCTTCGTCGATCCCGGGTTCGGGTTCAACGCCGGATCGCTGCGCACCCTGATGTCGGTGCTCGCCTCCTTCGGCATCGACGTCGTCGTCGGCTGGGCGGTCACCATCTGGGCGGTCAGGCGCTTCGCTCCGACCGCGGCCACGTCGTACACGTTCAAGCCTGCGACGCTGCTGCTCGTCGTTGTCGCGGTCGTCTTCACCCGGGTCACCGGGTTCGAGCCGGGCATCGTCTTCGGTCTCGTCGCAGGCGTCGGGTTCAGCGCCCTCGTGGGGAGGGCGGAGGAAGCGAGAGCCGCACTCGTCGCGCTCGGGTACGGCGCCGGGGCCGGCCTGCTCGCGTGGTTCGCCTACGGGCTCGTGGGCGAACCCTCCGGAGTGGTCGGCACCTTCCTGTCCGAGACACTCGCCGCCACTGCCATAGCGGGGCTGGCCGCCCTGCCGATCGCTCTGTTCCCGGTCCCGGGCATGCCGGGCCTCACGATATTTCGCTGGGCCCGGGGCTGGTGGGCCGCGGCGTACACCTGCGGTCTGGTTGCGTTCTTCGTCGTCCTGATGCCGACGCCCTACGCGTGGGACGAGGTCGACTGGAGTCTGCGGGCCTGGGTGCTGGTGTACCTCGCCTACCTGGCCGTGGCGGTCACGGCCTGGGCCCTCGTCAGAAGGGGGATGGTCCCTGGCGGCGACGACCAACCTGAGGCGCCCTTCGCGCGACTCACACCTGACGTGCCGTCGGGGTCGGGCCCGGCCAGCTGAAGGGGCACCGACCGCGAAGGCCCCCCGCGGGGCCGGGAGTGGCGTCCCCGTCCTCCTGGAGGCTGGGGCTCGACGCTGGATGTGTTGCACGCCTGACTAGTTTGTCTTACTGTCTAGTCATGGAGGAACAGCAGTGGCCCGCGGAATGGATGCGCGGCGTGCTCTCGTTGTGCGTGCTCGCGGTGGTGGCCGAGGAGGAGACCTACGGCTACGCGGTCGCGCAGCGGCTGCAGGATGCGGGCCTGGGCACGGTCAAGGGCGGCACGCTCTATCCGGTGCTCACCCGCCTCGAACAAGAGGGGTTGCTGACCACCACGTGGCGCGAGGGGGTCGGGGGGCCCGGACGGAAGTTCTTCGCTGCCACCCCCGCCGGCCACGCCGCGCTGGATGACCGCAAGGCCCGTTGGCTGACCTTCACCGAGCGGGCCACAGACCTGCTCACGTCAGGGAGAGTGACCGCGTGACGACCGAGATGCAGACCTACACCACCGAGCTGCTGTTCGCCCTGCGGACGCGTGACGTGCCCGGCCCGCGGATCGCCGAAGCGCTCGCCGAGGTGCATAGCCACGTGACCGAAACCGGCGAGGACCCGCGCGACGCGTTCGGGCCACCCCGCGCCTACGCCGAGGAGGTCAGCGCCGCGTTGGGACATCCGGGCGCGAGCTCCGGAGCCTGGTTGGGACCAGTCACCCGCACCGCCGCAGCGTGCGGACTCGGAGGGTCCGTGGGCACGTGGCTCCTGCTGGATGGCGCCCTCGCCTTCGGCGCCGGCGAAAGCGGCCCGCTGGGCTCCCCGCCCGTCGTTCCACTCCTCCTCGGACTTGCCGTGCTCGTGGCGACAGCCGTCGGGCTGGGCCGGTTGGCACGTCACAGCGACGACCTGGTCCTCGACCCGCGCACCGGCCAGGACATGACTCCGCCGCTGCCGCGCTGGGTGCGCCCGGTGATGGTCTCCCCAGCAGTCTTCGGAATGGTGCTGGCGGCGGCCGCCGCAGTCGCCGTCGCGGTCAACCAGCGCTGATCCGCCCTGCGCCTCTGACCTGCGCGGGCGCGCCGGCGTAGTAGTACCAGGGATAGCGCAGCACGCTCAGCGGCGGTCGGTGGTCATCGTTGGCATTGTGCGGCTGACCTGCGCAGGATGTTGACCACGAGCTCACCCGACGACTCGTCCACCTCATAGGCAACGTACGACCGACGGCCGACAGACCTCGAACATCCGACTTGCGGCCGATCCGCGCCCGCTGGCGCGCACACCATGCGGGCAGATCCCGACGTTCGGTGGAAGTGCTTGCAAGTGTCGTTTCGCCCAGCAAAGGTTGGAACATGGCTGATCGATTGGTCGTGGTTGGAGCGCCCAGCAGCGCCGGGGCTTATGCGCCTGGCCAAGAGCAGGCTCCGCGGGCCTTGCGTGAGGCGGGCCTGGTGCGCGCACTGCAGGCCCACGGGGTCGCGGTCGAGGACGCAGGTGACACCGAGGAGATCAGGTGGCGAACCGACCGATCCAGCCGGCATGCGATGAACATCGGAAGTGTGGTGCAGACGGTTGAATCAGTGTCTGCACGAGTCAGCGATGCCCTGACGGAGCAGGGGTGTGCGGTGCTGGTGCTGGGTGGTGACTGCACCGTGGGGATGGGGACCGTGGCTGGTTCAGTGGCGCGGGGACGGGTCGGTCTGGTCTACGTCGATCACGACGCAGACCTGAAGACACCGTCAACCACTGACGAAGGTGCACTCGACTGGATGGGCGTCGCGCACCTGCTTGATCTCGAAGGAGCTGTTGGTGAGCTTGCGCGGGTGGGCCCCCGGATTCCGCTTCTGGACTCCGACCAGATCCTGATGTTCGGGCAGGTGGACCCCACGAGTTCTGAACGTCGGGTCATTGAGGAGCGCGGGATCCCGTGGGTGTCCCATGACGCGGTCCGAGATGATCCGGTCGGGGCCGCAGAGCGGGTTGTCACGGAGTGGGCCGCGCAGTTCGACTACTTGTTGGTGCACCTGGACATCGACGTGGTGGACTTTGCCGATGCCCCATTGGCTGAGAACACTCGGCGCAACGTCGGTCTGAAACTGGACACGCTGCTGGCGGCGCTGGAGCGCTTGGTGGCGGCGCCCAACTGGTGCGGACTCACCGTTTGTGAAATCAACCCGGCACACGGAGAGCCGGACGGGTCTACCTTGCGGGACTTCGCCTCGCGCCTCGCCGCGATCCTCGCTGGAGCCATTGATCGGTGACTCGCCTCGAGCGAAAGCTACCTGGGTACGCGCGTGGCTCGAGTCACTTGACCATCAGTCGCCGGTGTCCTTGGGCATGGGCCACGCATCAGCCACCACCACGTTGAGCACCTACGCGCACCCCTGGCCCAGGGCCGAGGACAAGACCCGCGCGGCAGCCTCCGAGATGACGGGGGCAGTTCTTGCAACGCAACTGCCACGAAAAGAGGCCCAGTCGGGGTCTGACCTGCGCAAATAGGTCAGATCAGTAGTACCAGGGGAAGGGCGACCAGTCGGGCTCACGCTTCTCCAGGAACTGGTCACGGCCTTCCTGGGCCTCGTCGGTCATGTAGGCCAGCCGCGTCGTCTCCCCGGCGAACAGCTGCTGACCCACCAGGCCGTCGTCGATCAGGTTGAAGGAGTACTTCAGCATCCGTTGTGCCGTCGGGCTCTTGCCGTTGATCTTCGCGCCCCACTCGAGCGCCACCTTCTCCAGCTCGGCGTGGGGCACCACCTTGTTCACCGCACCCATGCGGTGGGCGTCCTGGGCGGAGTACTCGTCACCGAGGAAGAAGATCTCCCGGGCGAACTTCTGGCCGACCTGACGTGCGAGGTACGCCGACCCGAACCCACCGTCGAAGCTGCCGACATCGGCGTCGGTCTGCTTGAAGCGTCCGTGCTCTGCGCTGGCCAGGGTGAGGTCGCAGACGACGTGCAGCGAGTGACCGCCGCCGGCCGCCCAGCCGTTGACCAGGCAGACCACGATCTTCGGCATGAACCGGATCAGGCGTTGGCACTCCAGGATGTGCAGTCGACCGAGCTTCGCCTTGTCGACGGTTTCCGCGGTGTCGCCCTCTGCGTACTGGTAGCCCGCCCGGCCGCGGATCCGCTGGTCGCCGCCGGTGCAGAACGCCCATTTCCCGTTCTTCTCGCTCGGTCCGTTGCCGGTGAGGAGCACACAGCCGACGTCGCTCGTCGTACGCGCGTGCTCGAGGACCCGCAGCAGCTCATCGACCGTGTGCGGCCGGAAGGCGTTGAGCACGTCCGGGCGGTCGAACGCGATCCGCACCGTCCCGTGCGCCCGGGCCCGGTGATAGGTCAGGTCGGTCAGGTCCTCGAAGCCGGGGACGTCGTCCCAGTCGGCCGGGTCGAAGATCTCGCTGACTCCCTCGATGGCGCTCATGGCTCGGAGGCTATCGGGGCGCTGGAATCTCGACGGGGTCGGCGGCGTTGGGAACGACATGACACTTCAAGGCGAATACGTCCCGAGCAAGGCCAAGTGGGTGCGCGACCAGGTTGAGAAGTTCGAGGCCACGGATGGTGCCGAGGCGAACACCCTGCGTGAGACCGGATACGCGATCGTGGTGATCACCTCCCGTGGGGCGAAGTCCGGCAACCTGCGCAAGAACCCGGTGATGCGGGTCGAGCGCGAGGGTGTCTACGTGGCCGTCGCGTCGAAGGGTGGCGCGGACGAACAGCCGGAGTGGTACTTCAACTTCGTCGAGCACCCGGAGGTCGACCTCCAGGACGGTGCGACCAAGAAGACCTATCGGGTCGATCTCGTCGACGGCGAGGAGCGTGCCGACCTGTGGCAGCTCGCGGTGGACACCTGGCCCACCTATGCCGACTACCAGAAGAAGACGGACCGCCAGATCCCGGTCTTCAAGCTCACAGCCATCGAGTAGGCCATCTCACCCCCTGACATTTTGTCCGCTTTGTCGGTTATAACCGATCTCTCGCGGGTATCACGTAGCCATGGGACCCGGCTCCGAGGGCGCAGTGACCACCGACATCCGTCGGTTCCTGCGCGCTCTGCGTCCCGTGGCCACGCTCTGCGGGTCCGTGGTCCTGTGGTGGTGCCTGGCGACGGGCGCAGCCGAGGCCACCGACGGTCAGCAGCGCGAGGGCCTGGGGACCGACCGGGTGATCGGGACGGTGGACGAGGTCGCGCAGACGGCCCCGCGCCTGGCCGGAAACACAGCCCGCCAGACCCACGACCCAGCGCGCAGCTCGGTGGCCGCGGAGGTCATCAAGACCGTTCGCCAGCATGCCGATCCCATCCGCTCCGTGACCCGAACCATCGTCCGCACCACCGCGGCCGAGCCCGTCGTGGCCCGGGTGTCCCACACCGTGCGAGTGCAGGTGAGACCAGCCCTGCAGCAGGTTCGCGCCGTCCTCGACGCCACCCCCGTCGGGGGAGCCGTGATCCCCGAGGCCGAGAGTGCCGGCGACGTGGCGTTGGTGGGAGAATCCTCAATCCTGCAAGGGCAAACGACTTCGAACCGGTCCAGCGGCAGCACTGCTGAGATGGTCGCGCCGAGGGGTGGATCGATCCCTTCGACCTCTCCCGATGCCGGCTCCCCAACGGCGCTCGATGGTCAGGCCCAGGCGGCCGCCAGCCCGAGCTCCGGGGGTGACGCCGAGGGTCCGGCGCTGCGGTCCTCCGGGGGGACCGCAGCGTCCTCGGCCCAGGGCGGAGCGCCCCCGGGCCCGGGCGCCGGACTCCGAGCGGCGGGGCTCGACCACACACTGCCCTCCACGAGGACAGCCATCTCCTCGCTCGCCGACCGGATCGCTGCCGGTCCGGCGCACCGCCCTGCTTCGACGCCTGACTGAGGCCGGTCCGCGCTCGTTCCAGCACGAGCAGACGACCCTTCGTGGCCGCTGGCCACCCTCACATCACAACTCTTCAGTCAAGGAGCAGCATCATGCGTACATCCGTACGCCGCACGCTGTGCGCGACTGCGATAGCCGGGGGATTCACAGTTCTGGGCTTCGCGTTCGCCGCATCGTCGGCAACAGCAGCAGACGGGCCCGACGACACGTCGGGCATCAGCGGACTCGTGTCCGGCAACCAGACCGGAGGCGGTCTCAAGGCATCGCTCGACACCTCCGGCAACCAGGTCACCGTGATCGGGGACGGCAACAAGAACAACGCCGGCTCCGCGAACAGCGACTCCCGAAACGACGGTCCCGCCGCCGGCTCCGCAGACAGCAGCGGTGGCAACACCACCAGCGGCCAGGACGGCACCGGCGCAGGCAACCAGACCGACGCCGACGCCGACGCCCCCGTCGACGCCTCCGGCAACCAGGTCACCGTCATCGGGGACGGCAACAAGAACAACGCCGGCTCCGCGAACAGCGACTCCCGAAACGACGGTCCCGCCGCCGGCTCCGCAGACAGCAGCGGTGGCAACAGCACCAGCGGCCAGAACGGCACCGGCGCAGGCAACCAGACCGACGCCGACGCCAACGCCCCCGTCGACGCCTCCGGCAACCAGGTCACCGTCATCGGGGACGGCAACACCGTCGAGTCCAACGACACGGCCGAGGGCGGCGCGACCGGCAGCTCCGAGGGTGACACCACCAGCGGCCAGAACGGCACCGGCGCAGGCAACCAGACCGCCGCCGACGCCAGCGCCCCCGTCGACGCCTCCGGCAACCAGGTCACCGTGATCGGAGACGGCAACACCGTCGAGTCCAACGACACGGCCGACGGCGGCGCGACCGGCAGCTCCGAGGGTGACACCACCACCGGTGAGGACGGCACGGGATCGGGGAACCAGACCTCCCCGGGCGTGCGCGCGCCGTTCGACGCGTCGGACAACCAGGTGACCGTCCTGGGCGACGGCAACAGCACCGAGCGCAAGAGGACCGAGAACGGGAGTGAAGCCCCCGGCGCTCCTGCCGAGGGCACAGCCGAGTCTCCGGGAAGCGAGTCGTCCCCGGGTGTTGCCGGTTCCGACGGCGGATCCGGCAGTGCCACTGCTGCCGGCGCTGCTGCCGGTGACGTTGCCGCCGCCTTGTCCGGTGCGCAGGCAGCGCAGGCCGCCCCGGCGGCCATCCTCGGCGCGGGCCTCCTGCCGCAGACGGGTGTCTCCTCGGATCTGCTTCTCTGGGCGATCCTCGGGCTGCTCATGCTCCTGCTCGGGCTGGGCCTGGTGACAGGCCACCGCCGTGGGACTCCTGCCGGGCGTCTGCACGGGACGGGGGTCGCACAGGCGCTCTGAGCTCCGCCCCGGGCACCGGGCTTCCACCCCCCTCGGCGACCCGGCGCCCCACGGGGCGGTGGGCGGGTGAAACACCACGGCCACCCGCCCACCGGGTCTCCGACCGCAGAGGGAGCGGTCGGAGGCCCGGTCTCCCGTGCCCGGGGGTGGTCTCAGCAGAGGATGGTCGGGCACCGACCAGGAGCCCGACTAGGAGCCCGCTGGATCAACCCGAGATCGAGGTGGCCAGAGCGGCCAGATGGCACAGCCGGGCGATCTCCGAGTCGAGGATCTCGGGACCGCCACGGCGCGCGATCACGATCATCTCGTCCTCCTCGAAGGAGCACCCGGCCACCAGCATCTCCGACATTCGCTCGGGAACCGCGATCCGGCTGCCTCGCAGCAGGTCGGTCGGCCAGTAGATGTCGTCCGGGATGTCACTCGGGGCGGCCGGTGATCTGTGGACGACCTTCGCGCCGTCACCGACGCGGCGTACGCGCATCGCCCAGTCGACCACAAATGTGGCGGGCAGCAGGTCGACGAGCGTGTCCCGGGCGGCCAGGGGCGCAGAGGTCATGGCCTCGACGACCTCGAGGTCTCGGGTGAGGTTCGAACCGGCGGCGTAGCGCGAGATCCACAGGACCTGGACGTCCTCGAGCGCGGTGCAGGCGGAGACGACGCTGTCGGGCATCACACCCGGCTCCGCCTTGAGGAACACGTCGTCGATGGCGCGACCCTCCTGCCGCTCGACGATCTCGATCGCGTCGATGTTTCCCCCGGCAGAACCGATCGCCGAGGCGAGCCGTCCCAGCGATCCGGGAACGTCGGGCAGCTCGACGCGGAGCAGGTACGACATGGGTCCGACCCTAACCAAAGCGTGTTTCTGCGCGATTTCGTCCTGACGGTCGCCCAGTCGACGTCAACGGACGACCTTGAGGTTGAACTCGGCCGTCCCGAGGGCGCCCATCAGGCGAACCCAGAGCGGCAGCCACATCTCCTGGCCACGTGCGTTGTGCAGGCCGTCGAGCTCGATGACGTCGACCCAGCTGAGCTCGCGTAGCAATGCGATGACCTGCTGGCGCGCATCCGCGTCGTTCCCGGAGACGAACATGGTCGTGTCCCCGTCACCGACGCTGCCCGGGTGCACCATCACCGAGGCCGTGACCGTGTTCAGGCTCTTCACCACCCGCGCACCGGGAAACGCCCGCTGGATCTGCTCGGCCAGGGAGTCGGTGTCCTTGACGCTCAGAGTCGGCGGGAAGCCCTGGGAGAAGTCGAGCGGGTTGGCCACGTCGAGGACGACCTTGCCCTCCAGGTGCTCCGAGCCCACCTCGCCGAGGGCCGACACGCTCGCGCTCCCACCGGTGGCGTTGACGACGAGGTCCGCGTCGGCCGCCACGGAGCCCAGTGGCCTGAGGGGAAGGTCGAGACCCACCCACTCCTCGCGCCTCACGGTCGCCTCCGGGTTGCGCGTGCCCACCACGACGTCGTGCCCGATCTGCCTCAGTCCGAGCGCCAGGGTCCGCCCGACGACGCCGGTGCCGATGATCGCGATCCTCATGCCATCGAGAGTAGGCCCAGAACGACCGTAGGCGGGCCGCGATCGGTCGTCTCCTACTGTTGCGCCATGAGCCGCATCCTCGTCACCGGCGCCACCGGCTTCATCGGTCGCCGCCTGGTCCCCGCCCTGACCGACCAGGGGCACACCGTGCGCGCGATGACGCGCAGGCCCGCGGCGTACGACGGTCCGGGCGAGCCGGTCGGCGGCGACGTCAACGACCGGGCCTCACTGATGGGACCACTCGAGGGGGTCGACGTGGCGTACTACCTGGTCCACTCCCTCGACGACCCCGACTTCGAGCGCAAGGACGCGGAGGCAGCCCGCGCCTTCGCGAGCGTGGCGGCGGAGCAGGGGGTCCGCCAGATCATCTACATAGGCGGCCTGGGCGACGACGGGGAGCTGTCGGCGCACCTGCGCTCGCGTCGCGAGGTGGAGTCCCTGCTCGCCGAGACCGGGGTGCCGGTGACGGTCCTGCGCGCGGCGATCGTGGTGGGCGCCGGCGGCATCTCGTGGGAGATCACCCGTCAGCTGGTCAAGAACCTGCCCGCGATGGTGGTGCCCAAGTGGGCCACGACGAAGACGCAGCCGATCGCGATCGACGACGTGGTCCGCTACCTGGTCGGGGTCTGCGAGAACGAGGCGGCCATGGGCCAGACCTACGAGATCGGTGGCCCGGACCAGCTCACCTACGTCGACATGCTGCGCCTGGCTGCCGATGCCGGGACCGGCCGGGTGGTGCGGATCTTCGAGGTCCCGGTACTGACGCCCCGGTTGTCGTCGTACTGGCTGGCGCTGGTGACCGATGTCGACGTCACCACCGGGCGCAACCTGATCGACTCGATGGGCGTCGAGGTCCTGGTCACCGAACAGCGCATCCGGGAGGTCGTACCCGGCGATCCGCTGACGTACTCCGAGGCGGTGCGCCGGGCGCTGGCGGGCGACGCCTGACATTTCGGGTGGGGTTGTCGGTTGATCCTTGACGTTGTGGGGTGAAGTTTCGGGCGACAACGACCGGTTTCCCCGGTCGGCCGGGGAAACCGACGGCTCCTACCCCAGCGGCGGCAGGATCGCCGGCAAGGCGTAGAGCATCGTCACCGACCACACGAGGTGCGTCAGCACCGGCGCGAGGATGCCCCCGCTGGCCCGTCGCTCCAGACCGACGACCACGCCGAGCACCAGCGCCGCGAACGCCAGCATCACGTTGCCGGTGGCGGCGGTCGCGACCGCATAGGCGACAGCGGTGACCAGCACCTGGTGTCCGCGGATGGCGGCGTAGAGACCGCCCCGGAAGAAGAGCTCCTCCGCGATCCCGTTGAGCACGGTGACGATCAGCAGCGGCAGCGCCGAGGAGCCCTCCCCGGCGAACTCCAGAACGCTGCGCACCTGGTCGGCCAGCGGGGGGATCAGCCGCACGATGAAGGCACCGACAACGAAGACCACCGACAGGCCGAGGCCCACCAGCACCGGCTGGACGATGGGGCGGACGGCCGCAGTCTCGTCGAGACCGATCCGACCGAGGTGGATCGGGCCGGAGGCGAAGGCTCCGACCGTCCACACCAGGGCCAGCAGGAGGGTGGCGCCGTAGAACTCGACGCTGCCGGCGACGGTCTGGCGCAACGCGAACGCGAGCACGAGGGCGCCGATCACGACGACCACTCCACAGACCAACTGCCGACGGCGGAACTCCCGATCCGTCTGTCGGTGGTCCCGAGGAGTCATGTCCCAGAGCGTGTGGCGCAACTGAAGTGCGAGGCGTCGCATTGACAGACCCTAGCCGCCGCCCCAACGGCACGAACGCGCTCGTGTCCTGTCTCACACACCCACTCGTAGGGTCGAGGAATGACCTCGATCATGTGGTTCCGGCGCGACCTGCGACTCCGGGACAACCCAGCGCTGAGGGCGGCTGCCGAGAACGGCTCGGTCCTCGGCCTCTTCGTGCTGGAGCCCGGCCTGTGGCAGGCCGCCGGCCCGGCCAGACGAGCCTGGCTGGCCTCCTGCCTGCGTTCCCTGGACGACTCGATGGGTGGCCGGCTGTGCGTGCGGGTGGGCCGGCCGTCGGCCGTCGTACCCCGGATGGCGAGTGAGGTCGGGGCTAACGAGGTACACGTGGCGAACGACTTCACCCCCCACGCGCGCCAGCGGGACCAGGCGGTGGTCGACGCCCTGCCGGACGGTGTCTCGGGAGTGGCCACCGGCACGCCGTACGCCGTGCCACCCGGGACCGTGCGCAACGGATCGGGCAACGCCTACAAGGTGTTCACGCCGTTCAGCAAGGCCTGGCGCGCGACCGGCTGGGACGAGCCGCTGCCTGCGCCCCGGGGCGTGGACTGGGTGACTGCCGACGACGACGGGCGGGCTGCCGCGCTGCTGGAGAAGGCGTTGAGCGAGGCCCCCGAGTCGATGCCGACGCCCGGCGAGGAGGCGGCCACGAGGCGGCTGACGAGCTTCATCGACCGGGACCTCGCCGCGTACGCCGACCAGCGCAACGACCCGGCAGCCGACCGCACGTCCCGGCTCTCGCCGTACCTCAAGCTGGGCCTGCTGCACCCCCGCCAGGTCCTCGCCGCGACATCGGGCTCGCGCAGCCAGGGCGCGCGCATCTTCGAGAGCGAGATCGCCTGGCGCGAGTTCTACGCCGACGTCCTGCACCACAACCCCGAGTCGGCGTGGGCGGACCTGAGGCCGGTGTCGGGCCTGACCTACGACGACCACGAGGACGCGATCGCGGCCTGGAAGGAAGGCGCCACGGGTTTCCCGATCGTTGATGCCGGCATGCGCCAACTGCTCGCCGAGGGGTGGATGCACAACCGCGTGCGGATGATCACCGCCAGCTTCCTGACCAAGGACCTGCACGTGTGGTGGCCAGTGGGGGCACGGCACTTCCTCGACCATCTCGTCGACGGCGACCTGGCCTCGAACAACCACGGCTGGCAGTGGGTTGCCGGGACGGGGACGGACGCGGCGCCGTACTTCCGGGTGTTCAACCCGGTGACGCAGGGGCTGAAGTTCGACCCCGCGGGCGACTACGTGCGGAGGTGGGTGCCCGAGCTGGCGCACCTGTCCGGGAAGGCGGTGCACGAGCCGTGGGACGCGGAGGGTGGTTACGACCACGACTACCCCAAGCGCATCATCGACCACGCTGAGGAACGTCAGGTGGCGCTGGACCGCTATCAGCGCGGCCGAGACTGAACGTCTCGAGCACGTCGTGGCGAGGACGTCGCCGCGGCCCCTCGCCGAGGTGTGAGGCAACGAGCGCGACCTCCTCGATCGTCCACGACGGGCCGGCGTAGGAGTCGAGCAGTCGAACCCAGCTGGTCGCCTCGACGGGTCGACCCATCCTGGCGAGGGTGAGGTGTGCCCGGAACCGCTGGCCGTCCACCTCGGCGCCGGCCTTCGACAACGCGGCCCGGGCACCGGTGGCGGCTCGGCCGAGCTCCTCGATGTCGGTCTCGACCCCGGCGTACAGCACCCTGGCCCGGCCCACGTTCGGGAAGGCACCGCCACCGGCGATCCGAGCCTGATGCGGGTGCCGCTTCCGGGCGGCGCGCTCGAGCCGGGCGACCAGGTCGTCGTACGACCGATCGGGGACGTTGCCCGAGAACGCGAGCGTCAGGTGGAGCTGCTCCGCCAGCGTCCACCGGAACGGCGCCGCCTCCCGCCTCGGCGCGAGGAACTCCTCGAGGTGCTCCACCACCTCCTCAGGGGGGACCACCGCCACGAACATGCGCACCCGGACAGTCTCCTCCGACCGCATCCGGACTCAGCGCGCCCACCGGTTCGGCGCGGACAAATCGGATGGGGTTGCGGGGTGATCCCTGACGTTGGGGGGTGTTGCTTCGCCCGTCAACGTCAGGTTTCCCCGGCCGGCCGGGGAAACCTGCGGCCCCCCTACAGCCCCAGGTCCCGCCCGATCAGCTCCTTCATGATCTCGTTCGACCCGGCCCAGATCTTCGAGACGCGGGCGTCGCGCCAGGCGCGGGCGACGCGGTACTCGTTCATGTAGCCGTAGCCGCCGTAGAGCTGGACGCAGGCGTCGAGCACCTCGTTCTGGATGTCGGCGGCCCACCACTTCACCTTGGCGGCGTCGACCGGGGTCAGGCGCTTCTCGGTGTGGGCGAGCACCGCCTGGTCGACGAAGGCCTGGGTCACCTCGATCTTGGTGACCAGCTCGGCGGCGATGAACTTGTTGTACTGGAAGGACCCGATCGCCTGGCCGAACGCCGTGCGCTCCTTGATGTAGACGAGGGTCTCGTCGAGGATCTGGGCCGCCTGCGACAGGTTGCCGACCGCGTTGGACAGGCGCTCCTGCGGCAACCAGTTCATCATGTGGATGAAGCCCATATCGAGCTCGCCGATGAGGTTGTTGCCGGGGATGCGCACGTTGTCGAAGAAGAGCTCCGCGGTGTCGGACTCGTCCTGTCCGACCTTGTCCAGCTTGCGTCCGCGGGTGAATCCGTCCATCCCGTCCTCGACGGCGAACAGCGAGATGCCCTTGGCCTTCTTCTCCGGGGTGGTGCGCGCTGCGACCACGACCAGGTCCGCGGAGTAGCCGTTGGTGATGAACGTCTTGGAGCCGTTGAGCACCCAGTCCTCGCCGTCCCGGACGGCGGTCGACTTCAGCGCGGCCAGGTCCGATCCACCGGAGGGCTCGGTCATCCCGATCGCGCACAGGAGGTCCCCGCTGACGAAGCCGGGCAGCCAGCGCTCGCGCTGCTCCTCCGTGGTCAGCTCGACGAGGTACGGCGCGACGATGTCGGCGTGGATGCCGTGACAGGACCCCAGCGACATCGAGACGCGACCCAGCTCCTCGGCGAGCACCGCGTTGTAGCGGAAGTCGCCGGCCTCGGAGCCGCCGTACTGCTCGGGGATCTCCAGGCCGAGCAGGCCCTGGGCTGCGAAGGCCTTCCACATCTCCCTGGGGAACTGCTTCGCCTCGATGTACTCCTCCCAGTGGGGAGTCACCTCGCGGTCGAGGAATCCGCGCACCGAGGCGCGGAAGGCTTCGTGGTCGTCGTCGTAGAGCGTGCGCTTCATGCTGCCCATCCTAGTTCGGGGACTACTCGTCGGTAGCGGCCCGGTGCCGGCGCCAGCCGCCCCTTTGCGCGAGGTGACCGAGGTCATAGTGTGGCCGTTTTCGCCACCACCCCACTCGGGAGGACCACGATGAAACTCGACCGCAGGACCATGCTCCGATCCGGAGCCGTCGCCGCTATGGCCGGCGGCCCCTTCGCCGGCTTCGCCGCGCTACCCGCCGAGGCCCGTTCCGGCGGAGACCGTCGCCACCCCCGCAACGTGGAGCTGATCCCCGTCGGCGACGAGCGGGACGGCAAGGTGCGGCTGCACCTGCCCCGGGGCTTCCGGTACCGCACCTTCCACGACACGGAGTCGCCGGTCGTGCTCGACGACGGCACCCGGCTGCCCGGCCGGCACGACGGCATGGGCGCCTTCCCCGGGTCCGGCCGCAACACGGTCCTGATCCGCAACCACGAGGTCAACAGCCCGACTCCGGCCTTCGGCCCCGGCAAGCCCTACGACGCCCAGGCCGGAGGCGGCACCACCACGGTGCAGGTCACGCCGGACGGCCGGGTGCTCAACTCCTACACCAGCCTGAACGGCACGATGATGAACTGCAGTGGCGGTCAGATGCCCTGGGGCAGCTGGATCACCTGCGAGGAGACGGTCAACGGGCCCGATGTCGGCCCCGACTTCACCGGTACGCCGAACGTGGCGCTGGAGAAGCCGCACGGCTACATCTTCGAGGTCCCCGTCGACGGCCAGTCGAACCGGCAGCCGATCACGCGCGCCGGACGCTTCGCCCACGAGGCGGTCGCCTTCGACCCGCGCGGGGGCGCGCTCTACCTCACCGAGGACAACTTCGGCTTCGCATCCGGGTTCTACCGCTACACGCCGAAGCGGAACCCGATGCGAACCGGTCACCTCGACAACGACGGCGTGCTGGAGATGCTGGCGATCAAGAACAAGCCGAACCTGCACCTCGAGGGCCGGCAGCAGCGCGGCCGGACCTACAAGGCCGAGTGGGTGCGCATCGAGGAGCCGGACCCGGAGTTCCCCTACACACCGGGACAGACCGCGCCGACGAGCAACGACGACGCGATCGTCTTCGTCGGCAACCAGGGCAGGGCCAAGGGCGCGGCGTACTTCTCCCGGCTGGAGGGCCAGGTCTACGAGGACGGCGTCATCTACTTCACCTCGACCCAGGGCGGCGGCGCACCCGAGAACAGTGTCCGGGCCGACGACACCAACGGCTACGGAAACGGCAAGGGCCAGGTGTGGGGTTATGACACCCGACGCCAGACGCTGACCTGCGTGTTCCAGTCGCCGGGCGAGGAGACGCTGGACTTCCCCGACAACGTCACCGCCTCCAGGCGAGGCACGCTGGTGCTGTGCGAGGACAGCTCGGGCGACAACTACCTCCGCGGCCTCACCCGCAACGGCAAGCTGTGGGACATCGCGCTCAACCGCGCGACCAAGGCCGACGGAACGCCCCGCTACGGCGACGAGTTCGCGGGCTCGACGTTCAGCGCCGACGGCCGCACCCTGTTCGTGAACATCCAGGCCAGCAACGGGCTGACGTTCGCGATCTGGGGTCCGTGGCGCTCGATCGGCGTCTGAGCCGGGCCGTCGGGCCGCGTCCCCCGCGGCGCCGCCCGGCGGCACCACCCCCGCCCGCCGGTGTGAGTCGGCCCACTCGCGCGGTTGGCCGGGCCTGCCGTGGGTACTCACGCCCAGTAGTTTGATCGTTACAACCCGTGGTAATCCCGAGGAGAACACTGTGGAGATCTGGCCCGGCAAGGCCTACCCGCTAGGCGCCACGTTCGACGGAAGCGGCACCAACTTCGCGCTGTTCAGCGAGGTCGCCGAGCGCATCGAGCTGTGCCTGTTCGAGGTCGGCCCGCGCGGAGCGACGAACGAGACCCGGGTGGAGCTGACCGAGGTCGACGCCTACGTCTGGCACTGCTACCTCCCGACGGTGCAGCCCGGTCAGCGCTACGGCTACCGCGTGCACGGCCCCTGGGATCCCGAGAACGGCATCCGGTGCAACCCGGCCAAGCTGCTGCTCGACCCGTATGCCAAGGCCACGGCCGGCGAGATCGACTGGCACCAGTCGCTCTTCGGCTACGACTTCGGCGACCCGGACTCGCGCAACGACGAGGACTCGGCCGCGCACATGACGTACGGCGTCGTCATCAACCCGTTCTTCGACTGGGAGGGTGACCGCTCACCCGACATCCCCTACAACGAGTCGATCGTCTACGAGGCCCACGTCAAGGGGCTCACCCAGCTGCACCCGGACGTGCCCGAGGACCTGCGCGGGACCTACGCCGGCCTCGCGCATCCCGCGATCACCGGACACCTGACCCGCCTCGGGGTGACCGCCATCGAGCTGATGCCGGTGCACCAGTTCGTCCAGGACAACACGCTGCTCGAGAAGGGGCTGCGCAACTACTGGGGCTACAACACCCTGGCCTTCCTGGCCCCGCACGCGGCCTACGCGGCCACCGGCGATCTCGGTCAGCAGGTGCAGGAGTTCAAGTCGATGGTGAAGTCGATGCACGCCGCGGGCATCGAGGTCATCCTCGACGTGGTCTACAACCACACCGCGGAGGGCAACCACCTCGGCCCGACGCTGAGCTTCAAGGGCATCGACAACCAGGCCTACTACCGCCTGATGGAGGACGAGCCCAAGTACTACATGGACTACACCGGCACCGGGAACTCCCTCAACGTGCGCCACCCGCACTCGCTGCAGCTGATCATGGACTCGCTGCGCTACTGGGTCACCGAGATGCACGTCGACGGCTTCCGCTTCGACCTCGCGTCCACGCTCGCGCGCGAGTTCTACGAGGTCGACCGGCTCGCGACCTTCTTCGAGCTCGTGCAGCAGGACCCGATCGTCAGCCAGGTCAAGCTGATCGCGGAGCCGTGGGACGTCGGCCCGGGCGGCTACCAGGTCGGCAACTTCCCGCCGCAGTGGACCGAGTGGAACGGCGCCTACCGCGACACGGTGCGCGACTTCTGGCGCGGTGAGCCCTCCCTGGGTGAGTTCGCCTCGCGCATCTCCGGCTCCTCCGACCTCTACGAGAACTCCGGCCGGCGCCCGTTCGCCAGCATCAACTTCATCACCGCGCACGACGGCTTCACCCTGCGCGACCTGGTGTCCTACAACGAGAAGCACAACGAGGCGAACGGGGAGGACAGCAAGGACGGGGAGAGCCACAACCGCTCCTGGAACCACGGCGCCGAGGGTCCCACCGACGACCCCGAGATCCGCGCCCTGCGAGCGCGCGAGCAGCGCAACTTCCTCGCCACCCTGCTGCTCAGCCAGGGCGTGCCGATGCTGCTGCACGGTGACGAGCTCGGCCGCACCCAGCAGGGCAACAACAACACCTATGCCCAGGACTCCGAGATCTCCTGGGTGCACTGGGACCAGGTCGACAAGCCGCTGACCGAGTTCACCGCCGCACTCATGCGCCTGCGCCGCGAGCACCCGACCTTCCGCCGCAAGCAGTTCTTCACCGGGACGGCAGTGCGCAGCGGAGAGAAGCTCGACGACATCGTCTGGCTGCATCCCGACGGACACCCGATGGAGAACGGGGACTGGGAGGGGGACGGCAAGACGCTGGGCATGTACCTCAACGGCCACGGCATCGCCGGGCGCGACGCCCGGGGCAACCGGATCGTCGACGACCACTTCCTGCTGTTCTTCAACGCCGACGACACCATCCGGCTCACCCTGCCCTCAGCGGAGTACGCCGAGGCATGGGACGTGATCATCGACACCGGCGGCGTGGCGGCCGACGCCCGCACCTACGCGGCCGGCGACCAGTTCGAGCTGCGCTACCACTCCACCGTGGTGCTCCGTGAGCATCGCGAGCCCGAGCAGGAGCCAGACCACTCGGTGGCTGCTTCACTGGCGGGATACAACGGAGAGGCGCAATGACCCCAGCCAACCAGCGACCGACCAGCACCTACCGACTGCAGATCAGCGAGGACTTCGACCTGTTCGAGGCCACGCGCTGTCTCGAGTACCTCCACGACCTGGGCGTCGACTGGGTCTACCTCTCACCGGTGCTCGCCTCCGAGCCCGGCAGCACGCACGGGTACGACGTCGTCGGGTTCGACCGGGTCGACGGTGCGCGCGGTGGGGCGCAGGGGCTGGCGGCCCTCTCCGCGGAGGCTCGCCGACTGGGCATGGGTGTGCTTGGTCGACATCGTGCCGAACCACGTCGGCGTCGCGACCCCGGCGACGAACCCGTGGTGGTGGGACGTGCTCGAGCACGGCCGGGACTCCGTGCACGCCGAGGCCTTCGACATCGACTGGGAGTTCGGACACGGCCGGCTGCTCGTGCCGGTCCTCGGCGACGAGGACCTGCCGCAGGAAGGCCGCGCGACGGGTCACCTCGAGGTGGTCGACGGCGAGCTGCGCTACCACGACCAGCGGTTCCCGATCGCGCCCGGGACGGCGTACGGCAGCCCCGACGAGGTGCACCGGCGACAGCACTACGAGCTGGTCAGCTGGCGGCGAGGGGACGCCGACCTGAACTACCGCCGGTTCTTCACGATCAGCACCCTCGCGGGCGTGCGGGTCGAGGTGCCGGAGGTGTTCGCGGCCAGCCACACGGAGATCCGCCGCTGGTTCGACCAGGGACTCGTCGACGGTCTGCGGATCGACCACCCCGACGGCCTGCGCGACCCGGAGGGCTACCTCGAGCACCTCGCCAGCCTGACCGGTGGCGCCTACACGCTGGTGGAGAAGATCCTCGAACCCGGTGAGGAGCTCCCCCGCGGCTGGGCGATGGACGGCACCACCGGGTACGACGCGCTCGCGCTGCTCGACCGCGTGCTCACGGACCCGGCCGGGCAGCCCGCGCTCGACGCCCTCGAAGCACGGCTGCGCGGTGGCCCGGTGGACTGGCAGCAGCTGGTGCACGACCGCAAGCGCGACGTCGCGACCGGCAGCCTCTTCGCGGAGACGCGACGGATCGTCCGTGAGCTGCCCGACCTGCTGCCCGAGTCGACCGAGCGGCTCGAGGACACCGTGGCCGAGGTGCTGGCCTGCTTCCCGGTCTACCGCTCCTACCTGCCCCTGGGAGGCGCACACCTCGACGAGGCGCTGCAGGGCGCTCGCTCGCACCGGCCCGACCTGGCCGACGCGCTGGACGTGGTCGGCCCCGTGCTGCGTGACCCGGAGCAGCCTGCCGCGCTGCGACTCCAGCAGACCAGCGGGATGGTGATGGCCAAGGGCGTCGAGGACTGCGCGTTCTACCGCTCCTCCCGGCTCACCTCGCTGAACGAGGTCGGCGCCGACCCCAGCCTCTTCTCGATCGACCCCGCCGACTTCCACGAGGCGATGGACGTGCGCCAGCGCGAGTGGCCGCATGCCATGACCGCGCTGACCACGCACGACACCAAGCGCGGCGAGGACGTGCGCGCCCGGATCGCCGTACTCGCAGAGATCCCGCAGACCTGGGAGCAGGCGCTCGACCGACTGCTTGCGCTCGTACCGCTCCCGGACCCGGGCTTCGGATCACTGCTCTGGCAGGCGATTCTCGGTGTCTGGCCGACCGCCCCGGGCGAGGAGCCGCCTGCCGATCTGCGCGAGCGACTGCATGCCTACGCCGAGAAGGCGATGCGCGAGGCGGGTGACCACACGACGTGGACCGACCCGGACGAGGACTACGAGAACGCCGTGCACGCCGCTGTCGATGCGTCGATCGACGACTCCGAGGTGCGTGCGGTGTTCGACGACCTGCTCCGTGAGGTCGACGCCCCTGGCCGGGTCAACAGCCTGTCCCTGAAGCTGCTCGCACTCACGATGCCGGGGGTGCCGGACGTCTACCAGGGCAGCGAGATCGAGCAGGTCAGCCTGGTCGACCCCGACAACCGCCGGCCCGTCGACTTCGACGCGGCCGCAGCCTCGCTGGCCGACGGGTCCAACGCCAAGCAGGCGATCACCGCCGAGGCGCTGAGGCTGCGCCGCGACCGGGCGGAGCTGTTCACGTCGTACACCCCACTGGTGGCGACGGGTCCCGCCGCCGACCACCTGATCGCCTTCGACCGCGGTGGCGTCGTCACCCTGGCGACCCGGCTGCCGGTCGGCCTCGCGGCCAAGGGTGGGTGGGGAGACACGACCGTCGAGCTGCCCGACGGTGGACCCACGCTGGTCACCGACCTCCTCGGGGAGCGCGCGGCAGCCCTGGTGGTGCGATGACGCGGGGTCGCTTCGACGTCTGGGCCCCTCGTCCAGAACGGGTCCGCCTCAGCGTGGGCGACGAGATCGTCGAGATGACCCGCGGCGACGACGGCTGGTGGACGCCGGCCGGAGCGGTGCCGGAGGACGAGGTCGACTACGGCTATCTGGTGGACGACCAGGACAAGGCGCTGCCGGACCCGAGGTCGCGCCGCCAGCCGCACGGCGTACACGAACGGTCGCGCACGTTCGACGCCGATGCGTTCGAGTGGAGCGACGAAGTCGTGGACCGGACGCGAGCTCGCGGGATCGGTGCTCTACGAGCTGCACCTCGGCACGTTCACTCCGGAGGGAACCCTCGACGCTGCCGTCGGTCGCCTCGACCACCTCGTCGAGCTCGGCGTCGACCTCGTCGAGCTGCTGCCGGTCAACGCGTTCAACGGCACCCACAACTGGGGGTACGACGGCGTGCTCTGGTCGGCCGTCGAGGAGGAGTACGGCGGGCCCGCGGCGTACCAGCGCTTCGTCGATGCCGCGCATGCAGCAGGGCTGGGCGTGGTCCAGGACGTCGTCCACAACCACCTCGGCCCGTCCGGGAACTACCTGCCGATGTTCGGGCCCTACCTGACGTCCGAGGGATCCAACCCGTGGGGCTCGTCGGTGAACCTGGACGGTGAGGGCTCCGCGGAGGTACGCCGCTACATCCTCGACAGCGTGCGCATGTGGTTCACCGACTTCCACCTCGACGGCCTGCGCCTCGACGCCGTACACGCTCTCGCCGATGACTCCGACGTGCACCTGCTCGAGGAGATGTCCGCGGAGGTCGCAGCGCTGTCGGAGCAGCTGGACCGGCCGCTGACGCTGATCGCCGAGTCCGACCTCAACGACCCGCGGATGGTCACCCCGCGCGAGGACGGCGGGCTCGGGATCGACGCGCAGTGGAGCGACGACTTCCACCACGCCCTGCACGTCGCGCTGACCGGTGAGACCGGCGGCTACTACGCCGACTTCGAGCCGCTCGGGGCGCTGGTCAAGGTGTGCGAGCGCGGCTTCTTCCACGACGGCACGCTACTCGTCGTTCCGCGGGCGCGACCACGGCGTCCCCATCGACACCGCGAAGATGCCGACCTGGCGGCTCGTTGTCGCCAACCAGAATCACGACCAGATCGGCAACCGTGCCGTCGGCGACCGACTCAGCTCGCACCTCGACGAGGACCAGCTCGTGTGCGCGGCGATGCTCACGCTCGCAGGTCCGTTCACGCCGATGCTGTTCCAGGGCGAGGAATGGGCGGCGTCGACGCCGTTCCAGTTCTTCACCTCGCACCCGGAGGAGGACCTCGGCAAGGCCACGGCCGAAGGGCGCATCAGGGAGTTCGCCCAGATGGGCTGGGACCCGAGCGTGGTCCCGGACCCGCAGGACCCGCGGACCTTCCAGCGCTCGAAGCTGGACTGGTCGGAGCCGGAGTCGGGCAGGCACGCCCGCGTGCTGGCGGCCTACCAGCGGCTCGTCGAGCTGCGGCGTTCGCTTCCCGACCTGACCGACCCGTCGTTCGGCTCGATCTCCTGCACGGCCGACGAGGACACCCGCGTCTTCACGATGCGTCGCGGTTCGACCCTGATGGTCGTCAACTTCGGAGACCAGCCCACTGAGGTGGAGGTGGACGCGGACCTCGAACTGGTGTTCCGTACGCCGAGCCAGCCCACGCTCTCGGAAGGACGCCTCGCCCTGCCTCCGCACGCGGGGGCCCTGCTCGTCTAGTAGGGCTCGCTTCGTAGGGCTCGCTTCGCAGGGTGAGTCGATCACTGGATGTCCCCCGGCACCAGGCGCCGGTGATGTTCCAGAGATCGCTGTGCGGCGGGCCCGCGGGTTGCGGAGAAGTGGTCTCCACCCTCCGCTCGACCACCTCCGCAGTGCCCTCGTCGTACGGTCGGGGGGTGGAACACCGCCGGCTCCTGCGCCTCGTCAGCGTGTTGGCGGTCGCCGCCCTGTTGACCGCGTGCGCGTCCGACGACGGCGGCAGGCCGACCGCCGAGTCGCCCGGGACGCTGCCGTCGACCGGCGCGAGTGCCACGTCCACTACCTCCGCCAGTCCCTCACCCACGCCGAGCCCGCCGGCGCCGAGGGCGAGCGGTCGCCCGGCCCTCGGCACGGTGCCGCCGCCGTGGCTGGGCACCCGAGTCCTGCCCGAGACGCCCGACGGGTTCGGGGAGGTGCGGCCGACCCCTGCCGAGCTGAGGGACCGCCGGTTCACGCTGCCCGACCAGCTGGCGCCACTGCCCGGACGCGCGTTCGCCAGCGTGGTGGACACGCCTGCCCCGAACCGGGTGATCGCCCGCTCCACCTGGAAGCGGGGATGCCCCGTCGCGGCCACCGACCTGTCCTGGGTGCGGCTGAGCTTCTGGGGCTTCGACGCCAGACGGCACACCGGTGAGCTGCTCGTGAACAACGACGTGGCGGACCAGGTCGTAGACGTCTTCCGCCGGTTGTACGCCGCGAGGTACCCGATCGAGGAGATGCGGATCACCCGGCTCGAGGAGCTCGACGCCCCGCCCACGGGCGACGGCAACAACACCGGCGCGTTCGCGTGTCGGCCCACGACCGGCGGGTCGTCGTACTCCCAGCACGCGTTCGGGCTCGCCATCGACGTGAACCCGTTCCACAACCCCTATCTCAAGGACGACCTGGTGCTGCCGGAGCTGGCGTCGGCGTACCTCGCGCGGACCAGGGTGCGCCCGGGGATGATCACGCCCGACGGGCCGGTGGTGCGCGCGTTCGCCGGGATCGGCTGGCCGTGGGGTGGGGCGTGGCAGTCGCTGAAGGACTACCAGCACTTCTCGCAGAACGGCCGCTGACGGATCGGCGCCCGGATCGCGGTGGGGGGTTGTGTCCAGCGCCGGATCGGAGTTGGTTGGTCCCATGGTGGAGCGCAACGGTGGCCGGCTCGCCAGTCACCGCCTCGATGTCTCGTCGCCCGACCAGGTGCGCAACGTCGTCCTGGTCGGTCCGAGCCAGGGCGGCAAGACAACGCTGGTGGAGGCGCTGCTGCTCGCCTCGGGTGCCCTCAACCGGGCCGGCTCGATCGTCGAGCACAACACCGTCTGCGACTTCGACGAGAGCGAGCGCGCGCACGAGCGGTCGAGCTCGCTGGCAGTCGCTCCCGCGCTGCACGCCGGCTGCAAGATCAACCTGATCGACACCCCGGGGTACGCCGACTTCGTCGGCGAGGTCCGCGCCGGACTCCGGGCGGCGGACTGTGCGCTGTTCGTGGTGGCCGCCAACGAGCAGGTCGACGAGAGCACCCGCCAGCTCTGGCGGGAGTGCGCCGCGGTCGACATGCCGCGGGCCGTCGTGGTCACCAAGCTCGACCACGCGAGGGCCGACTTCGACGCCACCGTCCGGGCCGTACGGGAGGCGTTCGGCAGCGCGGTGTTGCCGGTCGTCGTACCCGACGGCGGCGCGATCGCTGCGCTGCTGGACGGTTCGAGAGCCGACGACAGGCGCGATGCGCTGATCGAGGCGGTGATCGAGGAGTCCGAGGACGAGTCGTTGATGGAGCGCTACGTCGGCGGCGAGGAGGTCGACGAGGAGCTGCTGGTCGGTGACCTCGAGAAGGCGGTGGCGCTGGCGCGGCTGCACCCGGTGATCGCCGTGTGCGCCAACGACGGCCGCGGCTGCCCCGAGCTGCTGGACCTGTGCGTGCGCGCGTTCCCCGCACCCTCGGAGCACCCCGCGCAGGAGGCCTTCACCCCCAGCGGCGCCAAGGCGGGCACGGTGACCTGCGACCCCGCGGCACCCCTGGTGGCCGAGGTCGTGAAGACGAGCAGCGACCAGTACGTCGGTCGGGTCAGCATCGTGCGGGTCTTCTCCGGGACGATCACGCCGGACGCCGCCGTGCACGTGTCCGGCCACTTCTCCGCGTTCTTCACCGAGGACACCGGCCGCGAGGACCACGACGAGGACGAGCGGATCGGGGCGGTGGCGCACCCGTTCGGCCAGCACCACGTGCCGGCCGCACGCATCGTCGCAGGCGACATCGGGGTGATCAGTCGGCTCGGCCGCGCGGAGACCGGGGACACCCTGTCCAGCACCGACAAGCCGCGCGTCCTCAGGCCGTGGACGATGCCGACGGCGCTGCTGCCCGTTGCCATCGAGGTGCTCTCCCGCTCCGACGAGGACAAGCTGTCCCCGGCGCTCGCGCGACTCCGCGCCGAGGACCCGAGCCTGCGGATCGAGCAGAACCCCGAGACCGGTCAGGTGGTGCTCTGGGTGATGGGCGAGGCACACGCGGAGCAGGCGCTCGACCGGCTCCGCAGCCGCTACGGCGTGGCCGTCGCGTCGGAGGACGTGGTGGTCCCGCTGCGGGAGACCTTCGCCTCGGCCGGGAAGGGTCACGGTCGCCACGTGAAGCAGTCCGGCGGGCACGGGCAGTACGCGATCTGCGACATCGAGGTGGAGCCGCTGCCGCAGGGCACCGGCTTCGAGTTCGTCGACCGGGTGGTCGGCGGCGCCGTGCCCCGGCAGTTCATCGGGTCGGTGGAGAAGGGCGTCCGCGCGCAGATGCAGCGCGGCGTGGGCCGGGGCTACCCCGTCGTCGACATCCGGGTCACCCTCACCGACGGCAAGGCGCACAGTGTCGACTCCTCCGACGCTGCCTTCCAGAGCGCGGGGGCGCTCGCGTTGCGCGAGGCGGCCGACGGTGGCGAGGTCTCCCTCCTCGAGCCCTACGACGAGGTGGTGGTCGTCGTACCGAGTGCCCACGTCGGCGCTGTGATGAGCGACCTCTCGGCCCGGCGGGGCCGGCTGCTGGGGACCGAGGAGGTGACCGACGACAGCACCGGGGAGGCGAGCGGTGACCGGACCTCGGTGCGCGCCGCGGTGCCGCAGACCGAGCTGGTGCGCTACGCCATCGACCTGCGTGCCACCACCCACGGGGCGGGCACGTTCACTCGCGCATTCGCGCACTACGAGCTGATGCCCGAGGAGCTCTCCCGCCAGGTCGCGCGACGCAGCTGAGGTCAGGCGCCGCCGAGCAGCGTGCTGAAGTCGGGTACGTCGCCGAACGGGTCGACCCGGTGCAGCGGGGCCCGGGCCGCGACCAGGTCGGCGAGCTCACCGGCGGCGCGGTCGACCCGGGTGCGGAGCTCACCGGCGACACCGTTGCTGCCCCAGTCCTCGCTCGCCGCGAACACGCCCGTGGGTACGACGACCGCGCGCAGGTAGCCGAACAACGGACGCAGCGCGTGGTCCAGCACCAGTGAGTGCCGAGCCGATCCGGCCGTCGCCGCGATCAGCACCGGCTTGCCGGTCAGCGCCTCGTCCTCGAGCACGTCGAAGAAGCTCTTGAACAGGCCGGAGTAGGAGGCGCTGAACACCGGCGTCACGGCGACCACCGCGTCGGCAGCAGCCACCGTCTCGACGGCGGCCGCGAGGTCACCGGTCGGGAAGCCGGTCAGCAGGGCGTCGGTGATCCCGTGGGCCAGCGGGCGCAGCTCGATGAGGTCGACCACTGCGTCACGTCCGCCCTCGACCAGCGCCGTCCTCGTGGCCTCGCCGAGCAGGTCCGCGAGCAGCCGGGTGGAGGATGGATCCGAGAGACCGGCGGTCACGACCGCGATCCGGCGTACGTCCTCGGGCCTCGAGCTGGCCAGCTTGAGCTTCGTCATGCCACGGCCTCCGCATCGTGCTTGCGCAGCTCCGCGACGACCTCGCCGAGCAGGTCGAGCTGGTTCAGGACGGTCTTCAGCGGCAGGCCGGCGTGGTCGACGAGGAACAGCTGGCGCTGGTAGTTGCCGGCGTACTCCCTGAACGAGAGCGTCCGCTCCACGACCTGCTCCGGCGTGCCGACGGTCAGCGGCGTCTCCCGGGAGAACTCCTCCAGCGACGGGCCGTGTCCGTAGACCGGGGCGTTGTCGAAGTAGGGACGGAACTGCTTGATCGCGTCCTGGCTGGTGCGCGCCATGTAGACCTGGCCGCCGAGACCGACGATCGCGTCCTCCGCCTGGCCGTGGCCGTAGTGCTCGAAGCGGCTGCGGTAGAACTCGACCATGCGAGCCGTGTGCGAGGCCGGCCAGAAGATGTGGTTGGAGAAGAAGCCGTCTCCGTAGTAGGCAGCCTGCTCGGCGATCTCGGGGCTGCGGATCGACCCGTGCCAGACGAACGGCGGCTCGCCGTCGAGCGGTCGCGGCGTGGAGGTGAAGCCCTGGAGCGGGGTGCGGTACTTGCCCTCCCAGTCGAGGTTCTCCTCGCGCCAGAGGCGGCGCAGCAGCGCGTAGTTCTCGATCGCGAGCGGGATGCCGTCGCGGATGTCCTTGCCGAACCACGGGTAGACCGGGCCGGTGTTGCCGCGGCCGAGCATCAGGTCCATCCGGCCGTCGAGCAGGTGCTGGAGCGTCGCGTAGTCCTCGGCGATGCGCACCGGGTCGGTGGTGGTGATCAGGGTGGTGCTCGTCGAGAGCTTGATGCGTTCGGTCTGGGCACCGATGTAGGCCATCGTCGTGGTGGGGGCGCTGGCCACGAATGGCGGGTTGTGGTGCTGGCCGAGGGCGACGACATCGAGCCCGACCTCTTCGGCCTTCTTCGCGATCGTGACGGTGTTCTTGATCCGCTCGTGCTCGGTGACCGCGCGCCCGGTGGTGGGGTCGGTGGTGATGTCCCCTACCGTGAAGATGCCGAACTCCATGTGATCGCCTCCAGAAGTAGTTGATCGTACAACTACATGACGGGTTTGGCTATTCCCGGAGAGGGAACATCTGACCATGGCCAGATCGCGTGTGGACTACCAGGACGTCGGCGACGACTACCTCGAGCATCGCTCCCTGAAGCGGGGTGCCGCCGGCTGGATCCTGCTGGCCGGTCTCGGGGTCAGCTATGTCATCTCCGGCGACTTCGCGGGCTGGAACTTCGGCCTCGACGAGGGTGGCTGGGGCGGGCTCCTGATCGCCACCGTCCTGATGGGCCTGATGTACAGCTGCATGGTCTTCGGACTCGCGGAGATGTCCTCGGCGCTCCCGGTGGCGGGTGCGGGCTACGGCTTCGCGCGCCGTGCGCTCGGCCCGATCGGCGGGTTCGCCACCGGCACCGCCGTCCTGATCGAGTACGCCGTCGCCCCCGCTGCCATCGCGGTGTTCATCGGCGGGTACGTCGAGGCGCTCGGCCTGTTCGGCCTGACCAACGGCTGGCTGGTCTACCTGATCGCCTACGTGCTCTTCATCGGCGTGCACCTCTATGGCGTCGGCGAGGCGCTCAAGCTGATGTTCGGGGTGACCGCCATCGCGGTCGTCGCGTTGATCGCCGCGGTCATCGGACTCGCCCCGAAGTTCTCGACGAGCAACCTGTTCGACATCAAGCCCGACGGCTCGACACTGTCAGGGGACTTCCTCCCGTTCGGCATCAGCGGGGTCGTCGCCGCGCTGGTCTACGGGATCTGGTTCTTCCTCGCGGTCGAGGGCGTGCCCCTGGCCGCCGAGGAGACCGAGAACCCCGAGCGGGACATGCCCCGCGGCATCATCACCGCGATGGTGGTGCTGCTCGTGTTCGCGGCGCTGATGCTGGTCGTGGTCCCGGGGGCCGCAGGGTCCGAGACGGTACGCACCTCGGACAACCCCCTGCCCGAGGCGATCCGAGCGGTCTACGGGAACAACTCCATGCTGGCGGACTTCGTGAACTACGCCGGACTGGCGGGGCTGATCGCCAGCTTCTTCTCGATCATCTACGCCTACTCCCGACAGCTGTTCGCGCTGTCCCGGGCCGGCTACCTGCCCAAGGTGCTGTCGCTGACCAGCGGCCGGAAGACCCCGTGGGTGGCACTCATCGTGCCGGGCACGATCGGGTTCGCGCTGGCCGCCATCACCAAGGACGGAGCACTGCTGATCAACATCGCGGTCTTCGGGGCGACGACGTCCTACGTGCTGCTCAACCTCAGCCACATCATGCTGCGGCGTCGCGAGCCGGACCTGGAGCGCGCCTACCGCACCCCCGGCGGCGTCGTCACCACCGGAGTCGGGCTGACCCTCAGCGTGGTCGCCGTGGTCGCGACGTTCTTCGTCGACATCTTGGCGGCCGGGATCACCGCAGCCGTCTTCGCCGCTGCCCTGGCGTACTTCTGGTTCTACAGCCGCCACCACCTCGTCGCGAGCGCCCCCGAGGAGGAGTTCGCGCAGATCGCGGACGCGGAGTCCGAGCTGAAGTGACGGCCGGGGTCAGTCCCCCTCGATCGGCAGCGGGAACCGGGCGAGGCGCTCCACCTCGTTGAGGTCGAGGTGGTTGCGCATGTACTGGTTGCGACCGTCCTGCGGCGGGTCGTACTCCCACGCCGTCACCACGCCCTGGCGCAGGGCAGCACCCACCAGCCGCCGGCGCGACTGGTCGTCGATGACGTCGGCGGTGACCGCCTCCAGGTCCCACCTCCGGGCGACCTCCTCCCGCAGCTCCTTGACCCGCGCGGACCAGTCCGGGTCCGCCGCCAGGTTGACGCGCTCGTAGGGGTCCTCGACCAGGTCGTAGAGCTGGTCGGGGTCGACCGGGGAGTGCACGAACTTCAGGTCGCCCCGACGGATCATCACGATGGGGGCGATCGCCCCCTCGCCCATGTACTCGCCGATCACCTCGCGCTCCTCCTGCGGTGCCGCTCCGGGCCCTCGACACAGGTCGAGCAGCGAGCGTCCGGGAAGCGGGTCCACGCTGGCGGGAACGCCGTCGCCGATCAGCTCGGTCAGGGTCGGCAGCACGTCGACCAGGGACACCGGCGCAGCCACCCGCCCGGGGGCGAACCTGCTCGGGCTGTGCACGATCAGCGGAACTCGCGCCGAGCCCTCGAAGAAGTTCATCTTGTACCAGAGGCCGCGCTCGCCCAGCATGTCGCCGTGGTCGGCCAGCAGCACCACGACCGTGTCGTCGGCCACCCCGAGGGACTTCAACGTGGCCATCAGCCGGGCGGTCCACTCGTCGAGGTAGGAGATGTTGCCGTAGTAGGCGCGACGGGCACGACGTACGTCGCGGTCGGTGATCTCGACCTCTCCCATCGCGCTGACGTTGCGCAGGCGCTGGGTGTGCGGGTCGAGGGGCACGTCGTCCGCGCCCAGCAGTGGGAGCGCGATGTCGGCGTGCTCGTAGAGGTCCCAGTAGCGGCCGCGGGTGACGTAGGGGTCGTGCGGGTGGGTGAAGGAGACGACCAGCATCCACGGGCGTTCGTCCTGGTCGCGGGCGAGCTCGTGCAGCGCGCGGACACCCTGGTGGCCGACCTCGTCGTCGAAGAGCAGCTGGTTGGTCACCTCGGCGACCCCGGCCTTCTTGACGGCGTCCATGTTGTGGAACCACCAGTCGATGCGCTCGTCGGGCTGGAGCCAGTTGGGGGTCCAGCCGAAGTCGGCCGGGTAGATGTCGGTGGTGCGGCGCTCCTCGAAGCCGTGCAGCTGATCGGGCCCGACGAAGTGCATCTTGCCGTCGAGCACGGTGCGGTAGCCGGCTGAGCGGGCGTAGTGGGCGAAGGTCGGGATCGTGCTCGCGAGGTAGGCCGCGTTGTCGTAGCCACGCGTGGCCGAGGGCAGCTGGCCGGTCATCATGCAGTAGCGCGCCGGAGTGCACAGCGGGCTGTTGGAGTACGCCGCGTCGAAGACGACGCCCTCACGCGCCAGCCGGTCGATCGTGGGCGCCCGGACGACGGTGTCGCCGTAGCACCCCAGGGCAGACGGGTTGACCTGGTCGAACATGACGATCAGGACATTGGGTCGCTCGGCCCCGGGGGCCGCAGTGGGCTGCACGTTCACGCTCCGAGTGTGACACCGGAACTCACCGTGGTGCTGCACCGAGGAACCGGGTCAGCGCTGGAGACGCTCCGCGAGGCGGGGGCCCAGGCCGCTGGCCCGCTGCACCTCTCGCCCGACGGCCGCCCGGATCGCGGCCTCGGTGCCGACGACGCGCACCTGCTCCTGGGCGCGGGTCACCGCCGTGTAGAACAGCTCGCGGGTGAGCAGGCGGGACTCCTCGTCGGGGAGCACGACGCTGACCGTGTGCGCCTGCGAGCCCTGGGACTTGTGCACGGTCATCGCGTGCACCGTCTCGACGCCGGAGAGCCGGGTGGTGGCGAACTCGCGCACCACCGACCCCACCTGGACGACGACGCGCAGCCGCCCGTCGGGCAGCCGGACGGTGGCGCCCATGTCGCCGTTGTTGAGGAGCTGGTCGTAGTCGTTGGCGGTGACCAGGATCGGGCGCCCGGCGTACCACTCGTCGTAGTGGGTGACGCCGAGGCGGTCGGAGACGAGTCGCTCCACCTGGCGGTTCCAGCCACTCACGCCGTAGGGGCCCTCCCGGTGGGCGCAGAGCAGGCGGTGCCGTCCGAGGGCGAGGAGGGAACCGGTCTCGTCGCCGGCCTCGGCCGCGAGCCGCAGCTCGACGGCGACGTCGGTGACGCGACTGCGGAAGGCCGCCATCTGCGCGTCGTCGTGCGGGTCGACCAGCTCCACCTCCTCGGAGCCGGCGTGCAGCTCGGCCATCACCTTGTCGGCGTCCCCGTCGCGCAGCGCCTGGGCCAGGGCACCGATGTGCTCGCCGAAACGATGCGTCGTCACCAGCGCGCTCACCGGCGAGTCCGGGTCTCCCTCGAAACCGGCCACCAGGTCGGCGAGGACGGCACCGGCCTCCACGGATGCGAGCTGGTCGGGGTCGCCGACGAGCACGAGGCGGGCGTCGGGGCGCATCGCCTCGAGCAGCCGCGCCATCATCGTCAGGGACACCATCGAGGTCTCGTCGCAGACCACCACGTCGTAGGGCAGCCGGTTGGCCCGGTGGTGGCGGAACCGGACGCGGCTGTCGCGACGCCAGCCGAGAAGTCGGTGCAGCGTCGAGGCCTGCAGCCCCGCCAGACGCTCCCGGTCGACCGGGTCCCGCAGTCCCTCGGTGGCTTCCTGCACCGCCTCCTGCAGCCGGGCGGCGGCCTTGCCGGTCGGGGCGCTGAGGGCCATCCGGGGCATCCGGCCCGTGGCCAGCAGGTGCTGCTCGGCGACGAGGGCGAGCAGCCCGGCGACGGTGGTCGTCTTGCCGGTGCCCGGCCCGCCGGTCAGCACGGTCGTCCAGCGGGTGGCCGCGCCCCGGGCGGCGATGCGCTGCTCGTCGTAGCCCTCGTCGGGGAACACCCGGAGCAGCCCGGCCTCGAGCGAGGACTCGTCGACCTCGGGCGGAGTGCGGTGGATGCGGGTCACCAGGTCGTCGCAGACCTGGCCCTCCTCACGCCAGTAGCGGTCGAGGTAGAGGCGCGAACCGACCAGCCGGAGGATCTCCTCGCGCACGAGGGGACTGCCACCCACGGCCTGCACCCACGCTGTGGGGTCGGGCCACGGCAACGGCTCCCCCTCCGGCGTGCGCGTCTCCAGGGGCAGCTCGGACACGGTGGCCAGGTCGACGCAGATGGAGCCGGCACGCACCGCCCGCACCGCCAGCGCGGTCGCCAGCAGGACGTCCTCGCCGGTCTCGTCGAGCAGTCCGCCGAGGCGGGTGGCGACGTGGATGTCCGCGGCGTTGAGCACCTCGGCCTCGTTGAACACCCGGAGCAGGCCGGTGGCGCCCAGGGCCAGGCGGCGGTCCCTGACGTCCTCGATCATCGCGACACCCCGGCCGAGAGTCGTCCGTCGAGCAGGTCGGAGAGCTCGAGCACCATGGCCGCGGGCGGCTTCCAGGCGAAGACGCCGCACGGCTGCCCGTCGACCTCGGGGGTCCCGGGGCCGCACATGCCGCGGACGTAGAGATAGAGGATGCCGCCGAGGTGCCGCTCGGGGTCGTAGCCCCGGAGCCGCCAGCGGAGATAGCGGTGCAGCACCACCGAGTAGAGCAGTGCCTGCAGCGGGTAGTGCGAGTGCAGCATCGCCTCGGTCATCAGGGCGGGCGTGTAGTCGAGCGCGGTCAGCGGCTCCCCCAGCTCGCCGAGGCGGTTGGTCTTGTAGTCGACCACCAGGAAGCGCTGGTCCGGCCCGGCACCCACCCGCAGCACCACGTCGATGGATCCGCTGAGGTAGCCGCGCAGCGACTGGCTGCCCAGCGAGGGCGACTCCAGCCGCTCGGCGTAGGCCCGCATGGGGTCGTCGGCCGGCAGGTGGCGCCGGAGCACCTCGGCCATGGCGGCGAGGGGTACGTCGGACCGCGGCTCCTCCCCACCGGCGAGGGGGAACTCGAAGTCGAGCTCGCGCAACCGGTCGCCCATCGCGATCCCGGCCAGCGTGCGACCGCCGGCGAGCGGGCCCAGCGACGTGTGCTGCATCGGCAGCAGACCGGCGACCAGCGCCTCGGTGGTCGCGTCGACCGACCACCAGCGACGCTGCTCCTCCACCCGCGTGGCCAGCTCGGCGGCGAAGTCGCGCGGCCTGCGGGTCGGCGTGCTCCAGCACCGCGTGCACCAGTGACCCGAAGGTCGCGCCGGCGGGCAGGTCGTCCATCGGGGAGGCGAGGTCGACGACCACGGCGTCGGTGGAGCCGGCGTCAGCCGGGGCTGCCTGCTCAGGAGCGAGGGTCTCGAGGGGCTCCTCCCCCTCCTCGTCGACGGTCCCCTCGACCTCCGGCTCGCTGTCGACGCCGGGAGCGGTGCTCTGCTCCTCGGCGCGGATCAGTCCGGAGTAGGACGTGCGGCGCCACGCGGTGTCCACGCTCCGCTCGAAGCGGCGTACGCCGAGGGGGCCGGGCTGCTCGAGCGGGATGACAGCGGAGGCGGCGTCGAGGGCGGAGACCTCCATCGACAGCGCACCCAGCGACTGCCACTCGGTCAGCGCCGCGGCCACCTCGAAGTCGCTCGGACCGCGGTCGACCGTGTCCGGGACCTCGCTCGCACCCGTGGACCGACCGAGCAGCAACCGGGTGAGACCGGAGTTGCCGGCGTTCCAGGTCGGGGCCCACCACGTCACGACCTGCGACTGGGCGCGGGTGAGGGCGACGTAGGTGAGCCGCAGCTCCTCGCCGGCGAGCTCGTGGCGGGCGCGGACCGAGGTCACGGCCGACGGGCCCTGACCGCCCACGTCGAGGGTGCGCCGACCGTCGTCGTCGTGGAAGAGCGGTGCGAAGTCGTCGGGCGTCCACTTGTCGAAGAGCAGGGGCAGGTGGACGACGGGGTACTGCAGTCCCTTGCTCGCGTGGATCGTGACGATCTGGACCGCACGCGCGTCGGTGTCGAGGCGGCGGGTGCGCTCGCTGCTGGTGACAGCGGCCCGACGCTCGGTGCGCAGCCACTCCAGCAGTCCTGGCAGCCCCAGGGAGTCGCGGTGGGCCACCTCGTGGAGGACCTGGCCGAGGTGGGTCAGGTCGGTGAGCAGCCGCTCACCGTGCGGTCGCGCGAGCACCCGCGCAGGCAGGCCGTCGGCCACGATCGCCTCGTGCACGGCGGCGATCCCGCGGGCCCGGAGCAGGTCCAGCCAGCGGCGCACGCGCTCGGCGACGTCGTCGGTCAGGGCGTCCCCGCCTGCGTCGAGCGTCTCGGCGTCGAGGCCGACGAAGGGAGTGAGGGCCACGCTGCGGACCCGGCCGGCGCGATGGGGCTGCTCGAGCGCCTCGAGCAGGGTCACCCAGTCCTCGCCGGCCTCGGTGAGCAGCACGCTGCTGCCGCCGCTGACCACCGACGGGATCCCGCGTGCGGACAGGGCCGCCTGGAAGAGGGCCACGTGGCGGAGGCTGTAGATCAGGATCGCCACGTCACCGGCGCCGACCGGCTCACCGTCGAAGGTCGCACCGGAGGCGAGCAGCCGGGCGATGTCGTCGGCGACGTCCTGGGCCACGTGGGCACGGACGGTGTCGATCGGCACCGTCCCCTTGTCACCGGCCGAGAAGTCCTCCCCGCGCAGGACCCGCACGCGGAACGGGTCGGTCGAGGGGGCACCCGCCAGCCGGCTCCCGGTGTGGTGGGCCTCGACCTCGTGGACCGTGATCCGCTCGTCGCCGAGCGCTGCTCCACCGAGGAACGCCTGCAAGGCCTCCACGAGCGGCGCATCGCTGCGCCAGTTGACCGCCAGCGTCTGTCGGGTCGCCGCGGTGTCCGCGGCCTGGAGGTAGGTGAAGATGTCACCGCCGCGAAAGGCGTAGATCGCCTGCTTGGGGTCGCCGATGAGCACCATCGCTGCGTGACCGGAGAACGCCCGGTCGAGCACCTTCCACTGCACCGGGTCGGTGTCCTGGAACTCGTCGACCAGCACGATCCTCCACCGCTGCCGCATGCGCTGGCGGGCCGGTGAGTCGTCATCCTCGAGGGCGTCGGCGAGTCGGCTGAGCAGGTCGTCGTAGGACAGGACGCCGAGGCGGCGCTTGCGCCGGTCGAGCTCGTCGCGCACCTCCTGGGCGAAGTCGACCCGCTGCCGCGCAGGGCTGCCGGGCTCTGCCTCGTCGGGCGCCAGTCGGGCCTGGGGGTCGCCGACCGCCTCCCGCGCGAGGGAGATCGCCACGTCCCGCTTGAAGGGCGGGTTCAGCGAGAGGTGGCCGAAGCGGCGCAGGTAGACGTCGTCGACGACCTCCGCCACCAGCTCGTCGAGGTTGTCCACCAGCTCCGCCCCCGAGTCCGTGTCACCGGCGACGCCGAGCGAGCGCAGCACGAGCTGGCAGAACTGGTGGGTGGTGGCGATCGTGGCGGAGTCGAAGGAGGCCAGGGCGTCGCGCAGACGGGCGCGGCGGACCGCGACCTCGGTGTCCTCGACACCGGCGAGCAGCCCGACGAGGCCGCCGGCCGCGCGTGCGCCTGCCGGATCGGCCAGTGCGCGCTCGGCCTCGACCAGCTGTGCCCGCACGCGTTCCCGGAGCTCCTGGCTCGCCGCCCGGCCGAAGGTGATCACCAGCATCTGCTCCAACGCCGCCCGTCCCTCGGCGACGTAGCGGGTGACCAGCGCGCCGACGGCGTAGGTCTTCCCGGTGCCCGCGCTGGCCTCGAGGAGCGTGGTGCCGCTCGGCAGCGGGCCGAACAGGTCGAAGGGCCGCATCGCCCGGGCCGGGGTGCTCACGAGCGTCCCCTCTCCAGGATCGGGGCCCACAACCGGCAGGCGAGCGCGCCGAGCCGGGTGCTCTGGTCGGGGTGGTCCTCGCCGGGCTCGGGGCGCTGCTCCAGCAGCAGGGACAGCGGGGCGTCCCGGCCCCAGACCCGCACGTGGGCCTCGTCCTGGTTCTCCACACCGAAGCGGTCCTTGGACCACGGCCCCTCGGCCCTCTGGCGAGCAGAACGGGGGTTGGCCTGCGCCCAGGCATGACCGGTCCTGAGGGGCAGCGGGATGGGCCGTCGCATGCCCGCGTCGTAGATCGCGACGAGGTCCGAGAGCAGCGGGCCGGCGTCCTCGACCGAGCCGAACGCCGTCCGCGCCACGGCCTGGCCACGACCACCCCGCCCGAGGGCGCCGGCGCTCCAGGGCCGTCCGGGCCGGCTCGCGCACAGGGCGAGCAACGGGATCCAGGCGTCGAGCAGGTGCTTGGGGCCGAGGCGGGAGAAGTTGACCTTGACGATGCGGTCGCCGTAGAGGTCGGTCACCGTTCCCCGGAGGCGGCGCCCGCCGCCGAGGTCGACGTCGACGTCCACCGCCGACGCGGTCAGTCCGCCGGTCGCGGCCGAGGCTCGCTCGGCCACCGGCGCCGCCTCGTCGAGCAGCTTCCTGGCGAGCCGCCAGCCGAGCTGACCGGGGGGGAGCACACCGCGACGCCACTCCTTGCCGAGCGTCTGCTCCTGGGTGCGGCCGGCCAGGAGGTCGCGCAGCATCCGGTCGCCCACGCCCCACGAGACCAGTCCGTCGAGCTCCACCGGCAGGCCGTCGGCCACCTCGTCGCCCTCGTCGGCCAACGTGACCTGGAGCCGAGAGCGCAGGAACTCCCTGACCGGGTGCTTGAAGAACGAGACCAGAGCGGCGAGCTCCACGTCACCGCCGCGGTCGGGCAGGTGGATCTGCCCGAGTGAGGCCGGAGCCGTGCGCGGGCGCGCGGCCGCCAGGGCGCCGGCGAGGGCCGCGGTGTCGAAGGAGAAGGGCCTTTCGGCGTCGAGGTTGCCGGGGTCGAAGGACTGCAGCGGTTGGGGCCGGAGCGCTCGCTCCTTGCCGCCGGTGACGGTCTCCTCGAGGGTGTCGAGCAGCTCCCCGAGCGGTACGGCGGGCGGGCGCGCCTGCCCGGTGGTCTCGTTGGCTCCGGTGTAGGTGACGACCAGGTGCTCGGTCGCGGCCAGGATCGCGTCGAGCATCAGCTGGCGGTCCTCGCTGCGGGCGTCTCGCTCGCCGGTGACCGGTCGGCGGGCGAGCACGTCGTCCCCGTCGACGGCGCCACCGCGCGGGAAGATCCCGTCGTCGAGCCCGAGCAGGCAGACCACCCGGTGGGGCACCGAACGCATCGGGACCAGGGTCGCGACGGTGAGGGTGCCGGTGCGGAAGTTGGCTCGGGTGGGGCGCCCGGCCAGGCGCTCGCGCATCAGGGCGCGTACGTCGGGCAGGCGCAGCTCGAGGCCGGAGCCGGTGGTGGCGAGCACCATCGAGGCCAGCTCTCGGTGCACCTGCGCGGACTGCCACTCCTCGCCGCGCGGCACGGCCGTCAGCTGGTCGATGCCCTCGCCGATGGTGGCCAGCCAGTGCCCCACGGGGTGGCTGCCGACGAGCTCGTCGGTGACCCGCTGCAGCCGGTCGAGGAACTCGGCCAGACGGCCGGCGAGGTCGATGCTCGTGCTGCCGACGTCGTCGAGAGGCAGCGTCGTGTGGAAGAACCGGTCGGCGTCGTCGCTGACGGCCACCCCGGCCAGCACCCGGTCGAGCCCGAAGCGCCAGGTGTTCTGCACATAGCCCTGCAGGCCGAACGGCTCGCGATGGGTCGCGTCGAACGCCCAGCGGATGCCCGCGCTCTCCACCCAGCCGGTGATGGTCTCGAGGTCGGAGTCGGTGAACGCGAACCGCCGGCGCACCGGCTCGGCCCCGAGCAGGTCGAGCACCCTGCTCGCCTCGGCCCGGCCACCGGCCAGGTCGAGGAGCTCGCCGACGACGGCCAGCAGCGGGTTGGTCTGGGTCAGCGACCGGTCGGCCAGCCGCACCCGGAGCTCATGACCGGGGTGGCGCCCGCCCCTCCCGGTCGACAGCGTGCCCATCCCGAAGGCGGCGGCGATCAGCGGCGCGTAGGCCTCGATGTCCGGGCACATCACCATGATGTCCCGGGGCTCGAGCGTCTCGTCGTCCGCGAGCAGGCCGAGCAGCACCTCGCGAAGCACCTCGACCTGCCGGGCCGGGCCGTGGCAGGCGTGCACCTGGACGCTGTGGTCGTCGGCGTCGAGGGTGCGGCTCGCTGCGTCCACCGTCGCGTTGGCGGCGATGTCGTCCTGCAGCCAGCCCAGGAGGGTGGCCGGTGCCTGCTGGTTGCGCGGCGCCCGCTCATGGACCAGCGAGGAGGGCGCGACGACGGCGTTCAACGTGCGCTCCAGCTCCCGCAGGTCCCGACCGAGCGAGGCCAGCAGCGGGTGACCGACCCGCTCGTGCGAGCGGTCCTCGACCCGAGGGACGGCGCCGACGAGGTCGCCGAGCTGCTGCCACAGCGACTGCGAGGGGTGCGGCAGCCACAGGTGGACGTCGCGGTGCTCGCCGAGGGCGGCCAGCAGGTCGACCTCGGTCACCGGGATCCGGGTGTGCCCGAAGAGCGAGAACCGCGGCGGCAGGTCGAGGTCCCACGGCCGGTCGCGCAGTGCCGCGAGCACTTCTCGGTGGCGCAGTCGCGGTGACGGCGCCGCGAGCGCCGCCACCAGCAACCGCCACAGCTCGGGCTGCCAGGTCAGGTCGGGGTCGAGCAGGCCACCGGCTCCGTCGGTGTCGCGACCCGCCTCCCAGTCCTCGAGCAGGCGCGGGCGCTGGACGGCGTACGACGCGAACAGGCGGGCCAGCCGACGAGCCACGGCGTAGCGTCGTCCGCGACGCAGCTCTCCCTCCTCGCCGTCCAGGCCGTGGCCGAGGTGCAGGCTCAACGCACGGCACCACTCCTGCCCCGCATGGGCGTCCACGACCTCCAGCAGCGGCCAGACCACCGCGTCCGGCGCCCACGCGTCGTCCTCGCGGGCGCCGGTCCCCCCGATGACCAGCTCGGCGACCAGGCTGGCCGGTGAACGGAACCGGACCCCTGCGCAGACCCCGTCGTCGCGACCCTCGGCATGCCCCAGCCGATGGGAGAGCCGCTGGCTGAGCCAGCGCTCCACCCCGCGCGCGGGGACCAGGACGAGCTCCTCGGCGAAGGGGTCCTCGAGCGGCGTGCGGAGCAGGTCGGCGAGGCCGTCGGCGAGCTGGTCGGAACGCGGGGCACGGTGGAGGATCAAGCTCACCGCCGTGCCTCCCCCGTCTTCGAGACGACGAGGTCGTCTTCAGGTCCCGGTCAACCTAACGCAGGGGTCGGACATGCCGGTTCACCCTGCGGGGACCGCCACCCGGTCGCGCTCAGGCCTCCCGGGACTGCCAGAGCCCCATCACGTTGCCCTCGACGTCCTTGAAGTACGCCGCCCAGCCCATGTCGCCGACGTCCTGGCGACCGAGCACGGTCATGCCGCCGAGCTCCTCGATCTTCTGCAACGCCGCGTCGATGTCCTCGACGTCGATGGTGATCACCGGCCGGTCCGCCGGGCTCTCGCGCTTCAGCATCCCGCCGCCGATGTAGCCGGCCTCCGTCGGGAAGCCGTCCTCACCGGTCGGGCCGGTCTGCACGATCGTGTAGTGCAGGCCGGGAATCGGCGCGATCGACCACCCGAACGCCCCCGAGTAGAACTTGCTGGCCCGCTCCGCATCGTCGAAGGGGATCTCGAAGTGCACGACTCTTCCGCTCATGCGGCCGACCCTAGTCGTCCTACCGGTGGCGGACGCAAGGGTCTCGGCGGTCGTCACGGGCGAGGTGGCAGGCTGGGTCGGTGAGCACTGCCCCCTCGGACCACCTGCCCGGCAACCCGGCCCTGCGCGAGCCCGCCCACCAGGTCTCGGCCAAGGCACCGGTGCTGTGGGCGATCGGGGCGGCGATCCGTTGCCTGTTCCTGCTCGCCGCGCTGATCGTCGCGACGGTGTTCGACTGGTTCCACGTCCCGTGGTGGGCCTGGCCGCCCCTCGTGGTCGGGTCGGTCGCGTACGTCGCGATGATGCCTCGCATCCGCTATCGCATCCACCGCTGGGAGAGCACGGACACGGCCGTCTACACGCAGACCGGGTGGCTCTCGCGGGAACGCCGGATCGCGCCGATGTCGCGGGTGCAGACGGTCGACTTCGAGCAGGGCCCCATCGCCCGCATCTTCGGGCTGGCGTCGGTGACGGTCACCACCGCCTCGGCGGCCGGGCCGCTGAGCATCACCGCGATCGACAAGCCGGTGGCCGACCGGCTGGTCGACGACCTGACCCGTCGTACCGAGGCAGAGGCCGGGGACGCCACGTGACCGAAGGGCCACCGGCACCGCCTCCGAACGACCCGGTGTCCTGGGCGCCGCCGACGGTGCCGCCGCTGCCCGGACCGCCGCCCGGACCACCGCCCGGACCACCGCCCGGATCCCCGCCCGGACCTTCGGCCGTGCCGGACGTGGAGTGGCGACGGCTCGACCCGCGGATGCTGCTCGTGCACCCCGTCCTGCAGCTGATGAGGTTCCTCCCGGTGCTGATCGGCATCTTCGTGGTCGGCAGCGGCAGCTGGGAGTGGTGGCAGGTGGCGGGCGTCGCCGTCCCCGTCATCCTCGGGGTGCTGCGGTTCTTCACCACGCAGTTCCGGATCACCAGCACCCAGATCGAGCTGAAGCGCGGCCTGCTCAGCACCAAGATCCTCACCGCACGGCTCGACCGGGTCCGGGCCGTGGAGCTCACCTCCACACCGATCCACCGGGTCCTCGGCCTGGCCAAGGTGGAGGTCGGTACGGCGAGCGGCGCCACGATGCCCGACGACAAGTTCGCCCTCGACTCGCTGCCGGTGGCCCGGGCACGGGACATGCGCGCGGCGCTGTTGCACCGCTCGGGTGCGGGTACGACGGACGCCGCAGACCACGCCCCCGGCGACGGCACCGTGGCTGCGCAGCCGGTGCCCGAGGAGGACGTCGTGCTGGTGCGGCTGGACCGCGGCTGGGTCAGGTACGCGCCGCTCACCTCGTCGGGCAACGTGATCGCGGCGGGGCTGCTGGCAGTCCTCGGGCAGTTCGGCGAGAGCCTGGGCGAGCAGTTCTTCGCCGATCTCCAGATCTTCGACGCGATCACCGAGAGCGATGTCTCCCGCGTGCTGCCGGTGCTCGTCGCCGGCGCGCTCGTCACCTTCCTGGTGCTGGGAGCGGCGTTCTCCGTGCTCGGCTACCTGATCACCAACTGGGGCTTCACCGCTTTCCCGCGACGCCCGCGGACGCTCCTTCCACATCCGCCGCGGCCTGCTCACCAGCACCGAGACCAGCCTCGAGCGCGAGCGGGTGCGAGGTCTGGAGGTCCGGGAGCCGATCGGCCTGCGCCTGGCCGGCGCGGCCCGCCTCGGCGCGATCGTCACCGGGGTCTCCCAGGGCGAGTCGAGCCGCTCGCAGCTGGTGCCACCGGCGCCTCGCGGAGTCATCGACACCACGGGCGCGCACGTGCTCGAGGAGTCCGAGCCGCTCCACGTGACGCTGGTGCAGCACGGTCCGGCCGCCCGGCGCCGCCGCTGGTTCCGTGCGCTCTCCGGCGCTGCACTCTTCCAGGTGGCCGCGATCGTGCTCGCCGTGGCGACCCCGGTCCCGTGGTGGGTGGTGCTGCCGGCGCTGCTCGGCTTCCCGGCGGCCGCCGCCCTCGCCGCCGACCGCTACCGCCGTCTCGGCCACGAGCTCACCGACGGCTACCTCGTCGTACGCTCCGGCTCACTGACCGGACGGCGCGACATGCTGCAGCGCACCGGCATCATCGGCTGGAACCTCCAGCAGTCGTGGTTCCAGCGGCGAGCCGGACTCGTCACCCTGGTGGCCACGACAGCCGCCGGGAACCAGGCGTACGCCGCCGTCGACGTCCCCGAGCACCTGGCCATCGCGCTGGCTCACGAGGCCGTGCCGGGCCTGGTCGCGCCGTTCCTCGCCTGAGGGTCAGGGTTGAGCCACGGTCCTCGGCGGGGAGCACTCCGGGGACGCGCAGACGTAGCGGAAGGGCGGATCGGCGAGGAGCACGCTCGCCTGCGCGTCGGGAGGGGCGGCCGGGTCCATCTCGAGCACGAGTTCTTCGCCGCAGCTCGGACAGGTGGGGATCCGGGAGCCGGTCATCTCGTCCCTCCTCGTGTGGGGGTCGGCTGCTCCGGGAGCGAGGACGGTCCGACCGCTCACGTGTGCACCGAGCGGTGGGCCCCGAGGCGGGTCCAGAGCACGAGCGCGATGACCGCTCCGATGACCGAGCCGATGATGCCCGCGGGCTGCAGGAGGCCGTCGGAGATGTCCGTGGCGAAGAGCCAGTAGCCCAGGAAGCCGCCCACGAACGATCCGATGACGCCGAGCACGATGGTCATCGCGATCGACATCTCCTGCCGGCCGGGGACGAGGATGCGGGCCAGCGCACCGGCGACGAGCCCGACGATCAGGATGGTGAGGATGAGACCCAGCATGGCGTGCCTTCCGGTAGAGGTTGGTCCCTCCATCCTCATCTCCTCAAGGCGGGCCTGATACCCCCCTAGGTAGGTTAGGGTCGAGCCGTGACGGACTCCAGGAAGGCGGCCGGACAGCGGCCCATCACGGTGGCGCTCGTCGACGACTACGACGTCGTGCTGCTGGGCGTCGCCAACATCATCGACCGCTACCGCGACCGGGTCGTCGTGGCCGAGATGGACACCAACATGCCGGTGGACGACGTCGTCGACATCGTGCTCTACGACTGCTTCGCCCAACCGGAGTCCGACCACGAGCACATCGCGGTCCTCGTCGCGAACCCTCGCGCTCGCCGCGTGGTCGTCTACACGTGGAACTTCCACCCGGACCTGATCGAGAGCGCGCGCAGGCAGGGTGTGCACGGGTACCTCTCCAAGGCGTTGCCCGCCCGTGAGCTCATCGCCGCACTGGAGGCGGTGCACGCCGGGGAGGTGGTGATCAGCGACCCGCCCGGGCGGGCCGGCGGCGTGAACGGGCTCGACTGGCCCGGCCGCAGCGAGGGCCTGAGCGAGCGTGAGTCCGAGATCCTCGCCCTGATCACCCAGGGCCTGAGCAACGCCGAGGTGGCGGCGCGCACCTTCCTCACCCCGAACACCGTCAAGTCCTACATCCGGACCCTCTATCGCAAGATCGAGGTCGCCAGCCGCACCCAGGCCGTGCTGTGGGGCATCGACCACGGCTTCGCCCCCGACCACCACCGGATCGACCACTGGCGCGGCGGGCCCTGATCGACGCGCGGCCACGAGCCGGCCGCATCGACTATCTTCTCGATGCATGGACACGGTCGTGGTCACCGGTTGCTCGTCCGGGATCGGCCTGGCGACCTGCAGAGCACCGAGCAGTGGCGCCGCCAGTTCGAGGTCAACGTCTTCGGCACGGCCGCGGTGACCCGCGCCCTGCTGCCGCGGCTGCTGGAGAGTCGCGGCCGGGTCATCAACCTCAGCTCCATCTCCGGGTTCGTGGCGCCGCCCCTGCTGGCGTCGTACGCCGCCTCGAAGTACGCCGTCGAGGCCCTCTCGGACGCGTTGCGGCGCGAGCTGTGGTCCACCGGCGTCCGCGTGGTGGTGGTGGAACCCGGGGACGTGGTGACGCCGATCTGGACCAAGGGCCGCATCGAGGCGGACCGGCTCGTCGACGGGGCACCCGAGGAGACCCGGGACCGGTACGCCGACCTGGTCGCGGCCGTGCGGGCGCGGTCGGAGACCGCGCTGCGTGCCGGAATGCCGGCCGAGGAGGTCGCGGCAGTGGTGCTCGAGGCGCTCACCGCACCACGCCCCCGCACTCGCTATCAGGTCGGCCGGGAGGCGAAGGTGCTGGCCCGGCTGCGTCGCGTCATGCCGGACCGGGCCCTGGACGCGGTCATTCGCCGGGCGCTCCGCTGACCTGACGTGCAGACCCGACCGGGTGCCGACTGCGAGGATGCTGGTCATGAAGACCTGGCTGGCCAGCTCCCGCGACGTACTGCAGACGCAGCTGTGGCCGATCCCGACGATCGCGGTGGTGCTGGCGCTGCTGCTCGGGTTGGGTCTGCCCCAGCTCGATGCCGCGGTCGGCGCGGAGGTGTCCGGGCGGACCGGCGACTGGCTGTTCGGCGGCGACGCCGAGGCCGCGCGCTCGCTGCTCGGCGTGATCGCCTCGTCGCTGATCACGGTGACCGCCCTGACCTTCTCCCTCACGGTGGTGACCCTCCAGCTGGCCAGCAGCCAGTTCTCCCCGCGGCTGCTGCGGACCTTCACCCGGGACCAGTTCGTGCAGGCGACGCTCGCGCTGTTCCTCGCCACGTTCACCTACGCCCTGACCGTGCTGCGCGCCGTACGCAGCGCCGGGGAGGACGGGCAGTCGGAGTTCGTGCCGAAGATCGCGGTGACCGTGGCCTTCGTCATGGCGATCGTCAGCGTGCTGGCGCTGGTGCTGTTCCTGGCCCATCTCACCGGTCAGATCCGGGTCGAGACGATGTTGCGCAACGTGCACCGAGACGCCACGAGGACGATGAGGACCGTCCTGCCCGAACGCGACAGTGATGCTGCGGATCGGGGGGTCGCCCCGGTGCCGCCCACCGACGCCGTCCGGCTGCTCGCGCACGAGGACGGCTTCTTGACCTGGGTCGGGCGGGGCGCACTGCTCGAGGCGGCCGTGGACGAGGACGTGGTGCTGAGCGTCGACGTCGACCCCGGGAGCTTCCTGGTGGCGAGGACCCCCCTCGGTGCCGCCTGGTCGGCCGGCGGCGGACCCCTGGCCGACGACGTGGCCGAGCGGCTGCGCGCGCAGGTCGCGACGTGCATCCACACCGGAGCCGAGCGGACGTCGGGGCAGGACGTGGGCTACGGGCTGCGCCAGCTGACCGACGTCGCGAACAAGGCGCTCTCACCCGGCATCAACGACCCGACGACAGCCATCCACGCCCTGGGCCACATCTCGGCCTTCCTCTGTGCGCTGACCGACCGCGACCTGGGCCCGGAGCTGCTGCGAGACGACCAGGGCAGGGTCAGGGTCGTGCTCCAGCGCCCCGACCTCGCGGCGTACGTCGATCTCGGGATCTCCCAGCCCCGACGCTACGGCGCCGCCGACCCGCAGGTGCTGGAGAGCATCTTCCACGTGCTGCGCGACCTCAGCCACCGGGTCGGGCCCGCGCAGCGGCAGGTGATCCGCGATCAGCTGGAGCGGCTGCGGGTCACCGTCGCAGCGCAGCCCTTCGATGCCGCCGAGCATGCCGCGCTGGCGAGACTGGGTCGCCAGGTCGAGCAGAACCTCGAGCGCACCCGCTGACCGGCGACCGGGCGGCGCACCCGGCGCGGACCCGGCGCGGACCCGGCGCGGACTCGGGCCGGACAACCACGCCGAGTCGTGAGACGCTGGCGCGATGGCTCCCGACGCTGTCCCCATCGGTGACTGGTTGCACCAGGGCACGAGCGATCCTGCAGAGGTCGCCGACCGCTACGACGCGTGGGCCCAGGGGTACGACGCCGACCTCTCCTCGTGGTCCTACCAGGCTCCCACGCTGGTGGCGGAGAGGGTGGTCTCCCGCCAGGGCGAGGCAGGCTCGGTCCTCGACGTCGGATGCGGCACCGGACTCGTCGGCCGAGCGCTCCGGGCACGCGGGTTCGCGGGAGAGATCCTGGGACTCGACATCTCCCAGGCATCCTTGGAGATCGCCCGGCAGTGCGGCGCCTACGACTCCCTCGAGCAGGCAGACCTCCAGCAGCGACTCCCGGTCGAGGACGACAGCGTCGACGCACTGGTCTGTGTCGGGGTGATGACCTACCTCCCGGAGGTCGAGGCGGTCTGGCGGGAGTTCGCGAGGGTGGCCCGGCCGGGGGGACTCGTCGTCGCGACCCAGCGCGAGGACCTGTGGCACACCCGCAAGTGCCAGGCGGTGGTCGACCGGCTCCGGGACGAGGGCGTGTGGACGCCGCTGGAGGTCACCGGGCCGGCGCCCTACCTCCCGGAGGGGTACGGCGGGACGCCGGAGGTCGCCTGCCTCTACCTGACGGCGCTGGTCAGCGCGCCCGGTGGGTGAGCGCGGCCCACGCCTGGAAGCCGCCGGTCAGATCGGTGGCACGGCTCAGCCCGAGATCGCGCAGGGTGGCGGCCGCCAGGCTCGAGCTGTACCCCTCGTTGCACACGAGCACGTAGCGGATCCCCGTCGAGGTGGCGATCGGGAGCCGGTAGGGGCAGGTGGGATCCAGGCGCCACTCGAGCACGTTCCGGTCGACCACCACGGCCCCGGGCAGCTCCCCGTCCCGGACTCGCTGCTGGACGGGCCGCATGTCGATCACGACGGCACCGGTCGCGACCTCGCCGGCCAGCTCAGCCGGAGCCACCCGGTCCAGCCCGACGCGGGCCCGGGCCACCAGCGCGTCCACAGCGGCCCCACCGGTCACGCCGACCGGCTCGGGGTCGTCGGTGCGCCGACGTGCCACGGTCATGACAGCAGTGTGCACCTCGTGCGCGGGGACGGGAAGCCCGGCGGAAGCCCGCAGCCACCGGTCTGAGGCCGGGCGTCAGCAGCGACGCCCGTACCGTCAGCACGTGCCCACGAACGCCGAGTCCCTCGCCCAGCGCCTGCTCGACGCGCAGGTCCGCCATCACCTCGACCGGCTGGGCGCAGCCGAGGTCGCCGTGACGGTGTCCCGCTTCACCGACGACCTGCTGGCGGCAGTGAGCCAGCACCGGATCGACGACCTCGTCGACCGGGAGGCGGTCACCGACATCCTCGTGCGCGTGCTCGCGACCGTGCCCCGCAGCGCAGCGGTCAGCGCCATCGTCGAGCTCGTGACCGAAGCGGCGTACGACGGACCGGCCGAGCCGTTCCCGTTCGGCGAGCTCGTCGAGCGCGAGCGGATCGAGGCCCTCGTCGACGAGCTGCTGGCGATGACCCCGGTCCTGGAGCGGGCGCTCGAGCGGCTCAACGACAGCCCGCTCTTCAGGACGACGGCGTCGCGGTTCATGGGCCGCATCGTCGGCGAGGTGCTGCAGGCGAACAAGGCGGTGGCGGACAAGGTGCCCGGGCTGGGCACGCTGATGTCGTTCGGGACGAGTGCTGCGTCGAAGGTGATGGGGGCGGCGGACAAGCAGTTCGAAGGGCTGATCGGAGACACGGTCGGCAGGGGCGGCACGTTCGCCGTACGCCGGCTCAACCGGATCGTGATCGAGACGCTCCGCGACCCGACCACCCGCGAGGCCGTTCTCCAGGTCTGGGACCTGCTCTCCCAGGAGCCCGTCGCCGGACTGAGCAGCTATGCCACCCGCGAGGAGATCGCCGGCGTGGTCGACGCCGTGCACGACCTGGCGGTGACCACCGTCGACAACGAGCACGTCACGGACCTGGTCCGGGTCGTCGTGGAGGGCTTCTTCGAGCGGTTCGGGGGCTACACGCCGACCGAGCTGCTGGCCGCGCTCGACCTGACCCAGGTCGATCTCGTCGCCGACCTCGCGCGGCTCGCGCCCGGGGTGCTCGAGGCGTTGCGGGAGTCCGGCGACCTGGAGCGGATCGTGCGCGCCGAGCTCGAGCCGTTCTGGAGCGCGCCCGAGGTGATCGACCTGCTCGGCTGAGCTCGGGCCTCGAGACCCGGCCCTTGCCCCGAAACGGGAACCAGTTCTGGATGGACAGATGTCCGGTCAGGTGTCCCATCCACGCCACGAGCTCAACGCCCGCCAGATCGACACGCTCGACAGGCTGCTCGGGGCCGCCCTGACCGAGCTCGATGCCCAGGGGCTCCGCGAGATCGTGGTGTTCCTGGCGCACTACGCCGGGTGGCCGGTGGCCGCCGCGATGAACAACGTCGTGGAGAAGGTGGGGACGATCACGGGACCGACCTCTCACATCAGCCGCTTGAGCACCGGGATCGGGGCGTGCTTCATCAGCTTGCTCACCGGGCCCCACGGGAGCGGCGGAACGCACGCGGAGTCCTTCTCCTTCTCGATGGCGTCGACCATCGCGCGCACGCCCTTCTCCGTGGACACCTTGAGCGGGGTCTTGGCACCGGCGTTCATCTCCGTGGCGATGTAGCCCGGGTAGATCACGCTGACCTTGATCGGCTTGCCGTGCAGCTCGTAGCGCAGCCCCTCCGCGATGTGGGCCACGCCGGCCTTGGTCGCGGCGTACGTCGTCATCGCCTTGGGCATCCCGCGCATGGCCGACATCGAGCTGATCATCACGAAGTGGCCGGCGTCCTGCTCGCGGAAGATCTCCATCGCGGCCTCGGACTGGGCGAGCGCGGCGACGAAGTTGGTCATCGCGGTCTCGCGGTTGGCGGCCCAGTCACCCTGGCCCAGGGGGGCGCCCTTGCCGATGCCGGCGTTGATGATCACCCGGTCGATGGTGCCGAAGTCGGCCTTGAAGGCACGGAAGACCCTGAAGACCTGGTCGTCGTCGTTGACGTCGAGCTCGCGGACCTCGACCCGCCGGTCGGGGTGGGCGGTGGTGATCTCCGCCTTCAGGCTCGCCAGCTTCTCGGTACGCCGCGCGCACAGCGCCAGGTCGTGCCCCTTGGCCGCGAACTGCCGCGACATCTCCGCCCCCAGCCCGCTGCTCGCGCCGGTGATCAGGATGGTCGGTCGCTTGGTCGCCATGCCGGACATCCTGCCCAATCCCCGGTGGTCCGCGACGTTCGGGTCCTCCCGACGGCGTTCGGGCAACCGAAGCGCCCCGGACTGTCCGAGGGCCCTCAGACCACAGCCCGCAGCGCCCGGACGGCGCCGGCGAGGAACCGGTCGACCACGACCCGGTCGGCGGGACTGAGCGAGCCGTCCACGGCCGCGAGCTCACGGAACATCGGCATCAGGAAGCCGACCACCTCGGTCCGGCCGCTGGGGCTGATCGTCACCGACGTACGCCGGCCGTCAGTCTCGTGCGAGGCCCGCTGGGCGTGACCGCGCGCCTCCAGCCGGTCGATGATCCCGGACGCCGCGGCCGAGCTGACGCCGAGGAGCCGCCCCAGCTCGCCGGGGCCCATCGGCTGGTCCATCAGGTGCTCCAGGGCGCGGAGCTCGTTGTGGGTGAGCGACGCGCGCCGGGCGACGGCGGGGGCGACCTGCTCGGCGAGCCGGGTCAGCGTCCGCAGGGAGTGCATGGTCGAGCTCTCCAGCTGTCCGGAGAAATCGTGGGCGTGGGCCGACGGGTTGTTCCCGGTGCTAGATTCACTCACCAGATTGCTCACTTAGTTAGTCATCAACCGAGACATATGGGGAGTGTAGCGCCGTGGGGCTTCTGCAGCGGGCGATCACGGGCCGGGCGAGCGCACTGGTCAGCGTGCTGGTGCTCGGGTTCGGCGGGTTCCTGATCGCGGGCCTCGGACAGGCCACGAACACCCCGTCGGTCGACGACGCCCTGCCCGCCGGCTACGACAGCACCCGGGCCGCGCAGCTGCGCGAGCAGCTGCCCGACGAGGACTCCTCGATCGCCGTGGTGCTCTTCACCGGCCTCGAGCAGGGACAGGTCGGCGAGCTCGACGGGCTGGTCAAGGGCCTGGGGGTCGACAGGGTCACGGTCCCGGACCAGGGTGCCGCCGTCATCGCGAGCGAGGACGGCAGTGCGGCGCTGAGCATCCTCTCGGTGGAGGCCACCGGGGCCACCGCTGTCGCCGAAGGCGTTCAGGAGCTCCGCTCACAGCTCACCGAACAGGTGCCCGACGGGGTGAAGGCCCAGGTGACCGGCCCGGCCGCGATCCAGGCCGACCTCGCGGCCGTGTTCGACGGGGCCGACTTCCGGCTGCTGGCCGCGACCGCGTCGGTGGTCGCGATCCTGCTGGTGATCACCTACCGCAGCCCCATCCTGTGGGTGGTGCCGCTGCTCGTGGTGGGCATCGCCGACCAGGCGGCCTCCGTGCTCGCGACCCGGACGCTGGCCGGGCTCGACGTGCCGTGGGACGAGTCCACGACCGGCATCTTGTCGGTGCTCGTCTTCGGCGCTGGGACCGACTATGCGCTGCTGCTGATCTCGCGCTACCGAGACGAGCTCCGTTCGCACGAGGATCGGCGGGAGGCGATGGCGATCGCGTTGCGTCGTACCTCCCACGCCGTGCTGGCCAGCGCGACCACGGTCGTCCTCGGCGTGCTCTCCCTGTCGCTGTCGCTGTTCCCGACCACGCGCGGTCTCGGCATCGCCTGCGCCGTCGGGATCGTGGTGGCCGCGTTCTTCGCCCTGGTGGCACTGCCCGCGACCCTGGTGGTGTTCGGGCGCTGGGTGTTCTGGCCCAAGGTGCCGCAGGTGGGCACCGACTCCCTGGCGGAGGGCCGCTCGCTGTGGCGCCGGGTGGGCGACGCCGTCAGCCGGCGTACGACGCTGTTCGTCTCCGGCACCGTGATCCTGCTCGCCGTCCTCTCCCTGGGGCTGGTCGACCTCGAGTCGGGGCTGCCCACGGCCGACCAGTTCCTGCAGAAGCCGGAGGCGATCTCGGCGGGGCAGGAGCTGGCCCGCTACTTCCCCGCCGGCAGCTCGGACCCGGCCAGCGTCCTGACGCGTACGCCGGACCGGGCCATCGCCGACCTGACGGACCTCGAGGGTGTGGACTCGGTCCGGCCGGCCGGCTCGGGCAACGGCTGGACCGAGCTGAACGTGGTGCTCGAGGACACCCCCGACAGCGACGCAGCGCGCGCGACGGTGGAGCGGATGCGCGCCGCGCTCACGGGCGGGGAGAGCCACGTCGGCGGGTCCGCGGCCGAGGCGCTCGACGAGACGGATGCGGCCACCCGCGACCGCTGGGTGATCTTCCCGGTCATCCTGCTGCTGGTGCTCGGCGCACTGCTGCTCCTGCTGCGCTCGGTGGTGGCGCCGATCCTGCTCGTGCTCACCGTGCTCGGCACCTACGTCGCCGCCCTCGGAGTGGGCTGGTGGCTGTTCAAGGGGGTCTTCGAGTTCAGCGGCGTCGATGTCGGCATGCCGTTGCTGGCGTTCCTGTTCCTGGTCGCCCTGGGCGTCGACTACAACATCTTCCTGGTCACGCGCGCCTGGGAGGAGACGGACGGGCACGGCTCCCGCGACGGCATGCTGCGTGCGCTCGCCGCGACGGGTGGGGTGATCACGAGCGCCGGGATCCTGCTGGCCGCGGTGTTCGCCGTCCTCGGGGTGCTGCCGCTCGTCGTACTCGCCCAGCTCGGCGTGGTGATCTGCATCGGCGTACTGCTGGACACGCTGGTCGTGCGGACCGTCCTGGTGCCGGCCCTCGCCCTGATGCTCGGCGACCGGTTCTGGTGGCCGCGGAAGGTGCCGGCGTCCGGGGCCGCTCAGCGGTAGGTGAGCACGTCCGGCACCCCGTCGAGGTGCGCGTGCTCGTTGAAGCTGACCAGGGTGGTGCCGCGGCTGCCGGTGACCAGCCGGGTGACGCCGGTGTTCACGCAGACCGGGTTGAGCCGCCGCCACAGCGGGCCGGATGCCTCCGCGTCGCCGGCGAGCAGGCTCGCGGTGGCCCAGCCGATCGGCCCGCCGCTGGTGAACACGATCGCCGTGCCGGACACGGCCGCCGCGGCCGTACGCCGGAGCGCGGCGCCGACCCGGTCGGTGAACACGCTGAACGGCTCGGTGTAGTCCTCGTCGTACTCGCCGCCGGTCCAGCGGTCCGTGGCCGCCTCGAACCACTCCTGGAACTCCGCCTTCGTGGGCTCGCGACCCTCGAACGGTGGCTTCAGCTTCGCGAGCAGCGAGACGTGGTCGAACTCGTCCCAGTCGCTGTCGACGCGCGCCTGCCGGTCACCGGGCAGCTCGGCCAGACAGGCCTCGGCCGTCTCGCGGTGCCGCCGCATCCCGCCGATGACCGCCACCTCCGGGACGATCCCGCGCGCCGCCAGCGCCCGGCCCAGCAGCCGCGACTGCTCCCAGCCGGTCTCCGAGAGGACGTCGTAGTCCTCCGAGCCCCAGGACGCCTGTCCGTGGCGGACCAGCAGCAGCTGCCCCACTAGACGGTGCCCCTCACGACGCGGTCCCGATGATCGCGGCACAGCGTTCCTCGAGGTGGCGCGTGGCGGGCCCGAAGACCGCGTAGGCCTCGTTGGTGGTCTGCCCGTGGAAGAAGCGGTAGTAGATCTGCTGCGCGATCACGGCGAGCCGGAACAGGCCGTAGACCTCGTAGAAGCGCCAGTGCTCCGGGGTGAGCGCGTAGCCCATCCGCTCGCAGTAGTAGTCGACGACCTCCTCGCGCGTCAGCATGCCGGGCAGGTTCGTCGGCTGGCGACGGAACATCCGGAAGAACTCGTCGTCGTCGTCCTGCACCCAGTAGGCGAGCGTGCCGCCGAGGTCCATCAGCGGGTCGCCGACCGTGGCCATCTCCCAGTCGAGCACGCCGACGGGTCGGGTCGGGTCGTCCCGGTCGAGGACCAGGTTGTCGAACCGGAAGTCGTTGTGGATCAGGACAGCTCGCCACGTCCTTCGGCTGGTGCTCGGCCAGCCAGGCCATCACCGTCTCGCTGCGCCGTTGCCGAGCGTCCCCGATGTCCTCGGTGTGCGCGTTGCGGAACCGCTTCGACCAGCCGGAGATCTGGCGCTCGACGTACCCCTCCCCCTTGTTCATCGCGGCCAGCGGCGTCGCGTCGACATCGACCCGGTGCAGGTCGATCAGCACGTCGAGGGCGTTCGTGCACAGTGCCCTGGTCTGCTCCTCGTCGAGCGAGACCCCGGGTGGGAGGTCGCGACGCGGGATGATCCCGTCGACGCGCTGCATCACGTAGAACTCGGCGCCGATCACCGACTCGTCCTCGCACAGCGCGACCATCTCGGGCACCAGGGGGAACGCCCCGGCGAGACCGTCCTGGATGCGGTACTCCCGTCCCATGTCGTGCGCGCCCCTGGCCTTCTGGCCGCTCGGCGGTCGCCGCAGGATCAGGTCGTGGTCGGCGTCGCGCAGCGAGTAGGTGAGGTTGGAGGCGCCGCCGCCGAACTGCTGCACCTCGACGTCCGCGCCGAGGTCGGTGCCCCGGGAGGCCAGCCAGGTCCGGACGGCCTCGAGGTCGAAGCTGTCCTCCTCGCGTACGGCGGAGGCCCCGTCGATCTCGCTCATCGGCCCTCACCGGTGCTCATCGCGTTCAGTCGCACGGCCTGCTTGCGCATCACCTGGTCGTAGGCCGCCCGGTCGGTCACCTTCAGGTCGTACGCCGCCCGCGCCGCGTCGTCCGGAAGGATCAGCTCGTCACCGCGGTCCATGCCCTCGAGCACAGCCGCCGCGATGTCCTCCGGGCCCAGCGGAGCTGCCGCGACCAGGCCACCGATCACCTGGCCGATCGCGGTGTCGGTGCCTTGCATGTTCTCGATCAGGCGGGTCCGGAAGTACGACGGGCACACGACCGAGCAGCGGACGTCGTACTCCGCGAGCTCGTGCCCGACCGTCTCGCTGAACGCGACCACCGCCGCCTTCACCGCGTTGTAGGAGCCCATCCCGGCCGGGTGCACCAGTCCCGCCAGCGAGGCGATGTTGACGATGTGCCCGGAGCGCTGCTGCTTGAACATCGGCATGAACGTGCGGGTGCCGCGGACGACGCCGAACAGGTTGATCTCGGTGATCCACTGCCACTCGTCGAGGCCGGCGACGTCGATCCGGCCGCCCCCGGCGACACCGGCGTTGTTCACCAGCACGTCGAGACCGCCCCACTCACGCTCCACCCAGGCGCGAGCGGCGGCCCAGTCGTCGTCGGAGCGGACGTCGAGGTGGAGGTAGGAGGGTCTCGTCTGGTCGCGCACTCCGTTCGCTGCTCGACCACCCGGCTCGTCCGGCTCGTCGAGGTCGCCGATGAGCACCTGGTCCCCGCGAGCCGCGAACGCCGCCGCGAGCGCCGCCCCGAGTCCGGAGGCCCCGCCGGTGACCAGGACCCTCACGACTGGTGCTTGCTGATCTCGAGCCGGGCCACCACGCCGCGGTGCACCTCGTCGGGGCCGTCGGCGAGCCGCAGCGCCCGGGCGTTGGTCCACATCGCCGAGAGCGGGAAGTCGCTGGAGAGGCCGCCACCGCCGTGCAGCTGGATCGCCATGTCGATGACCTGCTGCGCCACGTTGGGCACGATCACCTTGATCTGGCTGACCTCGCTGAGCGCGTTCAGCGGACCGCCCACGTCGAGCTTCCACGCGGCGTTGAGGACGAGCAGCCGAGCCTGGTCGATCGCGATCCGGGCGTCGGCGATGCGTTCCCGGTTGCCGCCGAGGTTGACGATCGGCTTGCCGAACGCCGTCCGCGCCAGCCCGCGCGGATCGCGAGCTCGAGCGCCACCTCGGCCTGCCCGATCAGCCGCATGCAGTGGTGCACCCGTCCGGGACCGAGCCGTCCCTGCGCGATCTCGAAGGCGCGTCCCTCGCCGAGCAGGATGTTGTCCTTCGGCACCCGGACGTCGTCGAAGCTGACCTCGCCGTGGCCGACCGGCTCGTCGTACGCATTCATGGTCGTGAGCAGCCGTTCGACCTTGACGCCGGGGGTGTCGCGCGGGACGAGCACCATCGTGTGCCGGTGGTGCCGGTCGGCGTCCGGGTCCGAAAGCCCCATGAACACGAGGATCTTGCAGTCGGGGTGACCGACGCCGGTCGACCACCACTTGCGGCCGTTGACGACGACCTCGTCACCGTCGACGACCGCGGTCGCCTCCATGTTGGTGGCGTCCGAGGACGCGACACCCGGCTCGGTCATCGTGAACGCCGAGCGGATCTTGCCGTCGAGCAGGGGCTCGAGCCACTGCGTCTTCTGCTCGTCGGTGCCGTACTTCAGCAGCACCTCCATGTTGCCGGTGTCCGGGGCGTTGCGAGTTGAAGACGTACGGCGCCAGGAAGGTCGCCCGGCCCATCTGCTCGGCCAGCGGCGCGTAGTCGACGTTCGAGAGGCCGGCGCCACCGTGGGTGCCGAACTGCTCGGCGTAGTGGCCGGTGTGCTCGACCGGGAGGAACAGGTTCCACAGCCCCTTGGCGCGCGCCTTGGCCCGGAGCTCGCCCAGGATCGGCGACTCGGCCCAGGTGCCGGTCGCGGCCGAGGCGGCGACCTGGCGGTGGTACTCCGCCGAGACGGGCTCGATCTCGTGGGTCACGAAGTCGGAGACCAGCGCGACGAGCTCAGCGGCACGAGGGGAGGGTGAGAAGTCCATGTCAACGACCCTACCGAGGGCCGAGGACCCGGCTGCCTGCCGGCCGGGGGCCTCGAGGGCTAGCCTCCGGAGACCACCGAGATCACCCGCGAACGGGTCACCGGGTCGTCCCAGCGCTGCGCCGCCCGCTCGAGTCGCCAGGCCGACCAGAGCAGGAAGATGACGGCGACGAGCACGGCGTACCGGATGTCGTCGACGCGGGCGAAGCCGGAGAAGATCAGCCCGGTGAGGGTGGTGGCGAGGGCGAGCCGGGCGCTGTAGCCGGCCATCACGACGGGCGGTGCAGGCGTTGCCCGCGCGCTGCGCATGTCCACCGAGAAGGGTCGGGCGATGCTCCACCGCATGCTGGCCGCCACCACCTGCAGGGACACCACGAGCGTCGAGCACAGCAGTGCCGTCACCTCGGCGGTCGTCGGCCTGCCCGCACGGAGCGCGGCCAGGACCAGGGTCAGCGCCGCCGAGCACAGCAGCACCTCGAGGAGGACGACCGCGCGGACGAGGAACACGCCGCGCGGTGAGACGGGCAGGCTGTCGCGCCACAGCGCTCCGCGGCCGTCGAGGCACCACGTGTTGACGCCGAAGAGCAGCGCGCAGCCGGAGGCGACCAGACCCGGCAGGATGGTCAGCATCTGCCACTCCAGGTTGCCCGCGAGCGCGACCCCGCCGGGCATCAGCGCCAGCACCAGCAGACCGCGACGCAGCGGCACCGACCGCCAGACGGCGGCACGGTCGATCCGCAGCATCATCATGAAGTCGGAGCCGGTGTTGCTCCGGGCCTGGTGGCGGCCGGACTCCAGGCGAAGCTCCTCGCGCATCGGCCGGTTCAGCGCCCAGCGGGCCGGGAGCACCCCGATGACCACGGCGGCGAGGCCGATCACGACGATCGTCGCCACGCCGGTCCCCCACAGCACCCACCGCCCGCTCTGGCCGTCGAGCACCGTGAGCAGGATCCGGATGGTCGGGCTCCGGTCGACCATCGGCGCGAACCGGCCGGTCACCACCAGCGCGCCCAGTCCCGCGGCGAGCAGGAGCACGACGGCGCGGAAGATCGCGACGCCGTACGGCCCGCGGCGGACGCCCTCGGCGATCCAGCCCAGCACCTGGGCGAGGGCCGTGGCGGTGAGCACCCAGAGCAGGACCGGGAGCTCGTAGAAGAACAGGTGCCTCGGACCGAGCGTGTAGGAGGTGATGCCGAGCAACGTCCAGACCTGGACGATCCAGGCGATGTTCAGCGGGGCCATCAACAGGGCGCCGAAGTGGTCGGTGGTGGGCGAGACGGGGAACGCCACCGCCTGCTCCCGCGGGACGATCTCGCGTCCGCCGGCGGAGGCCACGGTGGTGAACACGGCGAGGACGAGGAAGCCCAGGCACAGGGAGGGCAGCAGCGCGAGCAGGGAGCCGCTGTTGGGCCGGGGGGTCTCGCCGCCGAGGTAGGCCGGTCCGAGCACCGAGACCAGGGTCATCACGAGTACGACGACTCCACCCACGCGCACGCGGCGGCGTCCGCTCCTCGACAGTGCCGAGCTGCGGAACGCCAGCAGGGAGCTGAGGTCCTCCCGGCCCGCCCGCAGCTCAGTCCAGGAGAGCGCGGTAGACACCTGCGCCCTCCTCACCGACGAGCTCGTGGGCCTTGCAGCTCGGCGACGGTGGCCCCGCCGCGCAGGACCAGGGCGGTCTCGCAGGCCTGCATCGCGAGATCGCGCAGGTGCGTCGAGACGAGTACGGCGGCTCCGCGCGCCCGGGCGTCGGCGATCACCTCGAGGGTCGCCTCGACGCCGAGCGGGTCGACACCGTCGAACGGCTCGTCGAGCAGGAGCACCGACGGGTCGTGGAAGGTCGCGAGGATCACCGAGAGCCGCCGGCCCATGCCGTGGCTGAAGCCGGAGGTGACCCGGTGGGCGGCGTCGCCGAGCTCGAAGCGCTCGAGCAGGTCCTGGGCGCGGTCCTCCCAGTCGACGAGCCGGCGCAGCCGGGCGGACAGCTGGAGGTGCTCCCAGGGAGTGGCACGCGGGACGAGTCCGCCGACGTCGGGGCAGTAGCCGGTCAGCCGCTTCACCGCCAGCACGTCCTCCCGGACGTCGACCCCGTCGACGAGGACCCGGCCCTCGGTGGGCGGGATCACCCCGGCGAGCACCCGCATCGTGGTCGACTTGCCGGCCCCGTTGCGCCCGAGCAGGGCAGTCGCCCGGCCGGCCTCGGCCGTCAGGTCGATCCCACGAACGGCGGCCACCACACCGAACCGGACCCACAGCCCCCTGGATGTCCACCCGTGCATGCCGGTCCGCGGGGTCGCTGCTGGTGTCGTCCACACCTCATTCTCGCCGAGAGGTGGGGGTCGTGTGTCCGAATTGCGCAACTGTCGGTTTCCCCGGCCGACCGGGGAAACCTGACGTTGTCGGCCGAAACATCGCCCCACAACGTCAGGTTTCACGCGACAGCCCCGCCCGTTTTGCGAGTACGCCGGGGGTCAGGCTGGGAAGGACTCGCCCTTCTCGGCCATCTCGACCAGCCTCGGCGTGGGGCTGAACCGGTCGCCGTACTTCTCGGCGAGCTGCTGGGCCCGGGCCACGAACCCGGGGAGACCACGGCCGGTCGGGCCGTCGTACCCCTGCATGAACTGGACCGTGCCACCGGTCAGGGCCGGGTAGCCGATGCCCATGATCGAGCCGATGTTGGCCGCGGCCGCGGACTCGATGACGCCCTCCTCGAAGCACTTGGCGGTCTCGATCGACTCGATGAACAGGTAGCGGTCCTTGAGGTCCTCGATGTCGGCCGGCTCGTCGTTGGGCGGGAACAGCTCCTTGAGGCCCGGCCACAGTGCGGCACGACGACCGTTCTCGTCGTAGTCGAAGAAGCCCGCGCCGCGCAGGCGCCCGGGGCGACCCTCCTTGATCATCGTCTCGATGACGGCCACGGCTGCGTGCGGCACGAAGTCGGGGCCGGAGGCGTCGGCGGTGGCCTTGCTGATCTTGGCCATCAGCTCCATGTTCAGCTCGTCGGAGAGCTGCAGCGTCCCGACCGGGTAGCCGGCCTGGGTCGCCGCCCGCTCCACCGACATCGGGTGCACACCCTCACCGAGCATGGCGAGACCCTCGTTGACCATCGTGCCGATGACGCGGCTGGTGTAGAACCCGCGGCTGTCGTTGACCACGATCGGGGTCTTGCGGATCTGCTGCACCACGTCGAGCGCCTGGGCGACGGCCTTGTCGTTGGTCTTCGCGCCGCGGATGATCTCGACCAGCGGCATCTTGTCGACGGGCGAGAAGAAGTGCAGACCGACGAAGTCGTCGGGGCGGTTGACGCCCTCGGCGAGCTCGGTGATCGGCAGCGTCGAGGTGTTCGAGCAGAGCAGCGCGTCGGGGTTGACGATGTCCTGGATCTCGCCGAAGACCTGGGCCTTGAGCGTCGGGTCCTCGAAGACCGCCTCGATGACGAGGTCCACGCCCTTGAAGTCGTTGGCCTCCGTGGTCGCGGTGATCCGGTCGAGGATCTCGGCCTTCTTCTTCTCGTCCATCTTGCCGCGCTGGACGGCCTTGCTCAGGATGTTCTCGCTGTAGGCCTTGCCCTTGTCGGCGGACTCCTGCGCGACGTCCTTGAGCACGACCTCCATGCCGGCGCGGGCACACGAGTAGGCGATGCCGGCGCCCATCATCCCGGCACCGAGTACGCCGACCTTGGTCGCCGTGAACTTGGGGATGTCCTTCGGTCGGAGCGCGCCACCGTTGATGGCGGCGAGGTCGAAGAAGAACGCCTGGATCATGTTCTTGCTGTTGGAGCCGGTGACCAGCTCGGCGAGGTAGCGCGACTCGATCCGGCTGGCGGTCTCGAAGTCGACCTGCGCGCCCTCGATGGCGGCCGCCATGATCGCGCGGGGTGCGGGGTACTCCGCGCCCTTGGTCTGCTTGCGCAGCATCGCCGGGAACGCGGGCAGGAACGCCGCCAGGCTGGGGGTGGACGGGGTGCCGCCCGGGATCCGGTAGCCCGTCACGGTCCCAGGGGTTGGTGGCCGCTGCCGGGTCGTCCTGGTGCTTCTTGATCCACTTCTTCGCCGCAGGGACGAGGTCGTCGCGGCTCTTCACGAGCTCGTCGACCAGGCCCTTCTCCTTGGCCTGCGCGGGCTTGAAGCGCGGGCCCTGCAGCAGGACGTCCATCAGCGCGGACTGGATGCCGAGCATCCGGACCGTGCGGGTGACGCCGCCGCCGCCCGGGAGCAGGCCGAGGGTGACCTCGGGCAGGCCGAGCTCGACCTTGTCGTCGTCGACCACGATGCGGTGGTGGCAGGCCAGGGTGATCTCGAGGCCGCCGCCGAGCGCAGCGCCGTTGATCGCGGCGACGACCGGCTTGCCGAAGGTCTCGAGCCGACGCAGGTCGCCCTTGATGCTCTCGACCATCTCGAAGATCGCCTGGGCGTCCTCCGGGGTGGCCTGCTGCATGCTCTTCAGGTTGCCGCCGGCGAAGAAGGTCTTCTTGGCGGAGGTGATGACGACGCCGGTGACGTCGTCCTTCTCGGCGTACAGCTTGTCGATCGCGCTCGCCATGGACTCCTTGTAGAGCTCGTTCATGGTGTTGGCGCTCGAGGTCGGGTCGTCGAGGGTGAGTACGACGATGCCGTCGTCACCCTGCTCGTACTTCACTGCAGAGTCAGTCATGTTCTTTCCTTCACGGAATCTGGGTTGCGGTTTGCCGTTCGGCTCGCCGGGTCTGGACACGCTCTTCGCGAGTTCGTGCCTCAGACGAGCTCCACCACCGTCGCGATGCCCATGCCGCCGCCGACGCAGAGCGTGGCGAGGCCGCGCTTGAGCTCGCGGCGCTCGAGCTCGTCGATCAGGGTGCCGAGGATCATCGCGCCGGTCGCCCCGAGCGGGTGGCCCATGGCGATCGCGCCACCGTTGACGTTGGTGATCTCCGAGTCGATGCCCATGTCCTTCATGAACCGCATGGCCACGGCTGCGAAGGCCTCGTTGATCTCGAACAGGTCGATGTCCTTGACCTCGAGCCCGGCCTTGGCGAGCGCCTTGCGGCTGGCCGGCGCGGGGCCGGTCAGCATGATCGTCGGGTCGGCGCCGGAGACCGCGGTGGCGATGATCCGGGCACGCGGGGTGAGGCCGAGGTCCTTGCCGACCTGCTCGCTGCCGACCAGCATCAGCGCTGCGCCGTCGACGATGCCGGAGCTGTTGCCGGCGTGGTGGACGTGGTCGATCTTCTCGATCCAGTGGTACTTCTCCAGCGCCACCGAGTCGAAGCCGGCCTGGTCGCCGATGCCGGCGAAGGACGGCTTCAGCCGCGCGAGGCCCTCGACGGTCGACTCGGGCTTGATGAACTCGTCGTGGTCGAGCACGGTCACGCCGTTGTTGTCCCTGACCGGCACGATCTGACCGGCGAAGCGGCCGTCGGCCCAGGCCTTCGCGGCCCGGTGGTTGGACTCGACCGCGAACGTGTCGACGTCCTCGCGGGAGAAGCCCTCGATGGTGGCGATCAGGTCGGCGCCGATGCCCTGGGGCACGAAGGCGGTCGCGAACGCGGTCGCCGGGTCCGATCGCCCAGGCACCGCCGTCGCTGCCCATGGCGACCCGGCTCATGGACTCGACGCCACCGGCGAGGATCAGGTCCTCGAAGCCGCCGCGCACACGCGACGCGGCCTGGTTGACGGCCTCGAGGCCGGAGGCGCAGAAGCGGTTCAGCTGTACGCCGGCCACGGTGTCGGGATAACCGGCCGCGAGCGCAGCCGTCTTGGCGATGTCGCCGCCCTGGTCACCGACGGGCGAGACCACGCCGAGGACCACGTCGTCGATGCGGTTCACGTCCAGGGAGGGGTTGCGCTCCTTGACCGCGTCGAGAAGGCCGACGACGAGGTCGACCGGCTTGACCTCGTGCAGGCTGCCGTTCTTCTTCCCCTTGCCGCGGGGGGTGCGGAGCGCGTCGTACACGAACGCTTCTTGGCTCATGGATTTCCCAACTTCTCGGTCGAGTCCCGGGGACTCGCGGGCGGACTCACGCGGGCACCACGAGTGGGCGGCGATGAGGGCTTCATTGTGACAGTAATGCTGTCATCGTCAATGCTGGGACGGTGTGGGCGAGATCACCCGACGCGGTTGCCCGGCCGACGCCATCCCCAACCAGGTGTGCGGGTTGCCGTCCCAGCACCAGCCGAGCTTCGGTGCGCGTTCGCTGATCCACATCGCGGGGACCCGCCGGTCGTGCCTGCGTGACCCGGCGAGCATGAAGCACTTGTTCTTCTCCAGGACCTGCGGGACCTGGGTGACGAGCGCGATCCCCTCGTCGATCGTGAGCTGCGAGCGTCCCCGGCTGCGGACCACTTCGGAGGCCTCCTCGGGTCGCACGTTGCAGAACTCCTCGCCGCGCTCGACGTCCACGAGGAGGTACGCCGTGCCGGGTGGCTCGCACCCCTCGATCGGGTGATAGCCGGCCAGTTCCCCCTCGCCGTGGTTGCGGTCGACCCGGCCGGGCTTGGCTGCCCGACCCGCGCGGGCCCCAGAGCCGCAGCAGCGGGACGGTCGACTCGGGCGCCACGACCTCGCGCGTCACGACCAGGACGTGCGGAACGTGCGAGGGAGAGTCGGTCCCCTCGAGCGGACCCGGCGGCGTCCCGGAGCGGTTCGACCAGCTCCCGGAGCTCGGCCTCGGACCTCCCGGAGAGACCGGGGTAACCGAGAGCGACGAGCCGGTCGACCTGCTGCTGGAACGAGGGAATGAGGAACCTCCTGCGACGGGGAACGGTGCGGAGTTTCAACGCGTCGGCGGCACGGGGAGTTCCCGGGTTGGTGCCAGGGGTGCGGCCGGGCCCCACAAATGTTGGGTTGCGACGTACAGAACGGCCCCAGATACGTCGCTTGCCAACATTTGTGGAGTTGGGGGGCCCTCACGCCTGGACAGCCACACCCCGCTCGATCAGCCCGTCCACGTCCTCGATGCCCCAGGCCGTGAGCGCCTCGCGGGTGTCGATGCCGGGCTCCAGGGGCGGCGGGGAGGACAGGGTGGGCGTCGTCCGGGAGAAACGTGGGGCGGGTGCGGGCTGGTGGACCCCCGCATGCTCGACGAAGACCTCGCGCGCCACCATGTGTGGGTGCACCATCGCCTCGCTGAGCGGCAGGATCGGCGCCACACAGGCGTCGGTGCCCTCGAAGAGGTCCGACCACTCGGCCTGGGTCCGAGCTGCGAACGCGGCGCTGATCCGGCGCCGCAGCTCGGCTGACTGCTCGAGGTCATAGCGGTCCGGTGCGTCCTCGATGCCCAGCAGCTTCACGAACACCTCGTAGAACCGGGGCTCCAGAGGACCGACCGACATGTGCCGGCCGTCGGAGGTCTCGTAGAGGTCGTAGAACGGCATGCCGCCGTCGAGCAGGTTGACCGCACGTTCCTCTCGGTAGCTGCCACCGGCGAGCATGCCGGAGGCCATCGCGTTCAGGTGCGCGGTGCCGTCCACGATGGCCGCGTCGACGACCTGGCCCTCGCCGCTGAGGCGGGACTCGAGCAGTGCGGCGAGGATCCCGATGACGAGGTAGGTCGAGCCGCCGCCGAAGTCCCCCGCCAGGTTGGCCGGGAAGTGCGGCCTGGCCTGGTCCTGGCCCATCCCGAACAGGGCGCCGGTGATCGCGATGTAGTTCATGTCGTGCCCGGCCGCCCTGGCGAGCGGACCGCTCTGGCCCCAGCCGGTCATCCGGCCGTAGACCAGGCGCGGGTTGCGCGCCAGGCACTCGTCGGGACCCAGGCCGAGTCGTTCGGTCGTGCCGGGGCGCATCCCCTCGACGAGTACGTCGGCCCCGGCCACCAGGTCGAGCACGGTGGCGATCGCGTCGGGGTCCTTGAGGTTGAGCGCCACGCTGGGTCGACCGCGGTTGAGCAGGTCGTGGGGACCGCCGGTCAGCATCTGGCCACCGGGACGCTCGACCCGGATCACGTCGGCGCCCAGGTCGGCCAGGATCATGCAGGCGTGCGGGCCCGGGCCGATGCCGGCGATCTCCACGACCTTGATGCCCCTGAGGGGACCGGTGCCCTGACCGAGTTCGTACGTCATGCCGATGATTGTGACAGCAGATCTGTCAGGGTGTCTGGGCGCCGGTCGCCGTCAGTGGTGGCCATGCATGTCGTGCACGGCGGCATGCCCGCGGCCGCGGGAGATCAGCCAGTAGTTGACCGGAACGGTCAGCACGAAGGCGACGGCCAGCGCGAAGGCGAGACTGCCCCAGAACAGTCCGGAGACGACCCCGGCCGCCATCGCTCCCGGGACGACCAGCAGGACCGCGTTGTCGACGATCTCCATCGTGGTGATCGAGACCGTGTCGGCCGCGAGCGCGAGCCGGACGCCCTCGCGGTGGGAGAGCCCGTGGCGGCGTACCGAGGTGTAGGTGAGCAGGTAGCCGAAGAAGAAGGCCAGCAGGACCGCGAGGGCGATGCTCGCGACGTCTCCCCAGCCCCACCAGGTGGCCAGCACCATGCCCAGCACCTCACCGATGGCACAGCCGGTCAGGCAGTGCAGAGTCGCGTTGACGGCGGTGGACCACGTGGTCGTGTTCACGCTCATGGTGGGGCAACCATATACCCCCTAGGGGTATTCCGTGTCGGACAGGTCACTTGTGCAACTAGTTGCACGAGGCGCTCGCGTGACCCAGACTCTGCCCATGGCCCTCGAGCACGCACTGCTGGTCTCGCTCAGCGAGCGACCCGGCACCGGCATCGAGCTGACCCGCCGCTTCGACCGCTCGATCGGCTTCTTCTGGCAGGCCACGCACCAGCAGATCTACAAGGTGCTCCGCCGGATGGAGGCGGACGGCTGGCTCACAGCCGCGACGGGGGCATCCCGCAGCACCGAGAAGCGCTACGCCGTGACCACGACGGGGCGCCATGAGCTCGCGAGCTGGATCGAGACGCCGACCCAGCCCGCGGTGATGCGCTCCGAGGTGGCCGTGAAGATGCGCGGCGCGTCGTACGGCGACCGCGCCCGGCTGGTGTCCCACCTCGAGGACCTGGTCGACGAGCACCGCACCCGGAAGGCGCACTTCGAGCAGCTCGAGCGCGAGCAGTTCCCGGACCCCACCGCACTCACCGACCAGCAGCTCGACACCTGGCTGGTCCTGAGAGGCGGGATCAAGCAGGAGCAGTTCTGGGTCGAGTGGCTCAGCGACTACGTCACCGCCCGGGCATCGACGGGCGCAACCACCGGAGAAGAGACATGAACCCCTACCCACGCCTGCTCGAGCCGATCACGATCGGCGACCTGACCCTGCGCAACCGCGCGGTGATGGGCTCGATGCACACCGGGCTCGAGGACCGCGCCTGGGACGTGCCCAAGCTCGCGGCGTACTTCGCCGAACGGGCCAGGGGTGGCGTCGGGCTGATCATCACCGGCGGCTACGCACCCAGCAGGCGAGGCTGGCTCAAGCCCTTCGCCAGCGACCTGACCACCCGGCTGCAGGCCGAGCGACACAAGCAGGTGACCGGCGCCGTGCACGACGAGGGCGGGGCGATCGCGCTGCAGGTGCTGCACGCGGGCCGCTACGGCTACACGCCGTTCTCGCAGTCGGCCAGCGACACCAAGTCACCGATCACCCCGTTCCGGCCGAGCGCCATGTCGACCAGGCAGGTGGACCGCGCGGCGACGGCGTACGCCGAGACGGCCGGCCTGGCACAGACGGGCGGGCTACGACGCGATCGAGATCATGGGCTCCGAGGGCTACCTGATCAACCAGTTCCTGGCCGAGCGCACCAACGACCGCGACGACGTCTGGGGCGGTACGCCGACCCGGCGGATGCGCTTCCCGGTCGAGGTGGTGCGGCGCACCCGCGAGCTCGTCGGCGACGGCTTCCCGATCATCTACCGGATCTCGCTGCTCGACCTGGTCGAGGGCGGGCAGACCTGGGACGAGGTCGTCGAGCTCGCGCTGCTCGTCGAGCAGGCCGGTGCCACTGTGCTGAACACCGGCATCGGCTGGCACGAGGCCAGGGTGCCGACGATCATCACCCAGGTCCCCCGGGGCGCCTGGACCTGGACGACGAGGCGGCTCCGGGAGGAGGTCTCCATCCCGGTGTGCGCGTCCAACCGGATCAACACCCCCGAGCTCGCCGACCAGCTGATCGCCGACGGCACCGCCGACCTGGTCTCGATGGCGCGGCCGTTCCTCGCCGACCCCGACTTCGTCAGCAAGGCGGCCGCGGGCCGGGCCGACGAGATCAACACCTGCATCGCCTGCAACCAGGCGTGTCTCGACCACGCCTTCGAGAACAAGCGGGCCAGCTGCCTGGTCAACCCGCGTGCCTGCCGGGAGACCGAGCTGGTGCTGCTGCCCCTGCCCACGACGGTGCCGGCGAAGCCGCGGCGCGGGGTGGCCGTCGTCGGTGCCGGACCGGCCGGCCTGAGCGCCGCCACCTCCTACGCCGAGCGCGGCTTCGCGGTGACGCTGTTCGAGAAGGACGCCGAGCTCGGCGGGCAGTTCCGGCTGGCGATGCAGATCCCGGGCAAGGAGGAGTTCGCCGAGACGATGCGCTACTACTCCCGCCGCCTCGAGGTGCTCGGCGTCACGGTCCGGCTCGGCGTCGAGGCGAGCGTCGAGCAGCTGACCGGGTTCGACGAGGTGGTGGTGGCCACCGGGGTGGAACCACGGATGCCCGCGATCCCCGGGATCGAGCACGCGCTCTCCTACGCCGCGGTGCTGAACGGGTCGGCCACCCCCGGGGCACGCGTCGCCGTGATCGGCGCCGGCGGCATCGGCGTGGACGTCTCCCACTGGCTCACGCACACCGAGGAGACCCTCGACGACTGGCTGGCCCACTGGGGCGTCGGCGATCCGTCCCTCTTCGCGGGTGGCCTCACCGAGCGCAAGGCGCGCACCCCTGCCCGCGAGGTCTACCTCGTCCAGCGCAAGACCACGGTGATCGGCAAGGACCTCGGCAAGACCTCCGGCTGGGCCCACCGCGCGGTGCTGAAGCAGTCGGGTGTCGAGCAGATCAGCGGTGCGACCTACGACCGGATCGACGAGGCCGGGCTGCACCTCACCGTCGACGGCCGGCCACGCCTGCTCGAGGTCGACGACGTGGTGGTGTGCGCCGGGCAGGAGTCGGTCCGTCGGCTCTACGACGACCTCGTCGCCGACGGCCGCCGGGCCAGCCTGATCGGCGGCGCCGACGTGGCGGCCGAGCTGGACGCGAAGCGGGCGATCGAGCAGGGCATGCGCCTCGCGGCCGGCGCCTGAGAGGGGCAGCACCTGGCGATGGCCCTTTCGGGCCAGTGTCAATGCCCCGATGAGGGCAGGGTGGGCACCCCGACACGCGCGTAGGTTCACAGGTGCGTGCCCTGTGGGTAGGGGACGAGATGGTTTCGAGACATGGCCAGTCTGCTGGCCACGGGGTGGGCGAGGGCAGGTGCCCTACGCGGTCGCAGTTCCCCTACCCATGGTGCCCGCCCACCGCGCGCCTCCACGACCGAGCCGTCAGTCGATGGCCCCTGCACGCATGCGGTAGCCCGCGAACGAGGCGACGAGCAACGTCACCCCTGCCACCAGCACGCCGCCCACCGCTCCCAGCGAACCCTCGGTCCAGTCGGAGACTGCCTCGGGCACGACGAGCGTGACCGCCACGACGGCCGCGGCCAGGTAGGGCCAGGCCACCTTGCCGAGGTAGAGCGTGATGCCGCCGAGGGCGACCACGACCGTGAGCGCATAGCCGAGCCACGCGTGAGTGCCGTCGATGGCCGGGATCTGCGCGCCGGTGAGCGTGACCGCGACCCCCAGCGTCCGGGCGATCGTGACCTCACGGAAGATCCCCCGCTCGGTCAGCACCAGCCAGGTGACGCCGACCAGGAAGAACACCACCCCGGTGGCGTCCCCCTCGCTGCCGACCGTGTCGATGTCGCTGACCAGGGTGCCGGCGAGAGTCAGGATTCCGGCGATCATGGCCACGAGTCCCACGGCGGTGGGGACCCAGCGGTAGCCGGTCCCGGCGACCAGCACGCCCGCGGCCGCCCCGACGACCGCCGGCCAGTAGATGCCGGGCCAGCTGACGTCCATCAGCTCGTGGGACACGTAGCCCACGAGGAACGCGGCCGACAGCGCGCCTCCGGCCAGCAGCGCGCCCGAGAGCCGGCGGCGTACGTCCTGGCTCTCCTCGCGCAGGGACGGACCACCGGCCGGCACCCGCGCCGAGACGGCACCGGCGAGCGTGAGCACGACGGCGACCACCGCGATCAGGGCGACCCGCGCGCCGAAGCCGAGGTCGTCCCACTGCTGGAGCAGGAACAGGCCGCCCGCTCCGAGGACGAGGGCCCCGCCGAGGTAGGCGACCACCTCGACCAGCTGCGGGAGGCCGCGGGAGACGGAGGTCGCGGCGGCGCGCCCGTCCGCGCCGTCGGGGGAGTCGATCACGTCGGCGACGACGCCGATCGAGGCCTGCCGCGCCAGTGGGTCGACGAGGTGGGCCGCGATCAGGGCGTCGACGACGTGATCGGCCATGGGTGTCTTCATGACCTGATGGTGACCGGCCGCGGGCCCGCGCGCATCAGCGCTGCTACTCAGTTCTCCCCGCCGTCGTGGTCTGCGCCCTCAGCGGTGGGCCTCGCCGGGCTCGTGGTCGCGGTGGCGCTCGGGCTCCACCTGGAAGGTGACGTGGTCGATCCCGAAGTGGCTGGCCACACACGCACCGAGCTCGTCGAGGATCTGCCCCACACCGCGGTCCCGCAGGGCCTCCTCGGTGACGGTCACATGCGCGGAGAGCGCCGGCATCCCGCTGGTGATCGACCACGCATGCAGATCGTGGACGTCGGTGACGCCGTCGGCCTCGACGAGGTGCTGGCGGACGACCTCCATGTCGAGGCCGGCGGGCGCGGCCTCCAGCAGCACGCCGAGGCAGTCGCGCAGCAACGCCCAGGCCCGCGGCAGGATCAACGCCGCGATGACCAGCGAGGCGATCGAGTCGGCGCGGTCGAAGCCGGTCGTCACGATGACCACCCCGGCGATGATCGCGGCCGCGGAGCCGACGGCATCCCCGAGGACCTCGAGGAAGGCACCGCGCATGTTCAACGACTCCCCCCGCCGCGACGCGAGCAGGGCCATCGAGACCAGGTTCGCGAGCAGGCCCACCGTGGCGAACACGAGCATCTGCTGCGCCTCCACCTCGACGGGCTCGAGCAGGCGGCGCCAGTCCGGCATAGGCGAGGTAGCCGCACACACCCAGCAGCACGACGGCGTTGATCAGGGCGGCGAGGATCTCGGCGCGGTGGTAGCCGAAGGTCCGCCGCGGCGTGGCCGGCAGGGTCGCGACGTACGACGCGGAGAGGGCCACCAGGATCGCAGCGGCGTCGGTGAGCATGTGGCCGGCGTCCGCGAGCAGGGCCAGCGAGCCCGACAGGAAGGCACCGACGAGCTCGACCACGGCGACGCTCGCGGTGACCAGCAGCACGATCCACAGGCGCGACCGGTCACGTGCGCGTCCGGAGCCGTGCGAGTGGTCGTGTCCGGATCCCATGGGGAAAGGGTAGGGCGATCGCCGGCGTCACTAGGATCCGTCCATGAGAAGGCCGACCCTGAGCAACCAGTCGCAGATGCTGCTCACCGGCGTGCTGGTCGCGTGCCTGGTGGCGTCGTACTTCGTGGCCACGCTGGTGACCGGTGGCATCGCCCTGGGCCTGGCCGTGCTGCTCCTGATCAGCAGGACGCCTCCGTCGCAGGACTCCCGCCGGTGAGCACACCGGTGAGCACACTGGGGACTGACGACCTCACGCGGCTGGTGATCCCGGTCGCCGAGATCTCCGACGTCGTGCCCGGCGCGCACATCGCCCTGCTCGACCCGTTCCTGCCCGCGTCACAGGTGGATGAGGGCCTCCTCGGGGAGCTGCGCGAGATCTTCTCCGAGCTGGTGCCGTTCCCGTTCGTGCTCGGCGAGGCGGCGCGCTTCCCCAGCGGGGCGGCGTACCTCCCGCCCCAACCCGTGGGGGTCTTCCGCAGGATCACGCAGAGCCTGCGGCGCACCTTCCCGGAGGTCGTCGGCCACCCGACGTCCCTGCACGGCTCGATCCCCCACCTGGCGCTGGACGACGAGGCGGCGGACGCCGTACCGACCCCGCTCGAGGTGCACGCCCGCGAGGCGGTCCTCCTCGGTCCTGGCGACGCCGTGCTGGCGAGGTTCCAGTTCGGGACCTCGGCCGCCTGAGGCTGCCGTTCGCCCGGGACCGTCGGGCTCGGGTGGCAGCATGGGCGCCGTGATCGAGTACCGGCCCGCAGGCGAGCGGTTCCGCACCGACGCCGAGGGGCGTACGACGTGGCACTCGTTCTCGTTCGGGTCGCACTACGACCCCACAAATGTGGGGTTCGGTCGCCTGGCCGCGCACAACGACGAGCGGCTGCCGCCGGGCACGGGGTACGCCGACCACCCGCACGCCGACCTCGAGATCGTCACCTGGGTGCTCGACGGGGCGCTGCGGCACACCTCCTCGGTGGGGTCCGGGGTGATCGGTCCCGGCCAGGTCCAGCGCCTCTCCGCGGGCAGCGGGGTGGTGCACTCCGAAGTGGCCGACGGTGCCTCCGGGACGCGGTTCCTGCAGGCCTGGGTGCGTCCCGACGACCTCGACCTCGTCCCGGGCTACCTCAGGGCCGACGTCACGATCGGCGCCGGCTGGACCTGCGTCGCGGACGGTGACGGGCGCGGCGTCGTACCCATCGCCGCACGGGGCACCTCGCTCCACGCCGCCGACCTCGCCGCCGGGCAGCGGCTGGCGCTCCCGGACGCGCGCCGGCTGCACGTGTTCGTCGCCCACGGCCGCGCCATGCTCGGCGAGCGTCTGCTCCGGGAGGGCGATGCCGCCCGGCTCCTCGAGGAGGGTGGGCGTCCGGTCACCGCGGAGGTGGACGCCCACCTGGTGGTGTGGGCGTTCACCGGCGTGCCGGGCTCGGCCTCCCGCTAGGGGATCAGCACTCCCGGGTTGAGCACGCCGCTCGGGTCGAGGTCGGCCTTCAGCGCGCGCAGCATCCGGACGCCGACGGGACCGATCTCGCGGGCCAGCCACGGCTTGTGGTCCTGGCCGACGGCGTGGTGGTGGGTGATCGAGGCGCCGTTGTCGATCATCGCGTCGGAGGCGGCGGCCTTGGCCTGCGTCCACTGCGCGATCGGGTCCTCCGCCTGCTTGGTGGCGACGGTGAAGTAGAGCGAGGCTCCGGTCTCGTAGACGTGCGAGATGTGGCACAGGACCAGCGTCCCGTCACCGAGCGAGGCGGTCAGCGCGGCCTTCACCTCGTCGTAGACCTGCTGCAGGCGGGACCAGAAGGTCACCGTCTCGAGGGTCTCCACGAGCACGCCGACGTCGAGCATCGAGTCGCGCAGGTAGGGGCCGTGGAAGCGTCCGCTCGTCCAGCCGGAGTCCTCGCCCAGCGGGGTGCCGCCGAGGCCGGCCAGCAGCGCGGTGCAGGCGGTGCGCCTGGCCTCGACGGTCTCCGGGGTGCCCTCGTAGCCGGTCACCATCAGGCAGCCACCCGCGGACTCGCCGCCGACCTCGGCCGGCTTGGCCAGGTTGATCGAGGTCTCGGCCTCGTCGGAGAGGCGCAGCACCGTGGGCAGGAGTCCGCCCTGGGCGAGGGTTCGCATCGCGGCCGCACCGTCGGCGAAGGTGTCCCACCGCCAGGTCTCGTAGGTCTTCACGACCGGGACCCTGCGCACCCGGACGGTGACCGCCGTGACCACGCCGAACGCGCCCTCGGAGCCCATCACCACCTCGCGGAGGTCGGGGCCCGCGGCGTTGGCCGGTGAGCTTGCCCAGGACCAGCTCACCCCGCGGGGTGGCGACCCGCAGACCCACCACGAGCGCGTCGAACCGGCCGTAGCCCGCCGAGGACTGGCCGGAGGACCGGGTGACGGCGAACCCGCCGATGGAGGCGTACTCGAAGGACTGCGGGAAGTGTCCGAGCGTCAGCCCGTGCTCGGCCAGCAGCCTCTCGGCCTGCGGCCCGCGCAGACCCGGCTCGAGGGTGGCGGTCATCGAGTCGGTGTCGACGGCGAGCAGCCGGTCGAGGCGGATCAGGTCGAGCGAGACGACGCCGGCGTACCCCTCGCGTCGGGCGACCAGGCCACCCACGACGGAGGTGCCACCACCGAACGGGACCAGGGCCAGGTGGTGCTCGACGCACCACTCGATGACCGCGGCGACCTCCTCGTGCGTCCCGGGCCGGACGACGGCGTCCGGTGAGTCGGACCCGTCTCCCCCACGGAGCCTGAGCAGGTCGGGCGTGGACTTGCCGCGGGTGCGGTGCAGCCTGGTCTCGTGGTCGGTGAGCACGTGCTCGGCACCGACGAGACCGGCCAGTCCGACGAGCAGGTCCTCGGCCAGCGGCTCGGAGAGCCGGACCTCGGCGGGGTCGACGGCGGGGGTCTGCGAGGTGCCGATGAAGGCATCGACGAGACCGAAGGCGCTCTCCGACAGCGGTGCGGCCAGGGCCGGATCGCCCCAGCGGGACCAGTGCATCTCAGGACTCGGTGATGGGCTCATGTGTTACAGTGTGACACATGATGTCAACTCGTCACAAGGACGAATCCCGGACGGTCGCGACCACCACCACCCCGACGACGGCTACCTCGACGCTGCCCGCGAGGCGATCCTGGCCGTCGGCTGGAGCCGTACGACGCTGACCGACATCGCCCGCCGCGCCGGGGTGAGCCGGATGACGCTCTACCGCCGCTGGCCGGACACCCAGACGATGCTCGCCGACCTGATGACCCGCGAGTGGGGCCGCGTCGTCGACGAGGCGGTCGGCTCGCTCGACCCGGACGCCGATCCGCTGCGCCGGATCACCGACGCGGTGGTGGCCACGGTCCAGGGGCTGCGCGCGGACGCGCTGCTCCGGCGGATCATCGACGTCGACCCGGACCTGCTGCTCCCCTACCTGCTCGACCGCCGCGGCCGCAGCCAGGACCTGCTCGCCGCCGCGCTCGCCGGGCTGATCCGCACGGGCCAGCGCCTCGGGTCGATCCGGGACGGCGACGCCGACCTGCTCGCGCGCTCACTCCTCCTGGCCTGCCACGGTTTCGCCCTCTCCGCGCACACGATGGCCGGCGCCGGGGCCGAGATGCCCACGCGCGACGCCGACGTCACCGCGTTCGACGCCGAGCTCGGCCACCTCGTGGAGCGGTTCCTCGCGTCATGACCGGCGATTCCCCGGTCACCACCACGGGCAGGATCCACGTCGGCCTCGACGCGATCCCCGAGTCCACCGACGTGCTCGTGATCGGCCTCGGCATCACCGGGGCCGGGGTCGCGCTCGACGCCGCCAGCCGCGGTCTCGACGTGGTCGCGGTCGACGCCGAGGACGTCGGCTTCGGCACCAGTCGCTGGAGCTCCAAGCTGGTGCACGGCGGCCTGCGCTACCTGGCCAAGGGTCAGTTCGACGTCGCCCACGAGAGTGCCGTCGAGCGCGGCATCCTGATGCAGACGACCGCGCCCCACCTGGTCCGTGCGCTGCCGATGCTGATCCCGCTGACCCCCGCGATGGGCCGCGGCCAGACCGCGCTCGCCCGTGCGGGGATCCGGGCCGGTGACCTGCTCCGGCTGGCCGCTCACACCCGGCGCGAGACCCTCCCCCGTCCTCGCCGGATCGGGGTGACCGAGACGCTCACGCTCGCCCCCGTCGTACGACGTGCCGGGCTGCGCGGCGCGATCGTCTCCTGGGACGGCCAGCTCGAGGACGACGTACGCCTGGTCCTGGCCGTCGCGCGCACCGCCAACGCCAACGGCGCCCGGGTGCACACCCGGGTCCGGGTGAGCGAGCCCACCGGTGAGGGCGCCCTGCTCACCGACACCCGCACCGGGGAGTCCCGCACGATCCGGGCGCGCACGGTGATCAACGCCACCGGGGTGTGGGCCGGGCGACTCGTCCCCGAGATCCAGCTCCGACCGAGCCGCGGCACGCACCTGGTGCTGCGCAAGGAGACCCTGCCGGGCGTCCGCTGCGCCGTGATGGCACCGGTCCCGGGATCGAGCAACCGCTTCGTGTTCGCCCTGCCGCAGCCCGACCAGACCTTCTACGTCGGTCTCACCGACGAGGAGGTCGACGGCGCGATCCCCGACGTGCCCGAGGCGCCGGAGGCGGACCTCGAGTTCCTGCTGGACGTGATCAACACCGTGCTGCAGGTGGACGTACGCCGCGACCAGGTCGTCGGGTCCTACGCCGGGCTGCGCCCCCTGCTCGACACGGGGACCTCCACCGCCGACCTGTCGCGCAAGCACGCCGTCCTGGTCTCCGGCACCGGGGTCGTGACCGTCGTCGGCGGCAAGCTGACCACCTACCGGCAGATGGCCGAGGACGCGGTGGACCGGGCGGTGGAGCTCGTCGGCCTCGTGGCGCGTCCGTGCCGCACCCGCACGCTGCCCCTGCTGGGCGCGGCGCCGCGCGACCGGCTCGCCGCGCTGGACGCGCCCGAGAGGCTGGTGCGTCGCTTCGGCACCGAGGCGGCCGGGGTGCTCGCCGACGCGGTCGCCGAGACCGGGCTCACCGAGGCAGAGCTGCTGGCCCCCATCGCGCCGACCCTGCCCGCCACGCTGGCCGAGCTGGTCTTCGCGATCACCCACGAGGGCGCGACCACCGTGGAGGACCTGCTGGACCGTCGTACGCGCATCGGCCTGGTGCCCGCCGACGTCGAGCTGGCCCGTCCCGCCGCCGAGCGAGCGCTCGCGCTGCTGGCCTGACGGCTCTGGTCCGACGGCTCTGGTCCGACGGCTCGCGCGGCCGGGGTCTCGCACGGCCGGGGTCTCGCGCGGCCGGGGTCAGCCGGGCTTGGCCGGCTGGCCGAGCTCCTTGAGCACGGCCGACGCGGCCCGCCGACCGGAGCGCATCGCCCCGGGGATGCCGGCGGTGTCGCGGTGGTCTCCGGCGACGAACAGCCCGTCGCCGAGATCGACGTCGCGGCCCATCAGGAGCGGCGGCCGCGAGGCCGGCCAGGCGGCCGACTTCACGTGCCGGGTGACCAGCCCCCAGGAGCTGGCGTCGGTGCGGAACACCTGGCCCAGATGGGTGCGCACCTCCGCCTCGGTCTCCAGGCCCGCGTCCGACCCGGGGGCGGCCACGGAGCAGGCGGCGACGAGGTGACTGCCCGGGGGGGCGTAGCGCGGGGCGATGTTGGAGACGACCACCGCGTGCGAGATCGGGCCGGCAGACGGTCCGACCGGGTTCACGAACGGCATCTTCATCGTGGTCGGCGGCACCTGCGTCGAGAACCACCAGGTCGCGAGCCCGCGCATCGCGGGCTTGCCCAGCCCGACGAGTGACGCGGCGTTCACCGGGTCGGTCGCCACCACCGCGGCACGCGCCTGGATCTCGCCGCCGTCGGTGAGGATCCGAATCCCCTCGCCCACGCTGCGCACGACCCCGAGCACGTCCACTCCGTGCTCCACGTCCTGGTCGAGGCGGAGCGCGAGCTGGTTGGGCAGCGCCTGCATCCCCAGCGACGGCAGGGCCGGCTGGCCCACCAGCAGGGCCTGCATGCTCAACATGGCGAACTGGTAGGAGGTGCGCAGGTCATCGTCGGCGAAGACCAGGCGGAAGAACGGCCGGAGCACCTCTTCGCGGATGCGGCCCGAGATGCCGTGCCGGTCCAGGGACTCCTGCAGGGTCATGTCTGCGCCGCTGAGCAGTCGCTCGGTGCTCTTGCGAAGCGGATCGGTCCAGCGCATCAGCCGGGCGATGTCCTGCGGTTGCCCGATCCCCGACCGGATGGCGGCGATCAGCGCCGTCTGGGACCCCTGCAGGATGCGGTAGCCCTCGGGGTGCGCGAGGACCATGCCGCGCTCGATCGGCCGCGGGTTGAGCGCGGCGACGTCGACCGACTCGCGCAGGTCGGGGTCGCCGGCGTTGAGCCACTGGAAGCCGCGGTCACACCGGAAGCCGTCGATGACGTCGGTGCCGACCCGGCCACCGACCCGAGCCGAGCGCTCGAGAACGCGCACCGACAGACCGGACTCCTCCAACGCCCGTGCGCAGGTGAGCCCGGCGAGTCCGGCGCCGATCACGGCCACGTCGGTGGCGTCCATTGCTGGTGAGTATCACCCGCCCGGGTATTCGGCACAGAAAGGGAAAATCCTTGGTATGGACCAGCCAGCCGGACACGCGCCCGAACGCTGCGAAACGCTTGCAGCCAAGGGTCAGCCGTGCGAACAGAAGTGCACGATCTGCTCGAATGCCTCGCGGGCCTCGGGGATGGGCAGCAACGGGTAGACGTGGATCAGGCCGGGCGCCACGACGTACTCCATCGGCCAGTCGGCCGCGTCCGCACGCTCGAACAGCGCGTCGCATCCCGGCTGGAGCAGATCCCGGGTGCCACAGAGCATCAGGGTGGGCGGCAGCCCGGTGAGGTCGCCGAGTCCGGGGCTGACGCGTGCGCCCGCGAGCCCCGCGGGGTCCTCCGTCCCGGCCCAGAACGAGGCATAGATCGCCAGGTGCGCGAAGGAGAGCCAGGGGTCGCGGTCGGCCGCCTCCCGGGTGCCCGGAGTCGTCCCGGTGAGGTCCACCCAGGGCGCGATCAGGACGAGGTGATCCGGCTCGAGGAGCCCGCCGTCCCGCAGCGCCTCGGCCACGGCGAGGGCGTAGCCGCCACCGGCCGAGTCGCCGGCGAGCACGACGCCCTCGGGCGACTGCGCGGCCACCCGATCACAGATCTCGACGATCTGGTCGAACGAGTCGTGCACCGTGTGCTCGGGGGCGAGCGGATACATGGGGAGCACCGCCCGGGCGCCGAGCGCATCGGCCAGCTTCGTGGCGAACCGCCAGTGCCGGTCGTCCGCAGGGCGCACGAAGGCGCCGCCGTGCAGGTAGATCAGCGAGCGCTGCGGCTGCTCGGTCCCGGCCCTCCAGAGGGTGAACACCGGGAAGCCGTGGTCGTTGCTGATCGACTCCTCGTGGGTACGGCGCACGTCCTGGGGCGGACCCTCCTGCGCCAGCCGGTTGCTGCGGATCATCGCCTCGCGCATCGCGGGTACGTCGTCCGGCGACATGTTGCGCCGCAGGAGGGGCACGATCCGGCTGACCACGGCGTGCTGGAGGCTCGGCATGACGCAACCCTAGAGGCGAGCCAGAGGGACGGGGGGACCGTGACGGTCCGGGGTGGGTCAGCCGACAGCGCCCAGGAACTCGCGCAGGATCGGGCCCGCGGTGCCCGAGCCGGAGTCGCCGCGCTCGACGAAGACAGCCACGGCGAGGTCCCCCCGGCCGGCGATCATCCAGGCGTGCGTGGGCAGTGGTGGCTGGTCGCCGAACTCCGCCGTTCCCGTCTTGGCGATGACCGGTTCGCCGCCCGGCTCGCGCAGCAGGGCGCCGCTGCCACGGTCGACCACGGCCTGCATCATCGTGCGGAGCTGGGAGGTCTCGGTGGCGGTCAGCGGCTCGGCCGGCGACTTCTGCTCGACCTGGTGCTCGGGGACCAGCCGGGGCAGCACCGCGGCCCCCTCGAGGACCGAGGCCACGACCGTCGCCATCGCCATCGGGGAGGCCAGCACCGTGCCCTGCCCGATCATGCTGGCGGCGGCCTGGGTCTCGCCGTTCGCCTGCCCCACCTCGCCGAAGAAGGAGGAGAAGCCGGTGTCGTGGTCCACCCCGAGCCCGAGGGCGGCCGCCGCCCGGGCCAGGGAGTCGGCTCCGAGCTTGCCGCGCTGGGAGATGAAGGCGGTGTTGCAGCTGTTGGCCAGCGCGTCCTCGAAGCTGATCCGGCCCAGGCCCGCCGAGGGGTAGTCGTCGTAGTTCTTGAAGGTCTTGCCGTCGACCACCGTGGTCGCCGGGCAGGGCACCTCGGTCCGGGGCGCCACACCTGCCCGCAACAGGGCCAGGGAGCTGACCACCTTGAAGGTGGAGCCGGGAGCGTACTGCCCGATGGTGGCGGTGCTGTAGCCCCGGGAGCCGGGCCCGCTGGCGACGGCGAGGAGGTCCCCGGTGGAGGGGCGGATCGCCACGAGGGCGCTGGCCGGTCCGACGTCGGCGAGCACGCGCTGGGCGACCCGCTGCGTGGTCAGGTCCAGGGTGGTGCGCAGCGGAGTGCCGGCCACGGGGTCGGCGGTGAACAGCGGGCGCCGCTCCCCCTCGGCGTCCACGGCCACGACGGTCGCGCCGCGAGTGCCGGACAGCTGCTCGTCGTACCTCTTCTGGAGACCGGAGAGCCCGACGTCGTCGCCCGCCCGGATCCGGCCCTCGCTGTTGGTGACCAGCTCGGCGGTGGCTGGCCCGACGGTTCCCAGGATGGCGGAGGCGAAGTCCTTCGTCGGCGCCAGCGGGAGCTCGTCGGAGATCGCGCGGGCTCCCGGGATGGCGCCGAGGGCGAGCGGCAGGCCCGGCGGGGTCTCGCTGCGGCGGTAGACGATGCCCTGGACGAACGCCCGGGGTCCCGCCGCAGCGACCTGCTTGACGAAGTCCGGGGCGTCGATGTCGATGAGCTGTGCCAGTCGGGTGGCCGACCGGGCCCCGGAGCCCGGGTTCAGCGTGGTCTTGTCGATCCCGACGCGCAGCACCGGTCGCGGGGCGACGATCGCCTGGTCGTCCGCTCCGAGGATGCCGCCGCGCTCGGGCTTGATGGTGCTCTGCGCGAGCCCCTCACCCTCGGTCAGCGACGGCTCCACGAGCGTCGGGCTCCAGCGCACCAGCCAGGCGGCGCCGTCGTCGGTGTCCTCCCGGGTGAGCTTCACGTCGGTCTCGTAGGACCAGGTCTTCGCTCCGACCTTCCAGGACCATTCGAGACTGGCGCTCGCAGAGTCACCGTCGGCCGACGCGCTGCCGGCTGAGACCGTCGCGCCGTCGAGCCCACCCACCACGGCGGCGTGGCTCTTCGTCGCGGCGGCGTTCCCACCGACGAAGTCGACACCCTTCACGTTGCCCTTCGAGAGCGCCGCGGCGAGCCGGCTCACGGCGTCGTCCGGGTCGGGCCCGGAACCCGGGACGGCGCAGGCCGTCAGGGTGAGCAGCAAGAAGCCCCCGGCGGCCAGGGACCTGAGGGATCCAGGTGCAGCGATCGGACGCATGCAGATGATCCGACCATGCCGAGCGGAGGCAGACAAATCGGTGGTGCGGCAATGGTCTGTGCCGCGCCGGACATCCCGTGACGGAGCCGGGACGCCGGCGCGACACAGGCTTGGTCAGCCCTTGAAAGCGTCCTTGACGTTCTCGCCGGCCTGCTTCAGGGACGACTTGGACTGGTCGGTCTTGCCCTCCGCCTCGAGCGACTCGTCGTCTGTCGCCTTGCCGGTGGACTCCTTGACCTTGCCCTTGATGTCCTCGACCTTGTTGCCGATCTTGTCTTCAGTACCCATGGGGGCAGGCTCCTCAAGTTGTGTGTATGTCGACCGGTCGTGCGGCGGACGCCAGAGCACCGCGGAGCGTGTCCGAGAGCCACGGTGGCGTACGCCGCACTGTTGCGAACGCCCTGTTCTGGACGCTCGGTCTTCTCAGTACCCGAGCACGGGCCTGACTAACAGGGCCCGTTCCAGCAAGTGGACGCGCCCGGACCGGGAGCCGCTCAGCTGCCGCCCTTGCGGTGGTGGGCGATCACCTGGGTGGCGACCTGGGCGAGCTTGATGTTCATCTCCTGGGACACCTTGGAGAGCATCTGGAAGGCCTGGTCGTCATCGATGTGGTGCATCGCCATCAGCAGCCCGATCGCCTTGCCGATCTCGCGGTTGCTCTCCAGCCCGCGACGCAGGGTGGTGGCCTCCTCGCCCCGGTCGAGCGCCGCCATCGCCACCGAGGCGAACGCCGTGAGCATGATCGCCTGCTCGAGGGAGTGGTCGGTCAGGGCGCCGACGGTGTCACTGAACACGTTGAGTGCGCCCACCTTCTGACCGTCCTGCCGGATCCGGAAGCCCGCCATGCCCTTGACGTCGGTGCGCTCCATGATGGCCTCGGCGAGCTTGGGCCACTGGCTGCCGGTGGTGAGGTCGCGACACATGTGCTGGTCGGGCTCGGACTCGTCGATGGCGTCCAGGCACGGTCCCTCACCCAGGGCCTGCTCGATGGCGTCGATCTCGTGAGCGATCTCGTCGGAGGCCGCCACGGTCTCGATCCGGCCGTTGCGCCGGAGCATCAGCGAGGCGTGGTCGGCGCCGTCGACGAAGGCGACGGTGCTGTGGCACAGGGACTCGTAGACGGTCTCGTAGGACTCGCCCGAGTAGACGATCTCCGCCATCGCGCGGAAGGTCGTCAGCAGTTCGGGGGGAAGTGGCGTGGGCATTCAGTGCATCCTCTATCAGGCTGGCAGAGGGTCGTCCCCGATTTCTTGAGTTCGACGTCAACGCTTCATCTTGTCACGCCGCCGTCGGGGGCCCTGTCAGGGAGCGTCAGGCCGAAGTCCGGACCATCGGTGCAGGGTTCCTCAGGGGACCTGCAGCCCGGCGGCCACGAGGATTCTCGCCCCCGCGGCCGAGACGACGAAGTCCGCGAACTCCTGCGCCGCCTCGGTGTTCTCGGAGTGGGTGAGGGCGGCGATCGGGTAGATGGCCGAGACGTTCTGGCCCTCGGGGATCTCGACGTTGTGCACGTCGTCCCCAGCGGCCCGCACGTCGGTGGTGAAGACGACCCCGGCATCGACCTCGCCCAGGCTGACCCTGGTCACCACCGCCTGCGCGTCGGCCTCCTCGGCAGCAGCCTCCACGCTGAGCTGCGTCCTGGCGAACACCTCTGCGGCGAGCCTGCCGCAGGGCAGCTGCGCCTGGCAGAGGGCAACCCGCAGCCTCGGATCGGCGAGGTCCGCCAGCTCCTGCACCTTGCCGGGGTTCTCCGGCGGCACGATGATCTCGAGGCGGTTCTTCGCGAAGTCCTCGGCCTGGTCCGCGTGGCCGGCCTCGACGACGACATCCATGTCGGTCGCGTTGGCCGCGGCGAACACATCGGCCTCAGCGCCGTCGTCGAGCTGCTCCGCGAGACCTGCGCTGTCACCGAAGGTGAGCTCGACCTCGGCGCCCGGGTGGTCCTTCTCGTAGCGCCGGCCGAGCTCGGTGAACGACTCGGTGAGCGAGGCGTCGGCGAGGACCCGGAGGGTGAGGCTCTGCTCACCACCACATCCGACGAGCGAGGCGAGGGCGAGAGAGCAGGCCAGGGCAGGGAGGAGGGCCTTCTTCACAGAGCGCAGGGTAGCCGGGCCGGCGCTCAGGCATCCCAGCCGTCGGGGCGATGCTTCTTCGCCAGCCTGCCCACGACCAGGGCATGGGACTCCTCGACCCACCTGCCTAGAGTTGCGGCCATGGCCACCGAGACCCCCATCGAGATCCCCCGTCCTGAGTCCGGCGACGTCGTCGAGATGATCCTGGAGGACCACCGCCTCTTCGAGCACCTCGTGCGTGAGCTGAGGAACGAGCAGAACGACCGTGACGTGCTGCGCACCCGGATCGCCGAGCTGCTGGTGGCGCACGGCGAGGCCGAGGAGAGCCAGGTCTATCCCGAGCTGGCGCGCAAGAGCGCGATCGAGGAGGAGGAGGCCGAGCACGGCGAGCAGGAGCACCAGGAGGGCTACGAGACGCTGCTGCCGCTGCTCGAGGCGACCGAGCTCTACGACGAGGACTTCAGCCGGCACGTGCACGAGTTCAGCGAGACCCTGATGCACCATCTCGACGAGGAGGAGCGCGACATCCTCAACCCGGCTCGCGAGGAGGTCAGCGAGCAGGACCGAGCCCGGCTCGGCGCCGCGTGGCTCGCCGAGCGCAACCGCCTGCTCGATGAGGGCTGCGGCAGCAGGGAGCAGGTGCGCGCGCTCGTCGACGGCTCCTGAGCCCCCGGCTTGAGATCCTGGATGGCCGACACCCGGCCACTCCGCAACCCGCACTTCCGGCGGCTCTGGACCGCCAACATCGTCACCGTCGTCGGGGCCCAGCTCACGGTGGTCGCGGTGCCGGCGCAGATCTACGCGCAGACCGGCTCCTCGGCGTACGTCGGACTGACCGGCGTCTTCGGCCTGGTGCCCCTGGTCGTCTTCGGGCTCTGGGGCGGCGCTCTCGCCGACGTCATCGACCGGCGCACCCTGCTGATCGTCACCACCCTCGGCCTGATCATCACCAGCGCCCTGTTCTGGCTGCAGGCGTGGGCGGGCGACACCGACGTGTGGCTGCTGCTCACCCTGTTCTCGGTGCAGCAGGCGTTCTTCGCGGTCAACCAGCCGACGCGGAGCGCCGTGCTCCCGCGCCTGCTGCCACTGCCGCTGCTGCCTGCGGCGAACTCCCTGAACATGACGGTGATGCAGGCGGGGGCGATCGGCGGCCCGCTCATCGCCGGTGCGCTGATCCCGGTCTTCGGGTTCTCCTGGCTCTACCTGATCGACACCCTCACCCTGATCCCGACCCTCGGCGCCGTCCTCCTGCTGCCGCCGCTGCCGATCGAGGGCACCACCGGGAGCCTCGGCCTGACCGCAGTGCTCGACGGGCTCTCCTACCTCCGGGGCCATCCGGTGCTGTTGATGTCCTTCCTCGTCGACATCATCGCGATGGTCTTCGGGATGCCGCGTGCGCTGTTCCCCGAGATCGCGCACATCGACTTCGGGGGTCCGGACGGCGGTGGCCTCGTGTTCGCGCTGCTCTTCGCCGGCATCCCGATCGGTGCGGTGCTGGGAGGGGTGTTCTCGGGCTGGGTGTCCCGGGTCGAGCGGCACGGACTGGCCGTGATCGCGTCGGTGCTCGTCTGGGGGTCGGCCATGACCGGGTTCGGTCTCGCGGTCAGCCTCGCCGACACGTGGCACTGGCCGATGGTCCTGGCCGCCGTGCTGATGCTGGTGATCGGGGGGGCCGCCGACATGGCCTCTGCCGCCTTCCGCGTGAGCATGCTGCAGAGCGCCGCCTCCGATGCCGTCCGCGGCCGGCTGCAGGGGGTCTTCACCGTGGTCGTCGTGGGCGGTCCCCGGATCGCGGACGTCGCGCACGGGGCGGTCGCGGTCTCGGTCGGAACCGCCGCGACAGCAGCCGGCGGTGGACTCCTGGTCATCGTGGGGACGGTGCTGGCGAGCGTCGCGTTCCCGGCCTTCGTCCGCTACCGGGTCGTGGCCGCGAGCGGCCGCCCGGAGTGACGATCGGCTAATATAGATGTATGTCTAAGTCATCGCCCGCGCTGACGGTCACCGAGACCGTCGCGTGCTGCCCCCCGCTGCTCGACGCACCGCTGAGCTGGGACCAGGCCACCCAGATCGCGCCGATGCTCAAGGCCCTGGCCGACCCGGTCCGGCTCAGACTGCTCTCGCTGGTGGCCTCGCACACCGACCAGGAAGCCTGCGTGTGCGACCTGAACGAGGCGTTCGACCTCTCACAGCCCACCATCAGCCACCACCTCAAGGTGCTGAACGACGCCGGCCTGCTCGACCGCAGCAAGCGTGGCGTCTGGGTCTACTACCGCGTGCGGGCCGGGGCGCTGGCCACGCTCGGCGCCCTGCTCGGCGGCGTCGCGGCGTGACGACCTCCGTCGAGCCGGACCTCGACCCCCTGCACGGCTTGTCCCTGCTCGACCGCTTCCTGCCGGTGTGGATCCTGGCCGCCATGGCGGCCGGGCTGCTCCTCGGTCGCCTGGCTCCCCCGGTCGCCGATGCGCTCGACTCTGTCCAGATCGGGTCCGTCTCGCTGCCGATCGCGGTCGGCCTGCTCGTGATGATGTATCCGGTGCTGGCGAAGGTCCGCTACACCGAGACCAGCGCGGTGACCCGTGACCGCCGGCTGATGCTCGCCTCGCTGGTGATGAACTGGCTGGTCGGACCCGCCTTGATGTTCGCCCTGGCCTGGCTGCTGCTTCCGGACCTTCCCGAGTTCCGCACGGGGTTGATCATCGTCGGTCTCGCCCGGTGCATCGCCATGGTGCTGATCTGGAACGACCTGGCCTGCGGGGACCGCGAGGCGGCGGCCGTGCTGGTGGCGATCAACTCGGTCTTCCAGGTCTTCGCGTTCGGCGCGTTGGGGTGGTTCTACCTCCAGACCCTGCCGGGCTGGCTGGGGCTGGACACCACCAGCGCCGACTTCTCGGTCGCGGCGATCACGATCAGCGTGCTGGTCTTCCTGGGGGTCCCCCTGCTCGCAGGCTTCCTGACACGCACGATCGGGGAGCGGGCCCGTGGACGCGAGTGGTACGAACAGGCCTTCCTGCCGAAGCTGGGGCCGTGGGCGCTCTACGGACTGCTGTTCACCATCGTGGTGCTCTTCGCGCTGCAGGGGGACGCCATCACCAGCAAGCCGTTGGACGTGGTCCGGATCGCGCTGCCCCTCCTGGCCTACTTCGGCGTCACGTTCGGTGCCGGGATGGTCCTGGGCCGACTGCTGCGGCTCGGCTACGCCCGGACGGCCACGCTCTCCTTCACCGCGGCCGGCAACAACTTCGAGCTCGCGATCGCGGTCTGCATCGCCACGTTCGGGGTGACCTCGGGACAGGCCCTGGCCGGGGTCGTCGGGCCGCTGATCGAGGTGCCGGTGCTGGTCGGCCTCGTCTACGTCGCCCTGTGGTCGCGCCAGTTCTTCCCGGCCCTCGACCCGGTGTCCGCGACAGGTTCCGCGGCACGTCCGACCGCGGGGGTTCCCGAATGACTGACCGGCCCAGCGAACGGCCCAGCGAACGACCCAGCGAACGGCCCAGCGTGCTGTTCGTGTGCGTGCACAACGCCGGTCGCTCGCAGATGGCGGCCGGCTACCTCAAGCACCTGGCTGGTGACCGCATCGACGTGCTCTCCGCCGGCTCCCAGCCGGCCGACCGGATCAACGTGGTCGCGGTGGCCGCCATGGCAGAGGTGGGCATCGACATCACCGCCGAGCAGCCGAAGGTGCTCACCACGGAAGCGGTCCGGGCCTGCGACGTCGTGGTGACGATGGGCTGCGGCGACGAGTGCCCCTACTTCCCGGGCAAGCGCTACGAGGACTGGGTGCTCGACGACCCGGCCGGACAGGGCATCGAGGCGGTACGGCCGATCCGGGACGAGATCCGCAGCCGGGTCGAGCACCTGATCGGGTCCCTGACGAGCGGCTGAGGCATGGCCTTGTATCGATGTTCATCTATGGCTAGGTTGGTGACCAGACATTGACGTTCATCGATATCAGGAGTGATCCCATGAGTACCCCACCCGTCGTCGTCATCGGAGCAGGCCCGATCGGCCTGGCCGCCGCAGCCAACCTCCGCGAGCGTGGTCTCGACGCCGTGGTCCTCGAGGCCGGCAGCACCGCCGCAGCGACCGTGGCCGAGTGGTCGCACGTTCGGCTCTTCTCGCCCTGGTCCGAGCTGGTCGACCCGTCCGCCCGCCGACTGCTCGAGGAGACGGGACGGTGGGTCGAGCCGAAGCCGGACAGCTACCCCACCGGGGCTGACTGGCGTGCGGACTACCTCCAGCCCCTTGCCGATGCCCTCGGCAACGTCCGCTACGGCGCCGAGGTCGTCGGGGTGGCGCGTGAGGGCCGTGACGTGACGGTCGACTCCGGCCGCGCGTCGCACCCGTTCGTCGTGCACCTCGAGGTCGGCGGTCGCGAGGAGCGGCTGCTCGCCCGCGCGGTCATCGACGCCTCCGGCACCTGGACCGGGCCGAACCCGCTCGGCGCGGACGGCCTGCCCGCCCTGGGCGAGCTGGCCAACGCGGCGCGGATCTCCTACCGGATCCCCGACCTACGCGACCCCGAGCGGCGCGCCCGGTACGCCGGCAGGCACGTCCTCGTCGCGGGCACCGGCGCCTCGGCCCAGACCGTGCTGATCGGACTGGCCGAGCTCGCCGAGGAGGACCCGTCGACCCGGGTGTCGTGGGTCGTACGTCGAGCCCGCACCGCCGCCACGTTCGGCGGCGGAGACAACGACCAGCTCGTGGAGCGCGGCAACCTCGGGAGCCGTGCGAAGGCAGCCGTCTCCGGTGCCCACGTCACCACGGTGCCGAGGTTCCGGACCGCGTCGGTCGACCGGCAACCCGACGGTCGCCTGGTGGTCACCTCGATCGCAGGCCAGCAGGTCGTCGACGTCGACGAGATCGTGGTGGTGACCGGCTTCCGGCCGGACCTGTCGTTCCTCGCCGAGGTGCGCCTCGACCTCGACCCGGCGCTGTCCGCCCCCACGGCCCTGGCGCCGCTCATCGACCCGAACGTGCACTCGTGCGGGACCGTCTACCCCCACGGTTTCCGCGAGCTGGCCCAGCCCGAGGAAGGCCTGTTCCTGGCGGGGATGAAGTCCTACGGTCGGGCGACGTCCTTCCTGGCACTGACCGGCTTCGAGCAGGTCCGGTCGGTGGTCGCGGAGCTCGCCGGGGACCGGGACGCGGCGGAACGGGTGGAGCTCACCCTTCCGGAGACCGGCGTCTGCGGAGGTTCGGGTCTGCTCGACGAGCCCGACGCCCCGACCGAGGAGCAGGCCAACGCCGGCTGCTGCGCGACAGCGGGTCAGGAGCCGCGGCTGGTCACCCTGGGACGCGCTGAACGATGATCGACCGGTGAGGTCCGGCGCTGCCGGTTCGACGGCCCAGCAGCCCGGAGCCCTCACGGCTCCCGGGCTGCGTCAGATCGTCACGGTTCTCTCGATCACCCAGATCACCAGCTGGGGCGTTCTCTACTACGCGTTCGCTGCCCTCTCGGACTCCATCAGCCGCGACACGGGGTGGAGCAGCGTCGCAGTCACCGGGGCCTTCTCGGCCAGCCTGTTCGTCTCCGCCGGGGTCGGGATCTGGGTCGGCCGCCACATCGACGCCTACGGACCACGACGGGTGATGACCGCCGGCTCGCTCGTCGCGGTGCCAGGCGTGCTCGCGATCGCGACTGCTCCCAACCTGGCGGTGTTCTACGCCGGCTGGCTGACCGCCGGGGTGGCGATGGCCGGGGTGCTGTACCCGCCCGCGTTCGCGGCCCTCACCCACTGGGGCGGCGAGAACCGCGTTCGCGCGCTGACCACGCTGACCCTGGTGGCAGGTCTCGCGAGCACGGTCTTCGCGCCGCTCGCCTCGGTGCTCGACGACTGGCTGGGCTGGCGCGGCGCCTACCTCACCCTGCTCGTGGTCCTCGTCGTGATCACGGTCCCGCTGCACTGGTGGGGACTCCACCGCCCGTGGCGCCCACATGCGCCGATCGAGGTCGCCTCCTTCGGCTCGACCGGCACTGCTCCGGCGTACGTCGACGCGCGTGCGGTGGCGCGGAGCAGGCCGTTCGTCCTGCTGTCGCTGGCGATGGCCCTGACCTCGCTCTCGGTGTTCGCGGTGATCGTCAACCTGGTGCCGATGCTGGTGGAGCAGGGCCTGACCCGGAACCTCGCAGCCGTCGCACTCGGGCTGGGCGGGGTCGGCCAGGTCGCCGGCAGACTCGGGTACGCCGCCTTCGCCGCGCGCACCACCGTGCGGACTCGCGCGGTGGTCATCGTTGCCGGCATCGCGGTCTCCACGGCTGCGCTGGCCCTCTCACCCGCGACCCCCGGCCTGCTGATCGGGCTGGGCGTCCTGGTGGGACTGACCCGGGGCATCTACACGCTGATCCAGGCCACCGCCATCACCGACCGCTGGGGTCCGTCGGCCTACGGCACCCTGAACGGGCTGCTGATGGCCCCCACCCTGGTCGCCTCCGCGTCGGCACCCTTCGTCGGTGCTGCCCTGGCGCACATGGTCGGCGGCTACGCGAACGCGTTCCTGGTGCTCGCCGGGATCGCCGCGTTCGCTGCGGTCCTGCTGGTGTGGGCCTCACCCGACGCCGCCCACGACCAGCAGGACTAGCGGGGTGCCGTGACGGTCAGCGCACTCACCTTGTCCGCACGGATCTGCGCGGCCGTGAACGGGAAGCTGACCCACCGCTTCTTGCTGAACAGCCTCGTCTGGTCCTTCGACCAGGGCGAGGTCGGGTCCTCGGACTGGCCGTAGGTCAGGATCGTGCGCGCATCGACACCACCGCCGTCGAGGAACGAGATCGCCTCGATGTGCGAGGAGCCGAAGGTCACCGGCTTGTACGAGCTGCCGTTCTCGACCGGGTTGCGTGAGGCCAGGGCGTTGGCGTTGCCGGCATCGTCGCCGGAGCCACCACCCAGCGCGATGGGCGGTGCACCCGTGTCGCCGGCGACCTGGAGCGAACCCCACGTGGCGTTCATCGCGACGTTCCTGCTGCGCAGATGGGCGATCGCGTCCCTCATCGCCTGGATCACCTGCGGGTCGAGCTCGTTGAGGTTCGCCGGGGTGCCGACCGGGTCGCGCGCGTCGAACGGCTCCGACCAGTAGGACTCGGTCCCGGCCACCGGCGCCTTGGGGAGCCGCTTCACGAACTCCTCGAAGATGTGGTTCCCGCGGCTGTCCACGTTCGAGGTCCGGTCCCAGGCTCCCAGCACCTCGCAGGCATCCCCGCCCTGGGCGCGGGTGCACACCTCGACGAGATCGTCGCCCTCGCTCATCACCTCGGCGCCCATCACCCGGTTCTGGTGCTGGAAGCCGCGCAGGTCGGTCGGGTCGACCTTGCCGGCCCTGAGCCGGTCGATCACGTAGCGGTAGACCATCCGGGAGCGCAGGGTGCGCTGGCAGTTCTCGCAGCCGATGATCCGCGCGAAGCCCTCGAGCCTCTGGGCCGGGTTGGGCAGCCAGTAGGAGTCGTTGGCGTTCATCACCCAGTCCCGGCGTACGGCGACCGGCAGGTTCTTCGGACCGAAGATCCCTGGCCGTTGGGCGTCGGCGTCGGCTCCCCAGGCACAGTCGCCGCCGGCCCGGGTGCCATCGAGGCCGGGGAGCCCCGCGGCCTCGAAGAGCACCCGGCCGATCGGGGTCATGCACTTGCGGGCCAGGGCGTTCGAGACGTGGGGTACGACGGAGTGGTCGGCGTACAGCGCGTTGCCGGCCCGGTCCGCAGCCGTGGTGTTCACCCACGGCATGCCCCCGGCACGGTCCTGCCGCGCGAGCAGGTCGCGGGCGCTGGTCGCCCTGCCCATCTCCAGGAACGTGTCGATCGTGCGCAGGTGCTCGGCGTTGGCGTCCCGGAGCGCGAAGAAGCTGGTCGGGGTCCAGCTCATGAAGGTGGCGGGGTCGTCGAGGACGTAGCCCTCATCGGTGCGATAGAGGTTCCTGGTCACCGTGCCGAGCCGGCCGTCGTCGCCGCGCACGGTCACGGTGACCTCACGCCGGTCGAGCTGCTTGACGCCGTCGGTGCTCAGGTAGGAGGTCGGGGTGCCCACCGTCCGGTACTCGTACGGGGTGAACCGGTAGGCCGTCGAGACCGTGTGGCTCCAGGCCACGGACCTGTTCCAGCCGATGTTGACCACGGGGGAGCCGATCAGGCTCGCACCGGCCACGTCGTAGGAGCCGGGGATCGTCAGCTGCTGCTGGGTGAAGCGGTAGCGGCCGCGCCAGGGGAAGTGCGGGTTGCCGAGCAGCATGCCGCGCCCGGTGGAGGAGGCCGAGCCACCGATGGAGGTGGCGTTGGAGCCGAACGGTGACCTCGGGTCCTTGCCGAGTGCCGCGAGCAGCCGGTTTCGGTCGGGCAGCTGCTTGGGGGCCTCGGCGAAGCTCGCGCCGGCGGGGAGCCCGGGGATGCCTGGGTTGCTCTCGCTCGGCGGGGTCGCCTCGGTGATCTGGGGCAGGAAGTGCCCGGTGGAGGCGATCAGGTTGGCGAGGTAGACGCCGTACCAGATGTCGGTGGCAGTGGCGTCCGGCTTGATGTACGCCGCGCCTCGGCAGCTCGGGTCGGTGATCTTCGCTGCCCCGCCGATCGTGCGCAGCCAGGCGTTCACTCCGGCCGCATAGCCCTCGACCATGGCGCGGGCCGAGGCGCCCGGCCCGGCCCGGGAGGACAGCAGCCGCTCGACCACGCGCCGGTCGTGCAGGTCGGTGACCAGGGTGTCGACCTGGAGGTTGGTGCCCGTCATCGACACCTGGTCGTCGTAGCGGCCGGTGGCGCCGAGGTAGCGCGAGCGCTGGCCACGAGCGGTGAGCACCGTGTCGGCCAGCGTGCAGATGGACGTGCCGGCGGCGGCGTACCCCGAGCCGAAGCCCAGTGAACCGAAGTCCTTGGCCACGATGTGCGGGACGCCGTGCTTGGTCCGCGTGATCGTCGCCCGGTACGGCGACGCGGCCGCCCCCGTCGTCGTCGGAGCACTGCTCCCCGCCGTGGGCGCGGCCTCCGCCTGCCAGGTCGACATCAGGGCGGCGACCAGCCCGCACGAGATCGTGGCGGCGGCGAGGCGGAGGCGCTGTGTGGACATGTGCAGACAACGCCCCGGACGGGCAGAGGTTATGTCAGTCGGATCAGGCCCCGGTGACCGCCTCGTCGAGACGGACCAGGCTGTCCTCGAGCTGGTCCTCCTTGACGAGCGGGAAGCCGACCTTGTCGAGCAGGGCCTGGTCGGTGACCGCGTCCCAGTCGTAGGTCAGCCGCACCGTGGTCGAGTCGGACCCCTCGGGCGCAAGCTCCCAGACCCACTGCCACCCGGGGGGCTCCACGCCGGCGGGTGCGGTCTTCCAGGCGAGCAGCTTGTTCTCGTCGAAGCCGACGACGTGGTTCTCGGTCTGGTACTCCCCGCCCATGTGGTCGCCCTCCATGTTCATGGTGAACACGTCGCCGGAACCCTGGATGCGGTCCGACTTCTCGTCGGACTTCACGAAGCCCGAGCCGTCGAGCTCGACGTGCCGCTCGGGGTTGCTCAGCACCTCGAAGATCTGGGCGCTGGGCGCGTTGATGGTGCGTTCGACAGTGATCCTGTTATCAGCCATTGCCTCACCCTTGCGCGCAGAATCGGCGCAGACAAGGCGATCGCCACCCAGTGGGCAGGACGGTGGGCAGGACGGTGGGCCGGGCGGTGGGGAGGGCCGGGTCCGCTCAGACCTTCGTGGCCGGGCCGCGCACCAGGTCGGCGTAGTCGGGGTGGTCATCGATCCACGCCTTGATGAACGCGCACCGCGGCTCCACCCGCCGGCTGCCCTCGCGGCGTACGTCGTCGAGCGCCCCGCGCGCCAGCGCCGACCCGACCCCGTCCCCCTCGAAGTCGTCGTCGACCTCGGTGTGGGTGAACACGATGGTGTCCTGGGTGAGGCGGTAGTCGGCGAAGCCCGCCCGGGCGTCCTCGACGAAGGCCTCGTAGCGGTGCTCGGACTCGTTGTTCCTGATCTCGACATCTGGCATGGGGCCCATCGTGACGGCAGCACCCAACTCGGACCCCCACTCTCAGGGTCCGGCGCGCTCCGCAGCACCCCTCTAGCATGAGCCGCGTGACCGTGCAGTACGTCGCCTTCGCTGAGATGGCGCTCCACGTCGACGGCGTCCGGCAGCCGCTCACGCGACGCCGCGAGCGCGACGTCCTCTCGGTGCTGCTCGTCAACCACGGTTCCCCGGTCGCCGCCGAACGGCTGCTCACGGACGTGTGGGGCGACGAGGCGCCCGGCCAGACGCTCAGCGCGCTGCAGTCCGTGGTGTCCCGGCTGCGCACCAGGCTCGAGCCGGACCGGCAGCGGCGCGCCGGCTCCCTGCTGGTGAGCACCGCCGCCGGCTACGCCCTGCTCGCCGAGGTGGAGGACGTGGACACCTGGCGGTTCGAGGCGTACGCCGAGTCCGCGCTCGCCGCCACCTCCCCCGCCGAGGGGCTGCGGCTCAGCGACGAGGCGGGTGCGCTGTGGACCGGGCCGCCGTACGCCGACTGCAGCGCGCCGGCAGTCCAGGCTGAGGTCGGTCGGCTCGTGGAGCTCTTCCTCACCGTCCAGGAGCACCGCGCCCGGGCCCTGATCGACCTGGCCCGTCCCGACGAGGCCCAGCGGACCCTCGCCGACCTGGCACCGCGACACCCCTACCGCGAGCGACTGTGGTCGCTGCTCGCGCTCTCGCAGTACCAGTGCGCTCGCCAGGCCGATGCCCTGGACACGCTGCGCCGGCTGCGGCAGGCGCTGGCCGACGAGCTCGGTGTCGACCCGTCCGCGGAGATCCAGCGGCTGGAACAGGCGGTGCTGCGTCAGGATCCGGGCCTGTCCGCGGTCACGCCGGGCTCGCCCTCCCCGGCGCCCTGCCCCCGGCGCCAACCCCGGCGCGCGCACCGCGCACGACCCGACTCCCGACCGGTGCCGCCACCGTGGGCCGGCAGCCGGTCCTCGCCCAGGCGGTCTCACGGCTCGAGGACGCCCGGACCTCCGGCTCCCTGCAGGTCCTGCTGGTGGCCGGTGAACCCGGGATCGGCAAGTCCCGGCTCGTCGACGACCTCGGTGAGCAGGCCACTGCCCTGGGGTTCGAGGTGCTCGTGGGCCGCTGCCACGAGGGCGACTACGCGCCTGCCCTGTGGCCCTGGCTGGGGATCGTCCGCGACCTCGTGACCGGGTCGAGCGGCACCCCCGATCCCCTCCTGCAGCCCCTGCTCGGCGGGGACGCCGTCGACGGCGTGGGCGGCGGCGGGACGGGTCTGCGGATGTTCGACGCGGTGGTCTCCCTGGTCCGGCGATCCGCCTCGACCCGACCTCTGCTGTTGGTGCTGGAGGACATCCACTGGGCCGACGCCACCTCGCTGCAGCTGCTCGGACACCTGGCCGGTGCCGGGCTCGAGCTCCCGGTCGCGGTCGTCTGCACGCGGCGTACGACCGAGGCTCGGACGAGCGAGGCGCTGCTCGACGCGATGGCGGCGCTGGCCCGCGCGGGCGCCGACCGGGTCCGGCTCGACGGTCTCGACGCCCGCTCGGTCGGTGAGCTGCTGCAGCTCTCGGTGGGCGAGCACGACCCCGGGCTCGATGAGGTGGTCGCCGACGTGACGGGCGGCAACCCGTTCTTCGTGATGCAGTACGCCCGGCTGCTCGCCGCCACCCCCGACCTGGACCCGATCGCGCCCGCCGACCTCCCGGTGCCCGACGGCATCCGCGACGTCCTGCGGCAGCGAGTGACGCGGCTGCCCGAGGAGGCGGCGACGGTCCTCAGCGCGGCGGCGGTGCTGGGAGCCCACATCGACCCGGACATCGTCTCCGAGCTGACCGATCTCCCGGTCGACCGGTGCCTGGACCTGCTCGACCTGTCCATGACCAGCGGGCTGGTCGAGGAGGAGGCGGCGGGGTACGCGTTCGTGCACGCACTGGCGCGCGAGACGCTGTACGCCGAGCTGAGCACGGCCCGGCGAATGCGCCTGCACGACCGGGCGGGACGCGTCATCGAGGCACTCCGGCCCGACGACGCGGACGCGGCAGCGGCCATCGCGCACCACGCCGACCTCGCTGCCCCCCTCGGTCCCGCGCACTGCGAGCGGGCCTGTGCCTGGTTGTCGCGAGCCGCCGAGGTCGCGACAGCGCGGCACGCCCACCCCGAGGCGCTGGAGCTGTGGAAGTCGGTGGTCGCCCACGCTCCGGACGGCTCGGTCACCACCGCCGAGGCGCTGTGCGGTGTCTCTGGGGCGCTGCTCCGCATGGCGCGCACGCAGGAGGCCCGCCAGGTCATCGACCGCGCCGTGCGCCTGGGGCGGGACCTCGGTCGCTGGGATCTCGTCGCGCGCGGGGCGGCGATCCTCAACGGGGCGGGCGTCTGGTCCTGGCGCGAGCACGGCGTCAAGGACGATGCGTTCATCGAGATCCTGACCGAGGCGGCCGAACACCTCGCCGGCCCATCACGGGCCAGGCTGCTCGCCACGTTGCAGGTGGAGTACTACTACGGCTGGGACGGCTCCGTCGGCGCGGCCATCGGCCGGGAGTCCGTCGAGGTGGCCCGGCAGTCCGGCGACCGTGCGGTCCTGATCGAGGTGCTGCTCATGCGGGTGCTGGCGACCTACGGACCGGGGCTCGCCGAGGAGCGTCTCGCCCTGCTGGACGAGCTCGGGACCTACGACCTGCAGGGCGAGCTCGAGGTCTTCGTGCTGTTCCAGCGCGGACACACCCTCTACGAGTGCGGTCGGCCCACGGAGTGCGACGACGTGATGCGGCAGTGCGCCTCAGCGGCCACCGCCCTGCGACACACGGGCGTCGAGATTCCGCTCGCGTGGTGGCGCTTCGCCCGCGCGAGGGACCTCGACGACCCGGAGGCACCGGCACTGGCTCGGGCCGCCACCGAGCTGCACCGGGCCAGCGGCTACATCGCCAACGAGGACCTCGAGTGCCTCGCGGCCGTGCGGGTGAACCCGCCCGGGGCCCCCGTCGAGTCCCGGGTCCTGGAGCACGCACGCCGGGCGAACCCGGGGCTGCGCTCGATCGTGGCCCACGCCGCGCTCGAGGCAGGCGACCCGGACACGGCACGGGGCCTGCTCGGCGAGCCGGCGCCGCCGACGGCGAGCGACTACTCGGTGTTCCCGGGGCACTGCCTGCGCGTCATCGTCCTGGCAGAGACCGGCAGCCCCGAGGAGGTCAGGACAGCGGTCGAGCGCATCGAGCCGCATGCCGGGGAGGCCTGCACCTACGGCTCGGTGGACCACCTCGGTGGCGCCGACCACTTCCTCGCCTACGGGTACGCCGCCCTCGGCGACCCCCGCGCCCTGGAGTACGCCGAGCGGGCCGTCGTACTCAACGAGCGGCTGCAGTGCGCTCCCTGGCGTCGCCGGTCAGAGGCCCTGGTGGCCCGGCTCTCCGGCTAGCCCGCGCCTGCACGTCCGCGCAAGTGGGGCGCAAGAAGCGTGCAAGAGGCTGCGCGCAGCCTCGGTGTCACCGGCTCACACCACGAGCCGCTGACACCGAGAGGAACACCCGATGACCGAGACCCTGCCCCTCGCGACCACCGGCAGCATCCCCGCCCGGGCCGCAGCGCCGGCTGCGAACCAGTCACATGCTCTGGCGGAGCTGCGTCGCCGCGTGGCCGGGACGCTGCACACCCCCGCCGACCCGACGTGGGACCGGGCACGCACCCCGTGGTTGGTCAACGTCGAGCAGCACCCGATGGCGGTGCTCGAGGTCCGCGACGCCCACGACGTGGTCGCGGCGGTCCGTTGGGCCGTCGACAACGGCGTGCAGGTGAGCGCGCAGCCGACCGGTCACGGTGCGGCCGACGGCCTGGAGCAGGTCCTGCTCCTGCGCACGCGCGGGCTGGGAGGCATCAGCGTCGACGTCGAGCGTCGTACGGCCTCGGTCGGTGCGGGCGTCAAGGCCGGCGAGCTGCTGGCCGAGCTGGACGGCACCGGACTGACCTTCCTGGCCGGTTCGAACGCCGACCCGACCGTGGTGGGGATGACCATCACGGGCGGGATCAGCTGGTTCAGCCGGCACTTCGGCCTCGGCTCGGACAACATCGTCTCGATCGAGCTGGTGGACGGTCTCGGCCGCCTCCGCACGGTCAGCGCGACCGAGGACGCCGAGCTGTTCTGGGCCATCCGCGGTGGCGGCGGCGACTTCGGGATCATCACCCGGATGGAGGTCGCGCTGCACCCCGCACCGGAGGTGTACGGCGGCCGCCTGCTGTGGCCGATCGAGCAGATGGGCGAGGTGCTGCGGACCTTCCGCACCGTGACCGAGTCCGCACCCGAGGAACTGACGATCTGGTACCACACCTACCAGTTCCCGCCGATCCCGGACGTTCCCGAGCCACTCCGGGGCCGGGGGTTCGCCTCCATCGCCGTCGCCTACCTCGGGTCCCGCGCGGACGCCGAGTCCCTGCTCGCACCGTTCCGCGAGGTGGCCGGCCTGGCGATGGACCTGATGGGTGAGGTCCCGCTCGCGGACCTGACCACGATCGCGGACGAGCCGACCGACCCGATGCCGGCGATGCAGCGCTCCAGCCTGCTCACCCGGTTGGACGACACCGCCATCGCGGCCCTCACGGCTGTGGTCGGGGCCGGCAGCGGTTCCCCGCTCCCGGTGGTCCAGATCCGTCACCTCGGTGGCGCCTTCGCCCGGGAGCAAGCCAACGGCGGCGCCCACGGCCCCGTCACCGAGCCCTACAACCTGTTCGCGCTCGGCGTCCCGGCCGTGCCCGAGCTGGTCGAGGTGATCGGCGTCTTCTTCGGCCGGATCAGCGCCGCAGTGGCGCACGTGTCCAGCGGTCGCACGTTGCTGAACTTCCTGGACGGCACCGAGGACCCCGGCCGCTGGTGGTCCGCCGAGACGCGCGAGCGCCTCGCCCGCACCAAGCAGGCCTCGGACCCGCTCCAGACCATCCGCAGCAACCGTCCCGTCCGGCCCTGACCCCGGCGCCCCAGCACCACCACAACCGAGAGGAACCATCATGGACAAGCAGACCGTCAACCCCTGGACCTGGCAGGACCAGCTCGGCTACTCCCAGGGCATCCTGGTCACCGAGCCGCGCCAGACGTTGTACGCCGCCGGGCAGGGACCCATGGACGCCGAGGGCAACCTGGTCCACGACGGGGACGTCGCCGGCCAGGCCGCCCTGGCCATGGACAACGTCGAGACCGTGCTCGCGGCGGCCGGCATGACCCTGGCCGACGTGGTGCGCTACGACATCCACGCGACCGACCTGCGGGACTACCTGATGGCCGGCGGGCACGAGCAGGTCGCGAAGCGGTTCGCCCAGGCGGGCAACGTGCCGGCCGGCGGTTTCGCCGTACAGGTCCCTGCTCTGGCGGTGCCGGGCATGGCGGTAGAGATCACCGTGATCGCTGCTCGCTGAGCACGCCACTGCCCTCGCGAAACCGCCACTTCCCCACCGTTGCAACGCGAGGGAAGTGGCGGTTTCACTGGGGACCCAGTGAAACCGCCACCACAGCACTCAGTACCCACCCCGGCGGCGCAGCGCCTTCGGCCGACCGTCGGGGTCGTGCAGCAGCAGGTAGGGCACCATCGCCGCGGCCCGGGTCAGGGCCGACAGCTCGGGCGGTTGCAGCCTGCGCAGCCGGCCCGGCGGTCGCTGGTCCCGGCGGCCGCCCGCATGCCAGGCGTCGAGGGCGCGGGCCGCCTCGTCGTACGCCGCGAACATGCCGACCGGGTCGACGCAGTCCTCCATCACCTCGAGCAGCGAGTCGTCCTCGACGGGCCGGTCGAGGTGCTCGGCGGCCAGGGTGAGCCGCAGCCGTCGGGCGTAGGGGCTGTGGTCCTCGGCGCTGTGGTCGACCACGACCGCCGAGAGCTCCGAGTCGTGGGTCCACGACCGCCGGTTGAAGTTGTCCGAGCCGACCGTGGCCCAGACGTCGTCCATCACGCACACCTTCGCGTGCACGTAGACCGGGGTGCCCCGGTGGTTCTCGATCCCGTAGATGGCCACCCGGTCGGGTGCGACCTGCGCCATCTGCCTCATCGCCCGCGCCCGACCCAGCAGCTGCGGGGTCCGCGCCATGAAGCCCTCCTGGTCGGTGAACAGGGGCACCACCGCGACCACGTGCAGGTCCGGGTTGCGTTGCAGCGCCTCGGTGAACACGTCGCCCACCTGCTGGCCCCAGAGGTACTGGTCCTCGATGTAGACCAGGTGCCGGGCGCGCAGGATCGCCTTGGAGTAGCCCCGCGCGACGCTGCGTTCGCCCCCGCGCGCGAACGGGTAGTCGCGGCCGTGCCGCAGGTTGGGGTAGGTGCGCAGCAGCTGCACGGTGTGCGTCGCGCCGTCGGGCGAGGGTGGCGGCGGCGCCTGCTCGGGGAGCGGGTCGGGGTCCATGTCCATCCGCAGGATCTTGTCCTGGCTCCAGTAGAGCGGGTGCCGCGTCAGGGCCGTCGGGTCCTCCCAGCGCTCGCGGAAGACGGTCTCGACGTCATGCACGGCCGGTCCGGAGATGGCTGCCATCACGTCGTGCCACGGCGGGGTCTCGCCGTACTCCGAGGCCATCTCGAGTGCCTGGGGGTCGCCGAGGTGCTCGGCATCGTCGCGCCGCGAATGGCACAGGTCGATGCCACCGACGTAGGCGATGTCGCGCTCGGGCCGGTCCCGGTGCCGGATGACCACCAGCTTCTGGTGGTGCGAACCGCCGGTGCGCACGCGCATGTCGAGCAGCGCCTCGGCGCCCCGGTCCTGGAGCTGGCGCCCGAGCAGGCGGTTCTCGGACGCGTTGAAGTTCAGGATCTCCATGTGCGATCGCCAGATCAGCCCGCGTACGTCGACGCCGCGCTCGTCCGCGCTGCCGAGCACCTCGACGACCTCGCTGCCCGGTTCGCCGGTCAGCCGCTCGTCGGCGTCTCCCTGCCAGTCGGTGAAGAAGACCAGGTCGCCTGCCCGGGTCTCCGCGAGCCGCTGGCACAGCTCGGCGAAGTACGTCACGCCGTGGACCAGAGGACGGACCAGGTTGCCCTCGGACCACGCTGCGTCGCCCGGGTGGAGGGCGTCCAGCCGGGTGTCGGAGTTGGCTCGCTCGGTCGCGGTCAGGAGCCAGTCGGTGTGCCGCACCCCTCCCCCTCCCGCCACGCCCCGTCGGGTCGTCGCACGTGGTCAACATGCCAGATGGGGGCGGGGAGCGCGCAACACCGGCCGCGGAACGCTGGCATCATGCCGCCATGGCGCCAACCCCCGATGTCCACCCGAGGGCACGCCGCGGCCTGCCCGGCCTGGCGACCGCTCGACGCGGGCTCGCGGGCTACCGCGCCACCGGCGCGGACCTCCCCTTCGGCGACCCGCTCCCCGCGCACGACGTTGCGATGGAGGGGTACTTCTGGCGGTTCACCGACCCCGACTCCGGCCGGGCCCTGATCGCCCTCAACGGGGTGAACCGCGACCCGGGGGGAGGCCACTGGGCGACACTCGGCCTGGCCTCGCACCCGACCGGCTTCCTGCGCACCACCGTCCATCCGGTCGGCCACGCCGCGACCGACGGGCTCGGCGCGTTCGCAGGTGCCGCGTTCGCCGGCACCCCCGACCGGCTCCAGGTCGACCTCGGCCCCGACGCCCGCGTCGAGGTGGAGGTGCGTACGCCCACGCCGTGGCCGCGGCGCATCGTCGGCGGGTCCAGCGTGTTCCAGACGGTGCCCGCCCTGAACCAGTACTGGCACCCCTGGCTCCTCGGCGGCTCGGCACACGGCCGGGCCGTGGTCGGTGACCACACCTGGGAGCTCGACGGCTGGCAGGTCTACGGCGAGAAGAACTGGGGCAGGGGCGGGTTCCCCGACTCCTGGTGGTGGGGGCAGGCGCAGGCCTTCGACGACCCGGGGGTGTGCGTCGCGTTCGCCGGCGGGGACGTCTCGGCGGGTCCGTTGCGCACCAGGGTCACCGCCCTCGTGGTGCTGCTGCCCGGAGGTCGGCTGCTCCGTCTCGGCGACCCGGTCGTCTCGCCCGTGCACGCGGAGGTCGACGACGAGCGCTGGTCCCTGCGTGGCCGCAGTGCGCAGTGGCAGGTGGACCTCGAAGGGGTCGGCTCGCTCGACGCCGCCCACGTGCTGCCGGTGCCGCTGCCGGCGGAGCGCCGCAACGTTCCGGGGGCCATCGAGCACCTCGGCGCGAGGATGACGGTCTGCGTGCGTCGTCGTGGCCGGCTCGTCTGGGAGGGGGAGTCGCGCGTCGCGGCCCTCGAGCACGGCGGCATCGAGCGTGCACGCGCCGAGATCGACCGGCGCGGCGGGGCGCCGGACGCGGTCGATGCTCCCCCGCTGACCCGCTCGGCATGACCACCGCCCGCACCGTTGCGGTGACGACCGAGCTGGACGGCGACGAGCTGGCCGCGGAGGACGCCTGGCCCGTCGTACGCCGCACCGGGCTGCGGCGCCTGTTCATCGACGCCTTCCTGCGCTTCCGCTACGGCGACGGGTTCAGCAGCTCGCGGGCCCTCGCACTCCAGGCCGCCCTGGCCGTGGTGCCGTTCATGCTCGCCCTCACCGGCCTGGCGGCGGACATCGACGAGGAGCGCCCGGCCCGCGTGCTGGCCCGGACCATCGAGGCCGTCTCGCCGGGATCGGGCAGCCGCGACGCGCTGGCGAGCGCGGTCACGGGTCCGCAGTCCAGCGAGCGGGCCGGCGAGTTCGCGCTCGCGTTCGGCCTGGTCTTCGCGCTGCTCTCGATGACCACGGCGATGGCCCAGATCGAGCGCGGGACCAACCGCATCTACGGCATCCGCCGCGACCGCAGGGCCCTGGCGAAGTACGGCCGGGCTGCGGTGCTGACGGCCGTGCTGGCCCTCCCCGTCGGCATCGGCTTCCTGCTCCTGGTCGCCGGTGGTGCCTTCGCCGACGCGATGACCGAGGACTACGGGTGGAGCGAGCGGTTCGTCCTCGTCTGGAACCTCGCCCGGTGGCCGGTCGGCGTCGCGCTCCTGGTGTTCACCATCGCCGTCGTGCTCGACCATGCGCCGCGGAGGCGACAGCCAGGGTTGTCGTGGCTCGCGCTGGGTGCCGGGGTCGCGGTCGTGCTGAGCATGCTCTCGACCGGGCTGCTCGCGGCCTACGTCCGACTCAGCCCGTCGTTCGGTGACATCTACGGCCCACTCGCCGGTGTCTTCGCGCTGCTGCTCTGGACACTGCTCTCGGCGATCGCGCTGTTCTTCGGCGCGGCACTGTGCGCCCAGCTGGAGGCGGTGCGCAGCGGCCACCCCGAGCCCGTCCTCGACGACCCCGGTCGACCTCGCGACGTGCAGGTCGAGTGAGGGACTAGTCCGTCTCGCCCCCGAGGACCTCCGCGATCGCGGAGACCTCGACCACCTCGATCTGGTGGTCGCCGTGCCGTACGACGCGCCGACGGTCAGCGAGGACGTCCCGGACCTGGGCACGCACCCGCTCGGCCCCACGATGCTCGGCACTGGCCAGCGCCTGGTCCATGACCTTCTGGGAGGGGGTACGACTGCTCACGGCGGGCACGTACCCCGACACGGCGACGTCAACGCCCCACCTCTCCGGGCCCGGCGCCGGAACACCCCTTGGACCATGGGCCCAACGTAGCCCCGAAGGGTCCTGCCTTGGCGACCCCCTGTCCACAATGACCCGGGGCGACGTCGGCCCTCACCCGAGCGCGGGGCTCTCCTCGAGCCCCGTCCTGTCCCGGGCCCACTCCCACAGCTCGGTGCGTTCGGCGGCCCCGGTCCGCGTGCGCCGGGTCAGGTGCGTGGGCCGCGCTCGCCGGTCATGCCACAGCTCACCGGAGGCGGGTTGCGGCTCGACGGCCGAGAGCCACACGGTGGTGTCCGCTCCGCCCGCGGCGTCACGGAGCAGCGGGCCGGTCAGCTGGTGGAACCGGGGCAGGGAGTCGACCACGCCGGGGGTGTCCGCCCAGCCGGGGTGGGTGGCGTGCACCCCGATGCCCGCCGGGGACCAGCGCTCGGCGAGCACCGGGAGCAGCTCGACCTGGGCCCGCTTGCTGCGGGCGTAGGCGGTGGTCGGCGAGTACTCGCCGTGGTGGAACTCGGGATCGTCCGCACGCAGTCGCTGGCCGTACATCCCGCCCGACGTGACCAGGATCACCCGTCCCCCGGGGCGTCCTGCGCCGCCGGAGAGCCTCGACAGCAGCAGCTCGGACATCAGGAGCGGTCCGAGGACGTGCAGCGCCATGGTCATCTCGTGGCCCTGGGCGGACTCGGTCCGGGTCGCGGGCATCGACCCGGCGTTGTGCACGAGCACGTCGAGGTGGTCGAGGTCGAGCCCGTCGGCGAACCGGCGTACGTCGTCGAGGTCGGAGACGTCGCAGCGGTCCACCGCGACCTGGACACCCGGGAACCGGGCCTCCAGCCGGGTCTTGAGACCGAGCCCCTTCTCGACGTCGCGTACGACGAGGCGCAGGTCCGCTCCGAGCCGGGCGAAGCCCTCGGCCGTGGCCAGCCCGAGGCCGGACGTGGCGCCCGTGACCGCCGCCGTGCGGCCGGCGAGCGCGCCCGCCGGTGGGTCCTCCGGCCACCCCGGGAGCCGGCTGCGCACGGCGGAGCCGATCCTGGTGTAGCCGGGCGCCACGGTCCGGTCCATGAAGGTGTCGAGGCCACGGGCCAGCTTCTGGGCCAGGGGTACGGCGTGGGGGTTGCTCATGGCGTCAACGTACTCAGCCGCTCCATGTCCCGCGGTCGGGACCGTTGCCGTTCCCGGCATCGGGACCTACCGTGAAACGTCTGCAGGACGGAGCCCCATGCACGAGCTGGCCATCGCGGAGAGCGTGGTGTCTTCGGTGCTCGAGCGCACCGAGGGTCGCACGGTCAGCGTGGTGCGGCTCCGCCTGGGCCGGCTCTCGGGGGTGGTCCCGGACGCCCTGACCTTCTGCTTCGAGCTGGCCACGGCGGGGACCCCGCTCTCGGGGGCGACTCTCGAGATCGACGACGAGGAGGGCCGGGCGCACTGCCGCACCTGCGGCGTCGACTTCGTCCTCCGGGACGCCTTCCTGCTCTGTGACTGCGGCAGCGCCGACGTCCACGTGCTGGCCGGGCGGGAGCTCATGGTGACCTCGGTGGAGGTGGCCTGAGGATGTGTGCCACCTGCGGTTGCGGGACCGAGGAGACCAAGGTGACGCTGCTCGGCCACGACCACGACCACGACCACGAGCACGACCACGAGCACGACCACGAGCACGAGCACGGCCACGTGCACGAGCCGCCTGACCCAGCCGACGACGTCCGCACGCACACTCTCGAGCTCGAGGTGGCGGTGCTGGCCAAGAACGACGGTCTGGCGGAGCAGAACCGGGCCTGGCTCGCCGGGCGCGGCGTCACCGCCCTGAACCTGATGAGCTCCCCCGGGTCCGGCAAGACGACGATCCTCGAACGCACCATCGCCGAGCTCGACCGTCCGGTCTCCGTCATCGAGGGGGACCAGGAGACCCTCCTCGACGCCGAGCGCATCCGCAGGGCCGGCGCCCGGGCCGTACAGGTGAACACCGGGGCCGGCTGCCATCTGGACGCCTCGATGGTGGCTCGGGCCCTCGAGGAGCTGCAGCCCGAGGCCGGCAGCATCCTGTTCATCGAGAACGTCGGCAACCTGGTCTGCCCGGCACTGTTCGACCTCGGCGAGCTGCGCAAGGTCGTGGTCATCTCGGTGACCGAGGGCGACGACAAGCCGCTGAAGTACCCCCACATGTTCGCGGCGGCGGATCTGGTGCTGCTCAACAAGACCGACCTGCTGCCCCATGTGGACTTCGACCCCGAGCGTCTTGCCGCCGACGCACGCAGGCTCAACCCGGGGGTGCGGATACTGCCGCTCTCCGCGAGGACGGGCCAGGGGTTCGACACCTGGAAGACCTGGGTGAACACCGTGGGTCCCATTCTTAGGTGAGACTTGCTTGACAGGTTCGACAGCCAGGTCTGAGATGGAAAGCCAGAGAGTGACGCAGGTCACAATCGCTGGTCTGCGAGGTTCGAGTGGGGGACCCCACGGCCCCCGGGAAGCCGGCGCAGATGCCCACAGCAGAGGCAGTCAAAGCCGAAGAAACCCTGATCCACGTGTTGTGGATCAACGCCGGGCTCAGCTGTGACGGTGACTCCGTCGCGCTGACCGCAGCCACCCAGCCGACCATCGAGGAGATCGCCCTCGGCGCGCTCCCCGGCCTGCCACAGGTCGCGGTGCACTGGCCGCTGATCGACTTCGAGTGCGGGCCCAACGGCGGGGCGGACGACTTCCTCGAGTGGTTCTTCAAGGCCGACCGCGGTGAGCTCGAGCCGTTCGTGCTGGTGGTGGAGGGGTCGATCCCCAACGAGCAGCTCCACGACGAGGGCTACTGGTGCGGGTTCGGCAACAACCCCGACACCGACCAGCCGATGACGACCAGCGAGTGGCTGGACCGGCTGGCGCCCAAGGCGACGGCGATCGTCGCCGTGGGCACGTGCGCGACGTACGGCGGGATCCACGCCATGCAGGGCAACCCGACCGGCGCCATGGGGGTGCCGGACTACCTGGGCTGGGACTGGAAGTCCAAGGCCGGCATCCCGATCGTGTGCGTTCCCGGCTGCCCCGCCCAGCCCGACAACATGTCCGAGACACTGACCTACCTGCTCTACATGGCCACCGGTCAGGCGCCGATGATCCCCCTCGACGACTGCCTGCGGCCCACCTGGCTGTTCGGCCAGACGGTGCACGAGGGCTGCGACCGTGCCGGCTACTACGAGCAGGGCGACTTCGCGACGGAGTACGGCTCCCCCAAGTGCATCGTCAAGCTCGGCTGCTGGGGGCCGACGGTGAAGTGCAACGTGCCCAAGCGCGGCTGGATGAACGGGATGGGTGGCTGCCCCAACGTGGGCGGGATCTGCATCGGCTGCACCATGCCCGGCTTCCCGGACAAGTTCATGCCCTTCATGGACGAGCCGCCCGGCGGCAAGCTCTCCACCACCACGGTGGGCCTCTACGGCAGCACGATGAGCCGCTTGCGCAAGGTCACCACGCGCACGCTGGACAAGGAACCCAAGTGGCGCAAGCGAGGCAAGGAGCTGACGACCGGCGCTACTCGCACGTGGTGACCTTCGATGACGCAGCGGACCAAAACTGACAACAGGAAGAAGCGGCGAATGACGTCGACCATCCCCTCACCCAGCAGCACCAAGGAGGGCTCCGACGGGCTCGTGGAGATGGCCTGGGACCCCATCACCCGCATCGTCGGCAGTCTCGGGATCTACACCAAGATCGACTTCAAGCAGAAGGTCGTCGCGGAGTGCAAGAGCACCAGCTCGATCTTCCGCGGCTACTCGATCTTCATGAAGGGCAAGGACCCGCGCGACGCGCACTTCATCACCAGCCGCATCTGCGGAATCTGCGGGGACAACCACGCCACCTGCTCGTGCTACGCCCAGAACATGGCGTACGGCGTGAAGCCGCCGCACCTCGGAGAATGGATCGTCAACCTGGGCGAGGCCGCGGAGTACATGTTCGACCACAACATCTTCCAGGAGAACCTGGTCGGGGTGGACTACTGCGAGAAGATGGTCGCCGAGACCAACCCGGGCGTCCTGGAGAAGGCCAACGACACCGAGGCGCCGAACGCCGCGGAGCACGGTTACCGGACCATCGGCGACATCATGCGCTCGCTGAACCCGTTCACCGGCGAGTTCTACCGCGAGGCCCTGCAGGTGAGCCGCTGGACCCGGGAGATGTTCTGCCTGATGGAGGGGCGGCACGTCCACCCCTCGACGCTCTACCCCGGTGGCGTGGGCACCGTCGCGACGATCCAGCTGATGACCGACTACATCACCCGGCTGATGCGCTACGTCGAGTTCATGAAGAAGGTCGTGCCGATGCACGACGACCTCTTCGACTTCTTCTACGAGGCGCTGCCGGGCTACGAGGAGGTCGGCAACCGCCGCATCCTGCTCGGTTGCTGGGGCTCCTTCCAGGACCCCGAGGTCTGCAACTTCGACTACAAGGACATGACCGAGTGGGGCCGTGCCATGTACGTCACCCCCGGTGTCGTGGTCGACGGGAAGCTGGTCACCACCGACCTGGTCGAGATCAACCTCGGCATCCGGATCCTGCTCGGCTCGTCGTACTACGACGACTGGGAGGACCAGGAGATGTTCGTCACGAGGGACCCGCTGGGCAACCCGGTCGACCGTCGGCACCCCTGGAACCAGCACACCAACCCCAAGCCGCAGAAGCGCGACCTGGACAACAAGTACAGCTGGGTGATGTCGCCTCGCTGGTACGACGGCAAGGACTATCTCGCCCTCGACACCGGTGGCGGGCCGCTCGCCCGGTTGTGGACCACCGCGCTCGCGGGCCTCGTCGACATCGGCTACGTGCAGGCGACCGGCGAGTCGGTGAGGATCAACCTGCCGAAGACCGCCCTCAAGGGCCCGGTGGAGCTCGAGTGGAAGATCCCGCAGTGGAGCAACACCATCGAGCGCAACCGCGCCCGCACCTACTTCCAGGCCTACGCCGCCGCGTGCGCGCTGCACTTCGCGGAGAAGGCGCTGGTCGAGATCAGGGCAGGCCGCACCAAGACCTGGGAGAAGTTCGAGGTGCCCCAGGAGGGGATCGGCTGCGGGTTCACCGAAGCAGTCCGAGGCGTCCTGTCCCACCACCTGGTGATCCGGGACGGCAAGATCGCGAACTACCACCCCTACCCGCCGACCCCCTGGAACGCCAACCCGCGTGACTCCTACGGCACCCCCGGCCCCTACGAGGACGCCGTGCAGGGTCAGCCGATCTTCGAGGAGAACGACCGGGAGCACTTCAAGGGCATCGACATCATGCGCACCGTCCGGAGCTTCGACCCCTGTCTGCCGTGCGGGGTGCACATGTACCTCGGCGAGGGCCAGGAGCTCGAGCTGCTGCACTCCCCCACCCAGTCCGTCAGCAGCTAGGCCCATGGTGGATCCCGAGACCACCGATCGTCTTCGGGCCACCGGGGACCGGATCGACTCCCTGCTCGAGGCGAGCGGGGCAGGAGGCGTGGTCGCGCGGGAGCGCGCCGAGGAGCTGCTGCGCCTCACCGCCGACCTCTACGGTGCCGGCCTCGAACGCCTCCTCGAGATCGTCCACGAGGCGGGACGTCTCGACGACGTGGTCCTGGACGCGCTCGCTGCCGACGACCTGGTCGCCAGCCTGCTCCTCGTGCACGGTCTGCATCCCTACGACGTGAGTCTGCGGGTGGAGCGGGCCCTGGAGAGCGTGCGTCCCTACCTGGGGTCGCACGGCGGTGATGTCGAGCTGCTCGAGGTGAGCGACGCCGGAACCGTCCGGTTGCGGCTGCTGGGCAGCTGCGACGGCTGCCCGTCGTCGTCGGTGACGCTGAAGCTCGCGGTCGAGGGGGCCATCGAGGCGGCTGCGCCGGAGGTCACCGCGATCGAGGTCGAGGAGGCTCCCGGCGACAGCGGGGGTGGGTCCGTCATCCCGGTCTCCTCGCTGCGTGCACGTCTGGAGGAGCAGGTCTCCGAGGCGTCCTGGGAGCCGGTGCCCCAGCTCGCGGACCTGGCGGCGGGTGGGGTGATGACCCTCGAGGTCGGCACCGTGAGGGTGCTGGCCTGCCGGCTCGGTCCGGACCTGTTCGCCTACCTCGACGAGTGCGCCGGCTGCTCCGGGTCGTTTCGCGGCGCCGTGCTGTCCCGCCGGCTGGGTGCGGCCGTCGGCGAGGCGGTGCTCCGCTGCCCCGCCTGCCACGCCCACTACGACGTACGTCGGGCCGGGGCCGGGCTCGACGAGGGCGCAGGGCTGCACCTGACGCCCGTGCCACTGCTGAGCGAGGGTGGCCTCAGCTCGATCGCCGTCGCGGCTCCGGTATCCGCATGAGCCCCGCCGCCCGGGCGCCGCTGGCCGCCTTGCGCAGAGTCACCACCACCCGGCCCGAGCCCGTGGTCGGTGAACGGTGCGACATGTGCGCGGAACCGATCACCGACGAGCACCAGCACGTGGTGAACCTGGAGAGCAGGGCGTTGATGTGCACCTGCCGCGGGTGCTACCTGCTGTTCACCGCGGAGAACGCCACGCTGCGCTATCGCGCGGTGCCCGACCGCTACCTGTCGTTCCCGGACTTCGTGTTCGGTCCGGCCGAGTGGGACGACCTCCAGATCCCGGTCGGGCTCGCCTTCCTGTTCCGCAACTCAACGCTGGACCGGCTGATCGCCTTCTATCCGGGCCCGGCGGGAGCGACGGAGTCGGAGCTCCCGCTCGACGCGTGGCAGCGCATCCTCGAGGCCAACCCCCAGCTCGGCCACCTGCAGGCCGACGTCGAGGCGTTGCTCCTGCGCCGGGCAGAGCTGGGACCCGGGCACGACGACGACGCCTTCAGCTGCCACGTCGTGCCGATCGACACCTGCTACGAGCTGGTCGGCCGGCTGCGGACCCTGTGGCGGGGCTTCGACGGGGGCCAGGAGGCACACGCCGCGATCGAGGAGTTCTTCGCGACGGTGGCACAGCGGAGCCGCCCCGCACCACCCGCGAGCGAGTCCGCGACGACGGACGGTGCGCCGCCGTGAGCAGCTATGAGTTCACCGTGGTCGACATCTTCGCCGAGCCCTACGCCGCCGCCCCCCAGCTGACCGCCCGCCTGCGGATCCAGGAGTCGAGCGGCCAGACCATCCACGCGATCGCCCTCAGGTGCCAGGTGCGGATCGAGCCGCAGCGTCGCCGCTACGAGGAGGCCGACGAGAGTGGGCTCAGGGCGCTGTTCGGGGACCGGGACCGCTGGGTGGACACACTCAAGCCGTTCCTGTGGATGCAGTGCAACGCCATGGTCCAGGGCTTCTCGGGGATCACGGAGGTCGACCTCGCCCTGCCGTGCACCTACGACTTCGAGGTCGCCGGCTCCCGCTACCTGCACGCCGTCGGCGACGGCACCATCCCGCTCACCCTGCTGTTCTCCGGAACCGTGTTCACCAAGGGGGCGACCGGGTTCGGGGTGCAGCAGGTGCCCTGGGACTGCGAGGCGGGCTACCGGCTGCCGGTGCTGGTCTGGCAGCAGATGATGGCGTCGTACTTCCCCAACACCGGCTGGATCCGCCTCGACCACGAGGTGATCCGGGAGCTGGGGGACTTCAAGGCCAGGCACGGCCTGACCTCGTGGGAGGAGACCGTGCAGGAGCTGCTGGCCAGCCGGGACGGGGCGACGTCGTGAGCGCGGCGCCGACCGGGGACCCGATCGACCGGGTGCGGGCGATCGCCGACGCCGTGCTCTACGAGGGCTACCTGCTCTACCCCTACCGGGCGAGCTCGTCGAAGAACCAGTCGCGCTGGCAGTTCGGTGTTCTCGGCCCCCCGAACGCGACCGGCGCGAGCTTCGCCGAGGACCCTGACCTGGAGCTGCAGTGCCTGCTGGAGGCCGTCGACCAGCCCGGGGCGCAGGGCCCTGCGGCGGTCCGGGTCCGGCTCCGGTTCCTGCAGCTGCAGGCGCGCTCCGTGGAGGTGCTCACCGACGACGGGCCCGTCCCGGTGGGCGAGCTGGTCGTCGACGGCGTCTCGCTGCTGAGCTGGGAGGAGGCGGTCGAGTGCGAGCTGCCGGTCCCGGCGTACGACCTGACCCGGGCGCTCGCAGGCGCTGACGGCCCGGTCGTGGAGTCCGTGGTCGAGGTCCCGGGCGGGGAGAGCGTCGAACAGGTCACGAACCGGACCGGCTCGGTCGCGGGCCGGATCGTCCGCCGCCGCGCGTCGCTCCGGGCCGTGGTCAGGGTCGGGGCCGCCACCGACGGTGGCTTCGTCCGGCTCACGGTGTCGGTGGAGAACACCCATCCGGACGCCACCGCCACCAAGGACGACGCGCTCCGCCTCTCGCTGATCGGCGCCCACGTTCTCGTCGAGGCCGGGGGCCCGACCCGGTTCGTCTCGCTGCTGGAACCCCCCGCCGCAGCCGCCGCGGCCGCGGACCGGTGCCGGCAGCGCCGTTGCTACCCGGTGCTGGTGGGGGAGCCCGGGGACACCGACGTGGTGCTCGGCTCGCCGATCATCCTCTACGACTACCCCGAGATCGCCGCCGAGAGCGCCGGTGCGCTGTTCGACTCCACCGAGATCGACGAGATCCTCACCCTGCGGGTGATGACCATGACCGAGCAGGAGAAGTCGGAGGCGCGGGCCACCGACCCGCGCGCGGCGGAGATCATCGACCGCTGCGACCAGATGTCGACCGAGACGCTGCAACAGCTGCACGGCACGCTCCGGGACCCGCACGGCCGGGTGCCGCGCGTGCTGACCGGGGACCAGGACGCCGTCCCGGTCGTGGACACCGGTGGAGCTCCCTGGTGGGACCCTGCCGCCGACGAGAGCGTGCAGCCCGAGCTGGACAGCGTGCTGATCGACGGGGTGCGGGTGGCCAAGGGAAGCCTGGTCCGGGTGCACCCGAGCCGGCGGGCGGACGCCCAGGACCTCTTCTTCGCCGACCAGGTCGCGCGGGTGACCGCCGTGCTCTCCGACGTGGACGGCGGCACGCACGTCGCGCTGGTGCTGGTCGACGACCCGGCCGCGGACCTGCACGACTGGTACGGCCGCTACCTGTACTTCGCCCCGGATGAGCTCGAACCACTGGATCAAGCACGAGAGGAGAGCCGCTCATGAGAGTTGTCGGCATGCTGACCGCAGGCGTGGCCGCGGCTGCGGCTGCCGTCGCAGTCGCCGTCGGGATCCGTTCGGTCCCGGACATCAAGAGATACCTGAAGATGCGCAAGATGTGAGGTGGCCGTGACAGGGGGAGGCGTTCTGGTGGCCGGCATCGGCAACCTGTTCTGCAGCGACGACGGGTTCGGTCCCGAGGTCGTGCGGCGACTCCTCGCGTCCGGAGACCTGCCCGCGCACGTGCGTGCGGTCGACTACGGGATCCGCGGCCTGCACCTGGCCTACGACCTGCTCGAGGGGTACGACGCGCTCGTGATCGTCGACGCCGTGCCCGGGGACGGCGAGCCCGGTGACGTCTCGGTGCTCGAGGTCGGTGAGGACGATCTCGGGGCCGCGGACTTCGACCCGCACGGGATGGCGCCGGTGTCCGTGCTCGCCAGCCTGACCAGTCTCGGCGGCCGACTGCCCCCGACGTACGTCATCGGCTGCCGGCCGGCCCGGACCGGCGAGGGGATCGGGCTCTCCGCCCGGGTCGAGGGGGCGGTTCCCGAGGCCATGGAGACCGTCCGGGAGCTGCTGCGGCAGCGGATCCCGGTGCCGGCCGCTGCGGACCGGGGGGAGGACTGACCATGTGCCTGGGAATTCCTGGTCAGGTCGTCAGGGTGCTCGAGGGCAACGCGGGCATGCTCGCCCTCGTCGACGTGCTCGGCACCGAGCGCCCGATCAACCTCGGCATGCTGGAGGACATGGCCGTCGAGCCCGGGCAGTGGGTGCTGATCCACATGGGCTTCGCCCTCGAGCTCATCGACGAGGGCAAGGCCGAACAGGCGCTGTCGGGTCTGGAGATGATGGGACGGGCCCGCGCGCCCGCCGAGCAGCGAGACCTCCCCCATGTCTGACCTGCGGGAGCTCGTCGCCACGCCCGTCCTGCGTCGCAGACTCGTGGTCCGTGGCGTGGTCCAGGGCGTTGGCTTCCGTCCGTTCGTGGCGCGAGTCGCGGCCGAGCTGGACCTGTCCGGGACCTGTGGCAACAACGCGGTGAGCGTCTTCGTCGAAGCCGAGGGTCCGGCCGACGCACTGGACGAGCTCCGTCGCAGGATCGAAGCGGAAGCGCCGGCCATGTCCTCGATCATCGACATCCACAGCCAGGACATCGACCCTCTCGGTGAAGCGACGTTCAGCATCGTCCCCAGCCGTTGGATCCCAGGACCGCGCACCCTGGTGCCGCCCGACACGGCCACCTGTCCCGACTGCATCGCGGAGATGGACGACCCCACGGACCGTCGTTTCCGGCACCCGTTCATCACGTGCACGAACTGTGGGCCACGGTTCACGATCATCCGCGACCTCCCCTATGACCGCCCGGTCACGACCATGTCGGTGTTCGAGCCGTGCGCGCTGTGCCAGTCGGAGTACGACGATCCAAGGGACCGGCGCTTCCACGCACAGCCGGTCTCGTGTCACTGCTGCGGTCCGTCCATGTGGGTCGAGGGCGGGTCTCGGCGACTGGCCGTTGATGATGATTCCGCGCTCGCGCTGGTGCACGAGACCCTGTTGGACGGGGGGATCGTCGCCATCAAGGGAATCGGCGGGTTCCACCTGGCCTGTGACGCCACCGATCCCGTCGCGGTGGCCAGGCTCCGTGAGCGCAAGCACCGCCCGGACAAGCCGTTCGCGGTGATGGTCCCCAGCACGAGCGTGGCGAGGTCCCTCGTCAGGGTCTCAGCCGCGGAGGAGCGCTCGCTGACCCGACCTGCACGACCGATCGTGCTCCTGCGCCGGGTGCCTGGATCCGTGGTCGCAGAGGGGGTGGCACCGCGTCTCGACGAGCTGGGCGTGATGCTGCCGTACGCGCCCCTCCACCGACTGCTGTTCCAGCCGGTCCCGGGCTCGGTCCGGTTGCCACCCCAAGTGCTGGTGATGACGTCGGGCAACCTCTCGGACGAGCCGTTGTGCTACACGAACCAGGACGCCCGCACGCGGCTTGCCGACATCGCGGATCTCTTCGTGCTGCACGACCGGGAGATCGCTGTTCCCTGCGACGACTCCGTGGTCGCAGTCGCGGAACAGGACGAGATCCCCGTCCGTCGGTCTCGCGGATTCGCGCCGTTGCCGGTGGCACTGCCGGATCGGGGCCCGGTCACGCTCGCCGTCGGCGCCGAGGTCAAGAACACCTTCTGCCTCACCCGAGAGGACCTGGCGTTCTGCTCGGGGCACCTGGGCGACATGGGCAGCCTGGAGAGTCAGCGCGCCTTCGACGCGTCGGTGCAGCAGCTCGCGGCTCTCTGTGGCGCAACGCCCGACCTGGTGGTCGCCGACGACCATCCGGGGTATGCCACTCGACTCTGGGCGGAGCGCTACTGCTCCGAGAACGACCTCGAGCTGCTGACCGTCCAGCATCATCACGCTCACGTCGCGTCGCTGCTGGCGGACCGGGGGAGAATCGGTACCCCGGTGATCGGGGTCGCCTTCGACGGCACCGGTTACGGGTGCGACCGCACGGTGTGGGGCGGTGAGCTGCTCCACGTCGGGGCCGATGTCAGCCAGGCGCTGCGCGTAGGCCATCTCGAGGGCTTCCTGCTTGCCGGCGGTGATCGGGCTGTGCGCAACCCGTTCCGGGTGGCGTTGGCACTCCTCCGAGCGGCGGGGATCCCCGACGTCGGCGGACTGGACCTGCACGACAACTGTCCGACCGAGGAGCAGGAGGCCGTGAGGTCGCAGCTGGTCAGCGGCATCGGCTGTGTGCAGACCACGAGCGTGGGACGTCTCTTCGACGGAGTTGCCTCGCTGTTGGGACTCCGTCACCGGGTGACCTACGAGGCACAGGCAGCGATCGAGCTGGAGGCACTTGCCAGATCTGCCGACGAGGCGGTCGAGCTGCCGATGGGCGTCGTCGGTGACCAGGTGATGCTGGGGCCGCTCGTCAGGGCGTTGGTCGAGGGCGTGCAGGCAGGGGAGTCGACCGCGGGGCTGGCCCTCGGCTTCCACGCCGCGCTCGCCCGGGCCACCATCTCGCTGGTCGTGAACGTGGCTGACGCCCGAGGCGTCGCCACCGTGGGTCTCACGGGAGGTGTCTTCCAGAATCGGCTGCTGCTCGGTGAGCTGTCGGCCGGCCTGCGTCGCGAAGGACTCGAGGTGCTCACCCATCGACGGGTCCCCTCGAACGACGGAGGTCTCGCGCTCGGCCAGGCAGTCATCGGCCAGGCAGGTCAGGGACCGGGCTGCCGAGGGTCCGAACAAACTCAGAGGAGACGCTCATGACGACCACCTGTGAACCCGCGCAGCTCATCGGTACGGAGCTGAGTGAGGACCTCTCCGCCGCCGCGCTCGCGCTGGCGCGCAAGTTCCAGGAGGGAGCGACCCTGTGGGTGGTCTCGCCCCAGTGGGAGCCGCACGCGCACCATGTCGCCGTCGAGTTCGTGCATCCGGTGATCATGGGCAAGCGAGCGCTCCCCTCGGTGGCGCTCGTCGACCCGGACCCGGTCGCCCAGGCGCGCGTCGCGACCCGTGCGGGGGACGTGATCATCGCCGTCGCCTCCGCCGATGATCGTCAGGTCCAGGACGTGATGAGGCGGGCGCCCGCCTGGGGGGCCCACACGATCTGGATCGGGTTCGGGCCAAGACCTGCCGCGGGCAGCGCCGACCACGTGCTGTGGGTCGAGTCCGACGACCCGATGATCCCCGCCACCGGCCGGTTCGTGCTGATGTACCACCTGCTCTGGGAGCTCACCCATGTCTGCTTCGAACATCCTGGACTGCTCAAGGTGCAGGTCGAGGAGGACTGCACCGACGAGGTGTGCGTGACCTGCAGCGACGAGGGACGGCTCGGCGAGGTGGTGCTGGCTCCCGACGTGGAGTTCGGGCCGGCGCTGGTCCGCACGGCGACCGGTGAGGAAGCGGTCGACGTGGCGCTTGTCGGTGACGTCTTGCCCGGGGACCTGCTGCTCGTGCACGCCGGCGCTGCGATCACCCGCATCGAGGACCGGCAGGGGAGCACTCCATGAGTGAGACCAACCAGAACACGGACTTCCTCTACCCGTTCATCGAGGGCACCGAGCACGACTCGCGGAGTCTCTTGGCCGATCTCGCGGCCTCGGCCAGGGGAAAGGCGGAGGTCAGCGCTCGTCTCCAGCAGGCCTCGCTCGAGGAGTACGAGGATCAGCTGCAGGCCGCAGGTGCGGAGATGGCCGAGCGGTTCGCACAAGGAGGCCGGCTGTACACGTTCGGCAACGGGGGAAGCTCCACCGATGCGGCGACGCTTGCCTCACTGTTCTGTCGTCCGGCACTCGGCCGTGCTGTCCCTGCCTGGTCACTGGCAGCCGACCAGGCCGTGGTCACCGCGCTCGGCAATGACGTCGGCTTCGAGCTGATCTTCTCCAGACAGGTCATCGCGCACTCGAAGCCGGTCGACATCGCCATCGCGCTGTCGACGTCGGGCAACTCCGAGGATCTGATCATGGCCCTCACCGAGGCCAAGAGGCGCGGACTTCTGACGATCGGGTTCGCCGGCCACGAGGGGGGTGCGATGTCGACGAGCGACGACGTGGACTACTGCTTCACCATCCACTCACAGAGCATCCACCGGATTCAGGAGAGCCATGCGCGGGTGGGGTTCCGGCTCTGGACCGTGGTCCAGGAAGCGACACAGCGTAGGAGCGCGGCCAGTCTGGCTGCGGCCAGCGGCAACAGAGGAGGGAACCGATGACGACCAACTCCGTGGCGTCGCACGTGGACCGTGAGGACAGGATGCTGCTGAAGATCGAGGAGTTCCGCAAACGGCGTCCACGGCTGATCGACGAAGTGATCACGCTCGCGCACGGCGCCGGTGGCAAGTCCTCGGCCGCGTTGACCGACAACGTCTTCGTCGAGGCGTTCCGCAACCCCGAGCTCGAGCAGCTCGGCGACGGTGCGGTGCTCACGTTGCCGTCGAAGGAGAGGCTGGCCTTCTCCACCGACTCCTTCGTGGTGCAACCGATCGAGTTCCCCGGCGGGACGATCGGCCATCTTGCCGTGCACGGCACCGTCAACGACCTGGCGGTGAGTGGCGCAGTCCCTCGCTGGCTGTCGGCAGCATTCGTGATCGAGGAGGGCTTCGAGATCTCACGCCTCAGGTCGATCGTGGCCGACATGAAGCATGCCGCCGACCTGGCCGGGGTCCAGATCGTCACCGGAGACACCAAGGTGGTGGCCAGGGGGGCCGCCGACGGGCTCTACATCTCCACCGCGGGCGTCGGGGTGATCCCGGAGGGACGACAGCTGGCCGCTCACCTGGTCGAACCCGGTGACCGGATCGTGCTCTCCGGAACCCTGGGCGACCACGGAATGGCCGTGATGCTGGCCCGTGGTGACCTGGCGATCGAGGCCGATGACATCTGCTCCGACACCGCCCCGGTCCATGAGATGGTCGAAGCACTGCTCGCCGCAGCTCCCGGCACGCGCTGGATGAGGGACGCAACCCGCGGGGGCCTCGGCACGGTGTGCAACGAGCTGGCGCAGACGGCTGGCATCGGCGTGATCCTCGACGAAGTCGCGTTGCCGGTGCAACCACAGGTGCTCGGCGCCTGCGACATGCTCGGCATCGATCCCATCTACGTCGCCAACGAGGGAAAGTTCGTCGCCGTCGTTCCCGAGGCCGAGGCCGAGGCCGGGGTCGCGGCCTTGCGGGAGCATCCGCGAGGGGAGCGCGCGGTGGTCATCGGCCAGGTGGTCGAGACACCGGCCGGAATGGTGGCGCTGCGCACCCCCTTCGGCGGTAGCCGGATCGTCGACATGCTCGTGGGCGACCCACTCCCGCGAATCTGCTGAAACTGCCATCGAGAAGGTTGGAGCCAGTCATGTGCTTAGGAATACCGGGCCAGGTCGTCGCCATCACCGACACCGAGCAGCACCTGGCCAAGGTCGCGGTCAACGGGGTGCAGCGGGTCATCAGCGTTCGCCTGCTCTCCGAGCAGCAGCTCCTCGAAGGTGACTGGGTCCTTGTCCACGTCGGGTTCGCCATGGCGAAGATCGACGAGCTCGAAGCGCAGCTCACGCTGGACCAGGTCAAGAAGATGGGTGAGGACTACGTCAACGAGATCGACGCGTTCAACTCCAGTCAGATCGCCTGACTCGCCCCGTCGCACGAGACAGATGGAGAGGTACCCAGATGAAGTTCGTCGATGAGTTCCGTGACCCCGCTGCCGCACGCGGCCTGGTCAAGTCGATCACCAAGCTCGCCGGCGACGACGAGTTCAAGTTCATGGAGGTGTGCGGCGGGCACACCCACACCATCTACCGACACGGGCTCGAGCACATCCTCCCGCCGGGCATCGAGCTCGTGCACGGGCCGGGTTGCCCTGTCTGCGTGATCCCGATGGGTCGCGTCGACGACGCGATGTGGCTGGCTGAGCAGCCGAACGTCATCTTCACCACCTTCGGGGACATGATGCGCGTGCCCGGATCGAGGGGCAGCCTGCTCGACGCGAAGGCCCGGGGAGCTGACGTCCGGTTCGTCTACTCGCCACTCGACGCCCTCAAGATCGCCGTGGACAACCCGGACAAGCACGTCGTGTTCTTCGCCGTCGGCTTCGAGACCACGGCACCGTCCACGGCGGTGACCCTGGTGCGCGCCAAGCAGCAAGGTGTCCACAACTTCTCGGTGTTCTGCAACCACGTCACGATCGTTCCGCCGATCAAGGCGATCCTCGAGTCGCCGGACTTGCGACTCAACGGCTTCCTCGGGCCCGGACACGTGTCCACGGTGGTCGGCACCCGCCCCTACCGGTTCGTGCCCGAGGTCTACGGCAAGCCGCTCGTGGTGGCCGGCTTCGAGCCTCTGGACATTCTCGCCACGGTGCACATGCTCCTGCAGCAGATCCGCGACGGGCGCTGCGAGGTGGAGAACCAGTACGGACGGGTGGTGCGGGAGGAGGGCAACGTTGCTGCCTTGAGGCTGCTGGGCGAGACCATGGAGCTGCGCCCGCACTTCGAGTGGAGGGGCCTCGGCTTCATCTCCCAGAGCGCGCTGAAGGTGAACGCCGACTACGTGGAGTTCGACGCGGAGGAACGCTTCGCGATGCCCGGGATCCGCGTCGCCGATCCGAAGGCCTGCCAGTGCGGCGAGGTCCTCAAGGGTGTGATCAAGCCGTGGGAGTGCAAGGTGTTCGGCACCGCGTGCACCCCGGAGACCCCGATCGGCACCTGCATGGTCTCTCCGGAGGGTGCCTGCGCGGCCTACTACAACTTCGGTCGGCTGCACCGCGAGGCTGCGGACATGATCGGACAGACCGCCGGCGTGTGAGAGGCGACCGATGACGAGCCAGGGTCCCGCACGGACGACCGTCGAGGCCTCTGCGGGGCAGCGACTCTTCGCGCAGTACGCCCACGCCCCCAACGCGCTGGGCTACTGCGGGCCGCAGGGTGCAGCGGAGCTCCTGGCGGTGGCCTGTGGGGAGTCCGGCCACGTCGACATCCGACCGCTGGCGACACAGTTCTCCGGCGCGTGGCCCTACCAGCAGGTCCTCGCCAGCCTGGCCGACGTCGAGGACCCGCTCGACGAGAGAGTCGTACGCGGCTACTGGACCGGCAACGAGCTGACCGACCGGGTCGACCGGCACGCGTTCGGGACCGCGCTGCTCGAGCGGATTCGAGGTGGTGCGGGCCACTACTGGAGCCACCTCGACGAGCACCTGCTCGTGGAGGCCGCGCCCACCCACGCGTTCCACGTGTTCTCGATCTATCCGTGGACGCGGCTGCTCGGCACCGGCAGGCCCGAACCGCTCCAGGTGCTCGACTCGTGCCGGATCGGGTGGGCGACGGTGGTCGCGGTCGAGGACGACGAGCTGGTGGTCAGGTCGCGACACCTGGAGTACGCCGAGCGACGGCTCTCCCTCGGCACCGAGGATGAGGAACGCGTGCCGTACCGCACCGAAGGGGCTGGTTTCATCGATGCCGTGCAGGAGGGGGAACAGGTCGCGGTCCACTGGGGCTTCGTCTGTGACCGCCTGACCGGACCGCAGGCAGCAAGTCTCGAGCGATGGACCAGGTGGCAGCTCGACGTGGTGGCCCCGCGGTTGGCTGCCGCGCCAGGATGACGGTCGCCGCTGACGCCGAGCAGGTCAGCTCGACCTGCTCGCCGCCGGATGGTCAGAGCTTGGCCAGCGCCTCGCGGAGACCCTCCTCGGCCTCGTCGCCGAGCTTCTTCAGTCCCGGCGCCAGCAGCGGGGCGATCAGCTTGCCCAGCCCCTTGAACTCGAAGTCCGCGGTGTAGGTGACCCGCGAGCCGGTGCCCTGGGCCTCGATCTGCATCGAGTCGTTCGCGACGACCGACTTGTTCTCACCACGCAGGGCGAACCTGGTGTCCGGCCGGTGCTCGACCACCTCGTAGGTCAGCTCGGTCTCGCGGCCCATGAACTTCGAGGTGTTGTGGTACTTCGTGCCGATGCCTCCGTCACCCGAGACCCGCTCGGTGTGCACCGTCCCGGGGTCCCACTCGTTGGTGGTGGTGAAGTCGCTGAGATAGGCGAAGACCGCGCCGGGCGAGGCCGCTGTCTCCACACTGCGTTGAAGCTTCATCGGGTGCCTCTCGTGGTGGGTGCGTCGGGTTGCCGGGCGCCCTGGGGTCCGCCGTCCCGGGGGGCCGCCTCGTGGTGCCGTGCCCCGTGCGTACGACGATCCTCCTTCATCTCTGCCTCGAAGAGGTGTCGCCTCCCCTGGACCAGCTCGTCGCGTGCGTGCTGCTCGAGCTCCCTGAAGGCAGCGTAGTAGGTGTCGTCGTACTCCTCGACGAGCTGGAAGCTCCACCTGCCCTCGATGATGTTCCGGCCGACCAGCACCTCGTCGATCCGGTCGGCCAGCTCGGTGTGGCCGGCGTCGCGCAGCTCCTCGACGGCCTCGCCCAAGGTGAGGTCCGCGGTCCCGCACAGTCGGTGGAAGGCGTAGAGGTGGCCGCGGGCGGCCTCGACCGCCTCCAGGGCCTCGGACAGCTTGCCCAGGGCCGAGACGGTCGCGTCGCTGACACCGTCGGGTCGCTGGTGCTCGGGCAATGGGGTGCTCACGGCGGTGCGGGTACCCCTCGCCTCAACACCGCAAACGAGCGCCCTCCCGTGACACCATGCGAAGCGTGAGCGACGCACCCGCGTTCCCCAGCGTCGAGCGCACCTGGCCCAGGGGCGCCTTCGCGATCGCCCTGGGCTGCGGCCTCGTGGCGCTCTCCGGGTCCGCCGCCCTGGTCGCATCCACCGACTCACTGGGCGATGCCGGCGGGCTGGTGGTGGTCTTCGCGCTGCTCGCGTGCCTCGAGGGGGCCGTGTGCGTGGACGCCGTGCGCCCGTGGCTGCGCGGCAGCCCGCTCAGGCCGCGCACCTGGCTGCTGCAGCTCGGGGTGGGGCTGGTCGCCCTGGCTGCCTTCTCCGGCGGTCCCGCGGTGGGCGGGGCGGCACTGTGCGGCGTCCTCGCAGGGGTTCTGCTGCCGACCGCCTCAGCGATCCGCTACTCCCGGCTCGACCGGGATCTCGGGGAGGAGCAGGACACGCGCGGGGCAGGCGAGCTCGCCGTGAGCCGCCCGCCGGAGGAGGGCCGAAGGGTGCGTGGAGGACGAGTCCCCCAGGTCGGGCCGGCGCTGCGCGAGACCCTCACCGATGCCCGGGACCGCGCGATCGCCTGGGCCGCGGCCACCGCGGTGGCAGCTGTGGGGGGCCTGGCCTCCGGAGCCGATGCTGCGGTGGTGCTGGGCATGGTGCTGCTGGGGGCGGCAGTCGTCGCCTGGGGCTACCGACGGCTGCTGCGGGCCTGGTTCGCGGTCCGCGACTTCGAGGGCGTCGCCACCGAGCCGCGGCACGCCTACGTCATGGTGCTGGCCGATCCCAGACCCCGCAGGACCCGGCCGCTGCTCGGGGTCTGGAGCACCGAGCCGCTGCCGTTCGAGGGCCGGCTGCCGCTCGCAGAGTCGGTCTACCGGTGTGAGGGAGCCAGGAGCGCCCTGGTCTCCACCGCCGGTGGGGCGGTCGTGCACGAGGCGTGGCTCGATGCCGCGCCGAGCACACGCTCCGCCCGCTTCTCGGTCCCACGGTGGGTGGCTGCGGACGCGGGGCTCGCGCTTCCGCAACGTCAGATCGTGCTGGGCCCGCGCTACCTGGCCTCGATCATCGGCGCCGAGCGGCCCGCCAGGGCCAGGCCACTCACCATGCCGGCGCCGAACCCGACCGCCGAGACCGCGACGGCCGCCCCGGTCCGCGCCATCACCGAGCCGACCTCCGGGACCTCCCGGCTGCTCAGGCTCTTCTCCTGGCGGTTGGTCGTCCTCGGTCTCACCGGCCTCGTCCTGGCCCAGTGGATGGGCCGACTCGGCTGAGCGCCGCGGCCATCTCGCTCGCGGCCCGGCAGGCCGCGGTGACGGCGCCTCGATCCGCCGCCCGTAGTCCCCGTGCGTCACGACACGCTCGCAGGACCGGTGATGGCGAGCGCTGCCGACCTAGAATTCGCCCATGACGACTCAGGATCTCGGGGACGGCCTGGGTGAGCTGTTCGAGCGCTCGCCGGCGAGCCTGGTGCACACCTCGAGTGCCGCCCTGATCGCCCTGCTCGCCGGGCTGGTGGCCGTGGTCGGAGCGCCGTTCCCGCTGATGCTCGCGGTCTCCCTCGGGCTCGCCGTCCTCGCCCTGGTGAGCTCGGTGATCGGGCTCGCGCAGTCGAGTCGTCCAGCGGTCGCCGGCAGTCTGCTGGCATCGGTCGGCCTGGTGCTCTCGCTGTCCACGCTCTCGCTGATCGGCCTGCGCTACCTCGGCATCGACACCACCGTCGGCGACTCCGTCACGACTCCCATCGTGGACTGGCTGAGCGCCCTGAACGACCTCGTCCCCGGCTACTGAGACGACCCGCGTCCTGGCCCCGACGCGTCGCCCTGACCCACGAGTGCGGGCGCTCGTTAACCCGTTGCGGAGGCCAGCGACCGGTGCCACGGTGAGGAGATGTCCTCAGCCGCCTTCACCGCAGTAGCCGACGACCTCGACGCCTGGGCCCGGGAGCGGGACCTGTCCGGCTCGTTCCTGGTCACCCGGGGCGGGGAGACGGTCTTCGAGCACTCCTGCGGGTACGCCGACCGCGCGTGCGGCGCCCCGGTCCGTCCCACGACCCGGTTCGCGCTGGCCTCGTTGACCAAGATGTTCACCGCGGTCGTGGTGGTGGACCTGGTGGCCGCGGGCTCGCTGGCCTTCGACACCCCGGTGGTCGACGTACTGCCTCCGGAACGCCGGCCCTCGACGTTGCTGCCCGAGGTCACCGTGCACCACCTGCTCTGCCACACCTCGGGGATCGCTGACTACTGCGAGGAGGACGAGGACGCACCGAACCACGTCGAGGACTACGGCGCGCTGTGGGACGACGTTGCGTCGTACTCCATGGAGCGACCGCTCGACTTCCTCCCGCTCTTCGGGGACCAGGCGCCGTACCGGCCCCCGGGCGCGCAGTACCAGTACTCCAACGCCGGCTACGTCCTGCTCGGCCTGGTCATCGAGGAGGTGACCGGCCGACCGTTCGTCGAGGTGGTCCAGGAGAGCGTGTTCGCCCGCGCCGGCATGGCGGCCAGTGGCTTCTTCCGGATGGACGAGCCCGTCCCGGACGTGGCCGTCGGCTACCTGCCCCGGTCCGGCCCGGACGCCCCCTGGCGCACCAACGTCTACCGCGTCCCGGTGCTCGGGGGTGCCGACGGCGGCGCGCACAGCACCACGCACGACCTGGACCGCTTCCTGCGCGCCTACGCCGACGGCACGCTGCTCGGCGACCTCAAGGGGCAGGTCCTGACCCGGCACGCCGACGCAGGCGAAGGGTTCTCCATGGGGTACGGCGTCCTGTTCCACCCCGATGGCCGCTTCGGCCATGGCGGCGGTGACCCCGGGGTCGAGGTGGTGGCGCACCGCTGGCCCGAGGAGGATCTCCATGTCGTGGTGCTGTGCAACATGGAGGGCCTGGTGACCGAGGTCCGCGACCGCATCCTCGACGGGGCGCGGGAGTCCGGGATGCTCGCGGGGTCGGGTGCAGGAGTCCCGTGACCACGGCTGAGCTCACGCGCGAGCGGCCGGGCCGGCACCGGTGAGCGCCGCGGTCGCCTTCTTCCGGAACCTCAACCTCGGACAGCGCCGCAGCCGGAGTCCGACCCGACCGCAGTTGCTGGACGCCTTCTCCCAGGCGGGAGCCAGCGCTGCCGTGTCGTTCCAGACCAACGGCACGGTGATCTTCGAGTCCGGTCGTCACTCACCGCAACGGGTCGCCGACCGGGCGGTCGCGTTGCTCACGCCGGTGTGCGGGTACGACGACGTTGCAGTCGTGCGATCGGTCGACTGGGTGCGGGCGCTCGACCTGAACGACGTGTCCGACGATGCCGAGGTCTCCTTCTTCGAGGGACCCGACCCGTTTCCCGAAGGGCTTCCGTGGCGGCCCGAGCGCGGCGGAGTCACCGTCGTGCGGGCCGACAACCTGCATGCGCTCTCGGTCGGCGACGTGGAACGCAGCAGCGCAGCCACCTGGGTGCTCGAGCAGCGCCTGGGGGTGCCGGTGACCTCCCGCGGCGTCCCGACCATGCGGCGGTTGCTCCTGAAGCTCGCCGCATCGGGCTGAGTTCGCCACCGCACCGCACGTCCGCGGCCGCGATGCGGCAGGGTGGTCCGTGTGTTCCACATCGGCGTCGACCTTGCCTGGGGTCTGAGGCGACCCACCGGCATCGCGGTGGTCGACGACGCCGGCCGACTCGTGCGGCTCGCGACCGTGCGGACCGACGAGGAGATCCTGCAGGCACTGACGCCGTACGTCGACGACGACTGCCTGGTCGCGATCGACGCTCCCCTGATCGTCACCAACCCGATCGGCAACCGTCCCGCCGAGGCGGCCCTGAACCGCGACTTCGCGAAGTTCGACGCCGGCGCGCACCCCTCGAACACCGGCAAGCCGGAGTTCCGCGACACCCCCCGTGGGGCGATCCTGTGCCAGGCACTCGGCCTGGACATGAACCCCCGCTCCGGCCGTCGCCGCAGGGCGATCGAGGTCTACCCGCACCCGGCCACCGTCGCCGTGTTCCACCTCGGCAGGACGCTGAAGTACAAGAACAAGCCGGGCCGCGACCTGGACAGCCTGCGCGCCGAGCTGCTCATCCTGATGGACCTGCTCGCCGGGCTCTCGACCGCGGAGCCGGAGCTGCACGTCGCCTCCGACCCGGCGTGGTCGGGGCTGAGGGCGCAGGTCGAGTCCGCGACCCGCAAGAGCCAGCTCCGGGTGGCGGAGGACCAGGTCGACGCCGTCGTGTGCGCCTACGTCGCGCGGTTCGCCGCGCGGAGACCCGCCGACATCACGACGTACGGCGACTTCGAGACCGGCTACATCGTCACCCCGACCCTGCCGGTCGACCTCGTACCCAGTCCGCGACCGCGCCGGCCGGTGGTGCCGGTGACCGACCCGGTGCGGGAGTACACCGTGAGCCACCCCGATCGGATCGCGGCCGGCGAGCAGTTCCTCGCGCTGGTCACCTCGATCCTCGACGACGCAGGGCATCAACTACCTCAGCGTCACCGGGCGGACCAAGACCGTCACCTCGTTCGCCGAGAAGGCCAGGCGCACCCGCGACGGCGAGCTGCTCTACACCGACCCGCTCAGCGACATCACGGACACGATCGGCATCCGGGTGATCACCTACGTGCACAGCGACGTGTCCGCGGTGGCCGACCTGCTGCGCGACCAGGTGGTGGTCAAGGACGACCGCGACATGGGGCGCGAGACCGCGCAGGAGGGTCGCTTCGGCTACGCCAGCCGGCACCTGCTGATCACGCTGGACGCGGCACGTGAGGGGCATCCGTCGTACGCGCTGATGCGTGGCCACACCGCCCAGATCCAGATCCGGACCGTGCTGCAGCACGCCTGGGCCGAGTTCGAGCACGACATCCGCTACAAGGGCACGATGCCCGACGAGCACGCGCGCGACTTCGACCGTCGGTTCACCCTGGCCGCCGGCCTGCTGGAGCTGGCCGACCGCGAGTTCTCCACGATCCGCGACACCCTGCGCGAGTCGGCTGCGAGTGCGACCGAGAGCGAGGGCGTCGCCGACAACGACCCCCGCATCGACCCCCGCGAGCTGGCGGCGTTCCTGGCCGGGCAGTACGCCGAGTCCGGCTGGTCGCGCACCGATCACTACGCCTGGATCTCCGGGCTGCTGCTCGAGCTGGGGATCACCTCGCTCGACGAGCTCGGCGAGGTCCTCCGTGCAGGTGACGAGGAGGTCATCCGCACGCGGATGGACTACCGCTACCCGCCCGGCGCCGTACGCCGCCTCGACGACGCGCTGCTCGCGGCCTACGGGACGACCTACACCGGGCTGCCGGGGAACACCCATCGTCGCGCGGGGCTGGAGACGCGGCTCGAGCGACTCTCGGGGACCGACCCGACCTGGTCCTAGTCCGCCACGTCGACGTGCACATGGTCGCGGTGCTCGAGGATCGCGGCGACCCTGGCCGAGCGGCCCGAGGTGTCCGGGGCATAGTCGCGCCAGCCCTGGCTGCCCCGCCGGGCCGTCCAGATGCGGCCGTCGAAGATCACCGTGTCCACCTCGAGGCGGGCTGCCTGGGCGACGAGGTACTGCGCCACCGCCCAGCCACGCACCCGCTGCTTCGGGGTCGCCGGCCGGAAGAAGACGTCGACAGCGCGGCCCTCGTAGTGCGCAGAGCCGGGCATGTGCCCACTCGTCACGCCACCGGGCGCGAACCCGCCGAGCTGCTGGGTGCCGAAGGCTCGCTGCACGTCGCTGCGCACGGCGGCGGCACGACCGGTCAGGCCGGCGCGGTCGAGCCGGTCGCGCTCCTCGTCGTCGGCGCCGCCGTGCCGGCAGCCGAGGGCGTGGGGGGACCGACCGGTCAGCGCCGACGCCACGAGGCGCGCATCCCGCGCCGAGCCGTCCAGCAGGGGGTCCAGTGAGGCGGTGGTCTGCTGGAGGGACCGCTGCTCACGCACCGAGGTCGCCGCGACCACGGCGGCCCGCTCGGCCTGCTCGGTGCTGAGCTCGACCCGGTCGTCACCGACACTCACGGCGCACTCACCCACGCCCGGGAACCACCGGGGAACCCCCACAACGACCACCAGGGACGCGACCACGACGACGACGGCGACCAGCGCCGCGACGACGGGCGCCAGCCTGCGGGCCGCGCCGGGCGCCTCGGTTGCCTCCATCGGACCAGTGTCCGGAACAGGTCCAAGTTGCGCCGGAATCAACCACCCCGGGGCTAGCGTGGAGCCACCGACGCCATGGGAGGACTCGTCATGATTGGTTTCATCGTTGCTGGGCTCATCATCGGAGCGCTCGCGCGCCTGATCAAACCAGGCAAGCAGGACCTCGGCCTCCTGGCCACGCTCGGCCTCGGCCTGGTCGGCTCCGTGATCGGCGGACTGATCGCCAGCGCCATCGGCACGGGCAGCATCTGGGAGCTGAACATCCTGGGCTTCGTGCTGGCCGTGGTCGCCTCCGTGCTGCTGATCGGCACCGCCGAGGCACTCACCGGCGGTAAGGGCAACAAGCAGCTCAACGCCTGAGCGGGTCGACTGCCGAGCGTGTAGAAAGGCCGTATGGCCGACCCGATCCGCGTGTACCTGCTCGACGACCACGACGTGGTGCGCGAGGGTCTGCGTTTCCTCCTGGAGCGCACCGAGGACATCGAGGTCGTGGGCGAGTCGGCCACCGCTGCGGAGGCCACGGCGCGGATCCCCGCGCTGCGGCCGCACGTGGCGGTCCTCGACGCCCGGCTCCAGGACGGCTCCGGCATCGAGGTCTGTCGGGCGGTGCGGGCGGTGGACCCGTCGATCAAGGCACTCATCCTCACCTCCTACGACGACGACGAGGCGCTGTTCGCAGCGATCATGGCGGGCGCCTCGGGCTACGTGCTCAAGGAGATCAGGAGCAGTGACCTGGTCAGCGCGATCCGGACGGTGGCTGCGGGCCAGTCGCTGATCGACCCGGCGCTGACCGCGCGGGTGCTCGAGCGGGTGCGCAACGGGCCGGCCACCGCCCCCGAGCTGGCGGACCTCACCGAGCAGGAGCTCAAGCTGCTGAGCCTGATCGCGGAGGGCATGACCAACCGGCAGATCGGGGAGCAGATGTTCCTGGCCGAGAAGACGGTGAAGAACTACGTCTCCAACATCCTGGCCAAGCTGGGGCTCGAGCGACGCACCCAGGCCGCCGTGCTCGCCTCCCGGCTGCTCGCGCCGCCCAGTCACTGAGCAGGCACTTGGCGGGACCTAGGACCTCCACACGGGGGTCCATCAGCCCTGACCCGCTCCCTCCCACGCGCGGGAGGCTGAAGTCACCACGAAGTCGATGACTCAGAAGGGTCGCTGCCATGTCCGTCACCCAGCACACGAGCACAACTCCGGTGGGGGGCCAGGGCAGCACCCAGGCCGCCCAGGCCGCCGCTGCTGCCAACCACCTCAACACCACCACCGCCCGCGTCCTCGCGGTGCTCCGGATCAGCGTCGGAGTGACCTTCCTCTGGGCGTTCTTCGACAAGCTCCTCGCCCTGGGGTTCCACACCGGCTACGGCCAGGACGGCAAGCTGGACCGCTTCGGTGACGCTGCCTGGATCAACGGCGGCAGCCCCACGGAGGGGTTCTTGAAGTTCGGCGCCGACGGCCCGTTCAAGGGCTTCTACAACTCCATCGGCGGCACGGTCCTCGCTGACTGGGGCTTCATGCTCGGCCTGCTCGCCATCGGCACCGCACTCATCCTCGGCGCAGGCATGTGGCTCGCCGCCATCGGCGGCGCGACGATGTACGTGCTGATGTGGACCGTCGTCCTCCCCCCGGAGAACAACCCGGTCATCGACGACCACCTGATCGGAGCCATCACCGTCGTCGCCCTGGCGCTGCTCGCCGCCGGCAACACCTGGGGACTGGGCCGCTGGTGGTCCAGCACCTCGCTGGTCGAGCGCTACCCCGTGCTCCGTTAGCCGGGGGCCCCTCGCCCCACGGGAACCACCCAGACCAGGGCGGTCCCGCGGGGCTGGTGGGCGCTCAGCTCGACGGAGCCGCCCAGACCGGCCGCGCGACGGCGTACGTTGCGCAGACCGCTCTCCGACCGCTGCTCGGCCAGTCCGCAGCCGTCGTCGAGGACCGTGAGCCGGACCTCGGTGTCGCTCACGTGCAGCTCGACCTGCGCCTGGTCGGCGAGCGCATGTCGTGCCACGTTCGAGACCGCCTCCCGGAGCACGGGGAGCAGCTGCTCACGCACCTGGGCCGGGACGCCGGTGTCGACGGGCCCGCTCGTGAGCACGGTCGGCGTGAACCCCAGGACGGGTGCGTACTCCCGGAGCAGACTGCGGATCTCGGCCCGCAGGGAGTCGCTGTGCTGGTGCTGGAGCTCGAAGATGGTGCCGCGGATCGCCTTGATGGTCAGGTCGAGCTCGTCCACCGCGCCCTCGAGCCGGGACCCGATCGTCGGGTCGGCGACCAGGGCCGCCACGCCCTGCAGCTGCAGCCCGGTGGCGAACAGCCGCTGGATCACCACGTCGTGGAGGTCACGGGCGATCCGCTCGCGGTCGGAGATGACCGCGAGCTCCTCGCGGTCATCGAGGGCCTGTGCCCGGTCCAGCGCCAGGCCCGCCTGGTCGGCGAACGATGCCAGCAGCTCGCGCTCCTCGACACCGGGTCGGGTGCGGAAGGGGTCGAACAGGGCCACCAGCACCCCCGCACGGGCCAGGTGGGCGCGCAGCGGGATCACGATGGCCCCCAGCCCGTCGACGTCCGGGCGGCTCTCCAGCTCGAGCTCCAGCACTTCGTGGCCGGTCAGGTCGTGCTCCTCGGCGAGCCGGGTGAGTGCGGGCCGCACCGCGTCCAGGTCCGCCGTCGCGCACGAGACGGCCAGCACCGACTCCTCGTGGGAGGCATCGGGACCTCCGACCAGGGCGGTCGCCAGGACCCCCGAGACGGAGCGGGCCATGTCGGTGATCGCCTGGCGGGCCTCCTCGATGTCGATCGGAGGCTGCAGGGTCTCGGTCAGCTCAGCCGATGCCTCCAGCCACTGACGGCGCAGCTCACTGAGGCCGTAGGCGCGGGCGTTCTCGATCACGAAGCCGGCGGCCCGGGCCAGAGACGCCACGAGCTGCTCGTCCTGCTCGGTGAAATCCGCGCCTCCGCGCTTCTCGGTCAGGTAGAGGTTGCCGAAGACCGTGCCCCGGATCAGGACGGGTACGCCGAGGAAGGTGTTCATCGGCGGGTGGTGGGCCGGGAAGCCCACGGAGGCCGGATGGGCGGCCAGCTCCTTCATCCTGATGGCCTGCGGGTCGTGGATGAGCAGGCCGAGGATGCCCCGGCCCCTGGGGCAGGTCGCCGATCAGGCGGTGCTCCTCCTCCGACAGTCCGGTGGTCACGAACTCCACCAGCGTGCCGTCCGCGCCGATCACCCCGAGCGCGCCGTACCGTGCGCCGGTCAGCTTCGTGGCCGCCTCGACGATCCTGCTCAGCACACTGCGCAGGTCGAGATCGGAGGAGATCGCGCTCACCGCCTCGAGCAGGGCCTGCGCGGCACCTCCGATCCTGCGGTGCTCACGTGGGCTCATCTCGACAGTGTGCGCCACCTCGCCCCTTCGGGTCAGAGGCGGGCGGTGACCGGCGGGTCCTGCTCCTGGTCCTCCAGCAGGTTCCAGCGGGCGCCGACCTGCCGACCGGTGAGCTCGTTCCAGCGGAGCCGCAGGTACAACGGCCGGGCTCCGCCCGCCCACGGCTGGGGCTCAGCCGCGTCCCGGACCGCCTGGAGCTCGGTGCGGTCGGCGAGCGCCTCGATGCGGCCCCGGGCCTGGACACTCCAGCCGCGGGCGCGTTCCCGGTCGAAGGCGTCGATCTCGAAGGCGAAGGTCGTGTCCCGGCCATGCGTCCCGAGCACGCTGTACGGCGAGGTCCGGACGATGATCGCATCGTCGACGACCGAGTAGTTGACCGGCACGATGTGCGGCCCGGTGGGGGTGGCGAGGGCGACCCTGCCTGCTACGCCCGAGCGCAGCAGGGTCAGGCACTCGCGAGCGCTCAGCTCTCGTGTCTCGGTCATGGGGAACCTCCGAAGATGTGGCTTGTCCCTTGATCCTGCCTCGCCCGGTGCCGGCGGATCAGGGTCCTTGGTCCCTTGAGCGGGGTCCATCGGGCCCTGACCTGGCTCCGGGCCAGCGGGAGACATTGGCCTGGAGACGGCCCCGTGGGGCTGTGCACCGCTGGACCAGCCAGGAGGAACCATGGACACCGCAACCGGAACAATCGTCGTCGGCGTCGACGCCTCGGATTCGTCGCTGCGGGCCCTGGCCTGGGCTGTCGACCAGGCACAGGTCGAGCACCGGGCGATCACCCTGGTGCACGCCGTCAACGCCGTCACTCCCGCGTACGCCGACGCCGCGACGGTGTATCCCGAAGAGGCCCGCGTCGCCCTGCGCGACGCCGGCCGTCAGGTCCTCGCCGAAGCCAGGGCCACGATCGACCGGTCGGCGCCCGAGCTCGAGGTGCACTCAGTGCTCCGGCTCGACGACCCGCGCACCGTGCTGCTCGAGCACTCCCGCGACGCCGCCCTCGTGGTCGTGGGCTCCCGCGGGCGTGGCACGCTGCGCAGCCTGCTGCTCGGCTCGGTCGGTGTGGCCCTGGTCAGGCACGCGCACTGTCCGGTCGTGGTCTACCGCCCGGCCAACCCGGGCGTCGTACGCCACGGGATCGTGGTCGGTGCCGACGGGTCCGAGGAGTCGCTCCCGGTGCTGGAGTTCGCCTACCGGGAGGCCTCGCTGCGCGACCTGCCCCTGACCGTCGTGCACTGCTTCTGGGAGCTGAACACGGCCATGGCCGCGCCGATCGCGGTGGGCCCGGTCCCCGTCGACGTGGAGTCGGAGCGGCTGCTGCTGGCCGAGTCGGTCGCCGGGATGACGGAGAAGTTCCCCGACGTCAGGATCCAGCAGAGCGTCGCGCGCGGAGTGCCGCAGGAGGTCCTGGTCAGTCTCGGCAAGCGGGCGAACCTGCTCGTCGTCGGCGCGCACCAGGCCGGTGGGGTGTCCCGGCTCCTGCACGGCTCGGTCTCGGTCTCAGTCGTCGAGCACGCCACCTGCCCGGTGGCCGTCGTACCGATCACGGAGACCGACTGGCACGCCTGAGCGGTATCAGCGGTCCGCCACCCTGCTCCTGACCTGCTGAGGGCGCAGGTGTGCGCCGCGGGAGGAGGAGCGGGAGATGTGCTGCAGCGGGCTGGGGACCTCGGCTTCCACGCGCGGGCTGGACGAGGTCGGCTGGTGATCCTCCTCGGCGAACGACGGCCCGGGTCCAGCGACGTGCCCACCCCGGTGTCCGGCCAGGAACCCCGTGACCCAGCTGTCCACGTTCCCGGCCAGGCGTCCGGTCAGGGGTCTGGTCACCGGCGCGCTCAGGCGGTCACGGACCAGGCCGCACGGACCAGGTCCACGATCTCGGCGGTCTGACGCAGGCCACTGCGGGCGGCCGCGGCGCGCTTCGCCGGGTCGAGGACGTTCTTCCCGATGTCGGCCAGCGCCTCGGCGTCCGGGGTGACCACCGCCGTCCGGGTGGCGCCGGTCCGCTCGAGCTGGGCCCGGATCGAGGTCGCCCTGCTGAGCGACTGCGGCAGCGGCGCGATCACGACCACCACGTCGGCGCCGGCGGCGAGGTCCACGTTGGCGCTCGAGCGCATGCCGCCGTCGACGTAGTGCAGGCCGTCGATGGTCACCGCCGGCCAGACCAGCGGCACGGCGCAGCTCGCCGCCACGGCGTGCACGATGTCGACGCCACTGGACCGGTCGAAGACGACGGACCGCCCGCTCTCGGCCTCCACGGCCGTCACCCTCAGGTCTCCGGGGGGCCACTCGGTCACCCCGATCCGCGAGCGGATCACCTCGATCCGCTGGTCGCCTCCCGGCGGGTGGGCGCGCAGCGCGGCCCTGCCGATCCGGGCGCGCTTGGTGTGGCCGCTCCCGGGAAGCACCATCGGCAGCACCATCCGGAGCATCGTCAGCTTCGAGAAGGTGGCGCCGATCTCGTGGTCCGGTGGCTCCAGCTGGGTCGCGTAGAGCTCCTCGATCGAGCGGCCGCTGGTGATCTGGGCCCCCACCACCGACCCTGCCGACGTACCGACCACGAGGTCCGCGGTGCTCAGGTCGAGTCCGGAGTCGGCCAGGCCCTTGAGGATGCCGAGCTCCCAGGCGATCCCGGTGATGCCGCCCCCACCGAGGACGAGTGCAGTGCGTGCCATGCCCGCAACCTAGGCGACGGCCCACCGTCCCGGTCCACCGCCTAGTCTCGCGTGCATGTCGCCGGATCCGTGGATGCCTCGGCTGCTGCTCGCAACCCTGCTGCTGCTCGCGCCCCTGGCGTCGGCGTGCGGTGCCGAGCCGGACCCGGGCGAGCCGTCGGCAGCGTCCTCGGCACCGACTCCCCCGCCCACCACTGCCCCGGCCACCACACCGGCGCCCACCACTGCCCAGCCGACGACCCCGGAGGCCACCACCACGCCGGAGCCCCCGGAGCCGTCGACCGCGGCTCGCCCGCTCCGCGGCATCGATGCCTCGCACCACCAGGGCGAGATCGACTGGGAGCGGGTGGCACGGGACCGGATCTCGTTCGCCTACCTCAAGGCCAGCGAGGGCAGCAGCTTCGTCGACCCGCGGTTCATCGCCCATGCGAAGGCAGCCAGGCGGGCCGGACTCCGGGTGGGCGGCTACCACTACTTCAGCCTCTGCTCACCGGGCGCTGCTCAGGCCGAGCACTTCGTCGACGTCCTCGACGCGGCGGCACCCTCCCTGCCGCCGGCCATCGACCTCGAGCTGCTCGGCAACTGCGCCGAACCGCCGGCCCGCGACGACCTGCTCCGCGAGGTCCGAGCCTTCGTGGACATCGTCGAGCGCCGCACGGGCCAGCGACTCGTGGTCTACGCCTACCCGGAGTTCGAGTCCCGCTTCCGGTTCGCCTCCGCCCTCGACCGTCGCCAGTGGGTACGCCGCATCGGCAGCACCCCACCCACCCGCGACTGGTGGCTCTGGCAGCGCGACGACCGCGCCACCGTGGACGGCGTCTCCGGACCCGTCGACCTCAACGTGATGGCGCCCTGAGGGCGCGCACCACGTATTTCCGAGACTGCACGGCGCTCCTCCTACCCACAACCGGCTCGCCCCGACCGGGGCGAGGCCGACGACACCTCACGAGGAGTGGTCATGACCACTGACGTACGCATCACCACGATGGAGGGGCAGAACCGGCACATCGAAGTTGCCAGGCCCTACGACGAAGAGCTCGGCCCACTCGGCCTGCTGCCCGGCAGATGGGTCAGCGAGGGGCGCGGCTGGAACATGATCGCGCTGCCCTTCGCCCAGGAGGGCTTCCTGGACTACCGCCTGCTGCTGAACCAGTTCGACGAGGAGCTCAACTTCACCCTCGTCGACAAGGGTGTCCCCAACCGGGGCCTCAGCGACGACCACGAGAGCCAGACCGACCAGCTCGTGGTCACCCTCGACTACGAACAGGTGGTCCACCAGGTCGCCGTGGCCGACGAGCCCGCGAGCACCGTCACCGGTGCACCAGGAGCTGCGATCCACCACGAGCCGGGGCTCTTCCTGAACATGCTCAACGAGATCCCGGACGGGTTCGACATCGCACGGCTGGCGACCATTCCCCACGGGGACGCGGTGCTCGCGCTCGGCAAGAGCTCCGTGGTCGAGGGGCTGGCACGCATCCCGGCGGTGGACGGACTGCCGATCGGGGTGACGCCGGACCTGGAGAACAACCGCTACCTGGCGCCCTACAAGCACTTCCACGACGCGCCGTTCAAGGGCACCCTCGACTTTCCGGCGTTCCCCGGCTTCGACCCGGTGGCGCCGCACCTGCTCCTGGACGCCGCCAACAACGGGCTGGACGTGGTGGCGACCACGGTCCTGGAGCTCGACACCACCCACCCGACCGGCGGGATCAAGAACATCCCGTTCGTGGTCAAGCAGGCCGACGCGGTCTCGATGAAGTCGACCTTCTGGATCCAGCAGCTGGCGGAGGTGGACGGCATCACCGTGCACCAGATGCAGTACCTGCAGATCGTGATGCTGGACTTCTTCCCCAGGCGCGACGGCCTGCCGGGACGGATCACCTGGCCGCACGTCAGCATCAACACGCTGACCAAGGTCTCCGACGACGTCGCACCGACCGCGGAGCTCACGACCGGCACCGAGTAGGCGAGGGTCACTGCCTGAGGTGCCACGCCGGCGGTCGGTGTCCAGCCCACCCGGGCTCACCGCCCGCCGGCTGCTCGGGCGCGACCGGAAGCCGGCGGACCTGCCGCGGGAGCTTGTGCCAGCCCGGCCCCGACGATCAGTGCGCCATGTCCACGAAGCGCGAGTAGTGGCCCTGGAAGCTGACCGTGACGTCGCGGGTCGGGCCGTTGCGGTGCTTGGCCACGATGATGTCGGCCTCGCCCGCGCGGGGTGACTCCTTCTCGTAGATGTCCTCACGGTGCAGGAGCATCACGATGTCCGCATCCTGCTCGATCGAGCCCGACTCGCGCAGGTCGCTCATCATCGGGCGCTTGTCGGAGCGCTGCTCGGGCCCACGGTTGAGCTGGGAGAGCGCGACGATCGGTACGTCGAGCTCCTTGGCCAACAGCTTGATCTGGCGGGAGAACTCCGAGACCTCGACCTGGCGGGACTCGACCTTCTTGCCGCTGGTCATCAGCTGGAGGTAGTCGATCACGATCAGCTTCAGGTCGTGGCGCTGCTTGAGGCGGCGAGCCTTGGCGCGGATCTCCATCATCGTCATGTTCGGGCTGTCGTCGATGAACATCGGCGCACCGGAGACCTGGCCCATCTTGGGACCGAGCTTGTTCCAGTCCTCGTCGGTCATCGGGCCCTTGCGGATGTTGTTCAGCGGGATCTTCGCCTCGGCGGAGAGCAGCCGCATGGTGATCTCGCTCTTGGACATCTCCAGGCTGAAGATCACGCTGGTCAGGTTGTTGTGGATCGAGGCGGACCGGCAGAAGTCCAGGGCCAGCGTCGACTTCCCGACCGCGGGCCGCGCGGCGACGATGATCATCTGGCCGCCGGAGAAGCCGTTGACCAGCTCGTCGAGGTCGGCGAACCCGGTCGGCACACCCCCGGTGGTGCCGTCGTTGCTGGAGATCGCCTCGATCTCGTCGAGCGTGGCCTCCATGATCGAGGACAGCGGGGCGTAGTCCTCCTGCTGCCGCTTCTCGCCGATCGCGTAGATCTCCTGCTGCGCCACGTCGACGGTCTGGTCGACGTCGCCCTCACCGGCGTAGCCCATCTGGGCGATCTTGGTGCCGGCGTCGACCAGCCGGCGCAGGATCGCCTTCTCGCGGACGATGGTGGCGTAGTAGCCGGCGTTGGCGGCGATCGGGACGCTGGCCGACAGCGTGTGCAGGTAGGGCGCGCCGCCGACCTTCTGCAGCTCCCCGCGACGGTGCAGCTCGGCCGAGACCGTGACCGGGTCGGCCGGCTCGCCGCGACCGTAGAGGTCGACGATCGCGTCGTAGATGGTCTCGTGCGCCGGGCGGTAGAAGTCGCCGCCGCCGATCTGCTCGTTGACGTCGGCGATCGCGTCCTTGGAGATGAGCATCGAGCCGAGCACGCTCTGCTCGGCGTCGGAGTCCTGCGGGGGCATCCGTCCCGACCAGTGCTCCTGGTTGCCCGCCGGGGGCCTCACCGAAGCTGCTGGGGTAGCCACCGGTGAGCGAGTCGGCGGCCCAGGACTCGCTCATCGCGACCCCGGAGGAACCGCTGGGCGACCCGCTGCCCGACTCGGTCATGCTCATCGCGTGGCCCTCTCCTCGCTCCCGTGGTCACCGAGGCTAGGGATGGGCACCGACAGTCCGTCCGGTCGAGTTCCGACCGACGTCCGCCACCACCCCGACAGCCCGCCCCGGGTGACCTGCCCGGGACCCGTCACCGATGGGTTCTGCAGACCCGGACGCCGCACAGTAGGCCCGTTCCGTACGGTCCACCAGCGCGTTATCCACAGGCACCTGTGGATAACCCTGTTGATCGTGTGGAACACGCCGTCAGGGGTGTGCACAGCCTGGTGGCCCCGCTGTGGACCGAGAAAAAGTTCCGGCGCTCATACCGCCTCTGACCTGCGCTAACACGTGCTCACAGGCTGTGGAGGGAAGATTCTTGATCACCTGGTGTTCACCAGTTCGCCATCTGGGACGGGCCGGTGAGTTTGTCGACAAAGCCCTCCGCCCCTCGGGATACCCACAGAAACGCCGGGTTTTACACAGGTTTCGGTAGCGCCTAGCCTCGCCCCCGTGGTAACGGCCCGGGAGGACAGGCGGCGCGAGCGGGCGACCACCCGTTCGGGGCGCCGGGACCGCCGCCGGGCCCAGGACCGGGAGATCCTGCGGCTCGCCGTACCCGCCTTCCTGGCCCTGGTCGCCGAGCCCCTGTTCCTGCTCGCCGACGCGGCCGTCGTCGGCCATCTCGGCACCCCGGAGCTGGCCGCGCTCGGGATCGCCTCGGCCGTCCTCGGGACGCTGATCAGCCTGTGCATCTTCCTGGCCTACGGCACCACCGCCTCGGTGGCCCGCCAGGTCGGAGCCGGCAACACCCGCGCAGCGCTGGCCCAGGGCGTCGACGGCCTGTGGCTGGCGACCCTGATCGGAGTCCTGCTCACCGGGGTCGTCCTGCCCCTGACCGGTCCGGTCGTCGACCTGTTCGGCTCCAGCCCCCAGGTCGCCGAGCTCGCGGTCACCTACCTGCGGATCGCACTGCTGGGCGTCGTCCCCCTCCTGCTGATGCTCGCGGCGACCGGCGTCCTGCGCGGCCTGCAGGACACCCGCACCCCGCTGGTCGTGGCCGTGGTCGGCAACCTCGTCAACATCGTGCTCAACGTGGGCCTGGTCTACGGCGTCGGTCCGATCGACGGCCTCGGGATCGCCGGCTCCGCGATCGGCACCCTGCTGGCCCAGGTCGGGTCGGCCGCCGCGCTGGTGTGGGTCGTGGTCCGGGGAGCCGTGCGCGAGTCGGCGTCCGCTGCGTCCGGACCTGCCCGGGATCAGGCAGGCCGGCCGGGCCGGCGTACCGCTGATCGTGCGCACGCTGATGCTGCGCGCCTCCCTGCTCGTGATGACGTACGCCGCTGCCAGGCTCGGTGAGGACGATCTCGCGACGATGCAGCTCGCCCTGACCATCTGGACCTTCCTGGCCTTCACGCTCGACGCCGTGGCGATCGCAGCCCAGGCGATCACCGGGCGCTACCTCGGTGCGGCCGACGTCGAGGGCACCCGGGCCGTGACCAGCCGGATGGAGCAGTGGGGCTGGCTGAGCGGCGTGGTCACCGGTGCTCGTCCTGGCGGTCCTCGCGCCGCTCCTCGGACCGCTGTTCACCAGCGACCCGGCCGTGCTCGACCTGCTGGTGCCGGTGCTGCTCGTCGCGGCAGCGGCGCAGCCACTGGCCGGGCATCGTGTTCGTGCTCGACGGGGTGCTCATCGGCGCCGGCGACGGGGTCTACCTCGCCTGGGCGCAGCTGGTCAGCCTGCTGCTGTTCGCCCCGGTCGCCTGGCTGGTGGGTGAGCAGCGGCCTGACCTGGCTCTGGGTCGCGTTCGCCGTCTGCTTCATGGGCGGCCGCGCCCTCACCCTGCTGCTGCGGGCGCACGGCGACCGCTGGATGCGGCTCGGCGCCTGACCCGGGTCAGTGCTCGGCCAGGAACCTCCGGATGGCGTCCCGGGGCCGGTCCCGGATCTCCGGGCCGTGCGTGAACGCCGCCGTCGTGTACTCCAGCTCGGCCAAGCGGTGCGCGGTCTGCCGGGTCATCGCGAAGTTCGAGCAGAGCATCTTCAGCGGCCAGCGGATGCCGAGGACGTTGAAGATCGCGTCGCCGGTGATCAGCACCCCGGACGGCTCGTGCAGGAACGACGCGTGTCCCGGTGAGTGCCCCGGTGTGTGCACCACCCGGATGCCTCCGGCGAACGGCACCAGCTGGCCGTCGCTCAGCTCCTCGCCCACCGTCACCTGCTCGGTCTTCGGCTCGGGCAGCCTGCGGAAGAGCCTGCCGATCCGCGAGGTCGGGTCGACGTCGGGCTGGGTGCCGGTCCGGACGTAGTGCGCGTCCTCGGCATGGATGTCGACCGGGCGCCCGGTCTCCCGGGAGACGTAGGCCGCGCCGCCCGCGTGGTCGGGATGGCAGTGGGTCAGCATCAGCCGGGTCACATCGCTCGGATCGGACCCGATCGAGCGCAGGGCCGCGATCACCTTGGCACCCGAGGACGCGATCCCCATGTCGACCAGGGTGATCTGGCCGTCGTCGTCGCGCAGCATGAACCCGTTGACGTAGTCGCCCAGCAGAGGGATCCGCCAGACGTTCGGCGCGAGCAGGACCGGTGCTTTCGTCATGCCGGGGGAGCCTACGCTGGGGCCATGTCGCCGCTCCAGAAGATCGCCATGGGCACTGGTGATCATCATCGGCAGCGCCTACTTCCCGGCCGACCCGTCGCCGTCCTGGGAGCGGTACGACGCCCTGCCGGACCCGCTCGGCTGGGTGCTGGTGCTCCTCGGGGTCTTCGCGCTGGCCCGGACCGACGCCGCCTTCGAGACGGTCCGCTGGCTGGCGGTGCTGGCCGCGACGGTCAGCGTCCCGATGTGGCTGCCGCAGCTGCACCACCAGCTCGATGCGTCGGGCGAGTGGTTCGCCTCGCTGCCCCAGCTCGTGTTCTGCCTGCTCCTGGCCCGCGAGATCGGGCTCCTCGGAGCCAGCCAGTCGCCGCGGGACACCGCTCGTGGCCAAGCGGTTCGGGCTGCTGGTGTGGGGGTTCGCCCTGGCCGGCGTGCTCCCGGTGCTCGCGATCGGCGGCGGACGTCGCGCAGCTGGAGACACCCACGCTGGTGCTCTCGGCGCTGGTCAACGTGGCGTTCGTCTATCTCCTCTTCCGGGTGCACCGGCGCGAGTGGCTCGGCGGACCCGGGCCACTGGAGATCCAGCCCAGCCGGGGCGGGACAGAGCGACGAAGGCCGCCCGCCCTCGAGCTGAGGGGGACGGCCTTCGCCCAGCGTGAGCCGGGCTGTGGGTCAGGCAGAGACCACGTTCAGGCTCGACCGTTGCCTCGACGTCGTCGTGCACCCGCACCGTGACGGTGTGGGCGCCGAGCGACTTGATCGGGTTGCGCACCACGATGGTGCGCTTGTCGACCTCGGCACCGGCCTCGGTGATCGCGTTCGCGATCTCCGCAGCGGTGACCGCACCGAAGAGGCGACCGCCGTCGCCGGCACGGACCTTGACGCTGAACGTCGAGCCCTCCAGCTTGGCCTTCACCTCGGTGGCGTGGTCGGCGTCGCGCACCGACCTGGCGTCACGGGCCTTCTTGATCGACTCGATCGTCTTCTCGCCACCACGGGTCCAGCGCATGCCGAAGCCACGCGGGATGAGGTAGTTGCGGCCGTAGCCGTCCTTGACCTCGACCACGTCGCCGGCGGAACCGAGACCGGTCACTTCCTGGGTCAGGATGAGCTTCATCTGCCGTCTCCTCTCAGCGAGCCGTGGACGTGTAGGGAAGCAGGGCGACCTCACGAGCGTTCTTCACGGCCGTGGCCACGTCGCGCTGGTGCTGTACACAGTTGCCGGTGACCCGACGCGCGCGGATCTTGCCGCGGTCGGAGATGAACTTGCGGAGGAGGTTGGTGTCCTTGTAGTCGACACCGGTCGCCTTCTCCTTGCAGAACTGGCAAACCTTCTTCTTGGGCTTGCGGATCACTGCCTTGGCCATTGTGGTGCTCCCTTTCAGTGAGCCCGGCCCAGAGTGGTTACTGGCGCCGGAATGGTTGGCTTCTGGGGCTGTTCAGTTGTGAGTGCGGTGCAGGTCAGAACGGGGGCTCGTCCGAGCCGCCGGTCGCCCACGGGTCGTTCTGCTGGTGCCACCGGGAGCCGCCTGGCCACCCTGCTGACCGCCCCAGGCACCCTGGTTGCCGCCACCCTGGGGTGCCGACTGGCCGACCGGCTGGGCACCGGACTGGGCACCGGACTGGCCGCCCTGGGCCGGGCTGGAGGCCCACGGGTCGTCGCCGCCACCGCCGGTGTTGCCCCCGCCGCTGTAGCCGCCGCCACCGCCGCTGCGCTGCACGCGGGCGACCTTGGCCGTGGCGTACTTCAGGCTGGGTCCGACCTCTTCGACGTCGAGCTCCACGACGGTGCGCTTCTCACCCTCGCGGGTCTCGTAGGAACGCTGCTTGAGCCGCCCCTGGGCCACGACGCGCATCCCCTTCTGGAGCGACTCGGCGACGTTCTCCGCCGCCTGGCGCCAGATCGAGCAGTTCAGGAACAGCGTGTCGCCGTCCTTCCACTCGTTGGACTGCTTGTCGAAGGTGCGCGGGGTCGAGGCGATCGTGAAGTTCGCGACCGCAGCACCCGACGGGGTGAACCGGAGCTCCGGGTCGTCCGTCGAGGTTGCCGACGACGGTGATGATGGTCTCGCCTGCCATGTGGGTCTCCCTAGCTGATCGGACGGGTGCGGTGGGTGGCGCTCAGTGAGCGTCGGGACGGAGGACCTTGGTGCGGAGCACCGACTCGTTCAGCGTGAGCTGGCGGTCGAGCTCCTTGACGGTCGCGGGCTCGGCCTGCAGCGTCACGACGGCGTAGATGCCTTCGGCGTTCTTGTCGATCTCGTAGGCGAGACGACGACGGCCCCAGATGTCGACGCTGTCGACGCTGCCTCCGTCGTTGCGAACGACGTTGAGGTATGTGTCGAGTGACGGCTGGACGGTGCGTTCCTCGAGGTTGGGATCGAGGATGACCATGAGTTCATAGGCACGCATAGCGTTCTCCACCTCCTTCGGACTCGGGCGGCCACGGCGTTTCCGTGGCAGGAGGGCTGTGCGGTGTCGCGCTCCCATCGGGGGTGAGCGACGCGCAAGGTTAACAAGGCTGCCGGCCCGGGACGGAAATCGTCGTCCACAGGTGACCGGGCGACGCTCCCGCACCACCTCCTGCTCAGGCCCGAAGCCTAGGCTGGGTCCATGAGTTCCAGCAGCCAGATCGCCATCGGAGCCCACGTCGACCAGACCGACCCGATCGCCGAGGCGCAGGCCCGCCAGACCACCCTGGTGCAGTTCTTCCTCGGCGACCCGCAGGGCTACAAGGGCCCGGAGATCAGGTACGCCGGGGGCGCGGCCGCCCTGCGTCAGGACGCCGAGTCGGCGGGCATCGACCTCTACGTGCACGCGCCCTACATCGTCAACGTCGCCACGACCAACAACCGCATCCGGATCCCGAGCCGCAAGCTGCTCCAGCAGCACATGGACGCAGCCGCGGAGATCGGCGCCAAGGGGCTGATCGTGCACGGCGGCCACGTCAACAAGGCCGACGACCCCGCCACGGGCTTCGACAACTGGCGCAAGGCGATCGAGGCCACCGACCTCAAGATCCCGCTCCTGATCGAGAACACCGCCGGCGGCGACAACGCGATGGCCCGCCAGCTCGACCGGATCGCCGGCGTGTGGGACGCCATCGCCGCGGCCGAGCACGCGGACAAGGTCGGGTTCTGCCTCGACACCTGCCACGCCTGGGCCGGCGGCATCGAGCTCGCGACCGCGGTCGAGAAGGTGCGCGCCGATCACCGGCCGGATCGACCTCCTGCACGCCAACGACAGCCGGGACGCCTTCGACTCCGGCGCCGACCGGCACGCCAACTTCGGCAACGGACAGCTCGACGAGCACGACTTCGCCGCAGTCGTCCGCGACGCCGGTGCACCGGTCATCTGCGAGACGCCGGGTGGCGCCCCCGAGCACCAGGCCGACTTCGCGTGGCTGCGCGAGCACGGGGTGTGAGGCTCTCCCGCCGCGGCCTGCTGGCGGCGTCCGCGCTGTCCGGCCTGCTGGTCGGATGCGCCGAGGAGCCCGCCCGCACCGCACCGTCGCCCGCTCCGGCACCACAGGGCTCACGGCGGATCGCCTACGGCGAGGACCCGTCCCAGTTCGTCGAGCTGCAGCTGCCCGCGGACAGGCCCCGGGCCACGGTGGTGCTCCTGCACGGGGGCTACTGGTACCCCGCCTACGGGCTCGAGCAGCTCAACCCGATGTCGGCGGCGCTCACCGCCCTGGGGTTCGCGACCTGGAACGTCGAGTACCGCCGCACCGGCGCGGGTGGTGGCTTCCCGAACACGCTCAGCGACGTCGCCACCGCCGTCGACCGTCTCGCCGGGGAAGACGTTCCCGACGGCCTGACCGACCACGTCGTGCTCCTCGGGCACTCCGCGGGCGGGCACCTGGCCGTCTGGGCGGCCTCCCGCTCCGCGCGGACACCGGGAGGCGAGCCGCAGGTGCAGCCGCAGGGGGCCATCTCGCTGGCCGGGGTCCTCGACCTGACGCGCGCCGGCAACGCTCCCGGCTCCGTCGTGCCGGTCACCGACTTCATGGGGGCACCGCCCATCGTGTCGCCGGAGGACTACGCCCTCGCCGACCCGTCCCGGCTGGTGCCCGCCGGCTGTCCCGTGTGGGCCGTGCACGCCGACCGGGACGACACCGTCCCGGCGGAGCAGAGCACCTCCTACGTCGCGCTGGCCAGGGCTGCCGGCGCCACGGTGCAGCGCGTCGTCGTACCCGGGGACCACGTGGCCGTGATCGACCCCGGGGCCTCCTGCTTCCCGGTCATCCGCGACCTGGTGATCGAGGCATCGTCGTGACGGTCCTGCCGGCACGGTTAGGCTCCTGAGGTGACCTCCCCAGCCCTGGCCGTGCGCACGATCACCGCGGAGGAGCACCTCGCATTCATCCGGTCCATGTCCCGCCCGTCGGCCGGGACGTCCGGCTCGGCCAGCTTCCTGCAGACCCCCGCCTGGGCTGCGGTGAAGCCCGAGTGGAGGGCCGAGTCCATCGGCTGGGTCGCCCGGAGCAGCACCGGGAGCGAGGACATCGTCGGTGCCGCCCTCGTGCTCTACCGCCAGCTGCCGAAGGTCAAGCGCTACCTCGCCTACCTGCCCGAGGGTCCGCTGGTGGACTGGGACAGCGAGGACCTGAGCGGCTGGCTGGAGCCGATGGCGGCCCACCTGCGCGCCCAGGGAGCCTTCGGCATCCGGATCGGCCCACCCGTGGTCACCCGCCGCTGGGACGCCGCCCAGGTCAAGCAGGGCATCGCCGACGAGTCCGTCTCGGGCCTGACCTCGCTCCCGCCGACCGAGCGCAGCGAGGTCGGGGCCAGGGTGGTCTCCCAGCTCCAGGAGCTCGGCTGGAGGCACCAGTCCGCCGAGGGCGGGTTCGCGGCCGGCCAGCCGCAGTACAACTTCTGGGTCCCGCTCGTCGACGACCAGGGTGACCCGCGCAGTGAGGACGACGTGCTCGCGGGCATGAACCAGCAGTGGCGCCGCAACATCAAGAAGGCCGACAAGGCCGGCGTGGAGGTCGACCGAGGCGTCGTCTCCGACCTCAAGGCCTTCCACGAGCTCTACGTCCAGACAGCCGCGCGCGACGGCTTCACACCGCGACCGCTCGGCTACTTCGAGACGATGTTCGATGCGCTCGGTGCCGAGGAACCCGACCGCATCCGCGTCTACCTCGCCCGGCACGAGGGTGACGCTGGTGGCGAGCACCATCTGGATCCGGGTCGGCCGGCACGCGTGGTACTCCTACGGCGCGTCCTCCACCGAGAAGCGCGACGTGCGCGGGTCCAACGCCATCCAGTGGCAGATGATCCGCGACTCGCTGGCGGCCGGTGCCCACGTCTACGACCTGCGTGGCATCACCGCCACCCTGGACTCGGACGACGACCACGTCGGGCTGATCCAGTTCAAGGTCGGCACGGGCGGCGCAGGCCGTGGAGTACGCCGGGGAGTGGGACCTACCGCTCAACCGGGCGATCTACAAGGCCTTCGAGATCTACCTGAAGCGGCGAGGCTGATGGCCCTGACCCTCCGCGTCGACGGCGACCGCTGGCGCACGCACCTCAAGGACGTCCACGAGCGCCAACCGGGCCTGGTGCCGGTGGCCAAGGGCAACGGCTACGGCTTCGGGCTCGCCCGCCTCGCCCGCAAGGCGCAGTGGCTGGGCGTGGACACCCTGGCGGTCGGCACCTACGAGGAGCTGCCCGAGGTCGAGCAGCGCTACGACGGGTCCATGCTCGTGCTCACGCCGTGGCGACCCGGCAGCCCCGCCCCCGACAACGCCCGGGTGATCCACACCGTCGGCCGGATCGAGGACCTCAAGGCCCTCTCCGAGCAGGGCCGCCACACCGGTGGACGGCCGCGGGTCGTCCTGGAGCGGATGACCTCGATGCTCCGGCACGGCTTCACCGCATCCGGCCTTCGCGAGGCGGTCCGGACCGTCGCGGAGCACGGCGGCGTCGAGGTCGAGGGGGTGGCGCTGCACCTGCCCCTGGCCCCGAGGTCTCACGGCACCTCCCACATGAGCGAGGTGGAGCGGCTGCTCAACGACGTGGTCGGGTCCGGTCTCGGCAAGGTCGGCAGCCGCACCATCTGGGTCTCACACCTCACCGAGGTGGAGCTCGAGCTGCTGGCGAAGCACTACCCCGACTTCACCCTCCGGCCGCGCATCGGCACCTCGCTCTGGCTCGGCGACCGCGGTGCCCTCTCCGTGCGGGCCACCGTTCTCGACGCCCACCACGTGCAGCGCGGCGACACCTACGGCTACCGCGGCCGGTCGGCCCCGCGGCACGGCACCATCCTGATCGTCTCCGGCGGCACCGCCCACGGCATCGGCCTCGAGGCACCGACCGGTGAGGCCACCATCCGGGCCAGGGCCGCCTCCATCGCGCGCGGAGGCCTCGACGCCGCCGGACTGGTGCGGTCGCCGTACACCGTCGCCGGGAAGCAGCGCCTGTTCGCAGAGCCGCCGCACATGCAGGCCTCGATGCTGTTCATCCCCGACGGCACCGCCGTGCCCGAGGTGGGCGATGAGATCCAGTGCCGGGTGCGGTTCACCGCGACCGACTTCGACCGGGTCGAGATCAGCTGAGCGCGGCCGCGGCGCGTTCCTCGCGGACCGGATCGTGCTCAGGTCGTAGGACGTCACGCACCACGACGGCGACCAGGTAGAGCTGCGCAGCCACCCGCACCCAGATCGCGAGGTGGTACGCCGCCGCGGTGCCACCCGAGGCCGGCTCCAGCCAGCCGCCGAGGTAGGTCCAGACGCCGACGAGGTAGAGCATCTCCCCGGCCTGCCAGATGAGCAGGTCGCGCCAGCGCGGCCGCGCCAGCACGGCGAGCGGCAGCAGCCAGAGCACGTACTGCGGCGAGTACACCTTGTTGACGAGCAGGAACCCGGCGACCACCAGGAAGCCGAGCTGGGCCACGCGCGGAGTCACCGGCGCGCGCAGCCCCAGCACTGCCACGGCGAGGCAGACCGCCCCGAACAGCGCCCACGACCAGGCGTTGATCGTGGCCGGGGTGACGGTGTGACCGGCGTCCTGGAGCACCAGCCAGAGCGAGCCGAGGTCGGCGCCGCGGTCGGAGTTGAACCTCCAGAAGACCTGCCACTGCTCCGGACCCGTCATCCAGGCAGGCAGATTGGCCAGCGCCCAGGCGGTCCCCGCCCCGGCTGCCACCAGCCCGACGTCACCGAGCCGGCGGCGGCGCCAGGCGACGACCAGGATCGGCCCCAGCAGGAACAGCGGGTAGAGCTTGGTGGCCACGCCCAGGCCGATCAGCACGCCCGCGAGCAGCGGTCTCTCGCGCGACCACGCCCAGAGGGCCCCCGCGACCAGGGCGAGTGCCATCAGGTCCCAGTTGATCAGCCCGGTGGCCAGCAGGCAGGGCGAGAGCACGAAGTACAGGGCGTCCCACGGGCGGCCGCGATGGGTCCCGGCCACGAACCAGGTGGCGCCGAGGCCGAAGACGCACAGCAGCAGCGCGGTGACCAGGAAGTAGGTGTTCACCTCCTGCGCCATCCCCGGGAGCGACCAGAGCTGCCCGGCGTCGCCGAGACCACGCTGCACCATCGGGGGCCCGGCGGGGTCGAGCTGGGTCAGCTTCGCGGCACCCCAGGCCAGGTAGGAGATGCCGACGGGGTACTCCATCACCTCATAGCGGCCCCCGGAGTCGGCGTAGGGCCAGAGTCCCTCGGCGAAGCCGCGCCCGGTGTAGAGGTAGGGGATGTCGGAGTAGCAGCCCTTGGCGTAGCGGGCCTGGTCGGAGCTCCAGTTGGTCTTCAGGCACGGCTGGTGCTGCACGACCGCGAGGGCGAAGCCGACCGCGAACAACGCCAGCACGATGCGGACCGGCAGCCACCAGCGGTGTGGGCGGGAGTGCCGTCCGACCGGCCCACCGACCACCTCGCTCATCCTCCGCGCGAAGGGGTCCTCGCGCGTGGGAGCGACGGTCACGGATCGCAGTTGGGGTCAGTCGGCTCACAGAGGTTGTCGGGAGGCGGCTCGTTGCCGCCACCCTGGTTGCCGCCACCCTGGTTGCCTCCCTGGTTGCCTCCCTGGGACGGCGGGGCCGGAGCCGGGGGTTCCGGCGACGCCGGTGCAGGCGTGGTCGGAGTCGCACTCGGCTTGTTGGGCTTCGGCTTGGGCGTCGGCTTCGGCGGAGGTGGCGTGTACGGCGCGTGCCCGTCGGCGGGGGCCTCGCCGTCGACGAAGGCGGGCTCGGGGAAGTCCTCCTCCTCGACACCGTCCATCAGCCGTTCCATCACCGCCGTCCAGGTGTCGGCGGGGTAGGCCCCGCCGTAGAAGACCGGGAGGTAGCCGTTGAGCGCCTCGTTGCCCTTGCCGCGCACGTACATCACCGCCGTGGCGATCTGCGGGGTGAACCCGACGAACCAGGACGACGAGACGTCCTCGTCGTCGTTGGTCGCGGTTCCGGTCTTGGCTGCGGCGGGACGGCCCAGGTTGCGGGCGGTGCTCGCCGTGCCGTTCTGCACCGTCTGCTGGAGGGCGTAGCTCACGTCGGAGGCGATGTCGCCCGACAGGGCGCGATTGGTCTTCCGGGGCACCTTGTAGAGCACCTGCGTCGTCGGAGGCGCGGGTCACCTTCTTCACGGTGAACCAGCTGTGGTGCAGGCCGCCGTTGGCGATGGTCGCGTAGGAGTTCGCCATGTCGATCGGGCTGACCGTGGCCGAGCCCAGCGCGACGGCCGGGAACGGCTTCAGGCCCGGCGCGTTCTTCGGGACGCCGAGCGCGTTGGCCATCCGGATCACCTTCTGGGGGCCGTCCTCCATCGCGGTGGTCAGGTCGACGTACGCCGTGTTCACGGAGTTCTCCGTGGCCGTGATCAGGCTGATCGCCGAACCGTAGCTCTTGCCCTGCCCCTCACCCTGGTTGCCGACCTCGCCGCCACCGTCGGGGAGCTCGAAGGGCGCGTTGCCGTCGAAGGTGTCCTTGAGGGCGAAGCCGTCCTTGAGGCCGGCCGCGAGCGCGAAGGGCTTGAACGAGGAGCCCGGGGACCCGCCGAGCCTGGCCCAGTTCAGCTGGCTCTGCAGGTAGTCCTGGCCGGCGTAGAAGCCCACCAGGGCGCCGGTCTTCACGTCGATCGAGGCGGTCGCGACGTGCAGCTTCTTCAGACCCTGCGGTCGCTGCTCGAGGACACCCTCCTCGGCGGCCTGCATCGCCTTCTTGGTGAAGGTGGTCTCGATCCGGAGTCCGCCGGAGTCGATCTCGGACTCCTCGAAGCCGAGCCGGACCAGCTCCTCCTTGACCATGGTGAGCATGAAGCCGCGCTGGCCGCCGTACATGTCGCTGGCCCGGGCCTTGCCCACCGCAGGCAGCTCGCCGCGGAACTCGTCGGCCTCGGCGGCCTCGAGGTTGCCCATCGAGACCATGCCGTCGAGCACGTAGTCGTAGCGCTCGAGCAGCGCCGCCCGGCCCTCGGCACCCCGGTCGGGGCTGAGGTAGTTGGGCGAGTTGATCACGGCCGAGAGCATCGCCGACTCCGGCACCGTCAGCTTCTTGGCCGGCTTGTTGAAGTACGCCTTGGCGGCGGCCTGGACCCCGTAGGCGCCGCGTCCGAAGTAGATCGTGTTCAGGTAGCCCTCGAGGATGGCGACCTTGGACTTCTCCTGCTGCACCTTGAGCGAGAGGAACGCCTCCTTGACCTTGCGGCTCAGGGTGCGTTCCTGGGTGAGGTAGAGGATCTTCACGTACTGCTGGGTGATCGTGGAGGCGCCCTGGGTCGAGTTGCCCTTCGCGTTGGAGAACGCAGCCCGCAGGATGCCCTTCGGGTCGATGCCGCTGTTGGTGTAGAAGGTGCGGTCCTCGGCGGCGATCACGGCGTCCTGCATCGACGACGGGATGTCGGCGAGCGGGATCGACTCGCGGTTCTGGTCGGCGAACCGACCGATCCTGGCCTTGCCGCCGGAGTAGTAGACGTAGGTCGACTGGGCCTCGAAGGCCTTGTTGGCGTCGGGGATCTCGGTGTTGCGGTAGGCGAAGTAGCCGATGCTGGCCATGATCAGCGAGGAGACCAGGCCCACGATCAGCAGCCACTTCAGCGCCGACCGGATCCGGGCGCCGACACTGCGGCTCCCGGAGGACTTCCCCGACTTCCCCGACTTCTGGGAGGACTTCTGGGCGGACTTCTGGGCAGCACCGGACCCGGGCGTCGCCTTCTTCTTCGGCGCTGGGGTGCTTCGGTTGCCGCTCACTACACACTCTTTCGGGTCGCGATGCCGGTCTGCTGACGAAGCGTACGGGTTTGCCCCGCGGCCGGGGACCCGTACTCCGGACCCGCGTGCCTGCTCGCCCGCGATATATCGATGCGATAGGTTATCCCGATAGAACAAGTCGCTATGCGGACCGGTCGAGCAGGAAGGGAGGGCACACCAGGTGGTGAGCAAGGGCGCGACCCTCGAGCTGGCGGTCCTGGGCCTCCTGCACGACTCCCCGCTGCACGGCTACGAGCTGCGCAAGCGGCTCAACCTGCTGCTCGGCTGGACCCGGCTGCTCTCCTACGGCTCGCTCTACCCGGCGCTCAAGCGGATGCTGCGAGCCGGCCTGGTCACCGAGGTGGCCACCACCTCCCCGGGGGTCTCGCGCCGCCAGCGGATCGTCTACCAGCTCACGGCGTCGGGAGCCGAGTACTTCGGCGCCAAGATCACCGACGTCGGGCCGTCCGCGTGGGAGGACGAGGACTTCAACATGAGGTTCGCGTTCTTCTCGCGCACCGACTCCGAGGTCCGCCTCCGGATCCTGGAGGGTCGCCGCTCGCGACTCCAGGAGCGCCTGGACCGGGCCCGGAGCAGCCGCGGCCATGCCGGGGCGGACCGCTACGTCAGCGAGCTGCAGCGCCACGCCATCGAGTCGGTCGAGCGCGAGGTGCGCTGGCTGACCGACCTGATCGCCGCCGAGCGCGGCCCCGAGCCACGACCCGGCTCACCGGCCCAGAAGCCCCAGACCGCTCCACCGCACCAGCCGTCCAGCAGGACGGCGCCGTCAGCACAAGCCAACACCCAGCCAGAGCACTAGTCGTCAGCGAAGAGGAGAACCCCATGGGATCGGTACGAGTAGCCATTGTGGGAGTCGGCAACTGCGCCAGCTCCCTGGTCCAGGGCGTCGAGTACTACAAGGACGCCGATCCGGCAGGCGCCGTGCCTGGCCTGATGCACGTGATGTTCGGTGACTACCACGTGCGCGACGTCGAGTTCGTCGCAGCGTTCGACGTCGATGCGAAGAAGGTCGGCTTCGACCTCTCCGACGCCATCACCACCTCCGAGAACAACACCATCCGGATCGCGGACGTGCCGCCGTCCGGGGTGCACGTGCAGCGCGGGCACACCCTCGACGGGCTCGGCAAGTACTACCGCGAGACCATCGAGGAGTCCGACGCGGACCCGGTCGACGTGGTCCAGGTGCTCAAGGACGCCGAGGTCGACGTACTGGTCTCCTACCTGCCCGTGGGCTCGGAGCACGCCGACAAGTTCTACGCGCAGTGCGCGATCGACGCGAAGGTGGCGTTCGTCAACGCCCTGCCCGTGTTCATCGCCTCCGACCCGGTCTGGGCCAAGAAGTTCGAGGACGCCGGCGTCCCGATCATCGGCGACGACATCAAGAGCCAGGTCGGCGCGACCATCACCCACCGGGTGATGGCCAAGCTGTTCGAGGACCGCGGCGTGGTCCTCGACCGCACCTACCAGCTCAACGTCGGCGGCAACATGGACTTCAAGAACATGCTCGAGCGCGACCGGCTGGAGTCCAAGAAGGTCTCCAAGACCCAGGCCGTCACCTCGAACCTGAGCCACGACCTGGGCGCGCGCAACGTGCACATCGGTCCCTCGGACTACGTGCAGTGGCTCGACGACCGCAAGTGGGCCTACGTGCGTCTCGAGGGACGCGCCTTCGGCGACGTTCCGCTGAACCTGGAGTACAAGCTCGAGGTCTGGGACTCCCCCAACTCGGCCGGCATCATCATCGACGCGATCCGGGCGGCGAAGATCGCCAAGGACCGCGGCATCGGTGGCGCCCTGCTCTCGGCCTCGTCGTACCTGATGAAGTCCCCGCCCGTGCAGCGTCCCGACGACGAGGGTCGCGCCTCGGTCGAGGCGTTCATCCGCGGGGACGTCGAGCGCTGACCGCCGCCCGACACGAAATGATTTACCCCTGGGTCATCGACTTACGTCTCAGGAGTTTCTAAGGTTCGCCCATGAGCGAAGGCACCCCACCGCCCCCTCCACCCGAGAACCCCTACGGCTCCGGCGGGGGGACGCCACCTCCGCCGCCACCCAACGAGCCACCCTCCGGTCCCGGCGGGTACGGCGCCCCGGCACCGCCACCTCCACCGCCCACACCGGCCGGACGCCGGCCCGGTGAGCTGCTCGACCGCTTCCTGGCCCGGCTGATCGACGGCATCCTGCTCTTCGTCGTCAACCTCGTCATCCTCGTCCCGGTCGTGATCGGGATCCTGGGGATCAACAGCACCGGCGGGTTCGGCATGGGCGGCAGCTTCGCGGCCAGTGCCGTCAGCGCGGTCCTGAGCACCGTCATCTACCTCGCCTACTACGGGCTGATGGAGTCCACGCGTGGCCAGACCGTCGGCAAGATGGCGATGAAGCTGCACGTCGTGGGCCCGACCGGCGCCAACCCGACGCTCGAGGAGGCGGTCAAGCGCAACATCTGGCTCGGCCTGCCGATCCTCGGCGTGGTCCCGATCATCGGCGGACTGATCGGCGGACTCGCCCAGCTCGCCGCCGTGATCATGATCGCGGTCGGGATCAGCAACGACCCCAACCGGCGCCCCTGGACCGACAAGTTCGCCGGCACCCAGGTGATGAAGGAAGGGTGATGAAGGAAGGGTGACCACCTCGGGTCAGCGATGACCCGGGTTGCGCCGGTCGAGGCCTCGACCGGCGCACTCAGCGGGGGCCGTGCGTGTTCAGCCAGAGGACCGGTGGCGCCAGCGCCCCGGTGGCCGCGAGGTCCCGCAGGGCGGCGAGCGCCTTGCCGGTGTAGACGGGCTCCAGGGTGAGCCCATGGTCGGCCGCGTCGGCGACCGAGCGCAGCGAGGCAGGCGTCGGGTCGCCGTACGCGGTGCCCAGCCAGTCCGCGCTCATGGTCACGTCCTCGGCACGGAGGGCGTCGACATCGAGCTCGGCACCGCGCTCGCGCAGCAGGTCGGCTGCCCTGTTCGCCAGCCGGGCGATCACCGGTGCCTGGAGCGGCAGCATGTCGTTGACGACCACCCCGAGGACCCGCGCGTCGAGGCCGGCCAGCCGCAGACCGAGCGCCAGGCCGGCCGCCGTACCCCCGGAGCCGACCGCGGTGACCACGGTCGCCGGGGCCGGCAGGACGCCCGAGCGCACCTGCGCGGCGATCTCGTGGGCCACCTCGACGTACGCCACCGCGCCGAAGGCGTTGGAGCCCCCGGAGGGCAGGTACATCGGCAGGGCGCGGTCGCGCACCACCGCGCGGGCCAGGATCCCCGGTGCCGCGAGCCGGAGCCGGGCGGGGGTGGGCCGACGGTGCAGCACCGCACCGCTGGCCTGCAGCCGCGCCAGCTGGTCGCGCACATGGTCGTCCACCGGCTGGTCGACCAGGCCGAGGATCGTGCGCAGGCCGTGGTCGCGGCCGTAGAGCGCGGTCGCCAGACCCCAGTGGGTGCCGATCCCCCCGACCGTGAACAGCGTGCGCTTCCCGCGGCGCCGCGCCTCCGGGAGGATCCACTCCAGCTTGCGGACCTTGTTGCCGCCCCAGCCGCCGTCGCCGTACTCACTCTCGGCCTTGACCCACACCTCGGCCCCGTCCACGAGCGCCGGATCGAGCCGGCGCACCGAGGTCGGCGCGGTGCCCAGCGACAGGTGCCCCAGGGTCAGTCCCGGGAACTGCTGGTGGATCAGCGCCATGGCGGGAGCTCCTCAGGACTGGCTGGTCGTGGGCTGGCCGGTCGTGGGCTGGCTGGTCGTGGGCTGGGTGGCCGCCCACTCGAGCAGCGCGGACCTCGCCTGTTCCTCGCTCATCGGGCCGTGGTCGAGGCGCAGCTCGAGGAGGTGCCGGTAGGCCTGGCCGACCTCGCGCCCGGGCCCGATGCCGAGGATCTCCATGATCTGGTTGCCGTCGAGGTCGGGACGGATGGAGGCCATCTCCTCGGCCTCGGAGAGCTGGGCGATGCGCACCTCGAGGTCGTCATAGGTACGCCGCAGCGAGTCGGCCTTGCGCTTGTTGCGCGTCGTGCAGTCGGCCCGGGTGAGGACATGGAGCCGCTCGAGCTGGTCGCCGGCATCGCGGACGTAGCGGCGTACGGCGGAGTCGGTCCACTCGCCCGAGCCGTAGCCGTGGAACCGCAGGTGCAGCTCGACCAGCCTGGTCACCGCGTCGATCTGGTCGTTGGAGAACTTCAGCGCCTGCATCCGCCTGCGGGTGAGCTTGGCGCCGACGACGTCGTGGTGGTGGAAGGTGACCACGTTGTTCTCCGCGAAGCGGCGCGTCCTGGGCTTGCCCACGTCGTGCATCAGCGCCGCGAACCGGGAGATGAAGTCCGGTCCACCCCCGCTCAGTGCCGCGAGCCGGTCCTCGAGGTCGATCGACTGCTCGAGCACGGTCAGGCTGTGCTCGTAGACGTCCTTGTGGCGGTGGTGCTCGTCGCGTTCCAGCGCCAGGGCGGGCACCTCCGGCAGCACGTGGTCGGCCAGGCCGGTGTCCACCAGCAGGCGCAGGCCGCGCACCGGGTCGGGCGAGACCAGCAGCTTGACCAGCTCGTCGCGCACGCGCTCGGCGGAGACGATCGAGATCCGCTCCGCCATGTCCCGCATGGCGGCGACGACCTCGGGAGCGACGGTGAACCCGAGCTGGGCGGAGAACCGCGCCGCGCGCATCATCCGCAGCGGGTCGTCGGAGAAGGAGTCCTCTGGACGGCCCGGCGTGCGCAGCACCCGGTGGGCGAGGTCGACCACGCCCCCGTAGGGGTCCTCGAGCTGCTGGTCGGGCAGCGTCAGCGCCATCGAGTTCACCGTGAAGTCGCGCCGGGCCAGGTCGCCGACGAGCGAGTCGCCGTAGGTGACCTCCGGCTTGCGGCTGGCCGCCTCGTAGGCGTCGGAGCGGTAGGTCGTGATCTCCACCTGCCACTCACCGTGCCGGCAGCCGATCGTGCCGAACGCCCGGCCGATGTCCCAGATCGCCTCGGCCCAGCCCTTGAGCAGCCGCTCGGTGACCTCCGGGCGCGCCGACGTGGTGAAGTCGAGGTCGTTCTGCAGGCGACCGAGCATCGCGTCGCGCACGGGGCCGCCGACCAGCGCGATCTCCTCGCCCGCGGCCGCGAACCGGCGGCCCAGCTCGTCGGTGACGGGGGCGATCCGCTCCAGCTCCGCGACCACGCGCGCCTGGACGTCGCTGATCAGCAGGGGCTCCTCGGACACGAGAGACCACTCTAATGCGCCCGACGGGCGCAGGTGCCCGGGGCGCCCGCCGTGGCTGAGCCGGGAACGCGGACCCGCGCGGATACGATCGCCGCTGTGAGCCGCGCCCGCTGGACGACCCGTGCGCTGGGTCCCCTCCTCGTCGCGGCGTCCCTGGCGACGGGGCCGGGCCTGGTGGGTGCTGCCGGCACCGGCTCCGCCGCGGGTCCGGGCACGAGCCTGCGACAGGCGGCTCCCGGCGCCGACGAGGACGTCACCGCCACCCCCCTCACGGTCACCCTGACGTCGATGACACCGGCCGAGATCCCGAGCGCCGGCACGATCACACTCACGGGGGTGGTGACCAACGACTCCGAGGACGACTGGACCGACATCAACGTGGCCCCGTTCACCTCGGCCGAGCCGATCACCACCCGGGACGAGCTCGCGGAGGCGGCCGAGACCGCCGCGGACGTCGCGGTCGGCGAGCGGCTCACCGACGAGGGCACCTACATGGCGATCGGCGACCTCGGGCCGGGAGCGCGCGCGCCCTTCACGCTGCGCCTGCCGGTCACCTCGCTGCTGATCTCGGGTGCCCCCGGCGTCTACTGGATCGGCGTACACGCCCTGGGCACGAACACCGACGGCCGCGACCCGGGCGCCGACGGGCGCGCTCGCACGTTCATCGCGCTGGTGAGCCCGCGGCAGGCCCGGCAGCGCAGCGTGCCCGTCTCCGTCGTACTCCCGCTGCGTGAGCGTGCCCGCCGGGCCGAGGACGGCAGCCTGAACCGCCCGGGACGCTGGGCGCGCCTGACCCGGATCGAGGGACGCCTCTCCCGGATCGTCGACTTCGGGGCCTCCGCCGGCACCGCGCCGGTGACGTGGCTGGTCGACCCCGCCGTGCTCGACGCGCTCGACGACTACCGCGGGGGCAACCCCCCGCTCTCCCTCGGAGCGGCGCCGGCCGACGGCCAGCCCGAGGAGGAACCCGAGGAGACCCGGGAGGAACCCGGGGAGCAGGAGAGCGAGAGCGCGTCGCCGAGCCCGTCGCCCGAACCGGAGCCCGGCACCCCGACGCAGGAGCAGCGCGACCGCGCCTCGACCGTGCTGGAGCGGTTCCTGGCCACCGCCCGCACCAAGGACCTGCTCACCCTGGGGTACGCCGACCCCGACGTCGTCTCGCTCGCCCGACGCCGGGCCGGCCTGATCAAGACCTCCGTCGACCTCGCAGCCGCCCGGATGAAGGACCGGGGTCTGACCGGCAGCCCGACCATCGCGCCGCCCAGCGGCTACTTCGACCCCGACCAGCTGCGGGAGATCTCCTCCGACGCCCTGCTGCTGCTCACCGACCGTGGTCGTCTGGCGAACCCGCCGCTCTCCCGGCTCCCGTCCGGCCAGGAGCTGGTGCTCAGCGACGAGCGAGCGAGCACCGGTGGACCGGCGCCCACGACGCCGACGGACCCGCTCGCGCTGCGCCAGCGCATCCTCGCCGAGGGCGCGCTGGAGGTGACGCAGGGTGCCGAGCCGACACGACCCATCGTGGTGACGCTCCCCTACGGCTGGAACCCCGGCTACAACTGGCGCCAGGCCGACTTCTTCGGTGGGTTGCGGAGCATCCCGTGGGTGCGGCTCGCCCCGGTCCCACGTGGCGCGACGGAGACCTTCGAGGGGGAGCTCGCCTACGGCCGGGCACAGCTGGCGACCGAGATCGTGGACGCCAACGTGTCCGCCACCCGCACCCTGGTCCGCACCAGCAGGGTGCTGGGGAACCTGCTGGTCAACCCGAACGAGGCGACCGACCGTCTCACCGGATCGGCGCTGCAGGCGTCGGCCTACGGCGCCCGGCCCAGCCTGGAGAGCGCGGCGGAGCAGGTCCTGGCCCTCGACGCGTCCGTGCGCCGCCAGATCGGCGAGGTCCAGGTCACCGGCACGGACTTCGTGACGCTCTCGGGTGGGTCCGGCTCGCTGACGGTGACCCTGGTCAACGGGCTGGAGCAGCCGGTCACCGTGGGCCTGGACGCTCGCGCCGACAGCCCCGAGGTCGTCGTCGAGACCCCTGAACCGGTCAGCATGCAGCCGGGGCAGCGCACGACGCTGCGGCTCCAGGTGGCCAGCGGGGTGGGCGTCCACGACGTGACGATCTTCCCGGTGACGACCGAGGGCGAGGCCGCCGGGACCCCCCTGACGTTCAGCCTCAGGACCAGCCAGGTCGGCCGCCTGATCTGGTACATCATCGCCGCGGGCGGCACCCTGCTCGTCGTGATGATCGTGCGCCGGATCGCGCTGCGCATCCGCGACCACCGCTGGCGTCGGAGCGAGGCCGCGTGAGCGGCGCGGACGACGCCGGACACCGGCTCCTCCTCGCTGCTGTCCTCGAGCGCGGTGATGGCGGCCGGGACGGTCGTGTCGCGGCTCAGCGGCTTCGTCCGGGGCATCCTGCTGGCCGCTGCGCTCGGGGTCGGCCTGCACGCCGACGTGTTCAACATCGCGAACACGGTGCCGAACATGCTCTACATCCTGCTGGCCGGTGGCGTCGTCAACGCGGTGCTGGTGCCCCAGCTGGTGCGTTCGATGCAGAACGACCCGGACGGTGGCGAGGCCTACACCAACCGCATCGTCACCTTGGCCGCGTTGTTCCTGGGCGTGGTGACCATCGCGCTGGTGCTCGCTGCGCCCTGGCTGATGCGGCTCTTCCTCGACCCGAGCTTCTTCGATCCCGCGCGGTCGGAGCAGCTGGAGTCGGTCATCGACTTCGCCCGCTACTGCCTGCCGCAGGTCTTCTTCTACGGGATGTTCGTGCTGGTCGGGCAGATCCTCAACTCCCGGCGGAAGTTCGGGCCGATGATGTGGGCGCCGATCGCCAACAACGTGGTCGCCGTGGCCGTGCTGACCGTCTACCTGCTCACCCTGGGCCCCGCCGTGGGGGCCGAGAAGCACGGCGGCTTCACGACCGGCGCCGAGGCGCTGCTGGGCATCGGCTCGACGATGGGCATCGTCATCCAGCTGCTGGTGCTGCTGCCCTACCTCAAGGCCGCCGGGTTCAGCTACAAGCCGCGCTTCGACTTCCGCGGCAGCGGCCTGGGCCACACCTTGCGACTGGGCGTGTGGACCGTGCTGTTCGTGGTGGTCAACCAGATCGCCTACACCGTCGTCGTACGCCTCGCGAGCAGTGGCACCGTGGACAACATCCCCCGCGTCGGCGGGGCGACCGAGGGCACCGGCTACACGATCTACTCCAACGCGTTCCTGCTCTCGATGGTCCCGCACGCGATCATCACCGTGTCCCTCGCCACCGCGATGCTGCCGATGCTCTCCTCCTACGCCGCCGACGGAAGGCTGCGCGACGTCGGCAGCGCCGTCTCGTCGACCCTCCGCTCCGCCTATGCCCTCGTGATCCCGGTCGCGGTGATGTTCTCGGTGATGTCGGTGGACATCGCGAACGTGATCTGGGGCTATGGCAGCGCCGCCGCCGACTTCGAGAACTTCGCGCCCTCGCTGGCCCTGTTCGGGATCGGGCTGGTGCTGTTCACCGCCCACTACCTGCTGCTGCGCGGCTTCTACGCGCTCGAGCGGACCCGCCTGGTCTTCTTCATCCAGTGCGGCATCGCCCTGACCAACATCGTTGCTGCGATCGCACTGACCCTCGATGCCCCGCCGAGCGAGATCGCACCCCGGCTGGTGATCGCCTACGCGTGCTCCTACGCCGTGGGCGCTGCCACGTCGTACGTCCTCCTGTCCCGCACGGTCGGCGGCCTCGCCGGCAGGCGGCTGGTGCGCTTCCTGGTGCGGCTGCTCCTCGCGGTCGGGGTCAGCGCGGCGACCGCGTGGGGGCTGCGCGAGCTGATGGCCGAGCTCGTCCCCGGAGACGGCAAGCTGCACGCGCTCCTCGACCTCGCAGTCGTCGGCCTCGGCTTCTTCGCGATCTACCTCGCCGCGGCGCGACTGCTCCGGATCACCGAGGTGACCGACGTCATGAGGCTCGTGACGCGGCGTCTCACCAGCAGGGGGTGAGTCCACCCATCCCTGCGGCAGCACCTCCTCGGCGGCTCTACCATGGGCCGCGGGGGTACTGATGCATGACAACTGGGCACCGGGAGGAGCGTGACGTGACCACCGGTTCGATCGGACCCGGCACCGTCCTCGCCGGGCGCTACCGTCTCGACGACCTGCTCTCCGAGAGCGAGGGGGCGCGCTTCTGGCGGGCCACCGACACGATCCTGGCGCGCAGCGTGGCCATCCACGCGGTCCACAGCGACGACTCACGAGCACCAGCACTGCTCGAGGCGGCCAGGGTCTCGGCCACCGTGATCGACCCCCACCTGCTGCGCGTCCTGGACTGTGACGACGACGACGGCGTCACCTGGGTGGTGAACGAGTGGGGTGACGGCATCTCGCTCGACCTGATGCTCCAGCAGGGCACCCTGCCGCCTTCGCGCGCCGCCTGGCTCACCCGCGAGGTCGCCGAGGCGATCGCGGCCGGGCACGCCCAGGGGGTGGCGCACGGACGGCTCAACCCCGAGGCCGTGCTGGTCACCCACGGCGGTGCGGTGAAGCTGATCGGGTACGTCGTGGACGCCAGCCTGGAGCGGCCGCAGCCCCCGGACCCGCTCTACGGCGAGCTCGACGCCCGCGAGGCCGACGTGATCAACCTGGCCGGCATCCTGTACGCCTCGCTGACCGGCCGCTGGCCCGGCGTGGCCCACTCCGACGTGCCCCGTGCCCCGCGCGAGTCCCGCCGCCCGCTGCGGCCACGCCAGGTCCGGGCCGGGGTCCCGCGCACGCTGGACGCCATCTGCGAGCGGGTGCTGCACAAGGAGGCGTCCCTGCACGCGATGCCGATCGAGACGGCGCACGAGATCGCCGCGGCCCTGGCCGACTACGTCGGGGACCCGTCGCTCTCCGCACCCCTCGACGCCGCCGGGATCCACGCGGAGCCGACAGTCGCCATCCACCGCGACGACCTCGTCTCGGCAGACCTCGGCGAGCACCCCGAGCCGCCGGACTCCCGCGACGACTCGGCCGCACCCACGGACTCCCCACCCACGGAGGCCGGCCCTGCGGACGCCGAGCCTGCGGACGCCGAGCCCTGCGGACGCCGAGCCTGCGTCCGGGTTCGACCCGGAAGCCACGCAGGTCGCGGCGCCACCGGCGCTCCCGCGCGAGGACGCCGACTCCGACGCCACCCAGAGCTTCCGGCCACCCGGGCAGGTCGACGGGCCGGTCGATGGCCCGGACTCCCTGGCCCCCCTGCATCCCCCGGTCGGCCAGGGGTCGGTCCCGCCGCCCTTCCCGGACCTCCCCGAGCGGCCGCTCTTCGCACCCACCGAGAGGCGGGTGCCGGCGGCAGCGCGCGCCGCCCAGGCAGCAGCTGCGTCGTCGACCCTCCCACCCGGATCATCACCCGCCGCATCCGCACCGGGCCCGGTCGGTTTCGCCCAGACCGGCGCGCACGCGGTCATCGGCGACGACACGGCCGGTGGCGGCGAGCAGGACGACCACTGGCCGTTCGACGGGGCGGCCGAGCAGGAGAACGAGGTCCACACCGGCAAGGAGGGACGCGGCTGGCTGCGGACCGCCATCGTGGTCGGCGTACTCCTGGTGGTGGTGGTGGCGATGGCGATCGCCTTCAACCAGGGACGGCAGAACGGCAACGACTCTCCCGGCGCCCAGACCGACCCCACTCCAGCTGCCCCGACCTCCGGGTCGCCGGTGCAGCTCGCCGGGGTGACGGACTTCGACCCCGCGGCAGACCCGCCCGAGGAGAACCCGGAGACGGTGGCGAACGCCATCGACGGCGACCAGGCGACGTCGTGGACGACCAGCACCTACCGTGGCAATGCCGCGCTGGGCGGCCTCAAGCCCGGCGTCGGGCTGATGGTCGACCTCGGCAGCGAGCAGGAGGCCACGTCGGTGAGCGTCCGGTTCAAGGGCCAGCCCACCTCCTTCGAGGTGTACGCCGCACCGGCCGGCGTCACCGAGCCACCGGACAGCCTGGACCAGCTCGACCAGGTGGGAGCACAGGCCGATGCCCCCGCACGGGCCACGGTGCAGCTCGACCCCACCCCGAAGACGCGTTACCTGCTCGTGTGGCTGACCCGGTTGCCGCAGGTTTCCGGGGGCTTCCGGGGTGAGATCGCGGACATCACGGTCCGGTCGTGACGCAGGGACTCGACGGGGAGCGAGACGATGCTGCCCTGCTCGAGGCGCACGTCGCCGGTGATCCGGACGCCTTCGGGCAGCTCTTCGCCCGTCATCGCGACCGCCTCTGGGCGGTCTCGCTGCGCACCACCGGCAACCCGGAGGACGCCGCCGACGCGCTCCAGGACGCGATGATCTCGGCGTTCCGGCGGGCCGGCTCCTTCCGCGGCGACTCGGCAGTGACCACCTGGTTGCACCGGATCGTGGTGAACGCCTGCCTGGACCGGCTCCGCCGCGCGAAGGTCAGGGCCGCCGACGCCCTGCCCGACGACCTCGAGGACCACGCGGCGCGAGGCACCGTGCTCGCCTCGCCGGGCACAGCGGCCGACCCGGAGGCGCACGCCCTCGCGGGGGACCGGCGTCGCCGGGTGCTCGACGCGCTCGAACAGCTGCCGCCCGACCAGAAGGCTGCACTGGTGCTCGTGGACATGGAGGGCTATCCGGTCCAGGAGGCCGGCGAGATCCTCGAGGTCCCCTCGGGCACGATCAAGAGCCGGTGCGCCCGGGGACGCGCCCGGCTCGCGGTGCTGCTGGCCGACCTGGACCCGGTCGGAGCGCCGGAGGTCCCCGCTGGTGGAACCCAGGGCGGCCCTGGTGCGTCCCACCCCAGTAGCGAGCCCGGTGACCAGGCGCGTGACCAGGCGCGTGACCTGCCGGGGCACTCCTCCGGCGACCCGCCCGGGAGCCGGTCCCGCCCTGACCCACGTGACCCCAACGACCCGCGCGAGGAGGTGAGCAGCCATGAGTGAGGAACCCGACCAGGACGACGCCCGCATCCGGGCGTTGCTCGCCGAGCTCGGTTCCGGGCCCGACGGCCGCGCGATGCCCCCCGAGGTGGCCGCTCGGCTCGACGACACCCTGGCTCGCCTGGTGGCCGAGCGAGAGACCGAGGCGGCGTCCGAGGGGCACCACGAGGGCCGCCACGGCACCGTCGTACCCCTGCGTCGGCGGTGGCAGCAGCGAGCGACCGTCGCCGCAGCCGCGGTGATCGTCGCCGGTGCAGGAGGTGTCGCTGCCGCCAACCTGGGCGTCTTCGGCCCCGGGGCATCGGTGTCCTCCGACAGCGCCGGCACCGCCGACCCCGAGCGGGCGGAGTCCGCCCCCGAGCCCACCACCTCGGCTCCGGAGTCGACGCCCGGGTCGAAGGCCCTGACCGACGAGGACTCGGCCCGCGACTCCGGACTGGATGTGCTCGCACTTCCGCAGGTGCGCTCGAGCGCGTTCGCCTCCGACGTCTCCGCACTGCTGCAGCGCAGGACGGCCGTGGGAGGGGCCGACGAGGCTCCCACCCCGAAGTCGTCCCAGGGGCTGACCACGCCCGAACAGGCGAGGCAGACTCCGGGACCTGCCGCACGGTCCGACGCTTGTCCCGGTCCGGCGACCACCGACGGTGCCACCGCCAACCTGGTCCTGTACGACGGGCGGCTCGCGGTGCTGGTCATCCACCCGGAGCAGGCCGACCGGCGGCTGGTGGAGGTCTGGACCTGCGGTGGGGACAGCCGGCTCGCCGGCACCACGATCACGCCGTAGACCGGCCCGTCCGTCAGCCCGCCGCCCGCCTGGGACAGACTGCGCCCATGAGCAACCGCACGCGCACCGTGTCCTGCCAGGTCGAGGTCGAGGTCCGCGAGGAGGCCGAGCTGGTCTGGTCGGTGGCCGTGGCGCACGGACCCGAGCTGGCCCGCGAGGACCTCTCCGTCACCGTCGACGGCAACCCGGTCGAGGTCACCGAGCTCGGCGTCGACGACGGCGGCCGCCTGCACCTGTGCACCGCGCCACCCGGCTCCCTCCGGCTGACCTACTCCGCCGAGGTGACGGGTCGTGCAGAGCCGGCGCGGGTGGACCCGGTCGACGACATCGTCTACCGGCGGCCGAGCCGCTACGCGGAGTCCGACGAGCTCGGGCCGACCGCCTGGGGGGAGTTCTCCACGCTCGAGGGCAAGGAGCTGCTCGACGCGGTCAGCTCGTGGGTGGGCACCCAGCTCTACTACGTCGGCGGCTCCAGCCGACCCACCGACGGCGCGACGCAGACACTGCTCCTCAGGCAGGGGGTCTGTCGCGACTTCGCCCACCTGGTGATCGCGATGCTGCGCGCCCGCAACGTGCCGGCCCGCCTGGTCGCGGTCTATGCCCCCGGCCTGTCGCCGATGGACTTCCACGCGGTGGTCGAGGCGGCCATCGACGGCCAGTGGTACGCCGTGGACGCCACCACCCTGGCCCCGCGCGAGACCCTGGTCCGGATCTCCACCGGGCGCGATGCCTCGGACACCGCCTTCCTCACGGTGCAGTCGGGCCGCGCCGACCTGCTGACCATGAACGTGACGGCGACCGCCCTGCCCGACCTGCCCAGCGACGACCTCACCAGCCTCGTCTCCCTCACCTGACACAGGCACCGCGCCGTTACCGGCCCCGGAATGCGCGGTGCCTAGGATCTGTTGACCAGGGGCACCCCGCGGGAAGCCCCCGAAACACGACCACGATCAGGAGTCGCAGTGACCGAACAGACCAGCACCCCCGACCACGAGATCCGCGAGGTCATCATCGTGGGTTCCGGACCGGCCGGCTACACCGCCGCGGTGTACGCCGCCCGGGCGAGTCTGGCGCCGCTGGTCTTCGAGGGATCGGTCACCGCAGGTGGCGCCCTGATGAACACCACCGAGGTGGAGAACTTCCCCGGCTTCCGCGACGGCATCCAGGGCCCGGCCCTGATGGATGAGATGCGTGCCCAGGCCGAGCGCTTCGGCGCCGAGATCGTCTCCGACGACGTGACCTCGATGGACCTGACCGGCGCGACCAAGACGGTCACCACCGCCGAGGGCACCTTCCACGCACGGGCCGTGATCCTGGCGACCGGATCGGGCTACCGCAAGCTCGGCATCCCCGACGAGGACCGGCTCTCCGGCCACGGCGTCAGCTGGTGTGCCACCTGCGACGGGTTCTTCTTCCGCGACCAGCACATCGCCGTGGTGGGCGGTGGCGACTCCGCGATCGAGGAGGCCACCTTCTTGTCCCGCTTCGGCTCCAAGGTCACGCTGATCCACCGCCGTGGCGAGCTGCGGGCCTCCAAGATCATGCAGGAGCGCGCGTTCGCCGACCCGAAGATCGAGTTCGCCTGGAACTCCGAGGTCGCCGAGATCCACGGCGAGGACAAGCTCACCGGGCTCACCGTGCGCGACACCGAGACCGGCGAGACCCGCGAGCTCGACGCGACCGGGCTCTTCGTCGCCATCGGGCACGACCCGCGCTCGGAGCTCCTGCACGGCCAGGTCCGTCTCGACGACGAGGGCTACGTGCTCGTGGACGCTCCCTCGACCCGGACCAACCTCACCGGCGTCTTCGCCTGCGGCGACCTGGTCGACCACCACTACCGCCAGGCGATCACCGCTGCCGGCACCGGCTGCGCCGCGGCGCTCGACGCCGAGCGCTACCTCGCGGACCTCGACTTCGCCCTGACGACCTCGGCCGGCGCGGCCACGGTCGGCGCGGGCGCCTGACCCCCGGAGGGGAAGAAAAGCCGGCCGGGGGCTGTTCAACCCAGAGAACGCGCACGAACATGAGACTTCGACACACAAGGAGAACAGATGTCTGACCTGCAGGCCGTCACCGACGACAACTTCGAGGCGGAGGTGCTGAAGTCCGACAAGCCCGTGCTGGTCGACTTCTGGGCCGAGTGGTGTGGCCCGTGCCGTCAGGTCGGACCCATCCTCGACGAGCTCGCTGCCGAGCACGGCGAGAAGGTCACCTTCGTGAAGATGAACGTCGACGAGAACCCCGTGACCCCGTCGACCTACCGGGTCAACGGCATCCCGACGCTGAACCTCTACAGCAACGGCGAGGTCGTCAAGCAGATCGTCGGGGCCCGCCCCAAGGCCGCGCTGCTCAAGGAGCTCGCGGACTACATCGCCTGAGCGTGATGATCGCGTCCGTGCCGGAGGGCGGCTCTGCGCCCTACCGGCGGACGCGGGCTACAGTCGCTGCGTGAACGCCGTCTTCAGGCTCGGGGACTCCGGTCCCGCCGTCTCCCAGATCTCTGGTCTGCTGGAGCGGATCGGCCTTCTCGGGGAGGCCGGAGACGATCCCGCCGACAGCGCCCCGGTATTCGACCAGAGGGTCGAGCTGGCGGTGCGCACCTTCCAGCAGCAGCGCGGTCTGACCGTGGACGGGGTCGTCGGCCCGCTGACCTTCCGGCGCCTCGACGAGGCCCGCTGGCGGCTGGGCGACCGGATCCTGACCCATCTCCCGGGCAGCCTGATGGCCGGCGACGACGTCTACACGCTGCAGGGCCGCCTGCTCGACCTCGGTTTCCGGGTCGGGAGGGTCGATGGCTACTTCGGCCCCGAGACCGAGTTCGGCGTACGCGAGTTCCAGCGCAACTTCGGCGTGCCGCCCGACGGCACCTGCGGCCCGGCCACCCTCAAGGCCCTGACCCGGCTCAGCCCGATGGTGAAGGGCGGCGCCCCCAACGCCCTGCGCGCCCAGGAGCGGATCCGCGAGGCCGGCCCACACCTCGGGGGCAAGATCGTGGTGATCGACGTCGGTCGCGGGCACAACCTGCCCGAGGAGTACGCCGAGCAGTCGGACACGATCCTGCACGACCTCGCCCAGCGCGTGGAGGGACGACTCGTCGCCACCGGGGTGCAGGCCTTCCTGACCACGCCGCGCTGGGCCGCCCCCGGCGAGGAGTCCGACCGGGCCGCCTTCGCCAACCGCACCGGCGCCGACCTGTTCCTCTCGCTCGCGCTCGACGCATCGACGAACCCGGACGCGTGCGGCGTCTCGACGTACTTCTTCGGCGACGTCAACCACGACACGTGGTCCTCGGTCGGTGAGCGCTTCGCCGGTCTCGTGCAGCGCGAGATCGTGGCCCGCAGCGACCTCGTCGACCTGCGGTGGCACCCGAAGACCTGGGACCTGCTCCGGCGCACCCGGATGCCGGCCATCCGGCTCGACGCCGGCTACCTGACCAGCGCGAGCGACGCCCAGCGGCTCTCCGACCCCGCGTTCCGCGACGTCCTGGCCGAGTCGATCGTGGTCTCGGTGCAGCGCTTCTACCTCAGCCCCGAGGTCGACTCCCACACCGGCGTGCTCCAGGTCAGCGAGATCCGGGACAGCTTCCAGGGCGCCTGAACGCCGGCACCTGGCGAATCAGGGCTGCGTGGTCGGGGTGTCGCGGACTCCCTCGCTCCACAGCTCCTCGGTCTGCAGCAGCCAGAACAGCGCGAACAGGGCGAGCACCGTCACCTCGACCCAGAGCACGAGGTGGTTGGTGTCCACGACCTTGGACACGCCCCACTCGAGGACGGGCAGCACCACGAGCAGCACCGCCACCACGAAGTAGCGGTTGCGGGTCACGTCGCCCGCGGCCATGGCGCCGGTGTGCTCCTGGGTGGACTCCCGGGCGTTGATCACGGCGACCAGGATGATCGCGAGGAACAGCGGCAGCGCCGCTGCGTAGTGCGCGTTCGCGATGAAGCTCTCCCGGCCCCACTGGAACCAGCCGAACCCGCCCAGCAGCACCACGAGCGCGACCAGCAGCCCGATCGTGTGGGTCAGGTTCCAGTTGCTCGCGGCGCGAGCGCGCGCGTGCCAGGCGAGACCGGCGACCGTCGCCACCCCCACCACTCCGGCCACGAACAGGGCGGCGATGTTGTTGGCCACGTTCGCCGCGATGTCCGGGACGACGTTGGGCACCGAGGAGCAGGTGGCGCCCGCCGGGGTGGGCACGAACGCGACCACCGGCGCCAGCATGCCACCGAGGTTGAGCAGGATGTCCTCCCACTCGGTGCTGCCCTTGAGCACGATCATGCAGATGCCGATCGTCACCAGGGCGCCCACGAAGACCGCCTGGGCAGGGGTGTAGTAGTAGTCGCTGATCGAGGGCTGGAAACAGTCCGCCGGGTTGTTGACGCGCTCCACGAGCACCCCCGCCGCGAGCAGCACCAGCATCGTCACCATGGCCAGGCGCAGGTAGCGGTAGGTCTTGATCGTGTAGCCGGGCAGGCTCCCGTGGGCTCGAGTGCCGGGAGTCGGGCCGGGAGTCGGATCGGGCATGTGGACCACCTCCGTCGTACGGCGAACACCGCGATTGTCCCGCCACCGGATGAACGACCGCCAGGGCGACACGCCAGGTGGCAGCCGGCGGGCGCTACCAGGTCGGGTTGAGCGGGTCGACTGCCTGCGAGGACGACTCCCGAGCACGCGAGGCCCGGCTGGTGCCTCCGGGAACCGGCCGCCGGGCGCGCTTGCCCGAGACCGCACCGAGCAGTGACTCCAGGCCCCGCTCCAGCTCCTCGCGGATGGACAGCGTCGTGCGCAGGTCCATCCGCATCCGCGGGTTCACCGGGTGGGCACGGTGGGTGGAGAAGCCCACCGACAGCAGGAAGTCGGCGGGTATGACGCAGTGGCCGCCGCGCCCGCGGGTGTCACCGAACGCCTCGACCGCCCTGACCCCGCCACGCAGGACGAGGTCCTTGGCCATCCCCTGCATCAGCATCCGGCCCAGTCCCCCACCGCGGTGGTCCGGGTGCACGAAGGCGGTGGTCAAGATGACGGCATCGCTGCTGACCGGCGCCGTCGCGAACCCGCGGCCGCCGGCACGTGCACCGGCGGCGCCCAGATCATGTGGCCGACCACCTGGTCCTCGACGATGGCCACCCGGCCGCACGATCCCCACTCGAGCAGCACCTGGGAGACCCAGGCCGCCTTCTCCTCGGCCTCGTGGCCACGCACGGCGGCGCGGCGTACGGGATCGAGCTCCCAGAAGACGCACTCGCCGCAGCCGCCGGGAAGGTGGTCCAGGTGATCCAGGGTCAGCCGCTCGATCTTGCGTCCCATGGGGTCATCGTAGGACGCATTGAGCGGCGGCCGGATCCCACAAATGTTGGATCCGCGCGTCGAGATCGGCCATCCTGACGTCCCAACCCAACATTTGTGGGGTCCGGACGCCCCGAGGACCGCCATCGCCTACCGGACGGGCTCCTCGCCGAAACCCCCGGCCCTCAGGCCCGCTGCGTCGCCAGGAAGTCCGCGATCCGGCCGATCGCCTCGGTGAGAGTGTCCATGTCGGGCAGCGTCACCAGCCGGAAGTGGTCGGGCTCGAACCAGTTGAAGCCGGTGCCGTGGGTGACCAGGATCTTCTTCGCCCGCAGCAGGTCGAGGACGAACTGCTCGTCGTCCTTGATCCCGAAGAGCTCGGTGTCCAGCTTCGGGAAGCAGTAGAGCGCCCCCATCGGCTCGACGCAGCTGACGCCCGGGATCTCGTTGAGCATCCGCCAGGCCGCCTTGCTCTGCTCGTAGAACCGGCCGCCGGGGTGGATGTACTCGTTGATGGACTGGTAGCCGCCGAGCGCGGTCTGGATGGCGTGCTGCGCCGGCACGTTGGGACACATCCGCATGTTCGCGAGCAGGGTGAGGCCCTCGAGGAAGTCCTCGGCGAGATGCTTGGGACCCGACACCATCACCCAGCCGGCGCGGTAGCCGCACACCCGGTAGGCCTTGGAGAGTCCGCTGAAGGTCAGGCAGAGCACATCGGTGCCGCTGTGCGTCGCGGTGTGGTGGTGCACGGCGTCGTCGAAGAGGATCTTCTCGTAGATCTCGTCGCTGAACACGACCAGCTCGTGCCGCCGGGCGATGTCGACCAGGCCCTTGACGGTGCCCTCGCTGTAGACGGCGCCCGTCGGGTTGTTCGGGTTGATGATCACCAGGCCCTTGGTGTTCTCGGTGATCTTGGCCTCGATGTCGGCGAGGTCGGGGTCCCAGCCGTTCTCCTCGTCGCAGCGGTAGTGCACCGGCGTACCCCCCGAGAGCGAGACCGCCCCGGTCCACAGCGGGTAGTCGGGCGCCGGCACCAGGATCTCGTTGCCGTCGTCGAGGTAGGCCTGTAGCACCATCGAGATCAGCTCGGAGACACCGTTGCCGATGTAGACGTCCTCGACGGCGGTCTCGGTCAGGCCGTGGGACTGGTAGTACTGCGCCACGGCGGTGCGCGCGGAGTAGATGCCCCTCGAGTCGGAGTAGCCCTGGGCCTCGGGCAGGTTGTGCACGATGTCGGCCACGATCGACTCGGGTGCCTCGAAGCCGAACGGCGCCGGGTTGCCGATGTTCAGCTTGAGGATCTTGTGGCCCTCGGCCTCGAGGCGCTGGGCCTCGACGAGGATGGGACCACGCACGTCGTAGCGCACGTGCTGGAGCTTGCGGCTCTGGACGATCGGTCGCATGTGCACCAGTCTCGCAGCAGGCGCTGCCGAGATGTCTCCCTACCCGGATGATGGGTACGCCGGCCCGGCGGGCGTGGCACGATCGGGCGGACTCATCCCGCTCCGTCGCGAGGACCTACATGCGAGACATCAGCTACCCGCCCATCATCGGCACCGCGAAGATCCTCTTCCGGGTGCTCGGCCTCCGTTTCCAGATGGAGGGCACCGAGCACGTTCCGACCCGAGGCGGCGCCCTGCTCGCGTTCAACCACGTCTCCTACATCGACTTCGTGCTCGGCGGTCTCGCGGCCCAGCCCTCGAAGCGGCTGGTGCGGTTCATGGCCAAGCGCGAGGTCTTCGACCACTCGATCGGTGGACCGGTGATGCGGTCCATGCACCACATCTCGGTGGACCGGGCCGACGGCGCCGGTTCCATGGACGAGGCGCTGCGCTACCTGCAGGCCGGCGAGGTGGTCGGGATCTTCCCCGAGGCCACCATCTCCCGGTCCTTCGAGGTCAAGGAGCTCAAGTCCGGCGCGACCAGGATCGCGGCCCAGGCCGGCGTACCCCTGATCCCGGTGGCGCTGTGGGGCACCCAGCGACTGATGACCAAGGACCACCCGCGCGACTTCGCGCGGGGCAAGACCATCGAGATCCGGGTCGGCGAGCCGATGTACCCGACGGGCGAGGACCCCGTGGCAGAGACCGCTGAGCTGCATACCCGGATGTCGACGCTCGTCGGCGAGGCAGTCGAGGCCTACCCGGCGCACGAGCAGCCACCCGGCTCGTGGTGGCTGCCGGCCTCCCGGGGTGGCAGCGCCCCGACGCCGGAGCAGGCCGCGATCCTCGACGCGGAGGAGAAGGCAGCCCGCGCGGAGCGCAAGGCACGCAAGTCCGAGGCCGGTGGCGGGCCGGACGTCGGCTGAGCCGCCGCCCGCCCATCTCGAGTGCCCATGTCGAGTCGTCGACAAGACGCTTTGTCGACTTGACGCTGAACCGTCGCCCGCTCGGCCTCTTTGTCGACAAGGAGACAGCGCTCCAGGGCAGCTAGATCGGCCTGTCCTCGCGGTTGCGCGGGTCGATCACCGAGACGATCCGCTCGAGGTCGGTCAGGGACGCGAACTCGATCGCGATCCTGCCCTTGGTGCGACCCAGGGTGACCTTGACGCGGGTGTCGAGCCGGTCGCTGAGCCGGTCCCCGAGCTCGGTGAGGCCGGGCGCCGTGGGCCGCGCCGCGCGGACGCGGGGCTGCTCGTCGTCCTCGCCGTCCTCGCCGAGCTCGCCGACGGACACCAGCTCCTCGAGGCCACGCACCGAGATGCCCTCCGAGACGACGCGACCGGCGAGGCGGTCCTGGGCCGAGGCCTCGGTGACCCCGAGCAGCGCCCGGGCGTGTCCCGCGCTCAGGACGCCGGCAGCCACCCGACGCTGGACCGACGGTGAGAGGTTCAGCAACCGCAGGGTGTTGCTGATCTGGGGGCGACTGCGCCCGATCCGGCCGGCGAGATCGTCGTGGGTGCACCCGAAGTCGTCCAGCAGCTGCCGGTAGGCCGCCGCCTCCTCCAGCGGGTTCAGCTCGGAGCGGTGCAGGTTCTCCAGCAGCGCGTCGCGGAGCATGGCGTCGTCGCCGGTCTGCCGGACGATCGCCGGGATCGTCTCGAGGCCCGCCTCCTGGGTGGCCCGCCAGCGACGCTCGCCCATGATCAGCTCGTACGACGAGTCGCCGGTCCGGCGTACCACCACCGGCTGGAGCAGGCCGACCTCCTTGATCGAGTGCACCAGCTCGGCCATCGCCTCCTCGGCGAAGTCCTGGCGGGGCTGGCGGGCGTTCGGGGTGATCGCGGTGACGGGAAGCTCGGCGAAGTAGGCACCGGCCACCGGGGTCGGCTCGACCACCAGGGTGGCCGTGGCGGTTCCTCCGGCACCGTTCACGGTCGCAGCAGGGGCTGAGATCCCGGGGGTGGCTCCGTCCGGCCCGACCGGCGGGGCCGAGTGTGCTCCCACATAGCTCGCCGGCGAGGCCGCATCCATCTCCTCGGACCGCGCGCCTGCCTGCTCGGGGGGGCCGGTGGGGATCAGGGACCCCAACCCTCGTCCGAGTCCGCGCCGTGGGGTGGGCTGGGTCATCGTGCTCCTCCGAGGTCTGTGCCGTGGGTGGTGGAACCTGTCGTCGCGGGAGCCCCGCGCAGGGCGAGCTCGCGCGCGGCTTCGAGATAGCTGAGTGCTCCCGGCGAACCCGGGTCGTAGGTCATCACGCTCTGGCCGTAGCTCGGCGCCTCCGAGACCCGCACCGAGCGGGGGATCGCGGTCTTGAGCACCTGGTCGCGGAAGTGCTCGCGCACCTCGGCCGCGACTCCAGCCGCGAGGTTGGTGCGGGAGTCGTACATCGTCAGCAGGATCGTGCTCACCTCCAGCTCCTGGTTGAGGTGGGTGCGGACCATCTCCACCGTCTCGAGCAGCTGGCCGAGACCCTCGAGCGCGTAGTACTCCGCCTGGATCGGGATCAGCATCTCGGCCCCGGCGACCAGGGCGTTCAGGGTGAGCAGCCCCAGGGATGGAGGACAGTCGATCAGGACGTAGTCGAAGCGGTCATCCGCGCGCCCGACGAGCGGGTGCGCCGCGATCGCCTTCCGCAGCCGGCTCTCGCGGGCGACCATGCTGACCAGCTCGATCTCGGCACCGGCCAGGTCGATGGTCGCGGGCGCCACGAAGAGGTTCGCCAGGTCGGGATGGGGCTGGACCACCTCCGCCAGCGGGGTGCCGTCGACCATCACGTCATAGGAGGAGAGGGTGCCGCGGTGATGGTCGACCGCCAGGGCCGTCGAGGCGTTGCCCTGGGGGTCGAGGTCGATGACCAGCACCCGGAGACCGTGCTGGGCGAGCGCGGCGGCCATGTTCACCGCGGTGGTCGTCTTGCCGACGCCGCCCTTCTGGTTGGCCACCACCATCACCCTGGTGTGGTCGGGCCGCGGCAGTGACTCTCCCGGTCGACGACCCTGTCGTACCAGCAGCTGCTGTTCGATGGCCCGGGCCATCGGAGTGGATTCGTTGAATTTCACCCCGCTTTCGGCCAATTCTCCCGCTGTGCGGACGCCTGTGTGTCGAATTGCGCCTACTGCTGCTGACTCCACCTGATTTTCCGTCCCGTTTTGGTGCGTGGTTTCACGTGAAACAGAGGCAGGCTGTGGATAACCCGGCTCTGTCTGTGGATTCATAGGCTCACGCTGCCACCTTGCGCCGGTGGATAACTTCCAGCGATCTCGCAGCCGTCCGGTGAGTGGCCGAGATGCGGCGGCCCTCACCGCGCTTCCTGACCGTGAGCGCTTCGTCATGCTATGGACCTTTTGGTGATGCAGACCACCGTCACCGGCGGGCTCAACCACTGCTCGCCCACCTGTCTGACCTGGGCGTCCGTCGCCACCGAGCCGCCGGATCTGACTTCCGGCTGTCGCCAGCTCGTCGGCGGCCGAGGAGCCCTTCATCGCCAGGAAGAGGCCCTCGGCCCGAACCAGGGGCAGGGACCACCGAGCGAGTCGGTCCATCGGAGCAACTGCTCTCGACGTCACCACATCGAACACCTGTCCCGCTTCCGCGTCACTGTGGAGCTCTTCGGCCCGCCCGCGATGGACGGCCACGTTGGTCAGCCCCATTGTGGACACAGCAAGCTCCAGAAACGTGGTGCGACGCAGCAAAGGCTCCACCAAAGTGACCTGGAGGTCCGGCCGCCGGATCGCCAGCACGATGCCGGGCAGCCCGGCCCCGCTACCGATGTCGCAGACCGTGCTGTCGGGCGGCATCAGGTCACTGATCACGGCGCAGTTCAGCAGGTGCCGCTCCCACAGGCGTGGCACCTCCCGGGGGCCGATCAGGCCGCGAACGGTTGCCTCGGCCGCGAGCAGGTCGGCGAACCTCTCCGCCTCAGGCAGTGCACGTGAAAACACCCCCCGCGCACTTTCGGGCGCGGGGGGTGCTGTTTCACGTGAAACATCGTCGTTCACGAGGCGGTGGACCTCACGCCGGCAGTACCACGACGTAGCGCCGCGGCTCGGCGCCCTCGGACTCCGAGCGCAGGCCTGCGGCCGCCACCACGTCGTGCACGACCTTGCGCTCGAACGGGGACATCGGCTCGAGGGAGGCCTGCTCGCCGGACTCCTTCACCTGGGCGACGACCTCGGCCGCCTGCTCCTCCAGGGCCGTACGACGCGCCGCGCGGTGGCCGCTCACGTCCAGCATCAGTCGTGAGCGCTCCCCGGTCTCGCGGTAGACAGCCAGCCGGGTCAGCTCCTGCAGGGCGTCGAGCACCTCACCCTGCGCACCGACGAGCTGCGGCAGGTTGGCTCCCACGATGGACACCGTCGCCCGGTCGCCCTCGACGTCCATGTCCAGGTCGCCGTCGAGGTCGGTGATCTCGAGCAGCTCCTCGAGGTAGTCGGCTGCGATGTCGCCCTCCTGCTCCAGGCGCTCGCGCCGCCCGAGCCGCGGGGAGCCGTCCTCCTCCGAGCCGGCTGACTCGTCGTCCTCGGAAGCGGACTCCTCGGCGCGGACTCCTCAGGCGCGGACTCCTCGGGCGCGGACTCCTCAGAGGCAGGCTCCGGCGCGGTCTCGACCTCCTCGGCCACTGCGGCCGTGTCGGTGTCGATCTCTGTGTCTGCCTCTGGCTGGGCGTCGGTCTCGAAGGTCTTGTTCACGGACTCACTCACTTGTCTTCTCCCTGATCACGCTGGGGGGCCTGCTTGTCATCGGTCTGGGGGGGTCGCTTCGCGGCGGGACCGCCCGGCTTGCCGCCGGACTTCTTGCGCTGCTCGCGGGTCATCTTCTTCGGCTGCTGGCGCGGTGCCGGCTTCTTGGCCTCGGGCTCGGTCTGCACCGCGCCGGCCTCCTCCTCGGGGGGCAGGCCCTTGCGCTTGCGCTTCTCGGCGTCGCGTCGTTCCTTGGCGGCGAAGGCCTCGGTGTTGGGCGCCGGGTTGTTCCGGATCACGTAGAACTGCTGCCCCATCGTCCAGATGTTCGAGGTGGTCCAGTACAGCAGGACACCGATGGGGAAGAAGAAGCCGCTGATCCCCATGCCGAAGGGGAGCACCCAGAGCAGGATCTTCTGCTGCTGGGCATAGGGACCGGTGAGCGCGTCGGCCGGCATGTTCTTGCTCATCAGCTGGCGCTGGGTCAAGAACGTGGTGGCGATCATGACCACCACCAAGGTCATGGCGATCACCTGGACGATCTCGTCGCCGCCGGCCTTGGTGAACGTCGCGGAGATCGGGGCACCGAAGAGCTCGGCATTGGCCAGCTGCCTCGCATCGGTGTCGTTCAGCAGACCGCGCGCCTCGCCGTCCGCCGCCAGGTCGAGCAGCCGGAACAGGGCGATGAAGATCGGCATCTGGAGCAGCAGCGGCATGCAGGAGGCGAACGGGTTGGTCTTCGTCTCCCGGTAGAGCGCCATCGTCTCCTGGGCGAGGCGTTCCCGGTCGTGGCCGTACTTCTTCTGCAGCTCCTTCACATGCGGCTGGATCAGCTGCATGTTCCGGCTGGACTTGATCTGCTTGACGAACAGCGGGATCAACAGGGCCCGGATCACCAGCGTGAGACCGATGATCGACAGCGCCCACGAGGCGCCGGAGGCGTCACCGAAGAGGTTGCCGAAGACGTTGTGGAAACCCAGGAGGATGGCACTGATCACGAAGTACAGCGGCTTCATGATGAAGCTGCCGATGTCGCTGAAGAAGGACACTCAGACTCCTCGAGTCATCTCACGGTGAGCAGAACCTGGATGGTGCGGCGGGACCGGGTCGTAGCCACCCAGTGCCCAGGGGTGGCACCGCCCGAGTCGGCGTACGGCGAGCCAGGTGCCCTTGACGCTGCCGTGGGCCGTGATCGCCTCGAGCGCATAGGCCGAACAGGTCGGGTGATACCGGCACACCTGCCCGTACAACGGGCTGATGGCGAACCGATATCCGCGCAGGAGCATGATCAACAGGAACTTCACCCGCCCACCTCCGCGGTTGCCGCAAGATTTGCGGAGACACCCAACTTGGCCAGACAGCGGTCCAGCTCACGCGCCAGCTCGTCGTAGGACGCGTGCGCCGCCGGCGGGAGTGCACGCACCACGAGCATGCCATGCGGGGGAAGACTGGCGGTGCGCACCCGGGCCAGGTGCCGCAGCCGGCGGGCCACCTTGTTGCGGGTGACCGCCGGGCCGACCGCCTTGGAGACCACGAAGCCGACCCGCGGCGCCGCCGGCAGCCCCGCGTGGGCGCGCTCGACCTCGGGCGCAAGCAGGTGGACCACCATCAGTGGACCTCCGCAGCGCCGGCCACGGCGCACGACCTCCCGGAAGTGCACGGGTGAGGTCAGGCGATTGCTGGGGGAGAGCACGCCCGGCTGCCCACGCCTCAGGCAGCGAGGCGGTTGCGACCCTTGCGACGACGCGAGGCCAGTACGGCGCGGCCGGCGCGGGTGCGCATCCGCAACCGGAAGCCGTGGGTCTTGTGCCGACGTCGGTTGTTCGGCTGGAACGTGCGCTTGCTCAACGGATTCACTCCACTCAGGGGGGCTGGACAGCAGTCCGATCACCGGGTCGTGCGTGCGATGGGCATCGCCAGTTGTGAGTCAACTGGCACCGCTCACCCATGATCTGCGGACGCTCATGGACATGCGGCACCGGTCGACGCCGGTACAGACCTGCCAACGGTACGCGTTGCGTTGTGACAGGGTCAATTCGCACCGCTCGAGCCACCGGGCGTGCGGAACCGGCGAGCGTGACACCGAGGTGGGAACGTTTGTCCACAGACACGCCGGGACGTATCCGGCGATCGGATGCATACCTGTGGACAACGGTTGATCCACAGGCATGAAGGTTGTTAGCGTCCGTGTTTCCGGGCAGCCCCACCCACCCCTGAGAGTCCCATCTGAGCGCTCAGCGGGTCGACTCCTCGGTCACGATGTCCTCGCCGATGTCACTGACCGGCGGAGCAGGGACCAAACGGGAGCAAACGGTCAACCACTTGGTAGCGGCTGACGTCCCCCAACCAGGACGTCTCCCGGTATCGCACAACCTGTGGACAAAGGTGTGGAGGCCCCGGGTTTCTCGGGTCTCGCACCACGGCACAGCCATCGAAGGGAAGCGCGACGGGGCGTGGACGCACACAACACGGGTGGCAAGAAGGCCACCGAGCTCGAGGTCCTCTGGCCCGGCATCGTCGACAGCCTCCCGCCCAACCAGCGGGTGTGGCTCGCCTCCAGCAAGCCGCTGATGCTCGCCGAGAGCACCGCCGTGGTGGCCGTGCCCAACGAGTTCACCCGAAACCAGCTCGAGGGTCGGCTGCGGACCCGGATCGAGGACACGCTCAGCGAGCGCCTGGGCAAGCCCGTGCGGCTCGCGGTGAGCGTCGACCCGACCCTGGAGCCCGCGGGCCAGACCCAGCCGGCCGCACCGTCCCCGGCCACGACCAGCGGCCCGGGCGCGACGCGCGGAGCCGGCGGCATGCCCGGCCCGGGCGCCTCCCGACCCTCGGGCGGGCACCAGCCGGGGGCCGAGTCCGATCCCCGGGTCGATCCCCGGCTCGATGTCCGGCTCGATGTCCGGGTCCCAGCTGCACAGCACGCCGAACCACGGCGCGAGCAGCCCAGCACCTCTCCCCACGACGTACGCGCACCCCAGCACCACCGCGAGTCCACAAGTCGACACAGTGACTTGTCGACAAAGGCATCCAGCGCCTCCCTGACCACGGGCATCCCGGACAGCCCGCTGAACCCGCGCTACTCCTTCGAGACCTTCGTGATCGGCTCCTCCAACCGGTTCGCGCACGCCGCGGCGGTGGCCGTCGCCGAGGCGCCCGGCAAGGCCTACAACCCGCTGCTGGTCTACGGCGACTCAGGACTGGGCAAGACCCACCTGCTGCACGCGATCGGGCACTACGTGCGCAACCTGTGGACCGGCGCCAAGATCCGCTACGTCTCCTCCGAGGCCTTCACCAACGACGTGATCAACGCGATCAAGGACGCGAACACCGCGGCGCTGCAGCGGCGCTACCGCGACGTCGACGTGCTCCTGGTCGACGACATCCAGTTCCTCGAGGGCAAGCAGCAGACCCAGGAGGAGTTCTTCCACACCTTCAACACGCTGCACAACGCCAACAAGCAGATCGTGATCAGCTCCGACCGGCCGCCCAAGCGCCTCACCCAGCTCGAGGACCGGCTGCGCAACCGCTTCGAGTGGGGCCTGCTCACCGACGTACAGCCCCCCGACCTCGAGACCCGGATCGCGATCCTGCGCAAGAAGGCCGCTGCGGACCGGCTCTCGGCGCCGGCCGACGTGCTGGAGTTCATCGCCTCGCGGATCCAGACCAACATCCGCGAGCTCGAGGGCGCGCTGATCCGGGTCACCGCGTTCGCGAGCATCAACCAGCAGGAGGTCGACATGACCCTTGCCGAGATCGTGCTCAAGGACCTCATCCCCGAGGGTGGCGAGCCCGAGGTCACGGCCGGGCTGATCATCGCCCAGACGGCCACCTACTTCGGGTTCAGCATCGAGGACCTGTGCGGGCCGAGCCGCACCCGCGCCCTGGTGACGGCACGGCAGATCTCGATGTACCTGTGCCGCGAGCTCACCGAGCTCTCCCTGCCCAAGATCGGCCAGCAGTTCGGCGGCCGCGACCACACCACGGTGATGAACGCCGACCGCCGCATCCGCAAGGACCTCGCCGAGCGGCGCAACGTCTTCCACCAGGTCACCGAGCTCACCACCCGGATCAAGCAGCAGGCCAAGCAGTCTTGAGCAGGGTGAACCACACCGGTGCAAGATGTGGTTCCGGGTCGCGAATTCAGTGGACTTCCCCGGGATGCCGTGTGGACGACCAGCGGGTGCGGTGCACAGGGGCCCGCCGGAACCACAGGAACTTGTCGTTCAGCCCGCCGCCGTCCACAGGTGGCTGGTGCCAACTTGTGCCCGCTGACCTGCGCGAACACGAGTTGTCCACAGAATCCACCGCACCTACTACTACTGCTGAATTCCCAATTGATTCCTCGCCGCGCAATCTCCGGGGCAACGCCTGCCTGTGGAGGACCGGCCGCGTGGCAGGATGCTCACCCCGGCCATCACCCCGGGCCAACCGCAGCTGATGCACCAGATCGAGAGGAACCATCCGTGAAGTTCCGCGTCGAACGTGACGTCCTCGCCGATGCCGTCGCCTGGACGGCTCGTGCGCTCCCGATCCGTCCGAGCGCTCCCGTGCTGGCCGGCCTGCTGATCGAGGCAGGCAGCTTCGAGGGTGCCGATGGGCCTGCAGCTGTCCACCTTCGACTACGAGACCTCTGCGCGGGCGACCCTGAACGCCGACGTCAGTGACGAGGGCCGCGCGCTGGTCTCCGGCCGACTGCTCGCCGACATCTGCCGGAGCCTGCCGAACAAGCCCGTGGAGATGAGCATCGAGGGCGCCAAGGTCACGCTGACCTGCGGCTCGGCACGGTTCAGCCTGCAGACGATGCCGGTGGAGGACTACCCGACGCTGCCCCAGATGCCCGAGGCGCGCGGCACCGTGAGCAGCTCGGTCTTCGCGCACGCCGTCGCCCAGGCGGTCACCGCCGCCGGGCGCGACGACATGCTGCCGGTGCTCACCGGCGTCCGGCTCGAGCTGGACGGCGACTCGATCGCGATGCTCGCCACCGACCGGTTCCGGCTCTCCCAGCGTGAGCTGACCTGGTCCCCGGCGGCCTCCGACATCGACGCGGCCGCGCTGGTGCCGGCCAAGGTGCTGGCCGACACCGCCAAGGCACTCGTGGGCGGCAGCGAGATCTCGGTCGCGCTCTCGACAGGCTCCGCGGGCGGCGCCGGCGAGGGGATCATCGGCTTCGAGGGCGCGGCTGCCGCCGGGGCAGGCGGCGGCATCCGTCGTACGACGACCAGGCTGCTCGACGGCGACTTCCCCAAGGTGCGCTCCCTGTTCCCGAGCGAGCACCTGACCGTGGCGCGCGTCGACAAGTCGGCGCTGGTCGACTCGGTCAAGCGGGTCTCGCTGGTGGCCGAGCGCAACACCGCCGTGCAGCTCGCCTTCGCCGACAACGTGCTCACCCTCGACGCCGGCTCCGGCGAGGAGGCGATGGCCAGCGAGTCGCTCGAGGCGCACATGACCGGTGAGGACATCACGACGGGATTCAACCCGCAGTACCTCCTCGACGGGTTGACCGCCATCGAGTCACCGTTCGTGGAACTGGCCTTCACCCAGGCCTCCAAGCCCGTCGTACTCTCTGGTGTGAACTCCCTCGAGGGGGAGGCGGACACGGACTTCCGCTACCTGCTGATGCCGCGTCGCCTGCTCTCCTGAGCCGAGCCGCACGACGACCACCCTCGACCAGCACCGCGAAAGCAGGGGAAACGCGCATGGACATCGGACTCGTCGGCCTCGGGAAGATGGGCGGGAACATGCGTACCCGGCTGCGCAACGCCGGGCACACGGTGGTCGGCTTCGACCGCAACCCCGACCTCAGCGACGCCAGCAGCCTCGCCGAGATGGTCGAGAAGCTGCCCAGCCCGAAGGTCGTCTGGGTGATGGTGCCGTCGGGGGACCCCACCCGCACCACGATCGAGGAGCTCGGTGAGCTGCTCGGTGAGGGTGACCTGGTCGTCGACGGCGGGAACTCCCGGTGGACCGACGACGAGATCAATGCCGCGACCCTGGGTGAGAAGGGCATCGGCTTCGTGGACTGCGGCGTCTCCGGTGGGGTGTGGGGCCTGGAGAACGGCTACGCCCTGATGTGTGGCGGCTCCGAGGAGGACGTCGCCAAGGTCCAGCCAGCCTTCGACGCACTCCGTCCCGAAGGCGAGTCGGGGTTCGTCCACGCCGGGACGCAGGCCGGGCGCCGGGCACTTCTCCAAGATGGTTCACAACGGCATCGAGTACGCCATGATGCAGGCCTACGCGGAGGGCTGGGAGCTGCTCCAGAAGGTCGACCTGGTCGACAACGTCACCGACGTCTTCGACTCCTGGCGCGAGGGCACCGTGATCCGCTCCTGGCTGCTCGACCTGCTGGTCGCCGCGGTCAAGGAGGACACCCACCTCGACCAGGTCCGGGGCTACGCCGAGGACTCGGGCGAGGGGCGGTGGACGGTCGAGGCCGCCATCGACAACGCCGTGCCGATGCACGTCATCGCCGCCTCCCTGTTCGCCCGGTTCAGCTCGCGCCAGGACGACAGCCCGGCCATGAAGGCGGTCGCCGCGATGCGCAACCAGTTCGGCGGCCATGCCGTGCAGGCAGGCGGCCCGCCGACCACCGAGGACGTCGACTCCCCGGCAGACACCGGCGCTGAGAAGTAGCCGACAGGAGCTCCGACCGCTTGTACGTCGCCCACCTGTCGCTCCATGACTTCCGCTCCTACCCCGTCCTCGAGGTGGACCTGGAGCCCGGAGTCACGTCGTTCGTCGGACGCAACGGGCAGGGCAAGACCAACATCGTCGAGGCGATCGACTACCTGTCCCGGCTGAGCTCGCACCGGGTGGCCGCCGACCTTCCGCTCGTGCGGCACGGCGCTGCCCAGGCAGTGGTGCGCGCGGCCGTCGTACGCGACGACCGCCGGGCCGTGCTCGAGATCGAGATCAACCCGGGGAAGTCCAACCGGGCCCGGATCAACCGGGCACAGCTGCCGCGGGCCAAGGAGCTGCTGGGGCTGGTCCGCACGGTCGTGTTCGCACCCGACGACCTCGCGCTGGTCAAGGGCGACCCGACCGAGCGCCGCCGCTTCGCCGACGACCTGCTGGTGCTGCACCAGGGCGCTCGCTACGCCGGCACCCGCAGCGACTACGACCGGGTGCTCAAGCAGCGCAACACCTTGCTGAAGACGGCGCGGCTGAGGGGCTCGTCTGCCGAGGGAGCGCTCTCGACGCTGGAGGTGTGGGACGCCAAGCTCGCCACGCTGGGAGCCGAGATCATGCAGGCCCGGGCCCGGCTTGTCGAGGAGCTGAACCCGCTGCTGGGCAAGGCCTACGAGGCCGTGGCGCGCGGCGCGGCCAAGGAGGACGCGGTGCTGGCCTACCGGCCCAGCTTCGAGCCCGAGGTGGTCGAGCAGCGAGCGGAGCGAGCGGAGCGAGACCACACACCGCAAGCCGAACAACCGGCGCAACCAGGGTCGGTCGACGACCTCGAGCAGGCCATGCTGGCCGAGATCGCCCGACGTCGTCCCGACGAGCTCGATCGCGGCGTCTCCCTGGTCGGTCCGCACCGCGACGACCTGCTCTGCTCCCTGGGGGAGTTCCCGGTGAAGGGCTACGCCAGCCACGGGGAGTCGTGGTCGTTCGCGCTGGCGCTGAGGCTGGCCTCCTACGACCTGTTGCGCTCGACCGGCGACGACCCGGTGCTGATCCTGGACGACGTCTTCGCCGAGCTGGACACGGGTCGGCGAGCCCAGCTCGCGGAGCTGGTCTCCGGCGCCGAGCAGGTGCTGGTCACCGCTGCCGTGCCGGAGGACATCCCGGAGGGGCTGCGTGGGCGACGCTTCGACGTGGCCGCGGGGGAGGTGACCCCCGTTGACGGCTGAGGACGACGACGGCACGGATCCGGAACCGGGCGGCGAGACTGCGGCGAGCAGCCCGTGGCGGAGGGGTCCGTGGCGGAGGGGTCCGTGGCGGAGGGGTCCGTGGCCGCGCACGACGACTCCGGCCTGGACCTGGCCCGGTCGATCGCCCGGGGGCTGGCCGGCAAGACCTCCCAGCGGTCCTCCGGAGCCGGTGGCAGCGGGCGCGCCGCCCGTCGGTGGCGGGCCTTGCGGGAGACCAGCTCCAGCGGCGCGCACCCCGACGACCGCGACCCGCAGACCATGGACGCGACGCTCGGCCGGTTCGTCAGCGAGCAGGGCTGGGAGACCGAGCTCCGGGTGCACGGGGTCTTCTCGCGCTGGGAGTCGATCGTGGGCCGCGATGTCGGCCAGCACGTGCGGCCGGAGTCCTTCGCCGACGGTCGGCTCGTCGTACGCACCGACTCCACGGCGTGGGCCACACAGATGCGGCTCCTCGCCCCGGACGTCGTACGCCGGCTCAACGAGGTTCTCGGGGAGGGCACCGTGCAGGTGATCGACGTCGAGGGACCGCGCGGGCCGTCGTGGAAACGGGGCCGGCTGCGGGTCAAGGGTCGTGGGCCGCGCGACACCTACGGGTGAAGCGCCCCGCCCCACAAATGTTGGATCCGGACGTCGAAACGACCCACCGCGACGTCCCAACCCAACATTTGTGGGGTGCGGGCGCCCGACAGCCCTCCCAAGCTCCGCCCAAGCCTCGAGGATGAGCCCTGAACGCCCTCGGGGCGGTACAGGGAGTCGGCGGACCCCCTCGCACGGCCTGTCGCACCCCGTTCCGGGCCTCTGAGAGGCATTTTTCGGCGCCGATGTCCACATTCCCAGGACAGGGTGCGTGCTTGTGCGGCCGTGACGGGTAGACTGAGGCTTGGTCGCCGACCCCACGCGAGGCGGCCATTGTGTTGCACGCAGCGTTGCCCGGCGTGTGCCGCCGACATCAGTTCTCGCCCCCGTCACCGGCGGGGCGCACAGCAGAAGAGGAAGCCTTAGTGGCCGACGAGCCCACCACCGCACACCCTTCCGAAGACCGTTCCCCCGACCTGCCGATCGACGTCCCCGGCGACGTCCCCGGCGACGTGCGCATCGACGCCCTGGGCGAGGTGCTGGCCGAGCACCCGGAGGCCCCCGACGTGGTCACCGCCAGCATCCTCGAGGGCCACTCGGTGGAGGCCGGCAACTACGACGCCAGCGCGATCCAGGTGCTCGAGGGCCTCGAGGCCGTTCGCAAGCGCCCGGGGATGTACATCGGCTCCACGGGTGAGCGCGGCCTGCACCACCTGGTCTGGGAGGTGGTGGACAACTCCGTCGACGAGGCGCTCGCCGGGTTCTGCGACCGCGTCGAGGTGGCGATCCTCCCCGACGGCGCCATCCAGGTCTCCGACAACGGTCGGGGCATCCCGGTGGACATCCCGGCCGGCCAGGAGCTGCCGGCGGTCACCGTCGTGCTCACCGTGCTGCACGCGGGGGGCAAGTTCGGTGGGTCCGGCTACAAGGTCTCCGGCGGTCTCCACGGGGTGGGCATCTCGGTGGTGAACGCGCTGTCCAAGCGGGTCGAGGTCGAGATCAAGCGTGACGGGTTCCGGTGGTTCCAGGCCTTCGAGATGGGGATCCCCACGGGGCCGCTCGAGAAGCACGAGCCGACCGAGGAGACCGGTACGACGACCCGCTTCTGGGCCAACGACGACATCTTCGAGACCACCAACTACTCCTTCGAGACGATCACCAACCGGTTCCGGGAGATGGCCTTCCTCAACAAGGGCCTCGAGATCGTCGTACGCGACGAGCGGGCGGCCGCGGCCCAGATCGCCGACGCACTCGACGACGACACCGTCTCCGACGACGTGGAGGAGGGTGGCGAAGGCGCCCAGGCGGCGCACAGCGCACCCGGTGGGGTGATGGAGCGGCGGTTCAAGTTCGACCGCGGGCTCGTCGACTATGTCGAGCACCTCAACCGCAGCAAGACGATCGCCAACCCCTCGATCATCAACTTCGAGGCCGAGACCCCGGAGAGCCACGAGAGCCACATGAGCCTCGAGCTCGCGATGCAGTGGAACACCACCTACAACGAGTCGGTGCACACCTTCGCGAACACGATCAACACCCACGAGGGCGGCACCCACGAAGAGGGCTTCCGGGCCTCGCTCACCACCCTGGTCAACACCTGGGGGGAGGAGTGGGGCCTGATGAAGAAGGTCGAGGACCGGGTCAAGGGTGACGACATCCGCGAGGGCCTGACCGCGATCATCTCGATCAAGCTCGCCGACCCACAGTTCGAGGGCCAGACGAAGACCAAGCTCGGCAACACCGAGGCCAAGGGCTTCGTGCAGCGCATCGTCAACGACCAGCTCGGCGACTGGTTCGAGAAGAACCCCGCCGAGGGCAAGGACATCGTCCGCAAGGCCCAGGCGGCCGCGCAGGCGCGGGTCGCCGCCCGCAAGGCGCGCGACCTCGCCCGCTCCCGCAAGGACCTCTTCGGTGGCGGTGGACTGCCGGGCAAGCTCTCGGACTGCCAGTCGACCAACCCCGAGGAGTGCGAGGTCTTCATCGTCGAGGGCGACTCGGCCGGTGGCTCCGCGCGCCAGGGCCGCGACTCGCGGGTGCAGGCGATCCTGCCGATCCGCGGCAAGATCCTCAACGTCGAGAAGGCCCGGCTGGACAAGGTGCTCGCCAACACCGAGGTGCAGTCGATCATCTCCGCGCTCGGCACCGGTGTGCACGAGGAGTTCGACGTCGACAAGCTGCGCTACCACAAGGTCGTGCTGATGGCCGACGCCGATGTCGACGGCCACCACATCAACACCCTGCTGCTCACGCTGCTGTTCCGGTTCATGCGGCCGCTGATCGAGGGCGGCTACGTCTACATGGCCCAGCCCCCGCTCTACCGGCTGCGCTGGAACAAGCCCAACGAGCACGAGTTCGTCTACTCCGACTCCGAGCGCGACGCCCTGATGCGCGACGGGCTGGAACAGGGCAAGAAGCTGCCCAAGGAGAACCCGGTGCAGCGCTACAAGGGCCTCGGTGAGATGAACGCCGACGAGCTGTGGGAGACCACGATGAACCCCGAGCAGCGGTTGATGCTCCAGGTCACCCTCGACGACGCGGCCCAGGCCGACGAGGTGTTCTCGGTGCTGATGGGCGAGGACGTCGTACTCCGCCGCGGCTTCATCCAGCGCAACGCCAAAGACGTCCGGTTCCTCGACATCTGATGAGCGCCGTGATCCGCACGCCCTCACGACGCTCATGGTCTTTTCGAACAAGAAGGTAAGCACTGATGACTGAGACGACCCACCCCACCGGCTCCGGCGACGGACCCGGTCCCGGCGGCCGGATCGAGCCGATCGAGCTGCAGACCTCCATGCAGCGCGCCTACATCGACTACGCGATGGCGGTCATCGTCGGTCGCGCGCTCCCCGACGTGCGGGACGGTCTCAAGCCGGTGCACCGGCGAGTGCTCTACGCGATGTACGACGGCGGCTACCGCCCCGACCGCGGGTTCTCCAAGTGCTCCCGCGTGGTCGGCGACGTGATGGGTCAGTACCACCCGCACGGCGACACCGCGATCTACGACACCCTGGTGCGTCTCGCGCAGCCGTGGGTGATGCGCGCGCCGCTGATCCACGGGCAGGGCAACTTCGGCTCGCCGGGCAACGACGCCGCGGCCGCGATGCGCTACACCGAGTGCCGGATGGCCCCGCTCGCGCTGGAGATGGTGCGCGACATCGAGCAGGACACCGTCGACTTCCAGCCCAACTACGACGGCCGCAGCCAGGAGCCGACGGTGCTGCCGTCGCGCTACCCCAACCTGCTGGTCAACGGCTCGGCCGGCATCGCGGTCGGCATGGCCACCAACATCCCGCCGCACAACCTCAAGGAGGTGGCCGAGGGCGCCCTGTGGGCGCTGGAGCACCCCGACGCCACCCGCGAGGAGCTGCAGGACGCTCTGGTGGAGCGGGTCAAGGGCCCGGACTTCCCCAACGGCGCGCTCATCGTGGGCCGCGACGGCATCGAGCAGGCCTACCGCACCGGCCGCGGCTCGATCACCCAGCGCGCGGTGATCGAGATCGACGAGGACAACAAGGGCCGCACCTGCCTGAACATCACCGAGCTGCCCTACATGGTCAACCCGGACAACCTCGCCGAGAAGATCGCCGACCTGGTGCGCGGCGGCAAGGTGCAGGGGATCGCCGACGTGCGCGACGACTCCTCCGGCCGCACCGGCCAGCGGCTGGTCGTCGTACTGCGCCGCGACGCCGTCGCCCGGGTGGTGCTGAACAACCTGCTCAAGCACACCGAGCTGCAGACCAACTTCAGCGCCAACATGCTCGCCCTCGTCGACGGCGTTCCGCGCACGCTGACGATCGACCAGTTCATCAAGAGCTGGGTCAGCCACCAGATCGAGGTCATCCAGCGGCGCACCCGCTTCCGTCTCGCCGAGGCCGAGCGCCGTGCCCACGTGCTGCGTGGCCTGGTCAAGGCCCTGGACATGCTCGACGAGGTGATCGCGCTGATCCGCCGCTCCCCGGAGGTCGACGATGCGCGGGTGGGCCTGATCGAGCTGCTCGAGATCGACGAGATCCAGGCCAACGCCATCCTGGACATGCAGCTGCGCCGCCTCGCTGCCCTGGAACGGCAGAAGATCATCGACCAGCTCGCCGAGATCGAGCTGGAGATCGCCGACCTCGAGGACATCCTGGCCCGCGAGGAACGCCAGCGTCAGATCATCTCCGACGAGCTGGCCGCCATCGTCGAGAAGTACGGCAACGACCGTCGTACCCAGATCATCGCCTCCGACGGGGACCTCTCGATGGAGGACCTGATCCCGGACGAGGAGCTGGTCGTCACCATCACCCGCGGTGGCTACGCGAAGCGCACCCTGGCCACGCAGTACCGCACCCAGAAGCGCGGGGGCAAGGGTGTCCGTGGCGCTGCGCTGCGCGGGGACGACGTGGTCGAGCACTTCATGGCGACCACCAACCACCACTGGCTGCTGTTCTTCACCACGGCCGGCCGGGTCTACCGGACCAAGGCCTACAACCTGCCGGAGGCCTCGCGGGACGCCAAGGGCGGTCACGTCGCCGGGTTGCTGTCCTTCCAGCCGGACGAGCAGATCGCCCAGGTGCTGGCGATCCGCGACTACCAGCAGGCGCCCTACCTCGTCCTCGCCACCCGAGCGGGCCTGGTCAAGAAGACCCGCCTCGGCGACTACGACAGCCCACGCCAGGCCGGCGTCATCGCGATCAACTTCCGCGACCCTGACCCGATCCTCGGGCCGGACGAGCTGATCGGCGCCGAGATGGTCAACGCCGACGACGACATCCTGCTGGTCTCCCGCAAGGGCCAGGCCATCCGGTTCACCGCCGACGACCACCAGCTGCGCCCGATGGGGCGCGCCACCAGCGGCGTGCATGGGGATGAAGTTCCGTGAGGGCGACTCGGTGCTCTCGATGTCGGTGATCCGGGCCGAGCAGGTGGCCGCGGAGCAGGCCGTGGCCGAGCATGCGGGCGGTGGGACCGCTGGTGAGACCGACGCGGCCGACGCGACCGCAGGTGTCGAGGTCGCCGGTGCGGAGGTCGCGGAGCAGTACGTGTTCACGATGACCGACGGTGGCTTCGCCAAGCGCACCAGGATCTCCGACTACCGCACCCAGTCCCGCGGTGGCCTCGGCATCAAGGCGATGTCGCTGGCCAACGAGGACCGCGGCGGCCTCGTCGGCGCGTTCATCGTGGTCGAGGGCGACGAGATCCTCTCGATCACCTCGGGCGGACAGGTGGTGCGCAGCCCGATCAACGACCAGTTCCGGGCGACCGGCCGGTCCACGATGGGCGTGAAGTTCGTGACGCCGAAGGGTGACGACACCGTCGCGGTGGTCGCGCGCAGCGTGGAGAAGGACGCCGCCGTCGAGGAGGCCGTCGACGAGGCGATCGAGGCCGAAACGGTGGAGACGGTCGAGGCCGGCGACGGTCGAGACTGGTGCGGTCGAGGGTGACCGGGACGGTGCGACAATCGAACCCGACACCGACGCATCCACCGACACCGACGCCGAGCGGGGAGACGAGGGCTGATGTCCGAGCGCCGCGACGAGGGGTCCATCGCGCCCCGGAGGGGGCTGGGCGGACCGATCCTCCCGCCCCCACCTCCGGAGCTGAGCCAGGAGTCCAGTGGGCCGCCGGTCGCCCGGCCACGCCCACAGTCCGAGCTGTTCGGGGCGCCGAGGAAGCCGCCTCCCGAGCAGGTGGACCAGACAGGCGGACCAGAAGGCGGACAAGTCGTCGAACCCGGACACCACGACGGCCCAGCCGGTGACGGCCCGGTCCGAGAAGGCTCCTCGTCCCGCCCGGACGCCTCGACCGGCGAAGGCCGCGAAGTCCAAGCCCGCCTCGAAGGGCAGTTCGCGACGCACCCGCCGGGCGCAGCTTCGACTGGTCCAGGTCGACGCCTGGTCGGTGATGAAGACCTCGTTCCTGCTCTCGATCGCGCTCGGGATCGTCCTCGTCGTGGCGGTGGCGATCATCTGGTCGGTGCTCGGCGCTGCCGGGGTCTGGGAGTCGATCAACTCGATCGTGCAGCAGGCCGTGGGCGGGGACAACAGCGAGCCGTTCGACATCCAGGAGTACGCCGGCACCTCCCGCGTCCTCGGCTTCGCGATGATCGTCGCCGTGCTCGACGTCATCCTGATCACCGCGATCGCGACCCTCGGAGCGTTCCTCTACAACCTCTCCGCGGCCCTGCTCGGCGGCATCGAAGTCACTCTCGCCGAGGACAGCTGACTCCTGCGCCGGAACCCGTCGACAGGGTCGCGGCACACGTTTTGTGGGGGCTCCGGAGCATGGGGTAGCCTTCCCTCTCGGTCCACCCGGCGAGCAGCGCCCCGACAGTCAGCGGGTGCATCACCCGGGCCTATAGCTCAGACGGTTAGAGCGCTTCCCTGATAAGGAAGAGGTCAGAGGTTCAAGTCCTCTTAGGCCCACCATCATTGGCCCGCGCCAGCAGGGCCGTCGCCGTCGGGGTGTCGGTCACCAGCGTGTTGAACCAGCTGGCCCGTGACGCCGCCAGCAGGCTCGGGATCTTGCTCTCGCCCACGGCCACCGCGATGGTGTGCGGGATCTGACGCAGGGTCTCGTAGGTGGTCGCGACCAGCCGCTCGGAGCCCGGGTGGCTCAGCTGCCGGCCCTCCTCGTCGAAGAACCTCGTGCAGATGTCGCCGGTCGCCGCGCGCAGCCAGTCGGCGCCACGGGGCACGAAGTTGGGCATCGATGCCCGGGTGTGCGGTGGCGCACCGACACCGACCAGTGCGCACTTCGCCCGGCTCCACAGGTCGAGCACCCGTCGCGTCTCCGGATCCTCGAGGAGCAGGCCGTAGACCTCTGGCCCGGGTTGGGCGGGGGCATAGAGGAAGGTCGGGTGGCCGCCGATCTTCGCAGCGATCATCCGGGTGATCTCGTTGGTCTGGTACCACGCCTCGGGCTCGTGCTGACCGCCCACCATCGGGGTCACGATCGTCCCGGGGAACTGGGGCAGCACCTCCAGCCCGACCTGCCAGACGGTGCGTCCCGAGGACACCAGGAGCACGTCGTCGCGCTCGAGACCGGTGGCTGACAGGGCGAGTCCGACCTGGGTCGCCAAGGCGGTGCGCAGCACCGCCTCGTGCCCGGGCGGCGCCAGACGCACCGACGCCAGCCCCAGGGCGTCGGCCAGGTCGGCCGCGAGCGACACCGGTGGCTCCTCGACGTGGTCGATCACCTCGATCCGGACGATCCCGAGGCGACGAGCCTCGGCGAGCAGCCGGCTCACCGTCGCCCGGCTGACGCCGAGGGCGCGGGCGACGTCGGCCTGGGTCTCGTCCTTGAGGTAGTACAGCGTGGCGGCGGCGTGCATCAGCGCAGGTGCGAAGCGCCGGGCACTGTTGGCCGATGCTCCCTCCCCGGCCACCTCCGGCAGGTGCTGCGGCCCACCGCCCTCGAGCATCTCTGGAACCTTCACGACCGCCCAGCCTTCCATATCGCGCACCGCTGAGGACAGCGTCGCACAATCTCCTGAACATTTGTGCTGGACATATGTTCCCACAGATCCTAGGGTGATGGGCGTTGGAGCGGAGACCCGATCTCGGGACCCGCCACAGGCCAGATGAGGAGACCGACGTGACGCAGACAGATGCGGGCACAGTCCCGACCGGGGTGCCGGAGAAGATGCGAGCGGTCGTGTGTCACGGCCCCGAGGACTACCGCCTCGAGGAGGTCCAGGTGCCGACGCCGGGCCCCGGTGAGGCCCTGGTGCGCGTGGAGGCCGTCGGGATCTGCGCCAGCGACCTGAAGTGCTACCACGGTGCCGCGAAGTTCTGGGGCGACGAGAACCGGCCGGCCTGGGCCGAGACCGACGTGATCCCGGGACACGAGTTCGTGGGCGAGGTCGTCGCGCTCGACCAGGAAGCCACGGACCGCTGGGGGATCTCCGTCGGTGACCGGGTCGTCTCCGAGCAGATCGTGCCCTGCTGGACGTGCCGCTACTGCCTGCGCGGGCAGTACTGGATGTGCGGCCCGCATGACATGTACGGGTTCAAGCGCCGCAATCCGGGCGGGATGGCGCAGTACATGCTCTACCCGGTGGAGGCGTTGGTCTACAAGATCAGCAAGGACCTGCCTCCGGCCCATGCGGCGTTCACCGAGCCGCTGTCCTGCTCGCTGCACGCGGTCGAGCGGGGCGACATCAAGTTCGAGGACGTCGTCGTCGTGGCCGGGTGTGGCCCGATCGGTCTCGGGATGATCGCCGGTGCCGCCGCGAAGTTCCCCGCGGCCATCGTCGCTCTCGACATGGCCCCCGAGAAGCTGGAACTGGCCCGCAAGTGCGGTGCCACCCACACCGTCAACATCACCGAGGAGGACCCGATCGAGGTCGTCCGTGGCCTCACCGACGGGTACGGCGCCGACGTCTACCTCGAGGGGACCGGTCACCCCTCCGCGGTGCTCCAGGGCCTCAACCTGCTGCGCAAGCTCGGCACCTTCGTGGAGTACGGCGTCTTCGGCTCCGACGTCACCGTCGACTGGAGCATCATCAGCGACGACAAGGAGCTCGACGTCCGCGGTGCACACCTCGGTCCGCACTGCTGGCCGGCCGCGATCCGGATGATCGAGTCCGGGCGGTTGCCGCTGGACGAGATCTGCACCCACCAGCTCCCGCTCGAGGACTTCCAGAAGGGCCTGGACCTCGTGGCCTCGGGCACCTCGAGCATCAAGGTGTCACTGATCCCGTGACCTCTCCCGACTCCAGTCGGCCGGTCCTCGTCGGGACCAGCTGGAAGATGAACAAGACGCTGGCCGAGGCCGCCGACTTCGTGGAGACCCTCCTCGCCGTCGGCGTGCCCGAGTCGGTGGACGCGTTCATCCTCCCGCCGCACACGGCCCTGGCGGCTGTGCGAGACGTGCTGCCGAGAGACGCCGGGGTGAGGCTCGGGGCCCAGAACGCCCACTGGGCCCCGGAGGGTGCCTTCACCGGTGAGGTCTCGATGCGGATGGTGCGAGACGCCGGCGCGACGATGGTCGAGCTCGGCCACTCCGAGCGGCGTACGGGCTCGGGAGAGACCGACGAGGACGTCGCCCGCAAGGTGGCATCGGCACTGGAGCACGACCTGGTTCCGCTGGTCTGTGTCGGCGAGAGTGCCGAGGTCCGTGACGCGGGCGCGGCCGAGTCCTTCGTGGTCGGCCAGGTCGAGGCGGCGCTCGCAGGCGTCGAGGGTGCCGACGCCGACCGGATTCTCATCGCCTACGAGCCGGTCTGGGCCATCGGCACCGCCGGAAGGCCCGCCGTGCCCGAAGAGGTCGCCCCGATCCTGGCTGCGATCCGGCGAGCCGCGGCCGATCTCCTGACGGGACCGGCTGTGCGGGTGCTCTACGGCGGCAGTGTCGATGAGGACAACGCGGTCGCCCTCCTCGAGGGCACCGGCGCCGACGGCCTGTTCGTGGGCCGGGCGGCCCTGTCCGCCACCGGATTCACCCGCCTGATCGCGCTGTGCGCGGGACGGCCCACACCGCTCTCCACCCCGATCGATCGTGAGGTTCAGCATGCAGCGTGTCGGTAAGTCGCGGGTCTTCGGCCTGGTGTTCGCCGTGGCGTTGATCGCCGCGATGATGCTCAACACCAAGTTCGTGACCCCCAAGGAGCTCGCGAACATCGGACCCGAGAAGTTCGACCCGCAGCAGACCGCGCAGTCCTTGTTCGAGAAGGCTCAGGAGGAGTTCGGCGGTCGAGCCGCTCCCCTCCCGGAGGTCATCGCCGGCATCCAGGGCGACCCCGTCGCGGCCGCGGAGGAGTTCGACGCCGTGGCGCCCAACTCCGACACCCTGGTGTTCGCGGTGACTGCGACGGGGACCGTCACCGAGGCCTCGGCCGGGTCGGTGCGGCTCAAGGTCGACGGCGTCCCTGACCAGACCGCGGTGATCGTGCCGGTCACCACCGCGATCAACGGGACCGTGCTGCGCGACAGCATGGGGTTCAAGTTCGCTGACGCTCCGGGCCAGTCCTCGTTCCAGTTCGTCGGTGACGAGCTGAAGAAGCTGATGCAGGCGGCCGTGACCGATGGGGTCGGAGACCCCGGCGCGCTCAAGGGCAAGACGGTGACCGTGGTGGGCGCGCTCAGCGTGGTCGGCGACGGGCCGCAGCCGAAGGCGAAGCCGGTCAACATCCAGCCGGTGAGCATGCAGGAGGGGTCGTGAGCGTCGACGCCGAGACCGCGGCAACCCCCGCCCCCGGCCGTGGTGACGAGGTCGTGCTCCGCGCGGTGGACATCAGCAAGACCTACGGGGTCACCCGCGCGCTCAAGGGCGTCAACTTCGACGTACGCCGGGGCAGTGTGACGGTGCTCTTCGGCGAGAACGGCGCCGGGAAGTCGACCCTGATGAAGATCCTGTCCGGCGTGGAGCAGCCGTCGGGAGGAGAGATGGTCCTCGATGGCGAACCGGTCGTCCTGACCTCCACGAACGACGCGGTGGACCGAGGCATCTCGATCATCCACCAGGAGACCAACCTGTGCGCCAACCTCTCGGTGCGCGACAACATCTTCCTCGGGCGTGAGCTGATCGGTCGTTCGGGATCGATCGACTACGCCCGCGAGAAGGAGGTCACCGAGACGGTGATGGCCCGTCTCGAGGAGCCGATCCGACCCGGCACCCTGGTCCAGGACCTGCGGATGGGCCAGCAGCAGGTCGTCGAGATCGCCCGTGCGCTGGCGGCGGACGCCCGGATCCTCATCATGGATGAGCCCACGTCGGCACTGAGCGCTCCTGAGGTCGAGGTGCTGTTCCGGGTGATACGCGAGCTCACCGCCCAGGGCGTCGCCATCGTCTACATCTCCCACCACCTCGAAGAGGCCATCGAGATCGCGGACCACGCGGTCGTCTTCCGAGACGGTGAGCTCGTGGCGACCGAGGAGGCCGAGAACATCGACCTCCCGTGGGTGGTCCGCAAGATGGTCGGTCGCGAGGCCGACTACGACTTCCGAGATGAGCCGCGCGACTACGGCGAGGTGGCCCTGTCCGTCGAGGGGGTGACCGTCGCCGAGCTCGACACCGGCCGGGTCGCGGTGGACAACCTCTCCCTCGAGGTGCGCAGTGGCGAGATCGTCTGCCTCTACGGGCTGATGGGCGCCGGTCGCACCGAGCTGATGGAGGCGCTGGCGGGACGCGACCCGATCTCCGGGGGCCGGGTGCTCCTGAACGGCGAGGACGTCGCTCCCCTGGGCATCAGCGAGCGGATCGAGCGTGGTCTGGGCCTGGTGCCCGAGGACCGGCAGCGCGACGGGCTCGTCCAGATGCTGTCGGTCGGCGCCAACATGTCGCTGGCCAGCCTGCTCTCCTCGGTGCGCAACTCCTTCATCGCCCGCAAGGTCGAGCAGTCGAAGGTGCGCCAGCAGATCGAGGACGTCCGGGTGAAGACCAGCGGTCCGGGCGCCCTGATCACCTCACTGTCCGGCGGGAACCAGCAGAAGGTCGTGATCGGCAAGGTGCTGATGACGAACCCCAGCGTGCTGCTCCTCGACGAACCGACCCGAGGCATCGACGTCGGCGCCAAGGGCGAGATCTTCTCCCTCCTCTTCCGGGAGGCGGCCAAGGGACTGGCCGTCCTCTACGTCACCTCCGAGGTCGGCGAGGCGATGACCGCCTCGCACCGCGTCCTGGTGATGAGCAAGGGCCGCATCGTGCGTGAGTTCGATCCCCGGACCGCGACCCGCGACCAGATCATGGCCGCCTCGGGAGAGGCGACCAGCCACGAGACCACCGGTGACCAGACACCGGCAACCGACGGTCACCGCGACACCTCGAATGGAGCACCCCAGTGAGCACCAACACGACGGCGACAGCCGAGAAGAGCGACGCTCTCCCGGGCAACGGGGGCTCCGGCCGCTCGTTCAACATCAACGCGGTGCTGATGGAGGGCCGGGCGCTGATCGCCCTGGTGATCATCGTGGTGATCTTCGCCGCCCTCAGTGACAACTACCTCACCGCCGGCAACCTGACCACGATCACCAAGCAGGTGGCCTTCAACGCCATCGTCGCGCTGGGGATGCTGCTGGTGATCCTCAACGGAGGCATCGACCTCTCCGTCGGCTCCACCGTCGGCCTGACCGGGGCAGTCGCCGGCAACTTGTTCCGCGGCCTCGACATGCCGTTCACGCAGGCGATCATGTTCCCGAAGGTCTGGGTGATCGTGGTGATCGCGGTGGCCGTCGGCATGCTCGTGGGGTGGCTCAACGGCCTGCTGATAGCCCGGCTGAACCTGGCACCGTTCATCGTGACCCTGGGGATGCTCTACGTCGCCCGCGGGCTCACGCAGGTCTTCCTCAACGGCCAGAACATCACCAACGAGCTGCGCGGCCAGGAAGGCCTCGGCAACACCGGGTTCTTCGACACCTTCGCCAGCTCGCCCCTGGGGCTGCCGATCTCCGCCTGGGTGATGATCGTGCTGGCCATCCTGCTCTCGCTGCTCCTGACCCGGACGCCGTTCGGTCGCTGGCTCTACGCCACCGGCAGCAATGAGCGCGCGGCGCAGCTCTCCGGGGTTCCGGTCAAGCGGGTGCAGACGCGGATCTACGTCATCTCCGGCCTGTGTGCCGGCCTGGTCGGTGTGTTGCAGGTCGCCAACATCAGCTCCTCCACCGCAGACCTGGGGCAGTTCTACGAGCTGAACGCCATTGCCGCTGTCGTCATCGGCGGCGCCGCGCTCTCGGGCGGCCGGGGCACCGTGCGCGGCACCATCATCGGCGCCTTCGTGATCGGCTTCCTCGCCAACGGCCTCGTGATCGTGGGCGTCTCGCCCTTCTGGCAGCAGGTGATCACCGGAGCGGTCATCATCCTCGCCGTCGCTGTCGACCAGATCCAGCAGATGATCCAGAAGCAGCGCAGCGCCCGCCGCGCCGTGGCGAACGCCCGCCTGGCCAACGAGCCTCACGAGTCGGCTGCTCCCCAGGAGCCGACCGGATGAGGTCCACCTGCATCCCAGCCACGTGCGGCGACTCCCGTCGTACGTCCCCAACCTGCCGCGGAAACCTCTGCGGCACTGTGAGAGGAATCAGATGAAGATGCGCCTGATGTCACGTGCGCTGCTCGCGAGCGCACTCCTGGTCAGCACCGTGGCCTGCGGGAGCGGGTCGGACACCGAGTCGTCCGGCGACTCCGGTGGCGGCTCCGACAAGGCCGGGGGGACGATCGCGATCATCACCGTCGACCCGTCCAACCCCTACTGGAAGGCCGAGGTCGACACGGCCAAGGCGTCCGCGGAGAAGCTGGGCTACAAGACCACGACCGCGGCTCACAACAACAAGCCCGATGAGCAGAACACCCTGATCGAGACGGCCGTCAACGACAAGGTCGCGGGCATCATCCTCGACCCGGCCGGGGCCGACGAGAGCATCGCCGCCGTTCAGAAGGTCGTGGACGCCGACATCCCGATCGTCCTGATCAACGCCGAGATCAGCGAGACCGGGCTCGCGAAGTCCCAGATCGTCTCCAACAACGCCCAGGGCGCCACCGTGGGTGCTGAGGAGTGGGCCAAGGCGATGAACTACAAGGGCACCTTCGTCGAGCTCTTCGGCAACCCCAGTGACAACAACGCCCAGGTGCGTTCCGACGGCTACCAGCAGGTGATCTCGCAGTACCCCGACCTCAAGCAGGTCGGCAAGGAGATCGCGAACTGGGACCGACAGGAAGGCCAGGAGAAGATGGAGGCGCTGCTGTCGAAGAACCCCAACGTGCAGGGCGTCATCGCGGGCAACGACGAGATGGCCCTCGGCGCGATCAACGCCCTCAAGCAGAAGGGCAAGCTCAAGAACGTCAAGGTCCTCGGATTCGACGGCAACCAGGACGCCGTCAACGCGGTCATCGCCGGCTCGATGGTGGCCACCGTGCTGCAGCCGATCGTCACTGGCACCGAGACTGCGATCGAGCAGCTCGACAACGTGATCAAGAACGGCGAGACCGGTGTGGCCGAGGAGAAGCAGGCCATCGACTGTGTGCTGATCACCAAGGAGAACGCCGCCTCGGTGACCAACTTCGTCGTCAACTGACGAAGGACTGACCCACCTGGACGGCCGCTGGTCGTCCGACCCGGGAGTGCTCCCGGACCCGTGCCCGGCGCACGGGTCCGGGAGCCCCGACCCCGACAACTGCGGAGCGAGGCCCCCGATGACCCACGTGTACAACGACCCCGCCGACTTCAAGGACGAGGTCCTGCGCGGCTTCGCCGCCGCCCACCGCTCCCGGGTCGAACGCGTCGAGGGCGCGTCCGGCTTCGTGCGGGCCGGTGGCCCGCTCGAGGGCAAGGTGAGCCTGGTCATCGGTGGTGGCTCGGGCCACTACCCCTCCTACAGCGGAGTGGTCGGTCCCGGGTTCGCCGACGGAGCCGTGCTGGGCGACATCTTCGCCTCCCCCTCCGCCGAGCAGGTCTACCGGATCGCCCGCGCCGCCCACGGGGGTGCCGGAGTGGTGCTGTCGTTCGGCAACTACGCGGGCGACCGGCTCAACTTCGGGGTCGCCGCGGAACGGCTCCGGGAGGAGGGGATCGACACCCGGATCGTCTACGTCACCGACGACATCGCCTCCGCGTCCCCCGAGGAGCAGGACAAGCGTCGTGGCATCGCGGGGACGTTCACGGTCTACAAGATGGCCGGCGCCGCGGCAGAGCGTGGGGCCGACCTCGACGAGGTGGAGCGCCTGATGCGTGCCGCCAACGCCGCCACCTTCTCCTTCGGCGTCGCCTTCGACGGGTGCACCCTCCCCGGTGCCGAGCAGCCGCTGTTCCACGTCGAGCGTGGCCAGATGGACTTCGGACTGGGCATCCACGGCGAGCCCGGGATCAGCTCGGCCGCGTGGATGCCGTCCGCCCAGCTGGCGCGACAGCTCGTCGAGTCCGTGCTCGCCGAGCGTCCCGAGCACACCGATGGCCGCGCTGCCGTGGTGCTCAACGGCCTGGGCGCCACCAAGTACGAGGAGCTCTTCGTGCTGTACGCCGAGGTGGCCGACCTGCTCGGGGCGGCCGGCGTCACCCCGGTCGAGCCCGAGGTCGGCGAGCTGGTGACCAGCCTGGACATGGCGGGCTGCTCGCTCTCGGTCACCTGGCTCGACGACGAGCTCGAACCGCTGTGGACCGCTCCCGCCGACACGCCCGCCTTCCGGCGCGGGCAGGCCGTCCGCAACGAGCGGTTCACCACGCGGCACGTCGGCGCCGATGAGGCAGCGACCACGGACGACACCACGGCCAGCGATGCCTCCATCGCTGCAGCGGCCACCGTGCGCGACGTCGTCGCCGCCATCAGCTCGACGGTCGAGGAGCACAAGGAGCTTCTCGGGGAGATCGACGCCGTGGCCGGTGACGGTGACCACGGGATCGGCATGTCCCGGGGCGCCAAGGCCGCGACCGAGGCCGCAACCGAGGCCCGGGGCGGGGTGCAGAGCGTGCTGAGCGCCGCGGGAGCGGCGTTCGGCGACAAGGCCGGTGGGACCAGCGGCATCCTGTGGGGCCTCCTGCTGGAGAACGTCGGCCGTGGCCTCGGCAACGAGGAGGAGGTGACCGCCTCCCGCGTCGCCGACGCGGTGCGCATGTCCGCCGAACGACTGCAGACCTTCAGCAAGGCCAGGCTCGGCGACAAGACCATGCTCGACTCGCTGTTCCCGTTCGTCGACACGCTCGTCGCGGAGGTCGAGGGCGGGGCGCCGCTCGCGCAGGCGTGGCAGTCCGCCGCCCGGACCTGCGTCCAGGCCGCGGAGGCGACGGCGCCGTTGGTGCCCAAGATCGGACGTGCCCGGCCGCTGGCCGAGCGCAGCATCGGCACCCCTGATCCGGGAGCGATCTCCCTGGGCCTGATCGTCACCGCGATCGGCGAGGTGCTCGGAGCCGCGCGAGCTGACAACCACAACGAAGGAGACAAGCGATGACTCAGGACCAGACGCGCACACCGCTGCGGATCGTGGTCGGGTGCGATGACGCCGGGTTGACCTACAAGGACGCGCTGAAGGCCGATCTCGAGGCCGACGACCGCGTCGGCGAGGTGGTCGACGTCGGCGTCTCGGCGGACGAGAACACGGCCTACCCGCACGTCGCCGTCGCTGCGGCGCGCCTCGTCGCCGAGGGCAAGGCCGACCGGGCGCTGCTCGTGTGCGGCACCGGCCTGGGGGTCGCGATCAGCGCGAACAAGGTGCCGGGCATCCGGGCGGTCACCGCGCACGACGGGTTCTCGGTCGAGCGCGCGGTGCTCAGCAACAACGCACAGGTGCTGTGCATGGGACAGCGGGTGGTGGGCATCGAGGTGGCCAGGCGCCTGGTCGGCGAGTGGCTCGGCTACGAGTTCGACCCCGGCTCCGCCTCCGCCGCCAAGGTCGACGCGATCGGTGAGTACGAGGGCCACACCGCCACACCGCCGGGCTGACGCACCACACCCTAGGATCGGCAGGACGGCACGCCTGATCCGGGAGCGGTGGATGACAGATCTCCTCCTCGGTATCGACATCGGTACCGGTAGCAGCAAGGGCGTCCTGACCACTCCTGACGGTGTCGTCCTGGCGACCGCGACCAGGCACCACGAGATGTCCCTGCCACGCACCGGCCACCACGAGATGGACGCCGAGGTCGTCTGGTGGCAGGAGACCACCTCGATCATCCGCGAGCTGGTGCTGCACCTGCGCGGTCAGCGGGTGGCCGGGGTCTGCGTGAGCGGGGTGGGGCCCTGCCTGGTGCCGACCGGGGGCGACCACCGAGCCCTGCGGCCGGCGATCCTCTACGGCATCGACGGCCGCGCAGCGCTGGAGATCGACGAGCTCACCGAGCGGTTCGGAGCCGACGAGATCACCGCCCGCGGCGGGAAGGCGCTGACCAGCCAGGCCCTGGGCCCCAAGCTGCTCTGGCTGCGCCGCAACGAACCCGAGGTCTGGGAGCGCACCACCCGGTGGTTCGGGTGCAGCTCGTTCGTGGTCGCCCGGCTCACCGGTGAGTACGTGATGGACCACCAGACCGCCAGCCAGTGCGACCCGCTCTACGACCTCGCCGCCGAGGGCTGGGCCACCGACTGGGTGCACGAGGTCGTCGGAGACCTGCCGATGCCCCGGTTGGCATGGCCCGGAGACGTCGTCGGGACCCTGACCGCGGAGGCCGCCGGCCAGACCGGGCTCCCGCCGGGCACGCCGGTTTGCGCTGGCACGGTCGATGCCTGGGCCGAGGCGTTCAGCTGCGGCGTACGCCGTCCCGGCGAGCTGATGCTGATGTACGGCTCCACCATGTTCTTCGTGCAGATCCTCGACCAGCTGCGCACCCACCCGCTCGTCTGGACGACCATGGGTGTCGAGCCCGGTGTCAAGACACTCGCGGCTGGAATGGCGACCTCTGGGAGCCTGACCGAGTGGGTGCGCGACCTGACCGGCGGTGCGCCCTACGAGCAACTGGTGAAGGAGGCCTCGGCCGTGCGGCCGGGCTCCGAGGGGCTGGTGCTGCTGCCCTACTTCGCCGGCGAGCGCACCCCGATCTTCGATCCACAGGCACGTGGCGTGGTCGCGGGCCTGTCCCTTCGCCATCGACGGGGGCACCTGTTCCGCGCGGTCTACGAAGGCATCGCGTTCGGCATCCGGCAGATCCTCGAGCTGCTCGAGCAGGCCGGTGGGCCGGCCGACTCCCTCGTGGCCGTGGGCGGCGGGACGCAGGGCGGGCTGTGGACCCAGATCGTCAGTGACGTGACCGGTCGCGAACAGCTGCTCCCTGACCAGACGATCGGAGCCAGCTATGGCTCAGCGCTGCTCGCCGCCATCGGGACCGGTCTGGTGGCCCCGGACACCGACTGGGCTTCGCTGGTGGACAAGGTCACGCCGGACAGTCGGCACACCGCGACCTATGACGGCCTCTACGACATCTACCGCGAGATGTATCCCGCAACGCTGGACCAGGTGCACCGTCTCGCCCTGCTCCAGGAGTCCTCTCCCGACTGAAGTCGGGGCGGCACCGACCCTTGACCCAGGTGGCAGGATCGGTCCGGGTCGGCACTAGAGTGAGTGCTCGATTCGCGATCGTCGCAACTGCCGACGCCACAACAGAGGGGCCGCATGATGAAGAAGATCCTGCTCGTCGCAGTAGCCGCCGCCGGCGCCTTGGTGGCCAAGAAGAAGCTGGACCAGGGCAAGCAGGAGCAGGCCCTGTGGCAGCAGGCGACCGACAACGTCGACAAGGCGTAGCCTTCCGGGGCCTTGGCGCAATTGGTAGCGCACCTGCTTTGCAAGCAGGGGGTTAGGGGTTCGAGTCCCCTAGGCTCCACCACGAGAAACCGCAGGTCAGCCTGCGGTTTCTTCTCATTTTCGGCCTAACCCCCTGCTGGCTCCTGCCGCGCTGTGGGGGACTGGTGGGGGAAGTCAACAAGACTGCGACGACTGTCGCGACAGCATGAACCCGATTCCTTGTGCGTGCGCCGACCCCGGCACAGCGGTCAGTTGATGTGGTCAGTCAGCGCACGAGGCTATGGAGCAAGTCATTGGTCTCGCGGTCCGTCGAGAACACGGATGTGCCCCGCATCGACCTGGTCAGGAGCACCTTGTAGGTGTTGAGGATTGCTCGCTCCAGCCCGGCAGAATCGCCCCGCTTCAACTGTGTGTCTGGTTGAACTCCGGCCGCACGACCCATTGATCCGTGCGCCAAACCAGATCAGGTCCGATGATGACGCCGCCGTAGTCGTACTCGAAACCTTGAGCGGTGTAGACGCAGCCGACCTGATCGAATCCTGCGGGATCGATTGCCCAGTACGGGGTGCCCGGAGCGCCGGCGAACGACGTGTCCCGCTTGTTGTTCCATGGCCTTTTCCAGTCGCCGATGACCACGTCGTCCGGCAGCGCATCGGCACCCTTCTCCGGGTCCCGCCACTTCCAGCAGTATCCCGCTGCCATACGAGCCGAGTAACCCTCATCGAGCAGCACTCGCCAGGCGCAGTTCCATGGTCGAAGGCGTGGCGGCCACCGAGAGTTCGAACGCCTCGTCACCCATCCAGTCGATCGGCCCTCCGGGCTCGAGCCCGAGCAAGCGAAGGACCCACATCTCGTAGACACGAGATCCACCGCACCGAAACTGGCCGTCGAGGTCGATGTGTGTCACCTTGCACTCCATACGCAGAGCGGCACCCTCGATCTCCGCGACCGTTCCGCGCTCGGACGGGCGAACGACCTGGTGCTCATCCAGCAGGAAGACCGGCACGCGGGCGGCGTCGATCAGCTCCTCGACCTGTGGGCGACCGGTGCGCAGGGATGCGCGCGTGTACCGGTTCGTCGACGTCTCCTTGATGCGGTGTGCCTCGTCGAGGATGAGGACGTCGAGGCCATTCTTGTCGGCGTCGATGAACTGGTTGTAGTACTTGAACATCTGCCGAACTCGAGGGGCGCGGCTGCCAGCGATACGGCGAAGCGATCGAGTGAAGGCCGAGGAACCGGTGGCGTGGAGGACCGGGCGACCTTGTCGGGAGAGCTCGCCGAGCAGGCTCAAGGCGATGACGCTCTTGCCAGACCCCGGGCCTCCCGTCACCACAATGACTTCCTTGGTGTTGCCGCGGCGCGACGCCTCGACCGCACGAAGCACCTCTGAGTAGGCGACCTGCTGCTCGTCCAGCAGGTTGAACATCTCGCGCTTCTGCACCTCTTCGGCCGCAAGCGCCATCAACTGGTGGCTGGGCCTGACCGCCGAGCTCAAGAGCTCGTCCGCTGCGGCTGCTCCGCTTTCTGGGGCGAGCTTGGACTTGAGGAAGTCCACGAACTTGCCGCGACCTTGTCCCGTGAACAGCCTGCTCTGCTCGGTGGCCGCGAGTCCGAACAGACCGTCCACACCAAGGTCCGTTGCGTTGTGGAGGTAGGCAGCCCCGGTCACGCGATGTGGCTCTTCCGCCAGGTTGGCGATGAAGTCTGTGAGATGGACGCAGTACCGGCGGACCTGTTCGCCAGGATGCAGGTGGTCGCCGTAGCCCGCAAGTGAGACGACGTCGTCGGTGCCGTCCTTCGGTATCGCGTCGGTCCACTGCTTGAGTTCGAGCACGACGTACGACGAATCGCCCGTCCGTGGGTGTGTCCCGCAGAGCACCACATCGGCACGCTTGCTTGTGAGCGGGAGTTGATACTCGAGCAACATCTCCACGTCCTGGAGTCCGGCGTCGTGGAGGTCGTTGACCACGACGCCGATGCTCCGATCCCAGGAGCGGACCTCTCCAGGTGACGGGGAGTGGCCCCGACGAAATCGGAACTGCTCGGTCAACGAATCGACCAATCGGCCGCTCTCGATGAGTGTCCGGACGCCCGATGCGGACGCGCGAAGCAGGGGCACGACGACTCCAGGAAGGCACGTATGTCTTCCCGCACGGGTGGGAGGCTTGTCGTCGTGACGCGCACTGTCGGGCCGAAGCGGATTACTCGGCGACCCTAACCCGCTTGGCTGACCCGTGCGTACGGTTCATCCATGCCTGAGTCACCCAGCCAGTCCCTTCGTGAGTTCCACAAGTACGTTGGAGCGTCCATCCGTTCGACGCCGACGGTTGCGGTCGATGGAGCCATGCTCCGGTGCGACTTCATCGAAGAGGAAGCCGCGGAGCTGCGATCCGCTGTGGAGCGCGTGGACGTAACGGGAGTTGCCGACGCCCTCGGTGACTTGGCCTACGTGGTCTACGGCGCAGCCCTGCACTTCGGCATTGACCTCGACGCGGTGGTTGCTGAGGTGCATCGATCAAACATGACGAAGAC
>CAWCGI010000003.1:0-407897 GCA_963795065.1 uncultured Actinomycetota bacterium | reverse complement strand
AGTCCTGAACGAAGTGAAGGACTGGCGGTCCGAGGAAGCGCTGAGCCTGCGAAGCGCTGACGCACGCCTCTGACTGAATCAGCGACCCCGATCAGCACCCGACCCCCGTGCCCCGGCACGGGGGTCGCGCTTTCCCGGAGAACCGGCGCAATGTCGCTTTCGGCACTAGTCTGGGTCCCACTGACCCCACCGTTCCCAAGGACACCACCGTGAGCCACAGTCCTGACGTCGAGCTGCGACTCCCCGCGGAGAGCGCCTACGTGGCGGTCCTGCGCATGACCACGGCCGGGCTGGCGGCCCGACTGGACTTCACCCTCGATGACATCGAGGACCTCCGGATGGCCGTGGGCGAGGCCTGCGCCCTGGTGCTCGAGCACGCCGATGCAGGCGGTGACCTCTACGCGACCTTCGACCTGAGCGACGGCTCCATCCGGGTGGCGGTCTCGGCCGACTCGAGCACCGACGACAACCCGGACCAGGACAGCTTCGGCTGGCAGGTCCTCACCGCGCTGACGAGCGACGTCCTGACCAGTCGCGAGGGACCACTTCGGTGGGTGTCGTTCACCGTCCGCTCCAGCATCGCGGCGTGATCGGTGTCCGACCCAGACGTGCCCGGCCCGGAGCCGGCCGCACGGGCCCATGTCGACACCGTCGGCGACCGGGGCCCAGCGCCTGAGCAGGAGTCCGCGAACGGCTCACCCACGGGCCCGACCCGTGCAAGACGGCGTACGCCGCCGACGGCCCGCCAGATCTCCACCCGGGAGCTGAGCCACGCACTGTTCGGTGAGCTCACGGACCCGAAGACCTCACCGACCCGCCGCGCTGACTGCCGCGAGGAGCTGGTGCGGCTGCATCTGCCGCTGGTCGACCACTGTGCCCGCAGGTTCATCAACCGCGGTGAGCCCCTCGATGATCTGGTCCAGGTGGGCACGATCGGGCTGATCAAGTCCGTCGACCGGTTCGACAGTGACCGCGGGGTGGAGTTCTCGACGTACGCCACACCCACGATCCTGGGCGAGATCAAGCGCTACTTCCGCGACAAGGGCTGGGCCATCCGGGTGCCACGGAGGCTCCAGGAGCTCCGGATGTCGATCGGCGCCGTCACCGGTGAAATGGCCCAGGACCTGGGCCGCTCCCCCACGCCGCGGGAGATCGCCGAGAAGCTCGGGGTGACCGTGGAGGAGGTGATGGAGGGCATCGAGTCCGCCAACGCCTACTCGACGCTCTCCCTGGACGCCGGCGACAACGAGGACGGGTCGAGCAGCAGCATGCTCGACACGCTCGGCATGGACGACGAGGCCCTGGCGCACGTCGAGATCCGGGAGTCGATCAAGCCGCTGATCGAGCAGCTCCCGAACCGCGAGAAGCGGATCCTGATGCTGCAGATTCTTCCGCGGGATGACCCAGTCCCAGATCGCGGAGGAGATCGGGGTCTCGCAGATGCACGTCTCACGCCTGCTGAACCGCACCCTGGCCGAGCTGCGGACGTCCCTGGCCGGGGTCAGCTAGCGCGTTCGAGGGCGTCGATCGAGCGCGGGTGGAGCAGCCCGGCCAGCACGAGCGCGGCCATCACGGCCAGCACGATCGCCACCGGCAGCGTGTCCCCGGTCCTGAAGTTCCAGGCCAGGCCCAGCCAGATCAGCTGAGCGAGCAGCACGGGCCCCCGCGACCAGGGGCGCACGCTGTTCATCCCCCACGCGCACAGGACCAGCCCGGCGCCGTAGGCCAGGAAGAACACGCCGGTCGTCACGCCCATCAGCAGCCGGTCGCTGTCGAGGCTGAACGCCTCGGTGACGCCGAACGCCACGGTGAGCACGCCCTGGACGAAGGCGAGTCCGGCAGCGGCCGCGAGCGGTGCCGGGGTACCGTGGGGGGAGTACGGCGACCTCGTCGTCGGATCCGGCTCGGGTCCGTCGTCGGCCGGGTCGGGATGGTTGTGGCTCACCGAGTGAGCCTATTCCAGCCCTTGTTGTGACCAAGGTGACGATCCGAAGGGGTTGTCATCGGGCCACGGACTTGCAACGATCAAACGGTTGCGCCGCAGCAGGAACTGATGTGCGCACCAAACTCACCCGGCAATGTGTCTCATCTGGCTGTCGGGCCAACATCGTGAATCCGTTCACTAGTACTCCGGAGGGTTACCCCAGCCATGGATTGGCGTCACCGTTCCGCGTGCCTCGACGAGGACCCGGAATTGTTCTTCCCGATCGGCAACACCGGTCCCGCGATCTTGCAGATCGAGGAGGCCAAGCAGGTGTGCCGACGCTGCGACGTGCGCGAACAGTGCCTCGCATGGGCCCTCGAGGCCGGGCAGGACCACGGTGTCTGGGGCGGACTCAGCGAGGACGAGCGACGCGCGCTGAAGCGTCGCAACGCTCGCGCCCGCGTGCGCACCGCCTGAGCGGGGCGGCAGCCGCGGGTTGCGTTCAGCGAGGCCGACCCGTCACGTCGGGAACCCGTACGACGACCCGTGTCCCCGCACCTGACTCCCGCGGGCCGAGGCTGATCTGTCCCCCGAGCTCGCCGACCAGCGTGCTCACGATGGACAGGCCGAGGCTGGAGGTCGTCTCGAGGTCGAAGTCGTCCGGCAGGCCGACCCCGTCGTCCTCGATGCTCAGCCGCAGGCCGGCGCCGTCGCGGGCGCAGTCGATCGTGATGGCACCGCCGCGCTCCTCGTCGAACGCGTGTTCCACGGCGTTCTGGATCAGCTCGGTGAACACCATCGCCAGCGGGGTCGCCGCGTCGGAGCCGATCGACCCGAACGTGCCCGTGCGGCGGGTCAGGATCGGCGAGCCCTGCGAGCCGACGTCGGTGACCAGCCGGGTCAACCGGTCCGTCACGTCGTCGAAGTCCACGGTCTCGTCGAAGGCCTGGCTCAGCGTCTCGTGGACCACCGCGATCGCCCCGACGCGGCGTACGGCCTCCTCGAGCGCGACCCGGCCCTCCGGGATGTCCATCCGGCGCGCCTGCAGGCGGAGCAGTGCCGCCACCGTCTGCAGGTTGTTCTTCACCCGGTGGTGGATCTCGCGGATCGTCGCATCCTTGGTGACCAGCTCGCGGTCGCGCCGGCGCAGCTCGGTGACGTCGCGCAGGAGCACCAGGCCACCCGTGTGCTCCCCCGCCGGGCGCAGCGGGATCGAGCGCACGATCACCGTGGCCGCCGAGCTGCCGAGCTCGGTGTCGCGCGGCTGCCGCGCGCCGAGGACCGCACTGAACGTCTCCTCGTCCGGCCGCATCCCGGGGGGGACCAGCTCTCGCGTGATGCCGGCCAGCGACACGCCGCTCAGGTCCCCGGTCAGGCCGAGCTTGCGGTAGACCGACAGGGCGTTCGGGCTGGCGTAGGTGACGTTCCCGACCTCGTCCACCCGGATGAACCCGTCTCCCACGCGGGGGGTGTCGGCGTGGTCGGAGCGCTGGCCGGGGAACGGGAAGCTCCCGTGGGCGATCATCTGGGAGAGCTCGCTGGCGGTCTGCAGGTAGGACAGCTCCAGGCGGCTCGGCGTACGCACCCCCTGGAGGTTGGTGTTGCGGGCCACCACGGCGATCAGCCGCTCGCCGCGGCGCACCGGGATGGCCTCCACGCGCACCGGCACGTCGTCGCGCCACTCCGGGTCACCCTCGCGGGCGATCCGGCCCTGCTGGAGGGCGGTGTCCAGGAGCGGCCGCTTGCCGGCCTGGAGGAACGAGCCGACGATGTCGTCCACGAACGCCGTGGGCCCGGTGGTGGGCCGCATCTGGCCGGCTGCCCAGTAGCCGGACCCGTCCCGGTCCGGCAGCCAGAGCACCAGGTCGGCGAAGCTGAGGTCGGCGATGATCTGCCAGTCCGCCAGCAGCATCGAGAGCCAGTCCACATCCACGTCGCCGAGATCGGTGTGGGCCCGGGCCAGGGCCTGCAGGGAGGGCACCGGGCCAGCCTAGGAGACAACCCCAGCAGCACCGCTGACCCACCGGCGGCTCGGGGGCTAACCTCGCGACATGACGCAGGCACCCGAGCACCCCACCGACAAGCCGGGCGAGCAGCCCGCCGACGCCGCTGCCCTCTCCGGCCCGGTGGAGGCACACTCCGGGCAGCACGCCGTGGCCGTGGCCCGCGCCCACGGCGTCGAGGTGATGTTCACGCTCTCGGGCGCCCACGTCTTCCCGATGTACGACGGCGCGGTGACCGCCGACCCGCCGATGAAGATCCTCGACGTCCGCCACGAGCAGACCGCCGCCTTCGCAGCGGAGGCGATGGGCAAGCTCAACCGCACGCCGGGCCTCGCCGTGCTCACGGCAGGGCCGGGGGTGACCAACGGCGTCAGCGCGATCGCCCAGGCCCAGTTCAGCGGCTCGCCGCTCGTCGTCGTCGGCGGCCGCGCCCCGGCCAACCGCTGGGGCACCGGGTCGCTTCAGGAGCTCGACCAGCCGCCGATCGTGGCGACGGTCTCCAAGCTGGCGCGCACCATCCACCGCGCCGGTGACGTCGCCGAGGGCATGCACGAGGCGTTCACCGTGGCCGGCTCCTCGCACCGAGGACCGGTCTTCGTGGACATCCCGATGGACGAGTTCTTCAACTCCTCCACGAGCGCCCGGCCGGCCGTGGGCGAACGGCACCGCGCCGAGCCCGATGCCGACGCGATCAACGAGATCGCCGAGCTCCTGGGCCAGGCCCGGCGTCCGGTGCTGATCATGGGCACCGACGTGTGGGCCGACGGGGCCGAGGACGCCGCGCTCCGCCTCGTCGAGGAGGCCGGCATCCCCTGCATCACCAACGGCATGGGCCGCGGCCTGATCCCGGGCGGCCACCCGTTGCTCGTCACGAAGGCGCGCAGCGTCGCGCTCGGTGGTGCCGACCTGGTCGTGGTGGCCGGAACCCCGCTGGACTTCCGGCTCGGCTACGGGATCTTCGGTGGGAAGGACGGTGCCACTCCCGCGCGCGTCGTGCACCTCGCGGACTCGCCCGGCCAGGTCTCGCAGCACGCGGACCTCGCGGCCGAGGCGTCCGGTGACCTCACCCTCGTCCTGGACGGCCTGCGCGACGCGGTCGCCGGCCTGGTGCGCCGACCGGACTGGTCGGGCTGGGTCACCCAGCTCCAGGACACCGTGCAGGCCGCCATCGCGCGCGACGACGAGCTGCTTCGCGCCACGGCCGATCCGATCCACCCGGCCCGCATCTACGGCGAGCTGGTGCCGCGACTGGCCGAGGACGCCATCGTCATCGGCGACGGTGGCGACTTCGTGTCCTTCGCCGGCAAGTTCGTCGAGCCCAAGCGACCCGGGGGCTGGCTGGACCCGGGGCCCTACGGCTGCCTCGGCGCCGGTCTCGGCTCCGCGATCGCTGCCCGGATCTCGCGCCCGTCGGCCCAGGTCGTCCTGCTCTACGGCGACGGCGCCGCCGGGATGTCCCTGATGGACGTCGACACCCTGGTCCGGCACAACCTGCCGGTCGTGATGATCTGCGGGAACAACTCCGCGTGGGGACTGGAGAAGGGCCCGATGCAGATGCTCTACGGGTACGACGTGGCCGCCGACCTCGCCCCGCAGACCCGCTACGACGACGTCGTGCGCGCGCTCGGCGGCGGTGGCGAGACCGTCACCGACCCGCGTGAGATCGGCCCGGCGATCGACCGCGCCTTCGCCTCGAACGTCCCCTACCTGGTCAACGTGATCACCGACGTCGACGCGGCCTACCCCCGCAACACCTTCGGCATCTGAGCAGGGGAACCGGATGGAGATCCGCCTGGTCGCGCCCGCGGAGCTCGAGGAGGTCGCCCGGCTGACCGCCGAGGTCTACGTCGGCGAGGGTTACCTCGACGAGGGGGACGGCTACGTGCTCGAGCTCGTGGACACTGCGAGACGGGCGCGCGAGGCGGAGGTGTGGGTCGCTGTCGAGGACGGCCGGGTGCTCGGCTCGGTGACCTTCTGCCCGGTCGGGTCGGCGTACCGCGAGATCGCCCGCGACGACGAGGGCGAGTTCCGGATGCTGGCCGTCAGCCCCTCGGCACGAGGACGCGGGCTGGGCCGCGAGCTCGTGGCACTGTGCCTGCAGCGCTCGCGCGAGCTGGGGTACGCCGGCATCCGGATGTCGACGATGGACCAGATGACCTCGGCCCGGCGCATCTACGAGACGCTGGGGTTCACCCGGTCGCCGGAGGACGACTGGTCCCCCGCGCCCGGCGTCCACCTGCTCGCCTATGCGGCGACCCTGAGACCGGCCGACTGACGCTCAGGCCTTCGCCCTCTGCCGACTGCGCTCAGGACTTCGCGATCCGCGCCATGAACTTCTCGGCGTCGACGACCACCCGGGTCACCTCGCCCGAACCGACCAGCGCGCCGTCCTGACGGGCGGCGACGGTGAACCGGACCAGCCTGCCGTCGACGTGCACCGCGCTCGCCGAGACCTGCACGGTCGACTCCCACGGCCGAGGGGGCCAGGTGCTCGAGGGTGACCCGGGTGCCGACGCTCGTCTGGCCGTCCTCGAGGGCGGGAGCGATCGCGGCACAGGTGGCCGCCTCGCACCAGGCCAGCAGCCGCGGGGTGCCCAGCACCGGCAGGCTGCCCGAGCCCGACGGCCACGGCGGTGTCGGCCTCGACGACGGTGTGGTCCAGCGTGGCCGACAAGCCGGCGACCAGGCGCGCGCTCACTGCGCGTTCACCTCGAAGGTGGACGTCCGCCCGCCCGCCTCCTCGATGGTGACCGGGCCGAACGCGATGTAGGTCGCCAGCACCCCGTCATAGGGGTGGTAGAGGCCGGTGCAGCCGCCGATCCGGAACGCCAGGGCCACCAGGTCGCGCACCTGCTCCTCGTCCAGCCGCAACGGGGAGGTGTACAGCGCGGGCACGTCGTTCTCGAGCCCGAAGGCTCGGACCTCCTCGGCCGTCACGCGCAGCGCCGGCTGGATGGTCTCGTTGTCCCACGACCACACGAAGCTGCTCACCTGGGCGTTCCACGACCCGAGGATCTGTGCCGGCGCGGAGGCGACGTGGTCCTCGAAGGACCAGATGATCCGCTGCTGCGCCTGGTCGAGCACCCAGCGCCTCGCCGTACCGAGTCCCCAGCGCGTCGGCGTGCTCGCTCGAGGTTCGTTCGATCAGCTCGCGGCCCTGCAGCAGGAGCGTCTCGAGTTCCATGGGAGTCATCCAAACTCACACATGCCCCGGACCGTGGGTCCGGGGCTGTGGGAAGGCGGTGGGTGCGGTGCCCGAGCGATGCTCAGGCGTTGGGGCGCTTGCCGTGGTTCGCGGCCTTCTTCTTGCGTGCGCGGCGCTTGCGGCCAGTCTTGCCCATGAGGTCCTCCTACGTCGTCGCCCCGGGAGTTTCCCTCGGAGCCGACGAACATCCTCTCAGGTACGCCGCACTACACGAAATCGGGACCAGCGACGGCGGGACTCACTCGGACCGGGAGATCTCGATCTGGACCTGCCGGATCGACAGCTGCACCCGCTGGCGCAGGCCCTCCGGTGCGACCTCGGAGCAGGAGCGGGCGACGAGCGTCTTCACGGTGCGCTCGAGGTCGTAGCGCGCCAGGCACGGGCCGCACTCGTCGAGGTGGTGCTGGATCTCGGCGCAGTCGGCCTGGTCGAGCTCGTTGTCGAGGAAGAAGAAGACCCGACCGAGGACCTCGGAGCAGTCGGTGTCGAGCCTCGTGGCTGGCGGGTCGCCGAGCGGTCGTGGGTCATCACGAGACTCCCTTCGTGGCGAGCTGCCCGCTGGGGAGCAGGTCGTTCTCGCGCACGTAGCCGGTGAGCATCTCGCGCAGCTGGCGCCGTCCGCGGTGCAGCCGGGACATCACGGTGCCGATGGGCGTCTCCATGATCTCGGCGATCTCCTTGTAGGGGAAGCCCTCGACGTCGGCGAGGTAGACCGCCAGCCGGAAGTCCTCCGGCAGTCGCTGCAGCGCGTCCTTGACGTCGGAGTCGGGGAGGTGCTCCAGCGCCTCCATCTCGGCGGACTTCAGCCCGCTGGAGGAGTGCGACTCGGCGCGCGCGAGCTGCCAGTCCTCGACGTCCTCGGCCATCGACTGCTGCGGCTCGCGCTGCTTCTTGCGGTAGGTGTTGATGAACGTGTTGGTCAGGATCCGGTAGAGCCAGGCCTTCAGGTTCGTGCCCGGGCGGAACTGGTGGAACGAGCCGTAGGCCTTGGCGAAGGTCTCCTGCACCAGGTCCTCGGCGTCAGCCGGGTTGCGGGTCATCCGCATCGCGGCCGAGTAGAGCTGGTCCAGGAACGGCAGGGCGTCGCGTTCGAAGCGCAGCTGGCGATCGATGCTCGCTCTCGGTGGCGAGTCGATCTCGGCCGGATTCTGGTCGGCAGTGCGCGGCGGCATCGGAATCGGAGTTGGTCATTACGTCCCAGACTACCGAAAGGTCCACGGCCGCGGACTTGTCGAGCGTGGCGAGCACTGAGCCATCTCCTCCAGAAGTCGACGAGCGAACTATCTGGCCCAACAAGCCCTCAGTCGTTTCGATTCCCCGCGACCTCGCGCACCACCCACTCCAGGGTCGCCTCCAGCACCACCGCCAGGGCCTCGTGCCTGGCTCACCGGGGCCGACCTCGGCACCTTCATCGAGTGGTCGGCAGCCGGGACCACCGCCAGGTCGACATCGTCCGGGAACTCCTCGGGGGTGCCGAAGGGGTCTCGCTCGCCCTGGATCACCAGGGTCCGCACGCGAGCGTGCTGCAGCTCCGCGAGGCGGGACTTCTCCGGGCTCCCTGGCGGATGCAGCGGGAAGGACAGCGCCAGCACCCCCCGCGCGCCGACCTGGCGCGCGATGCGGCACGCCGAGCGGGCACCGGCACTGCGTCCACCGACGACCAGCGGACTGCGGGTGCGCATGTTGTCGAGCACGGCGAGGAAGCACTCGTCGATCACCGACGGGGCAGGGGCGATCTTCTTGCCCGCGACGCGCCACGGCATCTCCACGAGCGTGACGGAGATGTCCTGCTGCGGGAGGGTGCGCGCCAGCCGGACCAGGTCGGGCGCGTCGACGCCACCACCTGCCCCGTGGGTGAGGACGAGCGTGGCCAGGGGCCGCTTGGCCCGTCGCACCAGCAGCCGGGCGTCTCCCCGCGACGTGGCCACCATCCGCTCGATCGGCATCAGCTGCTCCCCTCGGGCTGAAGGTCGGGGTCCTCCGGAGGCGAAGCCTCCAGCGCCAGCGGCGCCACCAGCTCCGGGCCGTTGTTGCGCACGTTGGAGACCAGGGTGGACACCGGGAACGCCTCCAGACGGCCCGGCGCCGCCGGCTCGAGCAGCGCCAGCAGGTCGGCCTTGCTGTGCTGCCGAGGGTCCAGCCACGCGTCGTAGCGATCAGGGACCAGCATCAGCGGCATCCGGTCATGGATGTGGCCGAGCGAGTCCTCGGCACTGGTGGTCAGCACCGTGCAGGTCCACCGGAACCGGGTCGGGTCGTCCTCGGCCTTCTCGGGGTCGCGCCAGATCTCGTAGAGGCCCGCCATCGCCAGAACGCCGCCGTCGACGGGCCGGATGAAGTAGGGCTGCTTCTTCGGCTTGCCCGCCTTCGTCTGCTGCGCGGTGGGGTACCACTCGAAGTAGCCGTCGGCAGGCAGGATCGCTCGTCGCCTCTCGAACGCGCGCCGGTAGGCCGGCTTCTCCGCCACGGTCTCCATCCGGGCATTGATCATCCGGCTGCCGATGGCAGGGTCCTTGGCCCAGAACGGGACCAGGCCCCAGGTGAGCGCGCGCAGCTGACGCTCCGGCGTGGCCTGGTCCGCGTGCTCACCGCCCCCCTCATCACTGCGGGGCGGACGCTCGACGACGGCGTAGACCTCCTTGGTGGGCGCCACGTTCCAGTCGGGCTCGAGGTGCGGCAGGTCGTGGTGGTGGATCTCGAACTCTTCGACGAGGTCCTCGGGCTGTCGGCTCGAGGCGTAGCGGCCACACATGGGGCAAGGCTAGTCGGCAGCGCCGACGTTCTCCTGCGTCGGTCAGCCGCGCCCGATCTCGTCGAGCAGGAGACCAGCGCCGTGGTCGGAGGACGGCAGCCCCTCGATCCACACCCTGGTCCGCTCCCGCTCCAGCCCCAGATCCTCGACGAGGTCACGCAGGAGCCCGACCCGCTGGGCGAGCAGGTCCCCGCGCCTGGCCAGCACGACCACCCGTCGCGGGTTCGCCTGGCAGATGGTCTCCCCTCCCGGGAAGGCCATCCGCGCGCTCTCGGCCAGCCGCACGAGTCGCATGGTCGACTCGAACGCCCCCCTGCCGGCCGAGGGCCGCGCGAGCGGGGGGAGGTCGAGAACGACCAGCGCGTGGCTCGTGGTCGTCGCCACCTCCCCCTGCTCGCTGCCGCGATAGACCTCTGTCAGCCGCGCTCGCAGGTGCGCAAGGCTGGCCATCCCCGTCAGAGGGTTCTCGCAGGAGAGTTGATGAAGGTAGCCAAGGGTCTCCTCACCCCAGGCCACACCCAACGCGCGCACTGCCCGGAAATCGGGCTCCCCTCCCAGAACGCGTGCGTAGGTGGTCCTCAGCCCGTCCAGTGCCTCACCCAGGTCGGCACCGTCACGGGCCAGCTCACGGCCCACCATCGCGCACGCGGCGCTCGCATCATGTCCGGCGTCCAGACGCTCGCCGACGGCCTCGAAACGCGCAGGAAGTGACCCCTGCGCGCCCAGGGCCGCCCCGTCGTCCGGGACCACCTCGGCCTGCGCGTCCTTGCGAGTCCTGGTCGCAAAGATGCCCATGCCACTCCTCATCTCCTCGTGCGAGGCCACCCCCCTCGTGGTGGCCTCATGCAGACGAAACGGAGGCACACACGTTTCATGACGGGAATTTCCGACTAAACTCGCAACGCCACGCAACAGCCCCTCGGAGAAGGCCGCATCCATGTCATGAGCCCCACGGACGTCACGGCTCCCGAGCTGACGGACCCGGAGCTGATCTCCCGGGTGCGCGAGGGGGACGTCGCGGCCTACGGCAGCCTGTTCTCCCGGCACGTCGACCCCGCGACGCGGCTGGCCCGACTGCTGATCGGTCCCTCCGACGCGGACGACCTGGTCTCCGAGGCCTTCGTCAAGGTGCTCAACGTGCTCCTCGGGGGTGGCGGCCCGGATGTCTCCTTCCGCGCCTACCTGCTGACCGCCGTACGCCGGCTGCACATCGACAAGGTGCGCAGCAACCAGCGGGTGACCACGACCGATGACCTGACCCCGTTCGACCCGGGGGTGCCGTTCACCGACACCGCGGTGGCCGGCTTCGAGGGTGGCGCGGCAGCGAAGGCGTTCGCCTCCCTCCCGGAGCGCTGGCAGATGGTGCTGTGGCACCTCGAGGTCGAGAACCAGAAGCCGGCCGACATCGCCCCGTTGCTGGGGATGACGCCCAACTCGGTCTCGGCCCTCGCCTACCGGGCTCGCGAGGGGCTGCGGCAGGCCTTCTTGACGATGCACGCGGGGGACCTGGTCAGCGACGCCTGCCGCGACACCCACGACCTGCTCGGCGGCTACGTCCGCGGCGCCCTGTCCCGCCGGGACGGAGCCAGGGTCGAGGAGCACCTCGACCACTGTCGGCGCTGCACCGCCGTCTACCTCGAGCTGAGCGAGGTCAACTCCTCGCTCGCCGCGATCCTCGGGCCGGCCCTGCTCGGCCCGGCTGCCGCCGCGTACCTGGGTGGCGGCGCGACGACCGGGATCGGTGCGGGCATCCTGGCGATGCTCGACCGGGGCAAGGACGCCGTCTTCGGCCACGTCTCGACCACCGTCGCCACCGCCGCCGTGGTGGGCGTGGCCGGAATCACGGCCATCGCGATCGTCGCTCCCGGCGCGCTGGGGGGAAGCTCAGCGGGCAAGCGGCCCAGTCAGGCCCGGGTGGCACCCTCCGAGCGGCCCTCGCCCACCCCGACCTCGGCGAACCCCTCGTCAGGACCGGGCAGGCTGGGCACCGGCACGAACCCCCCGAGCGGGCCGTCCGCCGCGGCAGTCCCCGGCACCGGGCTGCCGACCGGCGCTGCGGACCCCGACGGGACCGCTCCAGCCGGGGACGAGCAGCGGCGACGGCGAGGGCGGCCAGGGGACGTCCGGCGACGAGACCGGCCCCGGCCCCGGCACCGGCCCCGACACCGGCGGTGGCGAGCCCGCTGGCACCGGATCCGGCGTGACGACACCGAAACCCGGTCAGGGTGGCACCCGGCCCACACCGAAGCCGACCCCGCGGCCCACTCCCGAGCCCGCCCCCAGCCCGACGCCCCGCCCGACCCCGCCGACCCAGTCCCACGCCCCGCCCGACGCCCAGCCCCACCCCGGTGCCGAGGCCGACGGCCGACGTCGGCGTCAGGGTCGGGCACGAGCTCGGCCGGAGTGGCGGCGCGGCCGTCACCGTCCAGGTGACCGGCATCCCCTCAGGCAGGCAGGCCGCGCTCACCGCGTCGTCCGCCAAGGGAAAGGTCCACCATCTCGGCACCGGCTGCCGACGCTCGAGCCGCGGCTACACCTGCACCGCCTCGCGCGGGCACTCGCAGTTCGTCTTCACGGTGCACTCACACTCGGAGACCACGCTCGTCTTCACGGTCACGCCCCCGGACGGCTTCGTCGACCCCGCTCCGGGCAACAACCGCGCCACGGTGCGGGTGCCGGGAAGGCCGAGCAGCACCCCCACCAAGCACCCGACCCCGCCACGGGACCCCGACGACGGGCCGAGCAAGGGACCAGGCAGGGGGGACGACGACGACCGCGCCCGGAAACCCGGTTGGGAACACGGCACGGACCGTGGCCGGCGCGGGCACCACTCTGGTTGAGCCAGACGTCATCGGGTATTCATGTACCCATGACAGCCACCCGACTGATCGCGCGTCCCCTGATCGCCTCCACGTTCCTGATCGGCGGGGTGAACGCCCTCAAGAACGCTCCGGCCCTGGCGGCCAAGGCCAAGCCCGTCACCGACCGGCTCCGTCCGGTGCTGGAGAAGGCGGTCCCCCAGGTGAGGCTCCCCGAGGAGACCGTGACGCTGGTCCGGATCAATGCCGCCGCCCAGATCCTGGCGGCCGTGTCGCTGGCGCGCGGGCGTGCGCCACGACTCTCCAGCGTGGTGCTGGCTGCGTCGCTGGCGCCGACGACCGCCGCCGGGCACCAGTTCTGGAAGGAGTCGGACCCCGCGGTGCGGGCGAACCAGCAGCTGCACTTCTTCAAGAACCTCTCGATGCTGGGCGGGCTGCTGCTCGCCTCGGTCGACACCGAGGGCCGTCCCGGTGTCGCCTGGCGCGCGAAGAACGCCGCCGGCGGCGTACGCCGTGAGGCCGGGCACCGCACGCGGCAGGCCAGGCTCGAGGCCAGGCTCGCCGCGAAGTCGCTGACCACCTAGCGGGGAGGCCGCGAAGCGGGGCCCGCGGGGCGCACTAGCCTCTAGGCGTGGATTCGCGCCCTGACACCGACCCGGACCTGTGGCCCGCGCCCGTCGCGCGCGAGCCGGTGGACGCCCGGGTCGAGCTGCCTGGATCGAAGTCGCTGACCAACCGGGCCCTGGTGCTGGCGGCGCTGGCCGACGCCCCCTCGGTGGTACGCCGCGCGCTGCGATCGCGCGACACCGAGCTGATGGCCGCTGCCCTCTCCACCCTGGGCTCGACCGTCGTGACCGCCGACGACGACTGGCTGGTGTTCCCCGGGCCACTCCGTGGCGGAGCGATCGACTGCGGGCTGGCCGGCACCGTGATGCGCTTCGTGCCACCGGTCGCTGCGCTGGCCAAGGGACAGGTCCGGTTCGACGGTGACCCCCAGGCCCGGACCCGGCCGATGTCGGCGGTGCTCGACGCCCTGCGCACGCTCGGTGCCGTCGTCGACGACGACGAGCGGGGCACGCTGCCGTTCACGGTGACCGGCCGCGGCTGGCTGCGCGGTGGCGAGGTGACGATCGACGCCTCGGCCTCGAGCCAGTTCGTCTCGGCGCTGCTCCTCGCCGGGGCGTCGTACACCGACGGCGTGGTCGTGCGCCACGTCGGAGCGCCCGTGCCCTCGCTCCCCCACATCGAGATGACCGTTGCCTGCCTGCGCGAGCACGGCGTCGAGGTCGTCACCGACGGTGAGACCTGGACCGTGCCGCACACCCGGATCCAGGCTGTCGACGTCACGATCGAGCCCGACCTGTCCAGCGCCGCGCCCTTCCTGATGCTCGCCATGACGAGCGGGGGGCGGGTCACGGTGCCCGGCTGGCCGCGTTCGACGACCCAGGCCGGAGACGCCCTGCGCGACCTCCTGGCGCGGATGGGGGCCGAGGTGTCCCTCGACGACCTCGGGCTGACGATCACCCCCGGGGAGAGCATCCTGGGCATCGACGCCGACCTGCACGACGTCGGCGAGCTCGCCCCGGCCGTGGCCGCCCTCTGCGCCCTCGCCGCGACCCCCTCGCGACTGCGCGGCATCGCGCACATCCGCGGTCACGAGACCGATCGGCTGACGGCACTCTCCACCGAGCTCGGCAGCCTCGGCGCGGCCGTCACCGAGCACCCCGACGGACTGTCCTTCGAGCCCGCAACCATGCACGGCGGCACGTTCCGCACCTACGCCGACCACCGGATGGCCCACGCCGCCGTGATCGTCGGGTCCGCGGTCGAGGGCGTGCTGGTCGAGAATGTCGCGACCACCGCGAAGACGTTTCCCGGGTTCGCCGAGGTCTGGGCGGGACTCGTCCGTTGACCACCGGCCGCTACGGCGAGCACGACCCGGAGAGCTACGAGCGGCCGCGTCGTCGTACCCGCCCACGGACCAAGGACCGCCCCGCCTACGCCGACGCCGTCCCGGCCATCGTGGTCACCGTCGACCGGGGGCGCTACACGTGTCGCCTCGGCGAGACCGAGCCCATCGTCACGGCGATGAAGTCACGCTCGCTCGGGCCCAAGGCGGTCATCACCGGTGACCGGGTGCGGCTGGTCGGCGACACCTCCGGCGCCGACGGCTCGCTGGCCCGGATCGTCACCGTCGACGCGCGCAGGACCGTGCTGCGGCGGACGGCCGACGACGACGACCCCGTCGAACGGGTGATCGTCGCCAACGCGGACCAGCTCGTCATCGTGACCGCCCTCGCCGACCCCGAGCCCCGTCAGGGCCTGATCGACCGCGCCCTGGTGGCGGCGTACGACGCGGGCATGGCCCCGCTCCTGTGCCTGACCAAGGCAGATCTCGCCGATCCGGAGACGTTGCTGTCCGGCTATCGCGCGCTCGGGGTGCCCTACGTCGTGACCCAGCGGGGCGCGGACCTCACCGAGATCCGCGAACGGCTCACCGGGCGGACCAGCGTCCTGCTGGGCCACAGCGGCGTCGGCAAGTCGACCCTGGTCAACGCGCTCGTCCCCGACGCCTTCCGGGAGGTGGGCGTGGTCAACGCCCACACCGGGCGCGGCCGGCACACGTCGGTCACCGCACTGATGCTGGCCCTGCCGGGTGGCGGCTGGATCGTCGACACTCCCGGCATCCGCTCCTTCGGGCTGGCCCACGTCGACCCGGACCAGCTGATCGAGGCGTTCCCGGACCTGCACGAGCTGACGATGAGCTGCCCACGGGGGTGCACGCACGGGGACAGCGAGCCAGAGTGCGGGCTCAGCGAGGCCGTCGGCCTGGAGGCGGAACGGGTCGGGTCGTTCCGGCGGCTGCTCGCCAGCCGTGAGGCCGGCGAGTCCTACTGACCGCGATCAGCTCTTCCACACCGCCCGCGCCCCCGCGTCGCCGGTGAGGAACACCAGCACGAGGACGGCCACGGCCGCGAGCGGCAGCAGCAGCGTCAGCGGCTTCTCCAGCACCGCCACCCTGGCCACCCGGTCCTGGGCGCCCGAGAGCCTGGTGACGTGCGGCAGGGCCCAGAAGGCCACGGCCACCAGCAGGGTGAAGACCCACATCGCGATCATCAGTCGCTCGCCCCACTTCTCGTGGGTCCTGACCAGGGCCAGCTCGTCGAGCCCGCGGTCCGTCATCAGGTCCGAGCCGGTGATCGTCGCGACGTAGCACGTCGCGGTGGCCCCCAGCGTCAGCAGCAGCGCGGGCCACCGGGCGAGCCAGCGCCACTTCGGGATCGACATCGCCACTGCGGCGGCGGCGGCGAGCGGCACGAACACGACGACGGCGTGGATGACGAGCGGATGGAGGGGGACGCCGTTGAGCTCCATGAGGACATCGTATTGGCTCACCCGGACACCTGGTCCTGTCCAGGAGCCCGAGGACCACGGGCGCGCCGCTCCCGCAGCGCCGAGGCCTCGCGCCATTCCGGGGCTTACCCTGTGCACCATGCCGTCCGACTTCACCGACGACCTCCGGCTGGCCCACGTGCTGGCCGACGACGCCGACGCCCTGTCCGAGGCGAGGTTCAAGTCGCTCGACCTGCACGTGATGACCAAGCCCGACCTGACGCCGGTGACCGATGCCGACCACTCGGTCGAGGACGGCATCCGTCGCACGCTGTCCCGCGCCCGCTCACGCGACGCCGTGGTCGGCGAGGAGACGGGCTCCACGGGTCACAGCCAGCGGCGGTGGGTGGTCGACCCGATCGACGGCACCAAGAACTTCGTGCGCGGCGTACCGGTCTGGGCCACGCTGATCGCGCTGATGGTCGACGACGAGGTGGTGGTGGGGGTCGTCTCGGCGCCGATGCTCAACCGGCGCTGGTGGGCGATGAAGGGAGGCGGCGCCTGGACCGGCAAGTCGCTGCTGCGCGCCACGGCCTGCCAGGTCTCCGACGTGTCGCGCGTGGAGGATGCCTCGCTGTCCTACTCCTCGCTGTCCGGCTGGGACGAGCGTGGTCGCCTCGACGACTTCCTGTCCCTGTCCCGGCGCTGCTGGCGCACCCGGGCGTACGGCGACTTCTGGTCCTACATGCTGGTGGCCGAGGGTGCCGTCGACATCGCGACCGAGCCCCAGCTCGAGCTCTACGACATGGCAGCCCTGGACATCATCGTGCGCGAGGCGGGCGGCGTGTTCACCTCGCTCGACGGCGAGCCCGGGCCGACCGGAGGCAGTGCGCTGGCCACCAACGGCAAGCTCCACGACCAGGCGCTCGCCTTCCTCGGTTCGCTGCCCGGTGGAGATCCCCACCCGGGCGGGACCGTGCACGACCTCAGCTCCCGGCGTGGGGAGCCGGTCGCGGACTCCTGAAATCTGCCTCTGTCCACCGGGGCCGGGGCACACTAGATTCAAGCCACCCAGGGGCGTACGCCCCGCGACGTCTCCGAGAGGGGCCGGCCCATGAAGATCAACGACGTGATCCGCGGCAAGTCGAACCGCGACGTCATCACGATCGCTCCCGACGCCACCGTTCGCGACCTGCTCGCGCTGCTGGCGGAGTACAACATCGGTGCCGTCATCGTCAGCGAGGAGGGGTCGCGCGTGGACGGGATCGTCAGCGAGCGCGACGTCGTCCGCAAGCTCAACGGGAACGACGCGATCCTCGACGCGCCCGTGAGCGAGATCATGACCGCCGTCGTCCAGACCTGCGAGCCGAGCCACGACGTGGACGAGCTGATGGCCCAGATGACCGAGCACCGGATCCGGCACGTGCCCGTGGTGGACGACGGCACACTGGTCGCCGTGGTGAGCATCGGCGACGTGGTCAAGAGCCGGATCACGCAGCTGACCTTCGAGCGCGACCAGCTCGACAGCTACGTGCACCAGACCTGAGCCGAGCCCACCTCCCGGGCGCTGCGCCGTCCGCGTCGGGCCGGAACATCGGGTGCTCGATGGCATCGACGGCAACCACCTGGGAAGCCTCCCTGGCCGGCGTGGCAGGGTGGAGCCCATGAGCGCTGACAAGCCAGAGATCGACCCGCCCGACGGCCCGCCGCCCGCTGACCTCGAGGTCACCGAGCTCTCCGAGGGCGAGGGCGCCGAGGCCACCGCCGGCAGCACCGTCTCGGTGCACTACGTCGGGGTCGCCCACTCCACCGGCGAGGAGTTCGACGCGTCGTACAACCGCGGGGCTCCCCTGGACTTCCGACTCGGCGTCGGCCAGGTGATCTCCGGATGGGACCAGGGCGTCCAGGGCATGAAGGTCGGCGGGCGCCGACGGCTCGTCATCCCGCCCCACCTCGGGTACGGCGACCGCGGAGCAGGTGGCGTGATCAAGCCCGGCGAGACCCTGATCTTCGTCGTGGACCTCGTCGAGGTCCGCTAGCGGGTCGAGACGCGGGACTGCACGCCGCCCAGGGCGACCACGTCGCCGGGCACCAGCTGTCGACCCCGGCGGGTCTCCACCTCGCCGTTCACGGTGACGGCGCCCTGGATCATCAGCTCCTTGGCGTCGGAGCCGGAGTCGATCATGTTCGCCAGCTTCAGGAACTGACCCAGGCGGATCGCCTCGTCCCGGATCGGCACGTCCTCGATGTGTGCGGCCATCAGAGCACCCCGATCACAGGACCAGCGAGACCGCGTGGATGACCACGCCGACCAGTCCGCCGACGACGGTGCCGTTGATCCGGATGAACTGCAGGTCGCGCCCGACATGCAGCTCGATCTTGTCCGAGGCCTCCTTGCCGTCCCAGCGCTCGATCGTCTGGGTGATCACGGCGGTGAGCTCGTTGCCGTAGCGGCCGATCGCCCACACCGCGAGGTCAGCGGCCCAGGTCTCCAGCCTCTCGCGCATGGAGTCGTCGCGACCGACCCGCTCCCCGAAGGAGACCAGCTCGCGGGTGGCTCGGTCGCGCAGCGGCCCGTCCTCCTGCTCCAGCGCCTCGAGCAGTGCCTTGCGGAAGGCGCTCCACAGCGACATCCCGGTGACCACCATCTGGGGCTGCTCGAGCACCCTGAGCTTCAGGTTCTCGGCGCGGGCCTGGGTCGCGGAGTCGTGGAGCAGGTCGTGGGCGAGCTGGCGCAACAGGCTGTCGAGAGCCTGGCGGGCGTGGTGGTCGGGGTCGCGACGGATGTCGGCCAGCCAGCGGATCGCCTCCAGGTGCAGCCTCGCGGTCACGACGTCGTTCAGCCGGTCGGGGGCCCACCACGGCGCCCGCTCACCGAGCACGTCCGCGAAGGTCTCCTGGTTGTGCACCAGCCAGCGGTGACCCTCCTCCAGCGCCAGGTCGACGAGCCCGTGGTGGGCGTTGTCCCTCACGATCTCCTGCAGCAGGCCACCCGCCACCGGCGAGATCGGCTCGGCCATGAAGCGCGGGATCAGCACGTCCTGCACCAGGGAGGCGACGTCCCGGTCCCGCAGCCTGCGCAGCCCGATCGCGGCCACGGTCGTGGTCTCCGCGACGACGCGCCGGGCGTTGGCGGGCTCGGTGAGCCACACCCCGACCCGCCGGGTGATGTCCGCCGCGGCGAGGCGCTCGCGGATCACGTCCTCGTGCAGGAAGTTCTCCGCGAAGAACTCCTCCAGGCTCTTGCCGAACTCGTCCTTCTTGCGCGGCACCAGCGCCGTGTGCGGGATCGGCAGGCCGAGCGGGTGCCGGAACAGCGCAGTCACGGCGAACCAGTCGGCGATCGCTCCGACCATGCTCGCCTCGGCCCCTGCGTTCACGAACCCCAGGAACCCGTCGCGGTGCAGAGTGAGGAGGTAGACCAGCGCGGCGAAGACGAGCAGACCGCCGGCCACGGCCTGCATCCGCCTCAGGCGGGTACGCCGCTGGGCGTCCGCCTCTGTGTCGGCCGTCATCAAGGAAGTAGTCATGGCTCGTGAAACCTATCCGCAGGCCGGGAACAAAACTCCCATCTGGACCGCTGATTGCTACGAACAACCTTTACCGACGAACCGAGGAGACACCCACGTGCCGACCCTGAGCGACTTCACCGCCAGCACCATCACTGGTGAGCAGCAGCCACTCGACGCCTACGCCGGCAAGGTCGCCCTCGTGGTGAACACCGCCTCCGAGTGCGGCTTCACGCCGCAGTTCCAGGGGTTGGAGAACCTGCACGGGCAGTACGCCGACGAAGGACTCGTCGTCCTCGGGTTCCCCTGCAACCAGTTCGGCAACCAGGACCCGGGCGAGAACCAGGAGATCGGCGCGTTCTGCCAGAAGAACTACGGCGTCTCCTTCCCGATGTTCGAGAAGGTCGACGTGAACGGCCCTGAGGCCCACCCGCTCTACGCCTGGCTGCGCCAGGAGAAGGGCGGCATCCTCGGCGACAAGATCAAGTGGAACTTCACCAAGTTCCTGATCGGTCGCGACGGCACCGTGCTCAAGCGCTACGGCTCGACCACGAAGCCGGAGAACATCGCGGCCGACATCGAGAAGGCACTGGCTGCCTGAGCCCGGTCCGGGAGGCCGGGCCCACCGGGGCCGCGACGTACTGCGCGGTAACGTGACGAGGACGCCACTGACGGCCCCGACAGGAGCAGACATGCAGCTCGCGCTGACCGAGGAGGAGTCCGCCTTCCGCGAGGAGATGCGGACCTTCTTCACCACGAAGATCCCCCAGGAGATCCGCGACACGATCGCCGCCGGGCGGTCCGTGGGCAAGGACGGGATCGTCGAGACCCAGCGCATCCTCAACGAGGCCGGGCTCGCCGTACCCAACTGGCCGGTCGAGTGGGGCGGTCAGGACTGGAGCCCGCTGCAACGTCACATCTGGCACGAGGAGATGCAGCTCGCCTGCGTCCCGCCGCCGCTGGCGTTCAACGCCAACATGGTCGGTCCGGTGATCGCGAACTTCGGCTCCCAGGAGCAGAAGGAGAAGTTCCTCCCGGCCACCGCCAACCTCGACATCTGGTGGGCCCAGGGCTTCTCCGAGCCGGACGCCGGCTCAGACCTCGCCTCACTGACCTGCAAGGCCGTGCGCGACGGCGACGACTGGGTGATCAACGGCCAGAAGACCTGGACCACCCTGGGCCAGCACGCGGACTGGATCTTCGTCCTGTGCCGCACCGACCCCGAGGCGGAGCGCAAGCAGAAGGGCATCAGCTTCATCCTGTGCCCGATGGATGCCGAGGGGGTGACCCTGCGCCCGATCGAGCTCATCGACGGCGGCCACGAGGTCAACGAGGTCTTCTTCGACGACGTACGCGTCCCGGCCGAGAACCTCGTCGGCGAGGAGAACGCCGGTTGGAGCTATGCCAAGTTCCTGCTCGGCAACGAACGCGTGGGCGTCGCCCCCGTCGGGGCCACCAAGCGCGTCCTCGCGAGAGCCAAGGAGATCGCGGTGCAGACGGGCCAGATCGAGGACCCGCTGCTCGCCGCCCAGATCATCGAGCTGGAGAACGAGCTGCTCGCGCTGGAGCTGACCGCGCTGCAGGGTGGTGGCCAACTCCGACGACGGCAAGCCGCACCCGGCGTCCTCGGTGCTCAAGCTCAAGGGCAGCGAGCTGCAGCAGGCCGTCTCCGAGCTGGTGCTCGACCTCGGCGGCACGCGTGCGCTGGCGTCCGGAGCCGGTGACGGATCAGACGTCCCGGACTGGGCCCGGGTGTCCGGACCGACCTACCTCAACCTCCGCAAGGCCTCGATCTACGGCGGGTCCAACGAGATCCAGCGCCAGATCATCGCCGGCACGATCCTCGGCCTCTAGAACAGCGACGGGAAGGAGAACGGACATGGACTTCACCCTCGATGCCGAACAGAGCGCCCTGCGCGACGCCGTACGCGGCCTGCTCAAGGGGTACGACGCCGAGCACCGCCGCGAGGTGGTCGGCGAGGAGCCGGGCTTCGACGAGGTGCTGTGGGGCCGGCTCGCCGAGATGGGGGTCCTGGGCCTGCCCTTCTCCGAGGACGACGGCGGCATGGGCGCCGGCCCGGCCGAGGTGTCGGTGGTCGCCGAGGAGTTCGGCAGGGTGATCGCACCCGAGCCGTTCGTCGAGGCGGTCGTGCTCGCCGGCGGGCTCGTGGCAGCACTCGGCAGCGACGAGCAGAAGACGGCAGATCCTCGGTGGGCTCTCCTCAGGGGAGCTCGTCCCTGCCTTCGCCTACTCCGACGCCGCTGGCGGAGAGGGCGGCGTCACCGTCGGTGACGACACCCTGACCGGCGTCAAGGAGCCGGTCCTCAACGGCGGACGGGCCGACGTGCTGGTCGTGTTCGCCGAGGGACAGCTGTTCCTCGTCGACGGCCCCGAGACCGAGCGGACGTCGTACCGCACCTTCGACGGGGGCCGCGCCGCCCGGATCGTCTTCGACCAGACGCCGGCCACACCGCTGGGCGAGGGCGGCGACGCGACCGAGGCCGTCAAGGACGTCATCGCGGCAGCGACCGTCGCCTACTGCCACGAGGCGCTCGGCGCGATGGACACGGCGCTCAGGCTGACCACCGACTACCTCACCACCCGCAAGCAGTTCGGCGTCACCCTCAACCGGTTCCAGTCGCTCACCTTCCGGGCGGCCGACATGTACACCTCGCTCGAGCTGACCCGCAGCATCGTCCTCTGGGCCACCATGGTGCTGGCCGACGAGCACGCCTCGGCGGAGTCGAAGCGCGAAGCGGCCGCCCGGGCGAAGCTCCAGGTGAGCCGGGCCGGGCGACACGTCGGCCAGGAGGCGATCCAGCTGCACGGCGGCATCGCCATGACCGCGGAGTACGTCGTCGGTCACCTGACCGCCCGCCTGACCGCGATCGACCACCTGCTCGGCGACGGTCGTCAGCAGGTGCGCAACCTGTCGCGGCGGCTCACGTCGTACGGCGTGGTCGAGCCGCTGCCCTGACCGGCGCGGGGACTCAGCCCCCGAACCAGGAGCCGCGGCCCCCGCCGAACCAGTCACTCATGTGCGCCCGGCCGCCACGGCCACCGAGATAGCTGCCGACGACCGCGGCGCCGAGGTCGTCGAGCTCGGGGGCGACGACCCGCCCGCCCACCCGGTCAGCGAGCTGGTCGAGGAACCGGGCCAGCCCGGGGTCCTCGCCGAGCCGGAAGATCGTGGTCTGGGCGCCCAGCCGCGCGGCGTTGTCGAGCTCGCGCACCGACCAGGCGAGCGTGAGCGGGTGGGGCGGATAGGAGAACCACACCTCCCCGTCGGGCTCGAGATGGCTGGTCGGCTCGCCGTCGGTCACGATCAGCAGCACCGGCTGGGCGTTGGGGTGCTTGCGAAAGTGGCGGTTGGCGAGCAGCAGCGCGTGGTGCAGGTTGGTGCCCTTGTCCCACATCGCCTCGAGCCCGGTGAGCTCGTCGATGTCCATCACCCGCGCCGATCGACCGAAGCCGATCAGCTGCAGGTGGTCGCCGCGGAACCTGCTGCTGATCAGCTGGTGCACGGCGAGCGCCGTGCGCTTCATCGGCACCCAGCGGTTGGCCATCGCCATCGAGAACGAGGTGTCCACGAGCAGCGCCACCGCGGCCTGGGTGCGTGCCTCGGTCTCGTTGACCTCGATGTCGCGCACCTCGATGCGTACGCCGTCGCTCGGGTTGCCCCCGTCGCCGGCCGTCCTGACCACCGCGTTGGTGATCGTCCGGGTGACGTTCCACGGCTCGGTGTCACCGAAGGTCCACTCGCGGCTGGCCCCGCTGAGCTCACCCGCCGCGCCGGCGTGGCGCAGGTCGCGCTGGCCCTGGCGTCCCGACATGCGGTTGGCGACGTCCTTGAGCAGGGACTTGCCGAGCTGGCGCATCGCCTTGGGAGAGAGCCTCAGCTGGCCGTCGGAGCCACGCTTGAGGTAGCCCGTCTCGTTCAGCGCCCGCTCCAGCTCGGCCAGGGTCTTGGCGTCCAACGCAGCCTGGTCACCGAGCTGACGCGCCAGCTTGTCCAGGTCGACGTCATCCATCCGGGCCCCGCCGTAGGACTGGGAGAGCTGCTCGGAGAGGTCGTCGAGATCGGCCAGGTCCTGGAGCACGCCGGTCCCGTCGCCGAGCCCGAGCCCCTGCTCACCGCCGAACTCCTCCGACCCTCCCCAGTCCTCGCCCGGTCGCAGCGCCCGCAGGTTGTCGTCGAGCTCGGAGAGCGACTGCATCAGCTCGGGGCTGCCGAAGGCCTGCGACGCGAGGGCGTCGAGCTCCTCGCGCTGCTCACGGGTCATCGAGCTGCGCATCCGCTGGGCCGCAGCCGCGCGCTGCGCCAGCGTGTCCATCAGCTCCTCGATGTTCTGCGGGTTCTCGGGGAAGAACTCGCCGTGCCGGTCCATGAAGTCGGTGAAGTCCTGCTCGGTGTCCACGCCGCGCCGGTGCTTGTCCAGGAGCTCGTTGAGGTCTCCGAGCATCTCGTTGACCGCGGCCCGGTCCTCGTCGGTGGCGTTCTCGAGCGCCTGCTTCATGCCCTTGAAGCGCTGGTCCAGCAGCTCGCGTCCGAGCAGGTCCTTGATCTTCTCGTAGTCCGCGCGGGCCTGTGTGCTGCGCCAGTCGTAGTCGCCGAGCTCCTTGACGGCCGCCGCCGTGCTCGGTGGCAGGCTCTCCAGCTGCATCTCGGCGAACGCGCGCTCGTCGTCGTCCATCTCGACGTCGCGGGCGAGCTGCTTGCGTTCCTCGAGCACGGCCCTGTCGAGCAGCTCCCGGATCTCCTGCATCGTGCCGTCCAGGCTGTGCTTGCCGAGCAGCTCGCGGCGCTTGGCGGCCACCCGACGCGCGAGGTCGTCCAGCCCGCGCTGCTCCTGCCCTCCGCGACGGAGGAACTCTCGCATCGCGCGTTCGGGCGAGTAGCCGGCCATCACGTCCTCGCCGATCGCGTCCAGGGCCTCGGCGAGGTCGACCGGGGGCGCGAGCGGGTCCGGGCCGCCGGCGAAGCGGCCGTAGCGGGAACGCCCGCCCGGTCGTCGAGCCCGTCGGGAATCAGCCATAGACGGTCTCTCCGTCGCCGGACTCCTTGCTCACCTTCTGGGCGAGATAGAGCCCTTCGAGGGCGAGCTCGATCGCGCTCGCCCGCTCGCCGTCGTTGGTGGCGTCGAGTCGGTCGCAGATCTCGTCGTACACCTCTGACTCGCCGAGTACGGGCAGCCCGCTGAGGAGCTCGATGGCGGTGACCTGCTCGCCGGTGGTGACGCTGGCGCCCTCCTCGATGGCCTGGACCAGCAGGCCGAGGTCGAGCCCGGCCAGCCGCGAGCGGACGGTCTCGGCCGTGGCCCGGCGCAGGAGGTGCTCGAGGACCTGGGCCTCGCGACCCTCCTCACCCGTCTCGAACTCGACCTTGCCGCCGAGCACCTCGACGGCGGTCTCGAGGTCGACGACGCGTGCCACACCCTCCTCCTCGCCGCGACACGTGGCCCGGTGCAGCGCTGCCGCGGCGACGGTCTCGGCACCCGCGATGGAGAACCGGGCAGAGACCCCGGAGCGCTGGTCGACCGAGCTGGACTCGCGCAGCCCTCGGGTGAAACGGGCCAGGATCTCGACGATGTGCGCGGGTACGTCGGCCACGAGATGGGCCTCCTGGCGGATCACCGCGATCTCCTCGTCGAGCTCGACCGGGTAGTGGGTGCGGATCTCGGCGCCGAAGCGGTCCTTGAGCGGGGTGATGATCCGGCCGCGGTTGGTGTAGTCCTCCGGGTTGGCGCTCGCGACGACGAGGGTGTCGAGCGGCAGCCGCAGCACGTAGCCGCGGATCTGGATGTCGCGCTCCTCCATCACGTTGAGCATCGCCACCTGGATGCGCTCGGCCAGGTCGGGCAGCTCGTTGATCGCGACGATGCCGCGGTGCGAACGCGGGATCAGCCCGAAGTGGATGGTCTCCGGGTCACCGAGGCTGCGCCCCTCGGCCACCTTCATCGGGTCGACGTCACCGATCAGGTCGGCGACACTCGTGTCCGGGGTGGCGAGCTTCTCGGCGTACCTCTCGTCGCGGTGGCGCCAGCCGATCGGCAGGTCGTCGCCCAGCTCGCGAGCGCGCCGCATGGAGTCGTGGATGATCGGTTCGTAGGGGTGCTCCCCCAGCTCGGAGCCGGCGATCACCGGTGTCCACTCGTCCAGCAGCCCGACCATGGTGCGCAGCAGCCGCGTCTTGCCCTGGCCCCGCTCGCCGAGCAGCACCACGTCGTGGCCGGCGAGCAGCGCGCGCTCCAGCTGCGGGATCACCGTGCGCCCGAAGCCGTGCAGTCCGGGCCAGGGGTCACGCCCCATCGCGCAGGGCATCGAGCAGGTTGCTCCGCATCTCCTCACGCAGCGACAACTGCTGGTGCCCGCTCGCGCGGAGCTGACCGACGGTGCTGATGGCTGGTGGGGTCGTCGTCACTCGATCCACGCTACTCAACCCGTGCAACGACCGTGTTCCCCCAACCCCCGCCGACCCGTCGCACCTGAAAGGCAAAGACATCGCGACCCGTCGCATCTGAAAGAGCGGTGCCTTTCAGATGCGACGGGTCGGCGAGGTTTGAGGTTTCAGATGGGACGGGTCGGCGTGGGGGGAGGTTCAGCGCGAGGCCAGGGCCTTCTCGCTGACGAAGCCGTGCCTGATCCGCTGCGGGTGGTCACCGACCGACAGGTAGGCGAGCTCCTTCTTCTTCTCGAAGCTCAGCACCGCGACCGAGTCGGACTCGCTGAGGGAGACCCAGCAGGTGTCGTGCAGACCCTCGGTCGTCCAGTACGGCTTGCCGTAGGTGTGGCCGGTGGTCGCGGTGTCGAAGATCTTGTAGCGCATCGTGCGCCGGTCGATCAGCGCCGCGTAGTCGTCCATCGTGCCCGCGGCGCACAGGGTCCTGCCGGCCTTGTCGATCGAGAGGCCGTGGTGGGCGGAGTCGTTGACGTACTGCTCGAGCGGCATCGTCGGCACCCGGTTGGGCAGGTTCAGGATCCGTCGTACGGCGCCGGTGCGCGGCTCGGGGATCCCGCCCGCCGTGTAGCTGACCTCGCCGTCGATGTCCTTGGCCTGGGTGTCGAACTCGACGAGCCCGTGGAAGTAGGAGACCTGGAAGTAGACGAAGCGCTCACCCGGAGCCAGCGCCATCGGGCGCACCGCCGAGCTCATCTCCGGGTGGCCGGCCTCGGCCAGCTCCTTGCCCATGTCCCAGCGCTGGGTGATGGCGAAGTCGGAGTTGCGCACGATCTGGAACCACCGGTCGCCCTTGAGCGCGTCGTGGATCGGGCCGATCTTCACCGGTCCCGCACCCTGGGCGTCACCCGGGGTGTAGACCTTGCCGATGCTCGCGTGGAAGACCCGGGCGCCGTCCTTGGTGAAGTTGCTCTCGTGGGGCGTCTCGCCCGACTCGAACGAGCGCAGCCGGTCACCCATCCGGATCCGCTGGCCGTTCACGGTCTCGTCGACCATGGAGTACTCGATCACCTGACGCTCGGTGGAGTCGCTGACCAGCAGCCTCCGGCCGTCCGGGGAGAGCCCCATGTGGTCGGTCCGGAACCCGTCCATCTGCTGCTCGCGTACGACGCTGTCGGTGCGGCCGGCGATGGCCTTCGCGATGTCGACCCACACGACGTCGGCGAAGCTGGGCCGCGAGACCGCGAGGTACTTGCCGTTCCTGGTGGTGAACATGTCGTCGACGTACTGGTCGTGCCCCTCGCCCGGACCCTGCTGGATCGCGAGGTAGAAGGCGAGCTTCTGCGGGTCGGCATGGATGTCGGCGAGCTCCTGCGCCTTGTCGGGAATCAGGTCGACCCCGCGCTTGAGCACCTTGAGCCGGTGCGCGTCCACGATCGAGGCGGTCCCGGCCCAGTTGTTGCCCACCCACATCACGTCGCGCCGGCCGCTCGGCGCGGCGTCAGCGCTGGACGATCCCCCCACACCCACGAGCAGGGTGGCCGGGAGCGCGAGCAGGGCGAGGAGAGCTGTACGTCGCATGGTGGGTCAACGAGTCAGTCCGGCCGGCGTCACGTCACCGCCCGGATGGCGAACACCGCTACCCTCGACCAGTCGAGAGGATGGTCGATGGCTGCGTCGCACGGAGACGGTCCCCACGACGGCGCGCCGTCGGCGACGGGCGCGGGCCTCCCGTCCGGACGGGCTCCGCTCGACCGCGCGCGCATCGTCGCCGCCGCGGTCGACTTCATCGACGAGCACGGCCTGCCGGGACTGACCATGCGCCGGCTCGGTGAACGCCTCGGGGTCGAGGCCATGTCGCTCTACCGCTACGTCCCCGGCAAGGAGGACCTGCTGGACGCGGTCGTCGTCTCCCTGGTCGCCGGCATGGAGCAGGACGACGAGGTGCGGCTGAGGCCGGTCGACGGCTGGCAGGACTTCCTGCAACGCCTGGCCCACGGCGTACGACGCGTCGCGCTGGCGCACCCGAAGGCGTTCCCGCTGATCGCCTCCCGGCCACCGGAGGCACCCTGGCTCCGCCCCCCGCTGCGCAGTCTCGACTGGGTCGAGGCGTTCCTGGACGGACTGACCGAGGAGGGGTTCACCGACGACGCGGCGGTGGGCGGCTACCGCGCGTTCACCAGCTTCCTGCTGGGCCACCTGCTGCTCGAGGTTGCCGCCTACGGCGCCGACGTGGGTCCGCTGGACGCGCTGGACGACGGGTCGGCCGAGCCCGGCCTGGCGGCGTACCCGACGGTGGGACGGCTGCGCGAGTCGCTGTCGCAGGACCACGCAGCCCTCGAGTTCGAGGAGTCCCTGGAGAACCTGCTCGAACGCATGGCACGGATGCGCGCCGAGAGCCCCGGGGCCTGAGGGCCTCACACGCTGAGCAGCACCGACGACCCGTGGCCGAACAGGCCCTGGTTGGCAGTGATCCCGACCTTGGCGTCCTCGACCTGGCGACCCTCGGCCTGGCCCCGCAGCTGCCAGGTCACCTCGCACACCTGGGCCAGGGCCTGCGCCGGCACGGCTTCGCCGAAGCAGGCCAGGCCACCACTCGGGTTCACCGGGATCCGGCCGCCGACGGTGGTGTCGCCGGCGCGGAGCAGCTGCTCGGCCTCGCCCTGCTTGCACAGTGCCAGGTCCTCGATCCAGTCGAGCTCGAGTGCCGTGGACAGGTCGTAGACCTCGGCCAGGCTGACGTCCTCGGGACCGATGCCGGCCTCCTCGTAGGCGGCAGCGCCGATGGACTCCTTGAAGGTCGACTCGCCCGGGGCGACGGCGTTCGCCGGGTCGGTGGAGAGCAGCGGCATGTCGATGACCGTCTGCGGGAACGTGGGCGTGACCGTCGAGATGGCCCGGACCCGGACGGGATCACCCGGGCCATGATGCCCGGGATGCTTCCGGGCGTAGTCCATCGAGGTGAGCACCACGGCTGCGGCACCGTCCGAGGTGGCACAGATGTCGAGCAGGTGCAGCGGGTCGGAGACGACAGCGCTGCTCAGGACGTCGTCGACCGAGACCTCCTTGCGATAGCGGGCGTTCGGGTTGTGCAGTCCGTGGCGTGCGTTCTTCACCTTCACCTCCGCGAAGTCGGCCTGCGTCGCGCCGTAGAGGTCCATCCGCCGGCGCGCGTAGAGCGCGAAGTAGCCGGGGTTGGTCATGCCGAGCAGGCGGAACCGCAACCAGTCCGGATCGTCCCACCGCTCCCCGGCGTTCGGCGCCAGGAAGCCCTTGGGGGTGGTGTCGGCACCGACGACCAGGGCCACCTCGCACAGACCGGCGAGGATCCGGGCACGCGCGGTGTCGAGGGCCTGGGCGCCGGTGGCGCAGGCGGCGTACGACGTGGCGACGCGGGCGCCGTTCCAGCCGAGGGCCTGGGCGAAGGTGGAGCCGGCGACGTAGCCGGCGTACCCGTTGCGGACCGTCTCCCCGCCGACGACGAAGTCGACGTCCTCCCACGCGACGCCTGCGTCCGCCAACGCCTGGCGGGCGGCGTGCACGCCGTAGCTGACGAAGTGCCGGCCCCACTTGCCCCAGGGGTGCATCCCCACCCCGAGGACGGCCACGTCCTTGCTCACGAGTCCGCCTCCGCGGGGTTCAGCGGCAGCCAGCGCCAGATCGTCCGCTCACCGGTCTCGTCGGTGTGCAGCGTCTCGACGACGAGCTCCACCTCGGTGCCGACGCGCACGTCCTGCACCCCGTAGCCCTCGGCGAGCTGACCGAGGACGACGAGCCCCTCCGGGATCTCGACCGCGGCCAGGGCGAACGGCACATAGGGATCGCCGGCCGGGATGTAGGGAGCCGGCGGCTGGTACTGCGCGTCGGTGTAGGACCACACGATCCCCCGGCGGGAGAGCTCGGTGACCTCGAACTCCTCGCCCTCACATCGCGGGTTGCGGCAGAAGCCCTCCGTGCGCGGGAAGAACACCGACGCGCACGTCGTACACCGCGACCCCAGCAGGGCGGGCTCCGGTCCGGTGGTGAACCACCCCTCGATGACCGGCGTCCTTGATGCCGCCGCGACCTCGCCCATCGGCCCTCCTCGAACTAGAACAGGTTCTCATTCTGGCACAACCGCCGGGACCGGGTCGCGAGCGCGGACATCCGGGAGCCCTCCTCGAGGGGCCGGGTCAGGAACCGGCGTTCCAGGCCGCGGCCAGCTGCGTACGGGAGTGCACGTCGAGCTTGGTGTAGACGTTGCCGAGGTGGTAGCCGACGGTCTTGACGCTGAGCACCAGCTGCTGGGCCACCTCCTGGTTGGTCAGCCCCTGGCACACCAGGGTGGCGATGGTGCGCTCCTGGGGGGTCAGGCGTTGCGGCAGCTCCACCGTGCGCCTGACGGGGTTGACGCCGCAGGCCGCCAGCTCGACGTCGACGCGACCGATGAACGGCAGCGCCCCCAGGGACGCGAACCGGACCCTGGCGTCGGCGAGCCGGGTGACGGCTGCGCGCTTCTCACCACGGCGCCGCAGGAACCTGCCGAACGCGGCCTCGCTGACCGCCGCGTCCAGGGCGGACACGGCGCCCTGCTGCTCCACCGCGCCCAGGAACGAGGCCCTGGCGGCCTGGTGGTCCCGGCTCGAGGTGGCCATCTCACCCCGGACGCGGGCGAGCGTGGCGAGTCGTGAGCGGCAGCCGCGCTCGAGCGCCAGGGCTTCGAACTGCTCGATCTCCTGCGCCGCCTCGTCCAGGCGACCGAGCTCGACGAGCGCGCTCAGGTACTGCACCGGCCACTGCAGCAGCCCCGGCTCGTGGGTCGGCCCCCCTCCGAGGCTGACCAGCAGGGCGCAGCGCGTCACGACCTCGGCGGCGTCCGACCGGCACCAGGCGATGTGCACGCCGGCGTTCTCGCACACCACGTAGGTGGCCAGGTCCCCGGCCTGTTCTGCGAGATCGCGGGCGGTGGCGAGGTGCTGGTCCGCCATCAGCCAGTCCCCGCGGGCGGCGCAGACCAGGACCGCCGCGGTGTGCAGGTAGCCCTGGACCCAGACCTGCTCGGAGTCCTGGGCCAGCGAGATGGCGTGCTCCGCCGCGGCGAGCGATGCGTCCCAGGAACCGAGCCGGAAGTCGACCTCGGCCAGGGCGCCCATCGCCAGCAGCCGTTGGGGAGACAGCTCCGCGTGGCTCGCGTTGCAGACGGTGGCCAGGTCGCTGCGCGCGCCGACCAGGTCGTCGGTCGCCACCCGGAGTGCACCCCGTGTCGTGAGCTGGTGGCTGTACCCCTGCACCAGCATCGGGTCCGACGGCACGGACTCGAGCACCGCCAGCGCCTCCTCGACGCGGCCCACCATGCCCAGCCCGAAGGCCTGCGCGGCGTTCGTGGAGTCGGCGAGGTCAGGGGGCACACCGAGCTCGAGCGCCTTCGCAGCCCATTCGGCGGCGCCGAGGCCGTCGGCTCGCATGTTGTGCAGCTGGGACAGGATGGCCGCCAGGCTCCCGAGGTGGTCAGCGGACAGCTGGTCGCCGCGCGACCAGGCTTCGGTGGCCAGCGACTCCGCCTCGTCCGGCTCACCGGCGAACCACGCGAGCCGGGCCTGCAGGTACACCCGGCGCGCCGTGGGCGGGGTGGCCGCGAGATCCCCGGCCAGGGCCTTGCTCGTGGTGAGGTCGCCGTCGATCAGGAACAGGTTGACCGCGTCGAGGAGCCGCTCCTCGGATGCCGTGCCGGCACTGCCGACGCGGCTGGCCTTGAGGGTGAGGTCCGCTGCGGTCCGAGCGTCCCCCTGCGCCAGGTTCGCCGCCGCCGCCTCCACCAGCCGATCGGCCAGGTCGTCGTCGGACCCGCCGGAGGCGGCCACCAGGTGGTGCAGGGCAGCGTCGCCCGTGAGCAGCGCCCCGGCGCGCGCGTGCAGCGTGGTCCGGGCGTGCGGCCCCAGGTCGTCGTACACGGCCGCCCGCATGAGGGGGTGCGGGAACCGGACGGTCCAGCCGCTGGGGCTCTCGGTGTGCAGCAGGATCGTCGGCGAGCGGCTGAGCTCCTCGAGGGCCTCCTCGGGATGCTCCACCTCGGCGACGGCAGCGACGAGGTCGATCCCGGTTCCGTCGGGCAGGAGCGCGGCGGCCCGGGCCAGCGCCTGGGCGGACAAGGAGTGCGAGGCGAGTGCGCCGGTCACCAGGAGCGCGTACGACGGCGGCGCGGGCAGCGGGTCCGTGGCGAGGAGCGTCTCGACCGGCAGCTCGTCCAGCAGTGCCCGGAGGTACAGCGGGCTGCCGTCGGTGTGACGCCGCAGGCGAGTGGCCGCCCCCGCGGCATCACCGACGCCGGTGGCCGCGACGAGCTCGGCCACCTCGGTCTCGTCCAGGCCCTGGACGTGCAACCGGTCACCGTGAGCCTCGGCCAGCCGCAGCAGACCGGGCGGAAGCCGCGCGACCTGGTCGTCCCGGGTCACGAAGATCGCCAGCACCGGGTCCGCTGCCAGCCTGCGGAGGGCGAAGGTCAGCGCGCCCAGGGACGGTACGTCGGCGAGGTGCGCGTCGTCGACCAGGAGCACGGTCGCGCTGCGACGGCCGAGACGGTCCAGGTCCCGCAACACGGCCGCACCGGCAGCGAACGGGTCGGTCCACGAGTCCGCGGCCGGGCCGAGCAGCTGGTGGACCACGCCGAACGGGAGGAACGCCTCCGCCTCGTCGCCCGAGGCGGTCAGCGTCCGGACGTCTCGGAGCCCGGCCACGAAGGTCGACACGATGGCGCTCTTGCCGATGCCGGGAGGTCCGTCGATGAGCACCGTCGAGGGCTTCTCCGAGACGGCGGTCGCGAGCCGGCCCTGGAGCCAGTCCAGCTCCGTGGTGCGCCCGACGAAGAGTGGCATCGGCATTCGCTGTCCTGCCTGGCTGTTCACGAGGGAACGCGATCTGTGCCGACCCTACTCCGCAGCCAGGGTTGCGTGGCGGTGTGGCTGAGCGCCACGGGGACCACCATGCTCGCAGCGGCGACGGCGAGCACGACCAGGGCGACCAGACGTGAGGTCGACTGGTCGCCGGCATCGACCAGGACCGCCAGGCCGGCGGCGCACGCCAGGCCCGCGTAGAGACCCGCATGGACGAGGCGGCACTGCTCGCGTCTGGCGCCGGGGACCGGATGCATCGGCTTTCCCTCGAACTTGCCGGGAGGGCGCCCGCCGGTCAGGAACGTCTTGTACGTCTCGATCGAGACCACCGACAGCCCGGCGGCTGCGACCGCCATGGTCACCCAGTCGTGGGTGAACGGGACCAGCACCACCGTCCAGACGGTGGCGACCACGGGGCTGCGCAGGAACTTCCAGCCGCTGAACCCCTCGACCGGGGCGTCCTTCCACGCGCCACCCACCGCAGTGAGCCATCCGCCGACGCCGCCGACGACGACCAGCAGCCACAGCGGTCCACCGTCGTCGGGTTGCAGCGCTGACGCCGCGAGGCCGGTCAGCGCGAGTCCTGCGGCCACGACGAACGCCGTCACGTAGCGAGGGAGCCGGGCATCCACGGTTCGGCCGGCCACGGCGACCCGCATCGGGATCGCATAGGCGTCCTGGTCGTCCTCGCGGAAGAACGACTTCCACCACTCGGTGCCCAGGCGTTCGCACGCGTAGATCACGCCGAGCAGGACCACCGGGGCCAGCGATGAGGCGAGCCCGGTCGTCGTCGCCAGCGCCACGGCGATCGCCACCGCCGCCACGATGCTCCGGATGAAGCTGGCCGGCCTGAAGCCCTCGAACGGTGAGTCCTTGAACGCTCCCCAGGTCGCCGCGTGCGTCCCGGCGACGAGGCCGAGCACGACGGCGTACACGATGCTCATCGGGCTGTTCCCGCCGCGCGAAGCTGCGTGGAGCAGGTCGGTTCCGCGTCCCGTGGCGTCAGCCGCGCGATCTGGCGAAGACCGGCTGCGAGTACGCCGAGTCCGAGCAACGGCACCACCATGCCCCCTGGCGAGTGTCCGGGCAGCTCACCGAACACGAACGCCCCGAACGCGATGGCGACCATGACCCCCATGACGTTGACCAGCGGCATCGAGAAGGCCAGCGACGCGATCTGGTAGGCGCGCTGGTTCAACGCGGTGCCCAGGATGCCGACGCCCACGAGCGCGGCGACGGGCAGCAGGCTGGAGGGCAGCCTTCCGTCGCCGACGTCGGCACCGATGAGCTTCAGCAGACCCGCGGAGACGCCGAAGAGGTAACCGGCCGTGGCGCCCAGCAGGGCCGCGTGCCACCGGTCGCGCTCCCCCAGCCATCGACGTCCGGAGGTGGCTGCAGCCACCGCGAGCAGGAGTCCGCCGGCCGTCATCGCGACGACCACGGTCCGCCGCGGAGCCGCCTCCCCGGGAGCGAGCGTCACGCTGGCCAGAAAGGTCGCCAGGCCGGCGACCGTGACCGCCACCGCACGCACGTCCTGCGCCCGTGGCCACGTCCGCTCCAGGGCCGCCCGGAACGGGATGGCGAGCACCACGCCCATCAGCAGGAGGGGCTGCACCAGCGCCAGCGAACCCCAGCGCAGAGCAGTCGCGTGGAGCAGCATGCCGACGAACGACAGCGCTGTCCCCGCGACCCACCAGGGATTCCGCGTCAGGTGCAGCAGCACCCGGCCGGCCGTCGCCTGCTCACGTGGGACACCACCCGCGGCTCGGTGCTGGAGGGAGTTCGAGACGGCGAAGCTGCCCGCCGCGACGAGAGCGATCGCAGCCGCGACTGCTGTCTGCTGGTCCATGAGAGCACCGGTCCTGTCCTGGGTTCGGGACTCGCCACGCTATGAATCAGGAGGCACCCAGCACCCCGGGTGAATGCCCGGGATCGGCCGGCGACGGACCGCTGCTCGGCGTGCATGACCTTCTCGCCCCAGCCCCTGGAGGCCGAGGAAGCGGCGGCACCTGTCCCGGGCGCGTGTGCCACTCTTGCCCCGTGCACGCCACCGTGATCGCGATCATCCTCGGTCTGCTGCTCGTGGTGGCCGGCGTCGCCATCGGCGTACTCCTGATGCGGCTCGGTGAGGCCCGGGCCGAGACGGCCGAGCTGAGGAGGACCCTGGTCGCCGAGCGTGAGCTGCCGCGGGGCCCGCGCACGACGCAGGCCGCCCAGGCCGCCGGCCTGGCGATGCGCACGGTGGTCGAGACCGCGACCAGGATGCGCGAGCAGGGGGTTCGCGGGATGCTGCTCACCTCGATCGACGATCTCGCCGCGTGGGCGTTGGAGGACCGCAACGAGATCGCCCGGATCGCAGCCCCTGACGGCACCGTCACCATGATGTTCTCCGACATCGAGAACTCGACGAGCCTGAACAGCGAGATCGGCGACGAGCAGTGGGTCAAGCTGCTGGAGGCCCACGACCGCCTGCTCAAGACCTACGTCGACCGCTACCGCGGGCACGTCGTGAAGAGCCAGGGCGACGGCTACATGGTGGTGTTCCCGACCTCGGAGCTCGCTCTCGGCGCCTCGCTCGGGATCCAGCGCGCGCTCAGTGCGAAGCGGCAGCGCAGTCGACGGTTGCGTCGTACGCCGATCCGGGTGCGCATCGGCCTGCACACCGGCACGGCGATCGAGCGGGAGGGAGACTACTTCGGCAGGAACGTCGCGATGGCGGCTCGGGTCGCGGCGATGGCCGACGGCGGCGAGGTCCTGGTGACCCGTGAGATCGCCGAGGCGCTGGCCGACTCGACGGAGTTCCGGTTCGTGGAGGACGACACCGTGGAGCTCAAGGGCCTCCCCGGTGAGCACCAGCTGTGGAGGGCCGAGGCGGCATGACCGTCCGATTCCCGACGGCCGTCTCGACCTGCGGGGCTGACCGGTGACACGGATCCTGGTCGTCGACGGCGCCAACGTCGTCGGCTCACGCCCCGATGGCTGGTGGCGCGACCGAGCCGGAGCGGCGGCCCGCCTGCACGGCCGGCTGGCGGTCGCCGACACGTCGTACGACGAGATCGTGCTGGTCCTCGAAGGCCAGGCGAAGGCCGGTGTCCCCCATGGTCGCGACGGCCATCTGCGCACCGTCCACGCTGCCAGGGACGGCGATGCCACGATCGTCAAGGAAACGGCGGCGGCGGCCGGGAAGGGGCACGACGTGGTGGTGATCACCGCCGACCGGGCACTGGCGCAACGCGTCGAGGCACTGGGCTCCCGGACGATGAGCCCGACCTGGCTGCTCGTCCTGCTCGACGGGTGAGACCGGTCAGTACCCCTGATCCCGCTGGAGCCTGATCACGGCTTCGAGATCGAGCTCGTTGTCCCGGCGCCAGCGCACCACCCGACGCCGGTCGCGGTCGAGCTCCTCCGGTGCGGAGTGCTGCCGCTCGTGGTGCCAGCGCAGGGCGTCCTCGGCGTAGGCGACCCACGCGATGGGCCGGACCGAACGGATCGTGTCCAGCGCCGTGATCGCGTCCCACCCTTGCGCGAGGAGCACCGCGAAGCCCAGCGAGGGTCCCCGGTTGATGCCCATGTGGCAGTGCGCCAGCACGGTGCCACCGTCCTCGAGCGCCTCCAGCGCCCAGCCGACCGCGACCTCGAACCACTCACCGGGCACCCGCTGACCCGCGTCGTCCATGCCGTGGTGCAGGTAGGCGATCCCCGGCGCCGTCTGCGCCACCCAGTCCTCGTCGCTCCACTCGATCCGCGCGTCCACGACGTGGGTCACGCCGGTCTCCACGAGCTCGCGCAGCTGGTCGCCGGCCAGCTGGAGATCTCGGGTGTCGAGGTCGCCGCCGACCAGCAGCCGTGGCGTGACGAAGGCCGCGTTGGCCGTGCTCAACACAGGCAGGTCCGGATCGGTCATCAGCACCGAACCTAGCGGGTGTCTCCCCCGCGCACCGTCCAGGCGCCCGCCTCCAGCCGCGCCCCGGAGTCCTCCGCCGCACTGGAGTGACGCTGAGCGGTCCCCCGTTCGCGATGCTCCGACACACCCCCGTCGGGCCTGCCCGGCAAGGGACCTCGCTGCGGTGTCAGCGGTGACCCCGGCCGCTGCTCCTGTGGCGGAGCTTCCTGGACCTCCTTCGGGCCGCCGAGCCCTCCGCCCCGCACCGGACGGTCGTCACGGTCGACATCGCCTCCAGGACCGTCCGGCGTCGCCGGCTCGTCCTCACCGGGCCGGTCCGGGCCCGGGCGCACCGATGGGCGCACCGACGGGCGCACCGACGGGCTGGGTGACTGGTTGGGTGATCGCGGCTCGGTGACGGCGACCGGCTGGTGCTGCCCCGTTGCCCCGCGGGGCAGCGTGTGAGCGCCGATCGCTGCCGCCCGGTCCGCCGGCCGCTCGACGGAGGGCCGGGGACCCCGACCGCGCCAGGAGGGCGCACCCCGCTCCCCGGGGTCGGCCCGTGACGCCGACCGGCTGACCCTGGTCGTCGCCGGCCGACGCGCACCGAGGAGTCGCTCGTCGTGACGCACCGGGCGGGTGGAGTCCGGGGTCTGGCCGGAGGGCGGGCGCTGCCGCTCGGCGGGGTCGGGGAAGTCGAAGGGCAGGTAGTTGCGGGAGAAGTCCGCCACTCCGTGCTGCCACGGGGCGGGCAAGGTGTTGGCCGCGGCCGAGAGCCCGGTGGCCCCCACCCCGGACAGGGCGAGTACGACGACCCCCGCGACCGCCCCCTGGGTGCGGATCCTGCGGCGCAGGCCCTGTGACGAACGCCGCCCGCGAAGCGACGTGGGACCTGCCGGTGCGGCACCTGCGAAGAGCCGGCAGAGCTCGGCTGAAGGCCGCGGAGCAGCCTCGTCGGACAGCGCCGCCAGCGGGGAGAGCACGGCGGCCAGCTCGGCGGCCTCGTCGGCCGGCAGCCCGGACTCGGCCATCATCGCGGCGAGCTGCGAGGTGCTCATCGCGACACCCCCTGGGCGGACATCAGCAAGCGGAGACGCTCGAGGCCGCGTCGTTGGAGCTGCTTCACGGCGGCGACCGTCTTGCCGGTCACCTCGGCGGTCTCCGCCAGGGACAGGTCGCCGACGATGCGCAACATGACCACGGCCCGCTGCTCGTCCTTGAGCCGGTCCATCAGCTCCAGCGCCCGCCCGGCCTCGAGTGAGGTCACGGCCAGCCGCTCCGCGGACTCGTGGGTGCGCGCGTCGTCATCGGGGTTGTAGGAGAAGCTCTCCGGGCGACTCGACCGTCGTCGGGCGTCGTCGACCGCCCGGGCGTGAGCGACCGAGAAGACCAGGGTGCGCAGGCCGGCGGCGCCGCCCGTCAGGTCGGCGAGCCGGGGATAGACGCCCAGGAACACCTCGCTGGTCAGCCCCTCGGCATCCTCGACCCCACGGGCGCGGAGATAGGCGAGCACCTTGGGGGCCAACGCGTCGTAGACCTGACCGAAGGCGTGCGGATCACCTGTGACGGCCGCGTGGACGACGTCGTCGCAGATCTCCATCGACGGGGTCCTCCCGCTTCGGTCCGGGGTGGTCCTGCAGGGCGCGTCCCCTCCCGCATCCCGAGCAACCTGTCGGCCACCTACGGGGGGTTGGGGTGGCCGACAGGTTACGTCATCGGGGGCAGGTCCCGGATCTGCCGGATCTCCGGCTCGGGCACGGGGTGTGCAGGGTCGGCGTACGCCTCGACCATCTGTCCCCCCAAGGGTTGAGCTCCCGCAAGCCAGTCCATGAAGGTAATCGCAGGAGTCAGGCCGAGGTTCCGCGGTGCGCGGAAGTTTTTCGCGCTTGCCCCGATTTTCCGGTCTACGTCAGCGGTCGAACCGCTTGGCCCGCTCCTCGGCCTGGAGGTCGGCCTTGTTCTGGTAGCCCATCACCACGTCGCTGAAGACCTTCCAGTCGACATCACGCGAGCGGACGACGACCCAGCGGTCCATGTAGTGCGCGAAGGCGATCTCGCCGTCACTGACCCGGATGTCGACGGCAGGGTCCTCGAGGTCGAAGCGGTCCACCCGACCGTCCCGGCGGATCTCGATCATCGAGTCCTGGACGGTGATGCGCTGCGGGATCTTGGACTGCAGCACGGCCCAGAGGATGACCAGCAGCGCGGCGCTGACGGCGGCGACCACCATCGCGGGGAAGCTGCGCTCGGTGATCGTCAGGGTGACGCCCACGCAGAGGGCGATCAGGGACGCGACCATGGCGGTGCGCATGAACCAGCGCCCCGGGTCCCGGGCCACGAAGACATAGCTGGTCTGCGGGGACTTGCGGTCTTTCCTGGGGGCCATCCCCGCCTCCTTCCCTGTTGCCGTCCAAGACATGCGCGTCTCGGACACTACGAGAGTGCCACGACGAGTCACTCGCCACACGAAGAATAGGTCAAAAACGGGCAGGAGCGTGCTCACAACTGCCGAAGAGGCAGAAGAAAATCGGGCAGGATCCGTCAGGCGTCGGGATAGAGGTTCTGCAGCCGAACCTGGCCGCGGGAGGCCAGCTTGCCGGTGGCGTCGATCACGGTCTCCACCACCCACACCTGCTGGGACCGCCCGCGGTGCAGCGGGGTGCCGGTCGAGGTGAGCGGACCGTCGGTCACGGCGCGGTAGAAGTCGGTGTTGTTGTTCACCCCGACGACCCGGCCCTGCTCGCCCAGCCACACGCTGGCTCCGATGCTGGCCAGGGTCTCGACGACGCCGCAGTGCGCGCCACCGTGCACGATCCCGTGGGGCTGGTGCAGGTGCGGACCGGCCGTCCAGGTGGCCACGACCCGGTCACCGCTCAGCTCGAGGAACTCCAGCCCGATGTAGCGGACGAACTCACCGCTGATGTCGGCAGCGGAACCCGGGCCGGTCATCGGGGGCGTGCCGCTGCCCCCCATCTCAGGCAGGGCCCGACCCGGCGTCGATCTGCTGGGCGAGGTACTGCGGGGTGCCGACCCGCTCCAGGGCATCGACCTGGCTCTCGAACCAGTCGGCGTGGCGCTCCTCGTCGAGCACCATCTGCTCGAACACGGCGGCGGTTCCGTGGTCGCCGAGGTCGTGGCACTCCTGGGCGGCGCCGTTGAACTGCGCCACGGCGACGCGCTCGCTCTCCAGGGCGAGGCGCAGCATCTCCTCGGGGGTCTCCCCCACCTGGATGTTGTGCAGGCGCTGCACGTTGGGGTGCCCGTCGAACAGCAGGATCCGGTTGATGATCGCGTCGGCGTCCTTCATCTCGTCGATGGACAGGTCGTAGAAGACCTTGCCCAGCCGGGACAGACCCCAGTTGTCGAGCATGCGTGCGTGCAGGAAGTAGGTGTTGGTGACGGTGAGCTCGAAGGTGAGCGCGTCGTTGAGCAGCTCGACCACTCGCGGGCTAACTGGCTGCAACGTCGACCTCCAGGGCGGGAACGGACATGCCCTCATGCTGGCACAGCACCCGCCTGACGGAGAACACGCAGTTCCCGCACTGCTGACCGGCGCCCGTCGCCTTGCACACCTGGGCGACCGTGCGCGCACCGGCGTCGATGGCCCGGGCGACCTCTCGGTCACTGACCACAGCGCAGTGGCAGAAGATCACGGCCCGTCCTCCAGGAGAGTTGATAGGTAAGGCTGGCCTTAGTGTGGCATGCCTGACCCGCGACCACCAGACACCGGCGCAGGCTTTGTGCCGAGCGGGCTGCGTGCTGCGTCACACGGGTGCGTAACTTTACCGACCGTACGGTATAGTTACCCGATGAGGCCGAGCAATCGCACCGCGATCATCGAGGCCGCCCACCGCGTGGCCGAGCGCGTGGGCGGTGCCGACTTCTCCTATGAGAGCACCGCCTCCGAGGCGGGCCTGACCAAGGCCGGCGTCCTCTACCACTTCCCGAGCCGCGAGGACCTCGTCCTCGCAGTGGTGGACTACGTCGCCCGGAGCTGGGAGAGCGCGATGACCGAGGCCCTGGGTCGCCCGCTCGCCGAGGCGACTCCGGCCCAGCGGATCCGTGCCTACGTCGAGGTCGCCGCCGGCGACGAGGTGTCCCGCGCCGACGTGGCCGTCTACGCCGACGCCCTGTGCCGCCCGGAGCACGTCGGACCCTGGAACGAGGTGTTCTCCCGATGGTTCGACCTCGAGCAGTGCAGCCCGGAGCAGCGAGCGCGGCTGATGACGGCCCGGTTCGCCGCTGACGGGCTGTGGGTCGCCAAGGCGACCGGCGCGATGCCACCGCCCCCGGACGACCACGACGGGCTCGATCGAGCACCTGCTCTCGCTCACCGCCGAGGACCCGACGGCTGCCGGCGGGACCCCATGAGCAGGTGGACGATGCTGGCGGTCGCGATCGTCTCCGAGGTGGTCGGGACCCTGTCCCTGCGTGCTGCGCTGGACCACAGCGCCTGGTTCGTCCTGGTCGCCGTCGGCTACCTCGCAGCCTTCGCCCTGCTCGCAGCGGTCCTGGCGGCCGGGATGCCCGTCGGCGTCGCCTACGGCATCTGGGCCGCCAGCGGCGTCGCCCTGACCGCGGTCCTGGCCTCGTGGGTCTTCGACGACCCGTTCACCCTGCCCATGGGTCTGGGGATCGTCCTGGTGATCATCGGCGTGCTGCTGGTGGAGCTCGGTTCGCACGCACCCGCTCGCGATCCGCAGGAGGTGCCCCGATGAGGTGGGTGTTCCTCGGGGGCGCCATCCTCTTCGAGGTGGCCGCCACCCTGGCGCTGCGCCAGTCCGACGGGCTGCGCAGGCGAGCCTGGGTGGCCCCGGTCGTGGTCGGCTACCTCGCCTCCTTCCAGCTCCTGTGGCTCACCCTGGACGCCGGGATGCCGGTCGGGGTCGCCTACGGCGTGTGGGCGGCCACCGGAGTGGCACTCACCGCCCTCGCCGGTCGCGTGCTGTTCCGCGACGTGCTCACCCCGGTGATGCTCCTCGGAATCGCGGCCATCGCCGGCGGCGTCCTGCTGATCGAGCTCGGAGCGCACTGAGTCGCGGGATTCCGCGCGGGCACAAGTGGGTAGGCGTCCTGGAGACGTGTCTCCCCGCCCCCTCGGAGGTCAGCCATGGCCAGTCACACCGAACACCACGCGGGCACCGAGCAGGAACCGCGCTGGCGGCTCATCGGGCCCGGTCTGGTGGTGGCCGCGACCGGAGTCGGGGCGGCCGACCTGGTCGCCACCCTGGTCGCCGGCAGCAAGTACGGCTATGCGCTGCTGTGGGCGGCCGTGCTCGGCTGCCTGATGAAGGTCGTCCTGGTCGAGGGCGCCGGCCGGTTCAGCCTGGCGACCGGGAAGACCATCTACGAGGGCTGGTCGAGCCTGGGTCGCTGGACGCACTTCTACTTCGGGCCCTACATCGTGATCTGGGGGTTCGTCTACGGCGCGGCGGCCATGGCCGGCACCGGACTCGCGCTGGCATCGCTGTTCCCCGTGCTGGGGGTGAAGGCGTGGGGGATCCTCTCGGGGCTGATCGGCCTCGCCCTGGTGTGGTCTGGGCGCTACGGCGTCTTCGAGAAGGTGCTCAGCCTGATGGTGCTGCTCATGTTCGTCTCGATGGTCGGTGCGGCCGCGGTCACGCTCCCGAACGTCCCGGAGCTGGTCACCGGCCTGGTGCCGACCCTGCCCGACGGCGCCGTCCTCAACGTGCTCAGCGTCGCCGGTGGCGTCGGCGGCACGATCACCCTCGCGGCGTACGGCTACTGGCTGCGGGAGAAGGGCTGGGTCACGCCGCGGCACATGCGGGTCATGCGGATCGACAACGGGGTGGCGTACGCCGTCACCGGGCTGTTCGTCGTTGCCACCCTGATCGTGGGCGCGGAGCTGCTCTACTCGGCCAGGATCGCCGTCGCCACCGGGGACCAGGGGATGCTCGACCTGTCCACCGTCCTCGACGACCGCTACGGCGCGGCCGCCGGCACGGTGTTCCTGGTCGGTTTCTGGGCCGCGGCGATGAGCTCACTGGTCGGCGTGTGGAACGGCGTCAGCCTGATGTTCGCCGACTTCGTCGGTCACGTCCGCGGTCACGACGCCGACCACCCGGACACTCGGGCCGGTGGCAGGTACTACAAGGCCTACGTCCTGTGGCTCACGCTGCCGCCGATCGTCCTGATCTTCCTCGGCCAGCCGATCTACCTGATCCTGGCGTACGGCGTGCTCGGGGCGTTCTTCATGCCGTTCCTGTCGGTGACCCTGCTCTGGCTGCTGAACACCGACCGCGTCCCCGGGCAGTGGCGCAACCGGCTGCCCTCCAACATCGCCATGGTCCTGTGCACCCTCGCCTTCGGCGCCCTCGCCGTGAACGAGATCCGGAAGGCGATCGCCGCGTTGTAGCCCCGGTGGCGGGGAACGAGCGTCTCGAAGCACCTGGGTGGTCTGCGCCCCCGACGTGATGGTGGTGCCGGCACCAGCGGTCGGGCTCAGCGCTCGACGACGATGACGTGCAGGTTCCGCGGGCCGTGAACGCCCTCGACCCGGTCGAGCTCGATGTCGCTGGTGGCGGAGGGGCCGCTGATCCAGGTGTGGGGCCGTTCGGGGTGGAGCAGGGCGACGGCGTCCTGCACGTCCGCGACGACCTGGTCGGCGCGCACGATGCAGACATGGCGATCGGGCACGAGGGTGATGGCGCGGCGGCCCTGGCCGGCCTGGTGGTCGAGCACGATGGTGCCGGTCTCGGCGATGCCGACGGTGGCCTCGGTCACGACGGCGTCGATCGTGTCCAGCTCGAGGGAGCTCAACCCGTGGTCCACGACGGCGCCCTTGACCTCGACCCCCAGCCCGTCGGGTACGACGACCGAGCAGTCCTTGACCGCGGCGTCGACCCGGCCCTCGAGGTCAGCGGCTGCGCAGCGCTCGACGACGGCGCGGTAGTCCTCGACGCGTTCCACGAACAGGTCGACCGACCCGGCCGAGGAAGCCCGCGCCGGGGCGACGTACCGGGTCGCTGTTGCGGTGGCTGTCGCGGCGCGGACCCTGGCCAGGATCTCCTCGCGCGCGCTCATGATCGTCCCCCGTCGGTGCGCTTGAACCAGGCCCGGAACGACTCGGGCGGGCCCTTCGGCAGGTCGCGGGCGCCGGTCCAGGGCGAGGCGATGGGGAGCCTGCGTGCCAGCCCGGTGCCGAGCCGGGCGAAGCGCTCGGCGAACCCGAGTCGCTTCGCAGACGCGAAGGTCGCGGCGACGCCCTTCATCGCGACTGCCTCAGGCTTGGGAACCCCTCCTCGGTGGGCGTCGACGACCTGCGACCGGAGGTCGACGAGCACCGAGGGGATGTCGATCTTGACCGGGCAGACCTCGTAGCAGGCGCCGCACAAGGACGAGGCGTAGGGCAACGAGTCGACCTGGGCGTCCGCGCCGGGCCCGCGCATCAGCGGGTTCAGGATGGCTCCGATCGGACCCGGGTAGACCGACCCGTAGGCGTGCCCGCCGACCCGCTCGTAGACCGGGCAGACGTTGAGGCAGGCCGAGCAGCGGATGCAGCGCAGCGCCTGGCGGCCCACCTCGTCGGCGAGGGCGCGGGTGCGACCGTTGTCGAGGAGCACGACGTGCACCTCCTGGGGCCCGTCACCGGGGCTGACCCCGGTCCACGTCGAGGTGTAGGGGTTCATCCGCTCCCCCGTGGACGACCGCGGGAGCAGCCGCAGGAACACGTCGAGGTCCGCGAACGTGGGCACCACCTTCTCGATGCCCACCACCGAGACGAGCACCTCGGGCAGGGTCAGGCACATCCGCCCGTTGCCCTCGGACTCCACCACCACGAGCGTGCCGGTCTCGGCCACCATGAAGTTCGCGCCGGACACGGCGACCTTCGCACGCAGGAACTTCTCGCGCAGATGCAGCCGCGCAGCGGCGGCGAGCTCAGCTGGGCTCGTCGGTCAGGTCGGGCGGTGGCGGCCTGCCGACCGATGCCATCCGGTCCAGGAAGATCTGCCGGATCTCCGCGCGGTTGCGGTGGATCGCCGGCACCAGGATGTGCGAGGGCAGGTCGTCCCCGAGCTGGACGATCAGCTCCGCGAGGTCGGTCTCCCAGGCAGCGATCCCCTCGGCTTCCAGCGCCTCGTTCAGGCCGATCTCCATGGTGACCATCGACTTGACCTTGACCACCTCGTCGACGCCGTGCGACTTCGCGACCTCCGCCACGATCCGGTTGGCCTCCGCGGCGTCTCGGGCCCAGTGCACGACGGCGCCGTTCGCCGTGAGGTTGGCCTCGAGCTCGACCAGGTGCTCCGCCAGGTTGGCCAGGGTGGCGTCCTTGATGGCGGCACCGGCCGTGCGCAGCTCCTCCCAGTCCTCGACCTCGGCGACCACGCGGGCACGCTTGTCCCGGATCGTCGAGGTGGCGTGCGCGAGGTTGTGCCGCAGCTGGGTGTCCGCCAGCGCCGCGCGGGCAGCGACCGGGAACACCGGCATGCCGACGAACGTGGCGCCCATCAGCTCACCCCCGCGCTCTCGGTGGCGGCCAGGATCTCGGCCAGGTGCATCGTGCGTACGCCGGACCGCTGGCGCGACAGCAGTCCACCGACGTGCATCAGGCACGAGTTGTCGCCGGCCACCAGGATCTCCGCGCCCGTCTCCCGGACGTGGCGCGCCTTGTCGGACCCCATCGCGATCGAGGTGTCCGCGTTCTTCATCGCGAAGGTGCCGCCGAAACCGCAGCACTCCTCCGCAGCCGGCAGGTCGACGAGCCTCAGCCCGCGCACCTGCTCCAGCAGCATCCTGGGCCGGTCGCCGACGCCGAGCATCCGCAGCGAGTGGCAGGTCGGGTGATAGGTCACCCGGTGCGGGAACGACGCGCCGACGTCGGTCACGCCGAGCTCGTCGACGAGGAACTCCGAGAGCTCGAAGACCCGTGGGGCCGTCTCCTCCACGGCCGCCACCAGGGAGGCGTCGCCGGACCGCCTCGCGACGATCTGGTGCTGGTGGCGTGCCGACCCGGCACACGAGCCGGACGGGGTGACGATCGCGTCGTACCCGCTGAACGCGTCGACGAAGGAGCGCAGCGCCGGCACCGCCTCGTCGAGATAGCCGGTGTTCACCATCGGCTGCCCGCAGCAGGTCTGCGCCTCCGGGAACTCCACCGCGACGCCGAGCCGGCGCAGCAGGGTGACCATCGCCTTCCCGGTCTCGGGGAACAGCGCATCGTTGATGCACGTGACCTGTAGTGCGACCCGCATCTCAGCTCGTCTCAGCCCGGGAACCCGACGTCGCCGACTGTACGTCGACCGGCACGTAATACCAGGCCCTCGTCCACCCTGCGCCGACGGCCCGCACCTCCAGCGGCACCTGGACCGATCAGTCCTCGTGCCCGGACGCGGTGCTGCCGCCGAGCGGCATCGGGTCGAGGCCGAGCTTGCGATGGTCCCAGGAACGGGTCCGGGTGACGTCGAGGCGTACGGCGACCCGCTTGTGCAGCATCACCTCCACGAACGGCCTGAGGTCCTCGGTGTAGCGGCCGTGGTAGCGCTCCCAGACGTTGACGCCCACCTCCCACAGCGCGTCGGCGTCGTCCACGATCTCAGCGGTCCCCTCGAAGGAGACGCCGCGCAGGGTGTCGTAGGTGAGGCCGTCCTCGATGAGCACCGTGGCCCGCGGGTCCCGCCCGAGGTTCACTGCCTTCTGCGCCTTGGCCTTGGTCTCGAACCACAGCACCCCGTCGATGATCGCGAACCACATGGCCACCAGGTGCGGCTGCCCGGAGGCTCCGATGGTGGCCAGGTTGGCGGTGCGCTGGCTGGTGACGAAGGCACTGATCTCCTCCGGTGACATCTCGATCTGCGAGCGCTGGTTGATCCCCATGTGTGGCTCCAAGGGTCTGGTGGTCGGGCTGCCGGACGGTGCGTGTCAGTCGCGGAAGACAGGATCGCGGCCCTCGTGGCGCGCCGCCACTGCTTCGTCGAGGTTGTCGGTGAGGAGCCGCACGTAGACCTGACCCAGGCCCTCCTGGTCCATGTGCTGGGTCAGGCCTCCGGCGTCCGGGCCGGGCTCGCCGCGTTCGGCATCCGGCCACGCTCGCCGCACTGGTCGGCGCCGGAGCAGAGGTTGCGGCCGGCTCCGGTGAGCACCACGGGGTTCATGCGCGACAGTATGTCGGAGCACCCTCCCCACGGTCATGCAGGCGTGGTCAGTCCTGGTTGAGCACCCGCAGCGGCGTGCCTGCGTCGAAGGCCGCGATGTCCTCCACCGCCCCTGAGTAGAACCTGTCGTAGTTCGCCCGGGTGACGTAGCCGAGATGTGGCAGCCCCAGCACGTTGGGCAGCGACCGGAACGGCGAATCGGGTGGCAGCGGTTCCTGGTCGAAGACGTCGAGCCCGGCCGCGGAGATCCAGCCCTCCTCGAGCGCCCGCACGAGCGCCGCCTGGTTCACGATCTCGGCTCGCGAGGTGTTGACCAGTGCCGAGGTCGGCCGCATCGACCTGAGCTGCGGCTCACCGATCAGGTCCCGGGACCGCTCGCCCAGGCGCAGGTGGATCGAGACGACGTCACTGGAGGCGAGCAGCTCCTCCAGCGAGCCGGTCAGCCGGACGCCGCACTCCTCGGCGCGGGCCTGCTCGAGGTTCTGGCTCCACGCCTGGACCGACATCCCGAAGGCCTGACCGATGCCGGCCACCCGCGAGCCGATCTTGCCGAGACCGATGACGCCCAGGGTGCTGCCCTCGAGGTCCGTGCCGACGGTCTGCTGCCAGCCTCCCGCCCGCATCGACTCGACCTCGACGTGGAGGTTGCGCGCGACCCCGAGGATGAGCGCCCAGGTCAGCTCCGCTGGTGGCGCCGACGAGCTGGCCGTGCCGCAGACCACGATGCCGTGCGAGCGCGCCGCCTCGAGATCGATCGAGGCGTTGGCCATGCCGGTCGTGACCAGCAGCCGCAGCTCGGGAAGCGCGGCGAGCAGGCTTGCGGGGAACGGGGTCCGCTCACGCATCGCCACCACGACGCGGCAGTCGGCCAGGGCCCTCCTGGCCGCCTCGGCGTCGGACAACGGCTCGGAGAGCACCCGGATCTGGTAGCGGTTCGCGACCTCTGACCAGTCTGCGGCCGACAGCGCGACGCCCTGGTAGTCGTCCAGGACCGCGCAGACGGGTCGGTGCATCCCGGGTGTGGCCATCTGCGCCTCCATGCAACAGTCGTTCGCGGGGTGCAGGACCGTGGAGGTCCAGACCCTGTCGGCACTATCCCACTCGGGTGATGTGGTCCGGCAAACACCACGGGCCTCCCCGTTCTCGCGACCGGTCTCCCGGCGTTGAGTAGAACTCGAGAATTCCTTTCCACAGCTGGGGATTCTCGACCGAAAGTGTCGGTGGGCGGTGGTTGAGTTCTCTCATGACCACCCAGCCGGACCACCCCGAGAGCACCTCTGGTGCTGCGGGTGTCGCGGGGGTGCTCGGCCAGATGCAGAACCAGATCCGCACGCTGGGTGAGACGTTGTGGGCGGCCCGTGACGCCGGTGAGCTGATGGACACCGTGGCTGTGATCGAGGCGCTCAAGTCCACCCTGGACGGCCTCGAGCTCGCAGTGGTCCGCGAGCTCGAGGTCACCGGCGCGGTCAAGGCACTGGGCTGGGCCTCCACCCAGGACTTCGTCACCACCGTCGCCGGCGGCCACCAAGGCACCGGGCCCGCGACCGTCCGGCTGGCGACCGTGGTCGACCAGCCGCTGCTCGCCCCGGTCGGAGAAGCCCTGACCGACGGCTGGCTCTCCACCGCGAAGGCCCAGGTCATCGAACGCGGCATCGACGCCCTGCCCGGCGACCCCGACCTCCGCGCCCGCGGGACCCAGGTCCTGCTGGAGGAGGCCAAGCGGCTCGACGCCACCGAGCTGCGCAAGGTCGCCCGACGGCTCGTCTCAGTGGTCGACCCCGACGGGCAGGACCGCCGCGACGAACAAGCCCTGGACCGTGAGGAACGCGCCGCCCACCACGGCCGCCACCTCACCATCAACCCCGACGGAGCCGGGGGTGCCTGGATCAGAGGCCGCTGCACCATCGAGGACGCCGCCACCCTCAAGGCCACCCTGATCCCCCTCGCCAAACCCCAGCCGGCTGCCGGACCGACCTGCGACCCCGCCACCTGCGACCCCACCACCTGCGACCCCGCCACCTGCGACCTGCCCGGGTGCGGGCACGACGGCCGCGACCCCCGCGACCACGGCACCCGGATGCTCGACGCCCTCGTGGAGGCCTGCCACCGACTGCAGGGCCTCGAGGTGTTGCCCGAGTGCCACGGAGCGACCCCGCGGGTCACCGTCACCGTGAGCTACCAGGACCTGCGCGACCAGACCGGCTACGGCACCACCGAGACCGGCGAAGACCTCTCCGCAGCCACCCTGCGACGGATCTGCTGCGACGCCGACCTCATCCCCGCCGTCCTCGGCACCCACTCCCAGGTCCTCGACGTCGGCCGCACCCAACGACTCGTCACCGCCGCAATCTGGAAAGCCCTCGTCGCCCGCGACCAGCACTGCCGCTTCACCCACTGCACCCGCCCACCGATGATGTGCCACGCCCACCACCTCCAACACTGGACCGACGGCGGCGACACCTCCCTGCCCAACCTGCTGCTCCTCTGCGGACACCACCACCGCCTCATCCACACCGGCCCCTGGACCATCCGACAAACAGGACCCAACGACTACACCTTCGACCCACCACCCGGCATCCGCCGGGTTGCCTCCACACCGCGGCCACCGCCGCCCCTGGAATGAGGCGTGGCGCGGCGTACTCCAGTCACGGAAGGACTCTTGCTGCTGCCTGATCTACGTGCTCGTCATCTTCGGGGCGATGAACGGCTCCTCCACCTGACCGGTGGCGAGTGCCCGGTCGACCGCGGCCGAGTCCAGCACCTCCCGGATGGCCATGGCGGCACAGCCCACGACGCCTGACTGGTCGCCATGGGTCACCGGGACGATGACCAGCTCGCGCGTCGCCAGCGCCGAGGCCTGCGAGTACAGCGACTCGCGCAGGCCCGCCACGAAGATGTCGTAGACCTGGGCGAGATCTCCGCCGACCACGACGGCCTCGGGGTTCAGCAGGTTCACCGCCGAGGCCACGACCTCGCCGATGCGTCGGCCGGCCACCCGCACCAGGTGCCGGGCGTCGCCGTCCCCCCTGACCGCGAGCTCGACGAGGTCCCGGACGTGGGTCACCTCGTGGCCGCCGGTCCGGGCGGCCTGCACGAGGGCCCAGCCCGCCGCGACCGCCTCGACACAGCCGGTGTCCCCACAACGGCAGGGGAGTCCCGCGGCCGCCGGGATCTTGGTGTGCCCGATCTCGCCGGCGGCGCCCAGGGCACCCCGGAGCAGCTGCCCGCCCGTGACGATGCCCACCCCGATGCCGGTCGAGGCCTTCACGAAGACGAGATCGCGGTGGTGCTCGAGGTGACCCCGGCGCTCGGAGAGCGCCATCACGTTCACGTCGTTGTCCACGTAGACCGGCGCCGGGGTGAGCTCACGCAGGAACGGGGCCAGCTCGACGCCGTCCCAGCCCGCCATGATCGGCGAGTCCAGGCTCGCCCCCCGGACGCGGTCCACGGTGCCCGGGATGCACAGCCCCACGGCTCGGACGGCATCGGCGGACCGGCCGAGGCCGTGGAGCAGCTCGGTGAGACCGGCGACCACCTTCGGCATCAGCTCGCCGGCGGCGGAGCCCACCTCCTGGTCGAGGTCGTGCGCGGCGAGCACGGCCCCGTCGAGGTCGCACACCGCGAGCTGGGTGCGGCTGCGCCCGATCGCGCCGGCGAGTACGACGCCCGCGTCGCTGTTGAACCGAAGGCGCACCGGTGGGCGTCCACCCGAGGAGGGCGCGCGATCCGTGTCGGCACCCTCGACGACGAGTCCGGACTCCAGCAGGGCCCCGACCCGGGCGGCGACCGCTGTGCGGGAGAGGCCGGAGACCCGTCCGACCTCGCTCCGGGTCAGCGCCTGACCGTCGCGGATCAGGGAGAACACCTGACCCGCGGTGGCGGGACCTCCAGTTGTCGACATGAGCGCCATTGAACCATCGGTCGTACCTGAGTTCACCAGATCGACCCACTTTTGTTCACTGAAAGTCATAACTACGTCTTGCATCTGTTCATAACTCGGCCTACGGTGGAACCTCGCCCAGGACCTACTTCCCGAGAGAACCCCCATGTCTCCCCTCCCTGGCCCCGTCCCGTCCGCCGACTTCGTCGTCTTCGGTGGCACCGGAGACCTCGCCGCCCGCAAGCTGCTCCCCGCCCTCTACCTCCGCGACCTGGACGGCCAGCTGCCAGACGACACGCGGATCATCGCGCTGTCCCGCGCCGGCCTCGACAACGACGGCTACCGCGACAAGATCCGCGGCGAGCTGTCCCGCTTCGTCCGCACCGGTGAGCTGGACGAGGCCACCCTCGACCGCTTCATCGCCCGCCTGACCCACGTCAGCATCGACATCGAGCACGACGAAGGCTGGCAGGAGCTCGTCTCCCAGCTCGACGACGCGGACAGGATCCGCGTCTTCTACCTCGCCATCGGCCCGGCCCTGTTCGGCCCGGTCAGCCAGCGTCTCGCCGCACACGGCCTGGTCACGCCCGACTCCCGGCTGGTCCTCGAGAAGCCCATCGGCCGCGACCTGGCCTCTGCCCTGGAGATCAACGACGCCGTGGGGTCGGTCTTCGAGGAGCACCAGATCTTCCGGATCGACCACTACCTCGGCAAGGAGAGCGTGCAGAACCTGCTCGTCACCCGTTTCGCGAACACCTTCCTCGAGCCGCTGTGGAACGCCAACTGCATCGACCACGTGCAGATCACTGCCTCGGAGTCGATCGGCGTCGGCGCCCGCGGCGGCTACTACGACAAGTCGGGTGCGCTGCGGGACATGGTGCAGAACCACCTGCTGCAGCTGCTCTGCCTGGTCGCGATGGAGCCGCCGACCTACGTCGGGCACGAGAACGTCCGCGACGAGAAGCTGAAGGTGCTCCAGGCGCTGAAGCCGATCACCGGCGAGGCGGTCGACCGCACGGTGGTGGCCGGTCAGTACTCCCCCGGTCTCGTCGACGGCGAGCCCGCAGCGTCCTACCAGAGCGAGGTCGAGCGACCCGGCTCCGCCACCGAGACCTTCGTCGCGATCAAGGCGGAGGTGCAGAACTGGCGCTGGGCCGGCGTGCCGTTCTACCTGCGCACCGGGAAACGGATGGAGCACCGGGTCTCGGAGATCGTGATCCAGTTCAAGGCCGTCCCGCATCCCGATGTTCCCGGGCAGCGAGGGCACCAGCGAGCCCAACCGCCTCGTCATCCAGCTCCAGCCCGACGAGGGGATGAAGCTGCACATGACGGCCAAGGAGCCCGGCCCCGGCGGCATCAGGCTGCGGCCCGTCTCGCTCGACCTGTCCTACGCCCAGGCCTTCAAGCGGCATGCGCCCGACGCCTACGAGCGGCTGCTGATGGACGTGGTCCGGGGCAACCCGACGCTGTTCATGCGCCGCGACGAGGTCGAGGCTGCCTGGCGCTGGGTGGAGCCGATCCTGCACCGCTGGTCGCGTCCCGAGCACCGACCCCGGCACTACCCCTCCGGCACCAACGGCCCCAGTGCCGCCATCACCCTTCTCGAGCGCGACAGCCGCTCCTGGTCCGAATGAGGTCCCCCATGAAGAAGTCAGCATCCAGCAGCGGGCTCCACCCGGTCCTCGCCGACGTCACGAACCGGATCATCGAGCGCAGCCGGGCCGAGCGCACGGCCTACCTCCACCGTCTCGACGAGGCGGCCGAGCGCGGTCCCGCGCGAGGGCGGCTGGCCTGCGCCAACCTGGCCCACGGCTTCGCCGCGTCGGGCCCGGTGGACAAGGCGGCGCTGCGCGGCACGGTGAAGCCCAACGTCGCCATCGTCTCGGCGTACAACGACATGCTCTCCGCACACCAGCCGTTCGAGTCCTTCCCCGCGCAGCTGAAGAAGGCAGTGATCCGCTCCGGTGGCATCGCCCAGTTCGCGGGCGGCGTGCCGGCGATGTGCGACGGCATCACCCAGGGCCGCGACGGCATGCAGCTCTCGCTGTTCAGCCGCGACGTGATCGCGATGTCCACGGCGATCGCGCTCTCCCACGACATGTTCGACGCTGCGATCATGCTCGGCGTCTGCGACAAGATCGTGCCCGGCATGCTCATCGGCGCACTCTCCTTCGGCCACCTGCCCACCGTGTTCGTGCCGGCCGGGCCGATGACCTCGGGCCTGCCCAACGACGAGAAGGCCGCGATCCGGCAGCGGTACGCCGCCGGCGAGATCGGTCGCGAGGAGCTGCTCGAGGCGGAGTCGGCCTCCTACCACTCCGCCGGGACGTGCACCTTCTACGGGACCGCGAACTCCAACCAGATGCTGATGGAGGTGATGGGGCTGCACCTGCCGGGTGCCAGCTTCGTGAACCCCGGCACACCGCTGCGCGCCGCCCTCACCGACGCCGCCGCGGCGCGGGCGACCGCCCTGACCACGTGGGGCGAGCGCTACACGCCGGTCGGCCACATCGTCGACGAGAAGGCGATCGTGAACGGCTGCGTCGCGCTGCTCGCCACCGGCGGCTCGACCAACCACACGCTGCACCTCGTCGCGATCGCCCGCGCCGCCGGAATCACGCTGACCTGGGACGACCTGTCGGAGCTCTCGGCCGTCGTACCCCTGCTGGCGCGGGTCTACCCCAACGGCAAGGCCGACGTGAACCACTTCCACGCCGCCGGCGGGCTCGCCTTCACCGTGCACTCGCTGCTCAAGGCCGGCCTGTTGCACGACGACGTGCACACCGTCGCCGGCCACGGGCTGTGGCGCTACACCACCGAGGCACACCTGCACGGCTCCGAGCTGACCTGGGAGGAGGGCACCAAGCGCAGCCACGACACGGACGTGCTCCGCGGCGCCGACGACCCCTTCTCCTCGGACGGCGGGTTGCGGATGCTCGACGGCAACCTCGGCCGCGCAGTGATCAAGACCTCCGCGGTCAAGGTCGAGCACCAGCAGGTCAAGGCGCCCGCGCGCGTCTTCGACGACCAGGCGGACTTCCTGGCCGCGTTCGATGCGGGGTCGCTCGAAGGAGACTTCGTCGCGGTGCTGCGCTTCCAGGGACCGGCCGCCAACGGGATGCCGGAGCTGCACAAGCTCACCCCCGCGCTGGGCGTGCTGCAGGACCGTGGTCAGCGGGTCGCGCTGGTCACCGACGGCCGGATGTCCGGCGCGTCCGGGAAGGTGCCCGCAGCGATCCACCTCACCCCCGAGGCATCCGTCGGCGGTCCCCTGACCCGGGTCCAGGACGGTGACCTGATCACCCTCGACTCCGACTCCGGCCTGCTCGAGCTGCACGTCGCCGACTACGAGCTCGCGGAGCGTCGCCCCGTCGAGGCCGACGACTCGCGGGTCTTCGGCACCGGCCGCGAGCTGTTCCACGCCTTCCGCGGCGCCGTCGGCCCGGCGGACCAGGGCGCCAGTGTCTTCCTCACCCCGAAGCGACACACCGACCAGGCCATGGAGAACCCCGATGACTGAACAACCTCACACCACAGGCAGGGGCCTGATCGACCGCGTTCCGGTCATCCCGGTCGTGGTCCTGCACGACGTCGCCCACGCGGTGCCGGTAGCGGAGGCCCTCGTCGAGGGCGGCGTACCGGTCATCGAGCTGACCCTGCGCACTCCCGTTGCCCTGGACTGCATCGAGCAGATCGCCCGTCGGGTCCCGGAGATCCTGGTCGGGGCAGGCACGATCGTGACTCCCGGGCAGGCGAAGCAGGCCGCGTCCGCCGGCGCACAGTTCCTCGTCTCGCCCGGTACGACGGACGCGCTGGCCCTCGCCATGCAGGAGACCGGACTGCCCCACCTGCCCGGTGCCGCCACCGTCTCGGAGGTCCTGCGGCTCCTCGAGCTCGGCTACACGGAGATGAAGCTCTTCCCGGCCGAGGTCTCGGGCGGGGTCGGCTTCCTGAAGGCGATCGGTGGGCCGGTGCCCCAGGCTCGGTTCTGCCCCACGGGCGGGATCACCGAGGCGAGCGCCGCGTCGTACCTCGCGCTGCCCAACGTCGGCTGCGTCGGCGGCACCTGGCTGACCCCTCCCGATGCCCTGCGTGAGCAGGACTGGGAGCGCATCGTCCGACTCGCGAGCTACTCGACCTACGTACCCGCCTGACCGGGCGCTCGCGGCATGCGAACATTGCGCTGAATCGGATGTCTCGTCCCGGAAGGTGGCCATGCGCGCAGGATGGGCACGCCGCAGGTACCGCGGCCTGCGCACCCGACGGGCCGCCACCGACTGGGTGCTCGCCGAGAGCATCGAGCGCTACCGGTCGCTCTTCGACTACAGCCCGCACGCCGCCTTCTCCCTCGACGTGGACGGACGCTTCACCGACGCGAACGTGGTCGCCCAGGAGCTGAGCGGCTACACCCTCGCCGAGCTCCGCGAGCTCGACTTCACCCACATGATCCGTCCCGACCACGTCGACCGCACCAAGGCCGCGTTCGACGGGGCGTTGAGCCGGGTCCCGCAGCAGCTCGAGGCGACGATGCGGCACCGGGACGGCCATGCCATCGAGCTGAGCCTGGCCGCGGTCCCGGTGATCGTCCACGACGAGGTCGTGGGCGTGCACGGGGTGGCGGAGGACGTCACCGAGCGCAACGAGATGCGCCGCGAGCTCGAGCGGACCCGGCTGGCGGCCGAGGAGGCCAACGCGGCGAAGTCGCTCTTCCTGGCGAACATGAGCCACGAGGTGCGGACGCCGCTCACCAGCGTCCTGGGCGCGACCGAGATGCTCGCCGAGGACATGCTCTCCCCCGGGCAGCACCACCTCGTCGGGATCATCCACCGCTCCGGCGAGCGACTGCTCCGCCTGGTCAACGACATCCTGGACGTCTCCCGGCTCGAGGCCGGCAAGCTGGACGTGCACCCGTCGCCGATGCGGGTCAGGGGGCTGGTCGACGACATCGAGGCCTGGGCGTCGCCGATGGCCTACCGCGAGGGGGTGGCCTTCAAGCTGTTCGTCGACCCCGCGCTGCCGGAGACGGTCGTGGGCGACGCGATGCGCATCTCGCAGGTGGCCACGAACCTGCTCATGAACGCCTTCAAGTTCACCGAGGAAGGCCACGTCCTGCTCGTGGTCGAGGTGGTGGACTCGTGCGCCGAGGCGGTGCAGGTGCGCTTCGCCGTGGAGGACTCCGGGATCGGCGTCGCCGCCGACCAGCTGGCGGACCTGTTCCAGTCGTTCACCCAGGTCGACAACTCCACCACGCGCAAGTACGGCGGCGCCGGCCTCGGCCTCGCCATCTGCCAGGAGCTGGTGAGCCTGATGGGCGGATCGATGTCGGCACAGAGTGCGCCCGGCGCCGGCAGCACGTTCGAGTTCACGCTGCCGCTCGGCGTGCCCGGGCCCTGAGCCGACCTCAGCCGCGCATCGCGGTGGTCAGCAGCACCACGGAGTCCTCCTCGGCCTCCAGCGAGTGCCGCGCATCGGGCACCAGCATCAGGTGACCCGCGGCGCCACGCCAGGAGGTCTCCCCCGACACCAGCCGCACCCGCCCGTGCAGGACGTGGAGCGTGGCCTCGCCCGGGTTCTCGTGCTCGTCCAGCACCCGGCCCGAGGCCAGCGCGATCATCGTCTGGCGAAGCGTGTGCTCGTGCCCGCCGTAGACCGTGCGGGCGCTGCGACCGCTGGACGCCGCGCGGGCCCCTTCCAGCAGCTCGCGGGCCAGGGCTGTCAGTGACGTGTTCTCCATGGGATGCCTTTCTCGGGGTACGACGGGACGACCGACTATTTCTCGGAGCGCTCCCAGCCGCGGCGGGCGCTGTGGCTGCCCAGCTGGGCGTCGTCGCGGCTGCGATAGACGATGTAGGGACGGGTCAGGTAGCCCAGCGGGGCGCTGAACACGTGCACCAGCCGGGTGAACGGCCACAGCGCGAACAGCGCCATCGCCACCAGGCCGTGGAGCTGGAACCCGAGCGGGGCCTCGGCCATCAGGTCCGGGTGCAGGTCGAACCGGAAGATGCCGCGGAACCAGATCGAGACACCCTCGCGGTAGTCGTAGTGGCCGAAGACGTTGGACGCGACGGTGTTGTAGAGACCGAGGACGATCACGCTCGCGAGGAAGAGGTACATCACCTTGTCCATCCGCGTCGTGGCCGAGAACACCGGTCCCGTCGTACGCCGTCGGTAGATCAGGATCGCCAGGCCCACCACCGTCGCGGCACCTGCGAGCGCCCCCACGGAGACGGCCATGAAGTGGTAGAGCCCCTCGGAGACGCCGACCGCCTCGGTCCAGCTCTTGGGGATGCCCAGCCCGATCACGTGCCCGAAGAACACTCCGATGATGCCGAAGTGGAACAACGGGCTGCCGATGCGCAGCAACCGGTTCTCGTAGAGCTGGGAGGACCTCGTCGTCCACCCGAACTTGTCGTAGCGGTAGCGCCACACGTGGCCGACGACGAACGTGGTCAGGCAGATGTAGGGGAAGACCACCCAGAGGAACTCGTTCACGGCCTGGCTCCTGCCCTGGTCCCGGGGAACGTGGGCATCGGCAGCACCACGCGCTCGGAGGCAGCAGCGTTCGGGCTGAACTGCGGTGTCGCGAACGGAGCGAGGCCGACCTCCTCCTCGGGTGGGCCCTCCGCGGCCAGCCGGCGTACGGCGTCGCGCTCGTCGCCGCGCAACGGTGGCAGCGTCGCGCAGACCGCGTCGACGACCGGGAACCACGCGGAGCCCAGGTCGCGCAGCGAGAGCCGGAGCAGCTCCAGCCCGGCGCGATGGTCGAGCATCAGGTCCCGGCCCTGCCGCTGGTCGATGGTGGCGGCGTACTCGAGCACGACGCACAGATGGTCGGGCAGCTCGGAGTCGGAGAGCTCGAAGCCGGAGTCCAGGTAGGTCTGCTTGAACCGCAGCAGCGCCATCCCACGCTTGCGGGTGTCACCGTGGGCGAAGTAGGTGAGGAACAGGTTGCAGCGACGGCGGTTGTCGAACGTCTCCACATAGTCCTGCTGCAGCTCGCTCAGGGGTGTCGACCCCAGGTGGGCCAGGAACTCCTGGAGGGAGGCGCGCAGTGGGTCGGGCAGCGCCCGGGCAGCGGCGTCGACCAGGCCCACCCGGTCCAGCAGCGCCTGGTCGGGGTAGTCCAGCAGCAGCGAGGCGCTCTGCCAGGCCACGGTCAGGGTGCGCGCCGAGTGCGCCGGCTTCGGCCGAGCGCGCGTCATGTCCGGCCCTCCTCGTCGGAACGAGCCGGGAACAGCCCACCGGGAGATCCCTTGCCGTCCCAGTTGAGCAGGTTGACCCGGGACTCCTTGGCGTCGGGTCCGGCCAGCGAGTCGGCGGTCTGCCGGCTCTTGAGCATCTCGAAGTTCTCCACGGCGATCGGGGTCGGCGTGCCTGAGCCCTCGCCGAAGATCTCCGGGTTGCCACCGCCGTACTCCGAGACCGCGCACTCGGTGGCCAGCTCCTCCAGGGAGTGGGCCTGCTCGGCGTGCGCCGGCGGGATCACGTAGCGCTCGTCGTACTTGGCGATCGCGAGGAGGCGGTACATGTCATACATGTCCTCCTCCGTCATCCCGACCGCTGCCGGGATCGAACCGTCGGGGTCGCGGCCCATGTTGATGTCGCGCATGTAGCAGCGCATCGCCGCCAGCTTCTTCAGCACGGCGTCGACCGGCGCCACGTCCCCGGCGGTGAACAGCTCCGCGAGGTACTCGACCGGGATCCGGAGCGCGTCGATCGCCGCGAACAGGTTGCGCTCGTCCTCGGCGTCCTCACCGGTCTCCTGCACCACGTCGACCACGGGCGAGAGCGGCGGGATGTACCAGACCATCGGCATCGTGCGGTACTCCGGGTGCAACGGCAGTGCGACCTGGTAGGTGTTGATCAGCGCGTAGATCGGCGAGCGCTGCGCGGCGTCGATCCAGTCGCGCGCGATCCCGGCTTCCTCCGCTGCCCGGATCACCTGGGGGTCGAACGGGTCGAGGAAGACCTCGCGCTGTGCCTCGTAGAGCCCCTGGTCGTCGGTGGTCGAGGCGGCCTCGAGGACCCTGTCGGCGTCGTACAGCATCAGTCCGATGTAGCGCAGCCGACCGACGCAGGTCTCCGAGCAGACGGTGGGCAGGCCGACCTCGATCCGCGGGAAGCAGAACGTGCACTTCTCTGCCTTGCCGGTCCGGTGGTTGAAGTAGATCTTCTTGTAGGGACATCCGGAGACGCACATCCGCCAGCCACGGCACTTGTCCTGGTCGACGAGGACGATGCCGTCCTCCTCGCGCTTGTAGATCGCGCCGCTGGGGCACGAGGCCGCGCAGGAGGGGTTCAGGCAGTGCTCGCAGATCCGCGGCAGGTAGAACATGAACGTCTGCTCGAACTCGAACTTCACCTTGTCCGCGATCTTCTTGAGCATCGGGTCGAGGTGTGCGGTCTCGGTCGATCCGCCGAGGTCGTCGTCCCAGTTGGCCGACCACTCGATCTTCATGTTCTCGCCCGAGATCAGCGACTTCGGCCTGGCCACCGGAGTGTGCTCCTGGGCTGGCGCGTCGGTGAGGGTGGCGTAGTCGTAGGTCCACGGCTCGTAGTACTCACTGATCGAGGGCAGCTTGGGGTTGGAGAAGATCGTCAGCAGCTTCTTGAACCGGCCGCCGGCCTTGAGCCTGAGCCGGCCACGCTTGTCGACCTCCCAGCCGCCCTTCCACTTCTCCTGGTCCTCGTAGGTCCGTGGATAGCCCAGGCCGGGCTTGGTCTCGACGTTGTTGAACCAGATGTACTCCGTGCCCGACCGGTTGGTCCACGCCTGCTTGCAGGTCACCGAGCAGGTGTGGCAGCCGATGCACTTGTCGAGGTTCATCACCATCGCCATCTGCGCCATGACCCGCATCAGTAGGTCACCTCCTGCGAGCGCCTGCGGATGATCGTGACCTCGTCGCGCTGGTTGCCCGTGGGCCCGAGGTAGTTGAACGCGAAGGTGAGCTGGGCGTAGCCGCCGATCAGGTGGCTCGGCTTGACCAGCAGCCGGGTGAGCGAGTTGTGGATGCCACCGCGCTTGCCCGAGGTCTCGGCCAGCGGTACGTCGATCAGCCGGTCCTGTGCGTGGTACATGTACACCGTCCCCTCGGGCATCCGGTGGGACACGATCGCCCGGGCCACCACCACACCGTTGCGGTTGACCGCCTCGATCCAGTCGTTGTCCTTGATCCCCACCTTGGCGGCGTCCCGGTCGCTCATCCAGATGTTCTGGCCGCCGCGCGAGAGCGAGAGCATGAACAGGTTGTCCTGGTACTCCGAGTGGATCGACCACTTGTTGTGCGGGGTCAGGTAGCGGACGGTGAGACCCTCGACCTCGCCGGCCGATCCGTCGGAGCCCGACCCGTCGGACAGAGTGCCGAGCTCCGGCTCGGCGAACAGCGCCGCCATGTTCAGCGGCGGTCGGTAGACGGGCAGCCCCTCACCGAGCTCGGTCATCCAGTCGTGGTCGAGGTAGAAGTGCATCCGGCCGGTGAGCGTGTGCCAGGGTTTCTTGCGCTCCACGTTGATCGTGAACGGCGAGTAGCGACGCCCGCCCGACTCCGAGCCTGACCACTCGGGGGACGTGATCACCGGGACCGGCGGGCCCTGGGTGTCGGCGAAGGTGATCTGCTTTCCCTGGTGCTCCTCGGCGAGGTCCGCGAGCCTGGTGCCGGTGCGCTTCTCCAGGGTCTTGAAACCCTGGGTGGCGAGGTGCCCGTTGGTGGTGCCGGACATGGCGAGGATCGCCTCGCACACGTTGACGTCGCGTTTCAGTGACGGGCGTCCGTCGGCCACGCCACCGCGCACGGCGCCGTTCTTGCGGCGCAGGTAGTCCACCTGCTCGCCCAGCTCGAAGGTGACGCCCTTGGTGGTCGCACCCAGCGTGTCGACGAGCGGCCCGAGGGCGTTCATCTTCTCCGCGACGGCGCCGTAGTCACGCTCCACCTCGACCAGCTTGGGCATCGTCACTCCCGGCACGGGCTCGCACTCGCCCTTCTTCCAGTCGCGGACCACACCGTGTGGGTTGGCCATCGCGTCCGGGGTGTCGTGGGTCAGCGGGACCGCGACCACGTCCTTGCGGACGCCGAGGTGCACCGCGGCCAGCTCGCTGAACTTCGCCGCGATCGTCTGCCAGGCGTCCCAGTCCGTCCGGGTCTGCCAGGGCGGCGCGATCGCCGGGTTGAACGAGTGCACGAAGGGATGCATGTCGGTGGTGTTCAGGTCGTGCTTCTCGTACCAGGTCGCCGCCGGCAGGACGACGTCGGAGAAGATCGTCGTGCTGGTCTGCCGGAAGTCGATCGTCATCAGCAGGTCGAGCTTTCCCTCCGGCGCCCGGTCGTGCCACTTCACGTCGACCGGCCGCTGCCCCTCGGGGGCCTCGGTCGCACGCAGCGAGGCGTCCGTGCCGAGCAGGTGCTTGAGGAAGTACTCGTTGCCCTTGCTCGAGGAGCCGAGCAGGTTGGCCCGCCAGATCGACAGGATCCTGGGGTAGTTCTCGGGTGCGTCCGGGTCCTCCCCGGCGAACTCCAGCTCGCCGGACTTGAGCTGGGAGACGACGTAGTCCCCCACCGGCTGTCCGCTCGCGGCGGCCTCGTCGCTCAGCTCGAGCGGGTTGCGGTTGAAGGTCGGGTAGGACGGCATCCAGCCCATGCGTGCGCTCTGGGCGATCACGTCGGCGGTCGTCTTACCGGCCAGCTGGCCCGTGCCGGCCGCCTCGCCGTGGCGCAGTGCCGACAGGGTGTCCGCGCCGAAGTGGTCGTAGCGGAACTGGTTGGAGTGGAGGTACCAGAAGGCCGTCTGGATCATGTTGCGCGGTGGCCGGCTCCAGTCCAGCGCGTTGGCGATCTGGGTGTAGCCGGTGATCGGGCGGACCTTCTCCTGCCCGACGTAGTGCGCCCAGCCGCCGCCGTTGACGCCCTGGCAGCCGGTGAGGTTGGTCAGCGTCAGGAAGGCGCGGTAGATCGTGTCGGAGTGGAACCAGTGGTTGGTGCCGGCCCCCATCACGATCATCGAGCGGCCCTTGGACTCCTCGGCGTTCTGGGCGAACTCGCGACCGACCCGGGCGGCCGTCGAGGCGGGCACGCCGGTGATCTTCTCCTGCCAGGCGGGGGTGTACGGCGACTCCGCGTCGTCGTACGACGTGGCCCACTCACCGGGAAGGCGCTGCCCGTCGACGGTCCGGCCGACGCCGTACTGCGCGAGCAGCAGGTCGAACACGGTGGTCACCAGGTGTCCCCCGATGCGCCGCACCGGCACCCCGCGCGGCAGGTCGGTCGCGGCTCCGTCAGCGGTGTCGAAGCGGGGCATCCGCACGAGCACGGTGTCCTCCGCCGTGTCCAGCAGGGACAGGGTCGGGTCGACCTCCCCGAGCTCGAGGTTCCATTTGCCCACACCGGCCTCGCCGTAGCGGTGACCGAGCGATCCGTTGGGGACGACCGCCTCGCCGGTGCGTGCGTCGACCAGCACCGTCTTGAACGCGGCGTTCTCCTCGGCCGCGTGGTCCGGCAGGTCGGAGGCCGTGAGGAACTTCCCGGCGGTGAACGCACCGTCGCCGGCGTCCTCGAGCCGGACCAGGTGCGGCAGGTCGGTGTAGCTCTTCACGTACTCGGTGAAGTAGGGCGTCTGCCGGTCGACGAAGAACTCCCTGAGCACGACGTGGCCCATCGCCATGGCCAGGGCCGCGTCGGTGCCGGGGTTGGCCGGGAGCCACTCGTCGGCGAACTTCACGTTGTCGGCGTAGTCCGGCGCGACCGCGACCACCTTCTGCCCGCGGTAGCGCGCCTCGGTCATCCAGTGGGCGTCCGGGGTGCGGGTGACCGGGAGGTTCGACCCCCACATGATCAGGTAGCCGGCGTTCCACCAGTCGCCCGACTCGGGGACGTCGGTCTGGTCGCCGAAGACCTGGGGCGAGGCGACCGGCAGGTCGGCGTACCAGTCGTAGAAGCTCAGCATCGAGCCGCCGACCAGGTTCACGAACCGGGCTCCCGAGGCGTGCGAGACCATCGACATCGCGGGGATCGGGGAGAAGCCCGCGACCCGGTCGGGGCCGTACTTCTTGATCGTGTGCACGTGGGCGGCCGCGATGATCTCGGTCGCCTCCGCCCAGCTGGCGCGGACGAGCCCGCCCTTGCCGCGCGCGGCCTTGTAGGCCTTGGCCCGTGCCGGGTTCTCCACGATGTGCTCCCACGCACGGACCGGGTCGCCGTCGTGCTGGGACTTGGCCTCCCGGAACATCTCGAGCAGCACGCCGCGCACGTAGGGGTAGCGCACCCGGGTCGGCGAGTAGGTGTACCAGGAGAACGCCGCTCCCCGGGGGCAGCCTCGGGGCTCGTACTCCGGGGAGTCGGGACCCACCGAGGGGTAGTCGGTCTGCTGGGTCTCCCAGGTGATGATCCCGTCCTTGACGTAGACCTTCCACGAGCACGAGCCCGTGCAGTTCACGCCGTGCGTGGAACGGACGACCTTGTCATGGCTCCAGCGGTCTCGGTAGAAGTCGTCGGCCTGCCGGCCACCGCGCTTGCTCAGGGTCCGCAGGTCCTCGGAGACAACGCCCTTGGTGAAGAAGCGACGGGTCCGCACCAGTGCCTCGCTCAGCGGCCCGTCGAGACCAGCCTGACCAGCGCGGCCCGAGGGGGCCTTTCCTCCGGGACGGTCCTGGGCAGTCGTCATGCGTGGCTCATCTCCTCGTCGTGCCGACGTGCAGTGCCACGCACGACGGTCAGGGTCAGCGCCAGCGTCGACGCCGCGGTCGCGGAGAGCAGCAGCAGCCCGATCGCGTAGGAGTCGGTCTGGCCGTAGACGTAGCCCATGATCAGTGGCGGGACGAACCCGCCGAGCCCACCGGCGGCACCCACCAGCCCGGTCACGCCGCCGACCCGGGACGGGTCGGTCACTTTCGCGATCAGCGCGAAGGTGGCACCGGTGCCGGAGCCCAGCGCCAGGGCCATCGCCAGGAAGGCGACGGCGCCCACGGGCTCGAGGACCGGCGTCGTGGACGCGACCGCGGCAGCCACCACGACCACGCCGTACCCACCGGCCAGGACGGGGATCGGGCCGACCCGGTCCGCGAGCCAGCCCCCGACCGGTCGCATGAGCACCGCGAGCACCACGAAGCCGGCCATCCGGTTGGCGGCATCGGCGGGGGTGAGGTCGTAGGCGGTCTTGAGGTAGGCGGGCAGGTAGACCGAGAACGCGACGTAGCCACCGAACGCGACGGCGTACAGCAGGCTGGCCTGCCAGGCGATCGGCAAGCGCGCGTTGGCCTTGAGCCGGGTGGCCAGCGACAGGGTCGGGGCCTGCCTGCCGGGCGCGTCCTCGAGCAGCAGCCACGCCACGACCGCGAAGATCGCCAGCGCCGCTGCCGCGAACAGGAACGGCGCCTTGTCGCCGACGTTGGTGTAGAGCTTGACCGTGGTGAGCGCGCTGATCGCGGTGCCGCCCATGCCGGCCCCGAAGATCCCCACCGCGAGGCCTCGGCGTTCCGGCGGGAACCACGCGTTGACGAACGGGACACCGACCGCGAACGAGGTTCCCGAGATGCCGAGGAAGAACCCGCCGAACAACAGCGCCGCGTAGTTGCTCTGCCCGAAGAACCCGATGAACAGGACCGGCACGATGGTCGCGAGCGAGACGATCACGAACATCTCCCGCCCGCCGAACTTGTCGGTCAGCGCCCCGACGGGGATCCGGCCCAGCGAGCCCACGATCACCGGCACCGCCACGATCAGGGAGACCTGCCACTCGCTGAGGGCACCCAGCGTGCCGTTCTCACGGAACACCGGGCCGAGCGGGCTGAGCAGGGCCCACGCCCAGAAGTTGACGGCGAACCCGATGGTGGCGAGCACCAGCATCACCATCGGAGACCTGGTCACGGACCGGCCCTGGCGCCGATCGAGCGCGGACGACGTCATCGACGGACCTCCCAGGGGACATCGCAGGGGATGCGCTTCCACCATCGCAGAGACGTGATGATTGCGGTACCTGCCCGTTCCGGTTATCGGTGCCACCGGAGGTGGTGGGACCAGCTGGCACCAGTCCACCCGAACAGCTCCGGTCACGGCAGGGCCGAAGGTCCCATCCCGGGAAGCTCTTCTCACCGGTCAGCGCCCCGGGTTCGGGCTCCGGGGTTCAGGCCCCGGGGTTCAGGAAGCGGGGTTCAGGAGGGCGTAGGGCTAGGGCACCATCCAGTCGAGCACCGGCGTCGACTGCAGCCCCACCAGGACACACATCAGCAGGAGCAGACCGAGGCTCCAGCCGATCACCTTGCGGAAGATGTCCCCCTCCTTGCCGGCCATGCCGACGGCCGCCGCGGCGATGGCGAGGTTCTGCGGGCTGACCATCTTGCCGAGCACCCCGCCCGAGGTGTTGGCCGACGCCATCAGCACCGGGTCGAGACCGGCCTCGGTGGCCGCCTGCACCTGGAGGGCACCGAAGAGCGCGTTGGCCGAGGTGTCCGAGCCCGTCACCGCGACCCCGATCCAGCCCAGGATGGGCGAGAGGATCGCGAAGGCACTCCCGGTGCCGGCCAGCCAGGCGCCGAGCGAGCCGGTCTGTCCGGACAGGTTCATCACGTAGGCCAGGGCCAGCACGGCCATCACCGTGATGATCGCCGACTTCAGCTCCACGTAGGTGGCGCCGTAGGTGCGCAGCCCCTCCATGGGCGAGATCTTCAGGATCACCATGGTGATCAGACCCGCGAAGATCATCAGCGTGCCGGCGGCCGGGAACCAGTTGAAGGCGTACGTCGTCGTGGCGACCGCCTCGCCGCTGGGGTTGAGGATCTCCAGGCCGGGCCACGCGAAGGAGAAGGTGAAGGGCTTCTCCGCCAGGAACTCCTTGACCGCCGGGATGTTGATGACCGAGAAGATCGCGATGATCACGACGTACGGCGCGTAGGCCTTGGCCACCTCCGAGCGTCGGTCGGTGACCGGGCGGGTGGAGGTCGCCACGCTGCCGCCGACTGCGCCGCCGACTGCGCCGCCGACTGCGCCGGAGCCCGTCGGGGCCGAGGTGGGACCGCCGCCGGTGCCGGACGAGTCCTCACCGGCCCGCTCCTCGTCCGTCCTGTCCTCGGCGGCCATGTCGTCCGCGGTCAGCACCGAGCTCGGCGTCCAGACCCGCAGCAGGGCGACCACCGCGGCGGCCGCGACCATCGCGGCCAGGATGTCGGCCAGGGGCACCGAGATGAAGTTGGCGGCGACGAACTGCGCCAGCCCGAAGGCGAACCCGCAGACCAGCGCCGCGAGCCAGGTCTGCTTCACGCCGCGCATGCCGTCCACCACGAAGACCAGCACCAGCGGCACGATCACCGCGAGGATCGGAGTCTGGCGGCCCACCATGCCGCCGAGGGTGTCGACGGTGAGCCGGGGGTCGTCGCTGACGCCGGAGGTCACCGCGGCGAGCGTGACGATCGGGGTGGCCAGCGCGCCGAAGGCCACCGGCGCCGTGTTGGCGATCAGCGCCACCGCGGCAGCCTTGATCGGCGCGAAGCCGAGCGCCATCAGCATCACGACGGTGATCGCCACCGGCGTGCCGAAGCCGGCCAGCGCCTCGAGCAGGGCGCCGAAGCAGAAGGCGATGATGATCGCCTGGATCCGCTGGTCGGGACTGACCTTCTCGAAGGAGCGCCGGAGCACGTCGAAGTGCCCCGACCTGACCGTCAGGTTGTAGACCCAGATGGCGTTGATCACGATCCACAGGATCGGGAAGAAGCCGAACGCAGCCCCCTCGGTGCCGGCCAGGAACGCCTGGCCCAGCGGCATCCCGAAGAGCACGATGGCCACGACCAGCGAGACGCCGAGGGAGATCAACCCCGCCAGCCACGCCTTGAGCCGGAGGCCGCCCAGGAGCACGAACAGGGTGAGGAGGGGGACGGCGCCGCACAGCGCGCTGAGTGCGAGCGAGTCGCCGACGGCTTGCAGGTCTTGCTGGAACATCAGATCTCCCGAGAGGTGGGGCGGACGGTTCAGGGACGGACAGGCTGGAGCGTGCTCGCCGGAGCGCCCCGGATGGAGGCATCGAGCACCTCGACGGTGTGGGCCATGCCCATCGAGTGGCCGGAGCGCTCGATCGCTGAGGTCACCTGCATCAGGCATCCGGGGTTGGCGGTGACGAGGACCTCGGCGCCGGTCGCGACGATGTTGGCGGCCTTGCGCTCGCCCAGCTCACGCGCGGGCTCGGGATTGACGATGTTGTAGATGCCGGCCGAGCCGCAGCACAGCTCGGCCTCGGCGATCTCCTTCAGCTCCAGGCCGGGGATGGCCTCGAGCAGCCGGCGGGGCTGCGCACGGACGCCCTGGGCGTGGGCGAGGTGGCACGCGTCGTGGTAGGCGACGCTCAGGTCGAGCGGGTGACGCGGAGCCACCGTGCCGAGCTCGTCGAGGATCTCGGCCACGTCGCGGACCTTCTCGGCGAACGCCTTCGCCCGGTCGGCGTAGGAGGGGTCGTCCTCGAGCAGCCGCGCGTACTCCTTCATCGTGGAGCCGCAGCCGGCGGCGTTGACCACGACGTACTCGACACCGGAGTCCTCGAAGGTGTCGATCAGCCGGCGCGCGAAGTCCTGCCCCTCCGGCTCACGACCGTTGTGCACCGACAGCGCACCGCAGCAGCCCTGCGCCTTCGGCACGACCAGGTCACAGCCCTCGGCCTGGAGCACCCGCGCGGTGGCGGCGTTGACTCCGGGGAAGAAGGCTCCCTGCACGCACCCGGTGAGCAGCCCGACGACGGCGCGACGCCGGCCGGTCGCACGGATGTACGGCGGCAGCGGCAGCGGCCTGCCGAGCCGGGGAGCGAGGCTCTCCATCGCCGCCAGCTGCGGGGCCATCCGGTCGAGCAGCCCGGTGCGGCGAATCGCCTTGTCGAGCCCGGTCCGCTGCATCAGCCGGAGCGGACCACGGAGCAGCTTGAGCCGCCGGGGGTAGGGGAACAGCGAGAAGACCAGGCCACGCAGCGCCCGGTCCTTGGCGGAACGCTCGTGGCGGCGCTCGACCTGGGCGCGGGTCTGCTCGATCAGGGTGTCGTACTGCACCCCCGACGGGCACGCGGTCACGCAGGCCATGCAGCCCAGGCACGCGTCCCAGTGCGACACCATCGAGTCGCTCATCGGCTCGCCCTCGAGCCCCTCCTTCATCAGGTAGATCCGGCCTCGCGGCGAGTCCATCTCCTCGCCCCAGAGCACGTAGGTGGGGCACGTCGGCAGGCAGAAGCCGCAGTGCACGCAGTCGCCGATCAGCGCGGCGTCCGGCGGGTGGTGCTCGTCGAAGGCACCCCCGGGTGCCGGCATGCCGAGGTCGATGATGCTGCCCATCTCGCCCAGGGTGCCGTCGGTGTCGTGCTGGTCGGTGCTCACGGTCAGATGCCTCCCACGAAGCGGCCCGGCGCCAGCCGGTGGTCTGGATCGAACTGGTCCTTCACGCGGCGCATCAGGTCGAGCGCGGGGATGGGTCCCCAGACGTCCACGTCCGCCTTCACCGCGGCCGGGGCGTCGACGACGACCGCGGTGCCGCCGTGTGTGGTGCAGACGCGGCGGAGCCGCTCGAGCGCGTTGTCGACCTCGGGGGCCGGCATGCCCGGGTCGAGGGCGGCGTAGACGACCCCGGCGCCCGCGGAGCCACGCAGCGAGGCCCCGGCCTCGGTCGCAGCGCCGAGCACCGATGGGAGCCCGGACAGGGCGAAGGTCAGCTTGAGCGCGGTGGCTCGTGCGTCACCGGTGGCGCCCAGGTCCCAGGGGTACGACGCCCCGCCGGCCGGCGCGTCGACCGACTCCACCGAGGAGTCACCGAGCAGGTTCCGGACGGCCGCGGTGCGCCCGGCCACCCCCTCCTCCCGACCCTCGAGCAGGACGCTGACCGACCCGTGTCCCCCGGCCCAGTCCACCTCGATCGCGGCGGGGACGGTCTGGGAGTGCAGCACGGACTGCACGAGGTCGTCCGCCTGCCCGGGATCCGCCACGAGGCTCGTCACCCACCGGTGGGTCACCGGGACCGGGTGCAGGCGGAAGGTGGCATCGGTGATCACGGCCAGGCTGCCGGCCGAGCCGATCATCAGCTTGCCGAGGTCGTAGCCCGCCACGTTCTTGACCACCCGGCCACCGGCCTTGGCCACCACGCCGTCGGCACGGACCACCGTGATGCCGATGAGGAGGTCGCGGGCGCTGCCCGTGGCGACCCGGCGCGGCCCGCTCGTGTTGGCGGCGAGCGTGCCGCCGATGCTGGCCCCGGGCACGGTCTCGTCGAGGGCCAGCCGCTGCCCGGCCCCGCCCACGGTCGACTGCACGTCGGCCAGCCGCGTCCCGGCCTGGGCGACCACGATCAGGTCGCCGGCCTGGTGGTCGAGCACCTGGTCGAGGCGGCTCACGTCCAGCAGGACGTCGGCGCCGGTCGGGGGCATCGCCCAGGACATCTTCGTGCCCCGGCCGCGCGGGACCACGCTCAGTCCGTGGGCCGCCGCTGCCCGCATCACCTCGGCCACCTGCGCCGTGTCGTCGGGACGGACCACGACGCCCGGCCGCACGCCGTCGACGTCGTCCCCGGGCCCGGGCTCCTGGACGTCGGCGCACGCCGAGGCGAGAGCCTCGCGCGCCGTACGGTCGAGGGTGTCGGCAGTCATCTCAGAACACCTCCGCGATGCCGGCCTCCTGCAACGGGTGGGCGCCCTTGTGACGGCCGGGCACCTCCCCGCACAGTCGTGGGGTGGGAAAGACCTTGCCGGGGTTGGCGATGTTGTCCGGGTCGAACGCGCACCGGACCAGCTGCATCGTGTCGAGGTCGTCGTCGTTGTACATCCGCGGCATGTACTTCGACTTGTCCATGCCGACGCCGTGCTCGCCGGTGATGGAACCGCCGTGCTCGATGCACAGGTCGAGGATGGCGCCGCTGACCTTCTCGGCCGCCTCGCCGGCGCCCTCCACGGCGTCGTCGAAGAGCACCAGCGGGTGCAGGTTGCCGTCACCGGCGTGGAAGACGTTGGCCACCCGGACCCCGGAGGAGCTGGACAGCTCGGCCATGGCCCGGAGCACCTCCGGCAGCGCGGTGCGCGGGATCACCCCGTCCTGGACGATGTAGTCCGGGCTGATCCGGCCGACCGCGGCGAACGCGGACTTGCGGCCCTTCCAGATCAGCGCCCGCTCGGCCGGGTCGGTGGCGAGCCGCTGCTCGAAGGCGCCGTTCTCGTTGCACAGTCGCTCGACGTCGGCGTACTCCTGCTCGACCTCGATCTCGGCGCCGTCGAGCTCGATCACCAGCACGGCTCCCGCACCGTCGGGATAGTTGCACTGCACGGCCGCCTCGGCAGCCTCGATGGCGAGGGCGTCCATCATCTCGATGGCTGCAGGCACGATCCCGGCGGCGATGATCGCCGACGTGGCCGCGCCCGCCTGGTCGGTGGACTCGAAGCCCACGAGGATGGTGCGGACCTCCTCGGGCAGCCGGACCAGCCGAACCGTGGCGGACGTGACGATGCCCAGCGTGCCCTCGGAGCCGACGACCGCGCCGAGCAGGTCATAGCCGGGGCTGTCGGGAGCGTCGCCCCCGAGCAGCACCGTCTCCCCCTGAGGCGTGATGAACTCGGCCCCGACGACGTGGTTGGTGGTGAAGCCGTACTTGAGGCAGTGAGCGCCACCGGAGTTCTCGGCGAGGTTGCCGCCGATCGAGCAGATCTGCTGGCTGGACGGGTCGGGAGCGTAGTAGTAGCCCCCGGGTGTCGCGGCCTTGGTGACGTCGAGGTTGATCACGCCCGGCTCGACGACGGCACGCTGGTCGGCACGGCGTACGGCGGTGATGGCGCGCATCCTCGAGGTCACGATCAGCACGCCCTCCGCGTGCGGGAGCGCCCCGCCGGACAGGCCCGTGCCCGAACCCCGCGCCACGAAGGGCACCCGGTGCTCGGCACAGGCGCGCACGACTGCGCACAGCTGCCGGGCGTCCTCGGGCATCACCACCAGCGCCGGCGTCACCCGGTAGTGCGCGAGCCCGTCGCACTCGTAGGTGCGCAGCCGCGCCCGGTCGGTGATCACGCCCGCGGCAGGCAGGAGTCGCCGGGCCACCTCGGTCACTGCCGAGAGGCCGGGCGCGGTGCCGGTCTCGCCCGTGGGGCCGGTCGCTGTGGTCGTGGACATCGCGGGCTCAGTCGGCCTGGGGGGTGAGGCCGGCGCTCTCGATGCCCGCCACCGCCGCACCCTCGTCGTTCTCGGAGGTGTCCCCGGTGACGCCCACCGCGCCGAGGAGGTCGCCGTCGGCACCGCGGACCAGGACCCCGCCGGGCACCGGGATCAGGGCGCCCCCCACGGCCGAGGTGACGGCGGCGATGAAGAAGGGCTGCTGCTCGGCGCGCGCCATGATCGAGCGCGAGCCCATCCCGAGCGACAGGGCACCGTGGGCCTTGCCGAAGCCGATCTCGAACCGCTTCATGGACGAGCCGTCCTCGCGCTCCACGGCCACCACGTGACCGCCGGCGTCCAGCACGACCACGGTCAACGGCTTGAGGCCGGCCTCCTCGGCGTGGGCGCGCGCCCCCGCGATGATCGTGCGGGCGGTCTGGAGGTCCAGCCCCGAGCTCGGCGTGGTCACGAGATGCTCCCGTCGGTCGACTTCTGGTGGGCACGATGGCGGTGCAGGATCGGTTCGGTGTAGCCGCTGGGTTGCTCGAGCCCCTCGAAGACCAGGGCCCGGGCCGCCGTGAAGGCGTCGCCGTCGAAGCCCGGCGCCATCGGGGTGTACGACGGGTCGCCCGCGTTCTGCTCGTCGACGACCCGGGCCATCCGGCGCAGGGTCTCCTCGACCTGCTCGGCGCTGACCATGTCGTGGTGCAGCCAGTTGGCGACGTGCTGCGCGGAGATCCGGCAGGTGGCCCGGTCCTCCATCAGCGCCTCGCCGGTGATGTCGGGGACCTTGGAGCACCCCACCCCCGCGTCGACCCAGCGGACGACGTACCCGAGCAGGCTCTGCAGGTTGTTCTCGATCTCCTGCTGCCGGTCGTCCTCGGAGCAGTCGGAGGGGTCAGCGAGTGGCACCCGGAGCAGCTCCTGGCGCTCGCGGCGCCGACCACCCTCGGCGAGCTCCTCCTGTCGCGCCCGCACGTCGACCTGGTGGTAGTGCAGCGCGTGCAGCGTGGCGGCGGTGGGTGACGGCACCCAGGCGCAGCTCGCGCCGGCCTGCGGGTGCCCGATCTTGGCCTCCATCATCGCGGCGAGGCTGTCCGGTGCGGCCCACATCCCCTTGCCGATCTGGGCGCGGCCGAGCAGGCCGCACTCCAGGCCGACGTCGACGTTGAGGTCCTCGTAGGCCTGGATCCAGGTCTCGCCCTTCATCTCGTTCTTGCGCACCATCGGACCGGCGAGCATGGAGGTGTGGATCTCGTCGCCCGTGCGGTCCAGGAAGCCGGTGTTGATGAAGGCGACGCGTTCACGTGCCTCGGCGATGCAGGCCTTCAGGTTGAGGGTGGTGCGGCGCTCCTCGTCCATGATCCCGACCTTGATGGTCAGGGGTGGCAGCCCGAGCAGCTGCTCGACCCGGGTGAACAGCTCGACCGCGAAGGCCACCTCGTCCGGCCCGTGCATCTTCGGCTTCACGACGTACATCGAGCCGGTGCGCGAGTTGGACAGCTGCGAGCGGCCGTGCAGGTCGGCGAGACTGCCCAGGGCGGTCATGACCGCGTCCAGGATGCCCTCGGGCACCTCGTTGCCGTCCCGGTCGAGCACCGCGTCCGTGGTCATCAGATGGCCGACCTGCCGGATGAACAGCAGCGATCGCCCGGGGAGGGTGACGTCCTCGCCGGAGACGGTGCGGTAGGTCCGGTCGGGGTTCATCGCCCGGGTGAAGGTCTTGCCCGCCTTGGTGACCTCCTCGGCGAGCGTCCCCTCCATCAGGTGCTTCCAGTTGCGGTAGCCGAGCACCTTGTCGTCCGCGTCGACGGCCGCGACCGAGTCCTCCAGATCCATGATCGTGGAGACCGCCGACTCGACCAGCAGGTCCTTGACCCCGGCCCCGTCGGTGGCACCGATCGGGTCGTCGTGGTCCACCTGGATCTCCACGTGCAGGCCGTGGTGGACCAGGAGCACGCCCTCGGGCGCCTCGGCGGCCCCCCGGTGGCCGACCAGCTGGGCCGGGTCGGCGAGGCGGATGACCTCGTCCTTGACGGTGGCGGCGAGACCCTCGCCGTCCACGGCGTACGACGAGACGTCGGCGTGCGAGCCGCCGGTCAGCGTGAAGTGCTCGTCGAGCAGGGCCCGGCCACGGGCGATCACCTCGTCGCCGCGGACCTTGTTGTAGCCGTCTCCGGGGGCGAGGTCGCCCTCGTGCGGGATCACGTCGGACCCGTAGAGCGCGTCGTAGAGCGAACCCCACCGTGCGTTCACGGCGTTGGTGGCGAACCGCGCGTTCAGCAGGGGTACGACGAGCTGGGGACCGGCGATCCGGGCCACCTCGTCGTCGACGCCCGAGGTCGTCGCGGTGACCTCGTCAGGTTCGTCCAGCAGGTAGCCGATCTCGCGGAGGAAGCCGGTGTAGGCCTCGGTGTCGGGCGTGCCGGGGTGCTCGCGGTGCCAGCCGTCGATGAGGGCCTGCAGCTCGGCACGCCGGGCCAGCAGCTCGCGGTTGCGAGGCGCAAGATCGTGGACGAGGGCGTCCAGACCCGCCCAGAAGGCCTCCGGCTCGACCCCCGAACCGGGCAGACCCTCCTGCTCGACGAACCGGTGCAGGCTGGCTGCGACGCCGAGCCCGCCGATCTGGTGGCGCTGGTCCATGTCACTCCCTTGGCGAAACATTCCGTATGGTGGAACACGCAGTGGCGTCGATCACTGACCCTTCCGGTCCCTTGCCTGCAAGTCAAGAGTCACTAGGCTGGCGTCGTTCCGGGATGCGGAATAGCCGACTCTGAAGGGCAGCTGATGAGGAACGTACCCAGCCGGGCCGTGGACACACCCGCCGTCTCAGGAGGGCGGGCCCGCTCGGGCGGCGTCCAGTCGTTGGAACGGGCCTTCGGGCTGCTCGAGCTCGTCGCTGCGCGGCGCGGCGCGATGTCACTCTCCGAGCTCGCCGCCGCCACCGCCCTGCCACCGGCGACCCTGCACCGGCTGGCCCGCACCCTGGTCGACCTGGGCTACCTGCGCCAGGAGCCGTCGCGACGCTACGCGCTGGGACCGCGCCTGTTCCTGCTGACCGAGAGCTCCTCGACGATGCTGAACTCGGTCGCCCTGCCGCACCTGGGACATCTGGTCGACGTGATCGGGGAGACCGCCAACCTCGCGATGCTCGACGGCGACCTGGTGGCCTACGTGGCCCAGGTGCCGGGGCGGCACTCGATGCGGATGTTCACCGTCGTCGGACGCCGGGTGCAGCCGCACTGCACAGCGGTCGGCAAGGCACTCCTGGCCGGGTCCGGCGACGACGACGTCCGGGCGCTCCTGGGCCGCACGGGCCTGCCCCGGCACACGGCGCACACGATCAGTGATCCCGCCGAGTTCCTCCGGCAGCTGGACCGCGTCCGCGACCGGGGCTATGCCCTCGACGAGGGCGAGCAGGAGGTCGGCGTCAGGTGTGTCGCCGTCGCCGTGCCGGGTTCGACCCTGCGACTCGCCCTGTCGATCTCCGGTCCGGCGCCGCGGATGACCGACGAGCTCCTCGCCGACGCGGTGCCGGCCCTCCAGGAGGCAGCCCTCAGCCTCGGCGCCGAGCTGTCCTGAACCAGGCGCCCGACGCCCCGACCGACAGGCCGGTCAGGAGCTCTTCAACAAGATGCTGAAGCTGGCCCCGCGCGAGCTGTCGCCGTTGGCCGTGGCGGTCAGCTGACCCTGAGGACCAGAGGGCACCGGCCCGTCACTGTCGACGAGCAGGGCCGTGGTGTGGGCACTGCCGGCGTCCGACGGTAGTCCCGCCTGGCGCACGGTGACGCCCGCGGGTGCGGTGAAGCCGGTCGTGTTGTTCGACCTGTCTGCCCAGTAGGTCACCAGCCAGTCGGTGGAGCCGGTCGCGGTCACCGCCGGGCTGACGTGCGCGGAGCCGGCCGCGTTGTCGATGGTGACCGCGCTGCTCGAGATCGGTGTGGCGAGGTTCGTGCCGCGGTAGACCGCCACCGTCAGGTCGGACTTGGTGATCGCCGAGGAGGTGGTGGTCACGGTGACGTTCCCGAGCCGGTCCGATGCCGTGGCCGTCCTCGTCCAGACGCGTCCGGCCATGGCGCTGGCACCGTCCGCGCTCTCCAGCAGGGTCCATCCGTCGGGGTCGGTGTAGGTGCGACCGGTGCTGGACGCTCCGAGGAAGAGCACCATCGTGTCGCCGACGTTGATGCCGTTGACACCACCGGGGAGCGTGACCCGGTGCGTCGTCCGGTTGCCGACCGTCGAGGCCGAGCCGACGAAGGCGACGTTGCTGACGCCCGGGTTGGCGGCGGTCGGGTTGACCACGGTGGTGGCGGAGTGGCTGTGGCCCGCGCCGTCGTTGACCGTCAGCGTCACGGTCCTGGAGCCGGCTGCTGCATAGGTGTGGGACGCGTTCTGCGTGGTGGCATCAGTCGACTCGTCGCCGAAGTCCCAGTTGTAGGTCAGTGGATCGTTGTCCGGGTCGCTCGAGGTCGACCCGGTGAACGAGCAGGCCAGGTTGGTGCACGTCGCGTTGGTGATGCGTGCGGTCGGCGCCGTGTTGGGCGGTGGGGCCGCGGTCACCGTGAACGTGACCTGGTCGGTGTCGGTGTGGGCGTTCCCGTCGTTGACCGTCAGGATCACGGTCTTCTGGCCGGCGGCGGCGTAGGTGTGCGTGGGGTTGGACGTGGTCGCGGCCGGGCTGCCGTCGCCGAAGTTCCAGCTGTAGGTCAACGTGTCGGCATCCGGGTCGGTGGAGGACCCGCCGTCGAAGGAGCAGACCAGGTTGGTGCAGACCCGGTTGGTGATGGCTGCCGTCGGGGCGGAGTTCGCGGGCGGAGCCACCGGGCTGGCTGCCGCGGTGGCGACGCCGGTGGCGCCGTCCGGATCCGTGACGGTCAGGGTGACGGTCTTGTTGCCCCCGCTGGCGAACGTGTGCGACGGCGTCGCGGTCGTGCCGTGACTGGTGAGGTCACCCCAGTCCCAGTCGTAGGTGAGCGGGTCACCGTCGGCGTCGGTCGACGAGGCGCCGTCGAAGTTGCAGGTCAGGCCGGTGCAGCTGACGAGACTGGCCCGGGCCACCGGTGCGGTGTTGGCCGGGGCAGGCTCGCCGCCGCTGAGCAGCACGCTCATCGTCAGGCCCTGGGCGCTGCTGTTCGCGGTGGCGTTGTGCCCGCCCTGGGTGCCGCTGTTGACCCGCCCGTTGCTGTCCATCAGGTAGGAGGACATGTGGCTGGAGCCCGTGGCCGTGCCCAGCGACCGCTCGGTCTGGCTCGCCGGACCGGTCCAGGCCGTCGTCGTACCCGACTTGTCGGTCCAGTAGCTGACCAGCCAGTTGGTGCCGTCGGTCGCGGTGACCGTGGGTGTCATGTGCACGGGGTTGGAGACGGTCTGAGCGGTGATCGCCGAGGCCGTGATCGCCGGCGAGCCGACGCCGCGGTAGGCGGCCATCGTGGTGTCGGACTTCACGTAGTACGCCGTCGCGTCGGCCCTGAGACTGGTGACCGTCGCGGAGGCACCGAGATCTGAGGCGGTGGCCGTCTTGAGGTAGAGCCGGCCGGTGGAGCTCGCGCTGTCCTGGGAGAGCACCTGCTGCCAGCCCGACGGTCCGGTGTAGACGGGTCCGGTCGAGTTGCCCGCGAAGAACAGCAGCAGCGTGTCGCCCACCCGGGTCCCGTCCGGCACCGGGACGGCGTGGTTGCTCCGGTTGCCGTTGGTGCTCGACTTGGCGACGAAGGTGATGTTGTCGGCCTGGATCGTCGCGCTGGCCGTCTTGGTGATGCTCGCCGTCGCGCCCTTGTTGTCGGTGACGACCAGCGTCACCGGCCGGTCACCGGCCGTGGCGTAGGTGTGCGTGGTGGTCGCGCCGGTGCCGTGCGCGGTGCCGTCGCCGAAGTCCCAGTCATAGCTGAGCGGACCGGCCTCGGGGTCGCTGGAGGTGGTGGCGTCGAAGGAGCAGACGAGCTGGTCGCACGAGATGGTCGCACCCGCGATCGGCGCCTCGTTGAGGGGTTCCGGGACGGCCTGGAAGGGGAACATCACCCGCGAGGACCAGGCGGTGCCGGCCGTGGTGATCTGCGCACCGGTGCCGGTCACGACGTTGTGCGCTGCCTGGTTCCAGTTGATCGCCCACAGGTTGCCGGCAGAGGTGGCGTAGTAGAACTTGCCGTTGGCGACGAACCCGCTCCGCACCGCCGACCAGTTGATGCTGGTCGTGGTCGTCGAGAACCGCTGCTGGCCGATGATGCCGGACTCGACCTCGAACGCACGACGGTAGAGCGCGTTGGTGCCCGACTTGGCGTAGTAGATCCAGCCATCGGCGTAGAACAGGCTGATGATCGTCTTGGCGTCGTTGTGCCATTCCGTCTGGTTGGCGAGCGCGTCGGCGGTGTCCACGGCGCTGACCGGGCCGTAGGTGGTCCCGTCGAAGGCCATCTTCGACAGCGACCCGTCGCTGTTGGTCTTGTAGAGGACGCCGTTGACCATGAAGGCCCCCGTGCTGGTGCCCCAGCCCGGGCCCGTCGGGGCGTTGGTGGTCGCGCCGACGGTGGTGCCGGTGAAGTTGCGCTTCGTCAGCTGTGACGCACCCGAGGCCACCCGGAACAGGTTCACGGGCAAGTTGTTCGTCTGCAGCTGGGGCAGCTTCGCGCCGCCCGCAAGGGGCAGCACGGCGATGCGCGCGTGGTAGGTGTTGCCGGCCGTGTGGCCGATCAGCTCGGTGTCGGACCCGACGTAGAGACCCTCGCTCGTCGCCAGCATGTCCTGCACACCGACGCCGCGGGCGCGCGTCGGGTTCCAGGAGTACGGCATGCCGTTGACCGTGTTCAGCGCAGCGATGCCGTCCCGGCTCACCGCACCCGGACCGACGCGGTCGCCCGCTGCCGGGTTGTTCTGCCAGCGTTGGTGTCCACCCGCGTAGACGACGTTGTCCGTGACCTCGACGGTCCAGGTGGTGTCGCCACCGGTGTACGCCGTCCAGGTGGCCGACGACAACGTGTTGGAGCTGCCTTCGAACCGGGCGACCACGTCACAGCCGCTGGTCCCGGCCAGGCTGCCGGCCGAACCACCGTAGGCGCCGGTCGTCGAGACGACGAAGAACTGGCCGTTGGGCGAGTACTCGACGTCGGTCATGTAGGTCTCGAAGCTCGAGGAGCAGGCCTGGGTGAACAGGTTGGTCGACCAGTCCGACACGGCCGGTGCGGCCCCGGAGATGTCGATCTGGACGATCTGGTGGCGGTTCATGCCGCCGACGGTGGTGAAGTTGCCGACCCCCATCAGTCGGGTGTTCTGCTTGTTCACCGAGATCTGGAGGACGTTGGTGGTCGCACCGGCGCGGTTGTTGTGCAGGCCGGCGAAGACGAGGTTCATGAAGGGGTTGCGCCGGCCGGTGTCGGCGTACACCGTGCCGAGGGCCTTCTGCGCGATGCCGTTGATGTGGGTGAACTTGCCCGCGAGGAAGAGGTGGTTGCCGACGACCTCGAGGTCACGGATGTCACCGCTGATGGTCGGCGCGGTGAAGTTCGGGTCGACCACACCGGTCGCGACGTCGATCTTGAACAACCGCCCGGGCATGGCCCTTCCGGCCGCCGAGCTGAACCCTCCGGCGACGTACACCGAGGTGCCGTCGGCTGCGGGCAGCACCTTGTAGACGGTCCCGTTCGGGTCGGGCGCGAAGGTCGTCGAGACCCTTCCGGTGGTGGCGTCGAAGGCGAGCACGCCAGCGCGGGTCATGGTCGCCGAGGTGTTGAAGTTCTGGACCTGGCTGAACTGCCCACCCACCACGATGGTGTTGCCGACCTTGGCGACGGAGTACACCGTGCCGTTGAGGATGTTCGGCGCGTTCGAGCCCGGCTCGTCGCTGACGATCTTCCCGGTCTGGGGAGCGGCGTTCCCGGTGTCGGCGGCCTGGGCGGGCGCGGACGTCAGCGCGAGACCGGCCGTCAGCAACGCGACGAACAGCACCAGATGAAAGATTTTGCGCACTCCGACCAACCCCATGCGAGAAAAGTGGACCCCCCGCGCGACCGGACCGGCCGCGACGTCGGTTCATTCTCAAGGAACATCCGCGAGATCGGGCATGGGCAATTCAACCGGTCTGGTCCGGTTGACCGCGAATGGCGCGAAACATTGACGAAAGCCATTACTTCGGTACGGAACCGGACAACCCGGTCCAACCGTTCCTACACCTCCGGTGCCCTGCGGTCTACACCGGTCGGCCTCCCGCAGCAGGCGTGATCGCACGATTCGACCCGGAGTGGCAGGGTCACTGGTCTCGGCGACCGCGGCGAGCCGGGCCTCGGGTGCCCGGGCAGCGCCCATCGGTCACAGCGACGGTGCGAGGGGGGAACCACGTGAGCCTGGACGGCGACAGCCGCGCCCGCACGTTGCTGCCTGCAGCGTCCCTGGCGCTGAGCACCCTGGCCGCCTCGCTGCTCGTCGTGGGGGTGGGCTGGCTGTTCCCGGAACCGGCCACCGCGCTCCGCTCGGCGGATCCCGGCCTCAGCGCCCACGTCGGTGGCGCGCCGGGTCAGGTCCACCTCGACTTCGGTCAGGCGGGCGTGCCCGGATCGATGACCACGAGGGTCACCGTGCTGAGCCCGGACGACGAGGACCTCGCCCGCGGCCCGGCGCTGTCGAGCCCCGACGGGATCGACCAACCGATCGCGCCCCCACGTGAGCGAGGCGCCTACCAGGTCTCCTACGACGTTGCGTTGCTCGACGGATCGGTCGCCAGCGGGCAGTACTGGTTCTGGTACTCCCCCACCGCGTCGGCATCGAGCTCCCGGCTGGAGTCTCCCGCCCTGCTGGGTCTGCTCATCGCCCTCGCGGTCGCGCTCACCGCGGGACTGCTGGCGCCCGGCCCGCGGGCGCGACGCCCGCTCAGGGTGCCGGCGCAGCGCAGCGGTTCCCCGTCGCCGGCGACGACCGCCTCCCGGGTGCCCGTGCAGCGCAGCCGGGCCCGTCACGACGGGTTCTCCCCCCCGGGCAGCTCGCCGCGCGCGCGGCCCACATCCGAGCCGCCACCCGCCGAACCCTCGTCGCCGGGCCCGCCCCGCAACGTCTGACCGGCAGGTTCGCTCGGCAGGTTCAGCTCGGCAGGTTCAGCTCGGCAGGTTCAGCTCGGCAGGTTCAGCTCGCCTCGGACAGGGCGTCGGTCAGCAGGGCCACCAGCGCCTCGAGCTGCACGTCCGCCGAGGAGGACACCTCCTCGTCCGAGCCGTCGAGCGCCCGGGCCGCCAGACCCGCCTTGCTGTCGATCAGCTCCGCGATCCTCGTGTCGATCGTCTGGGCGGCGATGATGCGCCACGCGGTCACCGGCTCGGCCTGACCGATGCGGTGGATCCGGTCGATCGCCTGCGTCTGCTCCGCGTCGGTCCAGGAGAGCTCGGCCAGCACCATGTTGGACGCGACCTGGAGGTTGATGCCCACGCCGGCGGCGGACAGCGAGCAGACGACCACGGCGACGTCGGGGTCGTTGACGAAGGCGTCGATGTTCTTGGCACGAGACTTCGGGGTCTGGTCACCGCGGATCGAGGAGTAGCGGATGCCGCGCTTGGCGAACGTCTCCTCGGCGAGGTCCATCACGTCGACGTGCTTGGCGAAGAAGACGACCTTGCCGACGCTGCGCGCGAGCTGCGCGGTGTAGTCGGCGGCGAGACCGGCCTTCGCCTGGCCGATGCGACGCAACATGCTGAACACGTTCTCGCCGTTCTTGGTGGTGGTCGTGTCCTCCCGCTCCCAGGTCGCGACCCGTCGTACCAGCTCGTGGTCGATGCCGTCGACGACGACACCGGAGGTCCGAGTCGCCAGCGCCTTCTCGTAGCGCGACACCAGACGCCGCGCGAGCTCGCGCTCCGCCTCCCGGATCGAGCGACCGACCTCCTCGTCGAGCTCGACGGGAAGATCCGCGATGCGACGGGCCGGGATGTCGGCGGCCACGTCGACCTTGCGACGGCGGACGATGCCCAGGTCGATCACGCTGCGGCGCGCGGAGGGGTAGAACCCGGGGTCGACCGGGGTCAGGCCGGTCTCCTCGAGCGCATCCATCAGCTCGGCCAGCGGCTTCTTCTCGTCGATCCAGCCGAGGAACTGCCAGATGGTGAGGAAGTCCTCGATGTCGTTGATCAGCGGAGTGCCGGTCAGGGCCATCAGCAGGGGCCGTCCGACGCGTGACCGGATGCGCTCGGAGAGCTGCAGCACGTGCTGGGACCGCTGGGAGGACTTGTTCTTGATGAAGTGTGCCTCGTCGACGACCATCCCGCGGAAGCCCAGGTCGCCGAGCCAGCCGACATGGCGGTCGAGCACTTCGTAGTTGACGACCACGATGTCGGCGAAGGCGTCGATCGTGTGACCGTCGCCGTGGATCACCGTGGCCGGTCGGTTCGGCGTCCACAGCCCGGCCTCGTGCGCCCAGTTGGTCTTCACGACGTTCGGCACCACGACGAGCAGCGGAAATGCCTTGGCTGCCTGGGCCGCCAGCAACGCCTGCGCGGTCTTGCCGAGACCCGGCTCGTCGGCCAGCAGGAAGGTGCGGTGGCCGGCGGCCGCTGCAGCGACCACCTCACCCTGGTGCGGCATCAGGGTGAGGCCACCGGGCGCTCGCAGGGAGCCCGGCTCGGGCAGCTCCATGGAGGCGATGGCACCGCTGCCGGCGCGCTCGAACGACGACAGCAGCGGGCTGAGCAGCTCCCAGGACGCGAGCTGGCGCGGGCCCGACCTGCTCTTCGCGGCCGCTGCGAAGTCCGGTGCGAGGAACGGGTTGGCGAGCTGGCGCGAGACGACCGACTGCGGCACGACCCGGCGAACCGGCGTGACCGTGGCGGCCGACGGTTCGGTCGGCGTCACCTCCACCTCCGCCTCGAGACCGGCCATCTCCAGCATCTCGCGCTTGAGCGACCGGGCGGCGCTCGAGACCACCGTGTCCTCGGCGAGCAGCTGGAGCAGGGAGGTGTCGCGAGCCGCGGTCTGCGCGAGGATCGTCGCCACTCCGTCGAGGCGCTTGAGCTGGGCCGCCCGTTGGGCCTCGGTGCTCTCCTCGTCGGCCTTCACCCGCGCGCGCTCGTCGCGCACGAGCATGGCGACGACCTGGAACTTGGTGCGGACCGAGGACATCGCCGACCCGCGCTGCACGGCTGACTCGACCTCGCGGACGGCGCGAGCGAGCACCGGGATGAGCCCCTCGTTGTCGAGGTCGCGGGCCCGTCGCTGGTTCCGCGGGGCGTTACGGCGAACGCCTGACTGGCGCGAGCCTCGTCGAGCCACAGACTCCTCCTCTGGAGTTACCCGGCACTGTCGCCGCGACGGCGACTGCACGCCGAACACGGCCTTCCGGCCGGGGGCAATGCGACGTCGAGCGGAGCGGGCCTGGTGACCGCCCCGTGTCTCGACTCGGATCCACGGATCTGCGAGAGATCGACGTGTCAGGCCCCGGCGGCCCGCCCACAGCGTGGAACCTACGCTGCCCAGCATGATAGGCCATCCGAGGAGTCCTGGGCGCAGGCACTGCGGACAGCAGGATCTGAGCGCGGCTCCGGGTCCGCCCGGGCCCCGTCAGCGAACGAGGCCCGGCGCCAGGTTCGCCTCGTAGGTGTCCAGCCCGGACCTCAGGATCGGCGTCGCGGATCGAGGCGGTGGTGGCTGTCGACACCCCGGTGCTCCTCCTCAACAGGTCGCGGCGAACCGCGACGACAGTGCGTAGCGCAGCAGCACCACGTCCCCGATCTGCCGGGTCTCCGCCAGGTGTGCGCGATGCCCGGGGTTCCAGGGGAAGGCGCCGTCCCCCACGAAGCGCCGGGCGTGCGAGTTCCCGACGAAGAAGGGAGCGACGACCAGGTGCAGCTCGTCCGCGAGGTCCGCGGTCAGGAACTGGGTGTGCACCTTCCCACCGCCCTCGACCATCAGCCGGCGTACGCCGCGGTCGTGCAGGTCCTCGGCCATCCGGCGCAGCTCGACGGGCTGGCCGCCGTCCACGACCGTGGCCACTCGGGCCAGCCGGGCGCGTGCGAGCGGGACGGCGCGGGTCGCGCAGTACACCAGCTTCTCGCTGTCACCGGTCGCGAAGAAGTTGCTGCACGCGTCGAGGTCGGCGCGCTCGGTCACGGTGACCTTGATCGGTGTCTCCCGCCATCCCCGCGCGACGCGCTGCTCGCGCAGCGCCGGTCGGCGTACGAGCAGGCGCGGGTTGTCGTTGCGCACCGTCGCGGCACCGACGAGGATCGCGTCACACTCGGCGCGTACGGCGTCCACCCGCTCGAGGTCGGCCTCATTGGACAGCACCAACCGGTCCTGGGAGGGGGCGTCGAGGTAGCCGTCGAGCGACATGCCGCAGCTCAGGATCGTGTAGGGGCGCTCAGCCACGGCCCGCTCCTTGCCCGACCAGTCGCGGGAGTGGCCGCGGGGAGGGCACCGCGGGCCGAGCGACCTCGCGACGCCGTGCTGCCACCACCAGGACGACCGCACCCGGCAGGCTGGCGAAGGCGACGATGACGCCGTAGGCAACGGCGGTGGCGACGCCCTGCCCGGCGCCGAGCCCGGCGGCGGCGAACGCCCAGGCGGCCACCCCCTCGCGCGGCCCCCAGCCGGCGAGGTTGAGCGGGATCGCCATCGCGACGAGCACCAGCAGGGCGAGCGGGAGGAGCGTCCGCAGGGAGACCTCGACGCCGACCGCCCGGGCCGCGATGGCGTACGTCGTGACGTGGCCGACCACCGCGACCGTCGAGGCCAGCACCACCCCCGGCCAGATCGCGGCGCTCAGCAGGCCGCGGCGTACGTCGGCCCGGGCCGCCCGGAGCACGCGTGCCACCGGCGAGGCCCAGCCCGCGGGGACGACGTCTCGCACCGCGACCGCACAGAGCAGCGCGGCGGCGAGGACACCGAGCAGCACCGGCACCGACGAGCGAACGGGTGACGGAAGGAGGAGCAGCACCACCAGCGTGATGGCCACCTGCACCACCTGGCCGGCCAGACGTTCCCACGCAACCGAGCGCAGCCCGAGGCCGGTGTGCCCGGAGGCGCGGCCGTGCCGGATGCCCCGGTGCACGTCTCCGACGACCCCGGCCGGCAGGACGGTGTTCAGGAACTGGGAGCGGTAGCACCAGGCCACCGCCGGCAGCGGCCTGACCCCGATGCCGAGACCGCGGGCGACCAGGTGCCAGCGCCACGCACCCGCGGCGGTCGTCGGGATCGCGACCAGGGCGCCGAGCACGAGGGTCTGGAGATCGAGGGAGCGGAACCCGTCGACGAACGGACCGGTCCCGGTCTGCCGCACCACCACCGCGAGCACTGCCAGGCCCGCGAGCAGGCGCAGGGATCGCCACGGGACCGCAGTCATGCCGCGGCCCCTGCCAGGGCACGGGCCACGTCGTGCGCGGTCCGGGACCAGCCCGCCAGCCCGGGCCGCCGCTGCTCCGCGGCCGCGCGGAGGGTGCGGCGCAGGTCGGTGTCGCCCAGCCAGCGCCGCAGTGCCGCGGCCAGCGCGTCGACGTCACCGACCGGCACGAGCAGCCCGGGCCGGGTGCCGTCGGGGGCGAACCCGAGCGCGTCGGGGATCCCGCCGACGTCGCTGGCCAGGACGGGCAGCCCGCGGGCCAGCGCCTCCGTGACGACCATCCCGTAGGTCTCCGTCCTGCTGGCCAGGACGAGCGCGTCTGCCGTGGCGTACGCCGCCTCGAGGCCGGCTCCGTCGCGGGGACCGCTCAGCTCGATCCGGTCGGCCACCCCAGCGTCGCGGGCCGTGCGCCGCAGCCCTGCGACGAAGTCCGGCGCCCTGGTCAGCGTGCCGACCCATCGGCAGCGCCAGTCGAGGTCGGCGACCCGCGACAGTGCTGCGAGCAGGACGTCGTGCCCCTTGGTGGGCGTCACCGCTGCCACGCACAGCAGGTTCGTCCCGTGCTCGCTGCCGTCCGCCGGCTCGGCGGCGTCCACCCCGGGCTCGGCCACCAGGACACGCGACGGGTCGAGCGGATAGGCCTCCAGCACCCAGCGCCGCGACCACTCGCTGGTCGTGACGACGGCCGCTGCCGCCGAGAGCACCGCGCGTTCGGGCTCCCGGAGGCCGTCTGCGCCCGGGCCGAGCGGCAGGTGCAGCAGGACCACCAGCCGCAACCGCAGCGCGGCCGGCACCAGGATCTCCGGAACGGCGGAGGCGACCAGGCCGTCCACCAGCACCAGGGAGCCGTCCGGGACCGCCGCGAGCGCCGCCGCCAGGCCACGTTGCGCCGCCTGGCTCGCGCACGGCCAGGCGCCGGTCACGGTTCGGATCCTGACCGTCCAGCCGGCGCACGTGAGGCCCTCGCAGAGCCGACGGTCGTAGGTGTTGCCCCCACTCGGTCGCATCGGGTCGTCGTATCCGTGCGGCACCACGACGTGCACGGTGCGCGCGGGCCTCACAGCGCCCGCTCGTGACTCGCCCACGCGACGTGGGACTCGTGCAGCGTGACCACGAGGGCGGTCACACCCCCGGCGGAGGCGCCGACGTCGCCGGCGGCGAGACGCTCGGCCAGCCGGTCGCCGACGTGCTTCGCCAGCACCTCGGTGGTGGTGTTGGTCCCCCGGAAGGCCGGCTCGTCGTCGAGGTTGCGATAGCTCAGCTCCGCCACCACGTCGTGGAGCACTTCCGTCGCGCGACCGATGTCGACCAGGATCCCGTGGTCGTCGAGGGCCTCACCGCGGAAGGTCGCGTCGACCACGAAGGTGGCACCGTGCAGGCGTTGCGCGGGCCCGAAGACCTCCCCGCGGAAGCTGTGCGCGACCATCATGTGGTCGCGGACGGTCACGCTGAACACGGCACACCTGCATCGTCCGGGTGTCCCTCGTAGGTCAGCGAGTGGCACAGCGCGGGAAGGTCACCGCTGGCGAGGCGCGGCATCACGTCGGGCAGCGCCTCGAACGCGGAGTCGCCCGTGAGCAGCGCCTCGAAGGCGGGGTCCCGGAGCAGGTCGAGGGCCAGCGCGAGCCGGTCCCCCGTCCCGCCGCGTCCCCGCCGGGCCGGCGAGATCGTGCCCACCTGGCTGGCCCGGACGGTCAGGCGACCCGAGTGGAACCAGCCACCGAGCTGGAGCGTGGTCTCCTCGTCGCCGTACCAGCTGAGCTCGATGACGGTCCCCTCGGCAGCGAGCAGCTCCAGCGACTGCTGGAGCCCTGCGGAGGTGGCACTCGTGTGCACCACGAGGTCCCGCTCGCCGACTGCCTCTCCGGGCAGCGCGAACTCCACCCCCAGCGCCGAGGCCACCGACGCGCGCGTCGGGTCGACGTCGATGAGCGTGACCGACACACCGGGGATGCGCCCGAGCAGGCGTGCCAGGCAGCAGCCGAGCGTCCCTGCTCCGACGACTGCGACCCGGTCCCCCACCAGCGGTGCCGCGTCCCAGAGCGCGTTCACGGCCGTCTCGACGATCCCTGCCAGCACCGCCCGGGCCGCCGGCACGCCATCGGGTACGACGGTCACGGCGGCCGCGGGGACGACATACGCGGTCTGGTGCGGGTGCAGGCAGAACACCGTCTGGCCGACGAGGGCCGGGGGACCGTCCTCGACGACGCCCACGTTGAGGTAGCCGTACTTGACCGGCCCGGGGAAGTCACCGTCCTGGAAGGGGGCCCGCATCACGTCGTACTGGCTGACCGGGACGCGCCCGCCGAACACCAGCGACTCCGTGCCCCGGCTGACGCCGGAACGCAGCGTGCGGACCAGCACGTCGTCGGGCCCGGGGGTCGCGAGCCGCACGGGGCGGATCTCTCCGGCGCCCGGCTCGCGGAGCCAGAAGGCCCTGGCCTCGCGCAGCGCGCCCGTCCCGGTTCCCTGCGCCATCGGCTCCCCTCACCAGACCCCGGATGAACCGGAGCACCGGCCTTCTCGTAGAACGACATGAAGCTCCCTGCTGACCTGATGAACGGAGAGAGGGTGCGCACGGTTCAACCTGCCCCCCGAACCGGTGGCGTCCGGGGTCCTGCGATGGGTCTGGCCGGCCAGGTCATCGTGCTCGGAGCCCTGGACGCGGCCGTCGGTCTCGGGCCCGCCGGCTGGCTGGTCGGGGGCGGTTGCGGGCTGCTGACCACCGGGTTCCTCGCCTCCGGGCTGGCCCGCAGGGACAGGTCGGGGCGCGGGTCGAGGGCGCTCGGGCCGGCCGACGGCGTGACCCTGTTCAGGGCCACGCTCGTCGGTGGTGTCGCTGCACTGACCGCGGGGCCTGTCGGCGGCTCGCAGGTCGACGACGACACGTTGCGGGTGCTCGTGGGGCTGACGGTGGTGGCGCTGCTGCTGGACTGGGTGGACGGGCAGGTCGCGCGGCGTACCGGGACAGTGTCCGACCTCGGCGCGCGGTTCGACATGGAGGTGGACGCGCTGCTGATCCTGGTGCTCAGCGGGTACGTCGCCCGCCCGCTCGGCGCGTGGGTGCTGCTCATCGGCGCGGCGCGCTACCTCCGGTTGCTGGCCGGCGTCCCGTGGCCGTGGATGCGGCACGAGGCGCCCCCGCGCTACTGGGGCAAGGTGGTGGCGGCGACGCAGGGCGTCGTACTGACGGTGGTGGTGGCCGAGGTGCTCCCGACCGCCCTCTCGGTGGCCGCCCTCGCCGTCGCCCTGACCATGCTCGCCGAGTCGTTCGGACGAGAGGTCTGGTGGTTGTGGCGCCACCGTCGCCCCGACGAGGCGGTGGCCGGCGCGTTGCCCGTCGAGCGTGCGCACGCGCAGGAGGGTGCGGCGGCATGAGGACGGGCACCCTCCGGGATGCGGGCGCGTGGGTGCTCACCGCTCTGGCCGGACTCCTCGTGCTGCTCGCGCTCAGCGCCCCTCACCGGCTCCAGGACCTCGAGCCCTCGGCGTTCCTGCGGCTGCCGCTGGAGGCCCTGGTCTTCCTGGTGCTGGTGCTGCTCCTCCCTGGTCGCCTCGGCCGGGTGCGCACGACCCTGGCCCTGGTGGCGGGAGCCGTGCTGGCCGTCGTGGCCGTCGTGAAGATCCTCGACCTGAGCTTCCTGCAGTCGCTCAACCGTCCCTTCGACCCGGCGATCGACTGGCGCTACGCGGGGTCGCTGGTCGACCTCCTGCGCGACTCCTTCGGCAAGGGCCTCGGCACCACGCTCCTGGTGGCGGCCGGTCTGGTCATCCTCGCGCTGCTGGTGCTGATGCCGCTCGCAGTGCTGCGGCTCACCCGGCTGACGACCCGGCACCGTCGCTCCTCCTACCGGGTGCTGGCCCTGCTCGTGCCGCTGTGGCTGGTCCTGGCCCTCACCGACGTCCGCGTCGGTGGCGGGACTCCCCTGGCATCGAGGGAGGCGGCTGGCTACGTCTACCAGAAGGTCAGCGCCATCCCGTCCGAGCTGCGCGACCAGCGGGAGTTCGCCGAGGCCGCCGAGCAGGACCCGCTCAGCGCGGTTCCCGGGCGAGACCTCCTGACGCGGCTGCGTGGCAAGGACGTGCTGATCGTCTTCGTGGAGAGCTACGGGCGGGTCGCGATCGAGGAGTCCTCCTTCGCCCCCGGTGTCCGGGAGGTGGTGGCCTCGGGCAGCAGGCGGCTGGAAGCAGCCGGCTTCTCGGGCCGCAGCGCGTTCCTGACCTCACCGACGTTCGGTGCGATCAGCTGGCTGGCGCACGCGACCCTGCAGTCGGGGCTCTGGGTCGACAGCCAGCAGCGCTACGACGCCCTGATGACCAGCTCGCGGCAGACGCTGAGCCATGCGTTCGGGCGAGCCGGGTGGCGCACGGTCGGCGACTCGCCGGCCAACACGCGGGACTGGCCGCAGGGCGCGTTCTACGCCTTCGACCAGCTCTACGACTCGCGCAACGTCGGCTACGAGGGGCCTCGCTTCGGCTACCCGACCATGCCGGACCAGTACACCCTGGACGCGTTCCACCGGCTGGAGCTGGCGCGCGAGGACCGGCGTCCGGTGCTGGCCGAGATCGACCTGATCAGCAGCCATGCGCCGTGGTCGCGTACGCCGCGGATGGTGGACCAGACGACGGTCGGTGACGGGTCGGTGTTCGACGGGATGGTGGAGCAGCTGCCGTCCGAGAAGGACATCTGGCCCTCTCCGCGGCGGGTCAGGGCGGCCTACGGGAAGGCGATCGAGTACTCCCTCACCAGCGTGTTCGAGTTCGTCGAGACCTACGGGGACGACGACCTCGTGCTGGTGCTCCTGGGCGACCACCAGCCGGCCACCATCGTCTCCGGTGAGGACGCGGGCCACGACGTACCCGTCTCGGTGATCGCTCGCGACCCGGCCGTGCTCGACGCGATCGATCACTGGGGCTGGCGCGACGGCCTGCTCCCCGGTCCGGACGCACCGGTGTGGCGGATGGACGCGTTCCGCGACCGCTTCCTCGCGGCGTACGGCCCGGGCGGTCCACACTGAACACCCCGGCCGATGAATCACCGACCCTGATCACCGGCCTGATCCCGACCCTGGTCCCGAGCCTGGTCACCGAGCCTGGGGCGTTGAACCCGCGCAGCCCTCCGGACGTAACCACGAGGAGGAGGTGGAATGGCTGACAACGAGGTCGCCCTGATGCGGCAGCTGCACGACGAGCACGCCGCTGCGTTGTGGCGCTTCGCGCTCCGTCTCGTCGGGAACGACCGGGGACGGGCCGAGGACGTCGTGCAGGAGACGATGCTGCGCGCCTGGCGGCACCGCGCCGTACTCGACAGCGCCCCGCCCGCGGTCCGCGCCTGGCTGTTCACCGTGGCGCGGAACATCGTGATCGACGAGTGGCGCAGCCGCCGCGCGCGCAGCGAGATACCCGTCGCGGAGGTCCCGGAGCAGGGCGAGGCCCCGGACGAGTCCGACCACCTGCTGCTCTCGTGGGTGGTGGCCGAGGCGATCACCCAGCTCTCCGCCGAGCACCGGGCGGTGCTGATCGAGTGCTACTACCGGGGTCGGCCGGTCTCCGAGGCCGCCAGGCGGCTCGGGGTGCCCGAGGGCACCGTCAAGTCACGCACCCACTACGCCCTGCGGGCGCTCAAGCTGGCCCTCGAGGAGCTGGGGGTGGGCGCGTGAGCTGCCTGCACGTGCACGACGACGGCGCCTACGTCCTGGGCGCCCTCTCTCCCACCGAGCGGCTCGCGTTCGAGAAGCACCTCGCGGACTGCCAGGAGTGCACCCGCGCGGTCCGCGAGCTGGCGGGCCTGCCCGGCCTGCTCGGCCGGGTCGACCTCAGCGTCGTGGAGCACCCGCTCGTAGCGGTGCCGCTGCCCGAGACGCTGCTCCCGGCCCTGTCTCGTGAGGTACGACGGACGCGACGTCGCCGTGGCCAGGTCACGGCGGCGCTGACCGCGGCTGCGGTGGTGCTGGCCGTGAGCGCCTCCGTCGCCGTCTCCCGGCTCACCGACGACCAGGGTCCGCAGGCTGCGACGAGGTCGACCACCAGCCCGTCCGCTTCGGCACCGATCGTGATGAGCCCCGTCGGCGACGTGCCGCTGCGCGCGAGCGTCAGCCTGGACTCGGTCACCTGGGGAACCCGCCTGGGACTGATCTGCACCTACGACTCGGGCTGGGTGGACCAGCCGCTCCCGGAGGCACCGGCCTATGTGCTGTTCGTGCGCACCCGCGACGGGCGCTCGGAGCAGGTCGGCACCTGGCTCTCCAGCGACGGCAAGACGATGCGGCTCTCGGCGGCGACGGCCGCCAGCCGCGCGGACATCGCCGCGGTCGAGGTGCGTACGACGAGTGGGCGGGTGCTGCTGAAGCTCACGGCGTGAGCGATCCTGCAGGTCGCTCACGCCATCGGGTCAGCCTCACTCGGCGTCGAGGTGCCTCTCGATGGCGTCGATGATCTCCGGGCGCAGCCTGGCCGCGGGGATCACCGCGTCGACCGACCCGACCTCCACCGCGCGGTGGATGTTGTGCACGCCGTCGAACTCGGCCGCGACCTCGCTGATCTTCTCCGCGCGCGTCCCGGCACGCAGCGCAGCCTGCTCGATCACCAGGCCGATCCGCTCCGAGCCGCTCGCCTCGGAGATCCGGGCGTCGAGGTCACGCATCGCCGGGCTCGCCGCCGTGCGCTTGTCCACCTCACCGGTGAACACCACGGCGGCTGCGGGTGCCCCACCGATCACCGAGGCGAAGGAACCCTCGAGCGCCAGCACCGTCATCTGCTCGTTGAGCCACTTGGAGAAGACCACGAAGGCGCCCCCGTGGTAGCGGGAGATGACGACGAACACGATCGGGCCCTGGAAGTTGACGATCGCACGGCCGATCTCCGCGCCGTACTCGAGCTGCAGGTTGCGCATCGACTCCGGGGAGCCGTCGAAGCCCGACAGGTTCGCCAGCACCACCAGCGGCCGGTTGCCGCTCGCGGCGTTGATCGCACGGGCCGCCTTCTTCGAGGACCGCGGGAACAGCGTGCCTGCGGTGTAGGTGTCGGGACCGTCGGTCGGCGGGAAGCCGACGCGGCGCACGGACCGGGACTCGATGCCGAGCAGGCAGACCGGGTAGCCCCCCATGTGGGCGTCCTGGACGACCGCCGTGTCCGCGTCGGCCATGCCGGCCCAACGCTCGAGGGTCGGGTGGTCCTGGTCCGCGACCGCCCGCATCACGGTGCGGATGTCGAAGGCCTTCTTGCGGTCCGGGTTCGTCTCCGCGGAGAAGATCTCCCCGACCGTCAGGAAGTCACTGCCCTCGGCGGTGTGCGGGTAGGGCGAGATGTCCCGGCCCGCGTCGTCGGTGGTGGCCACGCGGCGCGGACCGGTCTCACCCGGCACCACGTAGGTGTGCTCGTAGTGCGCCATCAAGACGTCGACCGCACCGGCCAGGTCGGGCGCCCAGTACTGCGCCTGCCCGTTCGGACCCATCACGCGGTCGTAGCCGCCGATGCCGTAGTTGTCCTCGGCCGAGACCCCACCGGAGAAGTCGAGCGACTGCTTGCCGGTGAGCACCATGGCGCTGTCCGGGGTCATCACCAGGATCCCCTTGGTGTGCATCAGCATCGTGGCCTCTGCGTTCCAGTAGGGCTGGGCGCCGACGTTGATGCCGGCCACCACGACGTTGATCTCGCCACCGTCCTGGGTGAACTCCACGATCCTGCGCAGCGCCTTCGCGACCCAGTCCATGTTCTCGGTCCCGGAGTCCATCGAGATCCGGGCGCCGGCGGACAGCGCGAACCACTCGAGCGGGACCTCCATCCGCTCGGCCAGGTCGAGGGCCGCGATGACACGCAGGCACTCCGGCTCGGCGACCGACCCGAGCGACTTCGTGGGATCCCCACAGAGGACCACCCGGGTGAAACCCTCGGGATGCGACGCGGTGGGCGTGGTCACCACGGCGGCCAGGATGCCGGCCTTGTTCAGCCCGCGCGGCCGATCCACCGGGACCAGCACGCCCGTGTCGTCGAGGTCGTGCTCGACGAGGGTGCCACCGGGACCCGTCAGGACCGAGCTGAGCTCGTAGGGATAGACGAGTCCGCGACGACGGGACCGGACCACCTTCGAGGCGTAGTCGTCCAGCGGCGCGAGCAGCTCGGTCGGTGGCTCCTCCACGCTGGAGACGACACCGGCCCCCGGCTGGGCGCCGAAGCGCACCGCCACCGAGACGGGCTCTCCGCCCGCCACGGCGACCCGCCCCTGGGCCATGACCTCCTCGATGCCGGCACCATCGGTCAACGGGCTGATCTTGGTGCCCAGCGCGGTCAGTCCGGCCTCGTCGACGTCGACGACCGGCCAGACGTGCACCCAGACGTGGTTCATGTCCAGCTTCGCCCCGGCGGCCCCGCGAGCCACGCGGTCGCGACGGATCGCCTCCAGGCAGTTCTCCACCGCCCGCTCCGCGTGCGGCAGCGCGGTGACCGTCCCGGCGTCGTCGCGTACGACGGACATCTGGCGCACCTGCGCCAGGGCCACGAGACGGCGGTCGGCGGGGTTCCCGCGGGCGACGCACTCATAGAGCAGGACGTCCTCGGGCGCCTCCACGCGGGTGATGTGGAAGTTGCGCAGCCGCCACAGGTCCAGGCGCCGGCCGACCATCGGGTGCACCCCTCGGGTGAGGTCGTCCTCGACGACCTCCCCGTCCGGTCCCGGCCGGAAGGCGTAGTAGCCGACGGGTCGGTCGCCGCCGGAGCAGACCGCGACGCAGACCCGTCGTACGTCGTGGGCCACGGGCAGTGCCGCGACCAGGTCCTGGAGCTGAGCGCTGGTCTCGTCCGCTGACTCGGGCGCTTCGGCCCAGTGCACGTAGAGGTCGACCACTGCTTCCTGGTGCGACTCGCGAGCGGCGACGTGCGCCGTCACCGACGAGACGAGCTCGCTCGCCGGGTCGGCGAGCTCGGCCACGGTGCCGACCGCCGAGACCAGTCGGGTGGGTCGGTCGTCCAGCGTGTAGCTCGCGACCAGGGCAGGACGCGCGCCGGACTCGATCGGCTGCACGTCGTGCAGGTCGAACTCGCGGTAGTGCCTGCGCGCGAGCACCTCCAGCATCGGCTCGCGGGCCGGGACTCCGTGTTCCAGCCGCTCGGCCAGGAAGCGCACGATCTGCTCGGGGATGGCCGCCAGGGCCTCGATGCGCTGGGCGCGGTCGGCCACGTCACCGTCGGCGGAGAGCGCCGAGAGCTCGTCGCGGACGCCGAGGAGGATGTCGGACCGCTCCGCGTCCACGGCGGGCTGGTCGAACCACCGGAACCGGACGCTGCGGGCCAGGTCGCCGACCACCGGGTAGCGCAGCTGCGTCACCCGACCGAGGCGTTCCAGCAGTGCGCGTGCCCGCACCGCGAGCTCACCCGACGGCGGGGTCTCGTCGCTCCAGCACCCCAGGAGTGCGGAGGCGAGCGCGACCTCGGGGGTCGAGCGCTGCTGGGCCAGGAAGATGCGGAACACCGCTGCCTCCATGGCGGGGGTGCGGTCGAGGTCCTCGACGCCGTAGTGCTGGAGCACGCGGAGCAGCCGGTCCCGGAACTGCGTGGGCAGCCCACCGCGCTCGACGTCGAGGCTCTGCAGGAAGGTGTGGAAGTGCTCGCGCGAGCTGTGCACGCGCAGCTCGGTGTGCCGGTCCTCGTCGACCGGTCGGTTGCGGCTCAGCTCCGCGAGGTCGGCGAAGATCCCCAGCAGGGACAGCTCGTCGGCGATCACGGACTCACCGTCGGCGCGCATCTGGTCGCGGACGGCGAGGTACTCCGAGAGCGCGGCGTCCTGGTCCTCCGGCGGCACGTCGTAGCCGAGCACGACGGCCGTCAGGGCCGCCCTTGCCCGGGCGCCCCGCGCCTCGGGGTCGGTGCTCGCGTCGGCCGCGGGCAGGTCCAGTGCGGGACCGACGTCTGCGACCGCGTCGTCGGCACCGTCGCCGAGCGGCTCCAGCTTGATCAGCGCGGAACCGGTCTCGACCTGGCTGCCGGTGATCACGAGCAGCTCCTTGACCCGGGCCGGGAAGGGCGCGTGCACCACCGTCTCCATCTTCATCGACTCGAGCACGATGACCGCGGCACCCGCCTCGACCTCGGCGCCCACCGTCACCGGGGTGGCCACCACGAGCGCAGGCGCGGGCGAGCGGAGTACGCCGCCCTCGTCGCGGCTGACCCGGTGGGCGACGCCGTCCACCTCGACGAGCGTGGTCGGGCCGTGCGTGGCGGTGACCAGGTGGTAGGTCCGCCCGCCGACGACCAGGCGCCGGCGTACCTCGTCGACCTGCTCCATCCGGACGTCGACGGTCTGCTCGGTGGCGCCGGAGAGGACGCTCACCCGGAAGCGTCCGGGGCCGGTGTTGACCGTGGACACCTGGTAGGGCACGCCGCGGAGCTTGAGCTCGACCGGCTGGCCCACCTGGTGCGATGCGGAGGGTCGGCCACCGTGAGCAGTCTCGAGGAGCCGGGCGGTCTCGATCCGCAGCCGGTCGAGGTAGGCCTCGATGGCAGCAGCGACCACGGCGATGCCCGCGTGCGCCTGGGCGACGAGCCGCCCCTCGGTGCGCACCCGGTCGATCCAGCCGGTGTCGGCCCAACCGGCGCCGTCCGCGCCGTGCACGATCTCGGGCTGGGCCAGCAGGTCGAGCACGAAGCTCTTGTTGCAGGCGCCGCCCTCGATCACGACGGTGGTCGAGGACATCGCCCGGCGAAGACGCGCGAGCGCCTCCTCACGGGTCCGCCCGTAGGCGATGATCTTGGCGATCATCGAGTCGAAGTCCGGCGGGATCGTGTCGCCCTCGGCGACCCCGGTGTCCACCCGGATCCCGGGGCCGGAGGGGAGATCGAGGTGCACGATGCGTCCCGGCGACGGAGCGAAGTCCCGGTCCGGGTCCTCGGCGTTGAGCCGGGCCTCGACCGCGTGCCCGACCTCGGCCGGCTTCTCGCCCTCCAGGCGGCCGCCCTGCGCCACCTGGATCTGCGCCTTGACGAGGTCGATGTCGGTCGTCACCTCGGTGATCGAGTGCTCCACCTGGAGCCGGGTGTTGACCTCGAGGAACGCGAACGTCTGCTCGCCGGGATGGTAGAGGAACTCCACGGTGCCGGCGCCGACGTAGCCGACCGCCAGGGCGAGCCGCTCGGCCGAGACCTTGAGCTCCTCGTTCTGCTCGGGGCTCAGCAGCGGCGAGGAGGACTCCTCGATGACCTTCTGGTTGCGACGCTGGATCGAGCAGTCGCGTACGCCGACCGCCCAGGCGGTGCCGTGGCCGTCGGCGATCAGCTGCACCTCGACGTGACGGGCGCCCGTCACCAGGCGCTCGAGGAAGACGGTGCCGTTGCCGAAGGCGCGCAGGGCCTCGTCGCTGGTGCGCTGGTAGGCGTCCTCGAGGTCGGCAGCCGAGGCCACCATGCGGATGCCGCGGCCACCACCGCCGGCGGTCGCCTTGAGCATGAGCGGATAGCCGACGTGGTCGGCCGCAGCCAGCGCCTCCTCCAGGGTGTCGACGGCCCCGCGACTCCAGGGCGCCACCGGGACTCCCACCTCCTCGGCGATCAGCTTCGAGCCGATCTTGTCGCCGAGGCGGCGCATCGCCTCGGCGCTCGGCCCGATGAAGGTCACCCCGTGCTTGTCGCACAGGTCCACGAACGACGGGTCCTCGGCGACGAAGCCCCAGCCGGGCCACGCGGCGTCGGCACCGGTGTCCAGCAGGGCCCGCTCCAGGACACCGAGGTCGAGGTAGGGCCGGGCGGAGGCGGGTCCGAGGTCGTAGGCAAGATCGGCCTCACGCACGAACATGGCGTTGGCCTCGCCCGTGGTGTGCAGCGCCACGGTCTGGATCGGGCCGTCTCCGGCGGCGTTGATCTCGCGGACGGCATGGATCAGCCGCATGGCGGCCTCACCGCGGTTGACGATCGCGATGCGGGTGAACGACATGGGGGCCTCCAGCTCAAAATGCGAGGATACTCTCGCGCTTTGGCCGAACGGTGTCATGCCTCGGGGGTTACGAGCGAGTCACATACGACCTGAGGCGGCGCCCCCGGTCGCGGCGGGCGTCAGGAGAGGCCGAGGATCGTCCCGTCGTCCGCCAGGTCGATGCGTGCGGCGGACGGGTCGCGGGGCAGCCCGGGCATGGTCATCATGTCGCCGCACACCACGACCACGAAGCCGGCCCCCGCGGAGAGCCGGACCTCGCGCACGTGCAGCTCGTGCCCTGACGGGGCGCCCACCGAGGTCGGGTCCGTCGAGAAGGAGTACTGCGTCTTGGCCACGCACACCGGCAGGTCGCCGTACCCGTCCCGCTCCACCCGCAGCAGGCGTCGACGCGCCTTGGCGTCCCACGTCACCAGGCCGGCGCGGTAGAGCCGCGTCGCGATCGCCTCGACCTTCTCGGTGAGGGACAGGTCGTCCTCGTAGGTGAAGGAGAAGGCGTACGGCGAGGGCTCGTCGAGCGCTTGCAGCACGCCCTTCGCGAGCTCCTGCGCGCCCATCCCGCCGTCGGCGAAGTGCGTCGCCTCGAAGGCCTGGACGCCCTCGGCGGCGACCAGCTCGACCACCTTCGCCACCTCGGCCTCCGAGTCGGTCGGGAACCGGTTCACCGCGACGACGCAGGGGATGCCGTAGACCTCGCGGATGTTGCCGAGATGCCTGCTGAGGTTGACCATCCCCGCCTCGAGGGCGCCGAGGTCCTCGGTGCCGAGGTCGGCGAGCGGCACGCCGCCGTGGTACTTCAGCGCCCGCACGGTCGCGACGACCACCGCGACGTCGGGCCGCAGACCCGACTTGCGGCACTTGATGTCGACGAACTTCTCCGCGCCGAGATCGGCTCCGAAACCGGCCTCGGTGACCACGATGTCGGCGAGACGCAGGCCGGCGCGGGTGGCCATCACCGAGCTGCAGCCGTGGGCGATGTTCGCGAACGGGCCGCCGTGCACGAACGCCGGAGCGCCCTCCATCGTCTGCACCAGGTTCGGCGCCAGCGCGTCGCGCAACAACGCAGCCATCGCGCCGTCGGCACCGATGTCGCGCGCGGTGACCGGCTTCGTCCCGCGGGTGTAGCCGATCACGATGTCGCCGATGCGCTGCTTGAGGTCGGCCCACGACTCGGTGAGGCAGAAGATCGCCATCAGCTCCGAGGCGACGACGATGTCGAAGCCGTCCTCCCGGGGGAAGCCGTTCGCATGGCCGCCCATCGCGACCACGACCTCGCGCAGCGCGCGGTCGTTCATGTCGATGACGCGCTTCCAGGTCACGCTCCGCACGTCGATGTCGAGCTCGTTGCCGTGGTGCACGTGGTTGTCGATCAGCGCTGCCAGCAGGTTGTTCGCAGCGGCGATGGCAGCGAAGTCACCGGTGAAGTGCAGGTTGATGTCGGTCATCGGCACCACCTGGCTGTAGCCGCCACCCGCGGCGCCGCCCTTCATGCCGAAGACCGGCCCCATGGACGGCTCCCGCAGGCACGCCACCGTGCTGTGCCCCAGCCCGTGCAGCGCGTCGGTCAGGCCGACGGTCGTGGTCGTCTTGCCCTCGCCCGGCGGTGTCGGGGACAGCGCCGTCATCAGCACCAGCCGGCCCAGCGGCCGGTCGGTGAGCGAGGCGAGATAGGTCAGGTCGACCTTGGCCTTGTAGTGGCCGTAGGGCACGAGGTGCTCCTCGGCGATCCCGAGGGTCTCGGCGGCCACTTCCCTGATCGGTCGCAGCGTGGCCGCGTTGGCAATCTCGATGTCCGACAGCACTGTCGTCCGAACCTCCCTAGTGAGCCCCCGCCCAGCACGGTAGCCGAGCACTGACCAGCGCGTCAGCAGCCGCGGGCGCTCACCAGGAGTAGAGGCCCCGGACCCGCGCGTTCAACCGGGTGAGCCCGAGGAGGCCCTCGGTGAACGGGATCGCGGTGCCGGTGGCGAGCGCGATCTCTCGGACCGCGGAGAGCATCGCGTCGAGCTCGAGCGGCCTCCCCGCCTCGGCGTCCTGCAGCATCGAGGTCCGTAGCGCACCGAGCTGTCGGGTGACCACGATCCGGTCGGCGGTGCTCTGCTCGATCGGGCATCCGATCTCGGTGCCGATCGCCGCGGCCTCGCGCATCACGGCCTCGCAGAACTCCCTGACCAGATCGTCGTCGAGGATGACGTCCGCGGTCGCACCCGTCAGCGCGGAGACCGGGTTCATCGTCATGTTGCCCCAGAGCTTGTACCAGATGTCGCGCTGCACGGCGTCGGTCAGCTCCACCTCGAAGCCTGCGGTTCGCAACGCGTCGCCGACCGCTCTCGCCCGCGGCGAGACGGCGCCGTTCGGCTCGCCGAGGATCAGCCGGTGACCCGCGTGGTTGACCACCACGCCGGGCTCGGGACTGCTGGCGCTGAAGTGGACCACCGACCCGAGCACGTGCGCGATCGGGATGGTCGAGGCCAGGACGCCGCCGGGATCGACCGAGCTCAGCTGCAGCCCCTCGTACTGCCCCCCGAATCCCTGGAAGAACCACCACGGGACTCCGTTGACCGCCGTCACCACCACCGTCTCGGAGTGCAGCAGCGGCGCCAGACGGGGCGCGATGTCCTGCAGCGACGGGCCCTTGACCGCCAGGACCACCACGTCGTGCGGCCCGAGGTCCTCGGAGTGCTCGGCTGCGCGGACCGGCCCGGTGACCTTCCCGGCTGGCGTGTCCAGGCGCCAGCCGTGCCGCTGAAGCGCGTCCAGGGTCCGGTTCCTGGCGAGGGCACTGGTGGCGTAACCCGCGGCGGCCAGCCGGGCCCCGATGTGCCCACCGACCGCGCCGGCGCCGACCACGCAGAAGGTCATCGGCTCGCGGGTCCCGGCTGATGCGTCGCTCATGCGGCTCATTGCATCACCACGGAGTCCTGTACACGACGCGAGGACTCCCCTATCGTCGATCTGACTGTTCGATCAGTCAGTGAGGCAGGGGTCGACATGCGACGCTCCCCGGCCCTGGTGCTGACCCTGGTGCTGGGCCTGGCGATGTTCCTCGGCGCGACCGTGCTGGCGGCCTGCTCGGCCCGGGAGGACCCGAAGCCCTCGGACCGGCCCACCTCGACGGCCGCCCCGGTGAAGCCGGTCTCGCTCTCGCTGCTGGTGTTCAACGTGGAGTACGGCGGGACCAGGGCGACCCGCCAGGTGATCGCCGGCCTCGACGCCGACGTGGTCGGGGTCCTGGAGTCCTACGACAAGCTCCCCGAGATCGCCGAGGCGGCCGGCTACCCCTACTACAACGTCGGCCTGCAGATCCTCTCGAAGTACCCGATCCTCGAGCCATCGGGTGCGGACGGTCTCTACTCCTTCATCGAGGTCCGCCCCGGCGAGGCCGTGGCGATGATCAACACCCACCTCGACTACGTGCAGGACGGCCCGAACCGGCTCGAGCGCGGGGTGCCGGTGGCCGACGTACTCGCCACGGAGGAGGAGGTGCGACTCTCCTCGATCGACAAGCTGCTCCCCTCGGCGACCCGCCTGCTGGACGACGGCTGGCCGGTGCTGTTCACCGGTGACCTCAACCAGCCGTCCCACCTGGACTGGACGGCGCAGAACGCGGCCCGCAACGGCGGCCTCGGCCCGGTGGCGTGGCCGGTCAGCGAGGCGCTGGCAGAGGCCGGCCTGCGCGACGCCTACCGGGAGGCGAACCCCGACCCGACCTCGAAGCCGGGCTTCACCTGGGGTGAGGTGGCCGGCAGCCGTGGTTCTCCCCGCAGGATCGACTTCGCCTACGTCGGTGGACCGACCGAGGTGGTGAGCAGTCAGGTCGTCGGCGAGGACGGTGGCGAAGGCGTCGACCGCGGCTTCCCGAGATGGACCTCCGACCACCGGGCCGTGCTGTCCGAGCTCACGCTCAGACCTGCGCCGATTCCGCCCTCCATCGCCCTGTCGAGTCGTCTGGTCACCGTCGGCGACGGCGTGAGCGTGACCTACCGGATGCCCGACGGCGTCGACAGCGGCAAGGTCACGCTGACCGGCCCCTCCTCCACGTCGTACGACGCGACCGACGCAGCGGGCACCGTGCAGGTGGAGACGGGCGGCCTTGCCGGTGGGCGCTACCAGGTCGACCTCGTCGACGGGGACGGCGGCGTGATCGCGAGCAACACCCTCGAGGTTCGACCGACGGCCGCCCGGGTCGCCCTGACCACGGATGCGCCCGCCTACGAGGTGGGTGACCCGATCTCGGTGCGCTGGGTCGAGGGCCCGGCCAACCGGTGGGACTGGATCGGTGTCTACCGGGCAGCAGCCGACGATCCGGAGAAGGACGACTTCCTCGTCTGGGGCTACACCGGTGGCCACGACGCCGGAGCACTGCCCCCGACCACCGAGGGCGAGCTGGTGCTCGGCCGCGACCACCAGGGCAAGCCGTGGCCGCTGCCGCCAGGTCGCTACACCGCCCACTACCTGTTGACGGACCAGTACGACAGCGTCGGATCGACCGCCTTCACCGTGCGCTGACCCGTCGTACCGTGCCACCGTCTCCCGTCCAGCACCGAGCTCGGTGCCGCGACACGATCCGGTTCTCGTTGGCCTCGCGGCTCAGCTGCCACGAGTTGCGACTTCTCAGGTGCGTGGAAGGTAGCGAGCCACCCGGTAGACGGGGCTGATCCAGCGCTCTGCTCTCTGCATCCACCTCACCCTGAGAGTGGGACGCCGGAGCTCGCCGGACGTGAGCGTCACGGATGAGTCAGAGGACTTCTGCGCCGCGTTGTCCAGAGCGGTCGCGCACTTCGTGTAGTCCCCTCGTAGCCCGAGTGCCGTTGCGACCTGGTTGCCCGACGGATCCGCGGCGAGTCGCTCGACGGCCTGGTAGGCGCTGACGCCGCACCGCAGGAACGCCTTGCGGGTGGGCGAGCCGCGTCCGAACACGACCGGGACAGCGGTCGGCGCCTTCTTGCGCACCGTGTTGACCGAGAGATTCGTCAGTCGCCAGACCGTCGCGTCGTAGGGCTCCTGGCGCAGTCGTATCTGGTTCGGAGCCGGAATGAACGTCTCCGTGCCCGGTTCGAGGGTCAACCGCGGAGTCACTCCCTGGTTCTTGAAGTGCCGTCGCATCGCCGCGCGGAACAGCTGCACCTTGAGTGGAAGCGAAAGGTCCTGCTCCCACGTCCAGTAATCCGAGTAGGCCGGCGAGGTGAAGTACCAGACCTTGTTCTCCGAGGTGTTGCGCACCATCGTCCAACGCCCGTAACGCTCCTGGCACAGATGGAGATCCTGGAGCTGCCAGCCGTTGCTCACCATCGGGATGTAGGTCGGGTAGTTCTCGTAGCATCGCGGATCGTGCCACTGCACCACCGCAGGCGGTGCCGCACTGTCGACGCCCCCGACGCCGGCACCGGACCGACTGCTGGCGAGGCGGAGATCGCCTTCGACGCCACTTCCCGCAACGAGCACGAGGAACACGGCGGCGACGGCGAGGGGGCCTGACAGTCTGTGCGCCATGATTCCTCGCATTCTCGAAAACCCACCAGCATCGTGATTGCACCCGCAGGCGGAACACAAGCAATGGCTCCGGTGATCGCACACTGGTATATGCCGTCCACGATTTCTTCGACCGTGGCGCACGTCCCTCGTCCGGCGTCCGCCCGTCGCAGTCAGCCCCGCGACGAGCACCGATCTCACGTCCGCCGGTTGAATCGGACGTCGCCGTTGGGCGTCTTGCTGGTGTCGTAGGTGGGGTCGTGGGCGCGGTGGTGGTGCCAGGAGCAGAGCAGGAGTCCGTCCTTGAGGTCGGTGTGTCCGCCTTGCGCCCAGGGGGTGCCCCAGTGATGGGCCTCGCACCAGGCGGCGGGGATGGTGCACCCTTCGGCGCGGCACTCGCGGTCTCGGAGGATCATCGCCTTGCGTTGGGCCGGTTTGAACAGCCTGTGAGGTGCGGCCCAGGTCGAGGACCTCGGACTTGCCGTCGAGCACGGCGGGGATGATCGCTGCGGTGCAGGCGAGGCGGCGTACCTCCCCGGCGGTGAGCTTCTCCGTCGGGCCGAGCGCGCCGACGCCGAGGTCGTTGCGGAGCTGCTCGAGGGAGACGGTGACGATCACGGTGGTGGCGTCCCCGCCGTGGGCCGGGATCCGCTTGGGGTCGAGCGCTTCGAGCAGGGAGCAGAACGCCTGACCGCGCTTGCGGTCGGCCGGGATCCGGTCACCCTCCCCACCCGCGCCCTGGTGGCCGGTGTGGTGCCTGGGTGAGGTGAACGCCTCGAGGTAGGTGTGCAGCCGGGTCGCGACGGCGTCGGGGACGTGGATGGTGATCCGGGTGGTGCCGTCCCCGAGCCTGGTGGTGACCAGGCTGGTCCGGCGGGCGGCTCGTTGCTCCTCCTTGGCGAGCTGTTCGGCCTCGTGCTGCTCGCCGATCTCGGGGGCGACGATGTCCAGGATCCGCCGGCCCAGGACCCGCAGCTCCCGTGGCCCGAAGTCGGCTGCCTGGGCGACCAGGTGCGCCTCGGCGGCCGCGAGGACCTCGGCCCCGACCTTCTCGGCCGGCAGCTCGTCCAGCGCATGGCAGATCACCCGCGCCTGGGCCACGTTGAGGTCACCCTGTGCGAGCCCGGAGGCGACGGCCGCCCACCGCCGGTCCAGCGCCTCGGCCAGGGCCAGGTCGCGCCGGTTGGCACCGAAGTCCCCGCGGGTGTGATGGGTCAGCAGCGCGGCCACGTCCCGAGCACCCTCGGCCAGCGCGACATCATCGGCGGCCGCCATCAGCCGCAGCCGCAGGGCAGCGAGCTGGGCCTCCACCTGAGCGAGCCGCAACATCGCGTCCCGCTTGTCACCGGCATCCATGAACATCACCTCGACGTCGGCGGTCTCCTTCAGCGCCACCGCCATCGCGTCGGCACACGCCAGCACCGGGTGCACCGCAGCACGATCGAAGATCGAACCCACCACGCACCTCCTGCACCGACGACGGACCAACGGGTCTCACGTGTCGATGCAGCGCGCCTGTGAGCGGCGGACCAGACGGTCCGGGCCCGATCCCTCAGCATCACTATTGGATCGAACCTGTGTTCGATTATACAGGCACAACCGAGGCTTGCGCAAGAGGGCGAACTCAACCGGTTGCTGCACCGAGACGATCGTGCCCGCGCGCGCTGCGGCCACGAGGAGAACCGCCAGCGCCGATCAGGTGAGGCGCAGGAACTCGAGGTGCCCTTCGTACTGGTCGAGGCAGTCGTGGATGACCTGGGTGCCGGAGAAGCCCATCACGTCGTAGCCCTGTCCACCGCCGACGGTGTGCACCTCGAGCCGGGCGTACTGGTCGCGGTCGCCGATCATCCGTCCGCCGTACGTCGGCACCGGCGACTCGTGGACCTGCACCCGGTAGACGAACGGGTCGTCGCCTCCCAGCGTGCGCAGCTCCACCCAGGTCAGCCCGCCGTCCTCGTCGTCCTCCCCGATCCCCCCGACACCGTGAGTGACCTCGGTGGGCACGCCGCGCTCCTCGAGCTCGTGGGCGACGTCGGCGAGCGCGGGTCGTACGACGGTCTCGAGGTACGACGTCGCGGCCTCGACGTCGACGAAGTTGACCGCCCGCGCGAGCCGCGCCTTCCACGACTCGTCGTGCGCCTCGGTGCCGGTGGTCGGGTCGCGGCGCGGCGCGGACGCAGGCATCGGACGCGTCACGGCCCCGGCGCGCCGGCCCTCGACCCGGAGTGCCTTGTGCAGGCCGAGCATGACGAGCACGATCACGAACGCGAACGGCAGGCCGAAGATCACCGTGGCGTACTGCAGGGCGTAGATGCCGCCCACCGCCAGGACCGCGATCGTCAGCAGCCCGGTCGCGGAGGCCCACACGATGCGCAGCCAGGGGGCGGCGTCGTCCTGGACCGAGCGCAGCTCCGAGGAGAGGTTGCCCATCACCAGGGCACCCGAGTCAGCAGACGTCACGTAGAAGAGCAGACCGACGAACACGGAGACGGCGATCACCACGCCCGAGAGGGGGTAGTCCTGCAGCAGCGTGTAGAACCCCGCCTCGGGGGAGGCAAGCGCGGCGTCTGCGAACGCGTCGTCGCCACCCCGGATCCGCTCGAGGGCGGCGTTGCCGAAGATCGAGATCCACATGACGATGTAGGTGAACGGGATGATCATCGTCCCGGCGACGAACTGCCGGATGGTCCGGCCGCGGGAGATCCTGGCCAGGAAGAGACCGACGAAGGACGCCCAGGCGATCCACCAGGCCCAGAAGAAGAGCGTCCACAGCGACATCCACTCGGTCGCGCCGTCGAACGCGAAGGTCTCCATCGTCTTGCGCGGGAAGGTCTGGGCGTAGTCCCCGACGTTCATCACGACGGCGTTGAGGATGAAGCTCGTGCGACCCGTCAGCAGGACGTAGGCAGCCAGCCCCAGGGCCAGGATGACGTTGAGCTGGGAGAGGAGCCGGATGCCCTTGTCGACGCCTGTGGTGGCCGAGATGGCGGCCATCAGCACGGCCAGGACCACCAGGCCGATCTGGGCGCCGAGGCCCACGGGCACTCCGAAGAGGATGTTCAGGCCCTGGTTGAGGAACACCACCCCGATGCCCAGGCTGGTCGCGACCCCGAAGATGGTGCCGAGCACGGCGGCGGTGTCGACCGCGTGTCCGAGGCCACCGTCGACGCGGCGGCCGAAGATGGGGTAGAGCGCCGAGCGCACGGCCAGCGGCAGGTTCAGCCGGTAGGTGAAGTAGCCCAGCGCCATCCCCATCAGGGCGTAGAGACCCCAGCCGGAGATCCCGTAGTGGAACAGGGTCCACACCGTCGCATCGCGAGCCGCCGCGATGGTCTCGGGGTCACCGGTCGGCGGCGCCATGTACTGGCTGACCGGCTCGGCGACCGCGTAGAACATCACGTCGGTGCCGATGCCGGCCGCGAACAGCATCGACGCCCAGGCGAACGTGGAGAACTGCGGCTTGGAGTGGTCGGGCCCCAGCTTGATGGAGCCATAGCGGGAGACCGCCAGATAGAGCACGAAGACCAGCACCGCCGTGGTCAGCAGGACGTAGAACCAGCCGAACCAGTCCACGACCTTGGCCACCGCGTCCCCGATGACCGACTCGGCCTGGTCGGGGGCGAAGATGGCCCATGTCGCCATCACCAGGACCCCGATCACCGCCGAGTAGAAGACCGGCTTGCGGATCGGCGGCCCGTCGGTGAGGAAGGACCACCGGCTTCTCGTCGAGGAGGAGTCTTCGGTCCGGGTGGTCGTCATGACGGTCTCCTGGAGCTCCGGCGTTCAGACGGGCATCTGAACGCGACTGCTACTTCACACGGGCGAACTCGCCGGAAGCCACGCGCGCACGGTGTGCCTTGACCTCGGCCTTCAGCGTCTTGGCCAGGATGTAGAGGCCGATCACGTTGGCGATCGACATCATGAAGATCATCGCGTCGGAGAACCCGATCACCGGGCCGAGCGACAACGAGGCGCCGATGACGGTGAAGACGCAGAAGATCACCTTGAAGACCATCTCGGCGGTCGCGCTGTCCCCGAAGAGGTAGCCGGTGGCCTTCATGCCGTAGTAGGACCACGAGATCATCGTCGAGAAGGCGAACAGGATCACCGCCACCGCGAGCACGTTCGGGAACCACGGGATCACGGACTCGAAGGCACGCGAGGTCAGCCCCACCCCGCCCAGCTCACCGGCGTCGGGGTCGTTCCAGGCGCCGGTGATCACGATGGTGAGCGCTGTCATCGTGCAGATGATGATGGTGTCGATCAGGGGCTCGAGGAGAGCGACGAAGCCCTCCGTGGCCGGCTCCTCGGTCTTCACCGCGGAGTGGGCGATCGAGGCGGACCCGATGCCGGCCTCGTTGGAGAACGCCGCGCGCTGGAACCCGACGATGAGTACGCCGACGAAGCCGCCGGCGATGCCCTCGGCGCTGAAGGCGCCGCTGATGATGTCGCCCATGGCACCCGGGACCTCGGAGACACTGCCCAGGATCACGATCAGGCAGGCCGTGAGGTAGATCCCCGCCATCAGCGGGACGATCTTCTCGGTCACCCTGGCGATGCTCTTGATGCCACCGATGATCACCGCACCCACGGCGATCGCGAAGAACAGGCCGACCAGCCAGTTCAGGTCGGCGAAGAAGCTGTCGTCGCCACCGGTCACCGCGACGATCTGGGCGGTGGCCTGGTTGGCCTGGAACATGTTGCCTCCGCCCAGCGCGCCACCGATGCAGCACACGGCGAAGAACGCAGCGAGGAACTTGCCGAGAGCGGCATTGCCGGTGACCTGCCGGACGCCGTCCCGCAGGTAGTACATCGGGCCACCCGAGACGGATCCGTCGGCGTGCTTGCGGCGGTACATCACACCCAGGGTGCACTCCGCCATCTTCGCGGCCATGCCGAAGAAGCCGGCGACGATCATCCAGAAGGTCGCACCCGGCCCGCCGAGCGAGATCGCGACGGCCACACCGGCGATGTTGCCCAGTCCGACGGTGCCGGACACCGCGGTGGCCAGTGCCTGGAAGTGCGAGACCTCGCCGGCATCCTCCGGCTTGGAGTAGCGACCGCGCACCAGGTTGATCGAGTGCTTGAGGTTGAACTGCGGGAAGCCCAGCCAGAACGTGAAGAAGATGGCGGCGATGATCAGCCAGAGGACGATCAGGGGCACCTGGGCGCCGTTGACCTCGATGGCGTAGAAGACCTTGCCGACGATCCAGTCCGAGACCGGCCCGAAGTACTTCTGGACGGACTCGTCGATCCCCATCACGACGTTCGCCACGGCGCTCACGGGACCACCGTCACCGGGACGGGCGCTTCCTGCACCAGATGACCGGGGGTACTACCGAAGATCGCCTGCCGCACCCGGCTGTCTCCGGTGCGACCGAGGACGATGTGGTCGCTCTTCCGGTCCGCGGTGATCTTGATGATCATGTCCACCGGGTCGCCGTGGGTCACCACGATCTCCACTGGCACGCCGGCCTCCCGGACCAGGGCGGCGAGCGGATCGATCACCTGCTCGTTGGCGGCGGCGATCTCCGCTGCCTTCTGTGCATGCCGATGCTCGTTCTCCGTCGGCGTGTTGAACGAGAACGGAGACCACGGGATCACATGGACCAGCACCATGCTTCCGGAGCGTTCCTGCGTCCGGGCCAAGGCGAACTCCACCGCCCGACGACTGTGCTCGCTGCCATCTACGCCGACGAGAACCTCGGACATGGAGCACCTCTCTGAACGCCATCGTGCCTGACTCGGGACACTAACGGCTGGCCCTGCGGATGTCACCGATCACCGGATTTATGGGGCGGTATCTCCGGGTTGGGGTGGAGTGCACGCGCCACGTCGCCGGGCATACGCTGTCGGGCACCACTGACGAGGGGCAGAGCGATGACTCGAGAAGCCGATCTCGACGAGGGCAGCGGTCCGACCAGCCAGAAGGTCGCCCACAGCTGGCGGGCCACCGACAGGTTCGTGCCGCGCGTCGTCGTACGCCCTCTCCAGTCGCTGATGGCGGTCGAGACCAGCAGCGCCGTGTTGATCCTGGTGGCGACGCTGGCCGCCCTGGTGGTGGCCAACACCCCGATGGTGGATGCCTACGAGCACTTCTGGGAGACCACCCTGACCCTCGATCTCGGTGACCTCCACGTCCTGGAGCTCACCTTCCACGAGCTGGTCAACGACGCCCTGATGACCCTGTTCTTCCTGCTCGTCTCCCTGGAGATCAAGCGAGAGATGGTCTTCGGCGAGCTGCGTGACCCGCGCGCCGCGGCCCTGCCGATCGTCGCCGCGGTCGGCGGCATGGTGGTGCCGGCACTCATCTACGTCGCCTTCAACCTCGGTGGCCCGCACCTGCAGGGATGGGGCATCCCGATGGCCACCGACATCGCGTTCGCGGTCGCGGTCATCACCTCGCTGGGCAGCCGCGTGCCCATCGGTGCGCGGCTCTTCCTGCTGACCCTCGCGATCGTCGACGACCTGGGCGCCATCCTGGTCATCGCGTTGTTCTACAGCGGCGGCATCTCGTTCCTGTGGCTGCTCGGGGCAGCCGGCGCGGTCCTCGGGGCGGTGCTGCTCAGGCGTGCTCGCGTCCGCGCCCTGTGGGTGTACATCGCGCTGGGAAGCGTGGGCTGGGTCGCACTGCACGAGTCAGGGGTGCACGCGACCATCATGGGGGTGGCGTTCGGGTTGATCACGCCCGCCTACGCCATGCTCTCACCGCAGGTCTATCCCGAAGTGGCGACCTCGCTGGTCAACGAGGTCGTCGCCCGCAACGAGGACGACACGGTCAGCGCCGACGAGTACGAGGCCAACGACCACACCCTGCGTGAGATCCGGCGGCTCTCGCTGGAGACCCAGTCGCCGCTGCACCGGGTCGAGACCCGGCTGGCGCCGTACGTCGCCTTCGCGATCGTGCCGCTGTTCGCGTTCGCCAACGCCGGTCTGCCCCTGCCGGAGGTCCCGGCCAGCGAATGGGCGACGGACCCGGTGGTGCTCGGGATCGCCCTCGGGCTGGTCGTCGGCAAGACCGTCGGCATCTTCAGCGCTGCCTGGCTCCTGGTTCGCACCGGGATCGCCCGCTATCCCACGGGGATGACGCAGACCCATCTGCTGGGGGTCTCCATGATCGCCGGCGTCGGCTTCACGGTGGCGATCTTCGTGGCCACCCTTGCGTTCCAGGACGGGGACGTCGTCGACCTCGCCAAGCTCGGCATCATGCTGGGCAGCCTCGTGGCAGGGGTCGGTGGCTACCTGATCCTGCGCTTGGGAGGCTCCTCGAGCGAGGCGGCGGAGAAGGCATGACGGTGACGACGGCCGGCGTGCCCGACCGGGAACGCACCCGGCGGCGACCGGTTCGGAGGGGCCGCGCGGGGCTTCGCCTGGTCGCGGCCATGCTGCTGGTGGGCGTGTTGACCGCCTGCGGTGAGGACCGCGTCGCCACCACCTCCGAGGACACTGCGCCGACCTCGAGTCCCAGCAGCGTGCAGCCAGACGCCGCACCCGAGCCGTCCCCGTCAGCGACGGTCCAGCCGTCCGGGCAGGGCACGAAGGTGATCGCCTCGGACAGTGACTTCGGGACGATCCTGTTCGACGAGACCGGGCAGGCCATCTACGTCTTCGACGTCGAGACGACCTCCCGCCCCCGCTGCTACGGTCCCTGCGCCGAGGCCTGGCCGCCCGTTCTCACCGAGGACCCCCCGGTCGCCGGCAGGCGGGTGAGCAAGGCCCTGCTGGGGACCACCCCGCGCACCGACGGCACGACCCAGGTCACCTACGACGGACACCCGCTCTACTTCTACGCCCACGAGGGCAAGGACGAGGTGAAGTGCCACGACGTCGTCCTCAACGGCGGCACCTGGTACGCCGTCCAGCCCGACGGCAACCGGGCCCCCTGACCCGCGGCTCCGTCAGGCCCCGGACGACCACTGCGGGCAGGTCTGCTCGTAGGGCGCGTTGGGGAAGAACTGCCTCCACTCCCTGAGGGTGAGGTTGCGCCCGGCCACGGCACAGGCGCGGTCGTCCCACCGGTCCACGCGGGTGTCGGCGGCCCAGGTGGTGCCGTCGGTGGAGGCGATGACCAAGCTCAGGCTGTCGGGCCGATAGGTGATCGAGTAGGTCCCGACGCGGCTCGGAAGCGGCAGGCTGGCCTGGTACTTCCCGGTGCGACCGTCCCAGAGCCGGATCCGCCCTTCCTCGGCGACCGCGTACTGGCTGCCGTCGGGGGCGAAGGCTGCGGGGCCCCACTGGAAACCGGAGTCCGAGCCGATGAACGCCTGCTTCTCGACGTCGACAAGACGGACCTGCACGCCGGGCCCGGTGACCATCATCCGCGTGCCATCGGGAGACAGCAGACCCTCGACGTCGTCGGTGGACAACAGCCCGGCACCATCGTCGACGACCTCGCCGGTGCGGGGATCCACCCGGACGAACGAGGTGTCGTACCGGTGGAAGACGAACACCGAGCCGTCGGGATGCGCCACCAGGTGGCCGGAGTCCAGCGGCAGGCGGACGGCAGGGTACGCCGGGCGCAGGCTGGATGCGGTCAGCGTGTGCACGGAGACTCCGTCATGGACGTGGACGTACTTCGCGTCGGGGGTGAACGTGGCCAGGACGGGTCCCTCACCGTGCGCACGGAACCGGTCACTACGGGCAGCGACCGAGCCGCCCGAGGGGTTCCACAGCGTGAGCGGAGTGTCCCCCTCGCCGGTGGAGAGCAGCCGGCGCGCGTCCGGTGACCAGACGAGGTCGGCCCGGGGCTCCGGTAGCCGTGCGGGCCGCGGAGTGACGTCCCCGGTCGCGGTGTCCTCGAACCACAGCCTCCCGGAACGGACGCGTGCCACCGTGCGGCCGTCGGGCGCCGGCACCGACTGGGTGTACGCCTCGTCCGCCGCGCTGCTCTCCTCACCCAGGGCCAGGTGCCGGCTGCCGCCGGCGACGTCCCAGGCCTGGACCTGCCCGGCGCCTCCGGCGGTGAACAGCCTCCGGTCGTCGTGGGAGAAGGCCAGACTGATCAGAGCACCCCCAGCGAACTGGTGGAGCTTCGCCCCGGTGCGGACGTCCCAGACTCCGACGGTCTCGTCCTCCGTGGAGGCCGCCAGGAGCCGGCCGTCGTGGGACCAGGCGACCTTGACCACCCCGGCTGCGGGACCTCTCAGGTCGGGCCCCCGCCGCTGGAGGGTTCTCGTGTCGAGCCGGATCACCCGGTCCCGGGTCGCGACTGCCAGCGTCGAGCCGTCGGGGCTCAGGGCAGTGGAGGTGGCGCCGTACGCCGAGACGAGCCGGTCGCGGCGCCAGGCGATCAGCCGGCCGGAGCGGAGGTCGTACACGCGGATGGCTCGGTCGTTCCTCGTCGCGACATAGAGCAGGTCGCCACGTGGGCTCAGCGCGACGTGGGAGAACATCGGGAGGCGGAGCGTGAACACCGGCTCGGACGGGTCGGCCGTGTCCCAGACCAGCACGCGACCCATCCGCGAGAACTCCTCGCTGGGCTGGAACCGGTGGAACTGCCCGGCCAGACGTCGCCCGTCGCTGCTGAAGGTCAGGTCGACGTTGTTGCCGGGCGAGTAGACCACGCCGTCGCCCGGGAGGAGGCCTGCCGGTTGACGCTCCGACTGCCTACCACTCGGCACGTCGTACAGCGTGAGGCCGCCGTAGGAGGATCCGGCCACGACCAGCTGGTCGCCGGCAGGCGAGAACTCGACCGTGGCGCACTCCGGGGTGTCGTCGGTGAACGGGAGCAGCTCCAGCGTGGCGGCGTCGTAGAGCTGGGTGCCGCCCGACCAGAGGCAGCCGCCGACCAGGGTCCCGTCCGAGCTGGCGGCCAGGGAGGAGATGTGTGCCGTGCCCGGTCGGCCCAGCTCCCGGCCCAGGTCGTGCAGGCCCGAGAGGGCGCCAACCCGTGTCAACGCCGAGCCGAGGTTCTCCCGCGCCTCGGAGGAGTCGTCGGTCCGGACGCCCTGCACGGCGAGCAGCAGCCCGGCCGTCAGGTCCTCGTGCAGGACACCCTGGGCGCTGGCGCGGCGGGCGTCCGCGAGGTCGGCTGCCTGCGCGGCCCGGTCCCGCTCACGTGCGGCAGCGTCCCGCTCGCTCGCGGCGTGGCCCGCCGAGCGCACCGCGAACAGCCCGGCGACCATGGCCATCACGAGCAGCCCGGCGGCCGCGACCAGAGCTCCGCGGAGGCGACGGTTGACCCTCCGCTCGTGCACCACCCTGGCCTGGGCAGCGAGGACCTCGCTGTCGGCGAGCGCGGCGGAGGCGCCCAGGAACGCCTCCTCGTTGTCATTGAGATCGGGCCCGGTGCGGTCGCGCCACTCCACGGTCCGGGCGAGCCTGGTGCCGCGATAGAGCTCGCCCTCCGGCCGCCCCATCGCGTCCCACGCGTCGGCCGCTCCGGCCAGGTGCCGGAACAGGCGCTGACCCTCGACGTCGTCGTCCAGCCAGGCCCGGAGTCGCGGCCAGGCCCGCACCAGCGCCTCGTGCGCGATCTGGACCGTGTCGTCGTCGATGCTCACGAGCCGCGCGGTGACGAGCTGCTCGAGCAGCAGCTGGTGGTGCACGTCGACGCCGAGCTTCGCGCGAGGGACCCGCGCCCGGACCGGGTCGCCGTCCTCGGTGGGCATCACCAGCCGGAGCAGGAAGCTTCGCAGCTGGCTGCGCCGCTCGGTGTCCATGCGGTCGTAGAGGGACTCGGCGGTCCGGGCGACCGCGTCCCGGATTCCTCCGGTCGCCCGGTAGCCGTCCACCGTCAGCGTCGGGCCCTCGCGACGGGCCCAGGTCTCACGCAGCACGTGGGACAGCAACGGCAGCGCGGCTGGTTCGCCCTCGACGTCACGGACGAGCAGGTCGACCAGCCCCTGCTCCAGCCTCAGGCCGGCGCGCCGGGCGGGCCCTTCGATCGCGCTGCGCAGGTCGGCCTCGTCCATCGGGCCGAGCAGGTACAGCCCGTCCTCCAGGATCCGGGTGACCTCGGCGTACGGCGCCAGGTCGCCGAGATGGTCGGCACGCAGCGACAGCACCAGCGACCCTCCCGCCGCAACGTGCGCCGCCAGGGCGGCGAAGTACCGCTCCCGCTCACCGGGGTCCTGGCACGTCGTGACCGCCTCCTCGGCCTGGTCCACCACCAGGACCTGCCGCCCACGAGGCCTCAGCCCGGCCAGCGACTCCGTCGGTCTCGCGCCGGGCGTCGTCAGCAGGACCGGCACCCCGTCGCGGGTCAACGAGGCGACGACCCCGGCGTGCACCACGGACGACTTGCCGACGCCGGAGGGCCCGACGACGGCCAGGAGGCCTGCGTCGCGCAGCTTGCGGAGGCACGCCACCACGTCGGCCTCGCGGCCGAAGAAGGAGTCGGCGTCCTCCGCGGCGTACGGCAGGAGACCTCGGTAGGGACAGACCGAGCTGACCTCACGCCCCAGGACCGGATCCAGGGAGGGGTCCTGGCGCAACAGCAGCTCCTCGAGCTCCACGAGCTCGCGGCCGGGATCCAGGCCGAGCTGGTCGACCAGCAGGCCGCGCGCGTGCTGGAGCGCGGCCAGCGCCTCTGCCTGCCGCCCGGCCTGGTGCAGGGCCTTGGCGAGCAGCGCCCAGCGCCGCTCCCGGAACGGTGCCTGCGCCGCGAGTGCGCGGGCGTCGGAGAGCACGTCGCGAGCGCGTCCGGCACGGGTCTCCACCTCGACCCGCAGCTCCTCGGCGTCCATGCGCAGGGCCTCGAGCCGAGCGGCCTCGACGCGCCCGGGCTCCCATTCCTCGAGGTCGGCCAGGGCGCGGCCGCGCCACAGCTCGAGCGCCTCCTGGACGAGGTACGACGCCCGCTCCGGATCGTCCCCGCTCAGGGCGTCCCGCGCGTGCTCGAAGAGCCGCTCGAAGCGCCGGCAGTCCAGCTCGGTCTCCGTCAACGTCAGCCGATAACCCGCGGCCCCCGAGTCGATGGCGGCAGCGCCGAGCCGCTTGCGCAGGCGCGCGATGCAGCCGTGGACGACCTTGGCCCAGGACGCGGGCAGGTCGTCGCCCCACAGTGCGTCGGCCAGGGCCTCGGTGGTGAGCGGGTCGCCCCGCACCACGAGGGCGCAGAGCACCACCCGGTCCCGCGGCGCGAGCCCGTTGCCCTGGCCGTCGACCTCGACGGGGCCGAGCACGGCGATGCCCATACAGCCGATGGTCGCCCTCCCCCACGAGGCCGTCAACGGCGCTGATACCGGGCCGATACCCGGGCGGCGGGCGGCCGATACCCACGGGTGCGGAACTGGGCCGACGATCCTCGACCAGACAGGAGAAAGACCATGCACCAGCTCCGGACCCTCACCGCGGCCCTGGCAGCGACCATGCTGCTCGCCGCCTGCACGAACGACGACTCACAGGGGCAGTCCGCGCCCGAGACGGAGGCAGAGCCGACCACCGCCCCGGCAGCCGACTACGAGACTCTCGGTCGACTCCACCTGGACGGTCCCGGCCGCTGGGGGGTCACCGCTTTCGGTGATCCCGACGCGCCGGTCGCCGTCCTCGACGTCCCTGCCGGCTTCCAGGGGCGTGAGTCGTGGGTGTGGACCGACAACCAGGGACCGGGTGAGTTCGCACAGCTGGCGTACTGGAGCCCCACGCGCGTCCCGACCGATCCGTGCAACGCCAGGTCATCTTCCCCGCCGCTCGGCCCGACCGCGGAGGACCTCGCTGCTGCGCTGGCCGCACAGAAGCGCACCACCACGACGGAGCCGACCCCGGTCACCGTGGACGGTCACGACGGGCTGTACCTCGAGCTGACCACCCCGCGCCGCCTCGACTACCAGGCTTGCGGGCCCGACGGCATGCAGATCTGGCAGACCGACGGGGACGTCCACCGCGTGCTGGACGAGCCGACGACCGACCGCTACTGGATCATCGACGTCGACGGCCAGCGGGTCGTGATCTCGGCGCTGACCAGCCACGTCGCCACCAGCGAGACTGTCGATCAGATCACCGGGTTGGCGAAGGCGATGACCTTCGGCGGGGCCGGATGACGGGGCCGGATGACGGGGCCGGATGACGGGGCCGGATGGACGGGCCGGTCCCCTCGGTAACTTTGGTGTTACGGTAACTGTCACGTTACTGAGGAGGTCACGTCACCGTGGAGTTCCACACCCGCCCGATGGCGAAGCGGATGCCCGACCTGCAGCCGTCCTTCGACAAGTTCGCCGACGCGATCAAGACCCGGTGCGAGCGAGGCTGACCGTGCCCATCGAGGCCACCGACCCGTTCGAGGCGCTCGGCGACGCCACCCGGCGCCGCATCCTCGAGCTGCTGGGCCGCCAGCCGCAGTCGGTCGCCGTCCTGGCCGACCAGCTGCCGGTGAGCCGACCAGCGGTGTCACGACACCTGCGGCTGCTCAAGGAAGCGGGCTTCGTCGAGGAGGTGCCGGACGGCACCCGGCGGGTCTACCACGTCCGTGAGGACGGGTCGGAGGCGATCCGGGCCTACCTCGAGCAGGTGTGGGGGGAAGCCGCGGCACGACTCCGGGTGGTCGCCGAGAACACCACGGAGAACACTGCCGAGAACACTGGCGCAGAACATAGGGCCCCGGGACCGCGGATGATCGCCCCCCTCCTCGTCGAGCTCGATGTGCGCTGCTCGGCGGCGCACGCGTTCGCGACCTGGACCGAGCGGTTCGGGCTCTGGTGGCCACCCGGCCACACGACGTCGGGAGACCCGGACGCCACCGTGCACCTCGAGCCGCAGATCGGTGGCCGGATCTTCGAGCGCACCAGCGACGGCCGCGAGATCGACTGGGGCGAGGTCACCCGGTGGGAGCCGCCGCACCGGCTGGGCTACCTCTGGCACATCCGCCGCACCCGCGAGGCGGCGACCGACGTCCTCGTGCACTTCGAGGACGTCGAGGACGGCAGCAGCCGGATCCGGATCGAGCACACGGGCTGGGACCGGCTGGGCGACGAAGGCGCCCCGTGGCGCGACGCCAACCGAGGTGGCTGGGCCGGGCTGCTCCCTCACTTCACGACAGCAGCAGAGGAAGGGTGAACGAGATGACCGATGACCAGGGGACCGCAGCGAACCCGTGGGTGCTCAAGACACCGCCGGGCACCTCGGAGTACCTGCTCCATCGCGACCCGGACGGCGACCCGCCCGCACTGGTGTGCGTGGTCGGCCAGACCACGCTGAAGTACCACCTGCGGGCCGTCGAGGACCTGCACGCGATGCTCGTCGCGCGCGGCGACTGGGTGGAGCTCGGCGCGGCAGACGAGAAGAAGCCGGCCAAGGACGGCACGGTCGAGGCGTGGGGCCGCGACGAGAGCAACCCGGTGGGTGGGTGGTACGGGCTCCGCAAGGGCTATCGCGGGCGGTTCGCGATGTACCTCCCACCGCTGCTGGAGCACCTCGGGCTGGTCGAGCTCGAGCACAACCCGCGCAACAACCGGGTGCGCGCCACGTAGCTCAGCAGCACCGAGCCGGGCCTCACGCCTCGAGACAGCGCTTGAGCCTGGCGAGGTCGGCCGCGATGCTCCTGCGGACCTGTCCGGCCATCAGCGGCGTCAGCCAGCCGAAGAACCTCCCGGGGCTGCCCGAGGCGTGGATCGCCACCCGCGTCCCCGCCTGCTCGTCGGCGAGCTCGTAGCGCACCACCATCGGGAACGGCCGATCGACCTCGAGCTGCACGAGCCGATCCGGGTCGTGCTCGGTGACCACGTAGCCGTAGGTGAAGGATCGCCCGAGGAACCGCGCCGTGCGCTCCACGGTTGCCCCGCTCACCAGCGGCCCCTCCTGTGCGGGGCGACTGGCCGTGATCCCTCCGGTCCACCTGAGGTCGTTGGCCGGATCGAACATGAACGCCGCGACCTCCTGGCGAGGTCTCCGTACGACGACCTCGGGACGGACGTCGACCGTCACGACGCTCCCCCGCTCCCGGTAGACCTGCTCACGCGCCGGACGCCGGGAAGTACGGCTGCGCGATGCCACTCGCGGCGTACGCCGACAGCCGGTCCAGGACCATCGCCCAGGTCTGGGCGGTGTAGCCGAGGTCGGTCTCGGCGTACCCCTCCGCGAACCCGTGGTGGCGGAACAGCACGCCCGTGCCGGTCTCGGAGCGGGCAGCCGGGCCGAGCTCCCACTCCCAGGTGGAGCCCTCCCAGAAGGGGAACCCCGAGGTGACGTGCATCCGGACGAGCTTGCCCGGCTCCGTGGTCACGTCGACCTCGAGATCGACCGGCGCCTCGGCGAACCCGAACCGCGCCCGGGTCGCCGACACGTCGCAGTCGGCGGTCCAGAAGCCGCGTTGGCCCGTTGTCGTCGACAGGGCCTCGAAGACCCGCTGCGCGTCGGTGGCGACGTCCGTCGCCAGGGTGATCGAACGTTCCATGGGGTGCTCCTCGTAGTGGTGGGCCGTGACTTCTATTTAAGATTGGTCTAAAATAGATCGGAAGTCAATCCGGAGACGGTGCGAGCCGCCACACTGGTCTCGAACCTCGTGAACGAGATGGTGGGGACGACATTGGAAGCGCTGCAGGTGATCGCCGCCCCCCGGCGGCTCCGGATCCTCGAGCTGGTCTGGGACCGAGAGCTCTCGGCCGGAGAGATCGCCGCGCACTTCGAGGTGTCCTGGTCCGCGGTGAGCCAGCACCTGCGGGTGCTCAAGGACGCCGGCTTCATCAACGAGCGGCGCGCCGGCAACAGCCGCATCTACCACGCGGACCAGGCGGCCCTCGGGCCCTTGCGCACCGTCGTCGAGGACCACTGGCGCCGGAGCCTGGACCGCATCAAGGACCTGGCCGAGCGCGAACAACGGGAGAGGGACGAGCCATGACCGATACCGACGTTCTCGAGGTCTCGGTGCACATCGCGGCGCTGCCGGAGACGGTGTTCCCCTACTTCACCGACCCCGCCCGCTACGTGCAGTGGATGGGCACCCAGGCCGAGCTGGAGCCCCACCCCGGCGGGGTCTATCGGGTGACGATGCGCGGCGGAGTCCAGGCCTCCGGCGAGTTCCTGGAGGTCGACCCGCCTCGTCGCCTGGTCTTCAGCTGGGGGTGGAACCACGACCACGCGGTGGCCCCGGGTTCCACCCGGGTCGAGGTGATCTTGACGGCCGAGGACGGAGGGACTCGCGTGGTCCTGCGCCACGAGGGGCTTTCCGACGCCGAGCAGCGCACCCACCACCGCGGCGGCTGGGACCTCTACCTGGGTCGACTCTCCCTGTCGGCCACCGGACTCGACCCGGGGTCGGACCCCAACGGCTGACCCCAACGGCTGACCCCAACGGCTGACCCCAACGGCTGACCTGGAGCGGGGTGGGAGGATCGCTGACCCCACCCCCCACCAGGAGGACACGACATGGACCAGCCCGACCAGGGCAGCGACCCGGGCGATGCCGGTGGGCGGCCGCGCACGCCGTCCCTGCTGCTCTTCGACGTCAACGAGACCCTGTCCGACATGGCGCCACTGGGCGAGCGCTTCGCCCAGGTCGGCGGCGGGGCGCCGATGGCGAAGACGTGGTTCGCCAGCCTGCTGCGTGACGGGTTCGCGCTGACCGTGAACGGAGCGATTCCCGGCTTCGCCTCGCTGGCGCGCGAGCAGCTGCGGCTCACGCTGGCCGCCACCGAGCTCACCGGGGGCATGGAGGAGGCGGTCGAGCACATCATGAGCGGCTTCTCCGAGCTGACCTGCCACCCCGATGTGGTCGAGGGCATCGAGGCCCTCTCCGACCTCGGCCTGCGGCTGGTCACCCTGAGCAACGGCTCCGCCGAGGTGGCGCGACGCCTGCTGACCGACGCCGGCATCGCCGACCGCTTCGAGAGCTTCCTCTCGGTCGAGGGAGCCGGGATCTGGAAGCCCGCCCGGCGTGCCTACGTCTACGCACTCGAGCAGTGCCAGGTCGACGCGACCCAGGTCATGCTCGTCGCGGTCCACCCCTGGGACACCGACGGCGCGCGCCGCGCCGGGCTGTCCGCAGCCTGGATCGACCGGCAGGGCAGCGCCTTCCCCGAGTACTTCGCGCCCCCCGACCTGCAGGCGCCGTCCCTGGTCGACCTCGCCACGCAGCTGTCGGGACCGCCAGCGTCCTGACCTGCCCACCGGCGCCGACCAGCCGGGTCACCGCTGTCTGTGTCGTCGGCGGCCAGCGGCAGCCGCGACCGCGACCAGGACGAGGCCACCGGCCAGCCAGCCCACCGCTCCCGGCGCCTCGACCAGCCCGGCCAGGCTGCGCTGCAGGTCCGCGGCGGCCTCGATGACCGGGTCCCGGGTGGCTCCACCCCCCAGCACCCTGAGCTCCCACCACCCGTAGTAGGCGACGTAGAGGCCGGCCACGAGAAGCAGCAGGCCGCTGACCCGCGGCACCCAGCTGCCGCTCCGCCGCAGCCGCCGGATCAGGCCGTCGCTGGTCAGAGCGGTCGCCACGGCCACCGTGCCGACGACCAGGCCCATGCCCGCGGCGTACGCCAGGAACAGCGCCATGCCCACCGCTGTCGAGTCCGTGCGGAAGCCGGCCACCACCACGGCCAGGAACGGAGCGATCGTGCACGAGAGCGAGGCGAGGGCGTAGCCGGCGCCGAACCCGGCCATCGAGCCGAACGACGCGGTCAGAGGTCTGCCCCGGCTCCTGCGGGCGAGTCGGGGGACCTTGACCTGGCGACCGGTCAGCACCAGCAGGCCCACTGCCGCCAGGACGAGACCCAGGGCCAGGGTGAACCACGGCAGCTGACGCTGCACCTCCGAGGCGAAGGGGGCGATCGCCAGGCCGAAGGCCGCGAAGACCCCCGCGAACCCGAGGGTCATCGCCGCGGACAGCCACAGGGCCCGGCCGACAGCCCGGGCACTGGTGATCGGGCGGTCACCCAGCACCAGCAAGGAGAGGTACGCCGGCAGCAGCGCGAACCCGCACGGGTTCACCGCAGCCAGCATCCCTGCCGCCAGGGCGAGGGCGAGAAGTCCCTCCGACATCGTCAGCCGGCGAGCTCGGCGACCATGTCGGCCAGCTCCTCGTCCTCGAGGTACCCGCTCGCCACCTTGCCGCCGTCCGGGTCGAGCACCAGGTAGGTGCTCTGCGCCTTCACCCCGAAGTGCCGCCACACGGCGCCGTCCGGGTCGACCAGGTGGGTGACCCCGGGGACGTCCTCGGCGAAGGCCTGGACCGCCGCCCGCTCGTCGAGGCTGCCCACTCCCACGACGGCGACCTTGTCGGCGTAGGTCTCGGCGAGGCGGCGTACGCCCGGCGCCTGCGCCTGGCAGGTCGCGCACCACGGCGCCCAGAACCAGAACACCACCGGTTTCCCGGACAGCGAGGTGGCGTCGAACGACGCACCGGACGATGTGGTGGAGGTGATCTCCAGAGAGATCCGCTCGCGGTCGGCCGCGACCTGGCCTCCCGTCTCGTCGGGGCCGGCGGCGCGGGTGCCGCAACCGGTGAGCACCGTTGCGACAACGAGGGCCACGACCGCGAGTCTGAGCATTCCTCCACGGTACGGGGCGGGTGCACGCCGGCACTCCCCTCGTCGCCGCGGGAAGCTGCTGGCGGCAGGCGCAGGTCAGGCCAGGGAGAGGAAGATCTTCTCCATCTTCTTGGCGTCGACCCCGTCGACCCCGTCGCCGTCGGTGAGGCACTGCTGGAGGCCGGTCGCGACGATGGCGAACCCGGCGCGGTCCAGCGCCTTGGACACCGCGGCGAGCTGGGTCACGACGTCCTCGCACTCACGACCCTGCTCGAGCATCCGCAGCACGCCGGCAAGCTGGCCCTGGGCGCGCTTGATCCGGTTGATGACGGGACCCATGTCCTCCGGCTTGAGCTCGGGCATGTCAGGTCTCCGCGCCGGGGGTGGGGTAGCGGGCCGTGAGGCGCTCGATGGTCGCGATCAGGCGCTGCCTCGCGTCGGCTGCGACCTCGGCGATGGCCTCCCCCGTGGAGAAGGACATCATCGCGTCCGGGTCGAAGGCCTCGACGGTCGAGGTGGCATCGTCCAGGGCACGCACCACCACGTTGCACGGCAGCATCGCCGCGACCGAGGGGTCCGCCTGGAGCGCCTTGTAGGCCAAGGGGGGCCGACACGCTCCCAGGATGACCTGAGGCGTCACGTCCTTGTCCAGCTTGGCCTTCATCGTGGCGGCGAGGTCGATCTCGGTCAGGATGCCGAACCCCTGCTCGGCGAGCTCGTCACGGACGGCGGGCACCGCTTCCGCGTAGGCCAGGGGCAACGTCACGCCCAGGGTGTAGGAGGGACCGGGGCTCTGCTCGCCCATCAGGCGCTCAGCTGCGCGGTCGCGATGTCCGGGACGAGGTCGGCAGCGCCCCGGATCGGCGCGGTGAACGGGTGGTCGAAGGGCTCGGAACCGAGCTGTGCGGTGCTCATCCTGATCTCCTCTGAGGTGCGGTCGGTGGCCCACTCAGGGCCTCGTGCAGGGGAACAGCATACCCCTCCGGGTATTCCAGCACACGAGATGCCGATTTGTCGGGGATACCCCTCGGGGTGTTATCGTTCCATCAGCAGCATACCCCCTAGGGTATCCAAGCGCGAGCAAGCACGACCCACCCTCGCCCTCATCCCCCACGAACTCGGAGGACCCATGACCGGCACGATCAACGAGGACAGCGTCCTGAACCTGACCGGCATCACCGTCATCCACATCGAGACCCCGACCCTGGGCGACCGCACCTACGTCGCCCACGACGGCAGCGTCGCCCTGGTGGTCGACCCGCAGCGCGACCTCGACCGCGTCGAAGCGGTGCTGACCGAGCACGACCTGACCCTCCTGGCCGTGGCGGAGAGCCACATCCACAACGACTACGTCACCGGCGGCTACGCCCTGGCGCAGAAGACGGGAGCCGACTACCTCGTCAACGCCGACGACGAGGTGGCGTTCGAGCGCAGGCCGGTCCGGGACGGCGAGACGATCGAGCTCGGCGACCGGATGCGGCTGACCGCTGTGGCCACCCCCGGCCACACGTTCACGCACCTGTCCTACGTGCTCAGCGACGCCGAGACAGGCGAGCAGGTGGCGGTGTTCTCGGGCGGCTCGCTGCTCTTCGGCGCCACCGGCCGCCCGGACCTGCTCGGCGAGGAGCACACCCACGACCTGGTGCGACTCCAGCACGCGTCCGCACGCAAGCTCGCCGACTCCCTGCCCGACTCGACGCAGGTGCTGCCGACCCACGGGTTCGGCTCCTTCTGCTCGGCCACGCAGTCCGAGGCGACGGAGTCCACCATCGGGCAGGAGAAGGAGTCCAACCCGGTGCTGACCCAGGACGAGGAGACCTACGTCCGCGAGCTCCTCGACGGTCTCGGCGCCTACCCCGCCTACTACGCACACATGGCGCCGGCCAACGCCGAGGGGCCGAACGAGGCCGACCTCAGCACACCCGCTCCGGCAGACGCAGCCGAGCTGCGGCGCCGGATCGAGGACGGCGAGTGGGTCGTGGACCTGCGCAACCGCACTGCCTTCGCCGCCGGGCACGCCCCGGGGACCCTGAACTTCGGCCTCGACGGCGGCTTCGCCACCTACCTGGGCTGGATGATCGCCTGGGGCACTCCGGTCACCCTGCTCGGCGAGACCGCGGCCGACGTCGCCGAGGCCCAGCGAGAGCTGGCCCGCATCGGCATCGACCACCCGGCCGCCCACAGCACGGGTTCCCCCGAGGACTGGGCCGTCGGCGAGCTCGCGAGCTTCCCGACCGCCACCTTCGCCGACCTCGAGCAGGTCCGTCACCACCGCGACGTCGTCATCCTCGACGTACGCCGCGCGGACGAGCACGCCTCCGCCCGGATCGCGGGTGCGGTGAACATCCCCATCCACGAGCTCCCCCGACGGGTCGAGGAGGTGCCGGCCGGCGAGGTGTGGGTGCACTGCGCCAGCGGCTACCGCGCCTCCGTCGCCGCGTCCGTCCTCGATGCGGCCGACCGCACGCTGGTCGCCATCGACGACTCCTTCGAGAACGCCGAGAAGGTGGGCCTGCACCTGGTCGGCCCCGAGGCGTGAGCCTGGTACTCGCCGTCGTCACCGGCGTGCTCATCGGGCTCAGCCTGGGAGCGCTCGGTGGCGGCGGATCGATCCTGGCCGTCCCGGTCCTCGTCTACGTCCTGGACCAGTCACCCGCACAGGCCACCACCGGCTCGCTGGTCGTGGTCGGGGTGACCTCGCTGGTCGGCGCCGTGACCGCCCACCGCTCAGGCAACACTCTCCTCGGCCGCGGAGTCATGTTCGGCGTCGTGGCCATCGGCGGAGCCGTGGTCGGCGCCAAGCTGTCCACCCACGTCTCGGAGCCGGTCCTGCTGGCCGCCTTCGCGGTGCTGATGCTGGTGGTCGGCAGCCTGATGGGCTACCGCCAGTTTCGCGACCACCGCAGCACCGGGGGCGACCAGGACGCGAGCGAGGCACGCGCCCGGGCCCGGCTCGACGACCCGATCATCACCTTCAGCCCGACGTTCGCCTGCCAGTGCCCGCGGGCACTGAAGGTGCTGGTGACCGCCACCCTGGTGGGCCTGCTCACCGGTTTCCTCGGCGTCGGCGGCGGCTTCCTCGTCGTACCCGTCCTCGTGCTCGCCCTGGGGCTCTCGATGGAGCTCGCTGTCGGCACCTCCCTGATCGTGATCACCCTGACCAGCGCCGCGGCCCTCGCGGCCCGGGCCGGCGCCGGCGTCACCCCCGACTGGGGACTGGTCCTGACCCTGACCGCGGCCTCCGCCCTCGGCGGGCTGGCCGGAGCCCGACTCGCGCGCCACATCGAGACCAGCCGCCTCTCCGCCGCGTTCACCGTCCTGGTGCTCGCCGTCGCCGTCTACACCGCATCACAGGCGCTCCCCGCGCTGTTGTGATCTCCCGTCCGTCCCGCACATCGACCTGAAACGAGCCTTTCCATGACCATCACAGCAGCGCCGGGCCGCCACGCCGCCCGCACTCCCGCACCCGACCGAGACCTCGGCTACCGCCCCGGGCCCCTGGGGCGTCTGGGCGTCTGGGTCGTCGACCACGCCCGCCTGACCACCGTCGTCTGGCTGCTGGTCATCGTCGGGCTCGGCGCGTTCGCGCCGAAGGTCGAGGCCGAGCTCTCCGGTGCCGGCTGGCAGGCGGACGGCTCCGAGTCAGTTGCCGCCCGTGAGCTCGCCCGTGACCACTTCGGCGGCAACGCCAGCTCTGCGATCCAGGTGGTCGTGCACTCCACCGACGGGCCCGTCGACAGCGCGGCCGGCAACCAGGTGCTCGCACGTGCCACGGCGATGCTGGAGAAGGACCCCCGCATCGCCGAGGTCATCGCCCCGCAGCAGGGAGCGACGCTCAGCGAGGACGGCGCGACCGCGGTCATCCTGGCGGGCGCGGGCGCCGACACCAACGAGATGGTGCGCGTCGCCGACGACCTCAAGGGACCGCTCGAGGACCTCTCCACCGGCAGCATCGACGTCAACCCGACCGGCGCCTCACTGCTCTGGTCGGACTTCAACGAGGCCAACCTCGACGCCATGCTGAAGTCGGAGATGCTGTCGTGGCCGGTCACGCTGGCGATCCTGGTGCTCGCCTTCGGCGCGCTCGTCGCCGCCGGTCTTCCGCTGATCCTCACCCTGGCGGGGCTGGTCGCCTCCGCCGGCTCGCTGGTGCTGATCAACCAGCTGGTCCCGGTCTCCATCTGGGCGATGAACTTCGCGATGATGTTCGCCCTCGCCCTCGGCATCGACTACGCCCTGTTCCTCGTGGTCCGCTACCGCGCCTCCCGCTGGGGCAGCGGACGGTCACGACGTCACGCAGTCGCCGAGACCATGGACACCGCGGGCAAGGCCGTCCTCCTCTCCGGCGCCACCGTCCTGATCTCGCTGTCAGCGGTCATGCTGGTTCCGTCTCCCTCGTTCCGGTCGATGGCCGGCGGCATCATGCTCTCGGTCGTCTTCGTCCTGGGCGCCACCCTGACGCTGTTGCCGCTGGTGCTGGCCAAGCTCGACCACCGGATCAACAAGCTGTCCCTGCCGTGGTCGCGGTCCGGGGAGCACCGCTCCGCGAAGTTCGCCGCCTGGGGAGAGCGCCTGTGGAAGCGTCCCGTGGCCTTCGGCCTGGCGTCCCTGATCGTCCTGCTCGCGCTGGCTGCCCCCGTCCTGGGCCTCAGGACCGCGATGCCCTCCATCAAGGTGCTCCCCGAGGACGCCTCCGCCCGCGTGGGCTACGACCTCGTCCAGGACGCCTTCGGCGAGGGAGCCCCCGGCACCATCCAGGTCGTGGTCAAGAAGACGGACGCGGCGGCTGCCGGCAGTGTCCTGACCAGTGATGACGGCATCGCCGGCGCGATGCCGCCGGTCCCCGCCACGGACGACAGCGACTACGCGCTGATCCAGGCCGTGCCCACGGTCGACCCCTCCGACCCGGCCCTCGACAGCACCGTCGACCGGCTCCGTGCCGACCTCCCGGACTCGGCTGTCCTGGGCGGCGCAGCGGTGGAGAACCTCGACCTCAAGACCCAGCTCGACGAGTCCACCCCACTGGTGATCGGAGTCATCCTCGCGCTCGGCTTCCTGCTGTTGCTCGTGGCACTGCAGGCTCCGCTCATCGCCCTGCTCGGCACCCTGGCGAGCCTGCTCTCCACCGGGGCTGCCTTCGGGGTCGCCCGCCTCGTCTTCCAGGAGGGCTTCGGCGCGGACCTGCTGCGGTTCGAGTCGCAGGGGTTCCTGGACGCCTGGGCGCCGGTGTTCTTCTTCGCGATGATCTTCGCCATCGCCATGGACTACACCGTGTTCCTGCTCGCCTCCGCCAAGGAGCACTACGAGCACTCCGGCGACCCGAAGGAGGCCATGGTCGGCTCACTGGCCCACTCCGGCCGCGTGATCTTCGCCGCCGGTGCCGTGATGGTGGCGGTGTTCTTCACCTTCGCGCTCTCCGGTCCCCTGCCGCCCAAGGAGATGGGCATCGTGCTCGGGGTCGCCGTACTCCTCGACGCGTTCCTGGTGCGCCTGGTCCTGCTCCCGGTGCTGCTCCGCCTGACCGGCAGGGCAGCATGGTGGAGCCCGGCCTGGCTGACCCGGATCCTGCCCACCGTCCGTTTCTCCCACGACTGACCCTCACCACCTCACCCCTACCGAGAAGGAGCTCCACCATGTGTCGTCCCGTCAAGTGCAAGACCTGCGGCAAGACCACCTGGGCCGGCTGCGGCCAGCACGTCGCCGAGGTCAAGTCCCGGGTGCCAGCCGACAACTGGTGCTCTGGTCACCCCCGCTCCGAGCGACCGGAGGGTGGCTTCCTGAGCAGGCTGCTGCGCCGCTGAGCCGCCCCCTGCCGGGCCGGCCGCACGGGGGCGAGCTCAGTCGTCGGCCAGGTAGGGATCGGCCCAGGCGCTGATGATGCGGGCCGCTCGGGTGGCCTGGTTCCGGCCGATGAGCAGGTGGTCGGCGCCCTCCAGTGACACGAAGCTGCGGGGGTGCCTGGCCGCCCGGAAGATCTCGCTCGCGTTCGCGATGCCCACCGTGTTGTCGGTCGGCGAGTGCATCACCAGCAACGCCCGCCTCAGCGTGCGGATCTGCTCGCGCAGGTCTGCCGCGCGGACGTCCTCGATGAAGTGCCGGCGCAGGGTGAGGGCCTTGCCACCGACCAGGAAGGGAGCTTCGCCCTCGGCCAGGATCCGCTCGACCAGGACGTCGTAGTTGTGCTCGACGTGGCCCGGCTCGTAGGGCGCCCCGATGCTCGCCACCGCGCGCACCGAGTCGACCCCGTGCGCCGCGGCGATGACCGTCGCCCCTCCGAAGGAGTGCCCCACCAGCAGGCGCACCTCACGGCCGGACTCGTTCATGAACCACGCCGCCTGCACCGTGTCGGAGACCTTGTGGGAGAACGACCCGTCGCCCCAGTCACCCTCGGAGTCCCCGAGCCCGAGGTTGTCGAAGCGCAACATCCCGATGCCCTCACTGGCCAGCTGCTTGCAGATCCTGCTCGCAGCGGGGCTCTCCTTGCCCAGGGTGAAACCGTGGGAGAACACGCCCCAGCCCCGCGTCGGCCCTTCGGGGTGGTCGATCAGACCCGCAAGCCTCGGTCCACTCGTGCTGGAGAACCAGACCCGCTCGACCATGTCCTCGATCCTTCCAGAACGCCGACCGGACGCGGTAGCCGTGCTCGTCGAACCCGCGGGCGGCCCTAGCGCCAGGAGTACCGCCGCTCGGGACGGCCGACCTCGCCGTAGCGCAGCGCCACCTCGGCCTTCCCCTTCCCGGCCAGGTGCTCGAGATAGCGGCGTGCGCTCACCCGGGAGATGCCGAGCAGGCTGGCGGTCTCGGCAGCGGAGAGGTCACCGCTCGCGGTGTCGCAGTCCCGCAGGGTCTGCTCCACGAGCTTGAGCGTCTCCGCGCTGAACCCCTTGGGAGGCGGCTTGCCGGAGGGGCTGATGTTGAAGACGCGGTCGATGTCGGCCTGGTCGGTCTGCTCGCCCGCCATCGCGGCGTACGCCAGCTGGTAGTGCTCGAGCCGGACGCGCAGGTCGTCGTAGGAGAACGGCTTCACCAGGTAGTGCACGATCCCGCCCCGCAGCGCGCGGCGCACGCTGTCGGCCTCCCGCGCCGCGGAGATGACGAGTACGTCGACCTCGGGGGCCGCCTCACGCAGGCCGCCGAGCAGGTCGAGGCCGGAGACGTCGGGGAGGTAGACGTCGAGCAGCACCAGGTCCGGCTGGAGCCTGGCCGTCAGCTCCAGAGCCTCCGCGCCCGTCCGCGCGACACCGGTGACCGTGAAGCCGCGCGTGCGCTCGACGAATCCGGAGTGGATGCGCGCGACCATGAAGTCGTCGTCCACGATCAGCACCTCGATCACCGCGCCGCCTCCTCGAGCTCGTCGGCGCCCGCTGCCGGCAGCGTGGCGGTGAACACCGCGCCGTCGTCGTTGCGCACCTCCACGTCGCCACCGCGACGTCGGCAGACCAGCCGGGTCAGCGCCAGACCGAAGCCGCGCCCACCGTCCTCCTCGCTGACCTTGGTGGAGTACCCCTGCCGGAAGACCGCATCGACGTCGTCCACCCCCGGACCGGAGTCGCTGACCTGCACCACCAGACGTCCAGCGGTGTCGTCGACCAGCACGTCCACGCGTGGCTCCCGTCCATCAGGGGTCCCGGCCGCCGCGTCGAGTGCGTTGTCGACCAGGTTGCCGACCACCGTGGCGACGTCGCGCGACAAGGCTCCGTAGACCTTGCGCAGACGCGACTCCGGCAGCAGTCGCAGCTGCACCCCCCGCTCGACGGCGAGGCTCGCCTTGGCGATGAGCAGCGCAGCAATGGTGGCGTCGTCGATCCGCGAGGTGACCTCGTCGTACAACGAGGTGCGGCTGAGCCGGACGCCGTCGACGAACTCGACGACCTCGTCGTGCTCCTCGAGGTGCAGGAGGCCCGAGATGATGTGCAGCTGGTTGGCGAACTCGTGGGTCTGGGCGCGCAGCGTGTCGCTCGTGGCCCGGCTGCTGCCGAGCTCACGCTCGAGCGCCGAGAGCTCGGTGCGGTCACGCAGTGTCGTCACGGAGCCGATCACCGATCCGCGCGAGCGCATCGGGCGACGGTTGAGGGCGAGCACGCGTTCACCGACCACCAGCAGCCGGTCGGGGCCCGACTGGCTGCTGCTGAGCAGGTCGACCAGCTCGGGGTCGAGCCGCATCTCCTGGAGCCCTCGTCCGACCGCGTCGGCGGGCAGCTGCAGCAGCTCCCGGGCGCTGTCGTTCACGACCGTCACCCGGCCTTCGCGGTCCAGGGCGATCACCCCCTCCTTGACGCCGTGCACGAGTGCCTCGCGATGCTCCACCAGGCGGGCGATCTCGGTCGGCTCCATGCCGAGGGTCTGCCGCTTGACCCGTCGGGAGAGCAGCAGCGAGCCGCCCAGCCCGAGGAAGCTGGCGACGCCGAGATAGGCCAGCAGGTTGGGTGCCACCTCGCCGAGCCGGGTCCAGACCGAGGGCACGTCGCGCTCCACCGACGCGACACCGACGACCTCACCCTCGAGGTCGTAGACGGGCACCTGCGCGACCACGACCGTGCGGCCACCTCGCTCCTGCGTCCCGGTCCACGACGCACCCGCGAGCACGCGGTTGCTGCCCAGGGTGACCGGGAGCCCCACCAGCGAGGGGTCCGAGGAGACCAGCACCACCCGGTCGGTCCCCGTCAACAACACCCCGGAGGAGCCCGACACCGTCCGGACCGACTCCGCCACCGACGCGAGCGGCGAGCTGCCTCCCGGCTCTGCGGTGCTGATGCGCTGACGGACGAGGGGGCTCGCGGCGAGGTTCTCCGCTGCGCTCCGGGCCGGCCGGAGCTCCTGGCGCTCGAAGGTCCGCGCCGTCTGCGCGACCGAGATGGCCCCGACCGCGATGAGGACGGCGAGCACGATCAGCACCTGGAGCAGCAGGAACTGCCCCGCGAGTGTCATGCCGCGTCCTCTCACCCGGTCAGGATCGCATCATCGGACCCGGATGTGACCGTGACCACAATGACCACAACGTGCTCTAGGTCCACAAGGGTGACGCCGGCCACGGGGTCCGCGAGGGTTCATCTCACCTGATCCCCAGACGCCGAGAGGACTCATCATGCGTCGCTTCAGAACTCCTTCCCCCCGCCTCGCGGCCGGCGCCCTCGGCGTGGTCCTGGCGGTCACGTCCGTCTCCGCCTGTGGAGGTGTCACCGGTGAGTCCGGTGACTCGGCCGACAGCAGCAAGCCCCTGGCCGACCTGCGGATCATGGTGCCCAACTCCGCGGGGGGCGGCTACGACATCACCGCGCGTACGGCGGCCAAGGTCATGGAGGACCAGAAGCTCACCGACGGCACCGAGGTGTTCAACCTCGAAGGGGCCGGCGGCACCGTCGGCCTGGCCCGCACGGTCAACGAGAAGGGCAACGCCGACCTGACCATGCTGATGGGGCTCGGCGTCGTGGGTGCGTCGTACACGAACAAGTCGGCGTCCACGCTGACCGACACCACGCCGATCGTGAAGCTGATCGAGGAGTACGGCGCCGTGATGGTGCCCAAGAACTCCGAGTTCGAGACGATCACCGATCTGGTCGACGCCTGGAAGGCCGACCCCCGTTCCCTCAGCGTCGGTGGCGGCTCCTCCCCCGGTGGCCCCGACCACCTCTTCCCGATGCAGCTGGCCCAGGCCGTGGGGATCGAGCCCAAGCAGGTGCGCTTCGTCTCCTACGACGGCGGTGGCGACCTGTTGCCCGCTCTGCTCGGCGACAAGATCGACTTCGCCACCTCCGGTGTCGGCGAGTTCAAGGACCAGATCGCCAGTGGCGACATCCGGGTGCTCGCCACCAGCGGTGAGGAGGCCGTCGAGGGCGTCGACGCTCCGGCGCTGAAGGCCGAGGGCATCGACCTGGTCTTCACCAACTGGCGCGGCGTCGTGGCGCCTCCCGGCATCACCGAGGACGAGCGTGACCGCCTGATCGGGGTCTTCCAGGAGATGCACGACACCCCGGAGTGGGAGAAGGCCCTCGAGGCCAACAGCTGGGCGGACGCGTTCGAGACCGGCGACGACTTCGGGGACTTCATCACCGAGCAGGACAAGCGCGTGGCCGACACGCTGGGCGAGCTGGGCCTGGCATGAGCTCGACCAGCCAAGCCCCGTCGGGGGGTGCGCGGCGAACCGTCGACCGCGCCGAGCTGGGGGTCGCCCTCCTGCTCGGCGTGATCGGGGTGATCGTCCTGGTCGACGCAGCCCGCCTGGACGTGCCCTACTCCCAGTCCGACCCGGTCGGTCCCCGCACCCTGCCGTTCATCGTGGGCGGCCTGCTGCTGGTCTGCGCCGTCGCCCTCGCCGTCAACGTCGCACGCGGTGGTCACGGCGAGGCCGAGGAGGGCGAGGACATCGACCTCAGCGCACCCACGGAGTGGCGTGTCGTGGTCCCGCTCGTGGCGACCTTCGTCGGCAACGTCCTGCTCATCGACGTGCTCGGCTGGGTGATCTCCGGGACGCTGCTGTTCTGGGGATCCGCCTGGGCACTCGGCAGCCGGCACCCGGTGCGCGACCTGTCGATCTCGGTGGCACTCTCGCTGGCCACCTTCTACGGCTTCTACAGCGGCCTCGGCATCCTGCTGCCGGCCGGCGTCCTCGACGGGGTGTTGTGACATGGACGTCTGGGCATCCCTCGCGGACGGGTTCGCGACAGCGATCACACCGACCAACCTGCTCTACGCGCTGATCGGGGTCCTTCTCGGCACGGCGGTCGGCGTGCTGCCGGGTCTCGGCCCGGCCATGACCGTGGCCCTCCTGCTCCCGGTGACCTTCGCCCTGGAGCCGGCGAGCGCGTTCATCATGTTCGCCGGCATCTACTACGGCGGCATGTACGGCGGCTCCACGACCTCGATCCTGCTGAACACACCCGGGGAGTCCTCCTCGGTGGTGACCGCGATCGAGGGCCACAAGATGGCCAAGGCCGGACGTGCCGCGCAGGCACTGGCCACGGCCGCCATCGGTTCCTTCATCGCCGGCACCATCGGCACGTTGCTGCTGGTGCTCTGCGCGCCCGTGGTGGTGGAGTTCGCGATCAGTCTCGGCGACCCGAGCTACCTCGCGATCATGGTCCTCGCGCTGCTCGCCGTGACCGCGGTGCTCGGGAACTCGCGACTGCGCGGGTTCTGCGCACTCGGTCTCGGCCTCGCGGTGGGGCTGGTCGGCTCCGACCCGGTGACCGGCCAGCAACGCCTCACCTTCGGCATGCCCCTCCTGATCGACGGCATCGACATCGTCGTCGTCGCCGTCGCGATCTTCGCCGTGGGAGAAGCACTCTGGGTGGCGGCGCACCTGCGTCGTACTGCCGCCCACGTGATCCCGGTCGGCCAGCCCTGGATGGGCAAGGAGGACTGGAAGCGGTCCTGGAAGCCCTGGCTGCGGGGCACCGCGTTCGGCTTCCCCTTCGGGGCCCTGCCCGCGGGTGGCGCGGAGATCCCGACGTTCCTGTCCTACGTGACCGAGAAGCGGCTGTCCAAGCACCCCGAGGAGTTCGGTCACGGCGCCATCGAGGGCGTCGCCGGCCCGGAGGCGGCCAACAACGCCTCGGCCGCGGGGACCCTGGTGCCGATGCTGTCGCTGGGCCTGCCCACCAACGCCACGGCGGCGGTGATGCTGGCGGCGTTCACCCAGTACGGGATCCAGCCCGGACCGCTCCTCTTCGACCGCGAGCCCAAGCTCGTGTGGGCCCTGATCGCCTCGCTGTTCATCGGCAACTTCCTGCTGCTCGTGATCAACCTGCCGCTCGCCCCGGCCTGGGCCAAGCTGCTCCAGATCCCGCGGCCCTACCTGTACGCCGGCATCGTGTTCTTCGCCACCCTGGGGGCCTACTCGGTGAACCTGCAGGCCTTCGACCTCGGCATCCTGCTGGTGCTGGGCCTGCTCGGCTTCCTGATGCGGCGCTTCGGTCTGCCGGTGCTGCCCCTCGTGCTCGGAGTGATCCTGGGACCTCGGCTGGAGGGCGAGCTGCGCAAGTCGCTCCAGCTCAGCGACGGCCAGCTCTCGGGACTGTTCTCCGAACCCGTCGCCGTCATCGTCTACGTGATCGTGGCGATGGTGCTGCTCTGGCCGTTGGCCCGGCGACTTCGGCCCACCCGGGCCGAGGCCGTCGAGCAATCAGAACGCCACCAACCGCACTGAGAGGAAGGACCGGGTGAGCTCGTCATGACCATCGTCATCGGATACGTACCGACCCCCGTGGGAGAAGCCGCGCTGAGCCTGGCGCTCGAGGAGGCGCGGCGACGCGATGCGCGCCTGGTGCTCGTGAACACCTCACGCGGAGACGCGCTCGTCGACGAACGCTTCGCCGACGAGCACCAGCTCGACGAGCTCCGTGCCCGGCTCGCGGCCAGCGGCGTCGCCCACGACGTCGTCCAGTCCGTCCGTGGCCGGGAGGCGCACGAGGAGATCCTCTCCGTCGCCCTCGCGCGGCGGGCCGAGCTGGTCGTGATCGGGCTGCGTCGCCGCTCAGCGGTCGGCAAGCTCCTGATGGGATCCACCGCGCAGCGCGTGATTCTCGAGGCCGACTGCCCGGTCCTGGCGGTCAAGGCCGCGGCCGGCTGAGACACGGCCCGCCCCCGCTGTGCTGCGCGCGATGATCTCCACCAGCTCGTCCCGGCTCGGACCCTCGGCGAGCGGTGGGCGCCAGCCGGTGCGGTAGACGGCTCGGGCGAGCGGTTCGGCCGGACGCAGCGTCGCGGGGAGCCCGGTCATGGCGAAGTACTCCCCGGCGTACGGCGCGATCCTCGGCTCCGCCTGCAGGGCGTCGGCGATCAGGTTGGAGGTCAGCGGCCCGCGGAGGTCGATGTCGTGACCCTGCCAGCGCTTGACCATGCCGCCGTCGATGTCGACGTGGTCGGCCACCCACGGCTCGATGTTCGTCTCGCACCACGCGTCGAAGGGGTGGGCCACCGTGAGCGGGTCGGCACCCTCGTCCAGGAGGTGGAGCAGCGCCTCGATCTGCATGCACGCCATGGCGACCCCGCGACCCCGGGTCGGGGTCGTGGTCGCCACCGCGTCGCCGACCGTCACGAGGCCGGGGGTGAGGGTCTGGCTGCGGTAGACGTTGCGCAGCGCTCCTCCCACCAGCACCTCCGAGGCGGGAACGGCACGGGCCGGGTCCGTCCACTCGGCCACGACCGGGATGGCGGCGCAGGCCGCCTCGAAGGCGGGGCGGACCCGGAGCATCGCGAGGGCAGCGTCGGCCGTCGGCCGGACGAGCACCACGGAGAAGTGTCGGCCCTCGTGCAGGAAGACCAGGCACTGGTAGCCGTCGAACTCGTCGATGTAACCGAGCGGGGTGTTCATCGGTCCCGGCGCTGCGCCGGGACGCAGCCGGTACTTCCGGTCGATGTAGGCGAGGCCGCAGTCGCCGTCCAGCCGGGCCGGGGCCCGGTCCGTGCGGCTGGGCCCTCCCACCCGGCCGGCGCGGCCGGACGCGTCCACCACCAGGTCCGCGACCACCGGCGCTCCGTCGACGACTGCCCCGCGGACACGACCGTCCTCGAACAGGAGGCTGTCGACGTGCCCGGTGCGCAGCTCGAGTCCGTTGTGTTCAGCAGCGGCGGTCCGCAGCGCCCGCTCGAGGGTGGACCTGCGCGACAGCATCCCCAGGGTCGAGCGGTCGGACGAGCCCGGATCGGCAAGGATCGGCGTGGCGCCGAGCCCGAGCCACGCGTCGTACGCCGTCGGCCACTCGGTGCGGAGCAGGTCCCCGACCTGGTGCCGGAAGTTGTGCGCGTGCTCGAACTGCATCACCCCCCGGCGTCGCCACCCCACCGGCGTCGGCCCGGGGTCCCGGTCCACGGAGACGACTTGGTGGCCGCGGCTGCCCATCGCAGCGCCCAGGATCATCCCGGTGGGACCGGAGCCGATGACGAGCACTCTCATCGCCCTTCCTCCTGCCGGATCCCCTGCACCCCGGCCTGAGCGCCGATCGGGTCGCGGCGAGGCGCCTCCTCTGCACCAGGATCAGCCGGGAGAGCGCCGCCTCGATGGACCACGCTTCGCCAGGCGAAGTACGCCAGGCCGATGGCGCCCAGGGCCATCGGGATGCTGGTGATCAGCCCGAGCGCGCCGTCGCCGGGGACGACGAAGGTGAGCACGGCGAAGAGCAGCCCCACCGGCACCCACGCCGGCACGACCTGGGCCCGGAACAGCCCGACACACTGCAGCACCGTTCCGAGCACCACCAGGAGAGCGCCGGGGACGAGGAAGGCGAACAGGTGCACCTGGTCGTTGTTCGCGGCCTCGATCACCGCACTGCCGACGTTCCTGTCCAGGGACGGATCGGTCGGGTAGTAGTACGCCGACGCCCAGCCGGCCACCCCGGTGGCCTGCAGTGCCACACCCACCCACATCAGGCAGCCACCCACGGTCGCCCAGACACTCCCCCGGCCCCGGACCAGGTGCATCGTCGCGATCGCCTGCAGGGGAACGCCGATGACGCCGGCCACGGAGAGCCCGCCCAGCAGGCCCCACCACAGCTCGCGGTCAGGGGCGATGTCGGCGTAGGCGTAGGTCTCGCCGCCACCCTCCGCCTCGGGCCAGAAGACGCCCCCGGCGACGGCGACGACCGCGGTGAGCCCGAGGACCGTGGCCAGCAGCGTCATCCGAGTGACGGCGGACCGGTGGGCGACATCTTGCGAGGCATTCATGACCCCTCCTGATACTGTAAGGAAACCTGTCTAAGAATGGAAGGATTCCTTACCGATGTCAAGACCTGGGGCACGGGTTCCGCAGCGGACCCCCCTGATCGCACTGGTTCACCGTGCCTACCGCGAGCTGCAGAACGACATGGTGCGCCAGGCCCGGGCGGCCGGCTACGAGCAGGCCAAGCCCGCGCACAACTCCGTCTTCGCCACCCTCCCCCTCGGCGGCGCGCGCAGCTCTGACCTCGCCGCGAGGGCGGGGGTCACCCGGCAGTCGATGGGCGAGGTCGTCCGCGAGCTCGTCGACTTCGGCGTCCTGGAGATGAAGTCCGACCCGGACGACCGCAGGGCCAAGCTGGTCACCTACACCGAGACCGGACTCGAGCAGGTGCGCGCCGGGGCGGCACACATCGTCGACTTCGACGAACGCATGGTCGCCGAGCTCGGCGAGGACGGGTACGAGCAGCTCCGCTACGGGCTTCGGACGATCGTCGAGGTCCTCCGGGAGCAGGCCGACACGCCGGACTAGGTCGAGCGGTCCGGCTACGCCCGGCTACGCACGGCTACGCCCGGGCCGCCCGGCGGCGCACCCAGGCGGCCATCAGCACTGCCGGTACGACGAGACCGAGGCCGCCCGACGTGGCCTTGAGCACCGTGGACTCGACGACGGCGAGGCTCCCGCTCGGGGTGGCCGCGGCAACCGGCAGCAGGTCCGTCGGCACCAGTGGCGGCACGTCGCCGACGCTGTCGCCGGAATACTCGTAGACGTCGAAGCCGCGCACCAGGTCGTTGCCGTAGCCGTAGAACGACCCGTCCCGGTTGATCTTGTTGGTCTTGAACGACCACGTGTCGGAGTCCGGCAGCGTGAAGTGACCGACCTCCTTCATGCCGACACCGTCACCGAAGCCGACCGCCGTGGCCGAGCCCTCGAAGTCGGCGAGCGCGGAGAGGTCGATGACCCGCACACCCTGGGCGTACCAGGCGATCGTCATCAGCTCCTGCTTCGGGTAGATCCGCAGGACGTGCGAGGTGCAGGTGGTCCCGTCCTGGACCTTTGCAGCGGGGATGAACCAGGTGCCGATCTTCTCCGGCGCGCGCTCCTTGGCGCCGGTGATGTCGTAGAGGTGGAGTCCGCCACCGGGGCACTCCGCGCTGGCCGCAGCACCGGCACGCTCGTCGGTGATCACCATGACGTCCCGCTTCGAGCCGTCGGCCCGCGTGAGCGTGACCGGGTCGGCCTGGTGCGCGACGTTGATGCTGGGGTCGAGGGTCTGGGAGACGATCGACGGGTCCGCCGGATCGGTGGTGTCGAGGACGAGGGTCTGCGACAACGCCGCGGAGTAGGCGCGGGTGCCCGACGCGTTGAAGGTGATGTCGTGGGACTCCGAGCCCAACGAGAGCGGCACGAACGGGATCGCGAAGTCGCGGACCCTCCGCGGGTTCCTCGGCTCCGAGATGTCGTAGATCGTGATCGTCGGGCTGGTGCTGGTGATCAGGTCGGAGTTGGAGTTGTAGAGGTAGTCACCGCTCGGGTGGATCGTCATGTTGTGCGAACCGCGCGGGACCGGCACGAAGGAGACGGTCTTGGGTGAGGTCGGCGAGGTGATGTCGACGATCACCGTCCCCGAGGCGCTCGCGTTCAGCCCGAGGTCCCGAGCGCACTGCGAGGCCGCCCCTTCGGCGCCGAAGGTGCCGTCCGCGGTGTAGCTCGCGAGGACCTGCCGACCGTGGCGCCAGACCTGGACGTCGCCCTGGCTGACAGCGCAGTCGTAGACCGCGGCGATCCGCGGGCTCTCGGGCGTGGTGATGTCGACGATCTGCAGGCCCTTGCGCAGGGTGCCGGCCAGGGCGTACTCCTTGCGGCCGACCTTGACGAACTCGATGTCCGAGCCGTTCTGCTCCTGGCCCGACGCGTCGTACTGGAGGTTGGCGACGTGCCGCATCGACGGGCCGGTCCCCTCGGTCGCCACCCGTTCACCGCGGGTGTTCGTCGGTTTGTCCCCGGGGCGGTCGCCGTGCGCCGAGGCGGGTGCCGCCGGCAGCAGGGCGAATGTGAGTGCGGATGCGCCGGCCACGAGACCGAGACGCGAGACATGGCGGAGGGTCATGACGTCGCTTTCGTCGGGTGCATTGAACTGCCCAACGAGGCCGACGGCGCGAGGTTACCCACGTCACACCGAAAGCAGGGGCGCCCCTGTCGTCACCACGCCCGTTCCGGGCCGCTCTCTCAGCGACGGGCAGGCGCGAGGTCCCAGTCGTCGTCGGACAGCTTCAGGATGGCGACGGAGGCTGCCGCGAACCCGGCAGCGTTCAGGCTCCAGGCGAAGAAGTCCAGGCCCGGGCTGCCGAGGATCACGGCTGCGACGAAGTGCAAGGGCTGGGAGGCGATGGTGGCGGCCACCGCCCAGTGCGGCACCACCGCGGACTGCCACATCGCCAGTCCCAGCACCACCGTTCCGAAGACGTGACCGAGGACGAACAGCCCCGCTGCGACGTGGAAGGCCGGGTGCTGCGCGACGTAGGCGTCGGCGGCGACGGCAGGGTCGAGCTTCCTCTCCACTGCGAACAGGACCGCCGCGTCGCTGGCCACGAGCAGCAGCAGTGAGATGTAGCCGGGGACGAGGAGGAGCAGCGCGACGGTGGTGAGCCGGGGTGCCCCCCGGCGGGTGAGCCGGCCCACCCACAGCACCCCTGGGATCAGGGTCAGCACCGCCACGAGCCCGAGCCACACGGCCAGGGACTGCGTCGACTGGTGGTCGGCCACCGCGCGCACGACCGCGTCCTCGTCGTCGACGGCCGTGTAGGGAAGGACGAGACGGAGCACGGCCACGACGGCGGGACCGATCGGGAGGATGATCGCGGCGAACAGGCGCGTGGCATGCCGAGGATCGCTTGTGCGTTCGGTGGGCACACTGACGGTCATTGCGATCCCCGATCAATCGGAGCGGATCCGGCTGAAACAGCCTCGAGCATGCTGAGGCCGGGAGATGCGTGTCAAGAGGTGTGGTCAGGCGGAGGTGAGGAACACCCTCAGGGCCGAGACGAACGCGTCGGGCTGCTCGGAGTGCACCCAGTGACCGGCGCCCTTGACGGTCACGAGCCGGGTGCTCGGAAAGAGCTCGCGCATCCGGGGCGCATGGTCTGGCAGCACGTAGTCGGAGTGCTCACCCGCGACCCAGAGCACGGGTCCTTCGAACGAGCCGCCCACGTCGGGGAAGCCGGCGATCGTCGCCAGCTCGGACCGCAGCAGGTCCAGGTTGGCCTGCCAGCAGAACCCGTTCGCACCTCGGCGCAGGTTCTGGAGCAGGAAACCCCGCACCCGCTCGTCGTCCACCTGTGCCGCGAGCGCGGCGTCGGCGTCGGCCCTTCGCTCGATCGCGTCCAGGTCGAGCCCCGCCAGGCTGTCCAGCAGGTGCTCGAACTCCCCTGCTCCACCGCTGGACACGGGCGCGATGTCGACGACCACGAGACGCTCCACGAGGTCGGGGTGCAGCAGGGCCAGGACCATCGCGACCTTGCCGCCCATCGAATGACCCACGAGGTGGACCGGGCCTGCGTCGAGGTATCGGTCCCGCACCACGGTGGCGACGGTGGCTGCCACGACCTCGTAGTCGGTGGTGTCCAGCCACGGGGACTGCCCGTGGTTCGGGAGGTCGATCAGCACCGACTGCAGGTCGGGGGCCAGTGCCCGGGCGATCTGGGTGAAGTTCCGACCCTGCCCGAACAGCCCGTGCAGGAACACCACCCGCGGCCCGCCGTCACCGACCTCGGTCACGTGCAGCGAGGAAGAGGACGGGTCGGTGGGAGGCACGCTCCCACCCTAGTGATCGGGCGGGGCGCTCAGGCTTCCCTCGGTCGGATCACCCGGCCGGAGCGATGTTCTGGTTGATCCGGAAGAGGTTGCCCGGGTCGTAGGCCTTCTTGATCGAAGCCAGCCGGTCGTAGTTGGCGCCGTAGTTGGCTCGGATACGGCCCTGGTCGTCCTCGGCCATGAAGTTGATGTAACCGCCCTCGCTGGTGTGCGGCTCGAGTGCCTGGTGGTAGTCGCGCACCCAGCTGATGTTGGCCTCGTTGTCGGCAGGGTCGGGCCACATGCCGGCGATCACCGGGGCGAACTTCGCATCACGGTAGGCGAACGCGGTCGCGTCGGCGGCGACGTCGTGGACAGCACCGTCGATGGGGTAGAGGTGCATCGTGGACTCCACCGCCGGCACCTTGGGGCCGTGCTCGAGATGGGCGGCGATGACGCCGTCGGTCAGCTCGGGCAGGAAGGCGGCCTTCCAGTAGTGCTGGAGACCCTTCGGCAGCAGCCCGTCGAAGGCGCTGTTCAGTGCCGGGTAGGGCATCCGTCCGACGTGCTCGGCGACGGGAGTCCCGACCGCGCGCAGCTCGCTCAGCATCGCCTCGGCGTCCTCGTCGCTGCCGTTGAAGCACGACACCACGAGCGCCAGCGGCTCGCCGACCCGGTCCTCGGGGATGAAGGGCAGCGGTGGGGCGATCTGGAACGCCGGGAACGCACCCATCGCACGCGGTGCGGCTGCGATCCACTCGCCGTAGGTCTTGAACAGCTGCTCAGCGACGTCGAGCTCGAAGAACATCGGCCCGCCGTAGATGGTGTCCACCGGGTGCAGGTCGAACTCGAGCTCGGTGACCACGCCGAAGTTGCCGCCCCCGCCGCGCAGCGCCCAGAAGAGGTCGGGGTGCTCGGTCGCACTGGTGGTCACGAAGCTGCCGTCGGCGAGCACGACGTCCGCCGACCGCAGGTTGTCGATCGAGAGACCGTGGGCCCGGGCCAGGTAGCCGATGCCGCCACCGAGGGTGAGGCCGGCGACCCCGGTGGTCGAGATGATCCCGCCAGTGGTGGCCAGGCCGAAGCTGTGCGCCGCATGGTCGAAGTCGCCCCAGTCGCAGCCGCCCTGCACGCGGGCGATCCGCTGCACCGGGTCGATGCGAATCCCCTTCATCGAGCCGAGATCCAGCACGATGCCGTCGTCGACCGTCCCGAACCCGGGAACGCTGTGCGCGCCGTCCCGGATCGCGAGTGGGAGCCCGCTCTCGCGGGCGGCACTGACGGCGATGCGTACGTCGGTGACATCAGCGGCCCGCAGGATCGCGAGCGGTCGCCGGTCGATCATCGCGTTGTAGACCGAACGCGCCTCGTCGTACTCGGGCGACTGCGAGGTGATCACGTCGCCGCGCGCGGCCTCGAGGATGGTGAGTGCTGGTGTGCCGCTCATGACTGCTCCTGTTCTTCTTGCATCTGTTCTTCTGGATCTGTTCAGGTCGACGGTCGTCGTCGACGTGGCTCTCGATGGGAGTACCGGATTGGGGCGGCGAGTCACCCGAGAGTCAGGCGAACACCATCTGCGCGTGATCGTGGAACTGACGCATCGGACCGACCGGGCCGATCTCGAGGAAGACGGCGCCGTCGGAGGACGTGGCGGTGTGTCCGGGGGGCCAGTAGTAGACCTCGCCCGCACTCGCCGTCTCGACGGATCCGTCAGCGTGCTCGAGCCGGAGTGAGCCCTCCAGCACGATCCCCCAGTGAGGGCTGGGACAGCGGTCGCCCGGAAGACCCTTCAGGACGGGCCCGAAGTCGGTCCCGGCGGGAACCCGGACGTGCCGGATGGCCATGTCACCCTGCTCGACGTACCTGGTCTCCAGGTCGCCCTGGGCGACCTCGACGGGCAGGTCCTTGATCGGTGTGGCCATGGTGATGCTCCTTCACGATGGGATGTCAGCACCGATGACGCTACGGAGAGCGGGAGCGCGGCACCTGACCTGATCTGACCTCATCGGTCGGGCCGCCAGGGGGTCAGATCTGACTATCTCGGCAGGGGCCGGATCGGACTACAGTCGACAGACAATGGAACCTGCTCCGATGAGCGCCCCCAGCGGACCTGCGAGGAGTCGGACGGCCTTCGTCGGGCGCCGCGCGGAGATGGAACGCCTCGAGATGGCCTGGGCGGCAGTCGAGGCCGACCGGCGACAGGTCGTCTTCGTGGGCGGGGAGCCCGGCGTCGGCAAGACCCGGCTGGTGGCCGAGGTGGCCGCGGCGCTTCGTGAGCACGGCGCCACCGTGCTGTGGGGTGCGTCCCGCAAGGAGTTCAACACCCCCTACCGGCCCTTCGTCGCCATTCTGGAGCAGGCCCTGGAGCAGCTGCCGCCGCAGACCCTGAGCACCATCACTCCTCAGGCTGCGGCACCACTCCTGCGCCTGACCAACGCCGTCCTGGGGCCCTGGCCCTCGGCCGCGGGCTTCGCACCCGACGAGGGGGACTCCCGGCCGATCCTCTTCGACGCCGTCCTGCGCGTGCTGCTGGCAGCGGCAGAGGACAAGCCCACCGTGCTGGTCCTGGAGGACCTGCACTGGGCCCCGGAGCCGACGCTGGCGATGCTGTCCCATCTGGTCGAGTCCACGGCCGGAGAGAGGTTGCTGGTCCTGGCCACCCGGCGTACCACCGCCCCGGACCGCACGGACACGGTGAGCTTCGCCCTGGCGGACCTGCACCGTCTTGACGGCGTCGCCCGGATCGACCTCGTCGGGCTGTCCACCGAGGACGTGATCGAGTACCTCGTCCGAGAGGCGGGGGTCTCGCCCACCGCGGCCCGGGAGGCCGCACCGGTGCTGCGTGACCACACCGGCGGCAACCCCTTCTTCCTCCAGGAGTACTGGCACGATCTCGCGTCCCGGGGTGGCCTCGCCGCCGTGCGCTCAGGAACCGCGCACGCACCGGGGTCGGTGCAGGACGCGCTGGCGCGCCGGCTGTCCGCCTTCGACCTCGCCCACACACGTGTCCTCGAGCTCGCCGCGGTGGCCGGCGACATCGTCGATCCCACTCTGTTGGTGCAGGCCTGCGAGCTCGGCCCGGACGCGGTCCTCGAGGGGATCGACCTCACGGTCCGCGCCGGGCTCCTGGTCGCCGACTCCGACTCGGGTCGTTACCGGTTCGTCCACTCGCTGGCTCGGCAGGCGGTGCTCGACCAGATGGCGGCCACCGACCTCGCGGCGGCGCACGCGCGAGTGGCCCGGGCTCTCGAGGCTCGTGTCGGCGAGGACGACCCGGGGCTGATGGCCCAGCTCGCACACCACTACCTCCAGGCTCGGGCGCTGGGCCACGGGGACAAGGCAGTCCACTACCTGGTGCTGGCCGCCCAGCAGGCAGTCCGCGGCATCGCCCACAGCGAGGCAGCCACGCTGTACGAGCGGGCTGCGCAGCTCCACGTGACCGAAGGCCCGCCACGGGTCGAGCTCCTCTCCGCCGCGGCCCGCTGCCACATGCATGCCGGCCACTTCCCGACCGCCCGTCGCCTCTACGAGGAGCTGAGCACGGACGAGGACCCCCGGGTCCGGTTGCTGGCCGCCATCGGTCACGAGGACGCGTCGTGGCGACCCTCCGAGAACGGTCAGCGATCGCTGGCAATGCTCAGCGAGGCCCTGCGCGCCGCCGCGCTGGAGCACGACGATCCGCTGCGCATCCGGGCCCTCGCCAGCATGGGACGTGCGGCCTCGTTCACCGGTGACCGCACCCAGGCTCGCGAGCTCGGCGAGGAGGCCCTCGAGCATGCCCGCGCCAGCGGCGACGACAGACTCACGGCTCATGCCCTCCGCGCGACCCTGTGGCAGGGCCTGGCCCCGGAGCTGGCCCCCTCGCTGCTGGCCCGCGCACTGGAGCTGCAGGCGATCGGCTCGCGGCTCGGCGACGACGACCACCTCGGCCCGGCAGCCTTCCACCGCGGCGCATTCGCCTACATGGTCGGCGACGAGCCCGCCTGGAGCAGCGCTCAACGTGACCTGACCGAGATCGCACTCTCGCGCGGGCAACCGTTCTTCCGCTACGTCTCGGGATGCTCCCGCTACACCCACCGGTACGCGATCGGGGACTACGCGGGTGCCGAGCACATCGTCGCGTGGCTCGACGACCAGTTCAGCCACGAGTTCGACGGCGCCACCGAGGGATCGTGGGGCGTCCAGCAGTTCATGCTGCAACGGGTCACCGGCGGGCTCGACCAGATCCGCCCGCTCATCACCGGCGACGAGAGCTTCGAGGACCACTGGTTGCCGGGTCTGCTGGCGTTGTACTCGGAGCTCGAGATGTTGGAGCCGGCCGCGCGTCTGCTGAGCCACCTGCGCGACCGCCTGGACAGCTATCGGGCCGGCGCCCAGTGGGCCGGCGTACTGGCGTTCGCGGCCGAGGCGGCTGCGAAGCTCGACGACCGCGATGCGGCAGCGGTTCTTCGGCCGCTCCTGACCGAGTACGCAGGCAGCAACCTGATGGCGGGCGCCAGCGCTGCCGTCTTCGGCTCCGCCGATCGCTACCTGGCGCAGCTCGACTCCGTGCTCGGCGCCCCCAGCGCCGACCTGCACTTCGAGCGTGCCCTCGAGATGGACCGTCGGATGGGTGCCGTCACCCACCAGGTGGAGACGCTCGCCGCGTGGAGCCGGCACCTGGCCGGCCGCGACGGTCCGACCGACAACCGCCCGTCCCCTTCAGCTCATGGGCTCGCCGACGAGGCGCGTGCGCTGGCCCGACGCATCGGTCACAGCCGCGTGCTGCGGGACCTGGACGCCGAGCCGGCTCCGCTCGCTGAGCATGCGCCCCTGCCCAACGGCCTGACCGAGCGGGAGGTGGACGTGCTGCGTCTGGTGGCGGAAGGACTGTCCAACCGGGAGATCGGCGAGCGGCTGTTCATCAGCGCCAACACCTCGGCCAACCATGTGCGCAGCATTCTCATCAAGACTGCCGCGCCCAATCGCACCAAGGCAGCGGTCTTCGCCACCGAGCACGGTCTGCTGTAGCCGACCGCGCGTCGCCTACATCGGCGCGAAGGAGCCGTTCGGAGACAGAGTTCCCGACAGTTCCATGATCGCGTCGGCGGGGATGCCGGCCCGGATGGCGGCCGTGCGGATCGCATCGACGTCGTCGGCCTCGTAGAGGCAGAACGTCTTGCGCTTGTCCGCGGACAGGAAGGACTTCAGCCAGCGCACGCCTGACTCGTCGTTGATCCGATTGATCGACGCCGCCGTCTCCGGGGCGACCTCCAGCTGGTCGGCGAACCGTCTCTCCACCATGAATATCGGCATTCGCGTCCTCTCGATCATCCCGTCGACCGCCACCGAGGGGCCCCGCTGGAAGTGTCGACTCCCCCAACCTAGACGGCCCGAGGGCAGCGATCCAGAGGAGAGCGAGAGCTGCTCGACGGCAAGCGAGGGGGCCGACGTTGCACGCCTGCGCCCCCCACGCTTGAGTGGACCCCTGAGCCGGGGTGGGAGGGACGGGGCCATGCGTGTCGTACAGAACGACCAGGACGCTGTTGTGCTCGTCGAGGCCAGGACGCCGTTCGAGCGTCAGGCGCTGCGGGCCTGGGCCGGCGCCGTCCACCCCGAGGCGACAGTCCGGGAGCCAGGCGAGGCCGACGTCGAGTCCCTTCCGGAGACGACCACCCTGATCCCGGCGCGCGTGGTCTGGCTGCCTCCCGAGCGCAACGGCGAGCGTCGCGTGGCGATGGCCGACGTGCTCGCGCTCACCGACCCCCGCAAGCCCCGCGCCGGGGCCCAGGCCCGCATCGGCAGGAAGCACCCCGACCGGGTCCGCGTGGCCGAAGGCGAGCCGGCAACGATCGGCGAGCTGCGGGCGCGCTACGAGCGGTCGGCGGCACAAGAGGTGGCCTTCGGCGACTGGGTGGCAGTCCAGGCCTCGCTCGCGGCCGAGCGGGCCGAGCGCAGCATCATCGGCGATCGGTACAAGGTGCCTCGCCTCGTCGCGGAGCAGATCTCCACCAGCGCGCGCTTCCGCGAGCAAGCCGCAGCCCTCGCCGAGCGACTGGGCCGGCCCGTCCCTCAGCTGATCCAGGAAGTCATCGACAACATGTCGACCTTCGTGGCCACCCAGAGCCGACTGATGGACGACGTGTTCTCCTCCACGCTCAGCCTGATGCACGAGCGGACCTGGACGATGTCGGTCGATCTGGGCACCCTCGACCGGCTGCGCGAGCTCAACAGGACTCATGCCCTGATCTTTCTGCCCTCGCACCGCTCCTACGTGGACCCGCTCGTGCTCGCCCAGGTCTTCCGTGAGCACGACTTCCCGCCCAACCACGTCCTCGGTGGCAACAACCTGCGACTGTGGCCGCTGAGCACCATCGCCCGTCGCTCCGGGATGATCTTCATCCGCCGCAAGTTCGGCGACGATCCGGTCTACAAGTTCGCCATGCGCTCCTATCTCGCCCACCTGGTGGAGAAGCGGTTCAATCTCGAGTGGTACATCGAGGGGGGCCGCAGCCGCACCGGCAAGCTGCGCAAGCCGATGATGGGCCTGCTCTCCTACGTCGTGGATGCCTCCGAGCAGATCCCGGAGGTCGACGTGATGGTCGTGCCCACCTCCATCGTCTACGACCAGCTGCACGAGGTCAGCGCGATGGCCGGTGAGTCGGCCGGCGGCGCCAAGAAGGCCGAGAGCCTGACCTGGCTGTTGCGGTACGTCAACGCCCAGCGCAAGGTCTATCTCGGCACCGCGAGGGTCCGCTTCGGCGAGTCCTTCTCGCTCCGCGAGGCCCTTGCCGAGGCCGGTGAGGGACCCGCCCGGCTGGAGAAGGTCGCGTTCCGCGTGATGGACGGCATCAACGCCGCCACCCCGATCTCGGTCACCTCACTGGCCAGCTTCGCCCTGCTCGGTGCGGAGGAGCGCGCCTTCACCGAGCGCGAGGTGGAGGAGATCCTCGAGCCGCTGATCGACTACATCGCCGTGCGGGGGCTGCCCGGCCCCGACCCGCAGCAGCTCCGTGGCCAGGGGTTGCGCCACACCCTCGACGAGCTCACCCGTCAGAGCGTCATCACCCGGTACGACGGCGGCAGCGAGACGGTCTGGTCGGTGGCCGCCGGCAACCACTCCGTCGCGGCCTACTACCGCAACGGCGCGCTGCACCACCTGGTGGACCTGGCGATCGTGGAGCTCGCCCTGCTCGCCGCAGCCAGCGGCACGCTGGTCGCGGAGAAGGGCGAGGAGGCCGAGGCCCTGCTCGCCGCCGCCCAGGACGAGGCTCTACGTCTCCGCGACCTGCTGAAGTTCGAGTTCTTCTTCCCACCCAAGGGGCCCTTCCTGTCCAAGCTGGGCGCCGAGCTCGACCTGCTGGCCCCGGGTTGGCGCACCGTCACCCCGAACTCCGACTGGGCACGCACGACGCTACGCGCCCACGCCGGATCGCTGGTCGCCCGGCGTACGCTCCAGCCGTTCCTGGACGCCCAGCTGGTCGTCGCCGGACGCCTGGTGCACCTCGGGGAGGACTGGACGGACAAGGACACCTTCCTCTCGACGTGCCTGGGCCACGGCCGTCAGCTCGCCCTTCAGGGGAGGGTCAAGACCGACTCCGTAGCCCGTGAGCTGTACGCCGCCGCCCTGGAGCTGGCCGACCACCGCGGCATCGTCGAGCCGGAGGGCGGCGGCGCCTGCCGCAGGGCGTCGTGCCTTCCTCGCAGAGGTCGAGGAGCTGCGCGACCGGCTCGCCCAGATCGCCGCAGATCGAAGCAGAGGCCCGCCGGTGAACGCCGTCGACGACCGTCTCGCGCAGATCCGCGCTGCTCCCACCGGTGACAAGGTCGCGGCCTTCTTCGACTACGACGGGACCCTCATCGAGGGGTTCTCGGTCTCGGCGATCTACCGCGACCGGATCCGCCGCCTCGACGTGGGGTTGAGCGAGCTGGTCCAGACGGTGCTGATCGCCCTGCGCGGGGTGGAGAACGAGCGCGACTACGCCGCGGTCCTCGCGGTCACCAAACCGGCGCTCGCCGGACAGACCTACTCCGAGATGCTGGCCCTGGGGGAGCGTCTCTTCAAGCACGAGACCTCGGCACTCCTCCGGCCGCAGATGTGGCAGATCTTGCAGGCGCACAAGGAGAAGGGCCACCGGATCGTGATCGCCTCGAGCGCGACCCGCTTCCAGATCGAGCCGGTCCTCCGTGAGATCGAGGCCGATCATGCGCTGTGCACCGAGGTCGAGGTGGTCGATGGGGTGCTCACCGGCGAAGTGCTCGGGCGGCCCCTGTGGGGCCCCGGCAAGGCCGCGGCTGTCCGTGCCCTGGCCCGCGAGCACGAGCTCGATCTCGACGCCTCGTTCGCCTACTCCGACGGCAGCGAGGACGTGCCCTACCTGGAGGCGGTCGGTCACCCCGCGGCGGTCTCGCCCCGGCACGGCATGCGCGCGGTCGCCGAGACGCAAGGATGGCCGATTCTCGAGCTGCGCAACCCGACCCACAACCGTGGTCTGATGCTCGCCGGCACCACCGCCTACTACGCATCGTTCGTCGCCTCGGCAGCCGTCGGCATGCTCGGCAGCATGGTCGCCCGCGATCCTGAGGTCCTCATCGAGCAGGCGCTGCCGCGGGGCAACGACCTCGGCCTGCGACTCAGCGGGGTGCGGGTGCGCGTGCGCGAGGGCGAGGACCACCTCACCTCGAGCAGACCCTGCGTCTTCGTCTTCAACCACCAGTCGAAGCTGGACGCGGCGGTCATCATCCAGCTGCTCAAACGTGACTTCACCGGCATCGCCAAGAAGGAGGTCAAGACAGTCCCGGTGATCGGGCAGATCTTCGACCTTGCCGGCATGGTCTTCATCGACCGCGGGGACACCGCGAAGGCCAAGACCCAGCTCGAACCCGCCGTGCGCAAGCTGGGCGAGGGGGTCTCGCTCGTCGTCGCTCCCGAGGGCACTCGCTCCGCCACGCCCCGGCTCGGCCCGTTCAAGAAGGGCGCCTTCCACATCGCGATGCAGGCTGGGGTGCCCGGTGGTGCCGATCGTGCTGCGCAACACCGGCGAGCTGATGTGGCGCGGTGCCCAGCTGATCAAGCCCGGCACCGTCGAGGTGAAGGTGCTCGCCCCGGTCGAGACCACCTCCTGGCGGCCGGAGACGGTCGCCGAGCACGCCGACGAGGTCCGGCAGATGTTCCTCACCACGCTCGCGGAGTGGCCCTCGTCCGAGGCAGGCCAGGAGGGCGCGGGATGACGGACCAGCCGCTGGACTGGGCCAACGCACCTGCGATGTCGGCGGTGGACGCCGTGATGTGGCGTGGCGATGCCGACCGTCGGCTCCGTGGCACGATCAGCATGCTGGAGATCTGGGACACCATGCCCGACTGGGAGCGGCTGGTCGCCGCCCACGAGTGGGGCAGCCGGATGGCGCCTCGCTTCCGCCAGCGTGTGGTCGACTCGCCGTTGCGCATCGGCACCCCGACCTGGTCGGTCGACCCCGACTACGACCTCCAGTACCACCTCCGCAGACTGAGGGTGGGTGGTGACGGGTCCTATCGCGAGCTGTTGGACACCTGCGCCCAGCTGGCGATGACCCCGCTGGACCCCGAGCGGCCCGCCCTGGGAGGGCTACCTGTTCGAGGGACTGCCCGACGGCCGGACGGCGTACCTCCTCAAGGCCCACCACGCCATGACCGACGGCCTCGGCGCGATCATCGGGCTGGCACAGCTGCACTCCCCCACGCGAGAGCCCGCCGCCGAGAAGCCGCAGCCACCCCCGCCTCCCCCGGGCACCACCACCGGGCTCAGCGTCGTACGACGACAGGTCACCGAGGAGATCCGGCTACTGCCGCGTCGGGTCGACGTCGCCACCCGCGCGGTGCGCGCACTCGTCCACCCGCGGCAGGCGCTGCGCAAGACGTTGCGCTACGGCAGCTCGGTCCCCAGGGTCGCCGGGATGGCGGGCCCGCCAGGTTCGCCGCTGCTGGCACAGCGCAGCGTCACCTGGCGGTTCGAGGCCTTCGAGGTCGCGTTCGCCGACGTGCGAGCCGCCGCCAAGGCCGCGAAGGCGTCGGTCAACGACGCCTATCTGGCCGGGCTGATCGGGGGGTTCCGGATCTACCACGAGCGGCTCGGCCACCCGATCAAGACCATGCCGGTCGCGATCCCGATCTCGGTGCGCTCGCCCGACGACCAGGCAGGAGGCAACCGGATCGCCGTCGGGCGACTGGCCGGTCCGGTCGACATCGACGATCCTTTCGAGCGCGTCCTGACCATCCGCGAGCAGGTCCGCCAGGCCCGGCAGGAGCCGGCCCTCGACGCCTTCAACACCCTCGGTCCGACCCTGGCCTGGCTGCCGGCGGGAATGCTCTCGCGGCTCAGCGGCACCACCTCGATGAACGACCTGCAGGCCAGCAACGTGCCCGGCATCCCCTTCGACGTCTACGTCGCCGGCGCCAAGGTCGAGAGGATGTTCCCCTTCGGCCCACTCCCCGGATGCGCCGTGATGGCCACGATGATCACCCACGGGTCCACCGCATGCCTCGGCATCAATCAAGACGCCGCGTCGATCACCGACCCCGATCTCTTCGCAGAATCTCTCATCGAGGGTTTCGCCGAGGTGCTCTCGCTGGCGCCCGACACCGGCGCGATGACCCGGGTGATGTGACGGGGCGAAATCTGCAGCCCAGGCAACGGTTCCGAACGCCGCGCCAGCCCAGGATGCCCTACTGGTGAGCGGTCAGCGTCGCCTGGCTCAGGGACGCGGATCTTCTCGGTCGGCGCGTGCTCGCGGCGAGGGGTCGGCGCTCGTGGGGCGTTGGAGCAGCACGGCGGTGAACTGTTGGGTGGTTCCCCAGGGTGTGTGGTGGTCCTCGCCGGCGGTGGAGACCAGGCGGTAGCCGGGGAACTGGGCGGCGAGGTCTGCGTGGGTGTAGCGGACGATCGGCAGCCCGCTGCAGGTGGTGGGGCCGTCCGGGCCGAAGGTGGCCACGATCGCCCAGCCGCCGGGGCGCAGGGAGCGCTGCAGCGAGGCCAGGTAGTCGGCACGTTCGTCAGGCTCGGTCAGGAAGTGGTAGACGGCTCGGTCGTGCCACAGCGCGAAGCTGCGATCGGGTCGCAGGTCGAGCACGTCGGCGACCTCGAGGCGCACCTCGGCTCCGGCGGGTCCGATCCGGTCGCGCACCGTTTGCAGGGCGGTGGCCGACAGGTCGATCGCGGTCAGGTCCCGGTAGCCGGCCTCGAGCAGGTGGTCCACCAGGGTTGACCAGCCGGCCCCGACGTCGATGACGGGCTCTGCGGGATCGACCTCGGCCTGGTCGACCAGGCCGAGGGACAGCTCCGGCACCGACTGCCACCAGGAGACGCCGTCGACGTCCTTGTCGTGATGGACGTGCTCCCAGTACGACGCCCGCGCGTCGTGGTCACTGGGGCGGGCGGCGCCGCCGACTGGGTTGGACACGCTTTCGACGGTAGTCCATGAGTCGTGCGGGCGTAGGCTCGTCGGATGGGGGACTCGCCGGTAGCCGTGCCCGCTCGGCTGGGCAGTGTCGACGCTCTGGTCGATGGCGGTGAGATGGATTGCGGCAGCGGACTTCTCCTGCTGATCACCCGGGCGATGCGCCGGCTCGAGGAGAGACAGGTCCTCGCGGTGCGCAGCGCCGAGGTCAGCGTGGTCACCGACCTGCCGATCTGGGCCGAGCTCGTCGGCCACGAGGTCACCGGTGAGGTGGCCGAGACGGGTGCGGGTCCGTGGTGGTTCGCGGTCCGCAAGGCCGCCAGCACCAAGGACGGCGCCAAGGAGGGCGCACCGGCGACGGGGACGGTGTTCAGCCAGGGTGGCCGGACTCCGGTGGGGCACCGGCTGTGGGCCTACACCAACTTCGACTGCAACCTCGCGTGCAGCTACTGCTGCGCGGAGTCTTCGCCGAAGGCCCAGGCACGTCGGATCAGCCCGGAGGTGGCTCGCGAGGCGTTCGCGGAGTTCGCGGAGCTGGGCGGGCGCGAGCTGTTCCTGACCGGGGGCGAGCCCTTCATGCATCCCGACCTGGGCGAGCTGGTGGCCGCCGGAGCGGGCCTGAGCCGCACGATCCTCACCAACGCGATGATCCTCGGACGGGGGCGGCGCCGCGAGACTCTCGAGGCCCTGGACCGGGACGTGGTGTTGCAGGTCAGCCTGGACTCCGCGACGCCGCAGGTGCACGACCGCCAGCGCGGTGCGGGATCGTGGGCCAAGGCGGTCGACGGGATCGCGCTGGTCCGATCGCTGGGTTTCCGGGTCCGCGTGGCGGCCACGCTCTTCGACGAGGACCCGGCCGGTGTCGAGGCCTTGCACCGGCGCCTCGACGAGGCGGGTATCGACCCCGCGGACCGGGTGATCCGCCCAGTGGCGCTGGAGGGCTTCGCGGAGTCGGGGGTGCACGTCTCGATCGACACTCTGGAGCCCGAACCCACGATCACCGCGGACGGCGCGTGGTGGCACCCGGTGGCGGTCACCGATCCGCACCTGCGGATCGCGGACTCACCGACGCCGCTCGCGGAGGTCTTCGGGGTGGTCCGCGACACCCTGGCGGTCCAGGACGCAGCCGCGCGGACCGGGCGCGAGGTCTTCCGCTGCGCCTGAGCAGTACCCGGCTGCTGCCTCCACCAGGCCGCCGTACCCACCGCTTCGGAATCGGCTGGCCGGTATCCTCGCGCTGTGTCCCTCCGCTTCGTCCTCAGCCTGCTCGCGGCGGTGATCGTCGTCCTGGCTGCCCGCGCCCTGTGGACAGGTCTTCCGTTTCCCAAGCTGGCGAAACGGGTGACCGTCGTAGACAGCGCGCTGCTCGCCACAGGCATGGCGGTTCTCGCGTTCCACTGCGGCGCCATGTTCTTCCCACGGCTGGTGGACCAGCTGCCAGGGACGGGTGCAGCAGCCAGCGACATCCGCGCGCTCGGTGCAGCCAGCATCGTGTGGTACGTCGTTCCCGCCATCCTGGTGCTGATCGCCATTCGTCGCCAGCACGTGTCCGGGCAGGTGGCGGTGGCCGTCACACTCACCGCCGTCGGCGTCACCATGTACAACGGCGGGTCGTTGCAGGTGCACCTCGTCGCGATCTACATCTCGGTGCTGACCCTCGCCTGCGTCACCGCGGCACTGCTACGGCCCCCATGGGCGCGCGCCGCGACCAGCGGCTGAACGGCTGATCGGGCACACCCCCACGACGATGAGGTGCAGCACTCAGCGACGCGGGTGACCAGAAGCGTGAGCCACCTCGCTGGCTGGGAGTGGTCGAGGAGAGCATGATGAGTCGATGCAACCCTCGTCAGGGTCTGAGGTCACGGGGAGAACGGGAGCCAGTCGTCCACGATGGTGGCCCCGCTTTCGGAGCCCGCTGAGGTCGACGGCAGTCACGGCCCGGCTGGGTCGGGCCCTGGGGGTCTGTTTCGCGGTGTGCTTCGTGACAGGGATGGTGAGTCACTACCAGTACCAGCCTTGGTCGTGGCTGCCTGTACCCGCATCCCCGGTGCAGGCCTATCGCGTGACGCAGGGGCTGCATGTGGCCACCGGAGTCGCGGCCATCCCGCTGCTGCTGGTCAAACTCTGGTCGGTCTACCCGAACCTGTTCCGCTGGCCGCCCATCCGATCGATGAAGCACGCCCTCGAGCGCCTCTCGGTATTCGTGCTCGTCGCCTCGGCGCTGGTCCAGCTCACGACCGGGTTCCTCAACACCCTGAACTGGTATCCCTGGCCATGGTCGTTCCCCTCGACCCACCGCTACCTCGGCTACGTGCTGATCGGTTCCGTCCTCCTGCACATCGCGTTGAAGCTGCCGGATATCAAGTACGGCCTCCAGGCGAGGCTCGGCGAAGCCGACGTACTGACCGAGGTTCCGTGGGACCAGAACCCACTGGCGCACAGCAACGCCGGAACGGTTCCACCGCCGGCCATGCCGGCGATGGACCGGCGAGGCCTGTTCGTCGCCGTTGGCTCCGGGATCGGAGCGATCGTTCTCGTCACGGTCGGCCAGACCGTCACGCCACTGGCGCGCATCGGTCTACTCGCGACCCGAGAGGCCTCGAAAGGGCCACAGGGTGTCCCCGTGAACAAGACAGCCAAGTCGGCGCGGGTTCTCACCCTGGCCACGTCTGAGGGCTGGCGCCTCGAGGTGACCGGCCCCACGCCCTTCACCCTCACCCTTGACGAACTCGAGACGATGAGGTCGGTGAGCGAGCACTTCCCCCTGAGCTGCGTCGAGGGATGGAGCGTCGGCGCGCAGTGGCGGGGCATCCCGGTGATCGACCTCGTCCGGCGCGCCGGCGGCGACGCGTCTTCGCGGGTCGAGGTCTTCTCGCTGCAGCCCAGGGGCTACAACCACAGCATGCTGGTAGGGCCCCAGGTGGGCGCGGCGCTACTCGCCACCCACCTCAACGGCGAGCGGATCAACCTCGACCACGGGTACCCAGTGCGGTTGATCGCCCCCAACCGACCCGGAGTCCTCAACACCAAGTGGCTGACGCCGGATAGAGGTGACCTAGTGCGCAAGTACCGCATCGCACTGGGAGTGGCAGGCGGACTGCTGCTGACGTTCGGCGTCTTCCGGCTGGTCACCGAGCTCGACGCAGGTGACCTCCTCGCTCTCCTCGTGTGGCTGATCAGCTGCTGTCGCGCTCCACGACGGCCTCATCGCACCGATCACCGTAGGCACCGGCATCGCACTCGCCGCCGTACCACCGCGCGGGCGTCGCTATCTTCAAGGCGCGCTCCTCGTAGGCGCGCTCATCACGGTCATCGCCGTACCCCTCATCGGTCGCCAAGGCACCCAACCCGAGTCCAAGGCGATCCTGCTCCGCGACTACACAGCCAACCTCGCCCTGCTGCTGGGCATGACCGCCGCCCTCGCTCTCGCTCTCTACGCGCTCCGGGTGCTGCGGGAGCAAGCGCCAGCCGGCGCGTCGCCCGTCGAGGACGAAGCGGACTGAGCAGTCACGCGCGGGTGGACAACCAGATCCACACGCGTCCAGCACTGTTCAGGCCCGCCCGACGGCAGCTGGCGACTTGCCCGGCTCAGCGGGCCCGGACGACCACCGAGCTCCTCGACCAACTTCCGTGGCCAACGACAGTGACGGCGGCAACCCGGAAGCGGTAACGGCCTGAGCTCAACCGCATGACTAAGCTCCGGGCTGAGGGCTGCGCCGCCCTCGCCTGCCGACTGACGACCGCGCCTGAGGCGTTGAGCCGCATGGCCTGCACTCGGTACTCGGTCACAGGGGTGCCGCCGGTGTTGCTTGGCGCTGACCACCTGGCGGTGGCTGTGACCAGGCCACCCGGCACGCCGCTCGTCGCTTGTCCGATGACTGGCGGAGCGGGCCGCGAGAATCCCTCGTCGACCGTGCCGTCGCAGTCGTCGTCGACCTGGTTGTAGCCCTCCTGTGCGCCCGGGTTGATCAATGGGTCCGTGTCGTCGCAGTCGGTCGAGTCGTCATAGCCGTCGCCGTCGCCATCGACAACTGAATCGACGTAGGTACGGAACCCGAAGTCGTCGACGTAGGGGCCGTATCCACGTACGAGGTCCGTCGGCCGTGCTCGACGCATGCATCCAGTAGTCACCGCCGGCGTAGGTATCACCGTCCACGTTCGCCTCCCAAGACACGAACATCTCGTTCGAGGGCACGTTGCTCGTCAACGCGATGGCGTACTGCTCGTCCGTGGTGACGGCAACGGGCTCGTCGAGCGGCACCTCGATCCAGCTGAAGAAGTTTCCGTCGGGAATTGACTCGGGAAGCACGGCCGCGGTTCCCAACACCTCGTCGGTCGGCGAGCCGATCGCATCCACGGCGCGGATCTCGACCAGGACACGCGCTTCCGGCGACACATCGCCTACGCGCCGCAGGGACAGGTCGACGCGATCTAGGGACCCGGTCCGTCCCGCAGTAAAGGTCTGAGCGTCCGTATTCGACGACGCGACCGTGACAGCCCATGTTACTGGCTGGCTCGTTCTGCTGGTCGACCTCGCTCGCCGCCCACGCGACCGAACCGCTCACGAGCCCGCTCGAGCCGAGCGCCGCAACGACCGCAACGACGCCGAAGCGTCGAATCCGCATCCCCATGAGTCCCCCCTAGCGAGGGGCACATGAGTCCCTCATAGCGAGGGGCGAATGTAACAGTCATCGCATCTTGCCCCGCGGGCCGAAGTGCCTGGTCTATACGACCGATCAGCTCCTTCATCGGCGATCTTGACTAGACGGGCACGCTGGACCTCGGCGGTGAACGACGGAACCGAGACAGTCCTCGTCGACTTCACCGTCTTCGGATGAGGTTGGCGACGTGTCGGCTTCCCGGCCGGCGAAACGATCGTCCCTGAGATCCGCACGGTGGCCAGCGAGCTGGTCACATCGACTCGCATTTGCGCATTGCGAGCACCTCGCCGATGCGAGCCGACGTCCCCAGCATGACCTCGATGATCTGCTCCAATTGGCCGTCCGGCGGCAGGCCCGACAACCTGGCCCTCGACGCCACTTCCGAACCGAGAGTCGTAGCGCCTCCAGCTGCCCAGCCGAGAGCGCGATCGCCTGCGACAGCGGCTTCCGAAGCCGCGATGTTTCCCGAACCGGGTTCTTCGGGATCGCGTCGTAACGCACCGCTAGCCCGAACGCGAGGCTCAGCACCGTCCTCGCCTGTTTCGCCATGCTGTAGCTCCTGTTGGCGGCAAGGCCCTTCAAGTACCGGTCCACCTTGCTCACCGTGATCTCGCGCAGCGCGTATCCCTCGAAGACTGGCATCACCAACTGGCGTATGTTCCGCTCATAGAGGGCGCGCGTGCTCTCGGCGACCTTCCCATCCAGGTCGAGGTCGGCGAGCCACACGTCGACCAGGTTGGTGAAGGAGCTGTTGGACGTCAGCTCGCCCGTCGACTGGAAGAACGACCGCTCTGCGGCAACCCTCTTCAGGTTGCGCTCGGCCTCACGCTTGGTCGCTCCGGTCGCGGAGACGCGCCGTACCTTGCCGTCATCGTCCCGATCGGTGTCCTGGGCCTAGCCAAGGCCGATCACGCCCGTTCGGGAGAGCGACCCGGCTCCTAAATCTCTAAATGCTTTCAGGCTCGGATCCGTAGATTCCGAGCCTGAACTTGTAGCGGGGGCAGTGTGCGATTCCACGACATAGTTGTCGCCTGTCCCGCGACATAGTTGACACCTCGTTCGTGGAGGTGCGCCATGCCGCTTGCCGAGCTCGTGATCACATCGGTCAAGGTCGAGGGACGAACCAAGACCGAGGTCGCTCGCGACTACCGGGTCTCCCGCTACTGGGTCCACCAGCTCGTCAAACGCTTCGAAGCCGAGGGCGAGGCCGCATTCCGGCCCCGCTCCAAACGACCGCCCGGGGTCATCACGCTGGCGCTACAACAGCCGACTGCGCCACATCGGCCTGGGCCGCGAGCACGCCCGCACCCGAGTCCTGGCCCTGATCGCCGACCTCAACGTCCGCGTGATCTACGCCGAGACCGGCGAGCTCCTCCGCGAACTCACCCTCGACCCCGACCGGGACTACCAGCCCTTCGGCCGCCCACCAGGACTTCGACCAAGACAAGCCTGAGATGCAACGATGTCCCGAGACACTTGTCAACAGAGTCTCGGGACATCGCAACTTGTAGCGGGGGCAGGATTTGAACCTGCGACCTCTGGGTTATGAGCCCAGCGAGCTACCGAGCTGCTCCACCCCGCGTCGGTGAGCACAGGTTACCGGTCGCTCACCGGGAGTTCCAAATCGCGCACTAGTCACCCGTGACGAAGCCTGCGATGACGCGTCCGAGGTGGTGGCCGGCGTCCTCCTGGAGGAAGTGTCCGGCACCGGCGATGACCGGATGGGTGAGCCCTCGGGTGCCCGGGACGAGCTTGCGCAGGACCGGTGCCATGCCGCCGGTGATCGGGTCACCGTCGCTGAACGCCACCAGGAACGGCTTCTCCCAGGCCATCAGGACCTCCCATGCGGCTCGGTTGGCGTCGGCGGCCGGGTCGTCCGGGCGGGTCGGCACCAACGTGGGCATCACCCGTGGGCCCGCCTTGAAGGACTCGTCGGGGAACGGGGCGTCGTACGCCGCACGGTCCGCGTCGTCCAGGCCGCGCAGACAGCCGGCAGCGACCAGGCGGCCGACGTCCAGGGTCTCGGCGCTCTCCACGGCCCTGCGGAACTCCCACCAGATCTCAGGCATGTCGAAGTCGCCCGTCGGCAGGCCGGTGTTCGCCGCCACCACGCGCGCAAAACGAGCAGGGTGCTCCGCCACCAGCCGAAGGCCGATCAGGCCGCCCCAGTCCTGGCCGACGAGGGTGACGTCGCGAAGGTCCAGATGGTCGAAGACCAGCTCCCTGACCCACTCGACGTGCCGAGCGAACGAGTGGTCCGCGGGGCTCGTCGGCTTGTCCGACCGGCCGAACCCGACGAGGTCCACCGCTATCGACCTGATCCCGGCATCGGTGAGAGCGTCCATCACGTGGCGGTAGAGGTAGGACCACGTGGGCTCGCCGTGCAGCAGCAGGACCACGGGCCCCTCTGCCGGACCGGCCTCGACGTAGGAGATCCGGAGGGTTCCACCGTCGCCGTCGCTGATCTCGGCATACAGCGGCTCGAGGCCGAAGCCGGCCAGCGCCTCGAAGCGGTCGTCCGGCGTGCGGAGGGTCTCCATGGGGCGCAGTCTGTCAGCCACGTGTCGGAGTCCCGGGTCGGGACGTCAGTCGGGGATGCCCTTGAGCCGCCTGCCGACAGCCTGCTCGGCCTCGCGTGCTGCCTGGCGCTCCGCGAGTGCCTGCCGCTTGTCCCACGACTTCTTGCCGCGGGCCAGGGCGATCTCCACCTTGGCGCGGCCGTCCTTGAAGTACAGCGACAGGGGTACGACGGTCAGGCCGCTCTCGTTGATCCGCCGTTCGATCTTGTCGATCTCGGCCCGGTGCAGCAGCAGCTTGCGCTTGCGCCGGGAGGCGTGGTTGGTCCAGGTGGCCTGGGCGTACGACGGGATGTGCACGCCGTGCAGCCAGATCTCGTGGTCCTCGATGTCGGCGAAGCCGTCGACCAACGACGCGCGTCCGGCACGCAGGGCCTTCACCTCACTGCCCTGCAGGACGAGCCCGGCCTCCCAGGTGGCCTCGATGTGGAAGTCGTGTCGGGCCTTGCGGTTGCGCGCGACGACCGGCTCCGACTCCGCCTTCTTCATCCCCGCATCGTTCCAGACAAGCTCACTCGAGCGGGAGTACGACGACCCCGTCGTCGTCGCTGACCAGATGCGCGCCGGGGGTGAAGGTCGCGTCGCCGAAACTGACCGGCACGTCCCTCTCGCCGGCCCCGGTCTTGGAGCTCTTGCGCGGGTTGGAGCCCAGCGCCTTCACGCCGAGGTCGAGCTCGGCGAGCGCGGCGACGTCGCGCACGGCTCCATGGATCACGACGCCCTCCCAGCCGTGCTCCACGGCCGAGGCCCCGATCAGGTCGCCCATCAGCGCCGAGTGCACGGACCCGCCCCCGTCGACGACGAGCACCTTGCCCTCGCCCGGCTCGCCGAGCACCGCCTTGACCATGGCGTTGTCCTGATGGCAGCGGATCGTCTGGATCGTGCCCTGGAACACGCGGCGGGCGCCGTACTGCCTGAGCTGGGTGTCGCAGCTCTGCAGGGCGTCTCCGTGCTGGTCCACCAGGTCGGCGGTGGGGGTGATGGGATGGCTCATGTGGGCAGTCTTTCACCGGCGCGACCGGCGTGGCCTCGGCCATCTGCCGTCACTGATCGCCCGCATCGGGAGCCTGACGCCGCTGGACGAGCCGGTCGCCCAGGTGCACGACCGGATGCCACTCGTGCTCGCCGACTGAAACCGGCAGCGCAAGAACGGTTCGCACCCCTACTCTGGTCGCGCCGGCAACCCGAGACCGAGAGGGCGACAACGTGAAGCGTTGGGACCCGGGCGTCTTCGGCTCGGTGCTGCTCGGCCCCGCCGACCAGGGCAGCGGCCGGCTCCGGATCAGGGTCCAGGTGCTGCTCACCGTGCTGCTGATCAGCACGAACGTGATCGGCGCCGCCATCGTGGTGGTGCTCGCGACCCTGGTGATCCCGAGTCCCTCGCCGGCGGACGACACCCTGCTGGCGCTGTGGATCGCCGTACCCGCCTATGTCGCGGTGGCCGTCGCCGTCGGCGCCGGATGGGGCACGGCCGGCGCCTTGCGCGCGTTGCACTGGGTCTACCACGACGAGACCCCGACCGAGGAGGAGCGGCTCCGCGCGCTCGGCGTCCCGTGGTTCCTGACCCGGGTCCAGGCCGGGCTCTGGCTCAGCGCCACCCTCCTCTTCACCCTGCTCGCTCTCTGGCTCCAGCCCGAGCGTGCGCTCACGACCGGCCTCACCGTGGGCATCGCGTCCCTCGTGGTGAGCGCGATCGCCTATCTGCTCAGCGAGTTCGCGCTCCGCCCGGTCGCGGCCCGGGCCCTGTCCGGTGAGGAGCGGTTGCGCGTCCGCGGTCTCGGCGTACGACGACGGGTGCTGCTCTTCTGGGGCATCGGCACCGGCGCCCCGATCGCGGGCCTGGTGGTGGTGGCGATCCTCGCGCTGACCCTGGGCGGCATCTCGCTGACCAGGCTGGCCGTCGTCGTACTCGTCCTCGGCGGGGTGGTGCTCTGCTTCGGGCTGTTCGTGACCTGGCTGAACGCACGCGCGGTGGTCGCGCCGATCATCGCCGTACGCAACGCGATGCAGCAGGTGGAGGAGGGAGACCTCGACGCCGAGGTCCAGGTGTACGACGGAACCGAGCTCGGCCAGCTCCAGGCCGGGTTCAACGAGATGGTGCGTGGCCTGCGGGACCGCGAGCACATCCGGGACCTGTTCGGCCGTCACGTCGGTCAGGACGTCGCGGAGGCGGCGGCCGGCGGCAGCGTCGAGCTGGGCGGCGAGACCCGGGTCGTCTCGGTGCTGTTCGTCGACCTGATCGGCTCCACCACGCTCGCGTCCGAGCGTGAGCCAGGCGCTGTGGTCGAGCTGCTCAACCGGTTCTTCGGCGTCGTGGTCGAGGAGGTCGACCAGCATCACGGCCTGGTGAACAAGTTCATCGGGGACGCAGTCCTCGCGATCTTCGGAGCACCCGTCGAGCTCGAGGACCACGCCACCGAGGCGCTGGCGGCAGGAAGGTCAATGGCCCGCCGCCTGGCCGAGGAGGTCCCGGAGCTCGAGGCCGGCATCGGCATCGCCACCGGCGAGGCGGTGGCGGGCAACGTCGGGCAGGAGTCGCGCTTCGAGTACACCGTGATCGGCGACGCCGTGAACGCGGCCGCCCGGCTCACCGAGCTCGCCAAGGAGGTCGACGGCCACCTGCTGGCGAGCTGGGACTCCGTCGAGGCTGCGGGAAGCGACGAGGCCGGCCACTGGACGGAGCACGACACCGTCACGCTGCGCGGCCGGAGCAGCGAGACCGTGGTGGCGGTGCCGAAGGGCTGAGAGTGTGGGTGGGGGCCGCGCTGGTTTCCCCGGTCGGCCGGGGAAACCGGACGTTGTCGCCCGTTGCAACACCCCACAACGTCCGGTTTCCCTCCACCACCCCATCCGTTTTGTCCAAACCGACCAGCCGATGTGCCCCCCGGCTGCCGCGGACCGTGCCCCGGAGTGCCACAAAGTTTCCGCGTACGACGACCACAGCGCGCGTCGAGCTTCGCGATCGTGCTCTCCGCAGACGAGCACCGCTCCCGGGGTGCGCGGAGTCAGCCGAGGTCGACGATCGCTGCGACCGGCCCGCCGCCGTCGGGACCCTGGTGCGCCGCCGAGACCGAGACGAACACGGCCGGGTCGCCGGTCACGGCAGCGGTCACGCCACCGACTGCCGCCTTGATCTGCCGGTGCCAGTGCACGTCGGAGTCGTCGAGCATCGCGTTGCGTCGTCCGCGCACGACCCCGTCCTGCGAGACCTCGCACTTGAGGAACACGTTCACCAGCCGGTCGCCCAGGTCGGAGGTGTGCGGTCGCTCCGGGAGGTCCAGGCCGGCGTCCCTGATCGCCGCCCAGATGCCGTCCGCGTCGAGCGCGTCCTTCATCACCGAGTGTCCGATCCGGTAGCGGCCACCGACGCCGGTGGCGTTGCCCACGACGACCACCTGCGCCTGGTCGAGCTCGACCCCGGACGAGCACGACGCGACCGCGGAGAACAGGGAACGGTCGTGCATGACGTCCGCGTCGGTCGGCATCTCGATCTCGCCCAGCGCGACCGCGACCCCCAGCGCCGTCGTGCCGTTGGAGAGGTCCATCGACTCGTGGGTGTGCTCGGTCCACACCGTCTTGCCGCGGGACTTGGCGTCGCGGATCGTGTGCACGGTCAACAGCGGGGTCTTGGTCTGGACGTAGTGCACCTCCGCCGGGTCCGTGATCCCCGCCTTCTCCATGGCGGTCCTCGTGGCCGCGGCGACCTTCTCGACCATCGCCACCCGCCCGATGTCCTCGGGCAGCAGCACCTCGCTCATCGCGAAGCCGACGGTCAGGCGCGGTTCGTCGGACGGGACAGCCTCCTCGGGGGGCACGGTCGCGAAGATCGTGGCGTGCGGGCTGATCACGCCGTCGGTGCCGCCGGACCAGACGATCGGGATCTGTCTCACCTGCTCGGCCGGGAGCGCCCTTCTCGACGAGCACCTCGCGGAACGCGCGGTCGGAGATGATCCGGGTGTAGTCGTTGACGCCACCGTTGCCCTCGGTCTTGCCGATGATGGCGATCACCCGGTCCGCGTGCAGCACCCCGTCGTCGATCAGCGCGGTGAGCTCGCTGGCGTCCGCGACCGAGTGGATCGGGACCTTGCGTACTTCGATGGCGTCGGGCATGTCAGTGCACTCCTGAGGGTGGGGCGGTTGGTTGGTTTGGCTCGGGTACGACGACGGTGCCGAAGTCCCCGGACACCGCGTCGACGATGTTGCCCAGGCTGGTGATCACGGCTCGGGTCCCACCACGCTCCACGAACCGGCAGGCCGCGTCCACCTTGGGGCCCATCGAGCCGCTGGCGAAGTGCCCGTCGAGGGCGTGCGCACGGAGCTCGGTCACGGAGATCCGGCCGATCGGGCTGGCGTCGGGCGTGCCGAAGCGCAGCACCGCCTGGCGACACGTCGGTCGCGATGACGAGCACGTCCGCCTCGACCGTGTCCGCGAGCAGGGCGGCGCCGAGGTCCTTGTCGATCACTGCCTCGACCCCGCCGAGGACCCCGCCGAGCACGTGGCCGAGCGCGCTGTCCGCACGGAGGACCACGGGGATTCCCCCACCACCGTTGGCGATCACCACGAAACCGGAGTCGACCAGCGCCACGATCGCGGGTGCGTCGACGATCTCGAGCGGCTCGGGAGAGGCCACCATCCGGCGCCAGCCCTTCTCGCCTCGGTCCTCCCAGGTCTCGCCGTGCTCGATGAGCACCTGCGCCTCCTCCTCGGTGAGGTGGCGGCCGATCGGCTTGGACGGGTGCGTGAATCCGCGGTCGTCCGCGGCGACCCGGGTGCGGGTGACGACTGCCGCCGTACGCCGATCCACGCCGCGTGCCCGCAGCGCCGCGTCGAGGGCGTTCATCAGCACGAACCCCAGCGTCGCCTGTGTCTGGGCCCCGCACCAGTCCAGCGGCACCGGAGGCACGACCGCCGCAGCGAGCTCGTTCTTCACCAGCAGGTTGCCGACCTGGGGCCCGTTGCCGTGGGTGATCACCACCTCCACACCCTGGGCGACGAGGTCGGCCACGGCATCGGCAGCGACCGCGGCCGCGGCGATCTGGTCCTGCGGCCGCGCGCGTCCGTCGGGGTTGGTCATCGCGTTGCCGCCCAGTGCGAGCAGGACCCTCATCGCAGGTCGACCTCCGCGTGGGTCGCGCCGCCGGAGAGCCGCGCGTAGCCCGGCCCGCGGTCGAAGAAGGCCTCGGATGCTGCCGGGCGGGCAGCCCTCTCGGCCGCCGTCGCGTCCAGGTCACAGCCGAGCGAGTCGTCCTCGAGCGAGCCGGTCAGCACCACGCCGTAGTCGGCCAGGGCCGCCTCGGGCGAGACCTTGTGCCAGACCACGTCGCGCACCACCAGGGCCGGGTCGCGCTCGAGCGGGCTGCCCCAGCCACCGCCGCCGGTGGTGCGGATCCGGATCACCTCACCGGCCCGCACCGGCTCGTCGTCGGCGAGGGCGTCGACGACCCGCTCGCGCGGTCCACCCGGGTCGACGACCACCTCGAAGGGCGACCCGGCGAGCCCGCCCTTGACGCCCCAGCAGGCCAGGATCGAGCGGTCCGCGATGGACATGAAGTGGCCGTCCTTGAGCATCCGGATGTGCTTCTCGTAGCCCAGGCCGCCGCGGAACTGTCCGGCGCCACCGGAGTCCATCGCGAGCCCGAGACTCTCGACCAGGAAGGGGAAACGCGACTCGGTGAACTCGCTGGGCAGGTTGCGGGAGTCCGGCACCACGTGGATGGTGTCCTCGCCGTCGGCGTAGTAGCGGCCGCCGGAGCCGCCACCGAGCACCTCGCGCATCAGGTAGGAGCGACCGTCGAGGTCCTCGCCGTAGACCCCGGTGTAGCGGATCGTCTCCTGGTCGGCCGGCATCCGCCCGTCGACCGCCTTGGCGATGACCCCGGAGAGCACTCCCAGCAGCCGCAGGATCACGAACGTGCGCGCGTTGGTCGGCGCGGGGAAGACCGGCGTGAGCAGCGTGCCGGGCGGCGGGAACCGCATCTCGATCAGCGGCACGATGCCCTCGTTGACGTCGAGCTCGGCCATCCGCTCGGGGCTCTCGGCGAGGTTGCGCAGGATCGGCGCCAGCCACTTCTTGAGGAAGACGCCGTCGCTGTAGTCGCCGCAGTGGTTGATCGGGCCCTTGGCCTGCGCGCCGGTGCCGGCGAAGTCGAGGATCAGCCGCTCGCCGTCCGGGTCGTCGACGGGCGTGCGGGTGAGCGTGATCCGCTGCGTGTGCAGCATCGGCTCGTCGACGCCGTCGTGCTCGGCGTAGTCCTCCCAGACCCACTCCCCGACGGGGATCTGGGACAGGATCTCGCGGCGGTACGTCGAGGTGGTGCGGTCGATGATCGCATCGAAGCACGACTCGACGGTCTCGACGCCGTAGCGGTCGAACAGCTCGCCGAGGCGGCGCGCGCCCATCAGGCAGGCCGAGCACTCCGCGTCGAGGTCGGCCGCCAGGCTCTCCGGCATCCGGGAGTTGCGGGTCATGATCGACAGCGCCGCCCGGTTGGGCACGCCCGCGTCCCAGAGCCGGATCGGCGGCACCATCAGGCCCTCCTCGAAGACGCTGGTGGCGTGCGAGGGCATCGAGCCCGGCACCGCTCCCCCGATGTCGTCGTGGTGGCCGAACGCCTGCACGAACGCGACCACCCGGCGGGCCTCGGGCGGCCCGGCGAAGACCGGCACGGTGACGCAGAGGTCGGGCAGGTGGCCGATCCCGCCCTCGGAGCGGTAGACGTCGTTGTGGAAGAAGACGTCGCCCTCGGCCATCTCCTCGATCGGGAAGTCGCGGGCCACCGGGTGCACGAGCGCGGAGTAGGACCGGCCGGTGAGCTTGCGCAGCAGCCGGTCGTGGATGCCGGCGCGGAAGTCGTGGGCGTCGCGGATCATCGGGCTGCGCGAGGTGCGGCCGATCGCCGTCTCGACCTCCATCTCGACCGAGGCGAGCGAGCCCTGGACGATCTCGACGAGCACCGGGTCGGCCGAGGCCCCCGCGTCGGCGGTGAGCATGCCGAAGGGGAACTGCGTGGGCGCGCGCCGGCTGTCCGTGGCTGCGCCGGCGTCGCCGGTCGCGGTGGTCACTGCGCGCTCCTGGTCACGATGATGTTGAGGTGCTCGTCGACGCGGGCGGTGAAGCCCGGGTGGAGCGGCACGGTGGAGCCGAACTCCTCGATGATCGCCGGACCCGGGACGACGGCGCCGGGCGCCAGGTCGGGTCGCCACAGCACCGGAGTGTCGACGTACCCCTCGGCCGGGTCGAAGCAGACCTCACGCCGACCGGTCTCCGTGACCTCCGGGTTCGCGGCGGTCGGGTGCCGCTGGATCTCCGGCCGCTGGATCGGGCCGATGCCGGAGACCCGGAGGTTGACCCACTCGACCTGCTGGCTGGGGTCGTGGGCGAAGTCGTAGCCGTAGAGCGCCCGGTGCGCGGCGTGGAACCGCTCTGCTACCGCGTCGAGCACGGCGTCGTCGACACCACCTTCGGGCACGGGGACGCGGACCTCGTAGGCCTGGCCGAAGTAGCGCAGGTCGGCGGTGCGCACGAACTGGTGCTCGCTGTCCTCGAACCCCTCGGCGGTCAGTGCGGTGCGCGCCTGCCCGGCGAGCTGGTCGTAGATCGCGGCCACACCGCTCGGCTCCAGCGCCTCGGCGAGCCAGACGTGGGTGCGGACGTAGTCGTTCTTCACGTCGACGGTGAGCAGGCCGAACGCCGAGACGTTGCCGGGGTTGGGCGGCACCAGCACGGTGCGCAGTCCGAGCACGTCCATCAACCGGCACAGCAGCAGCGAGCCGGAGCCGCCGAAGGTGGTCAGCGTGAAGTCCCGGACGTCGAGGCCCCGCTTGACGGTGACCTGGCGGAGCGCGTTGGCCTGGTTCCACGCGGAGATCTCGAGGACGCCGCTGGCACACGCCTCCGGGCTCAGCCCGAGCTGCTCGGCCAGCGTCTCGACCCCGGCGTGGGCAGCCTGCACGTCGAGCGGGATCTCGCCGCCGAGCAGGTGCGGCGGGATCCTGCCCAGGACGACGTGTGCGTCGGTGATGGTGACCTCGGTGCCGCCCTTGCCGTAGCAGAGCGGGCCCGGGTCGGCGCCGGCCGACTGCGGGCCGACCTTGAGGGTGCCCTCGGGCGAGAGCCACGCGATCGAGCCGCCGCCGGCCCCCACGGTGACCACGTCGATCATCGGGATCTTCGACGGGAACGCCCCGACGGTGCCCTCGGTGGTCAGCGTGGCCTCACCGTCGATGACCACCGAGACGTCGGTCGACGTACCCCCACCGTCGCTGGTGAGCACCCTGTCGAACCCGGCGACCTTGGCGATCAGCGCCGCACCCAGCGCGCCCGCAGCCGGCCCCGAGAGCACGGTGGTGATCGGCTGGTGCACCACCTCGTCGGCCGAGAGCACGCCGCCGTTGGACTTCATCACATAGAACGGGATATCACGGCCGTCGAGGGCGCCGAGCCTGGTCTTGATGCTGGTGACGTACGCCGAGAGCCGGGGCTTCACGGCCGCGTCGACGAGCGTGGTCATGGCGCGTTCGTACTCGCGGTACTCGCGCAGCACCTCGCTGCTCAGCGACACCACGGCCTCGGGGTGCTCCTCGGCGAGGACGGCGCGCATCCGCTCCTCGTGGTCCGGGTTGGCGTAGGAGTGCAGGAAGCAGACGCCCAGCGTGGTGATGCCCTGGTCGCGGAACCAGCGTGCGGCCCCCCGGGCGGACGCCTCGTCGAAGGGCCGCACCTCGGCGCCGGTGAAGTCGAGCCGGCCACCGACACCCTTGACCAGGTCACGCGGGACGATGCGGGCCGGCTTGACCCAGAAGTAGGAGTTGCCGTAGCCGTCGGGCACCGACTGGCGGGCGATCTCGAGCATCGCCTCATAGCCCGCCGTGGTGATGAACCCGAGCCGGTCCACCTTCCCCTCGAGCAGCTGGTTGGTCGCGACCGTGGTGCCGTGGCACACCGCGTCGATCGCGCTCGCCTCGGCGCCCAGGAGCCCCAGCACCTTGTCGATGCCGGCCAGGAACCCGTCCGCGGGGTTGTCGGGGGTCGACGGCGTCTTGGTGGTCACGATCTCGCCCGACACCTCGTCGAAGGCGACCACGTCGGTGAAGGTGCCGCCCGTGTCGATGCCGATCCGGATGCTGCGGGGGGCGCTCGGGGTCATGGGGTCGATTCAAGCGTGCGCGGCGGGCTCGAGCCACAGCAACCTGTGTCCACCGACCGAGTCACCGTTCCGACATGGACGACGAAGAGCGCCCGACCGACCGGTCGGGCGCCCTCCTGAGGGGTCGATCAGTAGGCGCGCGCGTCGAGCAGGCGCTCCTTGGTGCTGTCACCGTCGTCGGCGTTGTTCCAGTCCAGCGTGCCGGCGTTCTGCAGCGCCGACTTCACCGCCGTCGGGGAGGCGCCGGGGTTGTTCGCCTTGTAGAGCGCCGCGGCGCCGGCCACGTGCGGGCTGGCCATCGACGTACCGGAGATGGAGTTGTAGCCGCCCAGCATCCAGGTCGAGTTGATGCACACGCCCGGGGCGATGATGTCGACGTCCGCGCCGAAGTTGGAGAAGTCGGCGAAGGTGTCGTCGACGTCGGAGCGGCAGGTCGACGGTGCGCCGCCGCCCGGCTTGCCGTTGAAGTCGGCCAGCGCGCTGACCGTGATCACCTCGTCGTACGCCGCGGGAGTGGAGTTCTTGGCGTCCTCGGAGTCGTTGCCGGCCGCGACGACGTAGGTGATGCCCGCAGCCACCGACTTGCAGATCGCCTTGTGCATCGCGTCGTTGTTGGTGTTGCCGCAGTTCTGGTCGTCGGTCCCGCTGCCGCCGAGGCTCATGTTGGCGACCTCGATCTTCGAGGCGTTGGCGGTGACGTAGTCGATGCCGCAGATGACGTCGGAGTTAAGCCCGGTGCCGGCGTCGGTGAGCACCTTGACCGGCCAGATGCGCGCGCCCGGGGCCATGCCGACGACACCGTTGCCGTTGTCGATCGCGCCGACGGTGCCGGAGACGTGCGTGCCGTGGCCGTGCAGGTCGTTGGCGTTGATGGCACCGATCGAGCAGTTCTTGGCGCCGGCCTTGTAGATGTTCAGGTCGGGGTGGCTCAGGTCCGCGCCGGTGTCGATCACCGCGACGTCCACGTTGACGCGCTCGTCGACGCCGTTGATCTTCGCGGTCGGGCTCAGGTCGGCGTTGGCGCGGTCGATGCCGGTCGGGGTGGACTGCGCGGTCGTCTTCACCGCCGCGTCCTTCTGCACCCACTTCACACCCGGGGTCGCCTCGAGTGCCGCGGCCACGGCCGGGGTCATCGTGGCCGAGTAGCCCTGCAGCGCCGAGGTGTAGACGTGGCCGACGTCGAAGCCGAACCGGTCGGCCTGGAGCGGCGCGAGGGCGGCGGCGTCGGCGCTGTCGTTCAGCACCACGACGTACGGCGCGGGGGCGGCTGCGACCGTGGGCGCTGCTTGAGCCGCCTGGGCGGACAGCGTCGTCACGCCCAGGGTCAGGACGGAGGAGGCTGCAAGGGCAGCCTTGGTGAGGGGGCGCATCGGTACCTGTTCCTTCGTGGGGATCGCTGCCTGCGGCAGCCGTGCAGAGTCCCAACTACCCGGCGCAGGCGTGCGTTACGCCCGATGTGCCCTCATGTTTCCGCACTGCACGAGCATGCACTCCGGGCTCACGAGGGCGCAGGCGCCACCGCGAGGTCACGCACCCCGCTGGGCCAGGACTGCGCGCGCGTAGGCGTCGTCGGCCTCGAGGTCGATGTGCCGTTCCTCGGACCCGCCGCGGTGGATCCGGACGATGAACCCGCCCGGAGTGGCCTCCAGCGCCACGAAGGACGCGCCGAGCATGGCGCGGAGCTGACTTTCGCTGGGCAGCCACACCACCTCGTGCTGCTCCACGTCGTCCAGCGCCCACTCGGTGGTGCCGTTGAACGCGAGGATCCGGCCGGTCGGCAGGTCCAGGACCTCCACGACCATGTCGCTCACGGCGAACACCACGTCGTCGAGGTCGCGGTCGGGCACCACGAACCGGTCGCCGGGGGCGGGTTCCCACGCGATCCCGGCATGCTTGAGCCGCAGGGCGAGGTCGAAGCTGACCATGCCCTCCAGTGTGCAGACCCGCTCCTACCGGGACGCCAGCGTGAAAGCGGAGGCTCGGTCCTGCCGGGACCACTCGCGCCGCGTCGACGAGGGCGCGGCGCTCACCGCACAGCCGGGCGCCGGTTCAGGCGTTCTCCCACAGTCCGATCAGGTTGCCCTCGGTGTCGGTGAAGTACCCGGCGAAGCCCATGTCCCCGACCTGCATCTTCTCGCTCGCGATCTTGCCACCGGCCGCCTCGATCCCCCGCAGCGCGTCGTCGATGCTGGGTACGTCGATCACGACCGTCGGACCCTTGGCGGGGAAGGCGTCGCTGCGCCCGAACATGCCGCCGTTGATGAAGCCTGCCTCCGAGGGACCCTTCTCGGGGTCAGTCGGACCGGTCATCACCATCGTGTAGTCCATGTCTGGAACGGACATCACCTCCCAGCCGAACGTCTGTCGGTAGAAGGCCTGAGCCCGCTCGCCGTCGTCGAACGGGATCTCGAAGTGCACCACCTTGCCGGACATGCTGCCTCCCCTTGCTCGGGTGTGAACCTCCAGCAAAGACCCGGCGTGGATGAGCGTCAACGAGCGTCTAGGCCAGTGCCGGGCCCGAGAGACCCACCCCGCCGTCGCGGGTGTGCCCCGACCGCGCAGCGCCGTGCTGGCCTACGCTCGTGGCGGCACCCCGCGCGGCAGGCCGGGGTCGGGCGAGGGGCAGATCATCAGCAGACGGTTCGAGGAGCTCGCCGCCGAGGAGACCCGGCTCGGGCTGATCACGCTGCGCCGTCGCGTCGACCCGCAGCTGCAGGTCGAGCTCTTCGAGGTGAAGCTCGACGACGAGTTCTTGATGTCGAGCCTGTTCACGGTGGCCGAGCGGCAGCTGGCCAGCCGCGGCCTGGCGGCGACCCCGGGTGAGGACCTGGACGTGCTCGTCGGCGGTCTCGGGCTCGGGTACACCGCGGTCACCGCCCTGGACGACGACCGGGTCCGCTCGCTCACCGTCGTCGACGCTCTCGGGGCCGTGATCCGCTGGCACCGGGAGGGGCTGCTCCCCGACGCCGCCGTACTGAACGCCGATGGCCGCACCGGCCTGGTCGAGGGCGACTTCTTCGCACTGATGCGCGGCGACGAGACCTTCGCCGACTCGGTCCCCGACCGGTTCCACGCGATCCTGCTCGACATCGACCACACCCCGCGGCACGTGCTCCACCCGAGCCACGCGGCGTTCTACACCGCCGACGGGCTGCGCGAGCTCCGGCGCCACCTCGCTCCGAACGGGGTGTTCGCGCTGTGGTCCGACGACCCGCCGGACGCCGACTTCCAGGCGGCACTGGAGGAGGGCTTCGCCACGGCGACCGCCGAGGTGGTCACCTTCCCGAACCCCCTCACGCGGGGTGAGTCGACCGCCACCGTGTACGTCGCGACGACCTGACCAGCGCCGATCGCGCCCGCGGGGAGGGTCAGGCCCGACTCACTCGTTGATCGCCTCGATGCCCTGCCGCGCGAGCTCGGCCACGCGGTCCCGCATGTGCTGGAGCACCTCGGGCGGGTGCGGCTCCCAGTCCCGCACCTCGTCGACCACGCGCAGCGGGTCGCGGGTGCGGTAGGACCGAGTCGGGTTGCCGGGGAACTTCTTGTCGGTGAGGTTGGGGTCGTCCTCGAAGGCACCCGTGGGCTCCACCCGGTAGATCCTCCCGGGGCCGTCCCCCGTCGCCAGCTCGGCTCCCCACGTGGCCGCGTCGAGGGTCGCAGTCAGGTAGATGAAGTTCGCCGTCGTCTGCTTGCCGAAGTTGGAGCTGTGGCCGGGCCGGAGCAGGTCCCCCGGCTGCAGGTCGGCTTTGGTGCCGTGGAAGAAGGGTCCGGTGTCCGCGAGTGCGTCTCCAGCTCCCCCTACGTCGTCCATCCCGCCATGATCACCCCTTCCGGGGTCCGGGCGAAACGGGTGCGCGCGCTCGGCTCACTCGCGTCGGTGGAAGCTGACCGTGCCGTCGGGGTGGTGGCGGGTGTCGTAGGTCGGGTCGTGGACCCGGCGGTGATGGTGCGCGAGGGCGAGAGCAGCCGTCCGGTGGCGACGGTGGTCTTGCCGCCCTTGCCCCGCAGATGGTCGTGGTGGGCGTGGCACATGCCGGGTGCGGTCTGGCACCGCGGGTGGTGCAGCCGCCGTCGCACATGGTCATCGGGAGGCGCATGGCTTCGCTGTGGAGTCGGCGTCGGCGGCCGGCGGGGATCCAGCTGACGCTGTTCCAGGAGTTGGGCCCGGCGTGCGAATATCCGTCGCTCGGGCGATGCATCGCGCGACTGCCGAGGTCCGTTCGCGGTGGAAAGTCTCGCAGCGGCAGATGTGGGCCAAAGCGATGCCAGTTCGGCTATTCGCGTAGAACTTGGGCTGGCCTCGGTTTCCCGCTGTTCGCCGCGATCAGGCTTGCAGAGCGATGCAAGCACTTCGGGGGCTGGGTTCGGCGGCGACGACCTGTGCTTCTTTGGCCGAGGGGATTTGGCTGGGCAAAACGGCTTGCGGCTAGAAGGTCAGGCAACATGGCCAGCGACACGGCGTCAAAACGACCTCGCGGATATTCGTTCCTGGGGACGTGAGCAGGGACGGACCGTAAGTGATCGCGGCAGGGTGCCCGCCGAGCTGATCGCTGCTTTCGATTCTGCTCACTAGTGAGCCCGACCGCGATGGTCTTCGAGCCACTGCTTGACGTCGTCGCGGCGCCAATGGGTGACGTCGCCGAACCTCGTGGCCGGGGGTAGCTTCTTGTCGCGTTCCAGTTCCTGGACGTGATGAACGCTCTCGCCCAGGTATGCGGCAAGCTCCTCGATGGTCCAGAACGCCGTGTCTGGCTCGGTCATAGACCAAGGGTAGGTAGCCGCTGAGCAACCCGTCCAGCCCCTTCACGCACGAGGGTCGCTACTCGTCGTCGCGATTCAGCCTCGGTCGCAGTGCAGGCGGCAGTCACCAGGTGCCGGTGTCCCAAACAAGGCCTGGGGTGCGTAAAGGATCAGATTGCCGTCGTTCTACATGACCATTCGGTCCAGGCTGTTGGTCGAGGTGAGTTGCTGCCAGACGCGAAGGCTTTCGCCAGGCGTCTCCAGAGGAGTTGCCCTCCGAGGCGCTTCGACTTCAGGGCTCACCCTTCTGCCACGGCGATCGCGGTGGTAAGACCCCGTGACCACGTCTCCGGAGTGCGGCGACGTGATGTGGGTCATGCCTACCCGTCGGCTTGTCGATGGCGCGCGAAAGCGGCCCGATCCTGGACCGATGCCTGAGAGGACCTGCCGGTGGCGGGCCGGCGCGGAGCCTGCGGGCAAGCTCGCGGCTGACCTCTCTCCAAGGTCGCCGAACGCTGAGCCGCGGGGTATCGCGGTGCCTAGTGCCTCGGGGCGTGATCGACGTCGCGGCGGGTGTGCTCGTTGGCGGGCGCAATGTAGACGTGCAGGACCGCGGGGATGTTGTGGTTGAAGACGGTCCGGACGAAGCGCGACCCCGTGCCCAAAGTGCCCCGCTCGCCCAGCAGGTAGACGACCTGCTCGGTCTCCAACGTGCCACGCACTGGCGACAGGGTCAGAACCACCGCCCCGGTCAAGTCCATGAAGGCGTCAACCACCTCTGCGCCAATGGGGAGCGAGACAAGCTGCGCCTGCAAGTGTTCGCCCTCGAACGGGATGTCGTACGTCTCTACGTGAGCAGTCATGGCCCCACCTTGCCGCGGCTCGCGCGCAAGATCGAGGCCCCGGGGGCGAGGACGGCGTCGCATGTTGTCGACGGCTTCATTGCGCCGCCGCTCGATCGCGGCTACTAGACGATTCCCCTAGGACCGGCGTCTGGCCAGACTCGGTTCAGGTGATCGGCGGGAAGCTCTCCATGCGGCTGCCCATCCGCTCCTGGGTGTGGCTCACTTCCGGTCTGCGTGCCCGTCGGTCACCGTGACGAGCCGTGGCTCGAGAGGGACTGCCCTGCTCGTAGTAGCAATGCCCACCTCGCCGTCCACACCGGATCGCACAAGTCGGAGCAGCACATGGAACAGGTCATCATCGTGGTCGATCCCCACAAGCTGTCGGCCACGATCGAGGTCGTCGACCGGCACGAGAAGCTGCTGGGCTCGGGCCGGTTTACCACCGACCGGGCCGGCTATGCAGCGATGCGCAAGTACGCCGCAACCTGGCCAGAGCGGTCTGGGCAGTCGAGGGCAGCAACGGTGCCGGTGCGCCGCTGGCGCAGCGACTTCTCGAGGACTGCGAACGAGTTGTCGACGTCCGTGGCGAAGCTCGCGCGCCCGTGTTCGGCTGTTCGACACCGGCTCACAACCGCAAGACCGACGCGCACGACGCTCATGCAGTGCCGCGATCGCGGTCGCGCACCAAGACCCTGCGTAGGTTGGCTGTCGATGGCGAGCTCGACAGTCCGCGCGAATGCTCACCGACCGACGCGAAGCACTGACCAGGCGGCGGGTCCAGACCGTCGCACCGACTCCAGGCCCTGCTCGCAGAACTCCTGCCTGGACAGGCGAAACGCGACATCACCACCGGCCAAGCCAAAGCGATGCTGGCCACCGTCCGACCCCGCGACATCGCCGGCAAGACCCGTCGACGCATCGCCGCAGAAGAGCTCGCGCGAGCTCGAACTCGCGGTCGAGCACCAAGATCAAGAAGTCGACCGCCGAGCTCAAAGCGATCGTGCTCGCCCGGGCTCGCACCTGATGGACCTCCACGTCGGCCCCGTCCTGGCCGCCCGGGGCCGATGGCGACGTCACCCGTTCGCATCGCACCGGTTCGCTTCCTGACCGGCCCAAGCATCGGTGAGCAGAATCGGCACCGGCTACCCGCGCCGGCAACCGGCGGATGAACCACATGATCCACATCGCAGCATCAGCCAGATCCGCCTCGACACCGAGGGCCGCGACTACTGACGCAAGCGAGCCGGCAAGAAGCCCCTCGAGGCCATCCGCTGCCTCAGCGCAGGATCTCCGACGCCAACCGACTCCTCGACGATGCCCGGACGCTGCTGGCACGGGTCCGGAGGGCACTGCGGGCGACTCAGAACCAGCGCGTCGACCTGCCCCCGCACATCGACACGGATCAGCCACTTCACCCGCGCGACGCTACGTCCAGGTGCGGCCGACGTCAGCAGTATCGCTGTCGACAGATGACGACGGTGTAGGGCGCGATCCGTGGACCTCAACGTCTCGAGACGTCCCGAAGTTTATCGCTGGCGGCTTTGTGGTGCGCTCGTTGGCGGGCGACAACCTTGTCTGGGTTTCTGCAGGGGTGTAGGGCGGGCTTTTTGCGCTCGCGCACTTCGTGCTCGCAGCACTCGCGCTCGGCGCAGGCAAGAGGACCAGTGCAGAGCTGAGTAACACGACTGTCAAACTGGCCAGCGAGCGGCCCCATGGGGCAAGGTTCGCCAAAGACTTCGATTTTAATGCGTCCTGTAGCATCTGGCGCCCCTTCTAAATAGCGCACGCGCCAGCATAGGGGGCTGTGTTAGAAGATGGAAGCATCAGTCCGAGACCACCCAAATGGTGACGACGCGCTCGTCACGCGTAGGCAAAGTGGTCGACGTCGTCCCGTCGTCGGGTTCGCCGATATCGCTGGCGTTCTCATCGCCTCTGAGGCGCGAAGGGCGTTGATGCCGAGCAGGTAGGCCAGCGCGCCGTGGTGCACTGTGAGGGTCTGGGCGACTTGGAGGAATCGGATCAGCTCGAGCCGGTCCAGGCCCTGAATGCCGGACTCGTCGGCGTGGATCTTCGGGATCCGGGCGTAGACGGCGGGGTTCGCCGGGATCAACCCCGTCGATGTGGGCGAACCTGACGAACCCGCGAACACCGTGCATCATCGTGTTGACCGACGAGACCTGCAGGCCGCTCTCACCGAGGCCTCGGATGTAGAGCTCGGTATGGGCACGCTGGATCCCGATCAGCGGGTCCAGGCCGTTGCTCTCGGACCAGGTGAACCAGCGGCGAAGTCGGTAGGCGTAGAGGGTGTGCGTGTGCCCGGTGTAACGGGCCAGGTAGGAGACCGCCGCGAGTTGCGCGGGTGTCATCGCGTCGGGCTGGAGTGGAAGGAGTGTTGTGTGCATCATGGCTGCCTCCGGCGATCTGGAGACCATGCCCCGCCAGCGGACCGCCGTACACAGCGAGGCCACATGAGTGACGCTAGGCCCAGATTTGGCCAGTCTTTCCACCTTCGGCAGCTACTGACTTGACGCACCTGACGCGGTGAAATGACCGTCGGGACTTGTCTGGATCTCAGACAGTTGGCCGCGCTGCTATCGCAACGAGACTCGTCACTCGCGTCGGTGGAAGCTGACCGTGCCGTCGGGGTGGTGGCGGGTGTCGTAGGTCGGGTCGTGGACCCGGCGGTGGTGGTGCGGGCACAGGAGCCGTCCGGTGGCGACGTTGGTCTTGCCTCCGCGTGACCAGGGGTGGTCGTGGTGGGCGTGGCACATCCCGGGTGCGGCTTGGCAGCCCCTCGTGGTGCAGCCGCCGTCGCGGACGCTCATCGCGAGGCGCATGCCTTCGGTGTGCAGCCGACGTCGGCGGCCCACGTCGAGGACCTGGCTGCGAGCACCGAGGACCATCGGGACGATCCCGGCCCGGCAGGCGAGCCGGCGGGCCTCGGCAGCGGAGATGCGGCCGCCGGTGTCCAGGGTGCACACCCCGGCGGTCTCGAGGTCGGCCAACAGCTGCTCGAGGGTCATCGTGACCACCACCGTGGCCCCACACCCGCCGGTCCTGGGCAGGTCGTCGGCGCTGATGGCTTCGAGGAGCTGGGTCAACGCGATCCCGTGGCGGACCGGGGTGGGCAGGTCGGGGTCGATCCCGGAGTCCCGGTCCAGGTGGACCGTGCCTTCGGCGGCGCGTTGGGTGCTGGTGCGGCTGGGGGAGGCCAGGGCGAGGATCATCTTGGTCAGCATCTGTCCATGCAACGTGGGGATGCGGAACCGGCCGTGGCAGGTGCCTTCGTCGTCCTCCCACATCGACAGCGTGGTGCGGCGCAGGGCCTGGGCCTCCTCACGCTCCAGGGCCCTGCCCTCGAACTGCTCGGCGACCTCGGGCGCGATGACCTCGAAGACCCGGCGGCCCAGGATCCGCAGCTCCTTGGCGTCGTGGTGCGCCGCGAGCTCGACCAGATGGGTCTGCGCCGCAAGGCGTTGCTCGGCGGTCACCGCGTAGGCGCCGGTGCGGGGCAGCCGATCCAACGCGGCGACGATCGCGCGCGACTGCGCGAGGTTGACCCGACCTTCGCCCATCGCCGCGGACAGGACGTCGTGGTGCTCGAGGCGCTGCGCGTGGCGCAGGTCCGAGCGGGCGTCGCGGCGTACCTGCCGGGTCTCCACCGCCACCCAGTCCGCCGCCGTCGGCGACCCCGACTCGACGGTGGCTGCGCTCTGCTCGGCGTCCGCGAGGAGGCGCAGTCGCAACGCCTGCAGCTGGGCGTCGGCGCGGGCGAGCTCGACCAGCGCGGCCCGCTTCTCCGCCGGGCTCATGGAGAGCAACGGCACCTGCCCCAGGCCGTCGAGACGACCGGTGAGCCGGCAGGCGAACTCGGCCACCGGGTGCTGCCGGTGGTCCTCGTGCCGGTTGCTGCTCATGGGTGAATTCAAGCACCGACCACTGACAGGAAACCGGCTCTGACCTGCGGTTTTGCTCACCATGCGAGACCGCTCAGAGAAAGTCCTTCAGCCCTGACAACGCGGTCCCGCAGGGCTCACCTTCCAGTCGTCGGGACCGGCACCTCGGCACCCCAACGGGCCCGTCGCTCCTGGTCCGTCTGCTCCCACCACGGGGTGCCGCGCTCCCCCAGCGCGACCTTCGCGGCCTGCACCCCCGCCCGACTCGCAGCCTCCTCCTCGGTGCCCCGGGTGCGGCGCACCTCGCGGCGCCAGGCCATCAGCACCCGCGTGAGCTCGTCGCGGCGCTCCTCCGGGATGTCCGGGTCGGTGGCCCGCCAGCGCCGACCGTCGATGAGGAGATACCTGCCGTCAGGGGTGACCTCAGGTGGCTCCCTCACCCGGCACTCCCCCCGGGCGCCGGGCCGAGCAGGTGCACCCAGCGCTGGTCGTGCTGTCCGGGGCGACGCTCGAGCTCACGCACCAGTGGTTCGCTGCGTTCGGCCATCCGGCGCAGGCAGGCCTCGACCTCATGCCGGTCGGCGAAGCCGTGCAGCCGCTCGGTGCGCGTGCGCAGCTCGCCGGGTGCCTGTTCGCCGCGGAGCAGGAGCACGGTGAGCAGGGCCCGCTCGTCCGGCTCCAGCCCGAGCCGCTCGTCGAGGATCTGGTGGTACTTCAGCGTCCGCCGACCGGTGACCGCCCACACGATCCGGAGCAGTCCGCGGTCCTTGAGCGAGCGCGCCGTGCGCTCGACGGTGTCGAGGTCGAGATCGAGCACCGGGTCCCGGCTGCTGCTCTGGTTGCACGCGGACCGGAGGGCGTTCGCCGTCAACGGGTAGGTGTCCGGGACGGTGGTCTGCTTCTCCAGCAGGCTGCCCAGGATGCGCTGGTCCAGGTCGTCGAGGACGAGTCGCTCGCTCACACCGACGACTCTAGGTCGTGGAGCACCCGGCCTCGAAGCCCGCGGCGATCTCCAGCAGCCTTCGCTCCGAGCCGTGCGGTCCGACGATCTGGATCCCCACCGGGAGGCCCGCCGAGGTGTGCCCCGCAGGGACGGAGATCGCCGGGCAGCCGGTGACGCTGATGAGGTACGCCGAGCGCATCCAGTCCAGGTAGGTCTGCATCGGCCGGCCGTTGATCTCGGTGGGGAACTCCTGGTCCGCGGGGAACGGCGGCACCTGGGAGACCGGCAGCACCAGCACGTCGTGGTCGAGGAAGAACTCCCGCATCCGCTCCGAGAGCGCCGTTCGCTGGGTGTAGGCGCGGGCGACGTCGACGCCGGTCAGCGACTCACCGGCCCGGATGTTCTCGGCCAGGGAGGCCTTGAACGCGTCGGGGTGCTCGGCCAGCAGGCCCGCGAACTTCGCGTGCAGGTGCCACGCGCGCAGGGTGCGGAAGGTGTCCTCGGCCAGCGACAGGTCCGGATGGGCAGCGGTCACCGACGCACCGCTCGAGGTGAGCACGCCCGCAGCGGACTCGACCACCGCGGCCACCTCGGAGTCGACGTCGAAGGCCCCGCCGAGGTCCACCGAGAGCGCCACCCGGACACCGGCCAGCGAGCCAGTGACGGGCGGGGCGAACGCGGCGCCCGGGTCCCCGAGCGCCTGCGGCACCCGCGGGTCGGGGCCGGCCAGCACCGAGAGCAGCAGGGCGAGGTCGCCGACGTTGCGCGCGAGCGGGCCACCGACCGACGTCGTCTCCCACTGGTTGTACGACGGCCACTCGGGGACCCTGCCGAGCGAGGGACGCAGACCGACCACCCCGCAGAACGAGGCGGGGTTGCGCAGCGAGCCGCCCATGTCCGAGCCGTCCGCCAGCGGGACCATGCCGGTCGCGAGCGCGCAGGCGGCTCCCCCGCTCGACCCGCCGGCGGAGCGGGTCGGGTCGACCGGGTTGAGCGTGGTGCCGAAGACGGTGTTGAACGTGTGCGACCCGGCCGCGAACTCGGGCACGTTGGTCCTGCCGATCACGACGACCCCGGCGCGGCGTACCCGCTCGACGATCAGCTCGTCGGCCTCGGGCACGTGGTCGGCGAACAGCGGGGAGCCGTACGTCGTGCGCCACCCCGCCACCGCGTGGGTGTCCTTGAACGCGAACGGCAGCCCGTGCAGCGGACCCACCTCGGCGCCCGAGGCCAGGTGCTCGTCGGCGCGCAGCCGCAGCCGCGCGCGCCCGCTCCGCGTCCAGCGAGACGATCGCGTTGAGCTGCGGGTTGCGCTCGGCGATCCGGGCCAGGTGCAGCTCCAGCAGCTCGCGTGCCGAGATCGCCCGGGTGCGTACGCCGGCCGCCAGCTCCCGCGCGGTGGACTCGACGGAGAGGTCGGTCATCGTGCCCTCACCGTCGGCGGCCCAGCACCACTCCGGCGCCGACCCCGAGCAGCACCAGGCCAGCACCCACCGCGACGCCACGGTAGAAGTCCCCGCTCACGCCCGTGACGGCACCGGCGCCGGGCGCGGTGAAGACCTGTCCCTGACCGCTCGGGCCGGCGCTCACCTCGACGGTGGGGCGGACCTCGGTGCCGGTCAGCACGGCGTCGACGTTGCCGAAGAACTCACCGGCCATCCGGCGCGACACGCTGGTCAGCATCCGCTGACCCACCCCGCCGACCATGCCGCCGACGACGGCATCGGCCGCGTAGACGACCACCGTGGTGCCGTCGCCCGCGTCGCGGAACTCGACCTGCACCTCGGCGCCGACGGTGCCCGGGGCACCGGAGCCCTCGAGCTTCATCACCAGCGACTGGTGCGGCCGGAGGTCGGAGAGCACGCAGGATCCCGTGTAGGTGCCCCGGATCGCAGCCACTCCGGCGGTGACGGTCATCGAGTAGGCGTCCTCGCCCGCGGACTCGAGTCGCTCACAGCCCGGGATCGTCCGGACCAGGACCGCGGGGTCGAGCAGGGCGGCCCACACCTGGTCGACCGGTGCGTGCAGCAGGGACTCGCCGGTGAACTTCATGAGGTCTCCTCCTGGTGCAGTGCCCGCAGCTCGAACAGCTCCGAGGGCGAGATCGGCATCGCGGTGATCGCCAGGCCCGACGGGGACAGCCGCTCGGCGTCCTCGATCGCGGCCGCGAACAGCGCCGCGGACGGGATCACCCCCGCCTCACCCGCTCCCTTGATGCCCAGCGGGTTGAGCGGCGACGGCGTCTCGAGGTGGTCGATGTCGATCGTGTCCGGGACCTCGGAGACGTAGGGCATCAGGAAGTCCATGAACGAGGCGTTCTGCAGCTGGCCGTTCTCGTCGTAGTCCATCCGTTCGTAGAGCGCGCCGCCGACGCCCTGGGCGACGCCGCCGTGGATCTGCCCCTCGACGATCATCGGGTTGATCAGGTGACCGCAGTCGTGGACCACGGCGTACTTCAGGATCGTGATCTCGGCCGTGTCCGGGTCGGTCTCGACGACGGCCGCGTGCATGCCCGCGGCGAACGTGGCCCGTTCGGGCGAGTAGAAGTCGCGCCCCTCGAGGCCGGGCTCGTCGTCCTCCGCGACCGGAGGCTTGCCGGGGTCCCCGACCGAGAACTGGGTCGCCGCCTTGGAGGCCTCGTCGAAGGCGTAGCGAAGCGGGTTGGACAGCACCGAGACGGTGCCGAGGTCGATCGTCACTCCCGGTGCACCCTTCACCCCGACCACCCCGTCGACGATCTCCAGGTCGGCGGCGTCGACCTCGAGTGCCTCCGAGGCGATCCGGAGCACCTTCTCCCTGACCCGCCTCGCCGCGAGGTGGATCGCGGAGCCGCTCATCACAGCAGCGCGGGAGGCGAAGGTGCCCACGGCGTACGGCATCCGGCGGGTGTCGCCGGTGACCACCTCGACGTCCTCGAAGCGGCAGCCGAGCTCGTCGGCGACCAGCTGCGCGAAGACGGTGGCGTGCCCCTGCCCCTGCGTGGTCAGCCCCGTCGCGACCTTGACCTTGCCCGAGGTCTCGATGTGCACGTGGGCGCCCTCGTAGGGTCCGACGCCGGTGCCCTCGACGTAGCAGGCCAGCCCGATCCCGACCCGTCGCCCGAGCGCCGCCATCTCCGCGCGGAACGCCGGGAACTCGTCCCAGCCGACGAGCGCCTTGATCTTCTCCAGCAGCGCCGGGTAGTCGCCGGAGTCGTACTCCAGCTCACGACCGTCCTGGAAGACCAGCCCGTGGTCGTAGGGGAACTCGTCGGGCTGGATCAGGTTGACCGAGCGGACCTCGGCGCGGTCCTTGCCCAGGAAGGCCGCGATCGCGTCCATCGTGCGCTCCATGACGTAGCAGCCCTGCGGCCGGCCGGCGCCGCGGTAGGGCGTGACCATCACGGTGTTGGTGTAGAGCGACTCGAAGACGACGCGGTAGCTGCGCGGCTTGTAGGGGCCGAGCAGCTGGGTCGAGGTGATGATCGGCACGATCAGGCCGTACGGCGTGTAGGCGCCGTGGTCGTGCCAGAACTGCACGTCCAGCCCGAGCAGCCGGCCGTCGTCGTCGAAGCCCACCTCGACGTGATGCACCTGCCCGCGCTCGTGGGCCGAGGAGATGAAGTGCTCGCGCCGGTCCTCGGTGAACTTCACCGTCCGGCCGAGCGCCCGGGCGGCGAGCGGGACCAGCAGCTCCTCGGGCCAGGGGTGGTTGATCTTCACGCCGAAGCCGCCGCCGACGTCCGGGGTGATCACGTCGACCTGGCCCAGGTCGAGACCGAGCTTCACCGCGACGGCGGCGCGCACGCCGGTCGAGGTCTGCGTCGAGGTCCACACCTGCAGGCGGTTGATGTCGGCGTCCCAGCGCGCGACCGTGCCGCGGCCCTCGAGCGGCATCGATGCGCTGCGCTCGATGGTCAGGTCGAGCTCGAGCCGGTGCGGGGCGGCAGCCACGGCCGCCGGTGCGTCACCGACGTGCTGCTCCAGCCGAGCCCCGACGTTCCCGGGCACGTCGTCGTGCACGAGCGTCTGCCGCGGCGCGGGCGTTCGCGATCCCCACGACGGGGTCGAGCATCTCGTAGGTCACCCTGATCCGGTCCACGGCGTCCTCGGCGACGTAGCGGTCGTCCGCCACGACGAACGCGACCGCCTCCCCGACGTGGTTGACCTCGTCCCGGGCGAGGGCGTACTGCGTGCGGCCGTGGGTCAGTGCCGGGTGCGGGATCAGCAGCGGGAGCGGCTCGGCCATCGGGCCGACGAGGTCGTCGTAGGTCCACACCGCATGCACGCCGTCGAGGTCGAGCACCTGCTCCACGTCGATGTCCACGATCCGCGCGTGCGCATGGGGCGATCGCAGCACGGCGGCGTGCAGCGTCTCCGGCGAGACCGCGACGTCGTCGGTGTAGCGGCCCCCGCCACGCAGGAACCGCTGGTCCTCGACCCGTTGGACCCGGGCCCCGAACATCCGGGTGGTCACGAGCCGTCACTCCCGGACGACCGGGCGCCGAGGTCGGCCGCGCGCTCGACGGCGGTGACGATGTTCTGGTAGCCCGTGCAGCGGCACAGGTTCCCGGCGATCATCTCCTTCGCCTCCTCGCGCGTGGGCCGGGGATTCTCCCGCAGCCCGGCGGTGATCGTGGTCAGGAATCCCGGGGTGCAGAAGCCGCACTGGAGCCCGTGGCACTCGAGGAACGCCTGCTGGACGTGACCCAGCGTCCCGTCCTCGCGGGTCAGCCCCTCGACGGTGGTGATCTCCGTGTCGACCGCGGAGACCGCGAACATCAGGCACGACCGCACGGGTCGACCGTCCACCAGCACCGTGCAGGCGCCGCAGACCCCGTGCTCGCAGCCGACGTGCGTGCCGGTCAGCCCCAGGTCGTGGCGCAGCGCGTCGGAGAGCAGCCGACGCGCCGGCACCGAGAGGTCGTGGGCGGCCCCGTTCACCACGAGACGTACGTCGTGCAGGTGCTCGCTCATCGCGACCTCTCCAGGGCATCGTCGCGGGCCGCTCGCAGCACCCTGGCCGGTCAGCACCCGCACCAGGTGGGCCCGGTAGGCGGCCGTCGCGTGGATGTCGGCGGCCGGCTCGAGCGAGCCCAGTGCCACCTCCCCCGCCTCGCGCAGGGAGGTCTCGTCCAGCCCGCCCGCGAGCACGGCTGTCAGGTCCACCACGGTCGGGACCTCGTTGACCGAGAGATAGCCGGCGCTCGCGGCGACGACGTCGCCCCCCACGACCCGGACCGTGGCCGCCACGCCGCACAGGGCGTAGTCCCCGTGGCGGCGCGCGATCTCCTCGAAGGCGACACCGGTCCCGTCCTCGAGGGCGGGGAAGAACGCCGAGACCGCGATCTCGTCGTGACGCAGCGATGGTCTCGAGCGGGCCGACGAAGAGGTCGGCCGCGCTGATGGTGCGCGTCCCCGCGCTGGAGACCACGTCCACCGAGCCGCCCAGCAACGCGAGCACCACCGGCATCTCGGCTGCCGCGTCGGCGTGCACGATCGAGCCGACGGTCGTGCCCCGGTTGCGGATCGTGCCGTGGGCGACGTGGGCCAGCGCGAGGGACACCAACGGCTGCACCCGGCGTACCTCCGCGGAGGCGAGGACCTCGGCGTGCCGGGCCAGGGCCCCGATCCGCACCCCGGCCCCGGTCGCCTCGATGCCGGCGAGATCGGGCACCGCGTTGATGTCCACCAGCAGGCTGGGCGCCGCGAGCCGCATGGACAGCAGCGGCACCAGGCTCTGTCCGCCGGCCAGCACCTTGGCGTCCGGCTCCTCCGCCAGGGCCGCCGCCGCTTCGGCGAGCGACCCCGGACGGAGGTAGTCGAACGGTGCCGGCTTCACAGGGCCTTGGTCACCTCGTCGGCGCCGCGGTCGCTGCCGGAGGCATGTCCTCGAGCCACCAGGTGGTAGTAGACGATCACCAGGATCGTGCCCAGCGCGATGCCGCTCAGCTCGAAGTCGTCGGTGAACTGCAGGGTCACACCGCCGATGCCCGCGACCAGGCCCGCCGCAAGCCCGACCAGGTTGACCGGACTGCCGAAGTCCACCCGGTTCTCGACCCAGATCTTGGCTCCCACGAGTCCGATCATGCCGTACAGCACCACGGTGATCCCGCCGAGAACACCACCGGGCGTCGCGCTGACGATCGCCCCGAACTTCGGGCACAGCCCGAGCAGGATGGCCACAGCCGCGGCCACGTAGTACGCCGCCGTGGAGTAGACGCGGGTGGCACCCATGACCCCGATGTTCTCGGCGTACGTCGTGGTCGGCGATCCGCCGAACGCCGACGCGAGCGCCGTCGCGAACCCGTCGGCGCCGATGGCCCTGCCCATGTAGGGGTCGAGGTCCTCCCCGGTCATCTCGGCGACCGCCTTGACGTGTCCGGTGTTCTCCGCGACGAGTGCGATCACGCCGGGCAGGACCAGCAGGACGAAGGTGAGCGAGAAGCTCGGCCCGTGCACGGCGGAGACGCCGTCGGCCAGCGTGCCGCTGGGGAAGCCGATCCAGTCGGCCGCCTGCACCCCGGCCCAGGTGACCCGGTCGTGGTTCTCCTCGGTGAAGTTGTTCAGCGAGTTCGGCGAGTTGATCTGCCCGAGGACCACGTCGAAGAGCCAGGAGACCAGGTAGCCGAAGATCAGCGCCAGGAACACCGCGATCCGCGACCAGAAGCCGGGGAACAGGACCGCGGCGCAGACCATGAAGGTGGCCGTGAGCAGCGCCACCCACTGGTCCTGCGGCCAGTAGATCTGGGCGACCACGGGAGCGAGGTTGAAGCCGATCAGCATGACCACGGCGCCGGTGACTGCGGGCGGCAGGATCGTGTGGATCAGTCCCGAGCCGGAGAAGTGCACGAGCACGCCCACCAGCAGCAGCACGACGCCGGCGACCATGATCGCCCCGGTGACGTCGCGAGGAGTCACCGCCCTGGGAGCGGATCGCGGCGACGCTGGCCACGAACGACGCGCTGGTGCCCAGATAGCTCGGGACCTTGTTGCTGCAGATCACCAGGAACAGGATCGTGCAGATGCCCGAGAACATGATCGCGAGGTTGGGGTCGAGCCCCATGACGATCGGGAAGACGAACGTCGCCCCGAACATGGCGACCACGTGCTGGGCGCCGAGACCGGCCGTCCGGCCCCAGGTCAGGCGTTGGTGCGGCGCGACGGCCTCACCCGGCTCGGGATGGACCACGTCCCACTTGAACATCGATGCCATGGCAGCACTCCTCATCGCTCGGTGGTTCCGGGAAACCACGACCTGCTGACATCACACCGCCCGCCGGGCGCGGGATGCGGGAGGAACGCCGCCGCGGCTGACAACAGTTGGGAAACGACTCGCGTGGTGCCGGGCAGGGCAGGAGGGCTAGCGTCGGTGTCGTGATCCCCGTCAGCGCACCGCCCCGTGTCCGCGACCGGATCCGCGCTGCACCTCCGGGTCCGGTCCGGGTCGTGCACCGCGGCACCCACGCGGTGTACGTCGAGGTGGGCGACTGGTGCGTCGGCGTGGTGGACCAGCACGCCACCGCAGGTGCCCTGCGCCCTCGGCACCGTGACCCACGACCTGGCCGAGCTCGGGGCAGGTCCGGCCCACGTCCAGGGCGGTGTGCTGCACCTCTCGGGAGTCCCCCTGGTGGTCGGCAGGCTGCGCGACGTACGCGTGCCACGCCTGCACCCGTCGCTGCCCCGCCGACCCGGGACCGCGACGCCGCTCGACGCCGACACCGTCGCGCGGCTGGTCGGCGCAGGCGACGGCCTGACTCCCCGCGGCGACGACGTGCTCTGCGGGTGGCTGGCGCTGCACCGGGCAGCCGGGATCCCGACCCCCGTCGTCGACGAGGCGATCCGGGAGCGGGTCGAGCACACGACCCTGCTGTCGGCGACCCTGCTCGACTGCGCGATGCACGGCGAGGTGCTGCCGCAGTTCGCGGCGTACGTCGCCGCGCTCGGCACTGCCGCACAGGCCGAGCGCCGAGCGGGACCTGCTCGCCGTCGGGCACTCGACCGGCTCCGGGCTGCTCGAGGGCGCCCGCTGGGCCGCCGCGGAGATCGCAGCATCACTGGAGGTGGCGGTGTGAGCAGCGACAGGTTCGCGCACGTCGAGCTCCGCCCGGGGGCGTACGCCGACTCGGTGACCCTGCTCCAGGTCAGCAGGACCGTGCAGGGGATCGCCGGCGTCAGCAACGCGCAGGTGGCGATGGCCACCACCCTCAACCTCGAGGTGCTCACGCAGATGGGGTTCGCCGTCCCGGCGGAGGCGACCTCCAACGACATGGTGGTCGCCGTACGACTGGAGGACCCCGAGGCACTCGACCGGGTGCTGGCCGGCGTGGACTCCGCACTGCACGAGGTGAGCCACCGGAGCGCCGGACCCAGCGAGCTGGCGCCGCCGCGGACCACCGCCACCGCGCTGCGTGGCGTGACGGACGCGATCGTGCTGGTCTCCGTCCCGGGTGCGCACGCGATGGTGGAGGCGATGGACGCCCTCGACGCCGACTGCGACGTGATGGTCTTCAGCGACAACGTGCCGCTCGCGCAGGAGGTCGAGCTGAAGCGCGTCGCGTCCGAGCGCGGGCTGCTCGTCATGGGTCCCGACTGCGGCACAGCGGTGGTGGAGGGCGTCGGCCTCGGGTTCGCCAACATCGTGCAGCCCGGGCCGGTGGGCATCGTCGCGGCCTCCGGCACCGGCTGCCAGCAGCTGCTCGCGCTGCTCGACCACGCCGGTGTGGGCGTGACGTCGGCGCTCGGCGTCGGCGGGCGCGATCTGTCCGCGGAGGTCGGTGGGGTCTCGACCCTCGCCGCCCTCGACCGGCTGGACGCCGACCCGGCCGTGGAGCTGGTCGTGATGGTGTCCAAGCCTCCGGCCGAGGCGGTTGCCGAGAAGGTCAGGTCCCGGGCGGCCGAGCTCTCGACGCCGGTCGAGCTCGCCCTGCTCGGTCCGGGCCGACCCGACCTCACCGCCGCGGTCGAGTCCGTGCTGGTCCGACTCGGCCGGGAGGTCCCGACCTGGCCGGTGATCGCCCCGGCAGAGCCGCTGACCACGAGCGGCGGTCGCTGGCTGCGCGGCCTGTTCGTCGGCGGCACGCTGTGCGACGAGGCGATGCTGATCGCCTCGGACCGGCTCGGACCGGTGCACAGCAACATCCCCCTCGACCCCAGCTGGGCGCTGGACCCGCACCAGCCGTCACCGGCCCAGCACACGATGCTCGACTTCGGCGACGACGCCCTGACCGCCGGCCGAGCGCACCCGATGATCGACCCGGCCCTGCGACTGGAGCACCTCGCGCAGGTGGCAGCCGACGAGGACACCGCGGTCATCCTGCTCGACGTGGTGCTGGGCCATGGCGCCGAACCCGACCCGGCGACGGCACTGGCCGCCGCGATCGGGTCGATCCGCAAGCCGGTGGTCGTGGCGGTGGTCGGCACCGGGGCCGATCCGCAGGACCTGGCCCGACAGGTGCAGGTGCTGGCCGACGCCGGCGCCGAGGTGCACCTCTCCAACGCCGGCGCGACCCGGCGAGCCCTCGACCTGCTGGGAGAGCCGTCATGACCGAGCGCCGGATCGGGCACGTCGTCAACGTCGGTGCCGACCTCCTCGGCGAGGCCGTCTCCGCCCAGGCCGTCGAGGTGACCCGCGTCGACTGGCGCCCCCCGATGGCGGGCACCGAACAGGACCTGGCGACCCTGGCCGCCGACCCGCTGCGCCGGGACGCGAACGAACGCTGCCCTGGCTGCCCTGCTGCGCACGACGGCCCAGCTCGTCGACGTCGCACCGGCGGCCGAGGTGCTCGGGCTCCAGCGCGGAGAGTTCCTGCACGCCGGGCCGCCGATCCGCTGGGAGCTGGCGTCCGGCCCGCTGCGCGGAGCACTGATGGGCGCCGCCGCGCTGGAAGGACTGGTCGACGACCCCGAGGACGCGGTCGGCCTCTTCGAGTCGGGCACCTCGGTCTCGCTGGAGCCCTGCCACCACCGCAGCACGGTCGGGCCGATGGCCGGCGTCGTGACACCGAGCATGTGGATGTTCGTCCTGGAGGACCCGGCGACCGGGCGCCGTACGCACTGCTCGCTCAACGAGGGCCTGGGAAAGGTGCTGCGCTACGGCGCCTACGGCGCCGGAGGTGCTCACCCGGTTGCGGTGGATGGGCGAGGTCCTCGGCCCGCTCCTGCAGCAGGCGGTCCGGACCACGGTCGCGGACACCGGGCCCGTCGACGTGACGGGCATCCTGACCCAGATGCTCCAGATGGGCGACGAGGCCCACAACCGCAACCGCGCCGGCACGTTGATGCTGCTGCGCGACCTCGGGCCCGCGATGGTCACCAGCGGGCTGGAGCCGCGTGACGTGGCCGCCGGCCTGAGGTTCGTCGGCGGCAACGACCACTTCTTCCTCAACCTCGCGATGCCGGCGTGCAAGCTCGCGCTCGACGCCGCCCGAGGCACCGCCGGCTCGACGATGGTCGTGGCGATGTCACGCAACGGCACCGAGTTCGGGATCCAGACGGCCGGGACGGGCGACGAGTGGTTCACCGGGCCGGCCCAGGTGGCCGACGGCCTCTACCTCGGTGACTACGGCCCTGACGACGCCAACCCGGACATCGGCGACTCGGCGATCACCGAGACCGCAGGCATCGGCGGGTTCGCGATGGCCACCGCGCCCGCGATCGTGCGGCTCGTCGGCGGCTCGGTCCCCGACGCGCTCGCCACCACCCGGCGGATGCACGAGATCACCCTCGGCGAGAACCCGCGCTGGTCGGTCCCGGCGCTGGAGTTCCAGGGCGTGCCCAGCGGCATCGACGTGTCCCGTGTCTGCCGGACCGGGATCCTGCCGCAGATCAACACCGGCATGGCCGGCCGGGTGGCCGGCGTGGGTCAGGTCGGCGCCGGCCTGGTCACCCCGCCCGCCGAGATCTTCCCGAAGGCGCTGGCCCGGCTCGCCGAGCTGGCCCGGGACCGTCGTGCAGCCGGACCGGGCGCGCCCGAGCCCTGATCGAGAGCGACGGCTGGGTTTGGTGGCCTCGAGGTTGGCCGCCCGCCCTCAGCCGCCCGCCGGCGGCTTGGCGGTGAGCGCCCGCTGGACCAGCGCCCGGGCCTCGTCGACTGCCTTGGCGTAGCCCTCGAGGTCGCCGGCCTTCAGCGCGTTGTCGGCCTCGGTGAACTTCTCGTCGGCCTGCTGCAGCAGGCGAAGAGCCGCCACCGGCAGGTCCTGGGTGTCGCCGTCCGTCTCGCCGTCCCCGGCGTCGGGTGTGGGCACGTCACCGGAGTCGATCGGCGTGGAACCGTCGCCGGCCGCCCGCGAGACCACGTCCTGCAACGCGGCCGCGAGCGTCGGCCCGATGCCGACCTCCTTGCCGAAGGAGACCAGGACGAAGGTCAGACCCGGATAGTTGCCGGCTCCGCCCTCACGCACGGTGTAGAGCGGCTGCACGTAGAGCAGCCCGTTGCCGACCGGAAGGGTCAGCAGGTTGCCGTACTCCGCCGTGACGTCGGCGCGCTTGAAGGCCAGCAGCTGCTGCGCGACCTTGTCGTCACGCTGGAACTGGTTGGCGATCTGGCCCGGCCCGGGGACCTGGGTGTTGTCGGGCAGCCGCAGGATCTGGAACTTCCCGTAGGTGTCCGGGTTGGCGGCGTCCGCCCCGACCGACATGTAGGCGGCCAGGTTCTGCTTCTTCTGCGGGACGAAGACGCTGGTCAGCGAGAACTCCGGCTCGTCGCCCGCCGTGGTCGCCACCGAGAGCCGGTAGGGCGGCTGCTTGCGGGTCGACTCCGAGGTGTCCTGCGGGACGTCCCACTTGTCGTTGCCCTCGTAGAACGTCTTCGGGTCCAGCACGTGGTAGGAGGCGAGCATCTCCCGCTGCACCTTGAACAGGTCCTCGGGGTAGCGCAGGTGGTCCAGGAGGGCCTCGGGGATGTCGCTCTTGTTCTGCACGACGCCCGGGAACGCCTTCTTCCACACCTTGAGGATCGGGTCCTCGGTGTCCCACTCGTAGAGGGTCACGGTGCCGTCGTACGCGTCGACCGTGGCCTTGACCGCGTTGCGCATGTAGTTGATCTGGTCGGTCGGCAAGGTGGCGTACGCCGAGCGCGGGTTGACCGCGTCCGAGGTCATCTCCTGCAGCGACTTCTTCTCCGACAGCGGGTACTTGTCGCTGGTGGTGTAGCCGTCGAGGATCCAGACGATCTTGCCGTCGACCACGGCCGGCAGCGCGTCGGAGTCGACGGTCAGCCACGGGGCGACCTTCTGCACGCGCTCCCGAGGGGTCCGGTCGTAGAGGATCTTGCTGTTCTCGTTGACTCGCGAGGAGAGCACGATGTTGGCGTCACCGAAGTGCACGGCGTAGAGCATCTTGCGGAAGATGTTGCCGACCCCGACGCCGTCCTTGCCGTCGTAGGTGTTGGTCTTCGACTGTCCGGGGTCGCCGTCGCCCTGCGGGATGTCGAGCTCGATGTCGGTGCCTCCGGGGCCCTTGCCGACGATCGAGTAGGCCGGGCTCTGCTCCCCGAAGTAGATCTGCGGCCGGTAGCCCTCGTCACCGACGGACTGGCTGATCGAGCCCCGGGGCGGCAGGTCCTCCTCGGCCCACACCGGCTCGCCGTCGTTGCCCACCGGCTGGTCGTTGGTGTTGCGCTGGTTGCCGAAGGCGGCGATCAGGCCGTAGCCGTGGGTGTAGACCGTCTTCTCGTTGGCCCACTTCTTCTGCGCGTCCGGCAGACCCTCGAGCTGGATCTCCCGCGCCGCGATGACGACGTCGCGCTCCTGGCCGTTGACCGGGTAGCGGTCCACGTCGAGGACGTCCGGGACGCTGTAGTAGCCGCGCACCTGCTGCAGCTGCTCGAAGGTCCGCGAGACCAGCTGCGGGTCGACCAGCCGGATGCCGGGCAGCGACGCGGCGTCGGTGCTCAGCTGGGCCTGGGACAGCTTCGTCTGGGCGTCGTAGTTCCTGACCGAGCTGTCCTCGAGGCCGAAGGCGGACCTGGTGGCCTGGATGTTCTTGCTGATGTACGACGCCTCCTTGTCCGGCTCGTCGGGCTTGACCTGGAACCGCTGCATCAGCCCCGGCCAGACCGCGCCGAGCAGCACGGCGGAGATCGCGAACAGGGCGAGCCCGACCCCGGGCAGCAGCCAGGTGCGGCGCAGGATGTTGGCGAAGAACAGCACCGCGCAGATCACGGCGATGAACATCAAGATGTTCTTCGACGGCAGCACCGAGTTCTCGCGGGTGTAGGTCATGCCGGTGACCAGGCCGCCGGTCTGCGAGGTGAGGTCGAAGCGGTCCAGCCAGTAGTCGAGCCCCTTGAGCAGCAGGAACACGCCGAACAGGGCGGAGAGCTGTGCCTGCGCCGCTCCGGAGACCTTGTCGGTCGCCGACTGCAGGCGGATGCCGCCGTAGAGGTAGTGCACGACCGCTGCGAGCAGCAGCGCGGTGAACACCGCCGTCATCGCGAAGTCGACCAGGAAGTGCAGCCACGGCAGGCTGAAGACGTAGAAGCCGATGTCCTTGCCGAAGTAGGGGTCGGTCGCGCCGAAGTCCTCGCGGTTGCTCCAGACCATGAACGTGCGCCACTTCCCGGTCGCGGAGACCCCGGCGAAGATGCCGAAGATCACGCTGACGCCGACGAGCAGCAGCCGCCGCATCGGGGTGACGACCTCGCGGTAGCGCTCGAGGTTGGCCTGCTCCGGCGAGTGCGGCCGGAACATCGGACGGAGCCGGAAGGCCAGGAACAGGTTGATGCCGACGACGACGGCCATGAACGCGCCGAACGCGGAGAACAGCAGCACCCGGGTCCAGATCAGCTTGGAGAAGACACCGCCGAAGCCGATGCTGCTGAACCACAGCTTGTCGGTCCAGATGCCCGCGAACAGCGAGAAGGTGACGACGACGACCCCGACGACGATGGCCGTCAGCAGTAGCGGCCGGGGACGACGTGGACCGCGCGCGGCCGGTGCTGGCGGCCGGCCTTCTGGTCCGCCGCCGGCGGGTGCGCCAGCGGGTCCTTCTGAGAAGAAGTCACTCATCGTCTCGGGGGTCTCCGACATCTGGTTCGAGGGTGGTGTGCAACAACTCTAGAAGGGCGGGCACAAGATCAGGTCCTGCGAGCACCATGTCATCCTCGTCATGGGCCCGTTGACGGATGGCGCAGAAGGTCTCCCCGGAGCGCAGCGCACCGGCGACGATGCGGGCCTCCTGGCGGTCGGGATGACTGGCGGCGTACTCCGCGGCGGCCTCGGCGTCGGCCGGGACCGGTCCGCGAGTCCGGTGGCACCGTCAGGGCTTCCACCACGACCGCGCAGCCGGCCACCTCGGGTGGCCAGACGATGCTCGCGAGGAGCTCCTCGAGACTCCCGGAGGTGGTCTCCTGCTCCACCGGAGTCAGGCCCTGGTCCTGGGCCTGCACCCCCAGCAGCTCAGCGAGGTGCGGCTCGCGCTGCAGCAGGTCGGCGGTGTCCACCAGGGCGAACAGCTGCGCCGGCCGGTCCCACCCGGAGCGGGAGGCGTGCACCTCGACCTCGCGGACGGCGTCGGCGAGCGCGGGCGAGGGACCCGAGGCGTCGTCGGGCGCGGTGTCGGGGACCGGTTTCCCGGGTGTCCTCGGGGTTCACTCGGTGCACCTCGCCAGCGTCGCGTCGGGGTCCTTCGACCCAGGCCTTGCACGTCGCCCAGGGCCTGCTCGAACGTGGTCACCTTCACCAGCCTCATCTTGTCCGGGTCGTAGGGACCGCCGACGGCTTCGGCACAGTTGCCGGCCGGCACCAGGAACAGCCGGGCGCCGTCGGACTGAGCACCGACGAGCTTCTGCTGGATGCCGCCGATCGGCCCGACGTTGCCCTCGGCGTCGATCGCGCCGGTCCCGGCGACCACCTTGCCGCCGGTCAGCGAGCCGGGTGTGAGCACGTCGTAGATGCCCAGGGCGAACATCAGCCCGCCCGAGGGCCCGCCGATGTTCTCGTCCAGGTTGAGGTCCACGTCGAACGGGAACTCATAGCAGCAGGGCGCGACGCCGACCCGGAGGGCGCTGTCGGCCGCATCGACGGTCGAGGTCGTGGTGGTGAGCGTGCGCTCGAGCACCTTGGCCTTGCGCCGCACCTCGACGACGACCTCGGACCCGACGGGCTGGCGACGGATGTAACGGGTCATCGGCTCCAGGGCCTGGACGTCCCTGCCGTCGACCGAGAGCACGATGTCGCCGGTCTGCAGGGTGCCGTCGGCCGGCCCGCCCTTCTCGACCTGGGAGATCTGGACGCCGGTCCGGAACGCGATGTCCAGCGCCCCGAGCGCCGCCGCCACCGCATCGTCCTGGGAGGACGTCATCTGGGCCGTGGACTCCTGCTTGACGCTCTGCTTGGTCGCGGTCTCGGGGTAGATCGCGGCCCGGGGGTAGACCGACCGGTCCGGGTCCAGCCAGGCGGTGACCAGCTCCAGGACGCTGACCTTGTCCTCGACCTTGTCCGGGCCGCTCGGGATCACCGTGGTCAGCCTGAGGCCACCGTCGTCGCGGTAGTCCTGGCGCCCGGAGACGGTGATGATGTCCTTCTTGTCGTACTTCCCGAGCACGTTGACGGTCGGGCCGGGCGAGAACGTCACGTAGGGCACCGGCTTTTCGAGCGCGAAGTAGGAGAGCCCGATCACCAGCACGACGGCCACCGGTCCGGCCCAGGTCGCGCGCTTCATGCGCGAGCGTCCGAGCGGCGGGTCATGTCGCCACCCTCTCACTGCGAGAAAACCACTCCGCCCGCGGCCGGTGGCCCCGCCCAGTGGCCCGCCCGGTGGCCCGGCCGGGGCCGCCGGTCGCTGCTCAGGCCGAGCGCCGTGGCTGGTCCTGCGGGTCGACCGGCTTCTGCGAGGGGCGTACGGCGATCCCGGTGCTGCGCTCGCGCAGGGGCCGCGGAGCGCTCACCCGATGGGTGACCTCACTGGGCAGGTCGCGCATGATCGCGGCCGCGAACCGCTCCTGGGCCGCGTCGGACCGGTCCGGGCTCAGGTCGCGGGCGCGGCCCAGCCAGCTGACCCACAGCATCGCGACCAGCGTCACGATGGCGGGCGGAAGCCACCACCACAGGATCTCCACGTCCCCATGATGCCGACGGGCACCCGGCGCACCGGCCAGCAACACACCTTCGCGACCGATGCCTGCCCCGATGCCTGCCCCGACGCCTCCCCGGGTGGGGTGTCCGACGGGGGTGCGCGTGGGACCTGGTCCGGGGCATCATCGGCGGATGAGCTACCCCGACGCGGTCTACCACGGCGAGGCGGGCGAGGTCACGGCCCGGTTCCGTCCGACCGACACCCCTCCGGACCTCACCTACCCCAACGGGACGACCGTGGAGTACCTCTCCACGGGCGCCACGTCCGACGGCGGCTTCGGCCTCTACCGCTGGACCATGGGGCCGGGGCCCGGCGGTCCCGACCTGCACTTCCACCGCACCATCACCGAGACCTTCTTCGTGCTGTCCGGCACCGTCACCCTCGGTGACGGCGAGAAGACCGTGGACGCGTGCTCCGGAGACCATCTCTTCGTCCCGCCCGGCGGGCTGCACAGCTTCAAGAACCGCACCGACGAGACCGCCTCGATGCTGCTGCTGTTCACCCCGGGAGCCCCGCGAGAGGGGTACTTCGAGGGCCTCCTCGAGCTCGCGGAGGGCAAGCAGATGACCGCAGCGGAGCTGTCCGCCTTCTTCCTGGAGCACGACAACATCTATGTGCCGCGAGGGCTCGGCTGAGCTCGACCTCGCTCGGACTACGGAGAGTTGACCCACTCCTCGCGACCGTCGTCGAAGACCTGGTGCTTCCAGACCGGCACGGTCGCCTTCAGGCGGTCGATCAGGGCGCGGGAGGCGTCGTAGGCCTGGCCGCGGTGTGCCGCCGACGCGGCGACCAGCACGGCGATGTCACCGATCTCGAGGTGGCCGGTCCGGTGCACGGCGGCGAGCGCGATCACCTCGAACTCCTCGGCGACGCCCGTGGCCACCTCCTCGAGACGCTGCAGGGCGGTCGGGTGCGCCGTGTAGTCGAGATGGTCGACCGTCTCCCCGTGGTCGTGGTCGCGGACCACCCCGACGAACAGGTTCACTCCCCCGGCCGCGGGGTCGTCGACCGCGGCGAGCACCTCGGCGCGTGTCCAGGGGGACTCGCGCAGGTCGAGCAGCCTGATGGCGGCCGGCAGTCCCGGATTCGGGGTGCCGGGAGCAGAGGTCGGGGTCACCCGCCGAGCCTACGACCAGATGACCCAGGGGGGTGGGGGCCGTGATTGGTCGGCACGGGTAATTTGGACGGCATGGACGACCGACCGGACGACAACAACCCCTTCAAGGGGACCCCCTTCGAGCAGATCTTCAACGCGCTCGGCGGAACCGGCGGCCCCGGTGGGCAGGGCGGTGCCGCGATGCCCGACCTCTCCGGGCTGATGGGCCAGATGCAGGCCATGATGGCGCCGTACGACGGTCCGGTGAACTGGGCCCTGGCGACCGACATCGCCCGGCGTACCTCCGCCCAGACGCCCGACCCGAGCCCCGACCGCAACGACCAGACCCGCGTGGCCGACGCGATGCGGCTCGCCGACCACTGGCTCGACGACGCGACCGTGCTCCCCTCCGGCGTGACCACCACCGCGGCCTGGAGCCGGGCCGACTGGATCGAGCAGACCACCGAGGTGTGGCACGTGCTCGTCGAGCCCGTCGCCGAGCACGTCGTCGCCGCGATGGGCAAGGCCATGCCCGAGGAGGCCCGCGCCATGGCCGGGCCGCTCATCGGGATGCTCGGGAAGGCCGGTGGCGCGATGTTCGGCAGCCAGGTCGGCGCCGCGCTCGGCGGCCTGGCCGGCGAGGTGCTCACCGCCAGCGACGTGGGCCTGCCCCTGGGACCCTCGGGCAAGGCCGCGCTGGTGCCGCACAACATCAAGGAGTTCGCCAAGGGTCTCGACGTCTCGGCCGACGACGTCATGCTCTACCTCTCGCTCCGCGAGGCGGCCCACCAGCGACTCTTCGCGCACGTCCCGTGGCTGCGCCAGCACCTGATCTCCTCGGTGGAGGACTTCGGCCGCGGGGTGACCATCGACATGTCCGGCATCGAGCAGGCCATGGGCCAGCTCGACCCGAGCAACCTCGAGGGGATCCAGGAGGCCCTGCAGGGCGGCCTGTTCGAGCCGCAGCAGACGCCCGAGCAGACCGCCGCGCTGTCCCGCCTGGAGACGACCCTCGCGCTCGTCGAGGGCTGGGTCGACGAGGTGGTGGGTCAGGCCACCGCCGAGCGGATGCCCGCCGCCGGCAAGATGCAGGAGGCCATCCGCCGCCGCCGCGCCGCGGGCGGACCCGCCGAGGAGACCTTCGCCGCCCTCGTCGGGCTGGAGCTGCGCCCCCGCAGGCTGCGCGACGCCTCGACCCTGTGGGGCTCGCTGCGCTCGCGCCAGGGCAAGGAGGCGCGCGACGCCGTCTGGGCGCACCCGGACCTGCTGCCGACCCCGGCCGATCTCGACGACCCGCTCGGGTTCCGGGAGGACCTGCCCGAGGTCGACGAGCTCAGCGACGAGGACTTCGACAAGGCGATCGGCCAGCTGCTCGACAAGGAGTCCGGCACGGAGTGAGCCTGCACGCCGACGCGCTCGACGTACTCACCCACTGGCAGGCGCCGACCCCCGAGCAGGACCACCTCCGCGCGTCGTACGTCGCACACCTGGGCGCGCACGACCACGGGCACGAGCGTGGCTGCTTCCCGGCGCACCTCACCGCCGGTGCGCTGGTGCTCAGCCACGACCGGCGGCAGGTGCTGCTGAACCTGCACCGCAAGGCCCGGCGCTGGTTCCACTTCGGCGGCCACCTCGAGCCGGCCGACCCGACCCTGGCCGGAGCCGCCCTCCGGGAGGCGACCGAGGAGTCCGGCCTCGAGGGCCTCATGGTCGAGGCGGAGCCGCTGCACCTCTCCCGGCACCAGGTGCTGTTCTGCGACCCGCGCGGGCCGGTGGACCATCTCGATGTTCGGTTCCTGGCACTGCACGCGACCGACGTCGAGCCGGTGGTCAGCGCGGAGTCCCTGGAGGTGCGCTGGTGGCCGGTCGACGCCCTGCCCACCGACGAGCCCGACATGGTGGAGATGATCGGGCTGGCCCTGACCAGGTGACCGCGGCGTGCCGCCCGGCGCTGCCCGAGGAGGGGTCAGTCCGGCTCCCGGGCATCCGCGGGGCTCGGCTCCTGGCACGGCTCGAGGTCGAGCGCCACCGCGTGGGCGACACCCTCGAGGTAGCCCTTGGCGCGCTCCGCCCTGGGGTAGCGGTCCACCCAGTGCCAGAAGCGGGTGTTGTGGCTCGGCTCGATCAGGTGGGCGAGCTCGTGGAGCAGCACGTAGTCGACCACCCACGCGGGCATCGGCTGGAGCCGGTCGGAGAGACGGATCTCACCGCTGGTCGTGGTGCACGACCCCCACCGGGTGGTCATGTTGTCGACCCAGCGCACCGAGGTGGGCTCGACCTTGTCGTGCAGGTAGTCCCGGCACAGCTCCCTGGCACGACGGACCAGCTGGTCGTCGGTGCGCCGCCGTCGCTTCTCCGACCGGTCGAGCCGGTCGAGCATGGTGCTGACCCACTCGGCCTCCTCCGCGCGGGTGAACCGGTCGGGGATCATCACGATGACCTTGCCGTCGCGGCGGTAGGCCGAGACCGTGCGCTTGCGCCGTCGCGAGCGGCGCACCTCCACCGGCGAGCCCCCCACCGTCGCGTCCACGAGATTGCCCATGGAGGAAAAGTAGCCCGCGGCACCGACAACGCGCGCCGGCGCTACCGGGGCCGAGCCCACTCCAGCAGCCGGTCCAGCGGCCAGGTGTTGACGATCCGGTCGGGGTCGAGGCCGAGCTCCTCGGCCCGGGCCGCACCGTAGGACAAGAAGTCGAGCTGTCCGGGTGCGTGCGCATCGCTGTCGATCGAGAACAGGCACCCGAGGTCGATGGCGCGCCTGAGCAGCCTGGTCGGCGGGTCCCGCCGCTCGGGACGGGAGTTGATCTCGACCGCGGTGCCGGTCTCCCGGCACGCCTCGAAGACGGCGTCGGCATCGAACTCCGACTGCGCGCGCATCCCCCGGTTGCCCGTGACGAGCCGTCCGGTGCAGTGCCCCAGGACGTTGGCGAGCGGGTGGTGCACGGCCGCGACCATCCGCCGGGTCATCGCGGCCGCGTCCATGGCCAGCTTGGAGTGCACCGACGCGACCCGGACGTCGAGCCGGCCGAGCATCTCCTCGGTCTGGTCCAGCGACCCGTCGTCGAGGATGTCCACCTCGATGCCCTTGAGCAGCCGGAAGCCGCTGGCGTCGTCGCCGCGCCCGGCGACGAGGTGCTCGTTGACAGCGTCGACGACCTCGAGCTGCCGGGTCAGGCGAGCCGCCGAGAGTCCGTTGGCGATCGTCAACCGGGGCGAGTGGTCGGTCAGCACGAGGTACTCGTGGCCGAGCTCCATCGCCGTGAAGGCCATCTCCTCGATCGGTGACCCCCCGTCGGACCAGTCGCTGTGGGAGTGCAGGTCGCCGCGCAGACTGGCGCGGATCGCCTCGCCGCCCTCGACCAGCGGACCGGCGGTCTCCCGCTCGAGCTTCGCCAGCCGGGCCGGCGTACGCCCCTCGACGGCCGCCTCGATCACCTCCGCGGTGGAGGCCCCGATGCCCGGCAGGTCGCGCAGGGTCCCCGTGCGGACCCGGTCGGCCACCTCCTCACCCAGCGGCAGGATCGTGTCGGCCGCGGCCCGGAAGGCCTTGACCTTGTAGGTCTCGGCGCGGCTGCGCTCGAGCAGGAAGGCGATCCTGCGCAGCGCCGCGACCGGGCCGCCGGAGTAGGCACCGGCTGCCTCTCCGGCTGCTCTCCGGCTGCCTCTCCGGCTGCCTCTCCGGCTGGGGTCGGATCGTCGGTTCGGCTCACGGCACCCATTCTGGCTGGCCCACTGTGATCCACAGCACAGGGCCGGTCGTCCACAACGTCGTCCACAGGGTTATCCACAGGCGGTGCGTAACCGTGGTTCCGCGCGGGGTGCACCACCGTTGACCCGCGGTGGGCTGGCTCACTACCGTTACCGCCCACAAGGGCCCTCGGCGAGGCGCTCAGGCGTTCGCAAGGGGAAGGCAAACGCAGGAGTGCATCACCGGGGGCCCCTCTTGATGTCATTTGTCGGGTTCCCCGCGGCGCATCTGCTCGAAGACCCCCTAAAAGCCGGATGTCGGTAGCAGACTGCGGGGGTGAACTTGGACCACGGGACGGCAACGAGCGGCCCGGTGACGGGTACGCCGCGGATGCCCACGGGGCCGGAGAAGGTGCCCACGGGCATCACCGGCTTCGACGAGATCACCGGCGGCGGCCTGCCGCGCGGCCGCCCGACCCTGGTGACCGGAGCCGCGGGGGCGGGCAAGACCCTGTTCGGGATCGAGTTCCTCGTCCGCGGAGCGCGGGACTACGGCGAGCCGGGTGTGCTCCTCGCGTTCGAGGAGGCCCAGAGCGACCTCGCCGTCAACGTCGCCTCCCTGGGCTTCGACCTCGACCAGCTCGAGCGGGACGGCCTGCTCGCCATCGACGCGTTCCGGCTCGACCCCTCGGAGATCGTGGAGACCGGCGCCTTCGACCTCGACGGTCTGTTCATCCGGCTGGCGAGCGCGGTCGAGTCGGTGGGCGCCAAGCGGGTGGTGCTCGACACGATCGAGCTGCTGTTCAGCGCACTGCCCAACGAGGCGATCATCCGCGGCGAGCTCGGCCGGCTGTTCCGGTGGCTCAAGGACCGCGGGCTGACCGTGGTCATCACCGGCGAGCGGGGCAGGCAGGGCGACCTGACCCGGTTCGGCATCGAGGAGTACGTCTCGGACTGCGTGGTCACCCTCGACCACCGCGTCCACGACGAGATCTCCACCCGCCGGCTGCGCGTGGTGAAGTACCGCGGGTCGCTGCACGGCACCAACGAGTACCCCTTCCTGATCACCGAGAAGGGCCTGGTGGTGGTGCCGATCACCTCGGTCGGCCTGACCTACACCGCCTCGACCGAGCGGGTCTCCACAGGCGTCGACCGGTTGGACGAGATGCTCGCGGGCGGGGTCTACCGCGGGTCCTCGGTGATGATCAGCGGCACCGCCGGCACCGGCAAGACCAGCCTCGGCGCGATCATGGTCGATGCCGCGTGCGCGCGCGGCGAGCGGGCGCTGTTCTTCTCCTTCGAGGAGTCGCCGCACCAGCTGGTGCGCAACATGCGTTCCATCGGGCTCGATCTGCAGCACTGGATGGACGCGGGCCTGCTTCAGGTCGAGGCGGTTCGCCCGACGGCCTTCGGGTTCGAGGAGCACCTCGCGATGCTGCACCGCCTCCTCGACGAGTCGGGGCCGCAGCTGGTGGTCCTCGACGCCGTGGCGAGCCTGACCCACGCCGGTGCCCGCAGCGAGACCACCTCGGCCATCTCCCGCGACCTCGACCTCCTCAAGGGCCGCGGGATCACCACCGTGATGACGACCCTGACCCATGGCGAGAGCCAGGAGTCGAGCGAGGTCGACGTGTCCTCGCTGGTCGACACCTGGCTGCTGCTGCGCAACCACGAGAGCAACGGCGAGCGCAACCGGCTGCTGTTCGTGATCAAGAGCCGCGGCTCGGCACACTCCAACCAGGTGCGGGAGTTCGTGCTCAACGACGAGGGCGCCGACCTGCTCGACGTGTACGTCGGGCCCACCGGCGTGCTCACCGGCTCCGAGCGCGTGGAGCAGGTCTCCTGGGAGCGGCTCGCGCAGGCGACCCGGGCCGACGAGACCGAGCGCCGGCGCCAGGAGCTGGTGCAGCGGTCCGCGGCGTACGACGCCCAGATCGCGGCACTGCAGGCACAGCTGACCGCCGAGACCGCCGAGTTCGAGCGGTTCGTCGCCTCCGAGGCCGAAGGCCGGGCCTCCGGCGTCGCCGTACGCGCCTCGCAGGGCCGCGCGCGGTCGGGGGACCGACCCGACGTCTCGCCGGTCCGGCCGACACATGACCACTGACGAGCACGCCTCCGAGGAGGCCTCGGGGACCGACGGCGCCCCGGAGATGTACGACCTGAGGCTCTACGTGGCCGGTCAGTCCCCGCGCTCCGTCCGGGCACTGGAGAACCTGCGCAAGGTCTGCGACGAGCACCTGCACGGGCGCTACCGGGTCGAGGTCATCGACCTCCTGGTCAACCCCGCGCTGGCCCGTGGGGACGAGATCGTCGCGGTGCCCACGCTCGTCCGCAAGCTCCCCGAGCCGATCCGGAAGATCATCGGTGACCTCTCCGACACCGAGCGGGTCCTGGTCGGGCTGCAGGTGCGACCCGTGGGAGAACAACCCTGATGACCGCGGTCTCCGAGCCGAGGTGGGCGCTGACCCTCTACGTCAGCGGGGCCTCTCCACGCTCGGCCGAGGCCATCGTGGCCATCCGGCGGATCTGCGACGAGGACCTTGCCGGCCTCGCCGACCTGACGGTGGTCAACGCGGCAGACCATCCTGCGCTGGTCAAGCGCGACCACATCCTGGCCCTGCCGACCCTGGTCAAGTTCACCCCGGGCCCGCTGCGCCACCTCGTGGGCAACCTCACCGACCTGGAGCGCGTCCGCTCCGCGCTCGACCTCGGTCCGCGGATCGCCGACTGGCCGCCCGAGCCGGGGTCCCCGCCGGCCAGCGGAGGGACCAGATGAAGCCATCTGAACAGCACGAGCCGGCGGAGCGGTCGGGCTCACCGGAGCCCGAGCACGCGGACCTCTTCGCCCAGATCGCCTACCTCCAGGAGGCGCTCACCGCGATCAGGAGCGGTGGAGTCGACGCAGTCGTGCTGGGCCCCCCCGAGGGCGAGCAGGTCTACACCCTCACCAACGCTGACCGTCCCTACCGCGTGATCGTGGAACGGATGGGCGAAGGCGCCGCGACGGTCTCCGAGCGCGGGATCGTGCTCTTCGCCAACCCCCGCCTGGCACAGTTCATCGGCATCGAGCGGGACACCATGATCGGCCGCGACATCACCGACTACGTGGGTCCGGAGCAGCAGCCGGCACTGGCCCGGCTGCTCACGACGCAGGACGCCGAGACGAGGCGGACCGAGCTCACCATCGCCACCACGGACGGCAGTCACGTCCCGGTCCTGGTCGCCGCCACGGCACTCGACCTCGAGGGTGTCGTGGTGCGGTGCCTGGTGTTCACCGACCTCACGATGCAGAAGCAGGTCGAGCGCCAGCAGGCCGAGGAGGCCGCTCAGGCCGAGCGGCAACGGGTGGCGCGCGAGGTCAACGACACCATCGTGCAGGGGTTGGTGACCGCAGAGATGGCGCTCGACCTGGAACGCTACGGCGAGGCTCGCAGGGCGATCGCGGGCACCTCCGCCCAGGCGCGGCGCTGGATCGGCGAGCTCGCCGTCGACCACCAGGTGCAGCCGGGCACAGCCGTGCGCGATGCACCGGCGCAGGCCGCGCCGGAGGCGCCGTGACCGAGGATCTCAACGTGATGGTGGTCGACGACTCCCAGGACCTGCGTGACCTGATCAGCATGGTGATCGACCGATCTCCCGGCTGGCGGGTGGTGGCCACGGCCGCGGAGGGACGACAGGCCGTCGACGTCGCCAGGGACACTCAGCCCGACCTGGTGCTTCTCGACATCGCGATGCCGGTCATGGACGGCATGCAGGCACTCCCGCTCATTCGCCAGGCGGTGCCGGAGGCGGTGGTCGTGATGCTCTCCGGCTATCCGTTCGCCACGGCCGGGCAGGGCGCCCTCAACGCCGGCGCCCACGGCTACCTGGAGAAGTCCGACCTGGTGAGCAGCCTGGTCCCCCGGCTGGCGGTGATCCTGGACGAGACGGCGACCAACGGTCACCCGCACCCGTCACTCGACTAGGCCCGGCTGCTACACGCCGCGGAACCGGGCGGTCCGCTTCTCGCGGGCGGCAGCGATGCCCTCCTGCAGGTCGGCGGTGGCGAGCGTGATCGGCTGCGCCAGCGCCTCCCACTGCACGCACGACTCCAGGTCCTGGTGGCCGCCGTCGCGCAGGGCCACCTTGGTGTAGCGGCTCGCGATCGGCGCGGTGGCAGCGATCCCGACCGCGATCTCCTCGACGCGGTCGGCGAACTCCTCGGCGGGGAACACCCGCGAGACCAGCCCCAGCTCGCGCGCCTCCTCCGCCTCCACGGTGCGTCCGGTCAGCAACAGCTCGCGGGCGTTGGCCTCCCCGACCACGTTCGGCAACAGATAGGTCGCGGCCATCCCCGGATTCATCCCCAACCTGACGAACGGCGCACCCAGCCTGGCCCCGTCGGCCGCGTAACGGATGTCGCACGCGAGCGCCAGGCACAGCCCCGCTCCGATCGCCGGCCCGTTCACGGCGGCGATGGTGGGCACCTCCAGCCTCCTGATCGAGAGCCAGGCCCGGTAGAACGCCATCATCCGGGTGCGCAGGTGGTCGACCCCGGCATCGGGTTCGCTGGCGATCCACCCGGTGTCGCCCCCCGAGCAGAACGCCTTCCCTTCGCCGGTGACCACGACGACGCGAACGGACGGGTCGCCGGCCAGCTCGTCCACCGCGGCCACCCAGGAGGTGGTCATCGGGTCCGACATGGCGTTGCGCTGCGCCGGGTTGTCCAGGACGAGTCTCGCGACGCCTGCGGCCGGACGTTCCAGCCGCAGGTGCTCGAAGGGACGCTCCGGGTCCGGGTCAGCCGACATGGGCGCAGATTACCGCTGCAGGACACGCGTACCGCCCGAGCCCTCCCCTGCGGGCATTGAGCCTGAGCGTGGTCTAGGGTCGAACGAGGTTCGATCACGAACCCCGGCGGGTTTCCCCCAACGCTCCCGCGGGACGACCAGATCAACGATGAGGAGGCCGTCATGGCGGAAACCTGGAGCGGCGAGTTCTACTGCGTGAAGTGCAAGGCCAAGCGCGAGGCCTCGGGTGAGGTCAAGGTCAACGACAAGGGCACCCGGATGGCCAAGGGTGTCTGCCCCGTCTGCGGCACGAACCTGAACCGCATCCTCGGCAAGGCCTGACCCACAGAGCTCGGTCGGGCCGCTCACCACGGTCCCGGCATCACGACGACGCACGGCGGGACTCCTCCTCGGAGGGGTCCCGCCGTCGTCGTCCCCGGGGAGCCCGGGCTGTGGATTGCGGTTTCGCCGGTGGCGCTCACCGGGCCTAGCGTCGCGCCATGGAGCTCCTCGAGCCGCGTGCCCGTCTCGCTCCCGGTCTGCGGGTGGTCAGGCGGGGCCGCGACCACCTCCAGATCGGGCTGTACGCCGGGCGCCGGGTGCTCCTCCCCCGCACCGAGCACGTGGAGCTGACGCTCGCCGCACTACTCACCGGCAGTCCGCTACCGGTGGACCCTGACCACTCCTCGGTCCTCGAGCGTCTCGAGGGCCATGGCTGTGTGGTGTGGGACCCGCCGCAACGCCCGGCCGCATCGCTCGTGGGCGTCATCGGTCGGCTCGAGGTCCCCGGGTTACCCGACCTCGAGGAGCTGCTCGGGGCCTCCGGCGCTGCCGTGACCCCCTTCATCGACCGTGCCCAGGTGGTCCTCGTCCTGAGCGCCGGCGAGCTGGACCGGGAGCGGCTCGACCCCCTGATCCGCCGCAGGACCGCCCATCTCGTCGTACGCCTGGTGGACGGGGGTGCGGTGATCGGTCCGTTCGTGGCACCCGGCGTCACCGCCTGCCTGCGCTGCGTCGACGCGCACCTCAGCGTGGCTGATCCCGACCACGTCGCGGTGACGACCCGCTATGTCCGTGCGACCGCCCGGTCGCGACCCGACGGGCTGCCCGATCTGGATCCGGCGCTCACCTCGGTCGCCGTGGCCTGGGCGGTGCGCGACGTGGTCGCGCACCTCACCGGGAGGGAGCCGTCGACCTGGTCGCGCACCGTCCAGCTGGGCACCGCCCCGACCCAGCCGCACGCGCGCGGCTGGCTGCGACATCCGCGGTGCGGATGCTGCTGGCCGGACGAGGCCGCCCCCGGGTGAGCCCGGCCCGACCCGTCTGAGATACCCGGGCGGTTCGGGGACGGACACAACTGTCCGACACATCCGGTTTTCGGGCGAGTCGCTGCCTAGACCACCTTGGCGAATCCTCCCAATAGCGCCCGCCGAGCGGGATTTTGCTAGGTGTTGACACCGCTCGCTACCGATAATCACAGAACGCCTCGGGCGGCCCGATTTCTGTTGTGCTTCGTCGATCGTTCATGTGTGTCTCCTGGGGGTAGCGGTGCGCAAGGTCTCCGCGCTGGTGTGTCTCACTTTCGTCAGCGTCCTGCTGGCCCTGGTGCCGGCCCCGCCAGGCACGGCAGCGTCCGTCGGCAACTCGCATCCGCAGACCGGGCAGATCGTCAGTGACGACCCGGCGAACTTCACGCCGCACATCCTCGACGGCACCGTCTACTCCATCGTCCAGGTCGGCGACACCGTGGTCGTGGGTGGCAGCTTCTCCCAGGTCAGGAGCGCCACCAGCAGCACAGTCCTGACGCGCCGCAACCTGGTCGCGTTCAACGCCACGACCGGGGTCATCAGCAACACGTTCGTCCCCAACCCCAACAGCACGGTCTACAAGGTCCAGGCCGCGCTGGACGGTGAGTCGGTCTACGTCGGTGGCCGGTTCGGCTCCGCCTTCGGCACCTCGATCCCGAGCCGGCTGTTCAAGGCCCATGTCGCCGACGGGACCCGCGACCCGACCTTCCGTCCATCGACGTTCAACGGCGACATCCGCGACCTGGAGGTCATCGACAACCGGCTGTGGGTGGCCGGCAAGTTCACCCACATCGGCGGAACGGCACAGAAGGCGCTCGGCACCCTCGACGCCACCTACGGCACGAGGGACAGCTACTTCACCGGCGTGTTCGCGGGCACGCACCGCGACCCCACCGTCTACACCGGCGACCGCACCAACGTCCTGCAGATCTCCAGCAACCCGGCCAACAACCGCCTGATCGCGGTGGGCAACTTCACCAGCGTCAACGGTACGTCGCGCTCGCAGATCGTCCAGTTCGACCTCAGCGGCACCTCCACCTACGCGATGTCCCCGTGGTACACGACGCTGTTCACGTCGTCGTGCTCACGCAACTTCGAGACGATCATGACCGACGTCGAGTACTCGCCCAACGGCCAGTTCTTCGTCGTCTCCACCACCGCTGCCTGGGGCGGCATGAGCAGTGCCTACGGCGGCAACGGCTGCGACGTGGTGGCCAGGTTCGAGAGCGCCAGCACCTCCTCATCGTCGGTGGCCACCTGGACCGCCTACACCGGCGGCGACTCCACCTGGACCGTCGAGGTCACCGACAACGTGGTCTACGCAGGCGGCCACCAGAGCTGGCAGAACAACCCCATCGGCTCGAACCGGGCCGCCCAGGGCGCGGTCTCGCGACCCGGCATCGCGGCGCTCAACGCCGTCAACGGGATGGCCTGGTCGTGGAACCCGACACGGACCCGAGGAGTCGGGGTCCAGGACATGCTCGCGACCAGTCAGGGGCTGTGGGTCGGCTCCGACACCGACCGCATCGGCGCCTACGAGTACCACAGCAACATCGCCCTGATGCCGCTCGCGGGCGGCAAGACGCTGCCCGTGATGAGCAACCCGACGCTGCCGGCGACGATCTACAACGTGAGCACCACCGGCTCCACGCTGAACCGACGGGACTTCAACGGCACCACTGCCACGCCGCCGCTGCCGGTCGTGACCAACCCCGCCACCAACGTGCCGTCCTGGGGCACCGTCGTCGGGGCGTTCATGTCCAACGGCGTGCTCTACACCGCCACCAGCAACGGGCAGGTGACCAAGCGGACCTTCGACGGGAACGCCTACGGCCCCCCATCACCGGTGAACACCGCGGACCTGCTGGTCGTGCAGACCGACTGGCACAACACCGACGTGCCCTCCCTGACCAGCCTCTTCTTCTACAACGGCGAGATGTTCTTCACCCGGTCCGGGCAGACCACCATGTTCCGGCGCGCCTTCGAGCCGGAGAGCGACATCGTCGGCCAGCAGCGGTTCACGGTCGCGGCAGTGAGCGGGATCAACTACACCACCATGCGTGGAGCGTTCGTCGCGAACGACAAGCTGTACTACTCCAACACCAGCGGCCAGCTGTTCCGGGCCGACTGGGCCGGGCGCGGCCCCGTGGCCGGCACGTCCCAGCAGGTGCTGACGGCCGGGTCCGGCTGGAACTCCCGTGCGCTGTTCGCGTTCGGGGGCGTGGCCACACCCCCCGTCAACCAGCCCCCCACCGCTGACGCGGAGGTGACCTGCACCGGCCTGACCTGCACCTTCGACGGCACCGACTCCGCGGACCCCGACGGTCAGATCCAGACCTGGGCCTGGAACTTCGGTGACCCGAACCAGACCGGCACCGGTGAGACCACCACCCACACCTACCCGAGCGCCGGCCCCCGCACCGTGACCCTGACCGTCACCGACGACGAGGAGGCGTCCGACACGGACACCGTGCAGATCAACCCGGCCGAGCCGGTCAACCAGCCACCGGTCGCCTCCTTCACGGTGGACTGTGACCTGCTGGAGTGCACGTTCAACGGCCTCGATTCCGAGGACCCCGACGGCACGGTCGAGACCTACGTCTGGGACTTCGGCGACGGAGAGACCGACGAGGTCTCGGGCGCCAACGCCACCCACACCTACGCCACCTCCGGCGCACGCACGGTGACCCTCACCGTCACCGACGACGACGACGCCTCCGACGAGGCCGAGCAGAACATCAACCCCTCCGACGTGGCCAGCCCGCTCCAGTTCATCGGCGCAGCGAGCACGGTCGGCAACCGGCAGCAGCACGTGGTCGCGATCCCCGGTCCGGTCGAGGCCGGCGACGCCCTGGTGCTGTTCTTCGCCGCCAACACCACGAATCCGACGTACACCGGCCCGGCCGGGTGGACCGAGATCGGCGATGCAAGCGGCAGCGGCACCACCGGACTCGCCTACTCCAAGGTGGCCACCGCAGCCGACGCAGCCGCGGGCGCCACGGTCAGGGTCGTCTCCTCCAGCTACGCCAAGTCGCAGATCTCGATCACGGCCTACCGCGGCACCGACGCCACCGACCCGGTGGCCGCATCGGCCTCGGGACGCGACGCAAGCAACGGCGCGCACACCTCACCCACGGTCACCGCGCCCGCCGGGAACAACTGGCTGGTCACCTACTGGGCCGACGAGTCCTCAGCCACCAGCGGATGGACCGCCCCCGCCTCCCAGACCGTGCGCAACACCTTGTCCCACTCAGGATCAGGACACATGTCCGGGCTGGTCACCGACAGCAACAGCAACGTCACCGGAAACACCGGTGGCCTCACCGCCCAGGCCAACTCCCCCTCCAGCAGCGGAGTCAGCTTCAGCGTCGTCCTCACCGGTGGCGGCACCGCACCGCCTCCGACCAACCAGGCGCCCACCGCCGATGCGACCGTGACCTGCACCGGCCTCACCTGCACCTTCGACGGCACCGACTCCGCGGACCCGGGTGGTGCCATCGACACCTGGGAGTGGGACTTCGGTGACCCGAACCAGACCGGCACCGGTGAGATCACCACCCACACCTACCCGAGCGCCGGCCCCCGCACCGTGACCCTGACCGTCACCGACGACGAGGAGGCGTCCGACACGGACACCGTGCAGATCAACCCGGCCGAGCCGGTCAACCAGCCGCCGGTCGCCTCCTTCACGGTGGACTGTGACCTGCTGGAGTGCACGTTCAACGGCCTCGATTCCGAGGACCCCGACGGCACGGTCGAGACCTACCTCTGGGACTTCGGCGACGGAGAGACCGACGAGGTCTCGGGCGCCAACGCCACCCACACCTACGCCACCTCCGGCGCACGCACGGTGACCCTCACCGTCACCGACGACGACGACGCCTCCGACGAGGCCGAGCAGAACATCAACCCCTCCGACGTGGCGAGTCCGGTCGCGTTCGTCGGCGCAGCGAGCACGGTCGGCAACCGGCAGCAGCACGTGGTCGCGATCCCCGGTCCGGTCGAGGCCGGCGACGCCCTGGTGCTGTTCTTCGCCGCCAACACCACGAATCCGACGTACACCGGCCCGGCGGGGTGGACCGAGATCGGCAGCACCAACGGCGGAGGCACGGCAGGCCGCGCCTACTCCAAGGTGGCCACCGCCGCCGACGCGGGAGCGGGTGCGACCGTGCGGGTCGTCTCCTCCAGCTACGCCAAGTCGCAGATCTCGATCGCGGCCTACCGCGGCACCGACCCGGCGTCCCCCGTGGCCGCGTCGGCCTCCGGGCAGGACTCGGGCGGCACCTCACACATCTCACCGGTGGTGACCGCCCCCGAAGGGAGCAGATGGCTGGTGACCTACTGGGCCGACGAGTCCTCAGCCACCAGCGGGTGGACTGCCCCCGCCTCCCAGACCGTGCGCAACACGCTGTCCCACTCAGGATCGGGGCACATGTCCGGGGTCGTCGCCGACAGCGACAGCGACGTCGCTGGGAGCACCGGGGGGCTGACCGCCACCTCGAACTCCGCGTCGAGCCGTGGAGTCAGCTTCAGCGTGGTGCTGCGCTGAGTCCGGGGGGCCTCTCAGATGGGTGATGTGGACCGGAGGTGCCCGGCCGTCAGGCACCATGGAGGCATGACTCGCACCTGGTGCCGGGGCCTCGTGTGAGCGAGCTTCCCCGCAAGGCCGCCGCACGCACCGCCCGGCTCGCTGCGCTGCCGCTGGGGTACGCCGGCCGCACCGCACTGGGACTGGGCAGGCGGATCGGGGGCGCCTCTGCCGAGTCGGTGCTCAGCGACGTCCAGCAGCGCACCGCCGAGCAGCTGTTCCGCACCCTGGGCGAGCTCAAGGGCGGTGCGATGAAGTTCGGCCAGGCGATGTCGATCTTCGAGGCGGCGCTGCCCGACGAGCTCGCCGCGCCGTACCGCGAGAACCTGACCCGACTTCAGGACTCCGCTCCGCCGATGCCGACGATCACGGTGCGCGAGATCCTGGCGCGCGAGCTGGGAGCGGACTGGAAGGACCATCTCGTCGAGCTGGACCCGATCCCGGCAGCCGCGGCGTCCATCGGCCAGGTGCACCGTGGGCGCTGGGCGGACGGCCGCGAGGTGGCGGTCAAGGTGCAGTACCCCGGGGCTGCCGAGGCCCTCACCTCGGACCTGCGCCAGCTGGCCCGGGTCGCCCGCGGCCTCGGACCGCTCGTGCCGGGCCTGGACCTGAAGCCGCTGATCACCGAGCTGCAGGCGCGGGCAGTGGAGGAGCTCGACTACCAGCTCGAGGCCGAGGCCCAGCGGGCGTTCGCGCTCGAGTTCCGCGACGACCCGCACATCGTGGTGCCCGACGTGGTCGCCTCGGCCGGGACGGTCCTGGTCACCGAGTGGATGGAGAGCGCCGACTCCCTCGCCCACACCATCCGCGCCGGCACGCAGGCGGAGCGAGACCACTACGGCTACCACTTCCTGCGGTTCATCTTCGAGGCCCCCGGCCGCACGGGCATGCTCCACGCCGACCCGCACCCCGGCAACTTCCGGCTGCTCCCCCGGGACGACGGCAGCCCGGGACGACTCGGCGTGCTCGACTTCGGGGCCGTGGCCAGGCTGCCCGAGCGCGAGCTTCCGCGATCGCTCGGTGCGCTGATCCGGATCGCGACGATGGAGGACTACGAGCAGCTCGTGACCGCGTTGCGCGACGAGGGCTTCATCCGTGAGCGGATCAGCATCGACGCCGACCAGCTGCGCGCCTACCTCGGCCCCTTCATCGAGCCGGCCAGCGTGGAGGAGTTCCACTTCTCGCGGTCCTGGATGCAGGCGCAGTTCCGCCGCATCAACGATCCTCGGGGCGAGGCCTACCCGGTGATGCTGAGACTGAACCTTCCGCCGGCGTACATGCTGATCCACCGGACCTTCGCGGGAGGGGTCGGCGTGCTCAGCCAGCTCGAGGCACGGGTGCCGTTCCGGAGGGTGCTGGAGGAGTCCCTGCCCGGGTTCGCCGACTGAGGGGGGCGGGGTGCAGGTTTCCCCGGCCGGCCGGGGAAACCGGACGTTGTCGGCCGTTGCAACACCCGTCAGCGTCAGGGATCGCCCTACAACCCTGGGGGAATTGCCCGTTCCCCGGCCTCGCAGACCCAGTCGCTGAGAGGTACGACGGCCAACTGGTCGTCACCACCACTCGGAGTCGAGCTTGCTCTCCATCGCACGCAGGTGGGTCCTCGAACAGTCGTCGCAGTACCAGCGCTGCTTGCCGCGCTCCACGGCGGAGGTCCAGGTCATCGGCGGGGCGTCGCCCTCGGCGGTCGCCCCGCAGAACGAACAGGTGATCACTCCTCCACGATAGGCCGCTTCACCGGCTCCTGCCCGGGTTCGGACATGCCTGAGCCCCGGGAACGAGGTGCGTTCCCGGGGCTCAGGTCCTGGTAGCGGACGAGGGTCGTGGGCCAGCGACTACTGCACGCGGGCCACGGTGAGCCGCGCCCGGCTCGCTGCCCGCTCGGCCCTGCGGGAGACCCGCTCGGCCTTGTGGGACAGACGCACCGCCCGGCGCCGCAGCCGACGTGCGGCAGCGTCGCGGCTGGTGTGACGGCTCCGCTCCGCCTCGACCATGAGCGCGTCGTGGTTGGCGCGCGCCAGGTCGATGGAGGTGAAGGTCATCATCGTCGTACTCCGTTCTTGGCTTGATTCTGGTCATGGGTTCACGCAGCCGACTCGGCTGCGCCGGCGGATGTGATCGGAGCTGCGGTGGGTGCGTCCTTGCGGGGCCGGCCGCGGGGGCGCTTGCGGGGGATCACCACTCCGGAGAGGAACAGCTCACCACCCCAGACGCCCCACGGCTCACGCCGCTCGAGCGCACCGGCCAGGCACTCCGCCCGGACCGGGCACGCCTGGCACATCGCCTTCGCCAGCTCGACGTCGCTGGGCGACTCGGCGAAGTACAGCTCCGGATCCTCACTTCGGCACGGCAGGTCCGCCTCGACGATGCCCTCCTGGTGGACAGCGCTGATGCTCATTCCCGTGTCACCTCCTCGTGATGTCTGTCTGGTTCAAGTTCGTTGAGAGCCGCTCGAGAAACACAAAGGCCGCGGATCCCGTGTCGGGTGTCCGCGGCCTGGAGGCTGACGTGTGAGCGCGATGGGCTCAGGTGATCAGTTGTCTCCAGGAGCGGTGACCCGTGGCCATGCCGGCGTCGCCGACGGCCCCGAAGATGGCTGGGTAGGTGACCTGGGTGTGCTCGTCCACGCGGCGGAAGCCGGTCTGCGGGCAGAGCCCTCCCCGGGCGCCACCGAGGGTGGGCGCGACGAAGGCAGACCGCTGCGCGGCCGCACTGGCGTTGATGTTCAGCTCCATGTCGCACCTCCTTCGTGACTGCCGGGGCCCTGAAGGCCCACTGGACGGGTGAGCAGCACGGTACGCCGGTCCCGAACGGCCGCGCAAATGATTTATCGGAGCTTTCCTGGAAGGGCCATGAACCGGGTACGGACGGCAGGAAACCGCGGCTGACGGCGACCGCAGCGGGCTAGATCACTGGAGCAGGGCCAGCAGCTCGTCGGCGTAGCGGTCCAGCTTGGTCGCACCGATGCCGCTGATCGACTGCAGGCCTCGACGGTCGGTGGGCTTGACCTCGGCGAGCGCCTCGAGGGTCGCGTCGGAGAACACCACGAACGCGGGGACGCTCTGCGCCTCGGCCTGCTCCTTGCGCCACGACCGCAACTGCTCGAACAGCTCCTCGTCGTAGGGCACCGGACAGTCCTGGCAGTAGCCGCGGTTGCGCTCGCGCGAGCTGGCGAGTGGCTGCTGGCACTGCTTGCACACCGCGGCCTTCTTGCCCCTGCGGCGCGCGCCGCCTGCGGGGCCCGCGGCATCGGCTCGGTCGGTGACCGACGCCGGGCGCAGCCCTGCCAGGAACCGGGAGGGTCGGCGCCGGGCCTGGCCGCCGGGGTTGCGGGCGAGCGACCACGAGACCCACAGGTGCTCGCGCGCCCGGGTGAGTCCGACGTAGAGCAGCCGGCGCTCCTCCTCGACCGCCGCGGGAGTGTCCGCGTAGGTGATCGGCATCGAACCTTCCTGGATGCCGCACAGGAAGACCGCATCCCACTCCAGACCCTTGGCCGCGTGCAGGGTGGCCAGCGTGACGCCTTCCGCGACCGGAGCGTGCTGCTCGTGGGCCCGGCGGTCGAGCTCGGCGACCAGCCCGGCCAGGGTGGGCTCACGGTCAGCGGAAGTCTCGGCTGCCACGTGGGTCGTGGCCTGTGAGACCAGCGCCTGCAAGGACTCCCACCGGTCGCGAGCCTGCCCGCGCACGGAGGGCGCGTCCGCCGACCAGCCCATGCCGCTCAGCACCGCCCGGACCTGGTCGACCACCTGCTCGGGGCGCGCTGACCCCTCCGATCCAGACCCGGGACCGTCGTCCGGAGCAGCGCGCAGCTGTCCGCGCATCAGGGCGAGGGCCTGGCGCACCTCCTGGCGCTCGAAGAACCGGGCGGCGCCGCGGACGACGTACGCCAGCCCGCGCGCGGTCAACGCCTCCTCGAAGGCCTCGGACTGGGCGTTGATCCGGAACAGCACGGCCATCTCCCGCAGCGGCACCCCCCGCTGGTGCAGCTCCTGGACCTGGCCGGCCACGGCCTCCGCCTCGGCGACCTCGTCGGTGGCCTCGCGCCAGGTGACCGGTGCCCCGGCCTCCCGCTGGGAGCGCAGCAGCACGCTGGTCGTGGCGGATCCCTTCAGCAGCGTGTTGGCCGCGTCGATGACCTGCGGCGTGGATCGGTAGTTGCGCACCAGCTCGATGCTCGAGGTGCCGGGGAACTTCGCCGGGAACTCGGTCAGGTAGGTGGCCCTGGCACCGGCGAAGGAGTAGATCGTCTGGGCCGGGTCACCGACGACGCAGATCTCGTCGCGGCCGCCCAGCCACAGATCCAGCAGCGCCGACTGGATCGGGCTGACGTCCTGGAACTCGTCGACGGTGAACCACTTGTACTGACGGCGCACCTCCGCGGCGACCCGCTCGTCCTCGCTGAGCAGTGCGGCACCGATCAGCAGGACGTCCTCCATGTCCATCCGCCCCTGGTCCCGCTTGAGCTCCTCATAGCTGCCGAAGACGCGCGCGACCGTGGCGGCGTCGAGTCCACTGACCTCCCGGCCCCGCCCCGGGGCGATCCGCTCGTAGTCGTCGGGCCGGACGTTGCTCACCTTGGCCCACTCGATCTCGCTGGCCACGTCGCGCAGCGTCGCCTGCTTGACGTCCACGCGGTTGCGGCGGGCGGCACCGGCCACGATCGGGATCTTGGAGGCCGTCAGCTCGGGCGGCTGGCCGCCGTAGACCTTCGGCCAGAAGTAGCGCACCTGGCGCAGCGCGGCGGAGTGGAAGGTGCGGGCCTGCACGGCGGAGGCACCCATCGAACGCAGCCGGGTGCGCATCTCGCCCGCCGCCCGGGTGGTGAACGTCACGGCCAGGACTTCCAGCGGGTTGTAGACGCCCGAGGCCACGCCGTAGGCGATCCGGTGCGTGATGGCCCGGGTCTTCCCGGTGCCGGCACCCGCGAGCACGCGGACGGGACCGCGGAGGGCCAGTGCGACCTCGCGCTGCTCCGGGTCGAGCGCGCTCAGCAGCTCCTCGGCGTGCATCGGAAATGTTCTCCGTCCATTCTGCGTTGGGCCAGTGACGAGCGTAGACGCGAGAGAGGACACTCAGTGACCCAGGACTCCACAGCCGTGGAAACCAAGGCCAGATTCACGATGTACACCACCCCCTGGTGCGGGTACTGCCACCGGCTGAAGAGCCAGCTGGACCGGGAGGGCATCGTCTACGACGTCGTCGACATCGAGCAGGACCCCTCAGCGGTCGAGATCGTGATGACGGCCAACAACGGCAACCAGACCGTGCCGACCCTGGTCTTCGCCGACGGCACCGCTCACACGAACCCGTCGATGGCGCAGGTCAAGGGCAAGCTCGCCACCCTCTGAGTGGGCCCCGCAGGACGCCTCCCGGACCCTTCACCAGCGCCCGGGAAGCGCTCCGCCGTACCAGCTCTCGATCAGGGAGCGGGAGATCGAGACGCCTCCCGGCAGGACCAGGCGACCCGACTCCGCCTCGGTGCGCATCTCCTCGCGGGTGAACCACTGCGCGGCCTCGATCTCGGAGCCGTCGACGTCGATGGCGGTCTGCGTCGCACGGGCGGTGAACCCGACCATCAGGCTCGACGGGAGCGGCCACGGCTGGCTGCCGAAGTAGGCGACCTCGCCCACGACGACACCCGTCTCCTCCTGCACCTCGCGGCGCACGGCGTCCTCCATCGTCTCCCCCGGCTCGACGAAGCCGGCCAGCGTGGAGTAGCGGCCCTCGGGCCAGGCCGGGCTGCGCCCCAACAGGGCACGCTCATGCACGGTGCCCGGCTCGCCGTCGGTGACCACCATGATCACGGCGGGATCCGAGCGGGGGAACTGGTCCTTGCCGCAGTCGGCGCAGTGGAGCACGTGCCCGGCCTGCTGCGACTCGAGCCGCCCACCGCAGCGTGGACAGTGCCTCGTCGACCAGTGCCACTCGGCCAGACCGATCGCGTGCAGGACCAGGGGCGCGTCCGCGAGGTCCTGGTCGGCGAGGGACTGCACGATCGCGCGCAGGACCACCCACTCCTCGCGGTTGCCCGGGGCATCGGACGGGTCCACGATGACCGCGAAGTGCTGCACCCCGTCCCGTTCGCCGAGGAGCACCCGCAGCCCGTCAGGAGCCTCACCCGGAGTGACCCAGGTGATCCGGCCGTCGACCGGTCGCAGGCGGGCACCCGCGATCACCAGCACCCGCGTCGCCGGGTCGGCCCACCGCTCGTCGAGCCACGGCCCCTCGGTGCGGTGCAGGCCGTGCCGGTCGTGCGCGTGCTGCGACAGAGCGACGTGCGGCAGCACTCTGGACGGCTGGTCGTTCAACGTGCCTCCTCCGGGGCCTTCTCGAGCCAGGCGGTGAAGGCCCGGTTGTCGTAGGGCCGGCCGAGGAAGTCCTCGACCAGGTCAGCGGCGTCCCGGGAGCCGCCCGCAGCCAGCACGGTGTCGCGGTAGCGGCGCGCCACCTCGGGGTCGAAGAGGTCATCGGGGTCGAAGGCGGAGAACATGTCCTTCGCGATCACCAGGCTCCACATGTAGGTGTAGTACGCCGAGGTGTACCCCTCGAGGTGTCCGAAGCCCGCGTGGAAGTGGGTGTCGGGCAGCAGCGCGATCAGGCTGTGGCGCGACATCTGGTCCTGCAGCCCGGCGGTCAGGTCGGCGGGCCGCTCCTGGTGGAACCAGTACGAGATCGCGGCGTACGCCATCTGGGTGCGTGCCAGGAACGCCTTGCCGAACTCCTCGGCGGCCCGCATCCGCACCACCAGGTCCTCGGGGATCGGGGTCCCCTCGGCGTCGGTCGCGAAGCCGCGCAGCACCCCGGGGTCCCAGGCCCACTCCTCGAGCATCTGCGACGGGGCCTCCACGAAGTCCCACTCGGTGGCCACACCGGAGAACCGCACCCACTCGTGGCGTCCGGCGAGGACGTGGTGCATCAGGTGGCCGAACTCGTGGAACAGCGTCACCACGTGGTCGAGGTCCATCAGGCCGCGGGAGAAGTTGCAGACCAGCACTCCCTCCGGCAGCTGCCGCCCCAGGACGCCGGGCACCAGGGTGAACTGGGCGGCGTGGTTGTACTTGCGCGCCCGTGGGTGCAGGTCGAGGTGGATCCGTCCGATCCGCTGCCGGTTCTCCGCCAGCGCCACGTCGTAGGAGGAGACCTCCTCGTGCCAGGTGGGCGCGTGCACCGGCGTGTAGACCAGACCGAAGAGGCGAGCCGTCACGTCGAGCAGACCCTGGCGGACCTTCCGGGCGTCGAAGTAGCGCCGGACGTCGTGGGAGTCGACGCCGTAGCGATCGCGCTTGAGCGCCTCCAGATGGTGCCGCCAGTTCGAGAAGTCGATGACGTCCTCGCCCTCGTCAGCCGCGTAGGCGAGCAGCTGCTCGATCTCGGCCCGGCCGGTCGAAGCGGACGCGGCGGTGATCTCGTCGATGAACTCAGGGATCCGCGACCCCTGGCCGATCATCTTCACCTCGGCGTCGTAGCTCGGCCAGTCGTCGTACCCCAACAGGCGCGCCTTCTCCGCGCGCACCTCCAGGAGCTCGGCGAGCACCGGCTCGTTGTCCGGCCAGCCGAGGTTGAGGAACGAACGTGCGACGACCCGGCGCATCTCGGGATCGCGGGCATGGGTCAGGAACGGGAGGGTGTCGGGGTAGTCGGTGCTGATCTCGACCTGCCCGTCGCCGTCGGCCGGATGCTCGGCCACGTAGTCGGCGGGAAGTCCGGACAGCGCGTCCGCAGGCACGCAGGTCGTACGCCGGCCGTCACGGATCCCCCGCGAGAAGGCCTGGGACAGCTCGGACTCCCGCCGGTTCAGGTCTCGCAGTCGCTCCCGGGTCTCGTCGTCGCGATCGACTCCCGAGCGTCGGAAGCTGAGCAGGGCGTCCTCGAGCACCCGCCTGGCTCCGCCACCGAGCGACGTGACCTCCAGCGAGGACAGCTGGGCGAAGACCTCGGCGTCGAGGTAGAGGTCGGTCCGGAACCGCCGGGCCTCGATCTCGTAGCCCTCCGCAGCCTCCATCACCGCCGCGTCCGGATGTACGACGCTGAACAGCGAGCTCACCGCGAACACGCCGGAGAGCGCCATCTGCACGTCGTTCCAGACCTGCAGGATCGAGCCGTCGCCGGGGGACATGCTCTTCAGCGCGGCCACGTCGTTGCCCGCGTCGCTCAGCCCGGTCCCGCCCCGCCCGTGCACCCACGCGAGCCACGCCCCGGCCTGCGCCGGCAGCGCGAGCGGTTCGAGCGGGGTGTGCGGGTCCATGCCCGCGAGATTAGTCCTAGGCTCTTGCCGCATGAGCACCCACATCGGCGCCGAGCCGGGCCAGATCGCACCCACGGTGCTCCTCCCCGGGGACCCACTGCGGGCGAAGTGGATCGCGGAGACGTTCCTCGAGGATGCGACCTGTTACAGCGAGGTCCGCGGCATGTACGGCTTCACCGGCACCTGGCAGGGGGAGACGATCTCGGTGCAGGGCTCGGGGATGGGCCAGCCGTCGATGTCGATCTACGTGAACGAGCTGTTCGACGAGTACGACGTACGCCGGGTCGTCCGGGTCGGCTCGTGCGGCGCCCTGACCGAGAGGGTCTCCGTGCGGGACGTGGTGATCGCCTCGGGTGCGTGCACGGACTCCTCGATGAACCGGCTCCGGTTCCACGGTCTCGACTATGCCGCGGTGGCCGACTTCGGGCTGCTGCGCGCCGCCCACGATGCCGCCACCGCGCGTGAGGACGTGACGGCCCACGTCGGGCTGGTCTTCTCCGGAGACTCGTTCTACTCACCGCGGCCGGACCTGACCAAGCCGCTGGTCGACCACGGCGTGCTCGCGGTGGAGATGGAGGCCTGTGCGCTCTACACGCTGGCGGCGTCCTACGGCCGCCAGGCGCTGACGATCTGCACCGTGAGCGACCACCTCGTCACCGGCGAGGAGACCACGTCACGTGAGCGCGAGCAGACCTTTGGTCAGATGGTCGACATCGCGCTGGCTGCGGCGCTCGCCGTGTCCGGAGCGGCTCAGGCGTGAACGGTTGAGGCGTTCTGGAGCACGCCCGGCCCCGGCCCGGCCTCGCGGGCCGGCTGGTTGGAGACGTGCTCGGTGTGGGCCTGCGCGGGCATCCGGACGCAGTCGATGGTGTCCTTGCGGATGACGCAGAGATCGCCATTGGTCTCCAGCACCGCGATGGCCTGGGCGTCGCACGTCAGCACGCGACCGGTGATCCAGTCGCCTCCGATGTGCATCCGGACCGTCATCTCCTCGTCCATGGCGCGGTCCAGCGCCTGGCCGATCGTCAGCAGCATCGTGGATCCGAACACTGTGCCCTCCTCGCGCCGCCCCGTGCCGCGTCTGGGGACGATCCTTTCGGGAATGACGCCGTTTTGCACAGTATATGGCGATAACGCCCCTTACTGGTCTACTCCCGGGCCATCGGACGGGAGCAGGATCCGCTCCAGGGTCCGGCGATCGGCCAGGTCTGCCGCCTCCACCGTCTCGCCGGACCGCACGTAGTGGAACGCAGCGCGGACGGACCCGGCCGGGACCCCCATCAGCTCGGCCCAGGCGACGCGATAGATCGCGAGCTGGAGCGGGTCGGCCGTCTGGGCCCGGTTGGTCTTCCAGTCCACGACCAGCCAGCCCCCTTCCGGCTCGGCGTAGACGGCGTCGATGCGTCCGCGCACGACCTGGCCGGCGAGGACCAGAGCGAACGGCGGCTCGACCGCGACCGGCGCCCGCTCCGCGAACGGTCCGGCCTCGAACCTGGCGATCAGCTCCTGCAGCTCGTCCTCGTCGTCGATGCCGAGGTCGCCGCGACCCGGCAGGTCGTCGGGATCGAGCAGCGACTGCTGCCCGAAACGCGCCTCCACCCACGCGTGGAACCGGGTGCCGAAGCGCGCGGAGGGAGACGGTTGCCGGGGCATCGGCCGTGCCAGCTCGCTGGCGAACCGCTCGGGGTCGTCGCGCAACCGCGCCATCGCGGTGGCCGACAGGCTCGTCGGCATCGGGACCTCGACCACCCCGGAGCGTTCGGTGCGGGCCTCGAGGAGAAGCCGCTCCAGCTCCTCGTCCCACTGGGCGACCGTCGAGCTCTCCACGAGGTCCAGCTCCTCGGTGTCCGGGTCGTCACCCGAGGTGGCCATCGCCCCGCGCACCATCGTCGCCGAGACCAGCCGGCGCTCGTGCTCCTCGGTGCGCGCCCGGGTCGGCCAGGGCGATGACGGCGGGTCCTCCAGCAGCGGGTTGGGGGTCCCGTCCTCCGGCAGCGGGGGCCAGGCGTCCGGCTCGGCGCCCCAGCCGGCGAGCGCGGCACGCACCGTCTCCAGGTAGGGCGACGGAGCCAGCGGCTTGCTCCGGGTCGGACTCCACTGGTACGCCGAGACCCACAGCTCGTGCTTGGCCCGGGTGAACGCCACGTAGCCCAGCCGCAGCTCCTCGAGCCCCTGGTGCGCCCTGGCAGCCGCCTTGAGCTCGTCGATCGCGGGCTTGTCGTAGCCGCGCAGCTGCGGCACGTCCGCGGCGTCACCCCTCAGCGGGGCCGGCAGCACCCTCGACACGGTCGTCCACTGGCTCCGGGCGGTGGTGACCGGGAACTTCTCCGCACACACGCCGACCAGGAACACCGAGGACCACTCGAGGCCCTTGGCCCGGTGGACGGTGAGCAGCTTGACCGAGTCCGCCTCCGACGGGGTGGCCTGGTCCAGGCCGCTGCCCATCTCGTCCTCCGCGCCCAGCCACGCCAGCAACGAGGCCAGCGTCACCCGCCCGTCGATCGCCTGGAAGTCGGCGACCGCCTTGACGAACAGGTCGAGGTTGTCGCGACGGGCCGCTGCGGCCAGCGAGACCGACGAGGCCAGCTCGACGTCGATGCCCGTTGCGTCGATGATCCGCCGGACCAGGTCGAGCAGCGGCTCCCCGGCGTACGTGCGCAGCTGGCGCAGCTCCTCGGACAGCAGGGCGAACCGGGTCCTGGCCTCCTCGGAGTAGGGCAGGTCGCCGGGATCTGCGAGCGCGTCGTTGAGCGAGAGGACCTCGGTCGGGTCAGCGCCCTCCACGGCCTGCTGGAGCTCGTCGGCGACCGAGATGCCGTCCGCACGCAGCATGCGCCCGGTCAGGGCGCGAGCGCGCTTCCCGAGCAGGGCGAGATCGCGCGGTCCGATGGCCCAGCGCGGGCCGTTGAGCAGGTTGAGCAGGTCGGCATTGGCGGTCAGGTCCTGCAGCAGGGAGAGCGTGGAGACGACCTCGGAGACCTCGGGCAGTCGCATCAGGCCCTTGAGGCCGACGATCTCGACGGGGATCCCGCGGGAGGTCAGCGCGTCGAAGACATCGGCGGCGTGGCTGTTGTCGCGGGTGAGCACCCCGACCTCGCTCCAGAGCGGCTCGGGCATCGCCGCGCGGCTGCGGATCACCTGACCGGCCAGCCAGGCGAGCTCGTCGTGGTAGGTCTCGTGCAGGATCGCGTGCGCGTCTCCCTGCGCCGCCCCGTCCTTGGCCAGCAGCGGCCTGACCTGGTCGAACCCGGCATAGAGCGGCTGCGCCAGCGCGTTGGCCACGTCGAGGATCCGGCAGTCCGAACGCCGGTTGACCGTCAGGGAGTACGACGGCACCGCGGCCCCGTCGACGGAGGGGAAGAACGAGCCGAAGTTCAAGATGTTGGAGACCGAGGCGCCCCGCCAGCCGTAGATCGCCTGGTTGGGATCGCCGACCGCCGTCACCGCGTGCCCCCGACCGGACGCCGGGTCCGGACCGGAGAACAGGGAGCTGAGCAGCTGGGCCTGCGCCACGGAGGTGTCCTGGTACTCGTCGAGCAGCACGACGCGGTACTTGGCGCGCTCCAGACGCGCGACCTCCGGCTGGGTCCGGGCAAGCTCGGCCGCAAGGGCGATCTGGTCGGAGAAGTCCACCAGCCCGAACTGCGACTTCAGGGCGCGATAGCCCTCGACCAGGTCGAGCACCTCCTCGCGCTCGGCCATCTTCGTGATCACCTTCGTGATGTCGGCCTTGGCCCGCGAGGTGGTCAGCGCGGCCTCGAACCCGGGTCGGGCGCCGGCGTGGAAGTCCCGCACCTGGTCGACGCCGACCAGGTGCTCGTTGAGCTCGGCGTCCAGCGCGAGCAGGTAGTCGATCGCGGTCTTCGGGTGCTCGCTGAGCAGCTCCACCGCCCCGGTGTGGCGCTCGATCGCACGCGCGGCGACCTGGTAGCGGGAGGCGTCGGCCATCACCCGGGTGTCCGGCTCGTGGCCGATGCGCAGTCCGTGCTCGGTGAGCAGGGCAGCGGCGTAGGCGTTGTAGGTCACCACCATCGGCTCGACCCGCTCGGGCAGCTCCTGGTGTCGACTCGGCTCTTCCTGGTCAGCGGGGGCGCCGACGGGCCGCCCGGACCAGCCCTCGTCGAGGCCGGCGGCCACCAGCGCCTCACGCACCCGCGACGCGAGCTCGGCAGTCGCCTTGGTGGTGAAGGTGAGGCCCAGCACCTGGTCCGCCTGCACCTGCCCGGTGGCCACGAGGTAGACGACCCGGGCGGCCATCACGGAGGTCTTGCCGGACCCGGCTCCCGCGATCACGACGGCCGGCTCGAGCGGGGCACTGATCGCGGCCCACTGCTGGTCGCTGACCTGGTAGGGCGTTCCCATCAGCCGCTGGAGGTCCGCCGGGCTCTCCAGCCGGATCCCGACCGCGTCGCCACCGGTGGACGCGGCGCTCACGACAGCACCGACCCGGCGACCTGGGCGGGGCAGAACGTCGCGAACTGGCAGCGTTCACACCGGCTCCGCTCCGGCAGGGCGGGGAACTCCTCGAGGCGCAGCGCCGTGGCGGCCCGGACGAGCTGCCGCTCCACCGGACGAAGTCCCTCCTCGTCGGGCACCTGAGGCTTCTGCTCCTGGACCTTCAGCTCACCCCGGGTGTCCTTGCGCAGCTGCCACAGCTCGGCGCCCCCGGAGGTCGCGTCCGCGACGAGGTCGTCGACGCCCCCGTGGTCGACGGCGTGCTGGTAGAGGCCGAGCTGGGGGTTCTCCTCGATCTTGGTGGGCGGGTACTTCCCGGTCTTCAGGTCGACCACCACGACTCGTCCCGCGTCGTCGATCTCCAGCCGGTCGGCGTACCCCCGCAGGAGGACCCGCTGGCCGTCGGGCAGCGTGACCTCGGCCTTCATCTCCTTCTCGGTGGCCAGCACCGTGCGCGCGTCCGGCCGGGCGTGCCAGCCGAGGAACCGGGTGAGGGCGTTGCGCACCTCCTCGCGCTCGCGCCCGCGCGACCACGGCGTGCGGAAGCCGAGCTGGTCCCAGACGTCGTCGACGAGCACCATCAGCTCCTCCACCGCCCCGGGGCCGGCACCGAGCTCGCCCTTGGCGACCCGGTCCGCGAGCGCGTGGACCACGTTGCCGAACCCCTGCGCCTGGCTGGACCTGGCCGCGCCGCCGGCCTCCCGCTCCAGGAACCACTTCGCCGGGCACTCGACCAGACCCGCCAGGGCGCTCGCCGACAGCTCGATGGGGGCGTCGGCCGGGCGCACCGGCTGGTCGGCGTGGCTCAGGTCGCGCGTGCCCCACCAGGTCGCCGGGTCCGCGGCCGGGACCAGGGCGCGCCCGTCGGGTCGGCGTTCGGCTGCCAGGCGCGCGAGGCGGTGCACCGCTGCCCGACGGACCGAGGGGTTGGAGCCGGGGTCGGACGCGGTACGCCGGAGCTCGCTGACCAGCCCCAGCAGGGAGAGCGGTCGGGGCGGGCGGCCCTGCTCGTGGCGGACGTCGATGCCGAGCTCGCTGAGGAAGCGGGAGGGCTGCTCGCCCTCGTCGTCGGGAGACGCCACCGCGGTGACGACCAGGCGCTCGCGGGCCCGCGTGCAGGCGACGTAGAACAGCCGGCGTTCCTCGGCGAGCAGCTCCCGGGTGGTGGTCTCGGGCTGGATCACCGGCACGGCGTACCTCTCCGCGCCGATGCGGTCGGCCTGCAGCAGGCTGGTGCGACGCCGCAGGTCCGGCCACGCCGTCTCCTGCACGTGGGCGACGACCACGAGGCTCCACTCGAGCCCCTTGGACCGGTGCGCGGTCAGCAGCCGCACCGACTCTCCGTGGATGCCGCGATCAGCCAGGGTGTCGGCCGGGATCTCCTGCGCCTCGAGGGTTTCGAGGAACTCGCCGACGGGCTTGTGGCCCACCTGCTCCTCCGCCCGGGCAGCCGTCTCGAACAGGGCGCACATGGCATCGAGGTCGCGGTTGGCCAGCCGCGCGGTCGCGCCCCCGCGTCGGGTCCGGGCACGGAGGTGCTCGGGCCAGCTGGTGCCCGCCCACAGTGTCCACAGCACCTCCTCCACCGTGCCGGCGTCGTCCAGCATCCGGCGGGCCGTGTGCAGCAGCCCCGCGAACGCCGCCACCCGCTTCACGACCGGGTCCGCCACATCGGCTGCGTCGAGGAGCTCACCGCCCCCGAGGACGGCCTCGCGCAGGAGGTGGGGCGAGGGCCGCGGCGACCGCCCCTCCTCCAGGGCGTGCTGCTTGTCGCGTTCTCGCAGCGCCCGCGACAGCGCCCTGACCTCGGTGGCATCGAGCCCGACCATCGGCGAGACCAGCAACCCCTCGGCCGCGACCGGGTCGAGGTGGTCGGGGTGGTCCGGGTCGTCGTTGTCGAGGTTGACCACCGCCCGGAGGGCGTCGAGCAGCGGCCGGACCGCCGGCTCGCGCACGAGCGGGGTCTCGTCACTGGCCACCTCGACCGGCACCCCGGCACCGGCCAGCCCACGCCGCAGCACCGGGATGGAGGCGCGCCCCGAGCGGACGAGCACCGCCATCTGGGACCACGGGACTCCGTCCTCGAGGTGCGCTCGGCGCAGCAGGTCGGCCACCCGCTCGACCTCGGCCCGCTCGGTGTCGTAGGTGACCACCTCGACCCGGTCGCGACCGCCGGTCACCGCCGACTCCGGGTGGGTGAACGCTGCCCGTGCGGCGCCGTCGATGCTCCCCGTCAGCGGGATCCGGGCCGCCACCCGCTGGCTGGCGAGGAGGACCCGCGGACCGAAGCGGCGTACGCGGGACAGCGCCAGGACGTCTCCCGGCCGTCCGTCCCGGTGCCGGAACTGCTCGGGGAAGTCGAGGATGCCGCGCACCTCGGCTCCCCGGAACGCGTAGATGGACTGGTGCGGGTCGCCCACCACGGTCAGGTTGGCGCCGTCACCGGCCAGGGCCCGGAGCAGTCGGACCTGCCCGGGGTCGGTGTCCTGGTACTCGTCGACGAAGACGTGCGCGAACTGGGCGCGCAGGTCGGCCTGGTGGTCGGCTGCCTCGATGACGGCGCGCCGGATCAGGTCGGCGTAGTCGGTGGCGCTCTGGTCGTCGAGGTTCTGGAGGTACTGCTCGAGGAACCACCCCGCGGCGACGAACTCGGGCAGGTCGTGCTCCTGGCCGAGGCGACGCAGTGCGTCCGGCTCCAGCCCCTTCTCCCGCGCGCGGCCCAGCACGGCCGCGACCTCGTGGGCGAAGCCCCGGGTCTGGGACGCCCGGGTCAGCGACTCCGGCCACCGGAACGCCTCGGGGCTGTCGTCCATCAGCTGCCGGAGCACGACGTCCTGCTCCGGCGCGCTGAGCAGTCGCAGCGGCCCGGCGTAGAGATCTGGCGGTGAGTACTTCCGGATCAGGCCGTAGGCGAAGGAGTGGAAGGTGGCGCACATCGTGGTCGACGTGGTCCGGCCGAGCCGCGCGGCGACCCGGTCACGCAGCTGCTCGGCCGCCTTGCGGCTGAAGGTCAGCGCCAGGACCGACTCCGGCGCTGCGCCGCGGCTCTCGATGCGGTCGACGATCGCCTCGACCAGGGTGGTCGTCTTGCCGGTGCCCGGACCGGCGAGCACGAGCAGTGGCCCACCCGCGTGGTCCACCACCCGCTGCTGCGCCTCGTCGAGGACCGGGGCCGGAACGGGACCCGGGGCCGGCCTGACCAGCGCGTAGGCCGGCTCGTTCGTCCCGTCTCTCACCCCGACAGCCAAACATCCCCCACCGACACCGCGGAACGGCAGGTCTCACCTGCAGTGATCGGCACTTCGGCTCACGGACGCCAGAACGCGGCCGCCATGTGCACCCGGCCCGACGGGCGCATCGGCGTGCCCTCGTCGAGGTAGTGCGCGAGGGCCTCGTCCCCGTGGCTGGGCGGCAACGACCCGTCCGCGCGTACGACGCGCCACCACGGCACGGGCCCGCCGAAGTGGGACATCACCCGGCCCACCTTGCGCGGACCACCGGACCCGACGTGCTCGGCGATGGCGCCGTAGGTGCAGACCCGTCCGGCCGGGATCTGCTCGGCGACCAGGAGCACCGCCTCGACGTACTCCTCCGGGTCCACGACGCCCATCCTGTCAGCCCCCCCACCCGCCGACCCGTCGCATCTGAAAGCCCCCAGCCCGCCGACCCGTCGCATCTGAAACTTTCAGATGCGACGGGTCAGCGTTGGGCGGGGGCGGGGACGACGGCGCCCCACCCGCTCCGTGAGGAGTGGATGGGGCGTCGCTTTTCTTCCCCCCGCGTACCCGTCAGAGAATGGGGTCGAACGGCTCGGTGCCGTTGACCATGGTCAGACCGGAGATGCCCGAGTGGGCCTTGGCGAAGGCGAGCTCCTTGGCCAGGTCTCCGATGTTGTTCGAGGCCGGCAGCGGAGCGATGCCCAGCGTCGAGAGGGTGCCGACCGCCTTGCCGCCCGCGGACAGGAAGCCCGAGCCCGAGTCACCCGGGACGCCGGGGGTCACGGTGTAGAGCGGGTGGCTCCAGCCGCCGTCGGCGGGGTCGTCACCCAGGCTGATGCCGGTGTGCGGGGAGAGCGGCTCGAGGCCGGCCCGCAGGCTGGAGTTGCCGTAGGTCCACACCCGGTCGCCGGCCTTGGTGCCGTCGGTGTCGATGCCGGTGGGCCCGCCCCAGAACGGCACGGAGGGGTTGACCTTGGAGACGTCGGCGGCGTCGACCTTGACCAGGGCGAAGTCGTTGTAGGCGCAGGTGTTGGCGTCGGTGGTCCCGATCTGGTTCTCGGTGATCCACGAGCTGTAGGCGAGGGTGCCGTGCCCGACGGGCGTGCCGGAGGAGACAAGGCTGCCGTTGTTGGTGAAGGTCACCCGAGTGCCGAGCGGGACCGAGTCCTGGTCGCAGCCGTTGGTGTCGGTGGCCTCACCCTTGCCGGCGCAGTGCGCGGCGTACCCGACGTAGACGTTGCTGGAGGCGTCGGTGAACACGAAGTTGCCGGTGCACTGGGCGCCGTCGGTGTACATCATCGTGCCGGGGTGGATCAGGGCCGTGTCGGCCGGTGCCCAGGACGGCGCAGCCTCGGCGGCCGTGGTCGAGGTGGCCAGGCTGGCGGCGGCGAGCAACGCCGAGGCCGCGGTGGCGAAGAGGGTACGAGACAGACGCATGAAGAGGTGCCTTCCGGGTCAGGACAGATGAGCGCTTTTCAGTGCTCAACGCGCCCGACCCGTCCGGGTTACGCCCGGACCCGCGACTCTCCCTCTACGTCGGTTAGTACGTCGGCTGCGACGGGTCGATCTGGTTGACCCAGGCCACCACTCCGCCGCCCACGTGCACGGCGTCGGAGTAGCCGGCGCCCTTGAGCACGGCCAGCGCCTCGGCCGACCGCACGCCGGACTTGCAGTGCAGCACGACGGGTGTGTCCTGGGAGAGCTGCTCGAAGGCGCTGCCGTTGAGGAACTCGCCCTTGGGGATGAGCACCGAGCCCGGGATCTTGTTGATCTCGTACTCGTTCTGCTCGCGCACGTCGACCAGCACGAAGTCGCGGCTGCCCTCGTCGCGCTCCTTGAGCATGTGCTCCAGCGTGGTGACCGAGATCGTCGCGCCGGCGGCTGCATCGGAGGCCTCCTCGGAGACGGCGCCGCAGAACGCTTCGTAGTCGATCAGCTCGGTCACGGTCGCGTTCTCGCCGCACAGCGCGCAGTTGGGGTCCTTGCGCACCTTCAGCGTGCGCCACTCGAGCTCGAGGGCGTCGTAGATGACCAGCTTGCCGACGGCCGGGTCGCCGATCCCGGCGAGCAGCTTGATCGCCTCGTTCACCTGGATCGAGCCGATGCTGGCGCAGAGCACGCCCAGCACACCGCCCTCCGCGCAGCTCGGCACCATGCCCGGCGGCGGCGGCTCGGGGTAGAGGCAGCGGTAGCACGGCGCGTCCGCGCTGGACCCGTCCTCGTTGGTCAGGGTCGGCCAGAACACACTGGCCTGGCCGTCGAAGCGGTAGATCGAGCCCCACACGTAGGGGATGTCCAGGAAGTACGCCGCGTCGTTGACCATGTAGCGCGTGGCGAAGTTGTCGGTGCCGTCGACGATCAGGTCGTAGTCCTTGAAGACCTCGAGGACGTTGTCGTTGTCGAGACGCTCCTCGTGCAGGATCACGTTCACGAGCGGGTTGGCCTCCGCGATCGACTCCTTGGCGGAGACCGCCTTCGACTTCCCGATGTCGGACTGCCCGTGGATGATCTGGCGCTGCAGGTTCGACTCGTCCACCTCGTCGAACTCCGCGATCCCGAGCGTGCCCACGCCGGCCGCCGCCAGGTAGAGCAGCGCGGGGCTGCCGAGGCCACCGGCGCCGATCACCAGCACCTTGGCGTTCTTCAGCCGCTTCTGACCGCTCATGCCGACATCGGGGATGATCAGGTGCCGGCTGTAGCGGCGGACCTCGTCGATGGTCAGCTCAGCGGCTGGCTCGACCAGTGCGGGAAGTGACACGGCTTGCTCTCCTCGTCTGTGTGCCGGATCGTCGAAGGACCCGGCCGGGCGGTTCCTCTGCAGAACACCGTCCCCGCCTGCCATGTTCCCCGCACCGCGGGAGAGCCCCGGGGACCTGCCCGCCATGCGGACATCGGCAGGTGCCGATACTTGTAGGCTTCGGGGCGTGAGCACGTTCGATGAGCCCCGTCCGCGAGGCAGGACCTCCGACCGCGTCGATCCCGGCGCGCCCCACAGCGCGGGCAGCGTCGCGGCGGAACGGCCAGCCGCCAAGAGCGTCCGCCTCCCACGGCGCGCTCGCCGGGCCCAGCTGCTCACCGCAGCGCTCGAGGTGTTCGTCGCCCAGGGCTACCACGCGGCGGCGATGGACGACATCGCCGAGCGGGCAGGTGTCTCCAAGCCGGTGCTCTACCAGCACTTCCCCGGCAAGCTCGAGCTGTACGTCGCACTGCTCGACCAGTCCTGCGACACGATCATCTCCAGCTGCGCGAAGGCCCTGGAGTCGACCGAGGACAACAAGCTGCGCGTCACGGCCACGATGCATGCCTTCTACGACTACGTCTCGAGCGCCGAGGGCGCGTTCCGCCTGGTCTTCGAGTCCGACCTGACCAACGAGCCGGCCGTGCGCGCCCGCGTCGACCGGGTGACCGTCGAGTGCGCCAAGCTGATCGCCCACGTGATCGCCGACGACACCGGGCTGCCCGAGGAGCAGTCCCAGCTGCTCGCCGTGTCGCTGGTGGGAATGGGACAGGTCAGCGCGCGGTTCTGGCTGACCGAGGGCGGCACGATCGAGCAGGCGGAGGCCGCCTCGCTCGTCTCCGGGCTGGCCTGGCGCGGCATCCGCGGCTATCCCCGCACCGACGAGCACCGCTGACCCTGCAGACCGCGCTGGGGCCGGGCGCCTGAGCCCGGTCAGGCGGTGCCTGACAGAGTTCGTCGTAGAGCAAGATCCGAGTCCACCTAGGAGGTCCTCCCGATGGAGGTCAAGATCGGCGTGCAGAACGCCTCGCGCGAGCTGACCATCGACACCACCCTCGACGCCGACGGCATCGAGAAGGCAGTCGCCGCCGCGCTCAAGGCCGGCGGAGTTCTCGCCCTCGCCGACAGCAAGGGTCGACGGATCGTCATACCCGGCGAGAAGCTCGCCTACGTCGACATCTCGACCAGCGTGAGCGGACAGGTCGGCTTCCGCTCCTGACGCCCGGCGACCGGGCTCAGGAGGCGAGACCGAGCTCAGCCATTCTCTTGGCGTGGTTCTCGGTGAGCCGTCCGAACATCCGCGACAGGGCGGCGAGATCCATCCCGGGGCGGTCGACCCCGCCGGCGAGCAGACCGGCGAGCGAGTCCCGCTCGGCGGCGACGCGCTGGGCCTGGGACAGCGCCTCCCCCATGAGCCGACGTCCCCACAGGGCCAGGCGGCCACCCACTCGATGGTCCTCCTCGATGGCCCGGCGCACGCGGTCGACCACGAAGTCGGCGTGGCCGGCGTCGGCGAGCGAGTCGACGATCAGCTGGCGGGTGCCGGCATCGAGGTACTGCGCGATCTCGACGTAGAAGTCGGCCGCGAGGCCGTCACCGACGTAGGCCTTGATCAGGCCCTCGAGCCAGTCGCTGGGCGCCGTGGCGGTGTGGAAGACGTCGAACGGCTTCACGAAGGGGGCCATCGCCTCCATCGGGTCCACCCCGAGCGTCGAGATGCGCTCCAGCAGGGGCTCCACGTGGCCGAACTGGACCGTTGCCATCTTGGCCAGGGCCAGCTTGTCGGGCAGCTGCTCGGCGAGCTTCGCATCGTCGGTCAGCCGCTCGAACGCGGAGATCTCGCCGTAGGTGATGATGCCGAGCAGGTCGACCACCGCGGCGCGGTAGGCGGGATCCTCGAAAGCGACGGAATCCTGCTCTCCGGTCGGGGGTGCGGCGGGCTCCGGAGGCGAGGAATCGGTCATGTCGGCAGCCTACCGATAGACTGAACGCTGACCGTTGCCCCAGATGCCCCTTGATGACTGCCCTGTGAGGGCCGACTTCGGGCGGCGACGGCGTACGACATTCCAGACTTGAACCCATCGACTCCTCTGCGAGTCAGCACAGAACAGGCAAGATCCTGACTACCTTCAGAGAGCTCGGGGTACTCCCCGACATCGCCGACGCCCTCGAGCGCGCCAACATCGTCACCCCCTTCCCCATCCAGGAGATGACCCTCTCGGTCGCCCTGATGGGCACCGACCTGATCGGACAGGCCCGCACGGGCACGGGCAAGACCCTCGCCTTCGGCATCCCGGTGCTGCAGCGTTCGGTCGCGCAGCACGACCCGGACTTCAACGACCTCGCCGCTCCCGGCAAGCCCCAGGCGCTGATCGTCGCCCCCACCCGTGAGCTCGCGCTGCAGGTCAGCAAGGACCTCACGATGGCGGGCAAGGACCGTGGCATCCGCGTCCTCACGGTCTACGGGGGCGTCCCCTACGAGGGCCAGCTCGACGCACTGGCCGCTGGCGTCGAGGTCGTCGTCGGTACGCCGGGTCGCCTGATCGACCTGATGAACCGCCGCGCGCTCGACATCTCCCACGTCAAGTCGCTCGTCCTCGACGAGGCCGACGAGATGCTCGACCTGGGCTTCCTGCCCGACGTGGAGCGCCTGCTGCGGCAGACCCCCGAGACCCGCCAGACGATGCTGTTCTCCGCGACCATGCCGGCGGCGATCGTCTCCCTGGCCCGCACCCACATGCGCCACCCGATGAACATCCGCGCCGAGTCCGCCGAGGACGACCAGATGGTCCCGGCCACCGCGCAGTTCATCTACCAGGCCCACGACCTCGACAAGCCCGAGATGATCGGCCGGCTGCTCCAGGCCGAGGGCGCCGACCTGATGATCGTGTTCACCCGCACCAAGCGCCAGGCGCAGCGCATCGCCGACGACCTCGAGGAGCGGGGCTTCAACTCGGCGCCGCTGCACGGCGACATGGCCCAGACCGCCCGCGAGAAGGCGCTCACCAAGTTCCGCGAGGGCAAGCTCCAGGTGCTCGTGGCCACCGATGTCGCCGCCCGCGGCATCGACGTCACCGGCGTGACCCACGTGGTCAACTACACCTGCCCCGAGGACGAGAAGATCTATCTGCACCGCATCGGCCGCACCGGCCGCGCAGGTGCGACCGGCATCGCGATCACGTTCGTCGACTGGGCGGACCTGCACCGCTGGAAGATGATCAACAAGGCCCACGACCTGCCCTTCGACGACCCGCAGGAGACCTACTCCAGCTCCGAGCACTTCCTGCACGACCAGGGCATCGCCCCCGGCGTCAAGGGCCGGATCGTGCCCGAGGGCACGATCGAGCGCAAGCCTCGTCCCGACAGCGGAGGGCGCGGTGGTCGCAGCTCCGGTGGTCGCGGAGACGGTCGCGGAGACGGTCGTGGTGATGGCCGCGGCCAGGGTGGCGGCGGCCGTGGCCGCAGCCAGGGTGGCTCCAAGGACTCCGGTGGCGACAGCCGCCAGTCGGCCCCCGCGGGCGAGGGCTCGGGCGACCGTCCGGCCAAGAAGCGCAACCGCAGCCGCAGCCGCACCCGTGGCGGCAAGCCCGCTGCCGCAGGCGAAGAGCAGCTGACCGGAGGCTCCCCGCCTAGGGGGTCACCACGACCTTGGTGCCCACCGGCGCGAAGTCCCACAGCAGCTTCGCGTCCGGCTTGGCCTGCCGGATGCAGCCGTGGCTCTGGGGGGTGCCGAGCTGTGCCCTGGTCTGCAGCGCCCGGCCGTCCTTGGTCGGGATGCTGTGGAAACCGATGGCCGCGTTCGCCCCACGGGTGAACCGCACGAAGTACTCCATCACCCCGGAGTCGTCGATGCCGACGGCCCAGCGCGAGCGCGAGAAGACCTCGAAGCTGCCCGGGGACAGGTTGTCGGTCAGGCTTCCCGAGACCAGGTAGGTGCGGAGCACCCGGTCGTTGCCGCTGGAGTCCGGGTCGACCAGCCAGACCCGCTGGTCGCCGATGTCGAAGACGACCCGCTTGCCGGTCCCGGTGTCGTCGGGGATCGCCGGTGCCGTGCTCGGCTCAGCGGTCGTGGGCCTCACGGTGGGGGCCGGGGTGCGCTCGGGGGTCGCCGCCGGCTTCGGGTCGGGGACCGTGACGTTCGCCAGCGTCCCCACCGAACCTGAGCCAGCGGTGTTCGTGGCCGCGTCGGCCCGCCCACTCGAGGGCAGCACCCCGACGCCGCCGAGCAGCGCGACGAGCGTGATCAGCATCGAGGATCCGGCCGCCGTCAGTCGTGCGTAGCGGGGCCGGGTGCTCCTCACCGGTCAGGCCCTGTTCAGCAGACTGGTCGCGACGTCGCGGTAGGCCTGCGCTCCCTTGTTGCTGCGCGAGGTCTTCAGGATCGAGCGTCCTGCCGCAGGCGCCTCGGCGAACCGGATGGACTTGGGGATCGCCGGCTCGATCACGTCGAGGTCGTAGGTCTCGGAGATCGTCTCCAGCACGGCACGCGCATGGTTGGTGCGGCCGTCGTACAGCGTCGGCAGCACGCCCCACACCTCGAGCTCGCGGTTGGTGAAGCGCTTGACGTCGTGCACGGTGTCGAGCAGCTGGCCGACCCCGCGGTGGGAGAGCGTCTCGCACTGCAACGGGATGAGCACGCCGGTTGCCGCGGTGAGCGCGGCGACGGTGAGCACACCCAGAGACGGTGGGCAGTCGAGCAGCACCCAGTCGTAGCCCTCGGTGTCCTCGACGGCCGTGCGGATGACGTACTCGCGGCCGGTGCGGGTGAGCAGGTCGGCCTCGGCGCGCGCGAGCTCGATCGTCGCCGGCAGCAGGTCGACGCCGTCGTCGGTCGCGATGATCGCCTCGGACGGGTCGAGCCCCTTGGTGAGCACGTGGTGGACCGAGATGTCGAGGTCCTCGGGGTCGATGCCGAGGCTGAAGGTCAGGCAGGCCTGCGGGTCGAGGTCCACCAGGAGGACCTTCTGGCCCATCTCGGCCAGGGCGGCTCCGAGCGAGGCAACGGTGGTCGTCTTGGCGACGCCGCCCTTCTGGTTGGCGACGGCAAGGACGTGAGGACTGGTCATCAGGCCACATTGTGCCGTACGGCGCGCCGTGCGCCGCGCAGGTCCCGTCGCGTCGGACGGCGCGTCTTCCCCACCTGCTCACCAGGCGGGACGTGGCCCCCCGAACGGCATCTCCAGGGCCTCCGGTCCGAAGCCCGTCACGTCGGCCAGCAGCCACTCGTCGTGGAGCAGCAGAGCGGCCGAGGCCGGCTTCATCACCAGCCACAGCCAGCGCCCGTCGGCCTCCCCGGCGAACACCGCCCGGGCGAGGAGGTCCTCGTGGGCGTAGTCGACCAGCCAGAGCGGGACGGTCCGGCCACCGGCCCGGACGCGGATCGCGGGGGGCCCGCTGCTGATCTGGGGTCCCGGGTCGTCGTACGTCGTGCCGGCGCAGCGCGCGCCGAGACCGATGCCCGGCTCCTCCGAGACGATGGTGACCTCGACCTCGCCGTCCAGGTCGCTGGTGCCGACGGTGGTGGTGACCGTGGCCCGCACCTGCCCGGCGTTGCCGACGCAGCCGAAGTCGGCGATCGACCACCCGGGGCTCATCGGCCAGGGCAGATAGGTGGGCAGCTGGTCGCTGCGCCCCACCAGCTCGGCGAAGGAGTCGTAGTCGGCCTCGGTCGGCCGCCAGAGCGGTTCGATCGGCCCGTGGACCGAGCAGGCGAACGAGACGCCCTCACCGGTGACCGGCGAGGTGCATCGTGGACACGACGCGGCGAGCGGCACGGGTCGAGAATAGGGTCAGGAGTTCCAGCGCGCCATGATCGGCGACTCGCGCAGGTCGTGCGCGCTCATCGCCGGCCGGTCACTGCCCGCTGGGCCCGGGCCAGTTCTTGTCCGGTTGCGGGACCGGGCGGCCGGGCTGCTCGCCGCCGCGCTCGGTGAGGTAGCTGTCCTTGGGCACCATCACCTTGCGGCGGAAGATGCACACGACCTTGCCGTCCTGGTTGTAGCCGATGGTCTCGACATGGACGACGCCGCGGTCGTCCTTGCTCTTGCTCTCGGTCTTGCCCAGCACCGTCGTCTCGCCGTAGAGGGTGTCGCCGTGGAAGGTCGGCGCGACGTGCCGCAGCGACTCGACCTCGAGGTTGGCGATCGCCTTGCCGGAGATGTCCGGCACGCTCATCCCGAGCAGGATCGAGTAGACGTAGTTCCCGACCACGACGTTCTTGCCGAACTGGGTGGTCTCCTCGGCGTAGTTCGAGTCGAGGTGGAGCGGGTGGTGGTTCATCGTCAGCAGGCAGAACATGTGGTCGTCGAACTCGGTGACCGTCTTGCCGGGCCAGTGCTTGTAGGTCGCACCGACCTCGAACTCCTCATAGCTGCGACCGAACTGCATCCCGGGCACTCCCCGCTGTTGGTTGGCTGACCGCTCGGAAGTCTGCCACGGCACGCGGGTGCGCGATTCGTGGCCCGGGATGCTGTGCCCCCCGACGTATGCTCCGACTCATGCTCGGCTTGCGCACGCGCGCCGCGGACGAGCCGGCTACCCAGGACCCCGACACACCTGAGTCACCCGGCCGGAGCACGTCCACGGCCCGCCAGATCCTCAGCCTGTCAGGGGCCGTCGCGCTGACGGCGCTGTGGGCCCTGCTCGTGGTGCTCGTGCTCGACGCCTCGAACCACCCCGCCCCGCTGGCCGCGCTGCGCAACCGCAGCTTCGAGAACCCGGCCATGCTGCAGAGCGTCCTCGTGGTCTGGGTGGCGGTGCTGCTCGTGGTGGCGCTGATCGGCCGGCTCTGGGTGTCCCTCGGCGTCGTCACCGCCCTCACGGCGTTCATCGGGGCGGTGAACGTGACCAAGCTGGACCTGCGCAACGACCCCGTGTTCCCGAGCGACGTCGTCTACCTGCGGCAGCCGAGCTTCCTGTTCGACATGGTGCCCAGGTCGCAGCTCCTGCTCGGTGCCTTCGGGCTGGTCGCCGTGGTCGCCCTCGCTGCTCTCTTCGGCTGGCTGGTCGCCAAGGTCCTCCCGGGCTTCGGCAAGGGCCTGTCCGGTCGCGGCCTCGCGGCCCTGCGGATCAGCCGGGTGCTGGTGGTGCTGGTGTGCCTCGGCCTGCTGCACCTGGCGGGCAACTTCAACGAGCCGGGCAACACCTGGCGCTCCGCGTTCGACTCGACCGGGTTGCGCTGGCGCTACTGGGACCAGCGGGTCAACTACCAGCGCAACGGCTTCGTCCCCGGGCTGCTCTTCAACATGCACGTGACCGCGATGGCCGAGCCCGAGGGCTACTCGAAGAAGGCCGTCGAGGAGATCACCTCGCGCTACCGCGCGCAGGCCGAGCAGGTCAACGCCGGTCGCACCGCCACCCTGGACAAGACCAACGTGGTGATCGTCCTCTCGGAGAGCTTCACCGACCCCAGCTGGCTGAAGACCGTCACGTTCCCGACCAACCCGATCCCTCGCACCACCGCCCTGATGGACCAGACCGTCTCCGGGCGGATGCTGGCTCCCGGGTTCGGGGGCGGCACGGCCAACGTGGAGTTCGAGCTGCTGACCGGCCAGTCGCTGAGCCAGTTCAAGCCGCAGCTGGCGACGCCGTACGAGCAGCTGGTGACGCGCTACGAGAAGTACCCGTCGGCCGTCGAGTGGTTCACCGACCGCGGCCACACCGCGATTGCCGTGCACCCGTTCTCACCGCGGATGTACAAGCGCCCCGACGTCTACAAGAGCTTCGGCTTCAAGGACTTCATCACCAAGGACCAGATGACCGAGAAGGGTCGGGGCGGCGGTCGCTTCATCGACGACAAGTCGCTGTTCAAGGAGTCGCTGAACCAGATCCAGGACTACGACGAGCCCTTGCTCCTGCACCTGATCAGCATGCAGAACCACATGCCCTACGGCGGGCAGTACGACGACCCGATCAACCCCTCGGGACTGCCGCCGAAGTACGCCGCGCTCGCCGGCCAGTACGCCCGGGGCCTGAGCCGCACCGACGAGGCACTGGCCGGCTTCCTGGCCGACCTGAAGAAGGAGCCGGAGCCGACGGCCGTGATCTTCTACGGCGACCACCTGCCGGCGCAGGTCTATCCGCAGGACCTGCAGAAGCGCGAGGGGCACCTGACCTCGCACCAGACGCCGTTCCTGATCTGGAGCAACAAGAAGGCGCTCGGGCACACCGATCTGCCGACCACCAGTCCGACGCAGTTCATGCCCAAGCTGTTCAACGCCCTGGAGGTGCCGGTCCCGCCCTACTACGCCCTCCTCGACGCGCTCGACAAGCAGGTGCCGGCGATCGACGGCGGCTTCGCGATCAACGCACAGAACGAGCAGGTCAAGCCCAAGGACCTGTCGCCGGAGGCGAAGAAGGTGCTCGCGGACTACCGGATGATCCAGTACGACCTGAGCATCGGCCAGCGCTACAGCGAGAAGGAGATGTTCGCGGACGTGCCCTAGACGAGGCCGTGGAAGCGCTCGGGGATCCGCACCAGGGGCCGCTTCTCCATCAGCGTCATCTGGCTGCCCTTGGGGGCGCGCCAGTTGCCGGCCGGTTCCTCGATCACCAGCGCGGCGAGCTTCTCGCCCGTCGGCGGCACGAACTCCGGGATCCGGGCCGCGTCTGCGCCCGCGGTGATCCGTTCCAGCTGGTCGACGAGCGAGTCACCGCCCTGGCGCCACTGGGTGTCGCGGGAACGACCGTCGGCCTCGACCATGCGCAGCCGGTGGTCGGCGGCTTCCTGCAGCAGGTCCCGGTCGCCGAACTTCATGTGGAACATCCACAGATCGGGGTCCACCGCGTAGGGCGTGCGGACGCCGTGGGTGCCCGCACTCCAGTGGCCCGGGACCCACTTGATCGCCGGCTTGCACATCAGCGGCAGGAACTTGGCCAGCTGTCGCTGGCCGAGCAGCGGCTGGGTCAGGTCCAGCGGCGGCTCGGCGGCGACGTTGTGCACCACGTTGAACCCGAGGGACCCGACCGCTGTCAGGTCCTCGCCGGTCCTGGTCTCGATGTAGGCCCTCAGCCCGGCGTGCCTGTCGGGGTCGGGCACGATGAACTCGTCGGTGTCGCAGAACATCACCACGTCGTAGAGCTGGAGCAGCGAGCGGCCGAGGTTCCCGACCATCGCCATCCGGGTGCTGTTGAACTTGCCGCCGCGGATCGGCGGGATGTGCAGCACGTCGCAGGGCAGGTCCTCGGTCGACCCGTCCTCGGAGTTGTCGTCGACGACGTAGAGGTTGTCGGTGCCGAACTGGCCGCCGTAGTACTTGATCCACAGGGGCAGCATCTTGCCCTCGTCGCGGCAGAACGTGATCGCCGCGATGCGCAGCGGCTCGTCGCCCTCACGCTCGGGCGGTGTCGGGTCGGCGTGTTCCTGCGGTGCACCGGGAGTCTGGGCGGACTTGCGTCGCAGCAGCCCGCGTACGCCGCTCACGGCGTGGTCTCCTCGTCCGGCACGTTGCTCCCTCGCCCTCGTCTGCCCCGCTCGGCCTGCTGGACCACCAGGAACGCCATGCCGTCGAGGGCAGCCTCCAGCTGCTGCTCGGCGGTCACCTTCTTGGTGTGTACGCCGGGGACCGGGTTCGACTCGAGCTCGTCGATGTCGCCGACGACTCGCAGGTCGAGCTTGCGCAGCTTGTCGAGCTCACGCCTGGAGGCGCGGCGTACCCAACGCTCGCTCATGCCCAGCGGCACCGTCTCGCGACCGCGCTTGACCAGCCCGCGCTTGGCGAGCGCACCCTTGACGATCCACTCGTAGTCCTGCCGGCTGAAGTCACCCTCGGCCAGGCGCTCGTTCAGCTCGCGCAGGACCATCGCCGATGCGGCGTCGATCCCGGGGTTGCTTCTCACGGCGGTGTCGCAGAGGTCCTCGGGGATCCCGGCCACCGCGGCGAACCGCTGCCACAGCACGCCGGGCGGTGCCCCCTTGGGAGGGACCGTGATCAGTGTGAAGTGCTCGCGTCCCACGGCGCCGGCCCAGCGGGAGGCGATCTCGGAGATGCGTTGGTGCTTCCAGAACCACCGGCCCGGCTTCTCGGCCCCGTCCTGTCGCCGGACCGACCCGAGGAACTCGTCCCAGGTGCGCACGCCGCGGTTCTGCACCGACTCGGTCCACATCGCCGGCAGCGACCGTGCGAGATCGCGCGCGGTGAGCACGACCTGCAGGTCGGCGTCGGCGAAGGCGTCCTGGATGATCGCGATCTTCTGCCGTGCCCGCGGGGCGAGGAACTCCATCGAGATGATCGCGGTCCCCGGCCAGGCGTTCACCTCCTCGACCAGGCGCTGCCACGGTCCGTCCGGGGTGATCGGCTCCTGCCCCTCGCCGCCGTTCTCGCTGAGCTCCCGCACGGCGAGCACCTGCCCGCGCCACCGATCGCAGGCGAAGAGGAGGTCGTGCTCCTTGAGCAGCGCACGATTGGTGTGCAGCACGTTCTGGATGAAGCTGGTCCCGGACTTCATCGCTCCGATGTGGAGCACCACCCGCTTCGCCACACCGGGAGCATAGGCCATCGAGTGAGGCCCGCTCCCCGCCGCGCGCGGCGGTTGCGAGCAGGGTCAGGAACCCCCGCCGCCGGCCTTGCGGCGATGCATCTTCGGGCCGGCGCCGCCGGTCACCTCGGAGCCGTGGGCCTTCTCCTTGACGGGGCCGTCCTTGGGGACGCCGCGGTCGTTGGACTGCTTGCGGTCGAGTGCCTCACGCATCTTGGCCTTGATGTCCTCGTTGTCCTGGCTCTGGGTCTCGTGGCCTTCGGTGTCCTGCGCCATCGTGGTTCCTCCCGTGCTCGACCTGCAAGGCCCTCACCCTTGCACGGGCCCGCAACCAGGGTCGACCCGTTATGGGGGTGTCGGACTCGCGCCTGTCGCCGGAGCGCACCGGTGGGCGTCACGGCCTGATCTGCTGCGCCAGGAGTCCGGCCAGGGCTGCGGACGCGGCCTCGGCGATGTCGGCTCCGTCGATCGCGGCCGGGTCGACCCCCGGCACGTCGACCGGCGTGAGGTCACTCCACTCCCCGACCAGCTCGACGCCGAGGTCCTCGAGCCGGGCGACCATCGTCGCGGCATGTGCGTGCACCCACGGCTCGACGGGCAGCCCGATCGCCGGCTCGGACCCGCGGCGAGCAGCCATCACCGCCTTGGCGAGGACGGTCTTGCGCAGGTGCTGGCCCGCCGGCGAGGGCAGACCTGCCTCCTCGAGCAGCTCGTTGACGCGGCGCAGCACCATCGCCGATGCGGCACCGATCGACTCGTTGGCCTCCGGCGCGGCGACGAGGCCGTCGGCGCTCACCCCCAGGACGGACAGGAAACGGTCACGCAGCACGTCCTTCGGTGCGCCGGGAGGTGGCACCGTCAGGAGTACGACGCGCGCGCCGGCGGCCGACCAGTTGCGGCTCAGGCGGACCACGTTCTGCTGCCTCCAGAAGGTCTTCCCGGCGGTCGTGACCTCCTCGGGTCTGCGCTCCGGCCTCGGCCGGGAGTCGCGCGCACCGGCCAGGTAGTCGGCGAAGGTCCAGGTCCGGCCGTTCTGCACCGTCTCCTGCCACATCGAGGCCAGCCCCCGGTTGAGGTCGCGGGCGCTGATCACCACGGTGAGGTCGTCCCACTCACCGACGATGCGCTCGATCACCGCACGCGGCGCGGTGCCGAGGAACTCCATCGAGACGACCGCGCTGCCGTCGTACGCCGCGATCTCCTCGACCAGCCGGTCCCAGGACCCGCTGATGTCGCCGGTGCGCGCCGACGCGAGGCCGAGCACGTCCTGCACCGCTCGCACCTGGTCGTTCCACGTCTGCCCCGGGACCAGGACCCCACGCTCGGCCAGCGACGCCTTGTTGGCGTAGAGCAACGCCTGCAGATAGCTGGTCCCCGACTTCATCGCCCCGGCGTGGAGGATCACCCGCTGCCCCATGCCGCCACACAGTAGGCTCTCGTGGCGATCCAGCGAGAGTCGGCTCACGCCGATGTTCGTCCCGCAGCCCGGACCGCGGCACGCCCGTGAGGAGTTGAGGACGAGTTGAAGATCCTGGTGACCGGTGCGACCGGCTATGTCGGGGGACGACTGGTGCCGCTGCTGCTCGAGCGCGGTCACGACGTACGCACCACGACGAGCAGTCCCGACCGGGAGCAGCCGTGGTGGGCGGATCGCGTCGAGACCGTGCTGATGGACGCGCTCGACGCGGACCAGGTGGCGGCGGCCTGCGAGGGCGTCGAGGCGGTGTACTACCTGATCCACGGAATGGGTGGCGACGACTTCGCCACGACCGACCGCCAGGCGGCCGAGAACGTCGCGAACGGCGTCGCAGCCCACGGCGTCGACCGGATCGTCTATCTCTCCGGCCTCGTGCCGGACGTCGCCGACTCCGACGAGCTCTCCGAGCACATCGAGTCCCGCCGTGAGGTGGAGCGGATCCTCAGCGACGGGTCGGCAACCACGGTGGTGCTCCGCGCTGCCGTGCTGCTCGGCAGCGGCTCCACCTCGTTCGAGATCATCCGGCAGGTCAGCGAGCGGATGCCCGTCCACACCGTGCCGACGTGGATGGACTCCATGGTGCAGCCGATCGCGATCGTCGACGTGCTCGAGGCACTGATCGGCGTGCTGCAGTACGACGGCCCCTCGCGCCACTTCGACGTGGGCGGCCCCGACCGACTGCGCTACGGCGCGCTGCTCGACGCCTACACCTCGCACGCCGACCTGCAGCGTCCGCAGGTCGAGATGCCGTTCCTGCCGACGGCGCTGGTCGGCACCCTGGTCGGCAGCCTCACCGACGTGCCCCGACCCACGGTCGAGGCGCTGGTCGAGAGCCTCCAGCACGACATGGTCGCCGGGGACGACGACTTCCTGGCGCTGCTGCCGGAGGGACACCGGCTCGTGGGCCTCGACGAGTCGTTCCGCCGGGCGCTCGCCCCGCGAGCGGCGGCGCCCGCGGAGGCCGACCCGATGGGCCCGCTGCCGCAGGACCCCGCCTGGACGGACGGCGGCGACGCCCGCCCCGTCATGGCCAAGGTGGTCGACGCGGTCAAGGACCTGCTGCCGGGCTCCTGAGCGCCTGGGTGCTGATGCTCACGGGGTCGGACGTGACGGGCCTGCAGCACCGATGTGCTAGCGGTCACCTGTGCGATCCTTGGGTCACGAGCCGAGACGGCTCGCCGGACGAGGGAGCCGTACCCGGAGCGCGACAAGACGGCGGTGGAGGTTCGTCATGGCGTGGTTCGTGCTCGTTGTCTCTGGAGTCCTCGAAGCCGTGTGGGCGGTCGCCCTCGGCAAGTCGGAAGGCTTCTCGCGGCTCACGCCGTCACTGGTCTTCCTGGTCGGACTGGTGCTCAGCATGGGCGGTCTGGCCTACGCGATGCGAAGCCTTCCGATCGGGACCGCGTACGCCGTGTGGGTCGGCATCGGGGCAGCGCTGACCGTCGGCTTCGGGATGGTCACCGGGTCGGAGCCCGTGAGCGCGGTGAAGGTGGCACTCATCGTCGGCCTGATCGGCTGCGTGGTCGGCCTCAAGCTGAGCCACTGACCCACCTGCTCCGCCCCTGGGCCCGGCACCGGAGGTGAGTTCGGGGCCCGCCGGGGCCGGAGAAGAAGTTCTCCACAGATTCGAACTGACTGTCGAAACTGTCGGTGCCGTCGCCTAGAATTCTTGCATGGACACGGCACCGCCCCTCACCCGCAGCGAGGTGATCGACCGTGTCCGCGCTGCCCGACGGGCTGAACAAGCCGCGGCCTTCGAGCAGCTCGACCTGGCCCTGACCTGGGCACGGATGCACCCCTGCCCGACCAACCAGCTCCCGGCCCACTGGGGTGACGCCGGCCTCCACGACGAAGCCATCACTCCGCTCGCCGGCCCGGGCGCACCATGGGTGGCCGAGTTCGCGCCCGCCGAGCTCGGCGCCGCACTGGGCATCTCCCTGGACGCGGCCAAGCAGCTCGTGGGCGACGCCCTGGAGATCAGCATCCGGCTCCCCCGCCTCTGGGACCTGACCCGCGACGGCGCGGTGGCGGTGTGGCGGGCCCGGCTGGTCGCCCAGCACACGCGCGACCTGACGATGGAGGCCGCCACCTTCGCCGACCGGCTGATCTGCGCGACCCCGGACAAGATCCACCGGGTCGACATCCCCCGGCTGGTCCAGGAGGCCAGGCTCTACTTCGACCCCGATCGGGCCCTCGCCGACGAGGCAGAAGCCTTGGCCAGGCGCGGCGTCTGGCTCCGTCGCAACGGGAGTCCGGCCACCACCGACGTGATCATGACGCTGGAGACCCCTGACGCAGAACTGCTCGACGCCACCGTCACCAGGATCGCCGCCGACCTCAGATCCCTGGGCGACAACGACGCACTCGATGTCCGGCGCGCCCGCGCCGCCGGGATCCTCGCCGACCCCCAGCACGCCCTCGACCTGATGTCGGGCCGGGAAACCTCCTCCGGCAGGCAGCCGGGCAGGCAGCCCGGCAGGCAGCCGGGCACTGCCGCGCTCTTCGTCCACCTCACTCTCGAGCAGCTCGCCGCTGACGCAGCTGGGGGCGTCGGCGCGGTGACGGTGGAGAAGCTCGGTGCCGCAACCACCCACCTCCTCACCGACTGGTTGGCGCGTCACGCCGCGACCGGCGCCAGGGTCACCCTCCGCCCGGTGATCGACCTCGCCACCCACACCGCCGTCGACCAGCACGACCCGCCCGACGCCATGCGCGAAGCCGCCCTGCTCCGCGACAGCCACTGCGTCTTCCCCGGCTGCGGCCGCGACTCCCGGTCGTGCGACCTGGACCACATCACCGAATACCTTCCGATGGAGGACGGCGGACCACCAGGCCAGACTCGCCTCGACAACCTGGCTCCGCTGTGCCGCACTCATCATCGGATCAAGACGCACTCGGCCTGGACCTACAAGCGACTCGACGACGGTCCCTACGTCTGGACCAGCCCGACGGGCCACCAGTACGCCGTCCCCCGGAGCACTCGGCGCCCCAGCCACAACTGAGCCAGCCGGTTGAGCCAGCCGGTCGAGCCAGCACGCGACCCTCACTACCCTTGCGGGATGAGCGAACGTTCCGTGCCCATCCTGCCGAGCCGAGACCTCCACGAGACGCTCGCCTTCTACGAGCGGCTCGGTTTCGAGAACCGCGGCGCTCCCCCGGAGCAGTGGGACTACCTGATCATCGGTCGGGGTGGGATCGAGCTGCACTTCTACTCCGAGCCCGGGGTCGACCCGCTGACCACGGCAGCGAGCTGCTACTGCTTCGTGGACGATGCGCAGGCCCTCTACGACGAATGGGCGGCCCTCGTCGAGCAGGATCCCCCGACGGGGAGCCGGATCGTCGCCCCGGAGAGGGCGGACTACGACGTGCTGGAGTTCGCCGTCGTCGACCGCAGCGGCAACCTGATCCGCGTCGGCACGCCGCTGTGACCCCGTCGGTCAGTGCAGCGTGTAGCCGCCATCGGTCACCAGCACCGCACCCGTCGTGAACGACGCAGCGTCACTGGCCAGGTAGACCACGCTGGGCGCGATCTCCTCGGGCGTCGCATAACGGCGCATGGGTGCGTCCTCGATCCAGTGCTGCCGGAACTGCGGCTCGTCGACCGGGGCCATCTCGGTCTTCACGTAGCCCGGGGCGATCGCGTTCACCCGGATCTGGTGCGGCGCCCACTCGGCCGCGAGCGACTTGGTGAGCTGGTGGACCGCAGCCTTCGAGGCGTTGTACGCCGGCTGCCACTGCGGCCGGTTCACGATCATCGCGGAGATCGAGCCCACGTTGACGATCGAGCCGCCGCCCGCCTCGATCATCGCGGGAGCCACCGCCTTCGACATCCGCCACAGCCCGGTGACGTTGACGTCGAAGACCTCGGCGAACTCCTCGTCCGGCACCTCGAGCGCCGGCCGGTGGAAGCAGATGCCGGCGTTGTTCACCAGCACGTCGATCCGGCCGTGCGCGTCCATCGCCTCCTCCACGATGCGCTGCGCGTCGTCCCGCGCGGACACGTCCCCGGTCACGACGGTCGTACGCCGCCCCGTGCGCTCTGCCACCTGCTCGGCTGCCTCGCGGTTGCGGTCCTCGTGCCTGCCGACCACCACCACGTCCGCGCCGGCGTCGGCGAGCGCCTCGGCGAACGCGCGGCCGAGGCCGCGGTTGGCGCCGGTGACCAGGGCGGTGCGGCCCTCGAGGCTGAAGGGGTTCGTCATCGGTCGTCCCCGTTCACCACGACGACCGACTTCATGCTCGACGGATCGGCGTCGGCGTTGAGCGCGGCCTCGACGTCGTCGAGACCGAAGCTCGCGGTGACCAGGGCATCGAGGTCGACCAGGCCGGATGCTGCCAGCGAGATCGCCACCGGCCAGGTGTCGACGTAGCGGAAGATGCCGGTCAGGGTCACCTCGCGCACCTGGATGTCCTGGACCGGCAACGTGACGTGCTCCTCGCCGTGTCCGACCATCACGGCTGCCCCCCGGGGCGCAGCGCCTTCAGACCGTCGAGCAGGGCCGGTGTCGCCCCCGAGCACTCGAGGAACACGTCGGCCTCGATCTGCGCCGGGTCGAAACCGGCGACCGGGTCGACGGTCCGGGCGGACGCCAGCTCGGTGATCCGGTTGCGCCGCGACTCGACGGGGTCGGAGACGATGATCTCGGTGGCACCCATGGCGCGCGCGGACAGCGCCACCATCGCGCCGATCGGGCCCGCCCCGGTGATGAACACCCGGCTGCCGGCCGCCGTACCGCCCTTGCGGTTGGCCCAGATGCCCACCGAGAGTGGTTCGATCAGGCCCGCTGCGGCGTCCGAGAGCGAGTCGGGCACGGGGTGTGCGAAGTCCTCGGGCAGCGTCACGTAGTCGCAGAACGCGCCGTCGATCGGCGGTGTCGCGAAGAACTCCATCTGCTGGCACAGGTTCAGGTGCCCGGTCTTGCACTGTCGGCACCGACGGCAGGGCCGCTGCGGCTCGAGGGCGACGCGCTGCCCTACCCGGGTCGGGTCGACGGCGGCACCCACCGCGACGATGGTGCCGCCGACCTCGTGACCGAGCACCAGAGGACCCTCGACCACCATGGTCCCGATCCGGCCGTGCGCGTAGTAGTGCACGTCGGAGCCGCACACACCGACCGAGCCGACCCGGACCAGAACCTCGTCGGGGCCGGGCTCCGGGATCGGTCGCTCCAGCAGTTCAATCGTCTGTGGCCCGGTCAGCACCGAGGCTCGCATCATGGTCTCCATCGCCCCATCCTGCCCCCGCGCGGCAGCCGTGACGAGCCCGATCGGTGGCCGGCGGTCGCCCGGGTGCCGACCGAAGAGCGATCAGGTCTTGAGCTTGTAGTCCTTGAGCAGGCTGCGGCCGATGATCATCTTCTGGATCTCGGCGGTGCCCTCACCGATCAGCAGGAACGCGGCCTCGCGGTAGAGGCGCTCGATCTCGTACTCCTTGGAGTAGCCGTAGCCGCCGTGGATCCGGAAGGACTGCTCCACGACCTCGTTGCAGTACTCCGCGGCGAGGTACTTCGCCATCCCGGACTCGACATCGTTGCGCTCGCCGCGGTCCTTCATCCGGGCCGCGCGGACCATCATCGCGTGCGCGGTCTCGACCTTGGTGGCCATCTCCGCGAGCTGGAACAGCACCGCCTGGTGCTGCGCGATCGGCTTGCCGAAGGTCTCGCGCTGCTGGGCATAGGAGATGCCGAGCTCGAAGGCCCGGTTGGCCACCCCGGTGGCCCGGGCGGCGACGTTGACGCGCCCGACCTCGACCCCGTCCATCATCTGGTAGAAACCCTGTCCCGGCGCGCCACCGAGGATCTGGTCGGCGGAGATCTGGTGACCCTCCAGGATCAGCTCGGTGGTCTCGACGCCCTTGTAGCCCATCTTGTCGATCTTGCCGGGCACGGTGACGCCCTGGGCGGTCTCCCCGAAGCCCGGCTCCTTCTCCACCAGGAACGTGGTCATGTTCTTGTAGACCGAGTCCGCACCCTCATCGGTCTTCACCAGCACCGCCACCAGGTTCGAGGTGCCGCCGTTGGTCAGCCACATCTTCTGACCGGTGATCGAGTAGCCACCATCGTCGTCCTTGACGGCCTTGGTCTTGATCGCCGAGACATCCGAGCCCAGCGAGGGCTCCGACATCGAGAACGACCCGCGGACCTCGCCGGTGGCCATCCTCGGCAGGTACTTCTGCTTCTGCTCATCCGTCCCGTGCTGCATCAGCATGTAGGCCACGATGAAGTGCGTGTTGATCACCCCGGAGACGCTCATCCAGCCGCGGGCGATCTCCTCGACCGCGAGGGCATAGGTCAGCAGCGACTCGCCGAGCCCGCCGTACTCCTCGGGGATCATCAACCCGAAGATGCCGAGCTCCTTGAGCCCCTCCACGATCTCGGTCGGGTACTCGTCAGCATGCTCGAGCTCGGTGGCCACCGGGAGGATCTTCGTCTCGACGAACTGCCGGACAGCACCGATGATCTCTTCCTGGATGTCCGTCAGGCCTTCGGTTTCACACAGGCGAGGCATGCGATGCGTCCTTTGCGGCTGGAGGGATTCTGCGCAAGGCTACGGGCCGTCCCGCAGCCCGTCACCATGAGTAACCTCACGTCGGGTCCGGCCGGCGCTCTCCACGGAGCAGCACGTGCCGCAGCACCGGGAACCGCCGCGAGAGGCTGATGCGAAGGCCGAGGTCCTCGTGCTCCCGAGCCGCGGACAGCTCCGCACGCAGGTGCCGGCGCTCGTGCCGCAGATCTCGGACGTCGTGCAGCATCCGCGCCGCGAGCTCCACCGCCACCTGGGCGACCTCGCTGTCCGTGACCGACTCCGGCACCCGCCGCTCGGGCAGGTGCTCGGGGACGAGCAGCGAGTCGAGGTCGCCGATCACGTCGAACCCGCGGTCGGCGATGTAGTCGACCGCGGAGCGCCCACGGGCCCTGATCTCCCGTGCACGGCTCTCGCCGGGCCAGAAGGCGTCACCTCCACGCGGCACCAGCCGCTCGTCGGCGAGGAAGGTGCGGATGTAGGTGCCGCGTTCGATCGCGGAGTTGAAGGAGCCCAGGTGATAGTTGATCCGCCGCAACGTCTCCGCCTCGACCACGCCCATCGACGCGTTCGCGAAGCCTTCGCTCAGGTCGACCGAGTCGGGGTCGACACCGACCAGCCGGGCGAAGCGGTCCCAGATCTCACGGCGCGGCGCCTCCCGGGCAGGCAGCGGCAGCACGTGCACGCGCTCGACCGGCAGCGCCGGCGACCAGCGTTCCAGCACGCGGCGGATGTCGAGCGTGCGCCAGTTCCAGATGGCCGTGGCCTGCTCGGACTCGGTCCGGCTGTAGTCAGCCATGGTCGTGGTGTCGCGATTCTTGATGCTCTCCTGCCAGCTCGCCGTGAACAGCCCGAGCGGCTCGCGGCCGGTGACGACGAGGTGGACCTCGGCCGGAGCGAGGTCCTCGACCATCCGGGCGGCCTGCTCCGTGGAGGCCGCGGCGAAGAACTCATGGCTGACCAGTGCGGTGCCGGACCACTCCGCGATGTCGGTCCGCAGTCGATCCCAGGCCCCCCGACGGTGCTCGCTCGCCTTCTCGAACGCAGGGTCCTCACGCACGATCCGGGTGGACCACAGGTGCTCGTGCCGCGCCACTCCCGGCAGTCGGAGCCCCTGCGCCTCGAGGACCTCGCGATTGCCCCACAGGATGGTCTGGAGGTACGTCGTGGCGGTCTTGGGGAGCCCGATGTGCAGGAAGACCCGCGATGCCATCCCTCGACCCGCCGCTCAGATCGTCCGGGAGTACTTCTCGACCGCCGCGGCGATCTTCTCCTCGTCCCGGGCGGCCATCGGCAGCAGCAGCTGCTCCACGAGGTCGGTGACCTCGGCCAACCGGATGTTCAGCTGCCGGCACTCCTGGACCTCGGCCTCGAGGTCGTCGAGACGCTGCTGGAGCTGGTCGAGGCGGTCACCGGCGACAGCCCGGGCGAGTCGCTCGACCGTACGATCCTTCAGACTCGCCTTCGACGAGCCACCTGTCACTGCCACTGCGCCACCAATCGTGCGACCGGGCGCTCGGATTCTCCGGACCCCCGCTTGTCTTCCGTCTGCGTGCTGTGCACGATAACCGCTCCGCCGGCCGCCAGTGCCGCGACGACGCCGGCCAGGTCCTTGGGTCGGACGATGTCGCGCCTGCCGGACGGCACGTAGCGCTCCCCCGGTCGCAGGATGTCCAGCTCGAGGTAGAGACGTCCTCCACCGCAGAGCGCCATCCGGGCCAGCCGCACCAGCGAGTCGAGGCCGCGGGCGTCGGTCGAGTCGACGAGGTGGCGGGCCATCAGCACGACGTTTCCCTCGCGTCGGGCGATCCGGGCCCCCTGGGCGAACACCGACCTGAGCTCGTGCAGGTTGACCCACGACGTGTCGAGGTCCAGCCCCTCCTGCTCGGCCACCCGTCGTACGCCGTTGCTGGCGCCGTGTGCGTAGTCCAGGGTGATCGTCGAGACCCCCTGCCGCGCGAACCACAGGGCATCGCCACCGCGACCCGCGCCGAGGTCCACGAGCAGGTCGATGTCCTCCTCCTGCTCGCGCACGAACTGCGCCAGCGTGCTCGGCCCACCACCGGGGACCTTGTCGCGGACGCCACCGCTGTAGCGGGCATCCCACTCGTTGCGGAAGATGCGGTTGCCCCGGAACCAGCCGTTGAGCCTGCGGTACGTCGTCCTCGGTGTCTCGAAGTGGAACGCGGGGTCGGGGACCTTCCAGCCGGGACCGTAGGTCGCCTCGAGCAGCTTCTCCGGCTGCGCCGGAGCGGGCAGGGTGCGACCCGCCAGCGTGCAGGTGCCGAGCGGAAAGATCCACTCCTCCTCGAACTCCAGACCGATCTCGCCCATCAGGTAGAGCCGGCCGTCCAGGAAGTAGCCGCCGAAGACGTCGAGCCCGCGCACCGTTCCGTCGGCCTCGACCACGTCCACCTTGAGGGCCGCCGCGCTGTAGCGGTCCACCGCATAGCCCCGCTCCTTGAGGTGGCGCTGCAGCCGGAACGACTCGCGGACCACGTCGAGGGGGTGCTTCTCGCGGCTCACGTAGGCCAGGTCCACATCGCTGTCGTGGCCGATGAAGTCCTGCTCACGCACGGCCCCGAGCAGGGTGCCGTACGCCGGGAAGGCGTCCACGCCCGCGTCACGGAGCTCGGTCAGCAGGCGCTCGGTGGAGTCGAGGAGCGGCGAGGTGTGCTCGGCGTCGCGGGTGTCGAAGGTGGTCACGATCCGGTTCGACTTGTCCAGCCCCAGGGGTCGTCCCTCGGCGTCGACGACGGCGATCCGTCCCTCGCCGGACCCGAGCGCCACGTCGTCCTCGAAGACCACCGACCCCGAGAGGTGCTCGACCACGGTGACCCTGGTGGTGCCGTCGAGGAAGCGCCGGAGCATCCGCGGCCAGGCTGCGAGGCCCCCCTCGGTGTCGCGGACGGTCCAGAACGACCAGATCCGCCGACCGTCGAAGAGCACGTCGACGACGGTGTCCTCACCGGCGGTGACGTGCACGCCGGCGTCGTCGACCGTCGTGACGGTGCTGCGGCCGTGGGGGGCCATGGCGGCTCAGTCCCCGACGAACTCGTTGGCTCGGGTGAGGTCCTCGTCGAAGTCCACCTCGACGATGTGGAACTGGGAGATGTCGAGCGCCTCGACACGGAGCCCGTCCTGCTCGATGCCGAGCTCGATGCCGCGCTCGAAGTAGTCCTGGTCCTCGACCTCGGCGAGCCTCTTGATCAGGGTCGCCTTGTCGTCGGCCGCGATGAAGTTGATCCCCACGGCCTCACCGAGACCACCGACGACGGACTTCGACAGCTCCTTGATGTAGCCGTCGTCGTCGAGGGTGTACTTCACCTCCTCCTCGGCCACCGACTCGGTGTTCACGCAGACGAAGCTGCGACCGGTCTCGATGTGCTCCTGGATCAGCGGCAGCACCCGCGGGTCGAACACCACGTCGCCGTTGAGCCAGAGCACCCCGCCTGGCTGGGACAGGGTGAGCGCCTTGAGCAGGCTCTTGGAGGTGTTGGTCGAGTCGTAGACCTCGTTGTAGACGAAGGAGATGTCCGGCATCGCCTCGATCACCAGGTCGAGCTTGAATCCGACCACCGCGGTGACGAACACGTCCGAGCCGTAGGCGCTCCGCAACGCGTTGACAGCGCGGCGCATGATGCTCTCGCCCGAGCGCAGCGGGGTGAGTGGTTTGGGGTGGGGCTTGCCGAGGCGGGTACCGAGTCCCGCAGCGAGAATGACGACCTGCTTGGCCACGAACGAACTCCTTGGTTGCTCGGCGCGAACGAACGATGGCTGAGCCTACCTACGACTAAGGTTCCGAGCGTGAGCAGCACACCCCCTCGCGTCTACGCGGCCCGGCTGGCCGGGCTGCCGGTCTTCGACCCCCAGGGTGATCAGGTGGGCAAGGTCCGCGACGTGGTGGTGGTGCTCCGGGCCGACGTACGACAGCCGCGAGTGGTCGGCCTGGTCGTCGAGGTGTTCGGTCGCCGACAGATCTTCGCGCCGATGACGCGAGTGACCAACATCGACCCGGGCCAGGTGATCACGACCGGGCTGCTGAACATGCGCCGCTTCGAGAAGCGCTCCACCGAGACGTTGGTCGTGGGGCAGATGCTCGATCGCAACGTCAAGGTGCGCAGCAGCGGGATCGAGGGCGTCGTCTTCGACGTGGCCATGGAGCAGGCCCGCACCCGCGACTGGGTGCTGTCCCGGGTGGCGATCACCGAGGGCGGCAAGGGGTTCCGCCGCCGGCCGCAGACCCACGTGGTGGAGTGGGACGACGTCGAGGGACTGCACCAGCGCCAGGACAACCAGGGCGCCAACCACCTGATCGCCTCGCTGTCCGACCTGCGTCCCGCCGACGCCGCCAACGTGATCCACGAGCTGCCGCCGGAGCGACGCGCCCAGGTGGTGGCCGGCCTGAGCGACGAGCGGCTCGCGGACGTGCTCGAGGAGCTCCCCGAGGAGGACCAGGTCGAGATCCTGGAGCATCTCGACTCCGAGCGGGCGGCCGACATCCTGGAGGAGATGTCCGCCGACGACGCCGCCGACCTGATCGCGGACCTGCCTCCGGAGACCGCGCAGACGCTGCTCGGGCTGATGGACACCGAGGACGCTGCCGAGGTCCGGCGGCTGATGGTCTACGGCGAGGAGACCGCCGGCGGCATGATGACGCCGGAGCCGATCATCCTGCCGCCCGACGCCACCGTGGCCGAGGCGCTCGCCCACGTCCGCAACGAGGACCTGACGCCGTCCCTGGCCGCGATCGTGCACGTGTGCCGGCCCCCGCTGGAGACCCCGACCGGCCGGCTGCTCGGGGTCGCCCACATCCAGCGACTGCTGCGCGAGCCCCCCTCGACCCTGGTGGCCGGCGTGCTCGACACCGGCATCGACTTCCTGCGTCCGGCCGCCACGCTCGAGGACGTCTCGATGTTCCTGGCGACCTACAACCTGGTGGCCGCACCGGTCGTGGACGAGGACGGGCGGCTGCTCGGCACGGTCACCGTCGACGACCTGCTGGACCACCTGCTGCCCGACGGATGGCGCGACCGCAAGCTGGGCCAGGGGTGAGCAGCATGGACAAGCCCGACCGGAAGCCGCCACGCAAGCCCCAGCCCAGGTCGGAGCGACGGGGGGTGCGGCGTCTCGACAAGCGACTGGGGGCACGGATCGAGCCCCTGGCCCGGCGTCGGGAGAAGTCCACCGCCGAGGAACGGGCCCGCCTGGCCGCTCGCCTGGACACCCCGCGCGAGCTCCGGCGGAGCCTGGTCCGCCGCCCCACCGTGAGACAGGACGCGTTCGGCATCTTCGCCGAGCAGTTCGCCCGCTACATGGGCACCGCCCGCTTCCTGATCTACATGACCCTGTTCGTGATCGTCTGGTTCGTCTACAACCTCGTGGCCCCCGAGGACCTGCGCTGGGACGACTACCCGTTCATCTTCCTCACCCTGATGCTCAGCCTGCAGGCGTCGTACGCCGCACCGCTGATCCTGCTGGCCCAGAACCGCCAGGAGGTGCGCGACCGGGTGATCAACGAGCAGGACCGCCAGGCCAACGCGCGGGCGCACGCCGACATGGAGTTCCTGGCCCGCGAGGTCGCCTCCCTCCGGATGGCTCTCGGTGAGGTCGCGACCCGTGACTTCCTGCGCTCTGAGCTGCGAAATCTGGTCGAGGAGCTCGGCGAGGCCGAGGAGGACGAGGAGTCCCGCCACCAGGGCGGCGAGGCCTCGTGACGCCCCGTACGCTGGTGCCATGACTTCCCCTGATATCGACCGGATTCAGGCTGCGCTGGCTCGTGTCAACGACCCCGAGATCAAGCGCCCGATCACCGACCTCGGCATGGTCGAGAACGTCGACGTCGACGACACCGGCATGGTCTCGGTCACCGTCCTGCTCACCGTCTCCGGCTGCCCCATGAAGGACACCATCACCAAGGAGGTCACCGCGGCGGTGTCGCGGGTCGAGCACGTGACCGGAGTCGAGGTGATCCTCGGCGTGATGACGGCCGAGCAGCGCGCCGGTCTACAGGAGATGCTCCGCGGCGGCCAGGCCCAGCGCGAGATCCCCTTCGCCCAGCCCGACTCCCTCACCAAGGTCTACGCCATCGCCTCCGGCAAGGGCGGCGTCGGCAAGTCCTCGATCACCGTCAACCTCGCGATCGCGATGGCCCAGCAGGGACTGAAGGTGGGCATCGTCGACGCCGACATCTACGGCCACTCCGTGCCCGCGATGCTCGGGGTGGCCGACACGCGACCGACCCAGGTCGAGGACCTGATCATGCCCGTGCCCACCCCGAGCGGCGTCTCGGTGATCAGCATCGGGATGCTCAAGCCGCGCCGCGACCAGGTCGTCGCCTGGCGTGGTCCGATGCTCGACCGGGCGCTCGTGCAGATGCTGTCCGACGTCTACTGGGGCGACCTCGACGTCCTGCTGCTCGACCTGCCGCCCGGCACCGGCGACGTGGCGATCTCGCTCGGCCAGCACCTGCCCAGCGCCGAGGTGATCGTGGTGACCACGCCCCAGGAGGCGGCCACCGAGGTCGCCGAGCGCGCCGGCACGATGGCCTCGATGATGCACCAGCGCGTCATCGGCGTCGTGGAGAACATGTCCTTCCTGCCCTGTCCGCACTGCGGGGTCGAGCACCGGCTCGAGATCTTCGGCTCCGGCGGCGGGGCCCGGGTCGCGGCGACGCTCGGCAGCCGGTTCGGCTACGACGTCCCGGTCCTCGGCGAGATCCCGATCGACGTGAGCCTGCGTGAGGGTGGTGACACCGGCAAGCCGATCGTGGAGTCCGACCCCACCGCGCCGGGAGCACTGGTGCTCACCGAGATCGCTCGGGGCCTCTCCGGCCGTGGCCGTGGGCTCGCGGGCATGCAGCTCGGACTGAGTCCCACCGCGAAGGGCTGACCTGACGTGTTCGGGATCGGGCTGCCGGAGCTGATGGTGATCATCGTCATCGCGGTCGTCGTGTTCGGTCCCGAACGCCTTCCCGAGTTCGCCCGCCAGGCCGGCAAGTTCGTGCGCACGCTGCGCAACCTCACCCAGACCGCGCAGACGCAGCTGCGCGAGGAGCTCGGCCCGGAGTACGCCGACCTCCGGCTGGCCGACCTCGACCCGCGCCAGGCGATCCGCAAGCACATCCTCGAGGCGATGGAGGACGACGACGTCGACGGCGTCGAAGCCCCCCCGGCCTTCGAGATCCTCGCGCAGGGCGAGCGCCCGCCGTACGACGGAGAGGCGACCTGACCCTCGCCGGGCGCTGACCCCGCGGGCGCTCCACTGGTACACACCGGTCGTTGCGGGCTATGGCGGGCCAATCGGACGCTGTGCGATCATCCGCACGCCGAGCATCGGCTCGAGCCAGGGGATTTCGTCGCCGAGGGGGCGTGATGAGGCGTCTCGTCTCGCGCATCGTGGGGCTGACCTTCGCCGCGCCCATGCTGCGGCGGGTCGCGTTCCACATCGACCGGCTCACGCACAACATCGACCGCGGCTTCTTCCTCCGGCTCGCCGGAGGTCTCTTCGGGATCGTGATCGTGGCCGCGCTCCTCGTCACGCTGATCGAGGGGCCCCGGGACGGTGTCGGCGAGTTCTTCTCCTCGCTGGGCGCGAGCTTCTACTGGGGCGTGACGACGGTGATGGGGTCCGGCGACGCGTCCTACGTCACCTCGCCGGGGGGCTTCGTCATCTCCTGGCTGCTCGTCCTGTTCGGGGTGGCCATCGTCGCCTCGATCACGGGCGCGCTCGTGGGCTTCGTGATCGACTTCATCCTCAAGGAAGGCCAGGGCATGGGCGCATCCGGATTTCGCGACCACATCGTCGTCTGCGGGTGGAACTCCACTGCGCGCGAGCTCGTCAACGAGCTGAACGGCGACGACTACGAGCGCAGGATCGTGGTGATCCACGGGGTGGACAAGAACCCGGCCGGCAACGAGGTCTACTTCGTCAGCGGCGACGTGACCGACGTCGACGACCTTCGCCGCACCGGCATCACCGAGGCGATGGCGGCCGTGGTGTGCCCCGCGGACGCCAGCAACGAGGCGGACATGCGATCGATCCTGACCGTGATGGCGATCGAGTCGATCGCGCCGCAGGTGCGCACCGTCGTCGAGGTGAACAACCCCCAGCACGTCGACCACTTCCGGCGTGCGAACGCCGACGAGATCCTGGTGACCTCACGCATCTCCTCACGGTTGCTGGCCCGTTCGTCGCTCTATCCGGGCCTGGCCGAGATCGTGACGGACATCGTCTCCGGAGGCGACGGATCCGAGCTCTACCGGGTCTCGCTGCCGCCCCACTTCATCGGGCTCTCGGTCGACGAGCTCTCCACCAAGCTGCGTGGCGAGCACTCCGCGACCCTGCTGGCCATCGGGCGCAACGGGCACGCCCAGGTCAACCCGCCGACCGACTTCCGGCTCGCGGAGGGCGACGACGCGATCGTGGTGGCCGAGTCGCTGGGCACGCTGGCGCCACTGGAGCTCCAGCAGGACTGACCCACGGCTCAGGGGGCTCAGGCGGGTCAGGCCTCAGCCGGTCTTGGCGTCCAGGCCGACGCTGAGCTCGAAGGTCTTGCTCCCCCGCTCGACCAGCAGGGTGACCTTCTCCCCGGGGACGTGCGAGCGGATCGCGACGACGAGGTCGATCGAGCCGGTGACCGGCTTGCCGTCGACCTTGCGGATCACGTCCCCGACCTTGAGCTTGGCCTCCGCGGCAGGAGTCCCGGGGGAGATCGACTCGACCTCGGCGCCGTCGAGCTTCTCGGTGCCGCGCACGTTGGCCCCGATGACCGGGTACTGCGCCTCGCCCGTGCGCAGGATCTGCGCCGCGGTGACCTGGACCTGCTCGATCGGGATCGCGAACCCGACGCCGATGTTGCCGCCCCGGTCCGACGCGATCTGCGACCCGAGCGAGGCAATGGCGGAGTTGACCCCGACGACCTCGCCCTGGAGGTTGACCAGCGGTCCCCCCGAGTTGCCCGGGTTGATCGCGGCATCGGTCTGCACCGCGTTGATGTAGGAGTTGTCGTTCTCACCCTCGCCGGTGGTCACCGGGCGGTTGACGGCGCTGATGATGCCCGCCGTCACCGTCGCCGACAGGCCCAGGGGGGACCCGATCGCGACGACCGTCTCCCCCACCCGCATCTGGTCGGAGGAGCCGATCGCTGCCGGGGTGAGCTTCATGGCTGCCTCGGACTTCAGCACAGCGATGTCGTAGACGGTGCTGCGGCCGACCACCGTGGCCTTGAGGTGGTTGCCGTCCTGGTCGATGATCTCGATCGGTCCGTTCTCCTCGTCGGCCTCGGCGACCACGTGGTTGTTGGTGATCACGTGTCCCTGGTCGTCGAGCACGAAGCCCGAACCGGTCGCACCCTGCGCCTTGCCGTCGTACTCGGCGATGATCTGCACCGTGCTCGGCAGCACCTTCTCCGCGACCGACGCGACGCTGACGTTGTCGGCCGGCAGCGGGGCCGCCGTACGACGTTCCACGCGCAGCACGTCGCCGGAGCCGCTCGACCCGCCGGCCACCAGGGCACCGGCGAGCGCGCCTCCGCTCAGGCCCAGGACCAGCGCGATCACCGAGACGGCGGGCCAGATCCAGGCCGGCACCCTGCCCGGTCGCGAAGGGTCGGCGGCGGGATAGGGCTGGGTCTCGGTGAACGCGCCGAACGGCGGCGGCGGAGGCGGCGCGGTCGGCGCGACCGGCGGCTGAGCGTAGTAGTCGCCCTGCGGTGGGGAGGGCGGCTGGTACGGCGGGGGGTAGGGGTTCTGCTGTTGACCCATGGGCAAGGGTGTCGTCGGCTCGCTCGGGTCGTCGTTGCTCACAAGACCTATCTTGACCTACGGGGGAAGACCGCGGTCGTGTTGGCCTCGGCGCCCGTCGGTGAGCCGACCGGCTGGCGGGCCTGGTCGCCGCGGATCATCGCGGGCGACGTCGGGACCTCGGGTCGGGTCGCGGGTCCGCCGGTCACGGTCAGCAGCCCGAGCACGCAGGCGCCGACGGCACCGCCACCCAGAACCGCCACGGTCGTACGCCGACGCCGCGAATGCTGCTCGATCTGGTCCACGGCCGCCCACGCGTCGACGGCGTACAACGAGCCCAGCAGCTGCGGCGGCGGGTCGACCTCGCCGGGCGAGGAGAGCGAGCCGAGCTGGCGCTTGACCCATCCCTCGCGCTCCACCAGGCGACGGCAGCCGGGACAGGTCAGCACGTGCGACCACGCCCGCTCCTCCTCCGCGGGGGCGAGCTGCCCGTCGACCAGAGCCGACGCCTTGGTGCCGATGTGGCCGCTGAGTGACAGCATCACCGCACCCGTCCGGCCAGTCCCGGTCCGATCAGGGGACCGGCGAAGCGGGTGCGGCCGGGGCCGGGCGCGCGGTGCGCCAGGGCGGAGCGCAGCTGGGCGCGGCCACGGTGGATGCGCGAGCGGACGGTGCCGAGCTTGAGCCCCAGCACGTCCGCGATCTCCTCGTAGGTGAGGCCCTCGACGTCGCAGAGCACCACGGCGGCCCGGAAGTCCGGGGCCAGGGAGGCCAGGGCGGCCTCGACGTCGGCATCGAACATCCGGTCCAGCTGCGCGACGTCCGGGGTGGGCAGCTTGCTGGGGAGTCGCCCGGCAGCCTCGTCGCTGAGCGCGTCGAAGCGGATCCGCTGCTTGCGGCGGGCCTGGTCGAGGAACAGGTTGGTGGTGATCCGGTGCAGCCAGCCCTCCATCGTGCCGGGCGTGTAGGTGTGCAGCGAACGGAACACCCGCACGAAGACCTCCTGGGTGAGGTCCTCGGCGTCGTGACGGTTGCCGGTCAGGCGGTAGGCGAGCCGGTAGACCCTGGCGGAGTGGTCGGTCACGATCTGCTCCCAGCCCGGTGTGTCGGCCGTGGGGGTGCCTGCAGGACTGACCGACTGCTCGCTCGAGGAGTCGTGGGAGGGGTTCACCATGTCACCACGCTAGGGAGGTTCCCTGAGACGCGGCTGAGCAGATGCCAGCAACCAGCACAACGTTTCCCCACGATCACAGCAACGAACCGACCGGTGTGCTTTGTTCCCGGGAGCGCCACGGAGGGTAGGGTCCGACCCAGTCAGCCAACGCACGTCAGGAGATCGTCATCGTCACGCCACTGAAGCCCGCGAGCTGGACCTACGCCGAGGAGTTCGTCGCCGAGGACGAGGTCCTGGCCAGCGCCCGGGCGCGCTCCGAGGAGGTCGGTGTGGTCCCGATCGGCTCCGGGGGCGGCGCGGCACTGCACTTCCTGGCCTCCGTGCTCGAGGCACGCGCCGTCGTCGAGATCGGCACCGGCACCGGTGTCTCCGGGCTCTGGCTGCTGCGCGGCATGCGCCCCGACGGGGTCCTGACCACCGTCGACACCCAGGCCGAGCACCAGCGCCTCGCCAAGCAGGGCTTCACCGAGGACGGCATCGCCTCGCAGCGGTTCCGGCTGATCCCCGGCGCGGCGCTCGAGGTCATCCCGCGCCTCACCGACGGCCACTACGACCTGGTCTTCTGCGACGGCGACAAGCACGAGTACTCCGACTACCTCACCGAGGCGCTGCGGCTGCTGCGTCCAGGCGGCGTGGTGGCCTTCGACAACGCCCTGTGGCACGACCGGGTGGCCGACCCTGCCCAGCGCGACGCCGAGACGGTCGCCATCCGCGAGCTCTGCACGACCGTTCGCGAGCACGCCTCCCTGGTGCCGGTGCTGCTGCCCGTCGGCGACGGCCTGCTCGTGGCCAAGAAGGTCTGGACCCCCGAAGCCTGAGCAGGGGTCCGGTCAGGTCCGCACGCCTGCGAGGGGTTCGGCCTGGCTGAGCCAGTCGAGCAGCAGCCGGGCACCGAAGCCGGTGGGGCCCTCGGTCCACTCGAACCGCTCCTTGGGGGCGTCTCCCACCGAGGCGATGTCCAGGTGGGCCCACGGCAGGCCGCCGGTGAAGTGCTGGAGGAACAGCGCCGCCATGATCGCCGGCGGGCCACCGGGCGCGTTGTCGGCGTCGGCGGTCTTGGAGGAGAGCTTGTGCTCGTACTCGCCGCTCAGCGGCATCCGCCACAGCGGCTCACCCGCCCGGTCCCCCGAGGCGTCGAGCAGCCCGGCGAGTGCGTCGTCGTTGGTGAACAGACCCGCAGCGTGCTGGCCGAGCGCGACCTTGATGCCTCCGGTCAGGGTGGCGATGTCCACGAGGACGTCGGGGTCGAGCTTGTCCAGTGCATAGGCCAGCCCGTCGGCGAGGACGAGCCGCCCCTCGGCATCGGTGTTGGTCACCTCGGTGGTGCGGCCGCCGTACTGGCTGATCACGTCGCCGGGCCGCATCGCGTTGCCGCTGACGGCGTTCTCGGCCAGCGGCAGCAGGCCGGTGACCCGCACCGGGCACTCGACCTCGGGCAGCGCGGCCATCACCGCGGCGACCACGGCGGCCCCGGTCATGTCGCGCTTCATCGTCACCATCGACTGGCCGGGCTTGATGGAGAGCCCACCGCTGTCGAAGGTGATGCCCTTGCCGACGAGCACGACGTGGCGCGACTTGCGGCCCCGGGCCGTCCTGCGGCTCGGCTTGTACTCCAGCTGGACGAAGCGCGGCGGAGCGTCCGCCGCCTGGCCGACGCCCACGATCCCGCCGAAGCCCCGCTCCCTCAGCTCGACCTCGTCGAGGACGGTGGCCTTGAGGCCGACCGCCTCCGCGGCCGCCACCGCCTGATCGGCCAGCCAGGCAGGGGTCTTGATGTTGGACGGCACGCTCGCCAGCAGCCGTGACTGCCAGCCCGCGCCGGAGACCGCGACGGCGCGACGCAGGCGCGAGCGCTGCTCGTCGTCATCGGCGGTGAGGCACAGCACCACGCGGCCGACGGGCCGGGTCTGGGGCCCGTCACGGCGCATCGAGAAGCCGAAGGACCCGAGGGTGGCGCCCACCACGAAGGCCGACATCCCCTCCTCGTCACCGACGGCCGCGACCGAGGACGCCACGGCGTCGGCGTCCGTCGTACGCCGCGCCACCGCAGCGCCCGCCCGGCGAAGGTCGGTGGTGGTGGCGTCGGCGACGCCGACCATCAGGACCCGGAGGAGGGCGGGGTTGGCCAGGTCGGCCGTGCGTACGGCGGGGAGCTCGGTCACCTCACCGGCTGCCCCGGTGGCGCCGGTGCTCTCGAGCACCGCGAGCAGGTCGAGGCCGAGGTCGTCGGCGAGCTCGGCAGCACCGGGGCCGAGAGCGACACCGTCGACGCCGGGGAGCACCGGCACCGCCACGACGTCGACCCCCACCAGCCTCGAGGGGGGTAGGTCGCTGAGCGCGAACCGGGGCGGGGAGACCTGAGGGGGGAGTGACACGCCCCAGACCCTAACCGACCACGACGCAAGGCCCCCGCACTCCCAACCGGGAATGCGGGGGCCTCTGCGCTTCGGGGATCGGCCTCAGCCGACCACGTCCTTGAGTGCATCGCCCAGGGCGGTTGCCTCGTCCTTGTTGAGCTCCACCACGAGCCGACCACCGCCTTCGAGGGGAACCCTCATCACGATGCCACGACCCTCCTTGGTGACCTCGAGCGGGCCGTCACCCGTCCGCGGCTTCATGGCCGCCATGTGCACACCTCTTCCCATCTAATCCGTGCGCAGGACGCGCCCAACTCCGACCCATTATTCCCCATGGACGAAGTCACCTGACCACACGACCGAATCGATGGGGCAGACTCTCCCGCACAGCAGCCCCGGCGCCCGTTCCGTGGCCGCCGCCGAGGACGAGGAGAGCCCCATGACCGAGCCCGTGCGCTACGACGTCGCCGACGGCGTCGCGACGATCGCTCTCAACCGGCCCGACGCCATGAACGGCCTCGACATCGCCACCAAGGAGGCCCTGCTCACGTCGGTGCGGGCGGCAGCGGAAGACGAGTCGGTGCGCTGCGTGGTGCTCACCGGATCCGGACGTGCGTTCTGCGTGGGCCAGGACCTCAAGGAACACATCGCGATCCTGCAGAGCGACGATGCGCAGGCGTTGTTCAGCACCGTCGAGGAGCACTACAACCCGATCGTGACGGTGCTGGCGACGATGGCCAAGCCGGTGATCGCGGCCGTCAACGGCGTCGCCGCAGGTGCCGGCGCCAGCCTCGCCCTTGCCTGCGACTTCCGGATCCTGACGGAGTCGGCCGGGTTCAACTTCGCCTTCGCCGGCGTCGCGTTGTCCTGTGACACCGGCTCGTCCTGGACGCTGCCCCGTCTCGTCGGCCGGGCCAGGGCCATCGAGCTGCTCTACTTCCCCCGCACCATCGACTCGGCCGAGTCGCTCGAGCTCGGGCTCGCGACGAAGGTCGTCGACACCGATCAGCTGCAGGGTGAGGTCGCCTCGCTGGCCAAGCGGCTGGCCAACGGTCCGACATCGGCCTACGGCGCGATCCGTCGCTCGGTGGAGTACTCCGGCGGTCACGACTTCGCTGACTCCCTGGAGTTCGAGGCGTCCATGATGACGCTGACGGGGTCCACCGAGGACCACCACAACGCGGTCAGCTCGTTCGTGAACAAGGAGAAGCCGAGCTTCACCGGCAGGTAGCACGGCGCCCGGCCCGGGTCAGCGGCGTGCGCCGACTGCCCTGAGGACCCCGTTGGGCCCGGTGCGCGTCGCCTGCCTGCGGCTGAGACCGCGGCCGTACTCCACCGTCACGGCGACGCCGCCGAAGCTGGCGTTGAACCACTCGGTCATCGTGCCGTGGCAGGCACCGGAGCAGTTGAACGACTTCACCGGCAGGCGCAGGCCGCGGTGCAGCCGTCGGACGAACGCCGTCCCCTTGGGGCCGGCCCGGCCGACGCCCCTGAGCGGCTGGTGGAAGCTGACCACGTAGGCCGGGCGCACTGCCTTCAGGAAGGCCATCACGGCCTGGGTCTCCGGCTCCGAGGCCGGGCGCGGCCCGGAGTTGTAGGTGCCGGTCAGCCGCTTCCAGTTGCGTGGGTAGTTGCGATTCAGGTCGACGCCGCGGGCGTTCTGGCGGCTACGACGGACCACACCGTCGGGGTTGTACTGCGGCACCACCCAGATGTCGGCACCGGTGATCGGCCGGCCGTCGCGCAGGTTGTAGAGGATCCGCGACGGTCCCCGCTCGTTGCCGTGCATCGCCGCGAGCACCACCACCTTGCGGCTCGAGCTCGGGTCGCCGAGTCGCCAGGCCACGATGTTGCGGCCCTGGACCGACTTCCCGATGGTGCGCACCTCGGTCACGGCCGATCTCGCTGCAGCGGCCTCGACGACGACCGGCGACGCGCCCGTCAGCAGCACACCAGGAAGGGCCACGAGGAGGGCCTTGCGCCAGATCATGCGCGTCAGTCTGCCTCACCGGGACCGGATCCGTCCTCGACGTCCAGCTGCTCGGCCAACCGGTCGATGAGCGCGTCCACCTCGTCCGCGCGATAGCCGCGCACGGCAGTGTTGAACCGGAGCGCCCGCAGGTCCTCACCGGTGACCGGACGGTCGGCGGGCAGGCGCACGTCCGCGCGGTCGTCGTACGCCGAACCGAGGGAACCGCCCCGGCCGGAGGCCACCACCGCGACGACGCCGAGCAGCAGCACGACCAGCACCGCGAAGAACCAGGTCACCGGTCTGCGACCCCGCGGGTCATGATGGCGACCGCCTCGTCGACGTCGTCGGTGATGGAGAGCATGTCGAAGTCGGTCTCGGAGATGTTGCCGGCGGCGAGGACGGTGCCGCGCAGCCACTCCAGCAGACCGCTCCAGTAGGCGGTGCCGACGAGCACGACGGGGAACGAGGTGACCTTCTGGGTCTGCACCAGCGTGAGCGCCTCGAAGAGCTCGTCGAAGGTGCCCAGACCGCCGGGCAGGGCCACGAAGCCGCGGGAGTACTTCACGAACATGGTCTTGCGGGCGAAGAAGTAGCGGAAGTTCACGCCGACGTCGACCCACTCGTTGAGTCCCGACTCGAAGGGCAGCTCGATGCCCAGGCCGACGCTGGTGCCACCCGCCTCCGAGGCCCCCTTGTTCGCCGCCTCCATCGTCCCCGGGCCACCGCCGGTGATCACCGCGAACCCGGCCTCGGCCAGAGCTCGGCCGAGGCGCTCGGCCTCGGCGTAGTTGGGATCGTCGCGGGGGGTGCGGGCGGAGCCGAACACCGCGACGGCCGGGCCCAGCTCGGCGAGGGCGCCGAAACCCTCGACGAACTCCGCCTGGATGCGCAGCACCCGCCACGGGTCCGTGTGCACCCAGTCGGTGGGGCCGCGGGAGTCGAGCAGCCGCTGGTCCGTGGTGGTGCGGTCGACCTGGCTCCGACGCAGGACCGTCGGGCCCTTGAGCTTCTCTCCGCGACCGATCGGCGTCTGCCCGTCGCTCACGCGTCGCCACCGAGCCAGGTCCGGAGCGTGGCCTCGCAGGCGCGCAGCTGCTCGATCGGCACGAACTCCTCCTGCTTGTGCGCGAGCATCGGGTCACCCGGGCCGTAGTTGACCGCGGGAATGCCCAGGCCGGTGAACCGGGCCACGTCGGTCCAGCCGAACTTCGGGTTGACCGTGCCGCCGACCGAGTCGATGAACGCCTTCGCGGCCGGCACGCCGAGGCCGGGGAGCGCCCCCGGGGCGGAGTCGGTGACCTCGACGTCGAAACCGTGGAAGAAGTCCTTGACGAACACCAGCGCCTCCGCCTCGGAACGGTCAGGGGCGAACCGGTAGTTGACCGTGACGACGCACTCGTCGGGCAGCACGTTGGTGGCCACGCCGCCGCTGACCAGCACGGCGTTGAGGCCCTCGTGGTACTCCAGCCCGTCGATGACCGGCTTGCGGGCGTCGTACTCGTTGAGGCGGCCGAGGATCTCCGACGCCCGGTGGATCGCGTTCACCCCCCGCCAGGAACGCGCAGAGTGGGCGCGCTCTCCGCGGGCGGTGACCTCGACCCGCAGGGTGCCCTGGCAGCCGGCCTCGACCACTGCGTCGCTCGGCTCCATCAGGATGGCGAAGTCGGCCTCGACCAGGTCCGGGCGCTGCCGGGCGATGATCCCGAGCCCGTTGTAGGCGTCGTCGATCTCCTCTGCCTCGTAGAACACGAACGTCACGTCGCGGTTGGGCTCCGGCACCGAGTGCGCCAGCCGCAGCGCCACCGCCACGCCACCCTTCATGTCGCAGGTGCCCAGCCCGTGCAGCCGGTCACCGTCGTTGCGCACCGGCAGGTTGCGGTTCAGCGGCACGGTGTCGAGGTGGCCCGCGATCACCACGCGCTCGGCCCTGCCGAGGTCCGTCCGCGCCACCAGCGAGTGGCCGATGCGGGTCACCTCGAGGTGCGAGATGCCTGCGAGCGCCTCCTCGATGGCATCGGCCAGCTCCTGCTCGTCGCGGCTCACCGACTCGATGTCGACCACCGCCTCGGTCAGGGCGACGACGTCGGAGCTGAGGTCCAGAGACATGCCGGTCATCTTGTCATCCGGGGTCTGCGACCTCGACGCGGATCTCGGCCGAGAGCGTGGCGCCGCCGAGGAGCTCGAGATCGTCCCCGGACCAGAACGTTCCGGGGTCGTAGTAGTTGGTGGGCAGGTCGGAGGGCAGCAGCCCCATCGCGGTGTACGTCGCTGCGACCACCTCCGCGCAGTAGGTGACCTCGACCCCGGCCGCCCGGTGAGCACGCCCACGCGCCCAGCGTCCGACGAGCGCAGCCGTCGCCGGGAACGGGGTGCCGTCGAGGCGCGCGATCGTGGAGAGCAGCGCCTCCTCGCGCTCCGCGGTGATGTCGGCCGAGAGCTGACGCAGCCAGGCCCGCTGCCCGTAGCGGCGCGACCACTGCTCGACCGCTTCGCGGAGGTCGTGCAGCTGGACACCGCGGTGGTGCGTCCCGGTCCACACGTCGAGCAGCCCCTTGCCGAGCTCCGCGTGCCACATCAGGGGCGGCAGGTCCTCGAGCACGACGGCCATCCCGACATGGTTGACCGGCGCGTTGGTGAGGGCCCGGATCGTCCGGTCGGCGGCGGAGTCGCCGCGGAACAGCCACAGGTCCCCGGTGCGGGTGAGATCGCACGCCTGGTCCAGGCTGATCGTGCTCGCATCCCTCACCGTGGGATTCTCTCCCCGTGAAGATCTGGAAGGCACTCGGACTCGCCGGTCTCGCCGGCGTGGCCGCCACAGGAGTCGTCATCGCTCGCGACCAGCGCAAGCGGTCCGAGCTCACCCCCGAGCAGATCAGGGACCGGCTGCACCAACGGCTGGGCGGCGAAGGAACCGGGACGCCGGATGATCACCGGCACCAGGCGCCGGGGATCTTCCGATGATGGCGCTCGACCAGCACGGGCCGGCGGGTCGACGGGCGGGCGGTCGCGGGGTCAGCGGCGGGCAGCGGCCAGGCGGCCCTTCAGCAGGGCCTTCGCCGGATGGGCCTGGTCGCCCATGACGGCGAGGCACACCTCCATCACCTCGGTGTCGTAGGGCGCGAGCGCGGTGTAGCGGGCCACGGCCTGCGGTTGCGGGTCGGCCAGCAGCGCCTCGCGCAGCGCGACCGCCACGTAGTCCGCGAGCTCGACGAGGGAGGGCGACTCGGTGCCGGGCATCAGGTCGCCGCCGTACGCCGCCACCGCCGCGCGGACCTGGCCGCCGCGAAGCAGCCGGAGCACCTCGTTGACGTCGATGCGCACCGGCATGGTCAGGCGGTAGGGACGCGACGCGAGCTGCCCGTGGAGGGCGCTGCGCAGGTGGGAGACCTCGGCCTTGAGCGTCGAGAAGGTGATCGCCTGGTCGCCGTAGAGCTGTGCGTGCAGCTGCTCGAGCGACAGCCCGGACGGGTTCAGCGCGAGCAGCGCCAGGATCTCGGTCTGGCGGCGGTTGAGCAGCAGGCGACTGCCGTCGAGGTGGGCCTCGGCGGCACCGAGGAGCGTCAGGTCGAGCCCGTCCACCGGCGACGGTGCTCTGCCCGATCGAGCTCGGATGGTGCTGTGAGGCGGGCATGGCGGTCTCGATCAGCCGGGCCATCACCCGCGCCGTGGCCAGCCCGATCGGGTGCGTCCGGTTCCAGGTGGTGGAGAGGTCGATCACGCCGAGCTGCTCACCGCTCACGGGGTCGTGGACAGGCGCCGCCCAGCACACCCAGTTGTGCACCACCTGCGCGTAGTGCTCGGCGCTGAACACCATCGAGGGCGCGTCGTGCCGGGTGGCGAGGTCGAGCGCGTTGGTGCCCACGCTGGTGTCGTCCCATCGTCCGCCCGGGACGAAGTTGACGGTCTCGGCCTTGCGGCGCATCACCCGGCCGCCGTAGGTCCACAGGATCCGCGTCTCGGCATCGGTGACCGCGACGACGAGGTCGCCGTCCTCCGCCGTACGCCGGAGCTCGGACTCGATGCGCTCGACGCCGATCTGCAGCGGGGAGCCGTTCCAGATGGCGGCGGTGTCGGACTCGTCGGCCAGCGGCGCCTCGGCGACGTCGATGCCGACGGCGGGCGCGGAGCGCTCCCACGACCGGAGGATCTCCGGCCTGACCAGGCCCAGCGCGCCGTCACCTCGCTCGACGAAGCTGGTCCAGGCGCGCACGGCATCGAGTCGCCGGCTGTGCAGCTCGTTGCGCGGACTGGTCATGCGGTCGTCTCCCTGGCGTGTGACTGTCGCCACGTTAGCCCGCGGCCATCACCGACAACAGGCGACGGCCACCACGGTCGTCTCAGCTCCTCAGCTCGCGTCGCAGGAAGCGCACCGTGCGCTCCATCGACAACGGCCACTGCGGACCGAACGCGTGCTGCTCCCCGCGGTAGATCTCCAGCGTGGAGTCGACGCCAGCGCCGCGCAGCAGCCGTTGGGTGGTCCGCGACCACCCGACCGGGCAGGACTCGTCCAGGGTGCCGTGGTGGATCAGGACGGGCTCGGTGATCCGGTCGAAGTGGGTGCGGGCGGAGAGGCCGGCGTAGAACTCCGGTGCGTCCTGCGGGGTGCCCCAGCGCCGGTACGTCGCGGCCGCGGCGTCGGGGCGCTCGGCCACCGTCCACCGGTTGAAGTTGTCGACGAAGTCCGAGCTGACCGGGGCGAACACGACGGCTGCCCGGACGAGTCCCGGCTTGGCCACGAGGGCGTTGTAGGTGACCCCGCCGCCCATCGACCGGCCGAGCATCGCGACGCGGCCGGGGTCGACGTAGGGCAGCCTCTTCGCCGACTGCACGGCGTTGATCGTGTCGCGCGTGTAGCCCAGACGGGTCTCCCGGCTCCGCTCCGAGGCCGGGTCGGAACCGGCATGCCCGCGATAGTCGGTGTGCAGCACGACGAAGCCGGCGCGAGCGAGGTAGTCCTGCTCGCGCATCAGGCCCTGACCGGTCACATAGACCGACGGCTCGATGTAGCCGTGGTTGAGCACCACCGCGGGAAACGGGCCCTGGCCACGAGGACGGAGCAGCACGCCGGACACGGTCACCTCGCCACTCGGGTAGGTGACCTCGTGCCGGGTGTAGGCGTCATTCGCGAGGACCTGTCGGCGCAGGCGGATCCGGCCGCCGGAGAGGTCCTCGCGCATCAGCGCGGCCAGGGAGACCTGGTCGTTGACGGGCGGCAGCTCCTCCGCGGCGGCGCTCGGGGGCGCTGCAGGACTTGGCGAGCTCTCCGACGAGGCCGACGCGCTGGGCGTGCTCTCCGGCTCGGCCGACGACGGAGGGTCCTCGTCCACGGAGCAGCCGCTGACGAGCAGCATGGTGCCGACCACCGCACCCACGACTCGCCCGCCCACGTGTTCATGGTCGCGCAGGCACCCAAGCGGTGGCGGCACCGGGCCGATCGTGGTGCCAAGGAGGGCTCGACATGTGACCTTCTGGTCACCTATCATGACCCGTGTGACCCAGCCAGCAGACGAGATGGACGCGGTGTTCCGCGCTCTGGCCGACCCGACACGGCGGCTGCTGCTGGACGCCCTGTTCACCTCGGACGCCCAGACCGCGGGCGAGCTGTGCGCGCGGGTGCCCGACATGACGCGGTTCGGGGTGACCAAGCACCTCGGCGTGCTCGAGGACGCCGGGCTGATCACGACGCAGCGGTCCGGTCGGTCCAAGCTGCACCACCTCAACCCGGTGCCGATCGGGATGGTCGCGGACCGGTGGATCAGCAAGTACGCCGAGCCGTTCACGCACGCCATGGTCGGGCTGCGCGCCGGCCTCGAGACCGGCTGACCAGCCCCCCGCACACGAGGAGACGACATGCCCCCGGCCCGCCACCAGTACGAGGTCTACATCCGCGCCGAACCCGAAGCCGTGTGGACCGCGATCATCGACCCGGCGTTCACCCGCCAGTACTTCCACGGGACCGCCTTCGACCGGCCGCCGGTGCAGGGCGAGCCCTACCGGACCTCGCGGCCGGACGGCTCCGCGGCGGTCGAGGGCGAGATCGAGGTGCTCGAGCCACCCCGTCGCCTCGTCCTGACCTGGCACACGCTGTACGACCCGGAGCTGGCCGCCGAACCGGTCAGCCGGGTGGAGTGGCACGTCGAGTCGGCCGGCGAGGGACTGACCCGGCTGCGGGTGGTGCACGCCGACCTCGCCCAGAGCCCGCGGACGTGGGCGAGTGTCGAGCACGGCTGGGTCTGGATCCTGGACTGCCTGAAGTCCCTCCTCGAGACCGGCGACCCCCTGCCCGACATCGGCGAGGAGGACGCGCCCGACCGGTCGGACGACCCCGACGGCGCCTGGCACCGGATGCAGGCCGTGGAGGCGAACAACGCGACCTGGGAGCTGGCCGAGCAGCAGGAGCGGAGCGCCGACGAGGACGAGGACATGCTCAGGCGCGCGTACGCCGCGGCGTACCACTGGGACCGGGCGGTGGGCCGGGTGCCGGCGAACGCGGCCCGCGCCGACTGGCTCCTCGCCAAGGTGCACCTGCTCGTCGGACGGCCGGAGGTGTCGCTGCGCCACGCAGAGCGCTGCGCGGCCACCTGCCGCGAGCACGGGCTGGCCGACTTCGACCTGGCCTACGCGCACGAGGCGGCGGGTCGGGCGCTGCGCGCGCTCGGTCGCCACGACGAAGCGGCCGCGGAACGGGACAAGGCACGGGCGGTCCCGATCGCGGACGCAGACGACCGCGCCGCCCTCGAGAGGGACCTGGCCTAGGAGAGGCGGGGCTCGCCGCGGTAGCTGCCGAACGACCAGCTGTTGCCCTCGGGGTCGCGCAAGCCGAACTCGAGCCCGCCGTAGGGCGGCGAGTTCAGCTCCCGGGTGATCTCAGCCCCGGCGGCGACAGCCCGGTCGTGCACCGCCGTCGGGTCCTCGGTGACCACGTAGAAACCGGCCGTCCCGGGCTCCTGGCTCCATTGCTTGCTCGTGTTGCTGCCGCACATCACACCGCCGCCCTCGGGCCAGTTCAGCTCGGAGTGCACCACGATCCTGGGATCGTTCTCGTCCTCGTACACCGCGGTCCGCTCGAACCCCAGCGCGACGAGGTAGTCGATCATCGCGTGGGCGTCGCGGGCCTGGAAGGTTCCCCAGACGGTCGGGGCCGGCGTCCGGTCGTCGCTGCTCTCGGTCATGGTTCGGAGTCTGGCCTGTTGCGGTGTCCGCCGTCTTGGATGTTTCGGCGCTCCTCGGCCAGCCACTGCGAGGGGGTGCAGCCGGCCATCTGCCGGAACTCGCGGGTCAGGTGGGCCTGGTCGGCATAGCCGAGCTCGGCCGCGATCTCCGCCAGCGTCCGGGAGCCCGCGGCCAGGTGCGCGACCACGCTGTCGAAGCGGAACTGGCGACACAGCTGCTTGGGTGAGAGACCGGTCTCGGCGGCCATCAGGGTGCGCAGCTGGCGCGGGCTCAGCGCCACCGCGCGTGCCAGGTCCTCGATCCTGACCCTTCCCTCGGCGGCCTGGACCAGCTGCCAGGCCCGCACCACCTCGGGCCGCACCGAGGTCCGCCCGGCGTCGTCGACCCGGCTGCGCAGCCACTGCTGGACCACCTCCAGCCGGTCCCGCGCCTCGGAGCGGGCGGACACCCGCTCGTGCAGCTCGGCGGCGACCCTGCCCAGCACCTCGTGACCGTGGTCCCCCGGACCGACCAGCTCCGCGGAGCGGCAGCCCAGCAGGGTCGGTGCGGCGAGGGGATGCACGGCCAGCTGGACACCGCACTGCCGGCTCGGCTGCTCCACGCGCGCGGCCACGGGGTGCAGACCCGCGACGATGACGTCGTACGACGTGGCACGGGCGGGGTCGAACCGGTCCCCCTCGGTCACCGTCCCCGACACGCGGACCGGCCCGTCGACCGAGATGATGAAGGTGATCCACGGTGACGGCAGACCGCGGTGGTCACCGACAGGCAGCCCACTGGACTCGTAGTCGCACGCGGACACGACCGCTCCGGGCAACAGGTCGTCGCGGTGCCGGAAGTGTGCCGTGGCGGGCACGGTCAGCTCCCGCCGCCCGACAGGACAGGCGGGGTGGGGACCGGCGCGGCATGCGCGTGGATCCGGCCCTCGGTGGCGCTCAGCCGGTCGCCGGTCCCGCCCCAGCGCCCGGCCACGATCTCGGCCGCGATGCTGACGGCGGTCTCCTCGGGCGTGCGGGCCCCGAGGTCGAGCCCGATCGGGCTGGCGAGACCGGGCGAGCTCCTCCTCGGTGAGCCCGGCCTCGCGCAGCCGGGCGAGCCGGTCGTCGTGGGTACGCCGGGAGCCCATGGCGCCGATGTAGGCGACCTCGGGCAGCCGTAGCGCGAGCTCCAGGACCGGGACGTCGAACTTCGGGTCGTGGGTGAGCACGCAGATCACGGTGCGCCCGTCGACCCGGCCCGCCTCGCTCTCCTCCTTGAGGTACTTGTGCGGCCACTTGACGACGACTTCGTCGGCGTGCGGGAACCGGCTGTTGGTGGCGAACACCGGGCGGGCGTCGCACACGGTGACGTGGTAGCCGAGGAAGGCACCCATCCGGGCCACGGCCGCCGCGAAGTCGATCGCCCCGAAGACCAGCATCCGCGGGGCCGGGGCGAAGGCCCACACGAACACCCGCATCCCCTCACCGCGACGCTCACCGTCCGGCCCGTAGGTCAGCGTGGCGTTGTGGCCCGAGGCGAGCAGGCCGAGCGCGTCGTCGAAGACCGCCGCGTCCGCTCGATCGCTGCCCAGGGATCCGGACATCGCCTCGGGCCGCACGACGACCCGGCGGCCGACCCGCTCGGGGTCCGGGTGCTCGATCACGGTGGCCAGCGCTACCGGGCGGCCGGCCTCGATGTCGTCGGCGATGGCACCGAGCTCGGGGAAGGTCTCGCGGTTCACCTTCTCGACGTACACATCGAGGATGCCGCCGCAGGTCAGCCCCACGGCGAAGGCGTCGTCGTCGGAGACGCCGAAGCGTTCGAGGACGGGGGCGCCGCTGTCGACGACCGACTGCCCCAGCTCGTAGACCGCGCCCTCGACGCAGCCTCCCGACACCGAGCCGACCGCCGAGCCGTCCGGGCCGACCAGCATCGACGCTCCGGCGGGACGCGGGGCGGAGCGCCACGTGGCGACCACGGTGCCGACACCGACGGTCTCGCCCGCCTCCCACCACTGCCTGAGCTCACTGAGCACCTCACGCACGGCCGACCACCTCCAGCACTTCGGCGAAGGCCCTCAGCGAGTGGCCCGCGACGAACTCGTCACAGTGCGGCAGGGCTGCCTCGATGCCCTGCTGCACGGGCTCGTAGCCCTCCTTGCCACGGTGGGGGTTGACCCACACCACCCGGTGGGCCAGCCGGTGCAGCCGCTGCATCTGCTCGCCCAGCACGGACGCGTCGCCGCGCTCCCAGCCGTCACTGAACACCACCACCACGGCCCCGCGCGCCATTCCGCGGGCACCCCACCGGTCCAGGAACGCCTTCAGGGTCTCGCCCAGACGGGTGCCTCCGGACCAGTCCGGCACCTGCTCCCCGGCCCGCACCAGCGCACGCTCGGGATCGGCGGTCCGCAGCGGCGCGGTGATCCGGGTCAGCCGGGTGCCGAGGGTGAAGACCTCGACCTTCGAGCGCGCCGTGCTCGAGCCGCTCCCGGTGCTCGAGCCGGTCGAGACCAGGTGGGCCAGTCGCAGGATCGCGTCGGCATAGGGCCGCATCGAGGCGGACACGTCCACGAGGAGCACCACCCGCCGGGCCGTCGTACCCCGCCGGCGGTGCTCGACCCGCCCGGGCTCGCCCATCTGTCGCAACGTGGCGCGCAGGGTGCGGTGCATGTCGATCTCACCCCGGCGCCAGGGCGTACGCCGCCCGGCACGGCGTTGCGGAAGGCGCGGGTGCAGTGCTCGGATCATGGCATCGAGCAGTGCCTTCTCGTCGGGCTTGAGCGTCGCCACGTCGCGGTGCCGCAGCACCTCGACGTCGCTGGCCGCGGCGTGGACGACCTCGGGGTCGACCGGGCCACCGGTCTCGCCGGGGTCCCCCATCGGCAGCGGCGGACTGATCTCGCGCGGCCTCTCCCGGGCGACCGTGCGCGGCAGCTGCTCGCGCACCCCGAACCAGGCCTCGAAGACGTGGTTGTAGCGGATCAGGTCGTCGGGGCCCGCGCACAGCGTGGCCCGTCCGGCGCGGTAGGTCGCGTGCGGATCGTCGGCGCCGACCAGCGCGGCCGCCTGGAGGAACCCGGTGGCGCGGTCGTGCGTGACCGCCAGCCCGGCCGCCCGCAGGGCCCGGGTGAAGCCGAGCAGGATCTCGTCCGCCTCGTGGGTGGTCGCGGTCATCCCTGGAGCATCCGATCGAGTGCCTGTTTCACGCGGTCGGTGTCCTCGCGATACTTCACGACCGCGCCCAGCGTCCGCGACGCCGTCTCCAGGTCGAGCTCCTCGGCGCCGAGCCGGTGCAGCGCCCTGGCCCAGTCGAGGGTCTCGGCGACACCGGGCGGCTTGAGCAGCTGCTCGTCGCGGAGCTGCTGGACCACCCGGGCCACCTGCTCCGCCAGGCGCTGGCTGACCTCGGGCACGCGGCTGCGCACGATCGCGACCTCGCGCTGCAGACCGGGGTGGTCGATCCAGTGGTAGAGGCAGCGACGCTTGAGGGCGTCGTGCAGCTCGCGGGTGCGGTTGGAGGTGAGTACGACGGTCGGCGGCGTGGCCGCGGTGACCGTGCCGAGCTCGGGGATGCTCACCGACCAGCTGGACAGCACCTCGAGCAGGAACGCCTCGAACTCGTCGTCGGCCCGGTCGACCTCGTCGACGAGGAGCACGGCCGGCGCCTCGCGTAGCGCGCGCAGCACCGGCCTCGCGAGGAGGAACCGCTCGTCGAACAGCGACTTCTCCGCCTCGTTGGCGTCGAGGCCCGCGTGCTGGTCGAGCCCAGTCGAGACCGCGGCCTCGAGCGTGCGCAGGTGCAGGATCTGGCGTGGGAAGTCCCAGTCGTAGAGCGCCTGGGTCGCGTCGATCCCCTCGTAGCACTGGAGCCGGATCAGCGGCACGTCCGCCAGCTCGGCGAGCGCCTCCGCGAGCGCCGTCTTCCCGGTCCCCGGCTCGCCCTCCAGGAGCAGCGGGCGCTGCATGCCGTGCGCGAGGAAGACCACGGTCGCCAGGTCGTCGTCCGCGAGATAGCCGGTGCCCTCCAGGGCATCACGGATCGACTCCGGAGAAGTGAGCTCCATCCCGGCAGGCTACTCAGCGGCGGGTTGGCCGCCGGTTGGCGTCGTGTCCGCGTCCTCCCCGGTGGCCAGGTCACCGCACTCGACGAGCTCGACCTCGTGCGCCGCGAGGTAGTCACGCGCCCCACGGTCGCCCCGCGCGGATTCGATCACGCCGGCCCAGTGGTCGCGTCCGATCAGGACGGGGTGCCCCGGCGTCCCGTCGTACGCCGCCCGGGCGAGCACGCCGCTGGTGACCTCTCGTGCGAGCAGCCGCGTGATCACCTCCGCTCCGACATCGGGCAGGTCGACCAGGCTGACCACGCACGGCCTCGCCATCGGTGAGCGCCCCCAGACCCGGCGCGCAACGAGGCGCCCATGCCGGTGTCCCAGTCCTCGGCGACGACCACGTCGACGTCCTGGGTGCCGCCGCCCGGCCCGTCGATCACCCCGTCGAGCAGCGAGCGGGCTTCGCCGGCCGAGGCCCCCAGGACCACCAGCACCCGGTCGCACCCGCCCTCGCGAAGCGTCGAGACGGACCGCACCAGCCACGAGGTCCCGTCGGCGTCCCGGACGAGGGCCTTCGGGGTCCCCATGCGTCGGCCTGCACCCGCAGCGAGCAGTAGTCCGTGCACCGCACCAGCCTTGCACGCCAGGACCCGCGACCGACCGTGCCCGGCGGTGGCACGTGGGATGATCTGCCCATGTTGGTGCGCGAGGTGATGACGAGCACGCCGGTCACCGTGCGTGCGGACACGCCCGTCAAGGACGCCCTGGCGCTGCTCGACCAGCACTCCATCACGATGTTGCCCGTGGTCTCGGACGACGCGGTGCTCGTCGGGGTGCTGAGCGAGGCCGACCTCCTCGTCGGCCGGATCCTGCCCGATGCCCGCGCGACGCTGATCCCGCCCGCCACCGAGCGCGCGGACGACGGGACGCCGGAGACGGTGGGCTCGCTGATGACGTCCCTGGCGCTGACGGCCACCGAGGAGACCGACGTCGCCGAGGTGACCAAGGTGATGACGGCCACCGGCGTGAAGAGCCTGCCGGTCGTGGACGCCTCGCGGCGCGTGGTCGGCATCGTCAGCCGTCGCGACATCGTGCGGACCATGGCGCGCTCCGACGCCGAGATCGAGCAGGAGCTCCAGGCGCGCTTCCGCAGCCTGGAGCTCGACTGGCCGGTCACGGTCGAGGACGGACACGTGCGGGTCAGCGGCCCCCTCGAGGCGAGGGACCGCTCGCTCGCGCTGGCGGCGGTCTCGACCGTGGCCGGTGTCCTCGACGTCCGGATCGACTGACCCGCCGATCCCAGGGCGCGGGACCGCCAGCACCGTCACCGGTGTTCGCCCAGTTGTTCGCCCAGGGTGTTTCGCACAGGTGTTCGAACCAGTGCTAGGCTCGGCCCTGTGTCCGTCGGGTTCCAGCCCTCGCTCCTCGACACCGCTCCGGACGGCGTCGAGCAGATCGGCCCGGGCCTGCTCGCGGGCAGGGTGAGGCGGACCGAGCTGTCCCGCGGCGCCTGGATCGACGTCCTCCCGGGCTGGTTCTCCGGGTCCGACGACCTGTTCGCCGAGCTCGTCGACACGGTCCCGTGGCGCGCCGAGCGGCGACCGATGTACGACAACGTGGTCGACGTTCCCCGGCTGCTGCACACCTACGGCATCGGTGAGCAGCTCCCGCACCCGGCGCTGACCGAGGCCCGTGACGCGCTGAGCGCGCACTACCGTCCGGAGCTGGGCGAGCCGTTCGTGACGGCCGGGTGCTGCTACTACCGCGATGGCGCCGACTCCGTCGCCTGGCACGGCGACAACCTCGGACGCGGGCGGTCCCGGGACACCATGGTCGCCATCGTCTCCTTCGGGTCGCCACGCAAGCTGCAGCTGCGGCCGGTGGGCGGTCACACCGAGGTCAGCCATCCCCTGGGCCATGGCGACCTGATCGTGATGGGTGGCTCCTGCCAGCGGACCTGGGAGCACGCCGTACCGAAGACGAGCCGGCCGGTCGGCCCCCGCATCAGCGTGCAGTTCCGCCCGCGCCACGTCTTCTGAGAGTTGGGTCGCCCCGCGAGACTGAGCAGGTGACCCAGCCGCACGAGCAGCCCCACGCCCAGCCCCACGCCCAGCCCCACGCCCAGCCCCACGACCAGTCCCACGCGCAGGACGCCGAGCTCGAGCGGACCATCCTGGCTCTGCTCGACCAGCGAGCCCCGACCTCGACGATCTGCCCCTCCGAGGCAGCCCGTGCGGTCGCCGGGCCGAAGGCCAGCGAGACCGCCTGGCGTGAGCTGATGGAGCCGGCCCGCCGGGCGGTCCGGCGACTCGTCGAGTCGGGAGAGGTCGAGATCACCCAGGGCGGGGAGGTGGTCGACCCGGCGACGGCCACCGGAGCGATCCGGGTCCGACGAGTTCGCGGAGCGCCCAGCGGCGGCTAGAGTGACCGGAGCTCAGGGGTACGACGCGTCAGTGGCGGGGTGGCGCGCAACGTTCTCGCCGTACCCGGAGCATCGATGACCACCACCCACGCACCCTCGGGCGCCTCCCACCGGACCACTGTCCCCGACCTGCTGCGCAGCGTCGACCGGCCCTTCGTCGTACTCGCCTCAGCCGCCCGGCTGCCCACCGCGATGCTGCCGCTCGGGATCCTGCTCTACGTGGCCGACCGCACCGGATCGTTCGCGACCGGAGGACTCGCGGTGGCCGCGCTGAGCATCGGCGGCGCGGTGGGCGGACCCTTCGTCGGCATCGCGGCCGACCGCTACGGGCAGCGCGTGACCTCCCTGCTGGCGTGCCTGGCCCAGGTGCTCGCCCTCACCGCACTGCTGGGAGTGGAGGAGCTCGGGCTGGTGCTGCTCCTCGGGGCGTTGCTGGGCACCACCAACCCCCAGGTCGGCGCCATGGTCCGCAGCCGCTGGGCGGAGGTGGGGAGGCGGCGCACCGACCGCGCCGGCTTCAGCTCCACCGCCATGGCGTGGGAGGGGGCGGTCGACGAGTCCTCGTTCGTGCTGGGACCGGTGCTCGTCGGGACGGTCGCCGGTCTGGTGTCCCCGACCGCGGCACTGCTGCTGACCCTCGGCATCGCCGCGGTCACCCAGACCGGCTTCGCCCTGCACCCCAGTGCCCTGCCCGGTTCGAGGCGGACGCCGCACACGGGCGAACGGGTGCCCCTGCCCCGCCTGCACGTGTCCGGGCTGCTCCTGGCGATGGCTGCGGTGGGGGTGGTCTTCGGTGCGACCCAGACCGGCGTCGCGGCTCGCCTGGCCGAGACCGGACAGGACGCCCTGACCGGCCCGGTCTACGCCCTGATGGGGGTCGGCTCGGCGATCTCCGGCCTGCTCGCCTCCCGGCTGTCCCCACGGGTGGCGCTGACCACGCGGATCGGGGTCGGTGGCGCCGCGCTCGTGGCTACCGGCCTGGTCGCCGCTGTCGCTCCGGGCCCGGGGACGCTCGGGGGCGCGTGCCTGCTCATCGGCATCGCGCTGGGCCCGGCATTGGTCAGCTGCTACGCGCTGGCCGAGCGCTCGGCGCCCGCTGGCTGGGGCACCACGATGATGACGGCGCTCGGCACGGCCAACGTGGTCGGGGTGGCAGCCGGAGCGGCCGCTGCCGGGATCCTCGTCGACGGACTCGCTCCCTCGGCGGCCCTGATCGTGGTGAGCGTGGCCGGAATGCTGGTCGTGACGGGTGGCCTGACCGCCCGCGTCACCGACCCAGGTCGTCGTACGACGTGAGCGCCGGATCGAGCTCTCGCTCGGTCACCTCGAGCACCGAGACCGTACGCAGCAGCTGACCCCGGGAGTCGAGCAGGTCGAGCTGCACGCTGCGTAGTCGACTGTCCCAGTACCCGACCTGGCCCGTCGGGGTGTCCCACTCCCGGCGCTGCGAGGCGATCGTGCGCTCACCCGGGACCACCACGCCGAAGCCGTGCGAGGCCGGGTCCAGCGGCACCAGTAGCCGGAACGACTCCCCGCCCCAGAGCTCGCCGCGGACCCGCACCCGGGTCGCGTCCTGCTCCGTCGCGACCCCGTGGACCACTGGGTAGAACATCGTCTCCGCGGCGTTGGCGGAGAACGTGTAGTCGTAACGCAGCTCCTCGCGGTCCGGGTCGCTCGCGGGCGCGATCTCACCGCAGGTGGTGGCGTACGCCGAGGAGCGCTCGCGGCCGTCCCAGTTGTGCGCCACCGCACGGCACTCGACACCTTGGCCCTCCCCGCGCCAGGCTGCGAAGCGTCCCCCTCCGGGCACGCTCACGTCGGCGTACAGCGTCACCGCCGGCCGGAACGGCTCCGCGTGCTGACCACCGCCCGGCCAGCTCATGGCCCTGCGCACGAAGTCGGGGGCCGTGCCGGTGGCCGCGGCCACGCCGCCGGTGGCGAGCACGACCGCCGTCGCGCCGATCGCCAGCCGCTTCCACTTCCGCCGCGTGGGCGGGGCCTCCGCCTCCAGGATCGCGGCGAGGGTGTGGTCCATCCAGTCCTCGTCCAGCGCCACCGACTGCGGGCGCAACGTGGCGAGGTCACCGGTGCGCAGGGCGTCCTCGGTGGCGCGGTCCCAGTCGTCGTGCCAGTCGCGTCCGTGCTCGTTCATCGGTTCTCCTCCAGGGTCAGGTGGCCGGGTCCACGAACCGAGCCCGTGGCAGGGCGGGGCGCCCGGCCGGTCGCACGGCCTGTCGCCCGGCCGGTCGCACGGCCCAGTCGGGGATCCTCGGCCGCTTCCAGGGCTGCGCGTCCGCGATGCAGCCGGGCCCGGAAGGCGCCCGGCCGGAGCTCGAGGACCTCGGCGGCCTCGCTGATGGAGAGCCCGTCCCAGGCCACGAGGAGCAGCGCCTCACGCTGGTCCTCGGTCAGCGAGGCCAGCGCCTGCAGGGCGCGCCCCCGGGCGAACGCCGTCTCCGCCAGGTCCGCGGTGGCTCCAGCCGGCCCCGCAAGCAGTGCCAACCGGTCGGCCAGGCGTTGACCGCGGGCCAGCGACCGACGGTCTTCCGCGAGCAGGTTGCGGGCGGTGCCGATCAGCCACGGCAGTGACGGGTCGGGCACGTCGTCCCACCGGCGCCAGGCGACCGTGAAGGTCTCCGAGACGATGTCCTCGACCCGGGAGCGAGGAGCGTGCCGGCCGGCGTACGCCGCCACCCGGGGCGCGTCGCGCCGCCAGCACCTGGAGAAGTCGTCGGCCCGGGGCCCCTGTTGTTGCATCACACCCCGTAGTGGTCGCCGCGGGACGCACGTTACGCGCGGGAGTCGGACTTTCTCGACGTCACTCGCCACGCCCACCAGATCAGCGGCAGCTGGAGCGGTAGCCGGACCAGCGTGCCGGCGACGTAGGCGCCACTGGCCTCGCCCCGACCCCAGTCGTTCCAGGCATCGAGCGCCATCGAGATGTTGGCCGGGAAGATCGCCACCAGCAGCGCCGCCGAGGCCCACCCCGCCATCCTCCGCGTACGCCGCCACACCAGGCCGGCCGCGCAGATCAGCTCGGCCACGCCGGAGAGGTAGACCAGCAGCCGATGGGCCGGCAGGACGTCGGGGACCATCGGCGTGAACACCTCGGGTCGCACCAGGTGCACGATCCCGGAGACAGTGAAGAGCACCACGACCACCCAGCCGTAGCGCAACGCGGGTGGTGTCACCTGCTCAGTGTGCCTCGTCGACACGGCCCTCGAAGTCGGCCTTCATCGCGGCCAGGGTGCGCGCGATGTTGCGACGCTGGAAGTCCGCGAACAGCCGACCACCGGTCGCTGCCTTGTCGAAGACCATGGCAGCCCAGTCGGGCCAGGCCGTGCGGTGGTCGCGCCAGGTCTCGGTGACCAGGGTGCCGGCGCCGGCCGGCTCGAAGGTGTACTCCCACGAGGCGATCCGGCCAGGGATGAACGGCGTACGCGCCCCGATCTTGCGCACCTCGAAGGCGAACCTCCGTCCCGGGTCGGCGGCGGTGACCACGCACTCGGTGCTCCACCGGGCCCGCCCCCGCTTGTTCGAGCCGTCGAAGACCTCACCCTTGTCCAGGGTGCGCCCGGCCGCCCCTGTGGTCGCGCCGGTGTTCTCCGGGCTCCACCGCGACATCTGCGTCGGGTCGGCGACCTGGTCGTAGATCGTCTGCGCGTCCGTGGCGATGACCACGCTGTCGCTGACCTGCATGTCGCGGCCCATGGGGACTCCTGATGGTTGGTCCTCCGAGGGTACGGAGGGGGGTTGGCTGGGGGCGCCCGGGCCCCACAAATGTTGGGTTGTGACGTCGGTGGAGGGTTTTTGGACGTCCCCGCCCAACATTTGTTGGGTTCGGGCAGCCTCCGCCGCAACCCCCACGCAACAGGGCCCCGGTCCGAAGACCGGGGCCCTGCTGACTGACTAGCGGGATCGGACCCTCAGAAGTCCATGCCGCCCATGCCGCCGGACGGGTCGCCACCCATGGGGGCGGCCTTCTCCGGCTTGTCGGCCACGACGGCCTCGGTGGTGAGGAACAGCGCGGCGATCGACGCGGCGTTCTGCAGTGCCGAACGCGTCACCTTGGCCGGGTCCGGGATGCCGAAGGCGAGCATGTCGCCGTACTCCCCGGTCGCGGCGTTGAGGCCGTGACCGACCGGCAGCCCGGCGACCCTCTCCGCCACGACGCCACCCTCGAGACCGGCGTTGATCGCGATCTGCTTGAGCGGAGCCGCGAGCGCGACCTTGACGATGTTGGCGCCAGTGGCCTCGTCGCCCAGCAGGTCGAGCTTCTCGAACGCGTTGACGCCGGCCTGCACGAGAGCCACGCCGCCACCGGCGACGATGCCCTCCTCGACGGCTGCCTTCGCGTTGCGAACGGCGTCCTCGATGCGGTGCTTGCGCTCCTTGAGCTCGACCTCGGTGGCCGCGCCGACCTTGATGACCGCAACACCGCCGGCCAGCTTGGCCAGGCGCTCCTGCAGCTTCTCGCGGTCGTAGTCGGAGTCGCTCTTCTCGATCTCGGCGCGGATCTGGTTGACCCGACCAGCGAGCTGGTCGGCGTCGCCGGCGCCGTCGACGATGGTGGTCTCGTCCTTGGTCACGACGACCTTGCGGGCCTGGCCGAGCAGCTCGATGCCGGTCGACTCCAGCTTGAGGCCGACGTCCTCGGAGATGACCTGGCCACCGGTGAGGATCGAGATGTCCTGCATCATCGCCTTGCGACGGTCACCGAAGCCCGGGCGCCTTCACGGCGACGGACTTGAAGGTGCCACGGATCTTGTTGACGACCAGCGTCGAGAGGGCCTCGCCGTCGATGTCCTCGGCGATGATCAGCAGCGGCTTGCCGCTCTGCATGACCTTCTCGAGCAGCGGCAGCAGGTCCTTGACCGTCGACACCTTCGAGTTCGCGATCAGGATGTAGGGGTCGTCGAGGACGGCCTCCATGCGCTCCGGGTCGGTCATGAAGTACTGCGAGATGTAGCCCTTGTCGAACCGCATCCCCTCGGTCAGCTCGAGGTCGAGCCCGAAGGTGTTCGACTCCTCGACGGTGATGACGCCTTCCTTGCCGACCTTGTCCATCGCCTCGGCGATGGCCTCACCGACGGTGGTGTCGGCGGCAGAGATCGAGGCCGTGGCCGCGATCTGCTCCTTGGTCTCGACGTCCTTCGCCATCCCGAGCAGCTGGGCGGAGACGGCCTCGACGGCCTTCTCGATGCCTCGCTTGAGCTCCATCGGGTTGGCACCCGCGGCGACGTTGCGCAGACCCTCGCGCACCATGGCCTGGGCCAGGACGGTGGCGGTGGTGGTGCCGTCACCGGCGACATCGTCGGTCTTCTTGGCAACTTCCTTGACGAGCTCGGCCCCGATCTTCTCGTAGGGGTCCTCCAGCTCGATCTCCTTGGCGATGCTCACACCATCGTTGGTGATGGTGGGGGCTCCCCACTTCTTCTCGAGTACGACGTTGCGTCCCTTGGGACCGAGCGTGACCTTGACCGCGTCGGCGAGAATGTTCATTCCTCGCTCGAGCCCGCGGCGGGCCTCCTCGTTGAAAGCAATCAGCTTCGGCATGGCTTCTGGTGATTCCTCACGCTCAAAAGATTGATGGCCGCTTCATCGCCCGCGACGGACGGCCCGGGCTGACCCGGCGGACCCTTCCCGCCAGCGCCTTCGAACCTCGACTCAGACGGCCATGGATCGGTGTGCTGCTTCTGTCACTCTCACAGGGAGAGTGCCAACTGCATTTTTAGCACTCGACCCCCACGAGTGCAAACGCCTGTCCCCGGTTCTGAGGTGTTGCGCGCGGGAACGCGTCAGCGACTGCGCAGTCGCGCAGCGACGAGGTCGGCGAACAGGGCGGCGTTGCCGGGCAGCACGTCGAGGTAGAGGCCGGGCTCGGTGACCTCGAGCTCGCTCACGGCCAGGGTTCCGTCGGCCAGCCGCATCTGGTCGACGCGGGCGTAGTCGAGCCTCACCCCGAGCAGCTCGCTGGCCGCCTCGACCGTACGACGGGCCAGGTCGGCCGACTCCTCGGTGACCGGGACGGCGACCGTCGTGCCGCCGTACGCCTCGTGCACGCGGATCTCCCCTGCCGCCGGGACCTTCTGGGCCTGGGAGACCACCTGCCCGTCAAGCACGAAGACCGAGGTCTCCCCCTCGGTGCGCACGGACTCGAGCAGCGGCTGCACCACCCACGGGCCGGCGCCGAGCGCGGACTCGTCGAGGTCGACCGGCCCGCCGTCGGTGCCATCGAAAATGACGAGCCCTCGACCACCTGCGCCGACCGTTGGCTTCACCACGGCCCGGGGCTGGCCGTCGCCCACCGTCGAGACCTCTGCGATCGCCGCCGGAAGGGCATCCTCACCCTCGACCACAATTGTGGGAACCACGGGGACACCGGCGGCTGCCAGTCGCGGCAAATAGGACTTGTCGGTGTTCCAGGCGAAGACCGCCGCCGAGTTGAGCAGCCACGGCACCGTGCCCGCCCACTCCAGGAACTCACCGCGACGTCGCTCGTAGTCCCAGGTCGAGCGGACCGCGACCAGCCCGGCGGACCAGTCGACGTCCGGGTCGTCCCACACCACCCAGCGCGCGTCGATGCCGCGCGCCGCGAACGCCTCGGGCAGATGGGTGGTGCCGGTCCACTCCTCGCCGTCGGGCATCTCCGACGAGGTCGCCAGCAGGACCACCGGGCGCTGTTCGCTCATCGCGTCAGCCCGCGTGCTCGGGCGGGAAGCCGCCGGTGGCGATCGGACCCCACGACTCCACGGTCACGCGGATCAGGGACTTGCCCTGGTCGCGCATCGCCTGGCGGTACTCGTCCCAGTCCGGGTGCTCGCCGGAGATGCTGCGGAAGTAGTCCACCAGCGGCTCGACCGCGTCCGGCTGGTCGATCACCTCGGCGGTGCCGTCGAGCTGCACGTAGGGCCCGTCCCAGTCGTCGCTGTGGATCAGCACCGTGACGGACGGGTCGCGGCGCAGGTTCGCGACCTTGGCGCGCTGGGGGTACGTCGAGATGACGACCCGCCCCTCCTCGTCGACGCCGCAGCTCACCGGCGACACCTGAGGACGGCCGTTCCTGCGCGTGGTCACGAGGGTGGCCCGGTGGCGAGGCCGGACGAACTCGAGCAGCTCCTCGCGGCCGACCCGGTCAGTGGTGGCGATGTTGCGTGGCATCGGGCCAGTCTGCACGACCGATCCAGCCGGTGTCGCTGTGGCAGGGTGGTCCTCCATGGCGCGAGGATCAGGGCCGCTGGCCGTGCACGAGTACGGCGATCCGTCCCGCCCCGTCCTGCTCGTGCTGCACGGGATCACCGACTCCGGGGAGTGCTGGGCCGACCTCGCTGACCGGCTGGGGTCGTCGTACCGCATCGTGGCGCCGGACGCGCTCAGCCACGGCTCCTCCGACAGGTTCACCCGGGACCAGCTGGAGTCGGCCGATCCGGTGGAGCACATGTACGCGCCGTTGGTCTCGCTGCTCGAGGACCTCGGTCCCGCGCTGGTGATGGGCCACTCGATGGGCGGAGGTCTGGCTGCTGCCCTCACGGCGCGGCGACCCGACCTCGTGCGAGCAGCTGTGCTCGAGGACCCGGTGTGGCTCGACCCCGCGGTCGGGCGGGAGCAGCTGACTCGCGACCGGGTGCTGGCCGTGACGGAGCTGGCCGCCGACGAGACGCAGGCGGTCGCCCGGTGCCGGCTGGAGAACCCGACGTGGCCGGAGAGCGAGTACCTGCCCTGGGCCCGGGCCAAGGCCAGCGTGGACCCGGAGTTCGTGCGCGCCGGAGTCGGGGTGCTGCGAACCCCCTGGCAGGAGATCGCCGCGGCGATCCGTCCGCCGACCATGGTCGTGACCGGAGACCGCGAGGTGATCCTGACCGAGCCACGGCTGGCGGAGATCGCCGCGCTCGAGAACCGGGCGATCACGCTCCGCATCGTGCCTGACGCCGGTCACGGCATCCGCCGCGAGCGGGGCGACGCGTTCCACGCCCTGGTCGACCCGTGGCTGGCGAGCCACCAGGCCTGAGGGCGCTCAGCCCCCGGCGACCGCGGGGATGATGCTGATCTGCGCACCCTCGGGGGTGGGGCTGCCGAGGCCGTCGAGGAAGCGCACGTCGTCGTTGCCGACGTAGACGTTCACGAACCGGCGGATCTCGCCGCCGTCGTCGAGCACGCGGGCCTTGATCCCGCTGTGGTTGGCCTCGAGGTCGTCGAGCACCTCGGCGAGCGTGCTGCCCTCGGCGGTGACCTCGGAGGCGCCGCCGGTGTAGTTGCGCAGGATGGTGGGGATCCGGACGTGGACGCTCATGGCTCTCTCCTCGAGTCGGTGAGTGGGTGGCGCTGGGTGGTGGTCGAGGGTCAGATCACGCCGGAGGCGACGAACGCGGCGTACGACGGCTCGATCGTGGCTGCCGGCCCGACCGAGTCTGCCACCGCGTCGAGCGTCTTCAGCCCGTGCCCGGTGTTGATCACGACCGTCTCGAGACCGGTGTCGAGCTGGCCGGTCTCGACGAGCTTCTTGAGCACCCCGACGGTGGTGCCGCCCGCCGTCTCGGTGAAGATCCCCTCGGTGCGGGCCAGCAGCACGATCGCCTCGCGCACCTCGTCGTCGGTGATGTCCTCGACGGCGCCGCCGGTCTCGCGGCAGATGTCGAGCACGTAGATGCCGTCGGCGGGGTTGCCGATCGCCAGGCTCTTCGCGATCGTGTCCGGCTTGACCGGGCGGATCGCGTCGATGCCCGCCTTGTAGGCGACCGAGACCGGCGAGCAGCCCGTGGCCTGGGCGCCGAAGACGCGGTAGGGCTTGTCCTCGACGAGGCCGAGCTTGATCAGCTCCTGGAAGGCCTTGTGCACCTTGGTCAGCTGCGAGCCGGAGGCGACCGGGATCACGATCTGGTCGGGGAGTCGCCAGCCGAGCTGCTCCGCGATCTCGTAGCCGAGCGTCTTGGAGCCCTCGGCGTAGTAGGGGCGCACGTTGACGTTCACGAACGCCCAGCCCTCCTCCTCGCCGGCGATCTCCTGGGCGAGCCGGTTGACGTCGTCGTAGTTGCCGTTCACCGCGACCAGGTTCTCGGTGTAGACGGCCGAGTTCACCTGCTTGGGCTTCTCCAGGTTCGAGGGGATGAACACGACGGTCCTGATGCCGGCACGCGCACCGGCAGCAGCGACGGCGTTGGCCAGGTTGCCGGTGGAGGGGCAGGCGAACACCTTGCTGTGGAACTCGCGGGCCGCACTCAGGGCGCAGGCGACGACGCGGTCCTTGAAGGAGTTCGTCGGGTTGGTGGAGTCGTCCTTGACCCACAGGTTGTCGATGCCGAGCTCGCGGCCGAGGTTGTGCGCCTTGAGCAGCCGGGTGAAGCCGGGCTCCATGTTGGGGCTCTGCTCGATGTCGTCGGGCACCGGCAGCAGCGCCTTGTAGCGCCAGATGTTGCGGGGGCCGGCCTCGATCTGCTCGCGGGTGACCACCGGGAAGTCGTAGGCGATCTCGAGCGGACCGAAGCACTCCGGACACGCGTAGTGGGGACCCAGCGCGATCTGGTGACCGCACTCGCGACAGGCGAGTCCGGTGGCGTTGCCGAAGGCACCGTCCCGGAGCGTGGGCGTGGTGGCGGGCGAGTCAGCAGTGGCGATGCTCAAAGGAGGCCTCCTTCTCATCTTCCCTGACCCGGATCTCGGGCCAAGACGGATTTGGCACCGCACCACACGAATCCGAAAGATCGGAGGCTCGGTGTGGCGGTTGCCGGGACTTCGACGGGCCGTTCCCTCAGTCCCTCTCGATGAGCTGTGCTCCAGCGTAGGTAGTCGTCTCAGAATGTGCACATCAATCCCGCCATGCGAGATGCCCGTCTCACCGTGGCTCCCGCCGCGTCTCGGATCCGAGAACCCTGCCGTGCGAAGGGGGTTCCGCGAGCTGGTCCTCACGACGTGTGCTGGAGACCTCGTGAGAGGAGACCTCCATTGTCGTCCACGCCCCTGACCATCGAACGCCGGTCCATCGACGTCGTACCCGCCTCCGAGCGGCACGGCTCCCCGGTCAACCAGTTCACCCTCTGGATGGCCGCCAACCTGCAGATCACCGCGATCGTCGACGGTGCGCTCGCCGTGGTCTTCGGGGCCGACGCGCTCTGGGCGATCATCGGTCTGCTTCGTCGGCAACCTGGCCGGCGGTGTCGTGATGGCGCTGCACTCCGCCCAGGGCCCCCGGCTCGGGCTGCCCCAGATGATCTCCAGCCGCGCGCAGTTCGGCGTCCTCGGCGCAGCGATCCCGCTGGTCCTCGTGATCGTGATGTACCTCGGCTTCACCGCGACCGGCACCGTGCTCTCCGGGCAGGCGATCAACGAGCTCTTCGGCATCGACGCTCCGGTCGTCGGCATCCTGCTGTTCGTCGCCCTGGTCGCCGTCATCTCGATCTTCGGCTACGAGCTGATCCACGCAGTCGGCAGGATCGCCAGCCTGATCGGCGTGGTCGGCCTGGCCTACCTGGCCGTCCGGCTGTTCACCCAGCACGACGTGGGGGCCGCGGTGGCCGGGCCCCAGTTCGAGATGGCCACGTTCCTGCTGGCGATCTCGCTGGGCGCCGGTTGGCAGCTGACCTACGGGCCGTACGTCGCGGACTACTCGCGCTACCTGCCCGCGGACACCCCCGACCGCTCGGTGTTCCTCGCCACGCTCGGCGGCAGCGTGCTCGGCTCCCAGCTCTCGATGACCTTCGGCGTCCTCGTGGCGGCCGTCGCGGGCGACGCGTTCCTCTCCAACCAGGTCGGCTGGCTGGGCGACCTGGCGGGTCCCGCGCTCGTGGCTGCCCTCGTCTACGCCCTGATCGTCGTCGGCAAGCTGACCGTCACCTGCCTCAACGCCTACGGCAGCTTCATGTGCGCCGCCACCGCCGTCACCGCCTTCACCGGCAAGCGCGCCGTGAGCAGGACCGCCCGCGGCGTCTTCGTCACCGCCATGCTGCTCGTGGCGGCAGTGATCGCGATCGCCGCCACTGCCGACTTCCTCAACAACTTCAAGAACTTCGTGCTGCTCCTGCTGATGGTCTTCACGCCGTGGTCGGCGATCAACCTCACCGACTACTACCTGATCTCCAAGGAGAAGGTGGACATCCCGGCGCTCTACGACCCGAGCGGCCGCTACGGAAGCTGGAACATGATCGCCATCACGACGTACGTCGGCGGAGTGCTGGTGCAGGTCCCGTTCCTGGCGCAGTCGCTCTACACCGGACCCGTCACCAAGGCGCTCGGCGGCGCAGACATCTCCTGGATCATCGGGCTGGTCGTCCCGGGCATCGTCTACTACTTCTGGGCCAGCCGCAGACCGCTGGCCCCGGAACAGATGATCCACGCCCCCGAGCGCCTGGAGAGCGACCCCGCACGGTTCTGAGCAGGTGGCTCAGGCCCGGGACGACCGGATGTCGGCGGTCAGCTCGCGCAGCAGGTCGAGCACACCGTCGGGCCCCGCCACCACGACGTCGGCCATCTCCGCGAGCGCGTTCTCCTCGGTGGAGGCCGAGCACACCAGCAGGCTCGGGAACCCCTGCCCGCGCAGCTCCTCGACCGCCTTGAAGGCCTCGAGGTCACCCAGGTCGTCGCCGCAGAACACGAAGGCCCTGGCGCCGACCTCGTCGGTGAGCCGCCGGACCGCGGCGCCCTTGTGCATGCCGTGGGCGCGCACCTCCACCACCCAGCGACCGGGCTCCACGTCCAGGTCGTGACCCCTCGCCGCCTCGCTCAGCAACGGCAGCAGCCGCTCGAAGCTGGCCTCGGGGTCCTCGAGCCGTCGCGTGTGAACGGCCACTGCCAGACCCTTCTCCTCCACCCAGGCATCGGCCGCGTCGGCGCGTCGCAGCAGCCGCGGAATCTCGCCCATGAACGTGGCCAGTCCACGAGGAGGCTTCGGGGAGATCACCCGACGGTCGGTGGAGGTCCAGCGCTCGTTGCCGTACTGGCCGAGCACGAACAGCTCCCGGCCGCTCTCGCCGATGGCGTTGCCGACCTCCTCCAGGCCGCCGAGAGCCAGCGCCTGCCGCGCGGGCCGCCCGGTGATCACGGCCACCGCGCGCACCTGGGCGGCGAGTGCGACCAGCACGTCACCGGCGTCCGGGTGGATGTGGGCGCTCTCCGGGTTGTCGACGATCGGCGCCAGGGTGCCGTCGAAGTCCAGGCCGACGACCAGGTGGTCGGCCGCGCGCACCAGGGCGGCGTACTCCTGCTCACCGCTGGTCGTGGCGAACTCCATGGACTCCACTGTCCCAGTCCGGCGGCGGCGTTGTCGAAGCAGGCCCGGGTGCGGGCCTCAGCGGAGCGGGAACTCAGCGGTAGTCGTCGGTGAGGATGACCGTGACGCGGTCGAAGCGCATCGGCTCCTCGGCGGGCCGGACGTGCTTGATCCCGAGGTCGCGACCCAGGGCGCGCGCGGCCTCCTTCAGGCGCGGCGGGTAGTAGACCGAGGTGCCGTCGACGGTGCCGTACCAGTTGTCGGAGCCCACGACGTTCCACCCGGCGGCCTTCGCCTTGTCGGCGACGCCGCCGGCGAGGCCCTTGGTGCGGGTGTTGTTGAAGACCTCCACGAACACCTCACCGCGCTTGATCGGCTTGGGCTTCAGCGCCGGGGACGTGCTCGGCGTGCTGCTCGGAGTGGGCGCGGGTGGGCTCGTCGCCTTGCCGACCGCGGGAGCGGCCACGTCGTCGGCCGGGGACCGGTCGGGGTCGTTGGCGACGAAGACCAGTGCGGCGACGGCAACGGCGGAGATGCAGAGCGCAAGCAGGCGCGTGGGGAGCACCACGGTCACTCGGAGAGGTCGAAACCGAGTCGGCGCGCGGAGCGCTGACGCTGGCGGGTGGCCCGCAGCCGGCGCAGGCGGCGCACCAGGAGCGGGTCGTGCGCCAGGGCCTCCGCACGGTCGATCAGCGCGTTCAGCACCTGGTAGTAGCGGGTCGAGGACATGTCGAACTTCTCGCGGACCGCCTGCTCCTTGGCCCCGGCGTACTTCCACCACTGGCGCTCGAAGTCGAGCATCGCTGCGTCCCGCTCCGAGAGCTCGCCAGAGCCTTCCGGCTGCGGGTTGTTGAGCGCGTGGCTGGCGACCATCTGAGCGACTCCTCGGCGTGGAACGACGGTGCTGTCGGGGCTCATCATAGGCGAGGAAATACAACGATGTCATTTGGTCGGCGGCGTGGCGCGCGACGCCGCCGAACGCGGTCTGCAGGTGGCCGGGGGCGGGACCGGCGTGACTAACGTGGGGTCATGGACACGATTCACTGGGGAGTGCTGGCTCCGGGGCGGATCGCCCGGAGCTTCGCCTCGGACCTCGGGCTGGTGCCGGACGCGGAGCTGGTGGCGACCGGTTCCCGCAGCCAGGAGCGGGCAGCGGCGTTCGCAGCGGAGTTCGGCGGCGCGGCGTACGGGTCCTACGAGGAGCTGCTGGCGGACCCGGCCATCGACGTCGTGTACGTCGCCTCACCCCACTCCTTCCACGACGAGCACACCCGGATGGCGCTCGCGGCCGGCAAGCACGTGCTCTGCGAGAAGCCGATGACCCTCGACGCCGCGACCACAGCAGCCCTCTTCGAGGAGGCGGCCGACCGCGGGCTGTTCCTGATGGAGGCGATGTGGTCGGCGTGCAACCCGTCCATCCGCAGGCTGCGCGAGCTGCTGGCCGGCGGAGCCCACGGCACGCCGCGCCAGGTGCACGCCAACATCGGCATGGTGGCGGAGCCCGACCCGGCCGACCGGCTCTTCGACCCGGCTCTCGGCGCCGGCGCCCTCCTCGACATGGGCGTCTACCCCCTCACCTTCGCCCAGATGATCCTGGGCGAGCCCGAGCGGCTGACCGCGGTGGCCCACCGGTCCGCGCGCGGCATCGACCTCGACGTCGTGATCGCCGGCCTCTACCCCGGCGGCGCGACGGCTGCCCTCTCGGCGACGATGACCTCCCAGCCCGCCCGGACCGCCTCGGTCTCCACGGACGTCGGTCACTTCGACCTGCCGCGCAGCTTCCACCACGCGGAGCGGCTGCAGTGGACGTCGTACGCCTCGGGCGAGCCGGTCAGCGAGTGGATCGAGGTCGACGAGCCGCTGCTCGGCCGGGGCTACGGCAACGAGATCCTCGAGGTCCACCGCTGCCTGCGCGCGGGGGTTCTGACCAGCGAGCTGGTGCCTGCCTCCCAGACGATCTCGGTGATGCGGCAGATGGACGACGTCCGCGCCCAGATCGGCGTCACCTACCTTGGATAGGGTCGCCGCGTGAGTCCCAGCAGCAAGGAACCTGCGAGCGCGGACCTGGTGGTCGTCGCCAACCGACTCCCGGTCGACCGGGTCGTCGGGGACGACGGCGAGGTCAGCTGGCGGCGCTCCCCCGGTGGTCTGGTGTCGGCCCTGGAGCCGGTCATGCGGGAGAACAGTGGCGCCTGGATCGGCTGGCCGGGCGACACCGGCGACGTGGCGGAGCCGTTCGAGGACGAGGGCCTGACCCTGGTGCCGGTCGCCCTGTCGGAGGCGGAGGTCGCAGAGTTCTACGAGGGGTTCTCCAACGACACCCTGTGGCCGCTCTACCACGACCTGGTGGCCAAGCCCTCCTTCCACCGCGAGTGGTGGGAGTCCTACGTCAGGGTCAACCAGCGCTTCGCCGACGCGGCCGCGAAGTTCGCCGCGAAGGAGGCCACGGTCTGGGTGCAGGACTACCAGCTGCAGCTGGTGCCCGCGATGCTGCGCGAGCTGCGCCCCGACCTGCGGATCGGCTTCTACCTGCACATCCCGTTCCCGCCGGCCGAGCTCTTCTCCCAGCTGCCGTGGCGCCGCCAGATCCTGGAGGGACTGCTGGGCGCCGACCTGGTCGGCTTCCAGCTCGCGGGTGCCGCGCAGAACTTCGTCCGCCTGGTCCGTCAGCGGGTCGGCCACAAGACCCACCGCGACTCGGTCTACCTGACCGACGGGCGCGTCGTGCAGGCGAAGGCGTTCCCGATCTCGATCGACACGGCCGGTTTCGAGGAGCTGGCCAGGTCCGAGCAGGTCAGCAAGCGTGCGGAGCAGATCCGGCACGACCTCGGGAACCCGAAAAAGGTGTTCCTGGGCATCGACCGCCTGGACTACACCAAGGGCATCTACGCCCGGCTCCGGGCCTTCAGCGAGCTGATCTCCGACGGGCACTTCACCGTGGAGGACGTCGTCTTCGTGCAGGTCGCGACGCCTTCGCGCGAACGCGTCGACCAGTACCGGCAGCTGCGCGACGACATCGACCGCCTCGTCGGCCACGTGAACGGAGACCTCGGTCGCATCGGGCGGCCGGCCATCGCCTACCTGCACTCCTCGTTCCCGCGGGAGGAGCTGGCGGCGCTCTACCGCGCCGCCGACGTGATGGTGGTGACGCCGTTCCGCGACGGGATGAACCTGGTCGCCAAGGAGTACGTCGCCTGCCGCTACGACGACGACGGCGCCCTGGTGCTCTCCGAGTTCGCCGGCGCCGCCGACGAGCTGCGTCAGGCCTACCTGGTCAACCCCTACGACATCAACGGCATGAAGGCGACGATGCTGGAGGCCCACCAGGCGGAGCCCAAGGACCTCACCCGGCGGATGCGGGCGATGCGGAAGACCGTCTCGGAGAACGACGTGGCCCACTGGGCGAGCACCTTCCTGGACCAGCTGTCCGGCACCCGGACGCACTCCAAGAACACCAGGCCCGCGCAGTCTTCCTGAGCCCGCGGCCGACGACGAGAGGACTCCCATGAGCGAGATCGATGAGCAGAAGGCGCCCCAGGGCGGACCCGGGCCCGGTGCCCGGGACATCGAGGCGATCGAGGCCGAGCGCGACCGGATCCGGGAGCAGCACCTCCGGCCGACGGCCGAGCGCCCGGAGTCCTCGGCCCGCGGGCTGCACCACACGGCGCTGATCAGCAGCGACGTCGAGACGACCGTCCGCTTCTACCAGGACGTGCTCGGCTTCCCGCTGACCGAGCTGATCGACAACCGCGACTACCCGGGCTCGTCGCACTTCTTCTTCGACATCGGCCACGGCAACCTGCTGGCGTTCTTCGACTTCCCCGGTCTCGACCTCGGCCCCTACGCCGAGGTCCTCGGCGGCCTGCACCACGTGGCGATCTCCGTCGACCCCGACCGCTGGGCGGGACTCGTCGAACGACTCGGCGAGGCCGGCGTACCCCACGAGGTGCACAGCGGCGTCTCGGTCTACTTCCAGGACCCCGACGGCGCCCGCATCGAGCTGATCGCCGACCCGCTCGGGGAGATGTACGGACACCAGGTGCTCTGAGCCGGCGTCACGCTCCGCATCTACAGTGATGTCCATGCACCGGACCGGAACCCGTCGGGTGCTTCCCCAGCATCGTTAGTTGGTAATTTTCGAACATGGATCTGATCCCCAAGCCGGACCAGGTCGCGTCCGCCGCCAGCAACGTCGCGCACAAGGTGCTGTACGGCGGGCTGGCCGACCTCCGCCCCATGCCCAGGACGCTCATCGACGACGGGCCGCTGCGCGAGGTCTACCACTACCGCCCGCAGAAGAAGACCCGCGAGACCGGTGACCCGATCCTGCTGGTGACCCCGCTCGCCGCCCCGGCGATCTGCTACGACCTGCGGCGCGGCTGCTCGCTGGTCGAGCACTTCGTGCAGCAGGGACGCCCCACCTACCTCGTCGAGTACGGCGAGGTCTCGTTCAAGAACCGCAATCTCGGCCTCGAGCACTGGGTCGACGAAGTGCTGCCCGAGTCGATCAGGAGCGTCAGTGAGCACGCCGGTGGGCGGCCGGTGCACGTGATCGGCTGGAGCCTCGGCGGCATCTTCGCCGCCCTCTCCGCAGCCGATGCTCCCGAGCTGCCGATCGCCTCGCTGACCGTCGTGGGCTCGCCGTTCGACGTGCGGCAGGTGCCGATGGTGGCACCGATCCGGCCGATCCTGAAGCTCACCAACGGCGGGCTGGTCACCCAGCTCTACCGGCTGCTGGGCGGGGCGCCGAAGCCGCTCGTACGCCGGGCGTTCATCCTCAGCTCCGGCACCAAGATGTTCACCAAGCCGATGGCGATCCTGCAGCACCTCGACGACAGTGAGTGGCTGGCCCAGATCGAGGCAGTGGACCGGTTCACCGCGAACATGCACGCCTATCCGGGTCGCTCGTTCGGGCAGCTCTACCACCGCATGCTCAAGGCCAACCAGCTGCTGTCCGGCCGGGTGAACCTGTCCGGGCACGAGATCGACGTCGCCAACATCACGGCACCGGTGCTGATCTTCGGCGGGAACACCGACGGCATCGCCCCGATCAAGGCAGTGCAGGCGCTGGTCCCGCTCCTCACCGGCGCCCACGAGGTCCGCTTCGAGATCGTCCCGGGCGGGCACCTCGGGATGCTCACCGGCCGTGCGGCGCGGACCACCACGTGGCCGACGATGGACGAGTGGATCGAGCAGCACTCCACCCCGGATGCCCGCGCGGCCGCCCCCCGGACCCGGAAGCGGGCGAGGAAGAAGCCGACGGCGACCGTCGTACCCCAGAAGAGACCGGCTCCGCGCTCGCCCAAGCCGGCCGCCGACGTGGCCCCTGACCGCTCTGCCATCGGCTCCAACCCCGACCGCAGGTTCGCCTCGGCCTCTTCGCGCAACCTTGCTCGCAAGCCTTGAACCTGCCGCTCCCCCAGACTCCCCAGCAGGCGCTGCGCCTGGCCGCTGCCGTCCTGACCGTGCTCCTGCTCCTCGTCCTCGGGAGCGTCGGCGCCAGCGATCCGGCGCGGCCGAGGTACCACCACTACGTCGCCCTCGGTGACTCCTTCACCGCCGCCCCGTTCGTGCCGCTCACCGACGTCGCCTACGGCTGCTACCGGTCCAGCAACAACTACCCGCAGCTGGTCGCCGCAGCACTGCACATCGACGACCTCCAGGACCGCTCGTGCAGCGGCGCCCAGACCAAGGACCTGTGGGGCAGCCAGGTGACGGCGCAGGGGATGACGGTGCCGCCCCAGCTCGCGGCGCTCTCGGCGAGCACCGATCTGGTGACCGTGGGCATCGGCGCGAACAACCACCGCCTCTACGCCAGGCTGGCGACCGTCTGTCGCCGCTCCAGCGCGATCTGCCGCCTCCACGACCAGCGCGAGAGCCTGGGACGCATCCTGGACGACCTGCGCGTGCCGCTCGTCGCGGCACTCGACGACGTCAGGGACCTCGCGCCCCGAGGCACGGATCCTGCTGGTCAGCTACCCGAGGCTGCTGCCACCGAGCGGCGACTGCCCCCGGCTGCCCCGGATGCGGCCCCAGGACCGGGCCACCTTCCGCGAGGTCAACCTGCGACTGCGCGAGGAGATGCGCGCTGCGGCCGACGAGGCAGGCGTGGAGTTCGTGGACTTCTACGCCGCCTCTGCCGGACATCACGTCTGCGCGCGGAACCCGTGGATCCAGGGTCGCATCGGCAGCAGCCGGCGTGGCGCGGCACTGCATCCGCTCGCGGCGGGGCAGTCCGCGCTGGCTCGGCTGATCGAGCAGACGCTGCGCACCGAGCCGAAGGCCTAGCGACCACCGCCCGGCCCGGTGGAGACGGGCACTAGATTCCGCACATGTCCCCACCACTGACCACCCGCGTGCGAGCCGGCTACGGCCTCGGCTCCGTCGCCACCGGCGCCTTCGGCACGGTGCCCGGTCTGATGCTGCTGCCCTACCTGACCGACACCCTCGGGATCGCCGCACTGCTCGCCGGGCTCATCGTGTTCCTGCCCAAGGCCTGGGACGTGATCCTGAACCCGATCGCCGGCGGGATCAGCGACCGCTCCACCGACCCCCGAGGTCCGCGGCGACCGTTCCTGCTCAAGGCCGGGCTGCTGCTCGCCTTCTTCTTCGCGTTGCTCTTCGCGGCCCCCGACCTGGACTCGAAGGTGTTCGACGCCGCGTGGGTGCTGGTGATGTTCGTGGCCTGCGCGACGGCGTACGCCTTCTTCCAGGTGCCCTACGTCGCGATGCCGGCCGAGATCACCGACTCCTACGACGAGCGCACCCGCCTGATGACCTGGCGGGTGGCGATCCTGGCGTTCGCGATCATGCTCAGCGGCGCCACGGCACCGGCGATCCGGGACGCGCTCGGCGGCCGCGCGGGCTACCGGGTGATGGGCGTCGCCGTCGCGGTGATGCTGGTCATCGGCGTGGTGGGGGCCTACGTCGGCACCCGGTCGGCCCCGATCGGCCGGGTGGCTCCCGGACCGGGCACGTTGCGCGAGCAGCTCCGCATCGTCGCCGGTGCCCGCGACTTCCGGCTGCTGCTCTCGACGTTCGTGGTCCAGGCCCTGGCCATCGGCGCCATGCTGGCAGGCGTCGCCTACGTCTCCCGGTGGGTGCTCGCCGACAAGGCCGCGACCACGATCCTGTTCGTCTGCTTCGTCGGCCCGGCGCTGCTCCTGACTCCGGTCTGGAGCGCGCTCGGCCAGCGGATCGGCAAGAAGAAGGGGTACGTCGCGTCCTCGCTCGTGCTGGCCCTGGCCGGCGTCCTGCTCCTCTGGTCGCGCTCGGCCCCGCACTGGTGGGTCTACGGCGCGACCGCGCTCGTCGGCGTCGGCTACGCCGGCGCGCAGGTCTTCCCGATGGCGATGCTGCCGGACGCGGCCGCGGTGGACGCACGGCGCACCGGGCAGAACCGGGCCGGCGTCTACACCGGTGTCTGGACGGCAGGAGAGACGCTCGGGCTCGCCCTCGGCCCGGCGGTCTACGCCCTGGTGCTCGCCGCCGGCGGCTACCTCTCCGCGAACCAGCCCGACGACTGGTCCACGCAGTACCAGCCGGACTCAGCGCTGACCGCGATCGTCCTCGGGTTCTCGTTGCTCCCGGCCGTGCTCATCGCGCTCAGCCTGCTCTTCTTGACGAGGTACAGCCTGGACTCCTCGGTCGTCGAGCAGCCGGCGTCCCCCCACCGCACCGATGAGGAAGGCAGCCACCTGTGAACGACGTCCTCGCCCGTCTCCGCGCCATGCAGTCCACCGACGTCCCGGTCACCGGGGGCCGGACCCTGGCCTATGTCTACGACTCGGGCCTCGAGGAGGCCGACCAGGTGGGCCGCGAGGCGGTCGCTGCCTACGCAGGTTCCAACGGCCTCGACCCGACGGCGTTCCCGAGCCTGCTGCGGATGGAGAACGAGCTGATCGGGTTCGCGGCCAGGCTGCTCGACGGCCCGGACTCGACCGTCGGGACGGTCACGTCCGGAGGGACCGAGTCGGTGCTGCTCGCCGTGCAGGGAGCCCGCGACTCGCGCCCCGACATCGAGCGGCCACGGATGGTGCTGCCGGTGACGGCACACGCTGCGTTCCACAAGGCGGCGCACTACTTCGGCGTCGAGGCGGTGATGGTCGACGTCGACGACCAGTTCCGGGCCGTCCCCGAGGCGATGGCAGCCGCCATGGACGACCGGACCGTGCTCGTGGTGGCGAGCGCCCCGTCGTACGCCCACGGGGTGGTGGACCCGGTGACCGAGATCGCCGCAGCCGCGGCCGGTCGCGGGGTCCGCTGCCACGTGGATGCCTGCATCGGTGGCTGGGTGCTGCCGTACGCCGCCCGGCTCGGCCGGCCGGTGCGGCCCTGGACCTTCGCGGTCGAGGGGGTCACCAGCATCTCGGTGGACCTGCACAAGTACGCCTACGCGCCCAAGGGCACCTCGATCCTGCTGCACCGGACGCCCGAGCTGCGTCGGCCGCAGTTCTTCGCGAGCGCGCAGTGGCCGGGCTACACGATGCTCAACCCGACGATGCAGTCGACCAAGTCGGGTGGCCCCCTCGCCGGAGCGTGGGCGGTGGTCAGCACGATCGGCGACGCGGGCTACCTCTCGCTGACCGGGCAGGTGCTCGACGGGGTCGACCGGCTGGTGGCGGGCGTCTCCGGGCTGGGCGCGCTGCGGGTCGTCGTACCCCCTGAGTCGACGCTGGTCGCCCTCGCCACCGACGGCACCTGCGACGTCTTCACGATCACCGACGCGATGACCCGGGCCGGGTGGTACGTGCAACCCCAGCTGTCGTTCGCGGGCGGTGAGCCGACCATCCACCTGTCGCTGAGCGCCGCCACCACCGACCACGTGGACGACTTCCTGGTCGCCCTGTCCGAGGCTGTGGACCAGGCCGTCGCGGCCGGACCGATCGCCATCGACCCGGGCATCGTGGAGTTCGTGCAGGCGCTGGACCCCTCGGGCCTGAGCGACGACGACTTCGACGGGCTGCTCTCAGCGGTGGGCATGGCCGGCAGCTCCGAGGGAGTGGGACTGCCCGACTCGATGGCCGAGATCAACGCCCTCCTCGACCTCGCCTCCCCCGCACTCCGGGAGGCGTTGCTCACGGCGTTCCTCGACCGGCTGCTGCGCCCGGCCGACTCGCTGTGACCCGGCCAAACGCTCGGCCAACGCTGGCCGACGCTCGCCAACGCGGCCAACGCTCGGCCAACCTGAGGCAGGGTAGGCAGGGACCAACGACCCCCGACCGAGGAGGATGGCTCCATGCCGCAGCTGCAGTCCAACGGAATCTCCCTGAACTACACCGACTCCGGTGGCGACGGCCGACCGGTCGTCCTGATCCACGGCTGGCCCCTGAGCGGCGAGTCGTGGTCCGAGCAGGTGCCGGCGCTCACCGAGGCAGGTCACCGCGTGATCACCTACGACCGCCGCGGTTTCGGCGACTCGGACAAGCCGGAGGACGGTTACGACTACGACACCTTCGCCGCGGACCTCGCCGGCCTGCTCGAGGCACTCGACCTCAGCGACGTCACGCTGGTCGGCTTCTCCATGGGTGGCGGCGAGCTCGCCCGCTACGTGGGGACCCACGGCGAGGAGCGGATCCACTCCCTCGTGTTCGCCGGCGCGGTTCCGCCGTACCTGCTCAAGACCGACGACAACCCCGACGGCGGCCTCGCCGACGAGGACGTCGAGGGCATGGAGAAGGGGGTGAGCGCGGACCGCGCGGGCTTCCTCGACGGGTTCACCACGACCTTCTTCTCCGCCGGCGGCGAGCTGAAGGTCACCGAGCAGCAGCGACAGGGCGCGCTGGCCATCCAGGCCAAGGCGGGCGACGCAGGGGTCGTCGGCTGCATCGGGGCGTTCGGGCGCACCGACTTCCGCAACGACCTCGAGCGGATCACCGTGCCCACCCTGGTCATCCACGGCGACTCGGACGCGATCGTGCCGTTCGAGGTCTCCGGCAAGCGGACGGCCGCGACCATCCCCGGCAGCACGGTGGTGGTCGTCGAGGACGGGCCCCACGGTTTCAACCTGAGCCACAAGGACCAGTTCAACCAGAGCCTGCTGGCCTTCCTCGAGTGACCGCCAGGGTGAGTCCATGAGCGCGCTGGCCGGCCTCGTGGACAAGGGGCTGGTCGCTCCGGACTGGGCGGAGGCACTCGCGCCCGTCGACGGGCAGATCGCCACGATGGGGCAGTTCCTGCGTGCCGAGAACGAGGCCGGTCGCGGCTACCTGCCCGCCGGTGAGCAGGTGCTGCGTGCCTTCAGCCGGCCGCTGGCGGAGGTGAAGGTGCTGATCGTCGGGCAGGACCCCTATCCGACCCCGGGCCACCCGGTCGGGCTCAGCTTCTCCGTGGCCCCCGGGATCCCGCCTCCGAAGAGCCTGGTCAACATCTTCAAGGAGCTGGTCGACGATCTCGGCGTACCCCCTCCCACCAGCGGTGACCTCACTCCCTGGGTCGACGCCGGTGTGCTGCTGCTGAACCGGTCGCTCACCGTGACCCCGGGCCGATCGGCCTCCCACCGCGGCCGCGGCTGGGAGCCGGTCACGGACCAGGCGATCCGCACCCTGGCGCTGCGCGCGAAGGAGGGCGCTCCGCTGAGCGCCATCCTGTGGGGCCGGGACGCCCAGTCGCTCAAGCCCGAGCTCGCGCCGATCCCGTGGGTGGAGTCGGTGCACCCCAGCCCCCTGTCGGCCTACGGCGGGTTCTTCGGGTCCAAGCCGTTCAGCAGGGTGAACCGGATGCTCGTCGAGCAGGGTGGTACGCCGGTGGAGTGGCGCCTGCCCTGAGTCCGGCATATAGTTGTGGATTCAACTAGTGGGGGATGCCATGGACACCAGCACGCGAATGCCCGCCCTCTACATCGGCCACGGCGCACCGCCCCTGCTCGACGACCCGGTGTGGTCCGCGCAGCTCGCGTCCCTCGCGGCCGACCTCCCGCGCCCCCGGTCGATCCTGATCGTCAGCGCCCACTGGGAGTCCGCTCCGCTGGCGCTCTCCGCGACCGGTCCCGGCGTCGACCTGGTCTACGACTTCGGCGGGTTCGCCGAGCGCTACTACCGGATGACCTACCGGACGCCCGCCGCGACAGCCCTGGCCGAGCGGGTCGTCGCGATGATGCCCGACACCGAACGGGTGCACCAGCACGCCTCCCGCGGGCTCGACCACGGCGCCTGGGTGCCGCTGAAGATCATGTATCCGCGACGCCGACATCCCCGTGCTGCAGATGTCCCTGCCGACGCAGGACCCCGACAGGCTGCTGGCGCTCGGCGGCCGGTTGCGCGAGCTGCGCGACGAGGGCGTGCTGGTCATCGGCTCCGGCTTCCTCACCCACGGCCTGCCGTTCCTCAGCGAGTTCCGGATCGACGCCGAGGCCCCCGGGCTGGTCGGTCGACTTCGACCAGTGGGCAGCCGAGGCCCTCTCCCGCGGCGACGTGGCCGAGCTGGCGGCGTACCGCACCAGGGCGCCGGGGATGCCCTACGCCCACCCGACCGTCGAGCACTACACCCCGCTCTTCGTCACCCTCGGCGCCGCCACGGACGCCGAGGCTCCCGGGCGACCAGATCATCGACGGGTACTGGATGGGGCTCTCGAAGCGGTCGCTGCTGGTGGCGTGACGGGCGTGTGGTTTCACTGGGTCCCCAGTGAAACAGCCACTTCCCCACCGTTGCAACGCGAGGGAAGTGGCAGGATCACTGGGGACCCAGTGAAACCGCCAACCCCCTCAGCGGATCCGCAGCCGCCGCATCATCGCCAGCCCCTTGAGGGTCTGGTCGACGTGCTTGTCGAAGGGTTGGTCGCGGGGGGCGGAGAGCACCTGCTTCTTCAGGACGGCGAGGTTGACGGCGTCGGTGTACTTCAGCAGGCCCTGGTCGCCGTGCCGGGCGCCGACGCCGGACTGCTTGACGCCACCCGACGGCGTGCCCTTGGAGGCGTACGCCGCTGCGAGGGTGTCGTTGACGTTGACGTTGCCGGCCTCGATCCGCCGGGCCACCGCGGTGGCGTTGTCGAGGTCGGTGCCCCACACGCTGGCGTTGAGGCCGTAGTCGGTGTCGTTGGCGAGGGCGACGGCCTCGTCGACCGTGGAGTAGCGGTGCAGCGCCACGACCGGGCCGAAGGTCTCGCACGAACCGGCGAGCATGTCCGCCGTGACGTCCTCGAGGATGGTCGGCTCGTAGAACGCCGGCCCCAGGTCGGGGCGCTCCCGGCCGCCGCAGAGCACGGTCGCGCCCTTCTCGACGGCGTCGGCGACGTGGGCGGCCACGCGGTCCTTGTGGTCGACCGAGACGAGGGAGCCGACCTCGGGCTCGTAGTCGTAGGAGGCCGCGACCCTGAGGGCCTTGGTCGCCGCGACGAAGCGCTGCCTGAAGTCGTCGTAGATCGAGTCGTGGATGTACATCCGCTCGATGTGCATGCAGATCTGGCCGGTGTTGCCGAACACCCCGAACAGCGCACCCTCCACGACCTCGTCGAGGTCGGCGTCGGGCAGCACGATCATCGGGTTCTTGCCGCCGAGCTCGAGGCAGGCGCCGATCAGGTTCTGCCCGGCCCGCTCGCCGATGGCGCGCCCGGTCTGCGGTGGAGCCGGTGAACATCACGTAGTTGGCGTTGTCGATCAGCGTCGGGCCGACGTCGGGCCCCTCACCGCAGACGACCTGGAAGAGCCCCTCCGGCAGGCCCGCCTCGTAGAGCAGCGAGACGCCGTAGAGCGGCGACAGCGCGGTCTTGTTGTCCGGCTTGAGTACGACGCCGTTGCCCGGCCATCAGGGCCGGGATCGCGTCGGAGAGACCGGTCGCGAACGGGAAGTTCCACGGCGCGATGATGCCCGACGACGCCCTTGGGCTGGCGGATCTCGGTCGACGTGCTCATCACCGGCACCGGGCCGCCGCGCCTGACCGGCGCGAGCAGCCTGGCGGCGCGCTTGAGGTAGTGCGAGGTCACCATCGCCGGGTCGCAGGTCTCGTCGAAGGCCATCCGGCGGGCCTTGCCCGGACTCGGCCTGGATCAGGTCGACGATCGTGGTCGTTGTGCTCGAGCAGCAGCTGGTGGAACCGCTTGAAGACCGCGAGCCGCTTCTTCACCGGCCACTGCGACCAGGTCGCCTGCGCTGCGCGCGCGCGGGCGAACGCGAGTCTCGATGTCCTCGGGCGTCGACTGCGGCAGCGTGGTGATCACCTCGCCCGTGTAGACCTCGGTGAGCTTCCAGACCCCACCGCCGCGTCGAGGCCACCTGCGCGGTGATCCGGTCCAGCAGCTCGTCGGTGATGGTGGCGGGACGGGTCGAGGCTCTGGGTCATCTGCGCTCCTCGTGGCGTACGCCGGACAGGTCGGCGGTCGAGATCAGGGGTTTCAGGCTCCGGGGTTCAGGATCAGGTCGGCGGCCTTCTCACCGATCATGATCGACGGCGCGTTGGTGTTGCCACCGGTGATGGACGGCATGATCGAGGCGTCGGCGACGCGCAGGCCGTCGACACCGAGGACCTTCAGGTCGGGCCCGACGACGGCACGCTCGTCGATGCCCATCCGGCAGGTGCCGACACCGTGGTAGACCGAGGTCGCCCGGTTGAGGATCTCGCGCCGCAGATCGGGACCCTGGTGCCGCGCGCCCGGGTGGATCTCCTCCTTGACCGAGCCGCCGAAGGCGGCGCCGGCCATGATCTCCCGGACCATCTCCGAGCCCTCGGCGAGCACCTCGAGGTCCGCCGGCTCGGAGAGGTAGCGGTAGTCGATCAGCGGCGCGTCCATCGGGTCCCCGGAGGCGAGCCGCAGGGTGCCGCGGCTCTTCGGGTAGATCAGCGTCGACAGCACGCGTCAGCGAGGTCCGCGGGTCGACATCGTGACGGATCGGCGCGTCCTGGTTGGGCGAGACGTAGGACCAGGGCAGCAGGTGCAGCTGGAGATCCGGTACGTCGGTCGCGGCGAGGTGCGCAGGAAGGCCACCGACTCGAAGACGGAGTTCGCCAGGAAGGTCTTGCCGGGGCGGAGCAGCTCCTTGGCGATGCCCTTGGCGAAGAAGAGCGCGTTGCCCTTCATCGTCGAGGTGGTGACGTGGAAGGTCAGCGCGTGGAACAGGTGGTCGTGCAGGTTGTCGCCCACGGGCAGGTCGGCGACCACGGTGATGCCGTTCTCGGCGAGGTGGTCTGCATGACCGACGCCCGAGAGCATCAGCAGCTGGGGCGAGCCGACGAAGCCGGCCGAGAGGATGACCTCCTTGCCCGCCCTGACGATGCGGGTCGAGCCGTCCTTGTCGACCACGGCGACACCTGCCGCGCGCCCGTCCTCGATCACGACCTTGGTGACCAGCACCTCGGACTGCAGCTCCAGGGTGGGCACGTGCAGGTGGTGGATGTAGCCACGTGAGGCGCTGTAGCGCAGGCCGTGCGCAGCGTTCTGCTGCATCCGGGCGACGCCCTCCTGCTCCTCGGCGTTGTAGTCGTCGAGGATCTTCACCCCGATCGCGTCGGCGGTGGCCTGGATGAACTGGAGGGTCCCCTCCTGGGGATGCTTGTTCCGGGTGATCTTGATCGGCCCACCCGCACCGCGGTAGGCGTTCGCGCCGTCCTCGAAGTCCTCCATCCGCTGGTAGGCGGTGTTCACCGACCGGGCGTCCCAGCCGGTGTTTCCCTCGGCGGCCCAGGAGTCGTAGTTGGCGCGGTTGCCGCGCACGTAGACCATGCCGTTGATCGAGCTGGAGCCGCCGACGACCTTGCCCCGCGGCACCGGCATCCGGCGGTTCAGCAGGTGCTCCTGCGGCGTCGAGTAGTAGCCCCAGTCGACGGTGGCCTTGAGCCTGGGCTCGGCGTGCATCGGACCGATCATGCCCGGCTTCTTGACCAGGAACTTCTCGTCGCTCTTGCCCGCCTCGAGCACGATCACGCTCGCCCCGCTCTGGGCCAGCCGGCCCGCGACCGCCGCACCCGAGCTGCCCGACCCGACCACGACATAGTCGGCTTCGTTCTGGTACGGCGCGCTCCTGGCCATCTACAACCTCGTCGTCAGAGTGTCCGGGCATACCCACGGAATGTGCTGCTCGGCACAACTATAACCTGTTCTAGTTTGGCCGACCAGACACCGTACGGGCCAAGATGAGGCCCATGGAACTGCTCTCGATCCAGTCGTCGGTCGCCTTCGGGCACGTCGGCAACAGCGCGGCGGTCTTCCCCCTGCAGCGGCTCGGCATCGAGGCGTGGGCCGTGAACACGGTGCACTTCTCCAACCACACCGGATACGGCGACTGGCGCGGTCCACTGCTCTCCGCCGAGGAGCTGCGCGAGGTGATCCAGGGGGTCGAGGAGCGCGGTGCGCTCGCGCGGGTCGCCGGCGTGCTCAGCGGCTACCAGGGCGCGGAGGAGGTCGGGGCCGTGGTGCTCGACACCGTGGCCCGGGTCAAGGAGCTCAACCCCTCGGCCGTCTACTGCTGCGACCCGGTGATGGGCGACGTGGGCCGCGGGCATGTTCGTGCGCCCGGGGATCCCGGAGTTCATGCGCGACCGGGTGGTTCCGGCAGCGGACGTGATCACCCCCAACCACTTCGAGCTCGACTACCTCGCCGGTCGCGAGACGCGCACCATCACCGACGTACTCGATGCCGTGGACGCCGTCCGGGCCGGCGGCCCCGCGACCGTGCTGGTCACCAGCGTGCTCACCGACGAGACCCCGGAGGGCTCGGTCGACGTCGTCGCGGTCTCCGTCGACGGCGCCTGGTCGTGCCGTACGCCGCTCCTGCCGATCGCACCCAACGGCTGCGGAGACGTGACCGCCGCGGTGTTCCTGGCGCACCTGCTCCGCACCGGATCTGCCGAGACCGCGCTGCAGCGGGTGACCTCGTCGGTCTTCGGCATCCTGGAGCAGACCGTGGCGGCCGGCACCCGGGAGATCGCCCTGGTCGCGGCGCAGGACCTGATCGCCGACCCGCCCGAACGATTCACGCCCACCCGGCTGCGGTGACCGATTCTCGGTCCTCGGTGCACGGTCCGGTGCCACGGTCGGGCGCACGGTCGGGCGCCCGAACGGGCATCCGGATGGGTCGATCAGGCACGTATGGCCGCATTGCGTTCCGTAATTGTCGAATAGTCACCCGTGCACACTCGGAAACAAGCAGGCATCCGGGCATCGCTCGGGCATGGGGTGAGCCCATTCGGGCTCACGCTAGCGGCGTTGTGGGGGCAGACTGAGTGGTGACAGAGGTCACATCCCCCGAACTCGGGCTCCAGCACTGGGCCCGCAGGAGGCATCGCATGGAGGCTGACGAGCGCCAGCGGCAGATCCTGGCCCGAGCCCGCGACGACGGCCGGGTCGAGGTCTCGGCCCTCGCCGACGAGCTGCAGGTGGCCCCGGAGACGGTGCGCCGCGATCTGCGCCTGCTCACCGACCGAGGCATGTTGCAGCGGGTGCACGGCGGCGCCCATCCCGTGGAGAGCGCGGGCTACGAGAGCGACCTGAGCCACCGCACCAGCTCCATGATCGCGGAGAAGAGGCGGATCGCGACAGCGGCCGCCGCTCGGCTCGCCGGCGCGGAGTCGGTCTACATCGACGAGGGCGTCACCCCCCAGCTCGTCGCCGAGTCGATCGCGGCCAACATGCTCCCCGGCGCCAAGCTCACGGTGGTCACCTCGTCGCTGCTCGCCGCCGGCGCCCTGGCGAACGACCCCAGCATCACCGTGGTCCTGCTCGGGGGCCGGCTGCGCGGGCTGACGATGGCCACCGTCGACCACTGGGCGACGCGCATGCTCAAGGAGCTGGTCATCGACGTGGCCTTCCTCGGCGCGAACGGGATCTCGCGCGAGCACGGCCTGACCACCCCTGACCCCGCCGTGGCCGCGGTCAAGGCGCAGGTCATGGCGAGCTCGAGACGCCGGATCTTCGTGGGCGTGCACACCAAGTTCGGTGTCTCCAGCTTCTGCCGGTTCGCCGACGTACCCGACTTCGAGTCACTGGTGACCGACACCGGGGTCACCGCCGCCGACGCCCACCGCTACAGCGTGCTGGGTCCGCACGTCATCCGCGCCTAGCCAGCAGAAGACCCGACCGAACCTGTTCAGCCAGTCAGTCAGCACAACCAACTCGTGAGAGCTCCTCACGACGACACCGGAGGTACCCATGACCACCAGGTCAACGCAACGCAGGATGGCGGTCGCCGCCACGGCAGCCCTCACCCTGATCCTCACCGCCTGCGGAGCAGGCGGCGGCGGCGGTTCGAGCGACGCCAAGTCGATCAACGTCCTGATGGTGGGCAACCCCCAGATGGTCGACATCGAGAAGCTGACCAAGGACAGCTTCACCAAGGACACCGGCATCAAGGTGAACTACACGATCCTTCCGGAGAACGAGCTGCGCGACAAGGTGACCCAGGACATCGCCACCAAGGCGGGCCAGTACGACGTCGCCACCATCGGCGCCTACGAGGTGCCCATCTGGTCGGAGAACGACTGGCTCACGCCGCTCGACGAGTACGCCGACGGCGACGAGGCCTTCGACAAGGACGACCTGATCGACCCGATCGTCCAGTCCCTCAGCGGCAAGGACGGCACGCTCTACGCGCTCCCGTTCTACGGCGAGTCCTCCTTCTTGATGTACCGCAAGGACGTGCTGCAGTCCAAGGGCCTGACCATGCCCGAGAAGCCCACCTGGGACGAGGTCGCGAACATCGCGGCGAAGGTCGACGGCGCCCAGCCCGGCATGAAGGGGATCTGCCTTCGCGGCCTCCCCGGATGGGGCGAGATGTTCGCGCCGCTCACCACGGTGGTGAACACCTTCGGCGGCACCTGGTTCACCGAGGACTGGGAGCCCGAGGTCAACTCCAAGGCGTTCAGCGACGCGGTCAACTTCTACGTCGACCTGGTCCGGGCCCATGGAGAGCCCGGTGCCGCGCAGGCCGGCTTCACCGAGTGCCTCAACGCGATGAGCCAGGGCAAGGTCGCGATGTGGTACGACGCCACGTCCGCCGCCGGCTCGCTGGAGGACCCCGCCGTGAGCAAGGTCGCCGGCAAGGTCGGCTACGCGCCGGCCCCGGTCAAGGAGACCGACGCCGCAGGCTGGCTCTGGGCCTGGGCCTGGGCGATGCCGAAGACCACCAAGAAGGCCGACGCCGCAGCGGAGTTCATGCTCTGGGCCTCGGGCAAGGAGTACGAGCAGCTCGTCGGCAACGAGCTCGGCTGGGCCCGGGTCCCCGCGGGCAAGCGCCAGTCGACCTACGAGCTCCCGGAGTACAAGAAGGCGGCCGCAGCCTTCGGTCCCCAGACCCTGTCCGCGATCGAGTCGGCCGACCCCACCGACCCCGGTGTGCAGCCGAGGCCCACGGTCGGCGTGCAGTTCGTAGCAATCCCGGAGTTCGCTGACCTGGGCACCAAGGTGTCCCAGGACATCGCGGCGGCCATGGCCGGCCGGGGCACCGTCAAGGAGGCACTCGACAAGGGCCAGGAGCTGGCCGAGGACGTGGCCAAGAACTACCAGTAGCCACCGCCCGGGGTGGGCCGCGTCGCCTGGCGCGGCCCACCCCGATCCACCCGCCCACGGGCATCCCACAACCAGCACTCCCGGAGGCACCAGATGGCCGCAACGACCCAAGCCGCTACGCAGGGACAGGACCGTCCGACGGGCCCGCCGCCCGCGTCCCGGTCGCGCAAGGAGGGCTGGCTGCGCCGCGGCCCGCTGCTCCCCGCCCTCATCTTCACGATCATCGTCACCCAGATCCCGTTCCTGATCACGATCGCGATCTCCACCCTCAACTGGAACATCCAGCGTCCGGGCACGAGCAACTTCTTCGGCCTGGGCAACTACACCTCGTTCGCGGGGCTGAGCAACTTCGCCACCGTGTTCACCGACTCGCGGCTGCGCGCAGCCGTGCTCAACACCATCGTGCTCACAGCCTCGGTCGTGGTGATCAGCCTGCTGCTCGGCCTCGCGCTCGCCATCCTCCTGGACCGCAAGTTCCCCGGACGCGGCGTGGCCCGCACGCTGCTGATCGCGCCGTTCCTGGTGATGCCGGTGGCCGCCGCGCTGCTGTGGAAGCACGCGCTCTACAACCCCGACTACGGGCTGTTCAACGGCATCCTCAACTGGATCGCCCAGCTCTTCGGCGGTGAGGGACCCACGACCAGCTACATCTCGGAGATGCCGATGCCGGCGGTCGTCGCGGCACTGGTGTGGCAGTGGACGCCGTTCATGATGCTGCTGCTCCTGGCCGGGCTGCAGTCCCAGTCCGGCGACATCCTGGAGGCCGCCACCATCGACCGCGCCAGCCCGCTGCAGATCTTCCGGCACATCACGCTGCCGCACCTGCGTCAGTACATCGAGCTCGCAGTGCTGCTCGGGTCGGTCTACGTCGTACAGACCTTCGACGCGATCTTCACGATCACCCAGGGAGGGCCGGGGTCGGCGACCACGAACCTGCCCTACGAGATCTACCTGACCATGTTCCGCAAGTTCGAGTACGGCGAGGCCGCCGCGGCCGGGGTCGTGGTGGTGATCGGCACGATCATCGTGGCGACCCTCGCGCTCCGCGTGATCTCGAACCTGTTCAGCGAAGAGGAGATGCACTGATGAGCACCGAGGCGACGACCGGTCAACAGGCCGCCGACCAGGCTGCGACCGAGGGCAGCGAGCAAGAGCTGCTCGACCCGCACGGCCGCCAGCGGTGGTGGCACCGCAAGAAGAAGGAGGACACCTCCGTGCCCGCCGGTCCGGGCTGGACGCTGATCGCGTGGGTCCTCACGCTGGCGTTCTTCCTGCCCGTGGCCTGGATGGTGGTGACCTCGCTGCACATCGAGGCCGACGCCGCGACCAACCCGCCTTCGCCGTTCGCGCCGATCACCTTCGAGAACTACTCGGCGCTCTTCGACCGCGACGTGATGCCCTACCTGCTGAACTCGCTGATCGCGAGCGTCGTCTCCACCCTGCTGGTGCTGCTGCTCGCGATCCCGGCGGCGTACGCGCTCTCGATCCGGCCGGTGAAGAAGTGGACGGACGTGATGTTCTTCTTCCTCTCCACCAAGTTCCTGCCGCCGATCGCCGCGCTGCTGCCGATCTACCTGATCGTGAAGAGGGTCGGCATGCTCGACAACATCTTCACCCTGGTCATCCTCTACACCTCGATGAACCTGCCGATCGCGGTGTGGATGATGCGCTCGTTCCTCGCCGAGGTGCCGGTCGCGATCCTGGAGGCGGCACGCATCGACGGCGCCGGCCTGCTGCGGATCCTGATCTCGGTGGTGGCTCCGATCGCCGGCCCCGGCATCGCCGCGACCAGCCTGATCTGCTTCATCTTCAGCTGGAACGAGTTCATGTTCGCGGTGAACCTCACCTCGGTGCAGTCCGCCACGGCGCCGATCTTCCTGGTCGGCTTCATCTCCAGCCAGGGCCTGTTCCTCGCCAAGCTGTGTGCTGCAGCCACCCTGGTCTCGCTGCCGGTGCTGATCGCCGGCTTCGCCGCCCAGGACAAGCTGGTCCGCGGCCTGTCGCTGGGGGCGGTCAAGTGACGCAGCTGAACGCGGGGACGCTGCATGAGATCACGCGCGGCGTCCCGGGGCCGTCCTACGACCGCGAGGCCGTGACGTCCGGCATCGTCCACCTCGGCGTGGGTGGTTTCCACCGCGCCCACGAGGCGATGTACGTCGACGCCCTGCTCAACGAGGGCGGTGCCGCCGACTGGGGCATCACCGGCGTCGGCCTGATGCCACAGGACCGAGCGATGCTCGAGGTGATGCAGGCACAGGACTGCCTGTTCACGCTGGTCGTCAAGCGGCTCGACGGGTCGCTGGAGCCGCGGGTGATCGGGTCGATCGTGGACTACCTCTTCGCCGTGGACGACCCGGAGGCGGTGCTGGAGCGGATGACGGATCCGGCGACCAGGATCGTCTCGCTGACGATCACCGAGGGCGGTTACCACGTCAACCAGGCCGATGGCTCCTTCGACGACAGCGACCCGGCCATCCGCGCCGACCTGGAGCACACCGGTTCGCCGACCACGGCCTTCGGCTTCATCGCCGAGGCGCTGGCGCGGCGGCGTACGGCGGGAACCGAGCCGTTCGCGGTGATGTCGTGCGACAACATCCAGGGCAACGGGCACGTCGCCCGGGACATGATCACCGCGTTCGCCACGCTGCGCGATCCCGAGCTGGGCGCGTGGATCGGGGAGCACGTCGCGTTCCCCAACTCGATGGTCGACCGGATCACCCCGGTGACCACGGACGCCGACCGCGACCTCCTGGCGAAGGGCTACGGCGTCGAGGACGGCTGGCCGGTGGTCTGCGAGCAGTTCGCGCAGTGGGCACTCGAGGACGCCTTTCCACTGGGCCGACCTGAGTTCGAGCGGGTCGGCGTGCAGGTCGTCGACGACGTGGAGCCCTACGAGCTGATGAAGCTGCGGCTGCTCAACGCCAGCCACCAGGCGCTGTGCTACCTCGGCTACCTCAGCGGCTACCGCTACGCGCACGAGGTCTGCAGCGACCCGCTGTTCACCGACTTCCTCCTCGGCTACATGGATCACGAGGCGACACCGACCCTCGAGCCGGTTCCGGGCGTGGACCTCGACGACTACAAGCGCCAGCTGATCGAGCGCTTCGCGAACCCCGAGATCAAGGACACCCTGGCGCGGCTGTGTGCGGAGGGCTCCGACCGGATCCCGAAGTGGCTGGTGCCGGTGATCCAGCACCAGCTCGCGCACGACGGTGACCTACGCCGATCGGCTCTCGTGGTCGCCGCTTGGGCGCGCTATGCCGAGGGGGTCGACGAGGAGGGTGCGCCCATCAAGCTCGTCGACCGCCGCAAGGAGCAGCTGCAGGAGCGGGCGGGGCGCCAGGCCGAGGAGCCCCTGGCGTTCCTCGAGGACCGCGACCTGTTCGCCGACCTGCAGGACCAGCCGAGGTTCACCGAGGCCTACCTCGCCGCGCTGGATTCGCTGCACGCCCACGGGGCGCGCGCGACGCTCGAGGGGTGGCCACGGCGGTGACGGTCCCCGGCAGCATGAGTGCCATCGTGCTGCCGGGCAACAGCACCGTCGAGCACGTGACCCTCCCGGTGCCCGAGCCGGGTCCCGGCCAGGTGCTGCTCGCCATGCGCGCGTCGTCGATCTGCGGCAGCGACATCCGGGCGATCTACCGCGAGCACCTCGGACACGGGGCAGAGGCCTACCGCGGCGTCGTGGCGGGGCACGAGCCCTGTGGCGAGGTGGTCGCCGTCGGTCCCGGGTGCGTTCGGCTGGCGGCCGGCGACCGCGTCGTGGTCTACCACATCGTGGGCTGCGGCCAGTGCCACGAGTGCCGCATCGGCTACGAGATCGGGTGCACCGACCCCGGGCGTGCGGCCCACGGCTGGCAGCGCGACGGCGGCCACGCCGACTACCTGCTCGCCGAGGAGCGCAGCTGCCTGACGCTTCCCGACCGGCTGACCTTCGTCGACGGCGCCCTGGTCTCGTGCGGGTTCGGCACCGCGTGGGAACCGTTGCGCCGGCTGGGGGTGACCGGCGCGGACAGCGTGCTGGTGACCGGGCTGGGGCCGGTGGGCCTGGCTGCGGCCATGCTGGCCCGGGCCCTCGGTGCCGGGCCGGTGATCGGTGTCGATCCCGTCGAGGAGCGCCGCGATCTCGCCGGGGCTCTCGGACTGGTGGACCACGTCCTCGCTCCGGACGACACCGCGCTCCAGCGCGTGGAGGAGCTGACCGGCGGCGCCGGGTGCACCGTCGCGGTCGACTGCTCGGGCAGCGCTGCCGGTCGTTCCCTCGCCGTTCGGGCGACGGCCCGGTGGGGTCGCTGCGCGTTCGTCGGCGAGGGGGGCCAGGTGACGATCGACGTCTCCCAGGAGCTGATCCACAAGCAGGTCACCGTGATCGGGTCCTGGGTCACCTCGGTGCCGCGGATGGCCGAGCTGCTCGGCCGGCTGGAGAGGTGGGACCTCCATCCCGAGCAGATCGTCACCCACCGGTTCGGGCTGGCCGACGCCGGTCCGGCGTACGAGATCGCCGACGGTGGCAGCGCGGGCAAGGTGTGCCTGGTGTGGGACTGACCCGGCCGACCGGGCTCAGTCTGCGAAGAACCGCAGCGTCGCGCGCTTCTGCGCCTGGGTGATCCGCCGCGACTCCGCCGGGCTGAGCCGGTACTTCGCCGGCAGCTCGGCCGAGCAGCCCCGGCCCCGGCAGCCGGAGTAGCGCCGGTCCAGGGCCTTGAGGTCGGCGAGGACGTCGGCGTACGGCCGCAGGCGGGCGAGGTTCCTCAGCTCGAGCGGGTCCTTGTCGAGGTCGTAGAGCTCGATCTCACCGGTCGAGTAGCGGGTGATCTTCCAGCGGCCCAGCCGCAGCCCACGGGTGTTCAGCGGCGTCGGTCCGAGCCGGCGCAGCTCGGCATAGCGACCCTCGGACATCATCCCCTCGGTCACGACCGGCCGGTTCCAGCCCTCGTCGCCCTTCTCGATCAGCCGGTTCAGGGCCCGACCGTCGGCGCCGGGCATCCGCACCCCGGCGTACGACGCCAGTGTCGGCGCGAGGTCGACGGTCGACACCGGGTCGAACCGCCTGCCCTGCGGGACCCCGGCACCGGCGATGATCAACGGCACCCGCAGCGAGGGCTCGTGCAGGTTGACCTTCCCCTGCCGCTTGCGGTGCTCGCCGAGGTAGTAGCCGTTGTCGGAGGTGAACACGATGACCGTGTTGGCGAGCTGGCCGGTGCGGCTCAGCTCCGCGATGGTCCTGCCGATCTGGCGGTCGAGGACGAACAGCGACTCGGCGCGCTGCCGGGTCACCTCCGTTGCGGCGTCCCGCTCGGCCGTGGTCAGCTCGGGGAGCTTGCGGAGGTAGCGCGGCTTGTCGGACACGTCCTCCTCCGCGGAGCCGGTCGGCGGCGTGCCCGAGCCATGCGTGATCCTCGTGTCGAACATGCCCTTGACCCAGTCGGGTCGCGCGGGAGTCACCCAGGTGGTCGACAGGCCGTCGGTGCGCGGGGTCGTCCCTGGATCGTCCGACTCCGTGGGTGATCCGTGGTGCGGCGCGACCGGGGTCCACCAGATGAACCACGGCTCCGGACGCCGGCCGAACCGACGTACCAGCGAGCGCGTCTGCTCGGCGAGGACGTCGGTGGAGTAGCGACCCGGGGAGCCCACGATCCGGCCGTTCACGTTCTGCACCAGGTCGAAGTAGTCGTAGGTGCCGCCACTGAACGGGTCTCCGCTGCTCCACGTGTGGTCCGAGCCGGCGAGCCACTGGTTCCAGCCCGGTGGGACGTAGCGCAGTGAGGACTGCGTGCTGCCGTGGACCGGCTGCTCGCCGTAGCCGTTCAGGTACTTCCCCACCAGGCCGGTGCGGTAGCCGGCCCTCTGCAGCACGGTGGCCACCGTCCGGCCGTCGCGGAAGGCGGTGAAGCCGAAGGGGTCCAGGTGGCTGTAGACGTGGTGGTTGTGGGCGTAGCGGCCGGTCAGGAAGCTGGCCCGGGACGGGCAGCACAGCGGGTACGGCGCGAACGAGTTCTCGAAGCTCAGCCCGGTGCGCTGGAGCAGCCGCCGGACGTGCGGCATCCAGCGCACGTCGTCCCAGCGCATGTCGTCGGCCTCGATCACCAACACGTTGGGGCGTCTCTGCGGCTTCTCGGTGACCTCCGGGGCAGGCGGGGAGATCAACGGCGCCCGTGGCTCCGGCCGGGTGGACCGGGGTGGGTTCTCGACCGCGGTCGCCCCGCACGCCACCAGCGTCGCAGCCGCCAGGGCAACCGCGAGCAGACTTCGTAGACGTCGCCCGAGCACCTGACGAGTCAAACACCGCAATCCCCTCGCGGCGACCGTGACGCGGTTCTGGTTCCGACCTCTGCGACCCGGCGTCTGCTGGGGCGCCCTACCCCATGGAGGCCGAAATCCCACAACGGCGTTCCAAGGGGTGGCGGTGGACCAGACCGGCAGGTCGTGGTCGGCAGGCTTTCACCCGTTCTCGGAGATACTTTCGGTTCGGTGCGGTATGGGGTTGACACGAGGTTCTCTCGCGGGGGTTGGTCGTAGGTGCGGCAGAGGTTCACGCAAGCGCTGCTTGCCGTCCTGGTGACGGCTGGTCTGATGCTCACGCCCGTGGCCGCCGAGGCTGCTGACACGGGCAACTCCGCGCCCCAGAGCGGCAAGATCGTCAGCGACGAGCCGGGCACGAACGCACCGAACATCCTCGACGGCACGGTCTACTCGATCGTCAAGGTGGGCAACACCATCGTCGTCGGTGGCCAGTTCACCCAGGTGCAGAACTTCAACACCTCCGCGGTCCTGACCCGCCTCAACGTCTTCGCCTTCGACGCCACCACCGGCAAGATCTCGACGACGTTCGCGCCGGACCCGACGAACACGGTCTACAAGGTGCAGGCTGCCGCGGACGGGACGTCGGTGTACGTCGCCGGCAGGTTCGGCTCGGCGGCCGGCGTCTCGATGCCCAGCCGGTTGTTCAAGGCCGACGTGGCGACCGGAGCGGTCGACACGTCGTTCGCGCCGCCGACCATCAGCGGCGACATCCGTGACCTGGAGGTCGTCGGCAACCGGCTCTGGGTGGCCGGCAAGTTCACCCACCTCGGCGGGGTCGCCCAGAAGGCCCTGGGCACGCTCAATGCCAGCACCGGCAAGTACGACGCCTACTTCACCGGAACCATGGCGGGCACCCACCGCAACCTCGCCAACTACCCCTCGGACCTGACCAACGTCCTGCAGATCTCCAGCAACCCCGCGAACACGCGGCTGATGGTCGTGGGCAACTTCACCAGCGTCAACGGGATGGCCAGGTCGCAGATCGCCCAGTTCGACATCTCCGGTGCGGCGTACGCGCTGTCGACGTGGAGCACGAACCTGTTCACGTCCTCGTGCTCGTCCAAGTTCGAGACCTACATGACCGACGTGGAGTACTCCCCCAACGGCCAGTTCTTCGCGGTCTCCACCAGCGGTGCCTGGGGCGGCATGAGCAGCGCGACGGGCGGCAACGGCTGTGACCTCGTCGCCCGCTTCGACAGCAGCAGCACGGCCCCCTCCTCGCTCGCCTCGTGGACGGCGTACACCGGTGGCGACACCACGTGGACGGTCGAGGTCACCGACAACGTGATCTACGCCGGCGGGCACCAGAGCTGGCAGAACAACCCGATCGGCAGCAACGTGGCCAACCAGGGCGCGGTGAGCCGAGAGGGCATCGCCGCCCTGAACCCGGTCAACGGCATGGCCTACTCCTGGAACCCCACCCGCGCCCGCGGCGTCGGTGTGCAGGACATGCTGGCCACCAGCGACGGCCTCTACGTCGGCTCCGACACCACCCTGATCGGGCACACGCCGGGCAACACCTACCACGCCCGCATCGCCGTGCTGCCGCTCGCGGGCGGCGCGACCCTCCCCAAGCTGCAGACGAACGCGCTGCCGGCCAACCTGTTCCGGGTCGCCTCCGGAGGCTCGCAGCTGACCCAGCGGACCTTCACCGGCACCACCGCCACCACGGCGGTCAACGCGCCCACCGGTCCAGGCTGGAGCACCAGCACCGGTGCCTTCATGGCCAACGGCGTGCTCTACAAGACCAACACCGACGGATCGCTGTCACAGATGTCCTTCGACGGCACCACCTACGGCAACGCGAGCGCGGTGAACACCGCCGACGCCCTGGTGTTCCAGACCGACTGGCACAACGACGCGAAGGCGATCACCAGCCTGTTCTACGCCGAGGGACGGATCTACTACACCCTCTCGGGCCAGACCGGTCTCTACCGCCGCGGCTTCGAGGTCGAGGACGGCGTCGTCGGCCAGCAGCGGCACTCCACCACGACCTCCGGCATCAGCTGGTCCTCGGTGCGCGGCGCGTTCGTGGCGAACGGCAAGCTCTACTACGCGACCACAGGTGGTTCGCTCTACTCCGCCACCTGGAACCAGGCCGCCCACGCGCCGGTCGCCGGCACCATCGTGCAGCTCACCGGTGCGGGCACCGGGTGGGCCTCCCGTGCGATGTTCCCCTACCAAGCAGCGCCGGAGCCGGTCAACGAGGCGCCGCTGGCGGCCGCGACCATCTCCTGCGACAAGCTCGCGTGCTCCTTCGACGGCAGCGGCTCCAGCGACCCCGAGGCCGGGGCGCTCAGCTATGACTGGGACTTCGGGGACGGAACCACGCACGGCACCGGGGCGACGACGACCCACACCTACTCCGACGACGGCGACCGACCGGTGACGCTGACCGTCACCGACAACAAGGGTGCGACGGCGAGCATCACCAAGACGGCCAGCCCGACCAACGTGGCCGACAGCGTCTCGTTCGTGGCGAGCAACACCACCAACGGGAACCGGACGAACCATGCGGTGGCCGTGCCCGCGGGCACCCAGGTCGGCGACACCCTGCTGTTGTTCTTCTCGAGCAACTCCACCGGTCCCGTCTACACCGGCCCCGCCGGCTGGCAGCAGGTCCTGACCGAGAACGGCTCGAGCTTCGTGGGCAAGCTCTACACGAAGACAGCGACCGCATCCGATCTCGGCACGTCGGCGACGATCACCAGCAAGAAGGCCGACGCCACGGCGTACTACGTCCGCTCGGACGCGACCCTGGCCTCCTACCGCGGGCCCGGCTCGCCGGGGATCTCGGTCTCGGCCATCACCACGCAGAACGTCGCCACCGCAACGCACCAGACGCCGACCGTGACCGCCCCCGACGGCAGGGGCTGGCTGGTCAGCTACTGGAGTGACAAGAGCTCGACGGCGGCGGCCACGGCCTGGACGGGCCCGGCCAACCAGACCAAGCGGTCGCAGGGCACCGGCACCGGCTCCAACCACATGTCCTCGCTGGTGATGGACAGCAACGGCCGCGTCAACACCGGTGGCCAGGGTGGCCTGAACGCGACCTCGGAGACCAGCGCCGTCGGCGTGACGATGAGTGTGCTGCTCACCGGCGGTACGACTCCGCCGACGAACCAGACCCCCGTTGCGCACGCCTCCCTGGTGGATTGCACCCAGCTGACCTGCTCGGTGGACGGGGGCACCTCCACGGACCCGGACGGCGACCAGCTGACCTACGACTGGAACTGGGGCGACGGGACTGCCCACGCCACCACGGCCGCGGCGTCCCACACCTTCGGCTCCGGGGGCGACACCACCGTCACGCTGACCGTGACCGACCCCCAGGGCGCGACCAGCACCGACACGGTGACCGCGACCCCGACCGATCCCCCACCGAACACGGCGCCGACGGCACGGATCACCAGCCCGAGCTGCACCGGCCTGACCTGCACCGTCAACGGGTCGACGTCCAGCGACCCGGACAGCGACACCTTGACCTACGACTGGGACTGGGGCGACTCGACCGCCCACAGCGAGACCGCCAACCCCTCGCACGTCTACGAGACGCCCGGCGCGAGGACGGTCACGCTGACCGTCAGCGACGGCCAGGGCCACACCGCAACGGACACCGTCTCCCTCGACCCGACGGCGCCGGCCAACGCGGCGCCGACCGCACGGATCACCGGTGGCAGCTGCGCGGACCTGACCTGCTCCTTCGCCGCGACGACCTCGAGCGACCCGGACGGGGACACCTTGACCTACAGCTGGGACTTCGGGGACGGCGAGAGCTCCACCTCGGAGACCCCGACGCACAGCTACGTCTCGCCGGGCCTCCGGACTGTCACCCTGACGGTGAACGACGGTCAGGGCAACACCGCCACCGACTCCGCCACGGCCAACCCGACCGACCCCGCCCCGGACCCCGTCAGCGAGATCGCCTTCGTGGGCGCGGCGTCCAACGCCGGCAACAGCACCTCGCGCACGGTGACGTTCCCCAGCGGGACCCAGGTCGGCGACACCCTGGTGCTGTTCCTCGGTGGGGCGAGCATTGCGCCGACCTACACCGCGCCTGCCAGCTGGACGTCACTGGAGAGCAGGAACGGCACCTCGGCGATGGCTGTCCGGGCCTGGACCAAGACGGCGACCGCCGCGGACGTGACGGCCGCCAAGGTGAGCGTCACCTCCTCCTCTACCGCCAAGGTCGACCTCTCGGTCTCGGTCTACCGCGGCACCGACGGCACCGCGCCGATCGCCAGCACCGCCTCCAAGATCGACAACGGCGCGGGTGCTGCGCACACCAGCCCGGGCGTCACCGCCGCCGACAGCACGAGCTGGTTGGTGACCTACTGGGCGGACAGGTCGAACACCACGACCGCGTTCAGCGCCCCGGCGGGCGTGACGGTGCGCAAGGCCGGTCTCCCCTCCGACTCTGGCAGCGCCCACGTCATCGGACTGGTCGCCGACAGTGGCGGCCCGGTGACAGCAGGGGCCCAGGGCGAGCTCACGGCCACCGCCAACGGGGACAGCTCACGCGGCGCGAGTGTCAGCGTGCTGCTCACCAGCAACTGAGCGGACGCCGCACCCGTCATCGCCAGCGACGTGCGACGCGGAAGATCGAGCACGAGCAGCAACGCGGCATGGTGAACAAGGAGCCCGGGAGCTATGCGCGGTAGATCGCGACCTCGCTGGCTTTCACGGCGAAGACCACCGCGGTACCCGGAGCGAGGTCGAGCTCCGCGACTGCCGTGGCGGTGACGTCGGCGCTGAGCCGGTCGGTCCGGACGCGAATCTGTTCCCCGACCGGTTCGAGCTCGGTGATCGTGACGTCCATGACGTTGCGGGGACTTCCCCCGGGTGGCTGCCGGTAGACGCCTACGGCACTGGGCCGGAAGACCGCGACTGCCGGGTCCCCGTCGGTCATGGGCTGGTCGGCGATCCCTTCGACGACGAGTCCCGTCGGCCCTCGGACGCCAGGCCCGTCCACGACACCTCGCACCATGTTCAGCCCCGCGATGCGGGCCCCGAACGCGCTCCGGGGGCGGGCGAGCAGCTCGGCGGTCGGCCCTTCCTCGACCACGCGGCCGCCCTCGACGACCAGGACCCGGTCTGCGAGCAGGAGAGCGTCGAGCACGTCGTGGGTGACGATCACGGTCGAACGACCGGCGAGCACCCGGCGCAGCATCTGCCGCACGGCTGGAGCGACGGCGACGTCGAGAGCGGCCAGCGGCTCGTCGAGAAGCAGCACCTGCGGGTCCGCCGCGAGCGCTCGTGCAACGGCGATCCGTTGTGCCTGGCCTCCGGAGAGCTGGTCCGGCTTGCGGTCGGCGTACTGCGCGGCATCGACCTCGCCCAGCCAGTGCTCGGCGCTGGCGCGCGAGGTACGGCGCGACTGGCCCAGGCTGCGTGGCCCGAACGCCACGTTGTCGAGCGCGGACAGGTGCGGGAACAGCAGTGGTTCCTGGGCGAGCAGCGCGACCCCGCGGGCGTGGGGTGGCACCCAGACGTGCGAGTGTCCGGGTCTGCCGACGTCGTAGAGCACCCGGCCGTCCAGCGAGGCCGTGCCGGCGTCAGGTCGCAGCAGTCCTGCGATCACCGACATCGCCGTGGACTTGCCCGACCCGTTCGGCCCGAGCACCGCGAGGGTCTCCCCCGGGCTCACCTGCAGGGAGAGGTCGAAACCGCGCTCGCTCACCACCGCGCTGACCTCGAGACTCATATCGATCCTCGGCCGCGCGCGAGTCCGATGACGACGACGGCCACGATCACCAGGACGAGAGAGAGGGCCACCGCGGCGTCGGCGTCGCTCTCCCGTTGCAGGTAGATCTCCAGCGGCAGCGTGCGGGTGACGCCCTGCAGGCTGCCGGCGAAGGTGATGGTGGCGCCGAACTCGCCGAGCGAGCGGGCGAAGGACAGCACCGCGCCCGAGAGCAGCCCCGGCAGCACCAGTGGCAACGTCACCCGCCGGAAGATGGTCGTGGGTCGAGCGCCGAGCGTGGCCGCGACAGCCTCGTAGCGTCCTCCCGCGGTTCGCAGCGCTCCCTCGAGGCTGACCACGAGGAACGGCAGGGCGACGAAGGTCTGGGCCAGCACCACGGCCGTGGTCGAGAAGGCCACCTGGATCCCGAGCACCTCGAAGGTGTGGCCGAGCAGACCGCGACGGCCGAAGGTGTAGAGCAGGGCGATCCCTCCCACCACGGGCGGAAGCACCAGTGGCAGCAGCACCAGGGAGCGCACCACCTGTTGCCCACGGAAGGTGGTCCGGGCCAGCACCATCGCCATCGGCACCCCGAGGAGCACGCACAGGATCGTGCTGACGCTCGAGGTACGCAGGCTGAGCAGCAACGCATCCACCGAGGAGTCCGAGGTGATCAGCCCGACGAAGTTGCGCCACTCGACTCGCGTGAGGATGGCCACGAGCGGGAGTACGACGAACAGCGCTCCCGCGGCGGCGGGCACGAAGACCCACGCCGGCAGTCCGACCTGACGCGATGCACGGGCCACGGCTAGGACTCGGCGAATCCGGCGTCAGCCAGGATCTGCTGGCCCTTGGCCCCGGTGACGAAGTCGACGAACTCCTGTGCCAGCGCCTTGTTCTCGCTGTCGGCGAGTGCGCCGATCGGGTAGGTGTTCACGGCGGAGCCGGACTCCGGGAACGTGATCCCCTCGACCGTGTCTCCGGCGGCCTGGACGTCGGTGACGTAGACCAGGCCGGCGTCGGCCTCGCCGGTGGCGACCTTGTTGAGTACGTCGGTCACCGACTGCTCCTCGCTCACCGGGGTGATCGCGACGCCCGCAGCAGCCTGGACCTTCCGGGCCGCCGCACCGCAGGGCACCTCGGCCGCACACACGACGACCTTGGTCCCGGGTTCTGCCAGGTCCTTCAGCGAGGCGACTCCGGCCGGGTTGTCGGGGGGCACGGCGATCGTGAGGGTGTTCGTGGCGAAGTCGACCGCCTCACCCTCGACGAGGTCGTCGGCGGCTGCCTTGTCCATGTTCTCGGTGTCGGCCGCGGCGAACACGTCGGCGGGGGCACCTTGCTGGAGCTGGGCGACGAGGTCGGAGGAGCCACCGAAGCTGAACCTGACGGTCACCCCCTCGTGGGCGGCCTCGAACTGTGCGCCGATCTCCTCGAAGGTCGAGGTCAGCGAGGCCGCGGCGTACACCGTGAGCGTCCTGGTCGGCGAACCGGACGAGCCCTCGGCGTCGCCCGATCCGCAGGCCGCGCTCATGCCCAGGAGCACCGCCACCACCCCTGCGGTCCAGCGCTGCCCCATCACGGTCCGCCCGGGGTCTCGACGATCACCGTCGTCGACTTGACCACCGCAACGGCGACGGAGCCGAGCTCGAGCTCGAGGTCACGCACGGCTTCACTGCTCATCAGGGAGACCACCCGGAACGGGCCGCACTGCAGCTCGACCTGGGCCATCACCGTGTCCAGCTTGATGTCGGTGACCAGACCGACGAAGCGGTTGCGCGCGGAGCTGGCCACCCCCAGCGGGTTGGGGGCGGTGCTGGCCTGTCTGCGCGCGAACTGGGCCAGCTCGTAGCCGTCGATCACCTTGCGACCCGACTCGTCGCTGGTCACGCTGAGCGACCCCGACTCGATCCAGCGCCGGACGGTGTCGTCGCTGACCCCCAGGAAGACTGCTGCGTCACGAATCCTCATCTGCGGCACGAAGAGCACTCTACAGCAGCATCAGCGGACCCATCTGCCGGTTCACCCCTGTTTTGCGTAAGGCGCGCTCTCGACGGGGAGGACGAAGGTGAACGTGCTCCCGTCCCCGGCGTGACTGTCCGCGAGGATCTCGCCCCCCATCAGCTCCGCGAGCTGCTTGGAGATGGCCAGGCCCAACCCTGTCCCGCCGTACTCCCGGGTCACCGACTCGTCGGCCTGCCCGAAGGGCTTGAACAGGTTCGCCCGCTTGTCGGCCGGGAAGCCGACGCCTGAGTCCTGCACCACGAAATGGAGGGCGTGCCCGGTGTCGTCGTCGTGCAGCGCGACGCGGAGCTGAACAGACCCCTGCTTGGTGAACTTGATGGCGTTCCCCAGGAGGTTCTGCAGGATCTGAGCCACCCGCAGCCCGTCTCCCATCAGGGTGGCTGGGACGTCCTCCCCCGTCTCGACGGTGAAGAGCAGGTCCTTCTGCGAAGCCAGCGGGGCTATCTCCGCCGCGAGCTGTTCCAGGAGGGAGGCGAGATCGTAGGGCTGGGCTTCCAGGGCGATGAAACCGGCCTCGATCCGGGAAAGGTCCAGGAACTGGTTGACGATGGCGAGCAGGCGCTGGCCCGAGCGATGCATGGTCTCCGCGAATGCGCGCTGCTGGGGGTTCAGCTCGCCCTCGAGCAACAGCTCGCCCAGTCCCAGGATGCTGGTCAGCGGTGTCCGGAGCTCATGGCTGATCTGGGCGAGGAACCGAGTCTCGGCGTCTCGCGCAGCCTCAGCCTGCATGCGCGCCTCCACCAGCACCGCCTCCGCCTGCTTCTGGGCGGTGTAGTCCATCATCGACCCCACCAGCCGGACACCGACCGAGTCCTGGTCCCGGATGATGAGCCCTCTGTCGAAGAGGGTCTTGTACTCGCCGTCGTGGCAGCGGAACCGGTACTCGCACTCCCACAGTGACTGCTCCGGGTCGCCGATCGCGTCAGCCAGGGATCGAGTCACCCGGTCCCGGTCAGCCGGGTGCAGACTGGCTTGCCACCACACGTCGTCGATGTGGGTTCGATCCGGATACCCCAGGATCTTCTCGATGGCCCCGCTCCACACGGTCGTGTCGGTGGTCAGGTCGGCATCCCAGATGATGTCGTTGGTCGCCAGCATGACGAGGCGGTGTCGAGTCTCGCTCTCCTGGAGCGACGCCAGGGATCCGGCGTGGTCCGCGGGAGGCATCGAGGCCGGGTCCGCCTCGACCTCACGATCGCGCATGGCCGCCTCGTTCGGGTGGCGAGTCGGACTCGCTCGGTGGTGGACTCAGGGTGTTCATCACCCTACGCCTGACGCGCGCAAGCCGTGGGGGTTGTCGAGGATCAGCGGCTGCCTCGACAGTCGCGTCGTGCGAGGCCTGCGACTGTGGTGGCCCGTGCGTGGGGCCGGTGACAGGAGTCGAACCCGCGACATCCTCATTACAAGTGAGGCGCTCTACCAACTGAGCTACACCGGCAGTGCCGCCCCTGAGTCCGTGGGCGGTGCGACGCAATCGTAGGTGAACCTTCTCAGCCCACCGGCCGCACCCGGGTGAGTACGCCGATCTTGTCGATCCGGTGCTCGGGGTTGTCGAACTCGTCGGCCCAGAAGTTGCCGGCCGCGTGGTCCTCGGGGGTGGCGCACGTCGACAGGGTGAGCATGGGCCGCACCGGGGTCGCGTCGGGTCGGCCGGGCACGGCTGCGGACTGCCGCGCGAGCGACGCATCGGAGCGGAACGAGGTGGAGCGGGTCCGGGTGATCCGGTAGACGTACTCGCGGTCTCCGCTCCGGACCAGCACCCGTGCCCCGACGCCCAGCTCCGGCAGCTCGGCCAGTGGCGCACCGTGGGAGGTGCGGTGCCCGGTGACGATGTAGTTGCCGACGACTCCCGGCCCGACACCGCCGTCCGGCCCACGCGGCGAGGCCATCACACCGGTGTTCTGGATGCGTGTCCCGGGTCCGTCGTCGGGGCTGCCGCGGTAGCGCTCCACGGCCACGTCCCGCAGCCCCAGGGCCGGGATGGTCATCAGTGAGCGGCGCGGCTCGAGCCGGACCGGCGGCCCGGGTTCGGGCGACGACTCCTGCGCCGGACTGCTCGGTCTCGGTGCGGGTGCCAGGGCCCCGGCCTCGGCCGGCGACTCGGCCGGCGACTCGACCGGCGACTCGACCGACTTCGTGTCCGGCTCGGTCCGCGCGCAGGCCGAGACGACGACCAGCAGGGTGGCCGTGAGCAGGGCACGCGCGAAGGAGATGTCCCCACGGTAGGTCGGACCCAGAAACGACTCAGCCGAGGTCGAGGGTGATGTAGTCCGCGACGACCAGATCACCCGTCGTACGCACCGTGACCGGCTGGATCCCGACCGGCCGGCCCTCGCTGTAGGTGATGAAGGTGAACTGCGCGTCGCGGCGGAGCTTGCTCCCGATCGCGATGGCGTACGCCGCTCCGCCGGTCGTCCCGTTCGTGTAGGTGTAGCCGACCTTCGCGTTGGTGCCGAGCACGCGGTTCGGCCCGATCTGCGCGTGCACGTGGCCAGCCAGCACCAGGTCGGTGCACCCCCGGGCGAGAGCGGTCCGGCCGAGGTTGGCGTCGTGCACGAGCAGGGTGGCGATCCGCTCGTCCTCCTCGTCCAGCTCGCACACGTCGTCGGCGATCCGCTCCTCCACCTCGGCGAAGCTCAGGTCGGTCTCCTCGCGCCACGTGCCGAGCCCGCTGGAACGCGGGTCGTCGATGCCCGTCATCCGCACGTCGGCGAAGTCGGTCACGGGCTCTCCTTCGAAGTGGGTCCAGCCCAGGGACTCCAGGTGGCGGCTCACGAACGTGCCGTTGTCGTGGTTGCCGGCGACCGCTGCCCGGAAGTCGTAGCCCTCGAACGCTGCGTCCAGCGACTCGAGGCTGAACTCCTCCCAGGTCTCACCGGTCGAGGTGTCGTCCCCGGCATCGAGGATCGCCGTGGCCCCGGCCTCGTCCGCGACCGCACGGACGACCGGATCCATCCCGATGTTGTCGTGCCGGTCGCTGACCAGCACCGCCACCGTCTCGTTCTCCTCGGGCTGGTGCAGCAGGTCGGCGATCTCGTCCACGCGGTCGATGACGCCTGCGTAGAACACCTTGCTGCGGTCGTAGGTGTCGAACAGGCTGGACAGCAGCCGGCGAGTGCCCTGGGTGACGAGCCCGCCCTGGATCTCCCACCCCTCCAGACCCCTCGGGACGGTGACGTCGGTGACGGCGTCCTGCACCGGGAGCCACCGCTCGGACTGGACGCGGTCGTCCTCGGGCTCCCAGGGCTTGGGCACCAGCACGACGACGAGCGTCACTGCGGCGAGCACCGCCAGCGAGACCCGCCAGTCGCGCACCAGCTGCCCGCTCCGGCTCCGCAGCTGGGCCCGGCGGCCCGGGCCGACCAGCAGCCACAGGGCGATCGGCGTCAGCCCGAGTGCTCCTGCTCCCAGGGCGGCGTCTCCGGCCAGCTCGATGACCGCCTCCTCGACCCGTTCGATCTCTGCCTGGGGTCGCGCGGCGATGGCCGCGTAGCGCTGGGCGAGCTCGGGCGTCGTCGTGGCGGTGGTCTTGCCGACCTCCACCGAGACCCCGAGCCGACCGCTCGCATCGGTCCGCAGGTCGGGCAGGTAAGGACCCATGTCGAGCCGGACTCGGCCGTCGAGGGTCGGCCGGACCACGGCGTCGTGGCTGGCGAGCACCAGCTCTGCGGTCGAGTGGGTGAACAGGAACAACCACGACGGCACGGCAGCCGCCAGGAAGGCGAGCAGGAAGCCGCCGATCCGGAGCAGCCGCCGACGCGTGATCACTACGCGGAGGTGGCCCGTTCGCGGGCCACGGCGTAGAGGGCGACGCTGGCTGCCACACCGGCGTTGAGGGACTCCAGCGAGCTCGCCATCGGGATCGCCACCAGCTGGTCGCAGGTCTCGGCCACCAGCCGCGAGAGCCCCTTGCCCTCGGAGCCGACCACGATCACCAGCGGGCCGTCGGCCAGGGCGAGGTCGGCCAGCGACACGTCGCCGTCGGCGGCCAGACCGATCACCATGCATCCGGCCTGCTGGTAGGCCTTGAGCTGACGGGTCAGGTTCACCACCTGCGCCACGGGCACGCGAGCCGCGGCTCCGGCCGAGGTCTTCCAGGCGCTGGCAGTCATCCCGGCGGCCCGGCGCTCGGGGATCACCACTCCATGGGCACCGAACCCGGCGGCCGAGCGTACGACGGCGCCGAGGTTGCGCGGGTCAGTCACCGAGTCGAGCGCGACGATCAGCGGCTGCTCGTTGTTGGCGGCCGCGAGGTCGAGCAGGTCGTTGGGGTCGGCGTACTCGTAGGTCGGGATCCGGGCCGCCAGTCCCTGGTGCACGGCGCCCTGCGGTCATCCGGTCGAGCTCGGGCTTGGGGACCTCGAGCAGCGAGATGTGCTTGTCGGCGGCGATCGAGAAGACCTCGCGCAGGCGGCTGTCGCGGTCGGCACCTTCGGCGACGTACACCGACGTGACCGGCAGGCCGGCACGCAGCGCCTCGACCACCGAGTTGCGTCCGGCGATCCACTCGTGGTCGCCCGTGGCCTTGCCCGGGGCGGAGCGACGGGGACGACCCGTCGCGGCCTTGTCGTCCTTCACCTTCTTGTGCGCCTTGTGGTAGGGCCGGTCCTTGGCCTTCGGCGTCGGCCCCTTGCCCTCGAGCCCGCGCCGGACCCGGCCGCCGGAACCCGCGGTGGGGTTGCCCTTGCCGGTCTTCTTGATCGCGCCTCTTCTTTGGCTGTTACCTGGCATTGCTCGTCACACGCTCCACTTCGGCCCCGACGGGGTGTCCTCGATCATGACGCCGGCTGCCTTGATCTGGTCGCGGATCGCGTCGGCGGTGGCGAAGTCCTTGTTGGCGCGCGCCTCGGCGCGCTGCTCGAGCAGCCCCTTGACCAGGGCGTCGACGACGGGGGTGAGGTCGTTGGTGCCGCCGGTGCTCCAGTGCTCGTCGGCGGGGTCGAGGCCGAGTACGCCGAGCATCGCGCGCACGGAGGCCGCGTTGCCACGGAGCGCCGGCGTGTCCCCTCCGAGAAGCAGCTTGTTGCCCTCACGCACCACGTCGTGCACCGCGGCGACGGCGGCCGGGGTGCCCAGGTCGTCGTCCATCGCGGCCACGAAGTCGGCGCAGAAGATGCCGCCTGCCGGCACCTCTCCGAGCACCGCGGCAGCGCGTTCGAGGAACCCCTCGATCCGCCGGAAGCCCGGCAGCCGCCTCCTCGAGCGCCTCGAAGCTGAACTCGACCGTGGAGCGGTAGTGCGCGGCCACCATGTAGTAGCGCAGCTCGATCCCGCGCACCTGCTCGAGCACGTTGGGCACCAGCAGCGAGTTGCCCAGCGACTTGCTCATCTTCTCGCCGCTCGTGGTGATCCACGCGTTGTGCATCCAGTACGACGCGAACGGGTGGCCGGCCGCCCGGGACTGGGCCTGCTCGTTCTCGTGGTGGGGGAACCGCAGGTCCACGCCACCGCCGTGGATGTCGAAGGCCGGGCCGAGGTACTTCCCGGCCATCGCCGAGCACTCGATGTGCCAGCCCGGCCGGCCCCGTCCCCACGGCGAGGACCACGACGCCGTCTCCGGCTCGTTCTCCTTGTGGCCCTTCCACAGGGCGAAGTCGCGGGGGTCGCGCTTGCCCCGGGGGTCGGCGTCCGACGCGGCCTCCATGTCGTCGACGGCCTGGTGCGTCAGCTCGCCGTACGACGGCCAGGACTTCACGTCGAAGTAGACGTCACCGGACCCGTCCTCGGCGGCGTAGGCGTGGCCGCGCTCGATCAGCGCCGCGATCAGCTCGAGCATCTCCGGGACGTGGCCGGTCGCGGCCGGCTCATAGGTCGGCGGAAGCACGTGCAGGTCGTCGTAGGCCCGGTCGAGCTCGCGCTTCATGGCGTAGGCCAGGTTGTACCAGGGGCGGCCCTGCTCGGCCGCCTTGATCAGGATCTTGTCGTCGATGTCGGTGATGTTGCGGATGAACGTGACGTCGTACCCGAGCGCGAGCAGCCAGCGCCTGAGCACGTCGAAGTTGACCGCCGAACGCACGTGCCCGACGTGCGGCTCCGACTGCACCGTCAGCCCGCAGACGTAGAGACCCGCCCTGCCCTCCTCCAGGGGGACGAAGTCGCGGACCGCGCGTGCTGCGGTGTCGTAGAGGCGGAGAGTCACCCCGCAATCCTAGGGCGTGCAGGAGCTGTTCCCGACCGTGGCGGAGCGAGCCGCCGAGGGGACGCAGGGTGGACGGAGCGCGGACGAAGGGCCGCTGGCGGGCGCCGAAAGTGTGACGAAACCTTACTTGTGTGACGAAAGTTGTCTATCGTGGCGGGGTGCTTCCCCACCTCTCGGCATCGCTGCGCCTCCGGGCGCTGGCGGTCGGCTTCCTCGCGCTCGTGCTCGCCGGGGTCTTCCTGACCGACCCGCTGACCCCGGAACGGGCCCGCCTGACCGCAGCGGCGAGCCCCCGGCCGCACACCTTCAGCCAGATCACCTCCGATGCCAACTTCCGCGCGGGAATCTCCGAAGGTGTCCGGATCGCCAACGGCTCGATGACGTTCGCGGCGCCGCGAGGTCGCCTCCGCTATGCCGGCTCGACCTGGTCGTGGGCGCGCTGGACCTCCTGGAACGTGCAGCCCGGGCAGACGTTCACCCAGCTCGTGCCCACGTGGAACATCGCCACCCCGGCCAACACCCTCGTGCAGGTCCAGGCACGCGTCCGGAGCACGGCCGGCAGGTTCAGCACCTGGAAGCTGATGGGCAGCTGGACGACCCGCGACGCCGGTTTCCGTCGTACGAGCGGGAGCGCGCAGCAGGACGCGGTCGCCCGGGTCAGCACCGACACCCTGGTCGCCTCGCCCGGCGTGACCCTGAACAGCTACCAGGTGCGGGTGCTGTTCCTCCGCAAGCCCGCCAGCACCGCGACGCCGACCGTGCGTTCCGTCCAGGCCGTGGCCAGCCGGCCGGTGACCGCCCTCCCGGCGACCAGCCCGAAGCTGATCCCGGCGAGGACGCTCAACGTGCCGCGCTACTCCCAGATGACCCACCGCGGCCAGTACCCCCAGTTCGGCGGCGGTGGCCAGGCCTGGTGCTCGCCCACCTCGCTGTCGATGGTGCTCGGCTACTACCGCGCCCTGCCCTCGGCCGCGAACTACGCCTGGGTGGACAAGCGGTACGCCGACCCGTGGGTCGACCACGTGGCCCGGGTCGTCTACGACTACGGCTACCGCGGCGCCGGCAACTGGGCGTTCAACACGGCGTACGCCGCCAACCTCACCGCCGACGCGTTCGTGACCCGGCTGGCGAACCTGCGCGAGGCCGAGCGGTTCATCCACGCCGGGCATCCCGCTGGTCGCGTCGATCACCTTCTCGAGCGGCCAGCTCAGCGGCGCCCCGATCGGCGCCACGGCCGGCCACCTCGTCGTGATCGTCGGCTTCACCGCCAACGGCGACGTGGTGGTCAACGACCCCGCTGCGCCGAACAACTCCTCGGTCCGGCGTACCTATGACCGCGGCCAGTTCGAGCGCGCCTGGCTCCGCAAGTCGAGCGGCACCGTCTACGTCGTACGCGACACCGCCCACCCGCTGCCTGCCCGGGGTGCCAACCGGAACTGGTGAGCTGGGGGCGCGCGGTTTCACTGGGTCCCCAGTGAATCGGCCACTTCCCCCGCGTTGCAACGGTGGGGAAGTGGTGGTTTCACTGGGGACCCAGTGAAACCACCACCAGTGAAACCACCACCAGAATCAGGCCCCGTACCCACCGTCCACGTCGAGCTTCTGGCCACTCACGAAGCCGGCCCGGTGCGAGGCCAGGAAGCAGACCGCCTCGGCGATGTCGTGGGCGATCCCGAAGCGGCGCAGCGGGATGTTGGCGCGCGCGACCTCGAGGGCGTGGTCGTCGAGCTCCCCGCTCTGGATCAGGCGACGCGCCATGCCGTCGGTGAGCATGCCCGGCCCCACGCAGTTCGCGCGTACGCCGTAGCGCCCCTCCTCCACGGCCAGTGCCCGCACCAGCGCCTCGACGGCGGCCTTGGGCGCCGAGGACAGCCCGTCGCGCACCGGGAACCTCGTCGTCGCGGCGGTGGTCACCGCGACGATGCTGCCCTGGGACTGGCGGAGCGCGGGCAGCGCGGGGCGTACGACGTTGAAGAACGCGCCGGTGTCCACGCCGAGCTGCTCGGTCAGCTCCACCGGCTCGACCAGGCTCAGGTGCGTCATCGGCACCTGCGGCCCGGCCGCGTGCACCAGGGTGTGTACGCCGCCGTGGCGCGCCACCACCTCGCCGACCACCCGGGCACAGCCCACGGTGTCGGTGGCGTCGAGCTGGTGCGTGCTCACCCTGACGCCGTAGGAGCCGACCTCGTCGGCCAGCCGGTCGGCCGCCGTCTGGCCGGAGCGCCAGGTGAGGGCGACGTCGCTGCCGCGCTGCGCGAGGAGGCGTACGACGGCCCGGCCGATCCCCCCGCTGCCCCCGACGACGAGCGCGGCACCGGTCAGGTCAGAGAAGTCGTCCATGACCACAGGTTAGGGCCGGGCCCGGGATCAGGTGTGGATGCCCTCGATGTCGAAGAACCACACCGCGCCGGTCTGCCACAGCACCGCCACCGACGTCAGCAGCAGCCCACCCACCACGGGCAGCGCCCAGCCCGGAATCCGGTGGCTGCGCACCAGCAGCACCTTGGCGGCGAAGGCGCCGTACAGCACGCAGCCTGCCACCGAGTGGATGAACGTCCGGCTCCGGAACGGCTCCGGCGAGAAGCCGAATCCGTAGAGGCAGAAGGCCGCGACGGGCAGGGACAGCACGAACGCGAGGGCTCCGGTGGCCCGGTGCGCCGTGCCGAGCCAGGGCGGTGCCGGCCGGGCGCCGGGCAGCCGCCCGTAGAGCCACAGGGCTGTGACCAGCTGGCTGAGCGCCAGGAGCAGGACGACGCTGGTCGCCCACGCCTTGAAGGTGCCTGCGGTGGAGAACCCGAGGGAGGGCAGGGCGTCGTAGTTCCCCTCCTGCACGCGTCCATAGACCCCGAGAGCGACGGCGACTCCGGCGCCGAGCAACAGCGCTGCGACCAGCGGTCCCCTCCGTGGGACGGCGTCATCGCTCATCGCTCACCCTTCTGTCGCGTCGAATCCGATCGAGTGCCAGCCGGTCGCGCCGTCGGGCACGACGTCGGTCCTGACCGAGGTCTGGGTGTAGCCCGAGGCGTCGGTGGCCCGCACGGCCAGGAGGTGACCCCCTGGCTCGACCTCCACCGTCGCCGACCACTGCACCCAGGTGTCGGCGTGCGGCACGGTCCCGAGCTGCGCGTCCTCCCAGCCGGCGCCGTCGAGCTGGTACTCGACCCTCTCGATGCCGGTGTGCTGGGCCCACGCGCTGCCGCCGATGCGCACCCGTCCGGCCGGCACCTGGGCACCGTCGCGGGGTACGTCGATCCGCGACTGCGTCTTGACCGGGCCCTCCTCCGACCAGCCGCGCACGGTCCAGTAGGCGTCGACCTTGTCGAACCGGGTGACCTCGAGGTCCACCAGCCACTTGGTCGCGGAGACGTAGCCGTAGAGGCCGGGCACCACCATCCGCACCGGGAAGCCGTGCTCCACCGGCAGCGGCGATCCGTTCATCGCCACGGCGAGCATCGCGTTGCGGTCGTCGGTGAGGGCCGCGAGCGGAGTCCCGCAGTTCCACCCGTCGTGCGAGGTCTGCAGCACCGCGTTCGCACCGGGCTGGACCCCGGCCTCGGCCAGCACCTCCCGGACCAGTACGCCGGACCACCAGGCGTTGCCGATCAGGTCGCCACCGACCTCGTTGGACACGCAGCACAGGGTCACCCAGGCCTCGGTCAGCTGGCGGTCGATCAGGTCCTGGTAGGTGAGGGTCACCTCGCGGTCCACCATGCCGTGGATGCGCAGCTGCCAGTCCGGGGGCGAGATCGACGGCGGGGCCAGGGTCGTGTGGATCTGGTAGAAGTCCTTGTTGGGCGTGCGCCAGGGCTCGATCCCCGGCACCTCGAGCGAGGCGCCGGGAGGTGCCTCCCCGCGCTTGACCGGCAGCCGCAGCAGCCGGCGCGCCTGCTCCACGTTGGCGCGGCCGCTGCCGGCGATCCGGCCGGCGATGGCGAGTACGCCGACCAGGGCGACCACACCCCCGGACCGGATCAGGAAGTCCCGCCGTCGGGAGTCCGGGGCGTCCTCACCCGGGACCTCGCCGAGCAGGGGCGCCGTGAGCAGGCGCAACGCGATGATCCAGGTGACGAAGCCGATCACCAGGGCCAGGGAGGAACCGATGCCCGGGCGCGGCACCCGCAGGATGGCCAGCAGGCCGACCCCTGCCAGCGCGACGAAGACGAGGTCGGGCACGAGCGGGAAGCGGCGGATCCAGGAGGCGGCGTACCCGCAGATGGCCAGCAGGATGACCGCGGTCCCGCCCAGCAGCAGGGGCTTGTCGGCGGCCCCGACGAGGTGGATCAGGAAGAGGGCGATCGGGCCGGGGGTGAAGTCCCGCACGGCCGCAGCCACGGCCTCGACGGGCGAGGTCTCGGCACGAAGCGCGCTGGCTGCTGCCTCGCTGAGGACGACCCCGGCCGCACCGGCCAGCACGCCCGCGAGCGCGAGCAGCCGTCTCGGGACCTCCGCGAGACCGGTGGCCTGGCCCGTCCCGTGGCCCGACCCGCGGCGCGTGTCCCGGGCCTTCCCCGGGCCCAGCTGCGTGCTCATCTCTGGGCTCACCCCTCCATCGTCGCGCATGCGGTCAACTCAGGTCACCACGCCGGGCACCGATCCGGGGCATGATCGTGCTCGTGGACCAGCGCATCGGCATCGGCACCGACGTACACCGCCTGGCAGCAGGTCGTTCGATGCGGGTCGCCGGACTGGATTGGCCGGAGGAGGAGCTGGGCCTCGAGGGCCACTCCGACGGCGACGTCGTGCTGCACGCGATCTGTGACGCACTGCTCTCCGCGGCCGGGCTCGGTGACCTGGGCAGCAACTTCGGCACGTCCGAGCCCCGCTGGGCCGGGGCGCCCGGCGACGACCTCCTCGCCGAGACGCTGGTGCGGGTGCGGACGGCCGGCTGGGAGGTCGGGAACGTGGCCTGCCAGCTGATCGGCAACCGGCCGCGGTTCGCCGCCCGCCGCGAGGAGGCGGAGCGCGGCCTCACCGAGCGGCACGGCATCAGCGTCTCGCTCACCGCCACCACCACCGACGGGCTCGGCCTCACCGGTCGCGGCGAGGGGCTGGCGGCCATCGCCACGGCCCTGCTGCGCGCCGGGTGACCGTACGCCGGGTGGACGCGCTGGTGTCACGATGGTGAGCATGCAGCCGCCGCCGGGATCGTTGTTGATCGCGTCGGCGACCCTGCTCGACCCCAACTTCACCCGCTGCGTGCTCCTGCTCCTCGACGCCGACGACAACGGCAGCCTCGGGGTGGTCCTGAACCGACCCTCGGAGGTGCCGGTCGGCGAGGTGCTGGCGAGCTGGCGTGACGTCGCCAGCGAGCCGGACGTGCTGTTCCGGGGCGGGCCGGTCGAGCTGAACGCCGCGCTCGCGGTCGGGTCGCTGCGGGGGTCGTCCACCGAGCTGCCCACCGGGTGGCGGCCACTGACCGGGACGCTCGGCATCGTCGACCTGGACAGCACGCCGGACGAGTTCCTGGGCCGGCTCACGGCGCTGCGGGTGTACGCCGGCTACACCGGCTGGGGCGCCGACCAGCTCGAGGGTGAGATCGCCGAGGGCAGCTGGCACGTCGTACCCGCCCACGAGAGCGACGCCTTCAGCAGCACCCCGGACCGGCTGTGGCGTGACGTGCTCCGTCGCCAGCCCTCCCCGCTGTCCATGCTCGCCACGCTGCCCGAGGACGCCAACCTCAACTGACTGCGGCACACTCAGCACCATGACCACCCAGGCGGCGGCGGTGATCCTGGCGGCCGGCTCCGGTACCCGACTTGGATCCTCGACCAACAAGGTGCTGCTGCCCCTCGACGGGATCTCGATCCTCGCCCGGTCGGTGCGGACGGTCCTCGAGGTGACCGGCGTGCACCGGATCCTGCTCGTCGTACGACCCGAGGACCGGGAGGCGGTCGGCGAGGCCGTCGCCCCGCACCTCGGCGCCCACGACCTGTGGGTCGTCGACGGCGGCGCGCACCGGCACGAGTCCGAGTGGCAGGCGCTGCGGACCCTGGCCGCCGACATCGAGGACGGCGAGATCGACGTGGTGGCGATCCACGACGCGGCCAGGCCACTGGCGCCCGCGACGTTGTGGCGCGCCGTCATCGACGCCGCCGCCGAGCACGGCGGCGCGATCCCGGTGCTGCCGACGCCGAGGCTCTCGCACCGGGACGGCTCGCTCGCACCGCGTGGGCTGGTCGGCGTCCAGACACCGCAGGCCTTCCGCGCCCGCGAGCTTCTCATCGCCCACCGGCACGCCGCGGCGGAGGGCTTCGTGGGGACCGACACCGCCGCCTGCCTCGAGCGGTACGCCGACGTCGCCGTGGTGGGCGTGCCGAGCACGGCCGCCAACCTGAAGGTCACCTTCCCCGAGGACGTCCCCCTGGCCGAGACGTTGCTCAGTCGGTCGCGCTGACGGCGCTGAGCACGTCGAGGTCGTCCTCGTCGACGATCCGCCTGCCCAGCGGGGGCGCCTGGAGGTGGCGCACCGGGAAGCGTCTGCTCAGGTCGGCCACCAGGTCGGCGAGGTCGTCGAGCACCAGGTCGTCGAGCGCGGCCACCACACCCGCCGGGAGGACCACCGGCGAGGTCACGCACATCAGCGCGTCGCGGTCGAGCGTGGCCCCGAGCCGGCCCGGGTGCGCCGGGCTGGCGGAGGCGTCGTACTCCTTGACGGTGTCGGTGACCGGGCGGATGCCCACCACCACCGCCCCGCTCCGCCGCGACTCCTCGATCGCCTGCTCGATGAACGAGGCAGGCGTGAGCGGGCACAGCGGGTCGTGGATCACCAGCATCTCCTCGGCGTCCTGGATCCCGGCGAGCGAGACCGCGTAGTCGAACAGCGTCGCCCCGGCCGTCGTCAGCGCCCACGATGCCGCGGCCACCAGCGACTCCCCGTGCACCAGGGCGAAGGGCAGCGACCCGCGCCCGTCGATCGGTACGACGCCGAGCGGCGCGTGGGTCTCGTCCATGGGTGACAGTTTCACTGGGTCCCCAGTGAAACCACCACTCCCCCACCGTTGCAACGCGAGGGAAGTGGCCGGATCACTGGGGACCCAGTGAAACCAACCATCACCCGGACAAGCATCGAGCCCCCGGACGCACGGTCACGGGGGCTCGACGGAGTGCTAGAGGCGCTTCAGGAAGCGAGCACCTCGTCGAGGATGGCCTCGGCCTTGTCCTCGTTGGTGTGCTCGGCCAGGGCCAGTTCGGAGACGAGGATCTGGCGCGCCTTGGCCAGCATCCGCTTCTCGCCGGCGGAGAGGCCACGGTCACGCTCGCGACGCCAGAGGTCACGTACGACCTCGGACACCTTCATCACGTCACCGGAGTGCAGCTTCTCCAGGTTGGCCTTGTAGCGGCGCGACCAGTTGGTCGGCTCATCCGGCACGACAGCCCGCAGTACGTCGAAGACGCGATCGAGGCCTGCCTTGTCGACGACGTCGCGGACTCCCACGAGGTCGAGATTGCATGACGGCACCCGGACGACGAGGTCCTGCTGGGCGACGATGCGAAGAACCAGGTACTGCTTTTCTTCTCCCTTGATGGTGCGCATCTCGATGTCTTCGATGACTGCTGCCCCGTGATTTGGATAAACGACTGTTTCGCCAACAGTGAAAGTCATATTCCTGTGAACCCCTTTCGAGGTCCCCAGTCTAACACGGTTGCCGACCCCTCCTATCCAGTGTTTGTGCAGGTCAGAGGCCGTATCGGGGGTTGACAAGTCACTATTTCGTGTGGTGCGGACGGTCGGAACCATGGCGACCGCGTGTCCCAAACGTCCCCCGCCGACCGGACCCATGCTCAATACTGCGACCCATGACCACAGAGACGGCCGTGCGAGCGCCGGGGCAGTTTCGATCGTTCCTACGGGCAGTTCACCCCCGCCAGGCCCTGGCGTTCGCGGTGGTCGTGGGCCTGTTGGTGTCGCTGCTGGGCCGGCACACCGAGTTCGGTCCGGTGGCGCGCGAGGTGCTGCTCGCGGGTCTGGCCGTGCTCGTCGCGCAGATGATCATGGGGCTGGTCAACGACCTCCTCGACATCGACGTCGACCGCATGTCGGGCGCCGTGGGCAAGCCGGTGGCCGCCGGGCTGATCCCGACGAACAACGTGACCTTCGCGATCGCCGTACTGCTCCTCCTGGTGATCCCGCTGTCGCTCCAGAACGGCACCCAGGCGGGACTGTTCCTGCTCACCACGCTCGTCGTCGGCTTCGTGCACAACAAGTGGTTGCGCGGGACGGCGCTGTCCTGGGTCGGCTGGTCCGCCACCTTCGCGTTGCTGGCCCCGTTCGTCACGCTGGGTGGCTGGGGTCGCGAGGCCGACGGCTCTGCACCGCTGACGAGCTTCGTGTGGCTCTGCGCGGCGTTGGGCTTCCTCGTCCACTTCCTGACGTCGTTGCCGGACCTGGTGGTCGACAACGCGTCCGGCGTACGCCACCTGCCGCTGCGGATCGCGCTCCGCACCGGCGCTCCCAAGCTGTTCGTGCTGACCATCGTGGCCACCGTCGCGGTGCTCGCGGTGCTCGTCTACTCGGCGTTCACGGTCGGGATCGCCACCTAGCCCTCGCGCCGGCCGCGCGAAACGATAGGCTCGCTACCGCAAGCGACCCCGTTCGTGTTGACCGCCCCGGGCCCTGAGTTCGACGGCGTCTGAGAGGACCTGCATCGCCATGTTGACGCCCGTACGCCGTCGTCTCGCCGCCCTGGCCGTGCTGCTCCTGGTCCCGGCACTGGGTGCCTGCGACTACCAGACCGATCAGGTCTACCAGCCTGCAGTGGGGGTCAACGACCGGGACGGCACCGTCGACGTGCTCGCGGCCGTCGTCGTCAGCTCCACCGACGGGAAGGGCACCTTCGTCGCCTCGCTGGTGAACAGCAGTCTCGAGGAGTCCGACACCCTCACCGGGATGGCGCCTGCGGAGGAAGGTGCCGCCGAGGTCCAGCTGGCAGCCCCGATCGAGATCCGGCCCGAGGGCCTGGTGAACCTCGCGGACAGCGGCGCCGTCAGCGTCGTCGGGGAGAGCGTCGCGCCGGGAGCCTTCATCCGCCTGGTCCTGACCTTCGAGAGCGGGCAGGAGACCGAGCTGAACGTGCCGGTCGTGGACAGGGCCGAGGAGTTCAGTGACATCGAGCCCGCGACCCCGGACCTCTCTGCCACCACCCCCTCCGAAGCCCCATGAGCGAGTCGACCCACACCCTGATCCTGCTGCGTCACGGTGAGAGCGAGTGGAACGCCAAGAACCTGTTCACCGGCTGGGTCGACGTTGCGTTGACCGACAAGGGTCGCGCCGAGGCGGTCAGGGGTGGGGAGCAGCTGGTCGAGGCGGGTCTGCTGCCCGACGTGGTGCACACCTCGCTGCAGCGGCGCGCGATCACCACCGCGCACCTCGCCCTCGACGCCGCGGACCGGCACTGGATTCCCGTACGCCGATCCTGGCGGCTCAACGAACGGCACTACGGCGCACTGCAGGGCAAGGACAAGAAGCAGACCCTGGAGGAGTACGGCGAGGAGCAGTTCATGACCTGGCGGCGCTCCTTCGACACGCCGCCGCCGCCGATCGACGATGACGACCAGTGGTCACAGTCGGGCGACCCCCGCTACGCCGACCTCGGTGCCGAGATGCCCCGCACGGAGTGCCTCAAGGACGTCATCGAGCGGTTCCTGCCCTACTGGGACGGCTCGATCGTCCCGGACATCGCCGGCGGACAGACGGTGCTGATCGCCGCGCACGGCAACAGCCTGCGCGCCCTGGTCAAACACCTCGACGGGATCAGCGACGAGAAGATCGCCGGGCTGAACATCCCCACGGGCATGCCCCTGGTCTACGAGCTCGACAGCGAGATGCGCCCCGTTGAGACGGGCGGCCGCTACCTCGACCCCGAGGCGGCTGCCGCGGCCGCGGAGGCAGTGGCCAACCAGGGTCGCTAGCCGGCGCCCCCGCCGCCGGAGCGGAACTGGTGCGGGCGCCGTAGCAGGGCCGGCAGGTTCGCCGCGCCGGGAGCGTCCTCGCTCATCGCCATCCAGTCGCCCGGGTTCGACATCCGGCATCGCTGCAACGACAGGCAGCCGCAACCGATGCACGAGTCCAGACCGTCGCGCAGCCGCTCGAGCGCGGCGATCTGGTCGTCGAGTCGTCGCCGCCAGTGCCGCGAGATGCGTTGCCAGTCGGCCTTTGTCGGCACGCGCCCGGCCGGCAGTCGCTCGAGCTCCTCACGGACCTCCTCGAGGGTGAGCCCGATGTTCGACGCAGCCCGGATGAACGCGAGCCGGCGAAGCACGCTGCGCTCGAACTGGCGTCGTCCACCCGGAGTCCGGGTGGCCTCGATCAGACCCTGCGCCTCGTAGAAGCGCAGCGCCGACGCCGCGAACCCGCTGCGTGTGGCCACCTGGCCGACATCCATCAGCTCGCGCGCGTCCATGGTCTCCCCTTGATCTCAAGTTAACTTCAACTTTAACACTGGCCGCATGACCTCAACCAACACTCCTCCCGTTGCCCTCATCACCGGTGGTTCCTCCGGTCTCGGTCTCGCACTGGCCCGTGCCCTCGACGTCCGGGGATGGGTCGTGGTGACCGACGCCAGGGACGACCACCGGCTCCGAGCCGCTCTGGTGGACACCACGATCCACGGCGTTGCCGGCGACGTCACCGACGCCGCCCACCGGGCCGAGCTCGTCGCCATCGTCGCCGAGCTCGGCGGGCTCGACCTGCTGGTGCTCAACTCGAGCACACTTGGTCCGCTCCCGATGCGCCCGCTGTCGGCGTACGAGCCGACAGAGATCGGCGAGGTGTTGCGCAGCAACGCCGTTGCGCCGGGATCGCTGATGATCGCCCTGACCCAACAAATGTTGGCTCGGGACGGCGTCGTGATCGGCATCTCCTCGGACGCCGCGGTGCAGCACTACGAGACCTGGGGGGCGTACGCCGCCTCCAAGGCCGCGCTCGACCACCTCGTCCTCACCTTCGGCGAGGAGACCGGGCTGACGACGTACGCCGTGGACCCGGGCGACATGCGTACCCCGATGCACCAGGACGCCTTTCCCGGCGAGGACATCTCCGACAGACCGCCGCCGGAGAACGTGGTGCCGCGCCTGCTGGAACTGCTGGGGCAGCGCCCTCCACGGGGCCGCTATCTCGCCGCCGACATGTCCGTCGCGGAGGTGGCATCGGCATGACCATCCTCACCGAACGCTCCGGCGTGCGCTTCCACGCACCCGAGGAGGCGACGGCGGCCGCGCCGCCGGAGGTTCGCGGCTTCGCGCGGGATGAGGTCCGCCTGCTGGTCGCGCGGCCCGAGGGCCTGCGGCACCGGCAGTTCCGCGACCTTGCCGAGGAGCTCGCCCCGGGCGACCTCGTCGTGGTGAACAACTCGGCCACGGTGAACGGCGAGATCGACGCCATTCGCGCCGGTGGGCCTGTCGTGCTGCACGCAGCCACGCCGCTGGATGCCGTGACCTGGGTAGTCGAGCTCCGCACGGCACCCGACGCCTCGGCCCCGGTGCTGGACGCTGTGGCCGGCGAGACCCTCGGGGTCGGCGAGATGTGCCTGACCCTGCTCGAGCCCTACCCGAGCGAGGGTTCCTCTCCCACCAGCACCGGCAACCGTCTCTGGCGCGCCCACGCCGAGGGCGACCTGCGCACCCTGCTGAACCGTCACGGCCGACCGATCGCCTACGGCTACCTCGACCGGCGCTACCCGCTCGCGGCGTACCAGTCCGTCTTCAGCGTCGTACCCGGAAGCGCCGAGATGGCGTCCGCCGGACGGCCGTTCACCGACGAGCTGATCACCCGCCTGGTCGCGCGCGGAGTCGCCGTCGCCCCGGTCACCCTGCACACCGGTGTCTCCTCACAAGAGGTCGACGAAGGCCCGCAGTCGGAGTGGTACGACGTTCCGGCCGCCACTGCGCGGCTCGCCCAGGTCACCCGCGAGAACGGTGGCCGGGTGGTGGCGACGGGTACGACGGTCACCCGCGCCCTCGAGTCCGCCGTTCGCGACGGCCTGGTTCGTCCGTCGTCGGGGTGGACCGACCGGGTGATCACGCCCGACCACCCCGCCGTCGTCGTGGACGGCCTGATCACCGGCTGGCACGACGCCCTGGCCTCACACCTGCTGCTGGTCGAGGCCGTGGCCGGGACCACGCTGGTGCAGCGGGCCTACGACGCCGCCGTCGCGGACGGCTACCGCTGGCACGAGTTCGGTGACTCGGCGTTGTTCCTGCCTTGAGCACGCGCGGGTCGGGTCGGCTGGCCGCTACGCGGGCTCCACAAATGTTGGATCGGGACGTCGACATTGCGCTGTTGGACGTCCCTACCCAACAAATGTGGGATTCGGTCGGGCGCCGTGGTGGCTCCGCGGCCCGACGAGCTCGCGCCTAGTCGACCGGGAAGTGCACACGCCACTCATCGCTCAGCGGGCCGATTCGCATCCCACGCTTTCGCAGCGCGCGCGCCACCCGCATCACAGTGCGCTCGGGTTCCTTGAAGATCCCCTTGCTCACCACGACCATCAGGCGCCATTCCTCGTCGTCGAACTCTTCGCGACGGTCGATGTCCACCGAGTACTGCTCCGGGTCGTCGGCGTGCTGACGACCGTTGTACTCGACGATGAGCTTGATCGCTGGGTAGCTCAGGTCCAGCCGACGAAGTACCCGTCCGTTGCGGTCGACGATCTCGTGATTGACCTTGGGCTCCGGCAGCCCCGCCAGCACCAGCAGCATTCGCAGCCTGGTCTCCATCGGCGAGGCAACCCCGTCACGAACGTACGCCGCACCGCGCCTCGCACGACGTGAGTGCCATCGCTTGGTGCTCGCGCAGAACTTCCGCAGCTCGTGCGCTGTGAACATCCGGGCGCGCACCATCGCGTCGCCAACGATCACGACATCGATGAGGCTCAGTACGCCCGACAGCTCGATGAAGAGGTCCAACGCAGAGCTGACCCGAACCCCCTTGACCTGCGCCACGCTCGTCTCGCTGCAGGCCACGTGGCACGCCACGCCATATCGCTGGACCCGCTGCTCCTGCTGCATGACCGTCACATGTGCGCGATCGCAGGCCGGGACCGGTAGGCCTCTGAGCGCAGCTGCTGTCTGGTGGCTCGCGAACGCATCGGGGGGATGCAGGGCAAGCGCAGCGCGCGCCTTGATCTCCGCGGTCTGCTTGACCGTTGCGTCGATGTAGACCCCGCGGAAGATCCGCCGGTACCTAGAAGATCGAAGCAGCTTTCTCTCGATGCCAACGGCAATCGCGTCCGCCCGCGTGAACGGAAGTCTCGTGTCGATGGTTGAGGTCTTCGGCATACCTGCAAGCCGACAACTCTCGTGGCCTCCGCGCCATACGCCCTCTGCACGGCTGGGGACAAAGGGCCGGAGGTGCCGCCTTGGGTGGGCGAAATGGCTGCCGCGCCGCAACCCCACAAATGCTGAGCCGAGACGTATGGATCGCGGCCTCGAACGGCCCAACCCAACACTTGATGACGAGGCGGGAAGGTGCGCCGGCTCGCGTCAGGACCCAACAAATGTTGAATCGGAGCGGCCCATCGTCGCCGTACGACGTCCCAACCCAACAATTGTGCGCGCCGGCGGCGCAGCACACCCGCGGCGCCAGAACCCTCAGGCGTACTGCGGGTGCTCCCCGGTCACCAGGAAGACCACGCGCCGGGCGATGGAGACGGCGTGGTCGGCGATCCGCTCGTAGTAGCGGCCGAGCAGGGCGATGTCGACGGCCGGCTCCACGCCGTGGGTCCAGTCGGCGCCGAGCAGCTCGCGGAAGGAGTTGCGTCGCAGGCGGTCCATCTCCTGGTCGATCTCCTCGAGGGCCTGGGCGGCGGTCACGTCGGAGGCGGCGATGATGTGCTCGACCTTGCCGATCATCACCTCGGCCACCGCGGCCATCCGCGCGATCGTCGGCACCACTTCCTCGGGCACGGCGACGTCGGGGACGCGGAGCCGGGCGATCTTGGCGATGTGTACGGCGAGGTCGCCCATCCGCTCGAACTCGCTCACCATCCGCAGCGACGCCACCAGCATCCGCAGGTCGCCGGCGACGGGGTTCTGCAACGAGAGGAGCTCGAAGCTGTGGTCCTCGATCTTGATCCGGAGGGCGTCGACGGCCGCATCGTCGCTGATCACCCGCTCGGCGCGCAGGGCATCACCCTCCAGCAGGGCGGCAGTGCCCTCGGAGACGGCCTGGCGGACGAGCTGGGCCATCACCACGAGGTCGTCGCGGATCGAGTGGAGCTGGTCTGAGTAGGCATCGCGCATGACCGGCAACCTACGCGGGCCAGGTGAAGGGTTGGCGTCGTTGCGTGAACCCGGGGTGAACAGTCCCGCAAGGACCGGCCCACGAGCCGAACCCGGGGTGAAACCCTGCGTACGATCGACGCGTGAGCCCGACCCTGCAAGCCCTCCTCTTCGCGCTGCTCGGAGCAGTGCTCGGCGGCGGCACGGTGCTCGCGTTCCGGCTGAGTGAGCGCCAGATGCACCCCGTCGAGCTCCCCGAGCCCGCCCTCCCGCCCGGCGTCGCCGCCGTCCTCTCGGTGCTGCGCAGCAGCGCACTCGTGGTCGACGCCAGCGACGTGGTCCTGAAGGCCTCCGCGCCGGCGATCGCGATGGGCATCGTCCGCGGGCACGAGATCACCGAGGCCGAGCTGGCCGACCTGGTCCAGCAGGTACGCCGCGACGGGCAGATCCGCGAGACCGAGCTGCTGATGCAGCGGCCGGGGATGCCACCTCGGCACGTCACCGCCCGGGTGGCCCCACTGAGCTCCCAGCTGGTGCTCGCCCTCATCGAGGACCGCACCCGGGAACGCCGCGTCGAGTCGATCCGCCGCGACTTCGTGGCCAACGTGAGCCACGAGCTGAAGACCCCGGTCGGCGCCATCAAGCTGCTCTCGGACGCGGTCATCGAGGCTGCCGACGACCCCGAGGCGGTGCAGCGCTTCGCCGGCCGGATGCAGCACGAGAGCGACCGGCTGTCGCGGTTGGTGCAGCAGATCATCGAGCTCTCACGACTCCAGGGCGACGACCCGCTCGACGAGCCGGTCGCGGTGGAGGCGGACAAGGTCATCGCCCGCGCCGTGGACGAGCACGCCACCGACGCCCAGGCCCGCGGCATCGAGCTGGTGCAGCACGGCACCCACGGCCTGGTGCTGCTCGGCAACCGGGAGCAGGTGGCGGTCGCCGTGAGCAACCTGGTGGCCAACGCCGTCGCCTACTCCCCGGAGGGGTCCTCGGTCGTGGTCAGTGCCAACCGGCGCGACGCGGCGGTCGACATCAGCGTCACCGACCGCGGCATCGGCATCCCGGCCGAGGAGCTCGACCGGATCTTCGAGCGGTTCTATCGCGTCGACCCCGCCCGGCACCGTTCCACCGGCGGCACCGGGCTCGGCCTCTCGGTCGTCAAGCACGTCGCCGCCTCCCACGGGGGCGAGGTACGGGTCTGGTCGGTCGAGGGTCAGGGGTCGACGTTCACCCTGACGCTGCCGGGCAAGCCGGGCTCCCGGCCCGACCGCGCACCCGAGGGCATCACAGACATCGAGGCAGACATCGAGACCGACATCAAGAGGGAGAACGCGTGACTCGCGTACTGGTGGTCGAGGACGAGGAGAGCTACAGCGACGCCCTGGCCTACATGCTGCGCAAGGAAGGCTTCGAGGTGGCGATCGCCGCCACCGGCCCGGAGGCGCTCACGACGTTCGACCGGGCCGGCGCCGACATCGTGCTGCTCGACCTGATGCTGCCCGGCCTGCCCGGCACCGAGGTGTGCCGCAGGATCCGGCAGACCTCCAACGTGCCGGTGATCATGGTCACCGCCAAGGACGACGAGGTGGACAAGGTGGTCGGGCTCGAGCTCGGCGCCGACGACTACATCACCAAGCCCTACTCGCCGCGCGAGCTCGTGGCCCGCATCCGTGCCGTCCTCCGGCGCGGCGTCGAACCCGAGCTCGCTCCCGCGACGCTGGAGGTCGGCCCGGTCCGGATGGACGTGGAGCGCCACATCGTCACGGTCGAGGGCGACGAGGTCCGGTTGCCGCTCAAGGAGTTCGAGCTGCTCGAGATGTTCCTGCGCAACCCCGGCCGGGTGCTCACCCGCGGGCAGCTGATCGACCGCGTCTGGGGCTCTGACTACGTCGGCGACACCAAGACCCTCGACGTGCACGTCAAGCGCCTGCGCGCCAAGCTCGAGGACAACCCTGCCGAGCCGAAGCTGCTCACCACGGTGCGCGGACTGGGCTACAAGCTCGACCTCTGAGGCTCCTAGCCCCTGCGCGCCACGAGGGGAATGACTAGTTCGGGTGGTTCTGCCCCGTGGACCCACCGGCCTACGCTGCCGACGTCCGGCCGATGGCCGGCGCCGCCTGCCCGGGGGAAACATGAACGGTCACAAGTTGCCGCGCGCGCTGCGGCGTACGTCCCGTCTCTTTGTCGCGGTCCTGCTCGTCACCGCGCTGGCGGCCCTTCCGGTCGTTCCCGCGGCGGCCGACCCCGGGCCCACCGCCCTCGTCGGGCTGACCGACGCCGGTGTCGCACCGGAGAACGGCGCCGTCGCCCCCGTCATCTCCGGCGACGGCTCCACAGTGGTGTTCACCTCGTTCGGCACCGACATCGACGAGGGTGCGCCGGAGAGGAGCCGGTTGTTCGCGCGCGACCGGGCGACCTCGACGACCACGGCGGTCGACCTGCCGCCGGCCGGTGCCACCTTCGACGGCCACGACAACACGGCGTTCTACGACGTGAGTGCGGACGGCCGCTACGTGGTCTTCGACATCGTGGACGGCAGCAGCAACTGCGTGAACCGCAACGCGCGAGACTGCCTCGATCTCTACCGCCGGGACCTGCTGACCGGCACAACCGAGCTCGTCAGTGTGTCGACGGACGGGATCACGCCCGGGAACCACGACTCCGTCGACCCCTCGATCAGCGCCGACGGGCAACGCGTGGCGTTCACCTCGCAGGCGACCAACCTCGTCGGCACGCCCCGCGCGGCGATCCAGAACGTCTACGTGCGCGACTTCTTGACGGACACCACCGAGCTCGTCAGCCGCAGCTCGGCGGGAGAACCCGGCAACAACGTCTCCCAGCAGGCGTCCATCAGCGCCAACGGGGAGGCCGTCGCCTTCTACTCGTCCGCCAGCAACCTCGACCCGAGCGGGCCCAGAGCCAACACTCTCTTCCTGCACCACCTGGACACCGACACGACTGAGGCCGTCGTCTTGTCGGGCCAGCCCTTTCTCGAACAGCAGATCCAACCGGCCCTGAACGCTGACGGAACCGTGGTGGCGTTCTACACCCGCAGCGACCTTCTCGAGACGGGCGCCTCCACAGCTGAGACCCGGATCTACACGATCGACCTCGCGGACGACTCGATCCGCACGACGCCGGTGCACGACTTCGAGCTCGAGACGGATCCCGACATCAGCGATGACGGCCGCTACGTCGCCTACCGGGCCGACCTGCCGAAGGCCGGCGGGGTTGCGGGTGTCTACGTGTGGGACCGCGAGACCGACGCGACCGAGGTCGAATCGGTGGGTAGCGACGGCACCGCGATCACCACCGCGCCCTTCCAGAACTTCATGTCCGGAGACGGACGCTACGTCGTCTTCGACACCCTGGAGAGCGCGTACCCCAATGACGAGCCGGACACCACGATCGACATCCTCGTGCACGACCGGGCCGAGCCCACGGAGACTGCGTCGGGCACCGGTACGGCGTCGACAGCCTCAGCCGGCGGGCCGACGTACGACCACACCCTCGAGGCGACCGTGAGTGGCTCCCCGGGCGAGGTGACGATCACCGAGCTCGAGAGCGAGGACCCCGCTGCACCACCGATCGACGGCTACATGGTGCTCGGCCAGCAGGTGCAGATCACCGCCGATCCCCCCACCCCACCTGGCTTCCTCACGTTCACCTTCGACATCGACGTGTCAGTCATCCCCCGCAACGCGGTCCCTGGTGACGTGGACCTGTTCCGTGACGGCGCCGCGCTGCCGGACTGCGCCGGAGCGACCGCTGTGGGCCCGTGCGTCGCTTCGCGGACCGTGCTGCCCTCGGGTGACTGGCGCTTCGTCGCGCACTCGCCCGAGGCGAGCGTCTGGGCGGTCGCTCTCGACGAGACGCCCACCGAGACCCCGACAGACCTCGACCCGCCCACCATCACGCTGACCAGGCCGGTCGAGGGAGCGACCTACGTCGTCGGGCAGAACGTCACGGCCTCCTACGAGTGCGCCGACGCCGACTCCGGTGTCGCGACCTGCACCGGCACAGCGGACGACGGCGCGGCCATCGACACGGGCAGCATCGGGACCAAGACCTTCACCGTGGAGGCCTCGGACAACGCCGGGAACACCGCAAGCCGGACGGTGAGCTACCGAGTCGAGTGGCCGGTGCGCGGCCTCTACTCACCGATCGACAACCCGCCGATCCTCAACACCGCGAAGGCGGGGGCCATCGTGCCGGCGAGGTTCAGCTTGGGCGGCTACCGAGGCACCCAGGTGTTCGCGAGCGGCTACCCGATGACCCAGGCCGTGACCTGCCCGGGGCGGGCCCGGACCGACGAGATCGAGCAGACCCTGCCCGCCTCGACCGCCACCTTGACCTATCGTCGCGGCGTCTACACCTACGCCTGGCGCAGCCAGAAGGCCTGGGCGTCGCGCACGACCTGCCGCAGGCTCGTCCTGCGGTTCAAGGACGGCCATCAGCTGACCGCCTGGTTCCGGCTCCGCTGACGGCCCGGATCTCGACGTACGACGTCCGAAACCCGCCCGCCGGTTGTCGGTGCCGGCGCCTACTGTGGACCGGGTGACCGAGAAGACGATGCCGGCATGGCTGCCCCTCGCAGCCGTGGCCTGCACCCTGGTGTTCTGGGCCTCCGCGTTCGTGGCGATCCGACACCTCGGCCATGACTTCACGCCCGGATCGATGTCCTTGGGCCGCCTGCTCGTGGGGGCGCTGTGCCTCGCCGTCGTGGCCGTCTCCCGCGGGGTCGTGCGCCCGACCGCGCGGGAGTGGGTGCCGCTGGTGGTGATCGGGCTGCTCTGGTTCGGCCTCTACAACGTCGCCCTCAACGCCGGCGAGCGGATGGTCGACGCCGGCACCGCCGCGATGCTGATCCAGGTCTCCCCGGTGCTGATCGCGCTGCTGGCCGCCCTCTTCCTGAGCGAGCGGTTCACCGTCCAGCTGGGCCTCGGACTGGCGCTCGCGTTCGGGGGTGTCGCCCTGATCGCCTTCTCCGCGCCGCGGACGGAGACGCTCGGCGAGCGCAGCTACACCGTGGGCGTCCTGCTCTGCCTGGTCAGTGCCGTCGCCTACTCGATCAGCCTGATCCTGCAGAAGCCCCTCGTCGTCCGGCTCTCCGCCGTCCAGGTCACCTGGCTGGCGTGCACCATCGGCGCGATCAGCTGTCTGCCCTTCGCCGCCGACCTCGTCAGCCAGGTGCAGGAAGCGCCGGCCTCCTCGGTCTGGTGGCTGGTCTACCTCGGCGTGTTCCCGACGGCGATCGCGTTCACGACGTACGCCTTCGCGCTCCGGCACATGAGCGCCAGCAGCCTGGGGGTCACGACCTACCTGGTGCCCCCGATCACGATCGTGCTCGGCCTGGTGTTCCTCAGCGAGACCCCGCCCATGATGGCGTACGCCGGCGGGGCGCTCGCCCTGGTCGGGGTCGCGGTCGCCCGCCGCAGGCCGCGTCCGCCTGCCGAGCTCACGCCGACGCGATCGCCTCGACCTCGACCAGCAGGTCGGGCGAGCTGAGCGCGCTGACGAAGAGCATGGTCGTGGCGGGCGGCTCCTCGGTCAGGGACGCGGAGGCGGCTCCCAGGAACGGGCCGAGGTTGTCCGGATCGGTCAGGTAGATCGTGAGCTTCACGATGTCGTCGGGCGTCAGCCCCGCCTCGGCGACCACGGCGTTGAGGTTCTCGAACGCCTGACGCGCCTGCGCCTCGATCCCCTCGCAGACGGACCCGTCGACAGTGACCCCCACCTGGCCGGAGACCATCACCAGCCGGGAGGTGCCGGACAGCTCGACCCCCTGGCTGTAGAAGGGCAACGATGTCGGCACGGACGCGGGGTTGAGTGTTCGCTTCATCTCGTTCTCCTGGCTCGGGCGAGGGGGTTTCCCCGCTGCGCAGCAGACAACCACGAGCCACCGACAGGAACGGACCGTCAGCTCTCGGCGAGGTTCCGCTCGTCCAGCCCCAGCGGCCCGCGGAAGGCCTCCAGATTGCGGGTCGGCTCGCCGCGCGAGATCCGCCAGTCCCACTCCTTGCGGATCGAGGACGCGAAGCCGATCTCGAGGATCGTGTTGAAGGACCCGTCGGAGTACTCCAGGACAGCGCCCAGCAGCCGGTCGATCTCGTCCCGGCTGACCCCGTGCAGGGGCAGGCGAGCGTCGAGGTAGATGTCGCCCACCCCGTCGAGCGCGAACGCCACGGCGTACATCTTCATGTTGCGCTCGAGCAGCCAGCGGTAGACGCCCTCGAAGTTCTCGTCAGGCTTGCGGCACACGAAGGCGTGCACCTCGAGGGCGTGCCGGCCGACGTCGAACCGGCACGGCGTCTGCTGCTTCTTCTCGCCCGGCAGGTTCACCATCAACGAGGTCGGCGAGATCTCGGTGTGGTCGAGCCCGCCCTCCTCGAAGACCTCGCGCAGCGCCGCCAGGGCCTGTTCGCGCTCGGGGGCCAGCACCTCGTCGTCGACAGAGTCGTTCACGCTCCGATCATGCCCCAACCCCACAATTGTTGGACTGTGACGTCCTGCCGATCGCTTTCGACGTCACGATCCAACATTTGTGGGGTCCGCGCAGCGGCGCCCCTACAGCGCGATCCCGCTCACGTCCGCCCGCATCTTCTCCTGCGCGGCGGCGTAGACCCGCAACATCTGGTCGGCGTTGCGGTCCCAGCCGAACTGCTGGGCGTTGGCCTCGGCGCCGCGGGAGAGGGTCTCGTGCAGGCCGGGCTCGTGGAGGACGCGATCGAAGGCCGCGGCGTACGAAGCCGGCTCGTGGTCGGCCACCAGCAGCCCCGACCCGCCGTCCCGCACCGCCGTGGTGAGGCCCCCGACCGAGGCGGCCACGACCGGGGTGCCGGTGGCCTGTGCCTCGATGGCGACCAGCCCGAAGCTCTCGTTGTACGACGGCACGCAGACCAGGGACGAGGCGGCATACCAGTCGACCAGCTCGCTCTGCACCATCGGCGGCACGAACCGCACCAGCTCGGTGATGCCGAGCTCCTCGGCCAGCCGGACCAGCGAGTCGGGGTGCTCCAGCCCGGAGCCGGACGGGCCACCGACGACCGCGACCGTCAGGGTGGAGCGCAGGTCGGGGCGACGCTCGAGCAGCACCGCGACGGCGCGGAGCATCACGTCGGGCGCCTTGAGCGGCTGGATCCGGCCGACGAAGGTGATCAGCGGGCCGTCCGCGGGCACCCCGAGCCGGTCGCGGGCGGCGGCCTGTCCCACGTCGCGGAAGGTGGCCAGGTCCACGCCGGGGTGCACCACCTCGACCCGGCCGGGGTCGGCGTCGTAGAGGTCGATCAGCTGCTTGGCCTCGTCGTCGGTGTTGGCGACGAGCATGTCGGCGGCGGCGACCACCTGCTCCTCGCCGATCAGGCGGGCCATCGGCTCGGGGGTGTCACCGGTGGCCATCGCGGCGTTCTTGACCTTGCCCATGGTGTGCATGGTGTGCACGAGCGGGACACCCCACCGGTCGCGGGCCAGCGCACCCACCTGGCCGCTGAGCCAGTAGTGGCTGTGCACGAGGTCGTAGTACCCCGGCAGGTTGTAGGCCTCGGTGCGGAGCACCTCGCGGGCGAAGACGCACAGCTGGGCCGGCAGCTCCTGCTTGGTCAGCCCCTCGTAGGGACCAGCGGAGACGTGATGCACCCGGATGCCGTCGCTCACGTCGACGACCGGGGCCAGGGAGCTCCCGGTCGCACGGGTGAACACGTCGACCTCGACCTGTCGCTCCGCGAGTCGCCGGGCGAGCTCGAGGACGTAGACGTTCATGCCGCCCGCGTCACCCGTCCCCGGCTGGTCGAGCGGGGACGTGTGCAGGCTGATCATCGCGACGCGGTGCAGGGACATCTGATACCTCCGCAGAACGAAACGCACTCGGGGCCCCGTCCATTCCGCTCCTATCATGGCGATCGTTCCCGCCACCGCCCGAGGAGAAACCCATGACCCGCACCGCCGTCGTCACCGGAGCCAGCAGCGGCATCGGAGCCGCGAGCGCTCGCGCGCTCGCCGCGGACGGGTTCCACGTGATCTGCGCTGCCCGGCGGCAGGACCGGATCGAGGAGCTCGGCCGAGGAGATCGGCGGCCGCGCCGTGGTCTGCGACGTCACCGACCCCGCGTCCGTCGCAGCGCTCGCCGAGGGTGTCGACAGCGTCGACGTCCTGCTCAACAACGCCGGCGGCGCGCTCGACCAGGCGCCGGTCGTGGACGCCGACGTGGAGGACTGGGCGCAGATGTTCGACCTGAACGCGCTGGGCACCGTCCGGGTGATCCAGGCGCTGCTGCCGGCCCTGCGTGCCGACGGCGGCGGCCTGGTGATCAACCTCGGCTCGACCGCGGGCCGGGTCTCCTACGAGGGCGGCGGCGGCTACGTGGCCGCCAAGCACGCCGTGCGCGTGATCACCCAGACGCTGCGGCTGGAGCTGGTCGCCGAGCCGCTCCGTTTCACCGAGATCGCGCCCGGGATGGTCAAGACCGAGGAGTTCACCCTGAAGCGGTTCGGCGGGGACCGGGAGCGGTACGACGCGGTCTACCAGGGCGTGGCCGAGCCGCTCGTCGCGGAGGACATCGCCGAGGCGGTGCGCTGGGTGGCGTCACTGCCGGCCCACGTGAACATCGACGAGATCGTCGTACGCCCGCGCGCGCAGGCGGCCCAGCACAAGGTGCACCGGGTCAGCGACGAGTGAGCCGGGAGAGCAGCCCGGGCCTGACGGCGGCGGGTTCAGGCACCTGTTGCTCAGGTGCCGGCTCGGCCTGCGGCTTGCCCGCCGGGCGCTGCATCCGCACCAGCTCGCGGCCGGCCACCTGCTGGACGTCCATCCGCCAGAACGACGACTGGCCCAGCCAGTCCTTGACCACGTCGAGCCACGGGTCGGCGTCGCCGAAGGTCGCATAGAGCTTGTTCATGCTCACCGCGAACGGCGTCAGGCCCTTGGTGCTCTCCCGCCAGATGGCCGCCGCCACACCGGGGGCATGCAGCGTGCGGTAGTCGTCGAAGACCACCACCCCGTCCGGTGCCAGCAGGGTCCGGGCGGCGGCGATGTCCGCGACCACGTGCTCGTAGAGGTGGGAGGCATCGATGTGCACGAACCGGTGGGTGCCGTGCGCCGCGTGGTCCACGATGGTCTCGCTGGGCGCCTGGACGACCACGGGCAGCTCGTCGTGGAACTGGCGGTAGTACCGCTCGAACGCGTCCCGCGAGAGCTCGGCGTACTGCTCGTCGTTCTCCGACTGGTTGTCGGCCGCCTCCGCCGGGTCGCTGAACAGGTCGATCACCGTGAACGTCTCCCCGGGGTGCAGCGCGAAGCCCATCAGCGTCGCACTCTTGCCGAGGTAGACCCCCAGCTCGGCCAGGTCACCACCCCCGAGGCGTTCCTCGGTCTCGTCGAGCAACAGCCGGAACAGCTCCATGTCCATCCGCTTGAACCAGCCGGGGATGTCGTCGAGCCGCCGGAACGGGACGGAGGTTGTCATGTCGGGAGTATCTCTCAACCCTTGTCGAACACGGTCCCGGTGACCATCGGCGGCGGTTCCCGGTTCGGCTTGAGCGCGAAACAGCTGGCGACGTAGGCACCGCTCTCGGTGGGCCACTGCGACACCGAGCCGGGATAGGCCCGGGCCTGGATGCCGCCGCGGACCGTGGAGACCTGTCCGAGGAGCGTCGCGCAGATCTTGTCCAGCTTCGCGTACTCGGCGTCGCTGAGTGCGACGTACTCACCCTTCGGGCCCTTGCGAACGGCCTTGCGGTCGTTGATCTGGCCCTTCTCGATGGCGGTGTTGAGGATCATCTCGGCCAGGTCCTCGGCCTGGTGCCGGCCCGCGCACGGCACGTAGGTCCCGGGCGTGTTCAGGCACACGCGCGCGGCGATCGGCACCTTGCTCGTCGGGAGATCCGCGAACATCAGGGTCCCGGGCTCCTCCTGCTCGAAGGTGCAGACGAACTTCTGCTCACCCTTGGCCCACAGGTCCGGGGGGAACGGGTCCCACGCGAGGTTCAGCCCGGCGTCGACGTCCAGCGACGGCCCGAGCTGCACCGGCAGGTCGCCGCCCTTGCGCTGGGCCCTGCCGTAGGCGCTCTGGGCGAGACAGCGGTCGTTCACCTGGTCCCGGATCCTGCCGTAGAGCGCGGACTCCTGGTCCAGCAGGTCGGCGTAGCGCTTGACCTGCGCCGTCAGCGTCGGCTCCAGCTCGACCACGTTGTAGAGCTCGAGCGAGTGCGCCTGCGTGCAGTCGATCTTCTCGTCGAACGCGGCGTCGTCGCGCATGGCGTCGGCGAGGGTGGCCTGCCCACCAGCGTGCTTCTCGACCCAGGCGTCGAACGGCTCCTCCCCCAGCGCCTCGGGGAGCTGCGTGTCGTCCCAGCAGGTGCCCGGGGTCAGCGCTCTCTCCGGCGCCTTCGCCGTGACCTGCGGGGCTGGGCTCTCCGCGGTCTCGCTGCTGCACCCGGACATCAGGCCGAGCAGCAGGGACAGGAGTACGGCGACGCCGAGGCCGCTCGCGCGCATGGTCATCGGCTCACCTTCCGAGGTATGTCCGGATGCCCCGCACGACTGCCCGGGCATACTGCGCCCGTCCACTCCTGGAGGTCATCCGGCGCGCGTCACCCGGGTTGCGCATGTTGCCGATCTCGATCATCGCGACCGGCACGTCAGACATGTTCAGCGTGCCCAGATCGTCGCGCACATTCAAGCCGGTGCCGCCGCCTGTGTAGTTCGATCGGGGGACGCCGGCGGCGGAGAGCCCGTTGCGCAGGGCGGTGGCGAGCCGCAGCGACGAGTCGGCGATGTCGGTCGTCCACGGCGCCCGCTCGGTCGGTGCGATGACGTGGAACCCGCGCGCCGCGGCCGAGGACCCGTCGGCGTGCAGGGACACCATCAGCCGGGCGCCGACGCGCCGGCCGAACTGGCCTCGCTGGTCGACGCACGGACCCCACAAATGTTGGCTGTTGACGCTCCGGGTCATCACCACGCGCGCCCCGAGCCGGCGCAGGCGCTTCCTGACTGCGCGGGAGAGCTGGAAGTTGACGGTGGCCTCGGCTACGCCGCCGTTGGTGGCCGTGCCGGTGCTGTTGCACGGTTTGGTGAACCCGCCGGCGGGGACCGGGGCGTTGGTCTCGCGCGGGTGCCTCGCATTGCCGAGCTGGTGCCCCGGGTCGAGCGCGATCGTGATCGAGCGGAGCGGGCGAGCCTTCTTCGTCCTGCGGGCGGGCCGCACGAGCGTGCTCGGCTCCGCGGCCTGCTGGATGGCGGTCTCGGTGGGCGTGCGGGCAGTGGCGCGAGCGAAGTCCACCGTCCCCTCCTCGGCCGGAGGCTGGAGTCCGACAGGGCCGGCCGTGCTCGGCAGAGCGGTGCCTGCGACGGTGACGGCCAGCACCACGACCAGCGCCCGGAGCAGCGACCTCACCGGCCCGCTCCCTGGCCCAGGCCCTGGGCGATCCGGTCCACGGCCACGGCCATCGACCGTGCGGCGACCAGGTGGGCCTCGTCGCCGCGGCCGTAGGGATCCGCGATGTCGTAGTCGTCGAGTGCGGCCCGCGAGCGCTCCTCCGACGCACTCCGCACCAGGGCGGCAAGGTCGGTGTGAGCCGGTACGACGTCCAGCAGCGCGGCGAGCTCCCGCACCGTGAAGGTACGCCGCAACGCGCCGGGCGCCTCCTCCAGCACCCGCGAGCGGATCGCCTTGGTCGCCGTCAGGACCAGGTCGCTCTCGTCCACCATCCGCGGGGTCAGCTGCCGCGCCGCGAACCCGTCAGCCGAGCCGCCGTACGACACGAGATGGAGGGCCGACTCGGGGGTCATCGGCGCCCCGACCATCGCGGCGATCCCGGCGCTGGAGACCTCGACCTCCTCCGCGGGGAGGCGGGAGGCGAGCAGTCGTTCACCCAGCGGGGACCGGCACACGTTGCCGATGCACACGAACAGCACCCGGAACCGGTTCATCGAGGCGCCCGGGCGGCACGGGAGGCCGCCTGCAGCCTGGTCAAATCGGTCACCCGGTTAACGATAGACTCAAGGTTCGCGTCCCTGACGCACTTCCCGAATCCCCGACCCTGTCTGCCAGCCTGCCCGCCCCCTGCTCGACGCACGAAGTCGAGGCGAGGGAGCTGGGCTGCGACGGACGGAAGGCAAGCATGACTCTGAAGTCTCGTACTGACCTGCGCAACGTCGCGATCGTCGCGCACGTCGACCACGGCAAGACCACTCTCGTGGACGCGATGCTCTGGCAGGGCGGCGCGTTCGGTGAGCACCAGCACGTCGCCGAGCGGGCGATGGACTCCGGTGACCTCGAGCGCGAGAAGGGCATCACGATCCTCGCCAAGAACACCGCCATCCGCTACACCGGTGCCGCGGCCACCGACGGCCCGATGACGATCAACATCATCGACACCCCCGGTCACGCCGACTTCGGTGGCGAGGTCGAGCGTGGCCTGTCGATGGTGGACGGCATCGTGCTGCTGGTCGACGCCTCCGAGGGTCCGCTGCCGCAGACCCGGTTCGTGCTCCGCAAGGCGCTGAACGCCGACATGCCCGTCGTGCTCGTCGTGAACAAGGTGGACCGCAGCGACGCCCGCATCGCCGAGGTGGTCGACGAGACCTACGAGCTGTTCATGGACCTGCTCGACGAGTCGCACAGCCAGGACGCGCTGGACTTCCCCGTCGTCTTCGCCAGCGCCCGCGCCGGTCGCGCGTCGCTGGAGATGCCGGAGAACGGCGGGATGCCGGACTCCCCCGACCTCGAGCCGCTGTTCAAGACGATCCTCGAGACCATCCCCGCCCCCGTCTACACCGAGGGCGCCCCGCTCCAGGCCCACGTCACCAACCTCGACGCCAGCCCGTTCCTCGGCCGGCTGGCGCTGGTCCGGGTGCGCGAGGGAGAGCTGAAGAAGAACCAGACCGTCGCCTGGATGAAGACCGACGGCAGCAAGCAGAACGTGAAGATCACCGAGCTGCTCGTGACCGAGGCGCTGGAGCGCAAGCCCGGCGACTGGGCCGGCCCCGGTGACATCGTCGCGCTCGCCGGGTTCCCCGACATCATGATCGGCGAGACCCTGGCCGACGCCGAGAACCCGGTCGCCCTTCCCCTGATCAAGGTCGACGAGCCCGCGATCTCGATGACGATCGGCATCAACACCTCGCCGCTGGCCGGCCGTGGCCCGACCAAGAACACCAAGGTCACCGCGCGACTGGTCAAGGACCGCCTCGACAAGGAGCTGGTCGGCAACGTCTCGCTCAAGATCCTCGACACCGAGCGTCCCGACGCCTGGGAGGTCCAGGGCCGTGGCGAGCTGGCGCTGGCGATCCTGGTCGAGCAGATGCGCCGTGAGGGCTTCGAGCTCACCGTCGGCAAGCCGCAGGTGGTCACCCGCGAGGTCAACGGCAAGGTGCACGAGCCCGTCGAGCGGCTCACCATCGACGCGCCGGAGGAGTACCTCGGCACCATCACCCAGCTGATGGCCGTCCGTCGGGGCCGGATGGAGCAGATGACCAACCACGGCACCGGCTGGGTGCGGATGGAGTTCCTGGTCCCGGCGCGCGGGCTGATCGGCTTCCGCACCGAGTTCCTCACCGACACCCGCGGCACCGGCATCGCGCACCACGTCTTCGAGGGCTACGAGCCGTGGGCGGGCGAGATCAAGTCCCGCTCGCAGGGTTCCCTCGTCGCGGACCGCACGGGTGCCGTCACGGCGTACGCCATGACCAACCTGCAGGAGCGCGGCGTGCTCTTCGTGGAGCCCACCGTCGACGTCTACGAGGGGATGATCGTCGGTGAGAACTCCCGCTCCGACGACATGGACGTGAACATCACCCGCGAGAAGAAGCAGACCAACGTCCGCTCCGCCACCTCGGACAACTTCGAGAAGCTGATCCCGCCGAAGAAGCTCAGCCTCGAGCAGTCCCTGGAGTTCTGTCGCGAGGACGAGTGCGTCGAGGTCACCCCCGACTACGTCCGCATCCGCAAGGTCCACCTCTCCGCCCAGGACCGCGCCAAGACCGCCTCGAAGGCCCGGAAGGGCTGAGGGGAGGCAGTTGGGTCCGGGCCGGCCCAGTGCCGCGCGGTCACGCGCCGATCCTGAGCCGAACTGCCTCCTTCCGGCGCAGGGCGACCACGTCGGCGAGCACCCGGTGCACGTACGACGGCTTCCGCATCACGTCCTCATGAACGAATCGCACCACCAGCCAGCCCAGCCGAACCATGTCGGTGTAGCGCCGGATGTCATGACGGAACGCCTCGGACAGGGCGTGGAACTCGAACGACTCAGCCTCGATGGCGATGCGCAGGTGCACGTCGGCGAGGTCCGCATGCCACGTCCCGACCTTGCCCTGCGGGACCACGGTGAGACCCGGGACGTTCATCGCGATGGCGCGCAGGACCGACTCGAACGGGTTGGCAGCGTCCGGGCTGGCCAGTCTGATCACCCGCAGCGCCCGCTCCCGGCCGGTCCTCGGACTCGCCTCGGCAGCGGCCAGGAGCACAGCACGCTTCACCGCTCGTGAGCGGAGCGCAGAGTCGGCCACCGCCAGAGCCTCGCCGAAGGGCAGGCTCCGGGCGCAGTCGACCACCGTGCGCGTCCGAGACGTCCTGCCGTCGACGACGTCGACCGCCGGGAGGCGGGCGAAGTGCAGGTCGATCGAGTCATCGGCTGCCGGGTGCCGGTTGCGCGCCACGGTGATCATCGGGCGCTCCGGGACGTCCTTCACCTTCCAGCCCCAGGCCAGCGCAGCGCTGAGGTGCGAGACCACGCCATGCACCCGACGCGCAGCGACCGCGGCCTCGTCAGCGGCTGGGAGCGCATAGAGGTTGTGCCCAGCCTTGACGAGGGCCCCGCTGGTCAGCGCGTCCTCCAGCTGGCCGCGCGACACCAGCGCCAGCAGTGACGGCCGGTCACTCACGCCACCGAGGCGACGCAGAGCGGCTGTGATCTCCACCCCGGCGAGGCTGCCACGACCGGGACTGGGCCGCATCCGGCCATCCACAGGCCCAGGAGGAGGCAGTTCGCCCCGGCACCCGGCAGCACTCCGCGCGGCCTGGCCCTCGTGACGACGAACTGCCTCCGCAGGCGCCCACTTGTCCCGCACGATCTGCGCCAAGTGCCACAAGGCGTACTTTGGAGGCATGAACCTGTCGGGGCCCGACGCACCAGAGTCTGGTCCCCTGCGCCCCCGTCCGGGCACCGAGACGATGGACGTCCGCGCTGCAGCGGTCTTCTTCGCCCGGGTCAGCCGCGACCTGATGCAGGAGCCGGCGGAGAGTCTGACCGTGCAGCGGATCGCCGAACGCGCCGTGCAGATCGTCCCCGGCTGTGACCACTGCGGAATCTCGCTGCGGCGGCGTCGCCACCGGGTGGAGACGATTGCGGCGACCTCACGACTGGCCGAGACGTGTGACGCGCTGCAGTACGAGCTCGGTGAGGGTCCCTGTCTCGAGACCGTCTGGGAGGGTGACTCGCACCTCACCGAGGACACCAGCAGCGAGACCCGCTGGCCGCGCTGGTCGCCGCGGGTTGCCGAGCACGGCATCGGGTCGGTGCTCAGCATCCGGCTGGACACCCCCACGGAGACGCTGGGTGCCCTGAACCTCTACTCCGAGCGGCCCCATGCCTTCGGCAGCGACGACATCGACCTTGCCGTCATCTACGCGCTGCACGCCGCCAACGCGATGAGTGCGGCGCTGATGGTGCAGGGCCTCCAGACCGCCGTGCAGAGCCGGCACCTGATCGGCGTGGCCCAGGGGATCCTGATGCAGCACTACCGGATCGACATGGACCAGGCGTTCGAGGTGCTCCGGCGCTACTCCAGCCAGCAGAACATCAAGCTGCGAGACGTGGCGCAGCACGTGGCCACGTCGGGCGACCTGCCCGACCCGGCGCCCTCGCGCGTCACCGCGCCCCTGGCTTGAAGACCACCTTGATCGTGCCGTCGGCCTTCTTCTGGAACTGTTCGTACGCCGCCGGGGCGTCGTCGAGCCGCACCCGGTGCGTCGCGAAGTCCTCGGTGCCGAGCGGGTCGGCGTCGTCGACGAGGAACGGCATGATGTCGTCGACCCAGCGCTTGACGTTGGCCTGGCCCATCCGGAACTGCAGCTGCTTGTCGAACATGGTCAGCATCGGCATCGGGTCGCTCTGCCCGCCGTACACCCCGATCAGCGACACGGTCCCTCCGCGGCGTACGGCGTCGATGGCGGTGTAGATCACCGACATCCGGTCGATCCCGACCTTGTTCATCAACGGTGCGGTCAGCCGCCTGGGCAGCGCGTTGAAGAGTCGCTGTCCGGCCTCGGCCACCGGCGATCCGTGGGCCTCCATGCCGACCGCGTCGATCACGGAGTCGGTGCCCCGTCCGTGGGTCCGGGAGCGGACCTCCTCGCCGATGTCGTCCACCTCGTCGAGGCTGACCACCTCGGCACCCCGCTCCTGGGCACGCGCCAGCCGCTCGGGAACCCGGTCGACCGCGATGACCCGCTTGCCCTGGAGGAGCGCGATCCGGCAGGCCATGTCACCGATCGGGCCGAGTCCGAGGACGAGCAACGACCCGTCCGCGGGTACGTCGGCGTAGGCCACCGACTGCCAGGCGGTCGGCAGCACGTCCGAGAGATAGAGGAAGCGCTCGTCCGCGGGTCCCTCCGGCACCTTGATCGGCATGAACTGCGCCTGCGGGACGCGGAGGAAGTCGGCCTGTGCCCCCGGCACCTCGCCGTAGAGCTTGCTGAACCCGAACAGGGCCGCACCCATGCCCCGGTCGCGCACCTGGGTCGTCTCGCACTGCGTTGGCAGTCCGCGGCTGCACATCCAGCAGTGGCCGCAGCAGATCTGGAACGGGAGTACGACGCGGTCCCCGGCTCGCAGGTCTCCGGCCTCGGGCCCGACCTCCTCGACGATCCCCATCGGCTCGTGCCCGAGGATGTCGCCCTCCCCCATGAACGGGCCGAGCGTCTCGTAGAGGTGCAGGTCCGAGCCGCACAGCCCGCTGGAGGTGATCCGGACGATCGCGTCCGTCGGTTCCTGAAGGGTGGGGTCGGGAACCTCCTCGACCCGCACGTCCCTGCGCCCGTGCCACGTCACTGCTTTCATCAGCCGGTCTCCTCCTCGTCGTCGGCGGCCTGTCCCCGACCCGAGTACCCCCGCTGACGCTCGCCAACCACCGTTCGCCCGCTGGTAGCCTCACAGTGCAGAGGAGGTGCACCGTGGAGGAACGCCCTGTGCTGCTCCGGCACCTCACCCAGGTGCTCGCCAGCACGCCGACCGGGGACCCGCTGCCACTGCGCCTGTGCCACGCCTTCACCCAGATCCTGGCGGCCGAGGGTGCCGCGATCACCATCGGCTACTCGGCGCCCGACCGGGCCACCCTGTGCGCGACCGACCATCTCGCCGACCGCGCGGAGGACAGTCAGGACATGCTGCGCGAGGGCCCGAGCCTGGATGCGTTCCGGACCCGCACGGCGGTCTGCGGGTTGTCCCTGGCCGAGCAGGCGACTCGCTGGCCGATGCTCGTCCAGGCACTCGACCGCGAGGGGCGGCCCGTGCTCCTGCATGCGTTCCCCATGCGACCGGACTCCGAGGTGCTGGGGGTCGTCAGCGCCTACCAGACACACGAGCGTGGGCTCTCGCGCAGCTGCGACGACGCCCAGTTCCTCGCCGATGCCATCGGAGTGGCGGTGCTCGGCCGAATCGACGCGGAGGACGACGCCGACCAGCTCTGGCTGACCCGCGACCGGGTCTCCCAGGCCACCGGCATGGTGGTGGCCCAGCTCAAGATCGCACCACCGGATGCCTTGGCGCTGCTTCGCGCCCATGCGTTCGCACACGGGACCACCGTGGCGGAGGTGAGTCGCGGCATCGTCAGCCGCGAGCTCGAGTTCAGCACCGACGGACAAGGAGACGACCGATGACACGGCCCAGGACACCCGCAGACGCGTTCGGCGACGCCGCCGCCGCCATGGTCAGCGAACACGTCGTCGCCGACGTGCTCAGCCAGCTCGTGTCCGACTGCAAGAGCCTGGTCTCCGCGGAGGCGGTGGCGATCATGGTGGTGGAGCGCTCGCACGAGCTGTCGCTGCTCAGCTCCTCGTCCCACCGGGCCGCGGAGATCGAGATGCTGCAGATCCAGCGCTCCGACGGCCCCTGTGTCGAGACGATCCGGTCCGGTGTGCACGTCTCGGCCACCGGCGCCGACGAGATCATCCGACGCTGGGAGGCGGTCGGTCGCGCGATCGTGGAATCGGGCTACCAGCGGGTGGACTCCTACCCGATGCGGTGGCGTGGCCGTGTGCTCGGCGGACTGAACATCTTCCGGCCCTCAGTCGCCGACGTGGGCGAGGAGGCCGAGACCCTGGCGCAGGCGTTCGCGGACGTCGCGACCCTGGTCGTCGTACAGTCCAGCGAGATCCCGTCCGACCAGATCGCCGCCCGGGTGCACGAGGCGATCATGGCCCGCGCCCAGGTCGAGCAGGCCAAGGGAGTACTGGCGCACCTGCACGGCATCGAGATGGCCGAGGCGTACGACGAGCTGCGTCGTCTGGCCGGTCACAACGGCCGTAGCCTCACCCAGACGGCCCTCGATGTCGTGCGGGAACAGCACGATCGGCGCTAGCGGCGCCGAGTCACCGACGCCAGGGCCGGTCGGGCGTCGAGCAGGTAGACGAACGCGACGACCGTGCCGACGATCGAGAACAACCCCAACGGCGACTGCCACAGGAACGACGAGACGACCGTCAGGCCGAGGATCAGCAGCCACGCAGGCTTGGTGAGCTTCTCGGCTGCGACGTAGGCCGCCGGGGGCCGGGTCACCGCATCCACGAGCGCGAAGATCTTCACGGCGATCAGGGCGTAGAACGCCACCTGCATGATCAGCGACTCGAACGCGAAGACCTCCACGGTCCGAGGATATCGGGCGGGTGGCTGATCCACACAGGGCAACGGGCCCCCGGATCAGATCCGGGGGCCCGTCGGCCGGTCCCTGGCGAAGGGAGACATCACCAGAGGCCGAGCTGCTCGTCACCCGTCGGTGACGAGTGTCTCGTTCAGGCGGTCACCGTGGCGGCCGTGTCGGAGGCGGTCGTGGCAACCTTCTTGGCCGTGGTCTTGGCCGGGGTCTTCTTGGCGACCGGCTTCTTCGTGGCCGACTTCTTCACCGGGCGGCTGCTGTTCTTCGGCTTGTCCGCGGCGACCTTGGCGCGCTCACGACGAACGACCGAGGACTTCGACGGGGCCTTGCGCACCGCGGTGACGGCCTTGACGCCGTCCTTGCGGATGAGGGCCACGATCTTCTCGCCGCGGTCCACGAGGTCGGCGTAGGTCTTCGCGAGCTCGGTGACGGTGTCGTCGATCTCGTTCTGGACCTTCTTGGGCAGGGCACGCGCTTCCTTCTGGAGCTCGGCCATGCGGGCCTCGAACTTGCTCTGCGCGTCCTTGGCGTCCTTGCTGAGCTCGTCGAGACGCTCGTTGACCAGCGAGACGGCCTGGTTCTGCAGGGCCTTCGGCTCGCGCTCGAGCTTGCTGACGCGCTTCTGGACCTCGTTGAACCGCTGGGTGGCGGTCTTCTGGGCCTCGGCGGCGTAGCCGAGAGCGAACTCGTAGGCGACCTCGGTGGCGCCGGCGACGGCGTAGAGGGGCTTCACGGTCTCGGTGATGATCTTGGACTGGGTCTTAGCCATGTCATTCTCCTTGCGTTGTGGTCCCGAGTCCGACGATCGATTCGACCGTCGTGGGCTCGGGCACTTCAATGGGTAGGGCGTTCTCGGCGACCGCCCTGAAGGACTGGTAGACGTCCAGCAGGGACTGCTTCTGCCGCTCGGTGAGCACGGGGTCCCCGAGGATGGCCAGCTCCACGGAGCGGACCTGACCGTCTTCAGGGTTCAAGATCCCGGCCTGCACGTAGAGCTGCTCAGCAGAGATCCGTAGTGCCTTTGCCAGCTGCTGCAGCACTTCGGCCGATGGCCTGCGCAGACCGCGTTCGATCTGGCTCAGGTAGGGGTTGGACACACCGGTCTGCTCTGCCAGTTGCCTCAGCGAGAGCTCGGCTGCGACGCGCTGCTCGTGGAGGTACTCCCCGAGCGACGAGACGGTCTTCCCGACCTTGATCTTGGCCATGTCCACAGTCTGCTAACTCTTGCAAGCAAAAGCAAACCCAGACGCGGTGTTTGGAGTCACAATCGCCCTATCTCACGATGGAAGACTCACGTTTGGGCGTGCTAGCCCGTAGATAGCAGGTGTCTAACCGGCCAGCACAGCGCGAATCTCGCCCACCGGTCGTCCGCCGCCCAGCAGCAACGTCTCTCCGGTACGACGAACCGCGTCCCCGTCCACCCCTGGCTCGGTCGTGACGCCGTGCCGCTCCAGCAGCGCCGCCATCAGCACCGGCCGGGCCCGCGCGGCGCCGTCGTCGGTCTTCGTGGCGAAGGCTCGGCCGTCCGGCAGCGCCACCGCGTAGCAGGACTCCGCCCCCGCCTTGCCGATCGCCCCCGGGATCGCGCGCAGCAGCTGCGCCTCATCGCGACGAGTGCCCGACACGAAGGTCGGGTTGGCGCGGATCGCCGCTGCGACCACGCCCTCCGGGCCCGACCCGGTGGCCAACCGGGAGAACGCCCGCGCCAGCCCGGTCAGCGACGTCGACAGCAGCGGCGCCCCACAGCCGTCGACGGCCACCCGGGCCTCCTCGCCCGTCATCCGTTGGAAGGTCACCGCCAACGCCTGCTGCAGTGGGTGGTCCGGCTCGAGGTAGCTCTCGATCGACCAGTCGTTGACCACGCAGGTCGCCAACATCGCCGCGTGCTTGCCCGAGCAGTTCATCAGGATCGGCGCCTTCGCCTCCCCGGCCCGCAGCAACGACTCACGGCGCTCGTCGTCGAGCGGCCAGTCCGGCGGGGTCCGCAGCGCGTCCTCGGACAGCCCGGCCGAGGCGAGGATGCGGCGTACTCCCTCGACGTGGAAGTCCTCACCCGAGTGCGAGGCGCAGGCCAGCGCCAGCAGCTCGCCGTCCAGCGAGAGTCCCGCCTCGAGCATCCCCAGCGCCTGGAGGGGCTTGTTGCACGAGCGCGGGAACATCGGCCCCTCGACGTCGCCCGCGGACGGCCCGCACCGATCCGTCGGCGTCGAGCGCCACCCAGGAGCCGTAGTGATGCCCCTCCACGAAACCCGAACGGACGATCTCTGCGACGACGACGGCGGCGGCTTCCATGGTGTCGACGTTATCGACCGCCAGGTCTGGCACGATTGCCCGGTGCCCGCACCGTCGTACTGCCCGACTCCGCGCGAGCTGGACGACCTCGAGCTGCTGCTCTCCGGGGCGCTGGCACCCCTCACCGCCTTCCAGGCCCCCTCGGGTGCGGGCGTCTCGCTGGTCCTGCCACCGGAGCTGGCCGACGCCCCCGAGGTCGAGCTGGTCGACCCCGAGGGCCTCCCCCTGGCGAGTTGGACCCCGGACTCCCTCACCGCCCTGTCCCACCCTGCCTACGGCCCGTTCCGTCGCCTGCACCTGACTCCGGCCCAGGCCCGCGAGCAGTACGCCGGCGCGCTGACCGTCCCCGTCGCGGCCCCGCTCACCGTCGACGACCTGGAGCTGATCTCCCGGAAGGCGAGCGGCCGCGACGTCGTGCTCCTCGCCCTGAACGGCACCGGGACGCCTCAGCACGTCTCCCCGGTCGGCCTCGTCCGCGCCACCCTCGCCGCGGCCGAGCTGCTGGGTGGTCGAGCAGCGAGCGCAGCGAGCGACAGTCGAGCCCCGCCCACGTCGTCGCCGTACCTCTCCCCGCCCACGGCGACCCTGACCTCGACCACGCACTGGGCCAGCAGGTCACGGCCAACTACGCGACCGGCGACGTGCTCGCGGTCACCGGTGAGGGTGAGTGGCCCGACGAGATCGCCGCGATCGTGGACCAGGACCAGCCCAGCGACGACGCACGCGGCCTCGTCGTGTTCTTCACCGGCCTCTCCGGCAGCGGCAAGTCGACCCTGGCGCGTGCGCTGCACGACCAGATCCTCGAGGACGGGCGCCGCACGGTGACCAGCCTCGACGGTGACGTCGTACGACGGAACCTCAGCGCCGGCCTGACCTTCTCCCGGGCGGACCGGGAGACCAACATCCGGCGCATCGGCTGGGTGGCTGCGGAGATCGCCCGGCACCGCGGGATCGCGCTCTGCTCCCCGATCGCGCCGTTCGACGAGACCCGCCAGCAGGTCCGCCGGATGGTCGAGGACGCCGGTGGCGAGTTCGTGCTCGTGCACGTCGCCACCCCGCTGGAGGAGTGCGAGCGCCGCGACCGCAAGGGCCTCTACGCGAAGGCCAGGGCTGGTGAGATCCCCGAGTTCACCGGGATCTCCAGCCCCTACGAGGAGCCGGAGGACGCCACGGTGCGGATCGACACGACTGGCCGCACCATCGAGGACGCCCTGGAGGACCTGATGCCCCACCTCCCCTTCCACCGCGAGGACACGGTGCTCGAGCAGGGAGCGCAGCGCGCGGACAGCCCGGACCACGGCCACGACCCGGACGCAGACCGGTGAACGACCTCCTCACGCTCTCTGCGCTCTCGGTGCTCGTCGTCAGCTTCGGCGTCGGCATCGTCGTGGGCCTCACCGGCATGGGCGGCGGCGCCCTGATGACCCCGGCACTGATCTTCCTCGGCGTGAACCCGACCGCCGCCGTGGCCAACGACCTGGTCGCCGCGAGCATCAACAAGTCGGTCGGCGCGAGCGTGCACTGGCGGCGGGGTTCGCCGAACCTGCGCCTGGCCGGGCTGCTGATGATCGGCTCGGTCCCGCTCGCCTTCGCCGGCGGATTCATCGTCAAGAGCGTCGGCGAGGAAGGGGCACAGCAGGAGTTCCTGACCACGATGATCGGCTACGCCCTGCTGTTCACCGCCGCGACCTACACCTTGCGGATGTACCTCCAGCTGCGCCATGTCACCGGCGGCAACGTGATCAGTGAGGACGAGCCCAGCGTGCGGGTGCTGCCGACGATCGCGGTGGGGGCGATCGGCGGCCTGCTCGTGGGGATCACCTCCGTCGGCTCGGGTTCGCTGATCATGGTGTCGCTGTTGCTGATCTACCCGACGCTGTCCGCCGTACGCCTCGTCGGCACCGACCTGGTGCAGGCCGTGCCCCTCGTCCTCGCCGCGGCGATAGGCCACGTGGTCACGGAGGGTGTCGAGTGGGCGGTCCTGATACCTCTGGTCCTCGGCGGGACTCCGGGAACCTTCCTCGGGGCCAAGATGGCGGCCTGGGTCTCCCAGTCCGTGATCCGCCGCGGGATCGTGATCGTGCTCACCCTGACCGGTCTGAAGATGCTGGGAATGCCCCCTGAATGGGTAGGTCTCCTGGGCGCTGGGATGCTGTTGCTTGGTCCCCTTTTGTGGGGTTTTATCCGGCAGAAAAGGGGCCTCCCCGCCTTCGACAACAACGCTGCTGCCTGGCGAGTTCCGGACTAGACCGCGAGAGCCGATTCGCTCCCCCCGTGACCCCTGATCGACCCACTCGTAACTAAGGTAGGACTCGGTTCCCCACTATGGGGATATCGATTGAAATCGGGGGATTCTCAATGACTACATCCGTGGTGGCAACCACTCGGGTGACCGCGCCGTCGCGCGGTGGACTGCGGTACATCCCACTCGTCGCCTTCGGGACCGACCTGGTGCTCATCACAGCCAGCGTCTTCGCTGCGATCCTGGGCCGCGAGATCCTGAACTTCCCGCTCGACCTGCCCAGCCGCGATGTCAGCAACACCCTCGACGTGATGGGCCCGGTGATGATCCTGGGCTGGGTGGCTGCGATCTTCCTGCTCGGTGGCTACCGGCCACAGGTCTTCGGCGCGGGGCTGGACGAGTACAAGGTCACCGTCAACGGCTCCCTGCTGACCGCCGCCGCCGTCGGCATCGGCTGCTTCCTGCTCAAGTTCGAGCTCTCCCGCGGCTTCTTCGTCCTCGCCTTCGTGATCGGCATCCCGGTGCTGGTCCTGGGCCGGTTCGTCCTGCGCCGCAGCATCCACCGCGCCCGCACCATCGGCGCCCTGCAGCACCGGGTCGTGATCGCCGGCGCCGAGGGTCACGTCGACGAGATCGCCGCCGTCCTGGGTCGCGAGAAGTGGCTCGGCTACAAGGTCATCGGGGCGCTCACCCCCGAGCCCGGGGACCGCGACGCCACCCACTCCGGCATCCCGCTGCTGGGCTCCTCGCGCTCGGTCGCGCAGGTCGCCATCGACGCCGAGGCCGACGTGGTCTTCCTCGCCGGTGGCGCGTTCAACTCCTCCGCCGAGATGCGCCGGCTGGCCTGGGACCTCGAGCACGAGGACATCGCGGTCGTGATCGCCCCCAGCGTCACCGACGTCTCCAGCGAGCGGATCAGCGTCCGCCCGGTCGGTGGGCTGCCCCTGATCCACCTGGAGAAGCCGCGCTCCCAGGACGCCGTACGCCGGATGAAGCGCACCTTCGACGTCGTCGGCACCGTCGGCCTGCTGCTGCTGTTCTCGCCCGTCTTCTTCTTCAGCGCCTTCCGGGTGTGGAGCTTCGACCGCGGCCCGGTGCTGTTCCGCCAGATGCGCGTGGGCCGCGACGGCGCGGCGTTCTACTGCTGGAAGTTCCGCACCATGGTGACCAACGCCGAGGAGCTGCTCACCGAGCTGCACGCCAAGCAGGGCTACACCGGCGGGCTGTTCAAGATGGAGAACGACCCCCGCATCACCCCTCCCGGCAAGTGGATGCGCCGCTTCTCCCTCGACGAGCTGCCCCAGCTGTTCAACGTCCTCAAGGGCGACATGAGCCTGGTCGGACCCCGCCCGCCGCTCAGGCACGAGGTGGCGCAGTACGACGACGCGATGGCCCGCCGCCTGCGGGTCCGCCCCGGCATGACCGGCCTGTGGCAGGTCTCCGGCCGCTCCGAGCTGTCCTGGTCCGAGGCGATCCGCCTCGACCTCTACTACGTCGACAACTGGTCGATGTTCCAGGACCTCACCATCCTGGCCCGCACGTTCGGCGCCGTCTTCGGCCGCCGCGGCGCCTACTGAGGCAACTTCTGTCTGGTTGAGCGGCGAGCGTAGCGAGCGGCCGTGGTCGTCGAGCGACGCCAGGCCTCGAGCGACTCGTGGCTCGACACCGCCCGCGCAGATCGACGCCCGGTTTGCGTGCCCGTTATACCACTTTATTACTAAAAGCGGCTTTTCTGCTATATAGGCATTTCGCCGGTTCCTCTGGTGTCCACTGTCCACCATTTAAGAAGAGTGCGTCCTGAATTGAGGGCGCGGGCGCGACTCCGTAACCTCGCGGGCCACGGGACGTTGAGACCTTGATCCGTCCGGTTGTTCTGGGGGAATTCCGCGTTGCCATCTATTACATCAGTATCGAATTCACGCACGATAGCCAAAATCCCACAGCAACGAGGTGGGCGCGGCTTACCGCGGCATCAGCGAGTGTCCTCGCTGCTCACCTACCTGCCGTCGATCGCTTTGGCCATCGACGTTCTTTGTCTGAGCGCCGCCGCCCTTTCTGCGGCCGCTTTCGCGCAGTTGCCCACGAGCATTGGCGCCCCGGAACCCCACGTGCTCCTGGTGGCACCCACCGTGGTCGCAGGCTGGGTGGGGGCGATCGCCCTGCTCGGCGGATACGATCGCGCCGTATTCGGTGCCGGGACCGACGAATACAGACGCATTATGAACTCCGCTTTCGTGATCGCCGCGTTCATTGGAATCACCTGCTTTCTTTTGCGTATTCGACTCTCCCGCGAGTTCTTCTTGCTCAGCATCGCCCTCGGCTCACTGCTGCTCGCGCTGGGTCGCTCCAGCCTTCGCAGAATCGTCATCACAATGCGAAAGCGCGGCGCGCTACTGCACCGGGTGCTCATCGTCGGCACCGAGGCACACATCGACGAGGTCGCGTCCGTTCTCGCGCGCGAGTCGTGGCTGGGGTACGACGTGATCGGTGCCCTCACCCCAGCGGGTGCTCGGTCACGCACTGCAGGTGGGGTTCCTGTGCTGGGAGACGCTCGGGGGGTGGGAGCGGCCGTTCACGAGGCGCACGCAGACATCGTGTTCCTCGCCGGTGGGGCCGTCGAGTCCGCCGCACGTCTGCGCCAGATCGCGTGGGAGCTGGAGCACACCCATGCGCAGCTCGTTCTCGCGCCCAGCCTGACGGACGTGTCCCGCGAGCGCATCCGAGTGCGGCCTGTGGGTGGACTTCCGCTGTTGCACCTCGAGAAGCCCCGGGCAGCGAACGCGGCCAAGCGCGCCAAGAGATCCTTCGACGCGGTCGGTTCCCTCCTGCTCATCATCGCCTTTTCGCCGATCCTGCTGGCAGCCGCGTTCGAGGTTTGGCGACACGACCGTGGCTCGATCATCTTCAAACAGGAGCGCATAGGTCGTCACGGTGAGCCGTTCAAGTGCTGGAAGTTCCGCACGATGGTCGTCGATGCCGAGGCCAGGCTGGCCGCGCTCCACCAGGAGCAAGGATTGCAAGCTGGTGTCTTCGCCAAGATCAAGGAGGACCCGCGGGTGACCCGACCGGGTCGATGGCTGCGCAGGTTGTCGTTGGACGAGCTTCCACAGCTCCTGAACGTTCTCAAGGGTGACATGAGTCTCGTGGGTCCTCGCCCTCAGGTCGCCCACGAAGTCGCCCTGTACGACGAGGCCATGTCCCGTCGCCTGCACGTCCGACCGGGCATGACCGGGCTGTGGCAGGTCTCCGGGAGGTCGGATCTCTCACTTTCCGAGGCGATTCGGCTCGACCTCTACTACGTAGACAACTGGTCCATGGTCCAGGACCTGGCCATTCTCGCCCGCACGTTCGGAGCGGTTGTCGGCTCCCGTGGCGCCTACTGAGCGCGGAACCCCGCGAACGCCGGGCCTGAGGAGCTGACCAAGTCCGGGCTGTCCGGATCGGTCGCCGGACGGAACAGTAGGATGACGGCTGCCGTCTGAGACGAGAGGCCCACCCCACTGATGACGCAGACCCACGCCGACTACCGGCTCAGCCAGCTCGACCAGCTCGAGGCTGAGTCCATCCACATCTTCCGCGAGGTCGCGGCCGAGTTCGAGAAGCCGGTCCTGATGTTCTCCGGCGGCAAGGACTCCATCGTCATGCTGCGGCTGGCGGAGAAGGCCTTCTACCCGGCCAAGATCCCGTTCCCCGTGCTCCAGGTCGACACCGGTTATGACTTCCCCGAGGTGCTGGAGACCCGTGACAACTGGGTGGGTCGCCTGGGCGTGAAGCTGATCGTGGCCAGCGTCGAGGAGGCTCTCGCCAACGGCATCGTGGTCGACGACGGCAAGACCAGCCGCAACCGGCACCAGATCGGCACCCTGCTGCACGCCATCGAGGAGAACGGCTTCACCGCCGCCTTCGGTGGTGGCCGGCGCGACGAGGAGAAGGCACGGGCCAAGGAGCGGGTCTACTCCCACCGCGACGACTTCGGACAGTGGGACCCCAAGATGCAGCGGCCGGAGCTGTGGAGCCTCTACAACGGTCGCATCCACGGCGGGGAGCACATGCGGATCTTCCCGCTGTCCAACTGGACCGAGCTCGACATCTGGCACTACCTCGCGCAGGAGGAGATCGAGATCCCCTCGATCTACTTCTCCCACCAGCGCCGCGTGTTCAAGCGCGACGGCATGTGGCTCACCGAGAGCGAGTTCAACCCGACCAAGGCCGGGGAGACCGTCGAGGAGAGGACGGTGCGCTTCCGCACCGTCGGTGACCTCACCCTGACCGGGTGCGTCGAGTCCGAGGCCGACACGATGGACAAGATCATCGAGGAGGTCGCGATCGCGCGAGTCACCGAGCGCGGCGCCACCCGAGGCGACGACCGGTTCTCCGAGGCAGCCATGGAAGACCGCAAGAAGGAAGGCTACTTCTGATGAGCCACCCCTCCGCCACCGAAGTGCTCGGCCAGATGGACCTGCTGCGGTTCGCCACCGCCGGCTCGGTCGACGACGGCAAGTCCACGCTGATCGGGCGGCTGCTGCTCGACTCCAAGGCGATCTTCGAGGACCAGCTCGAGGCCGTCGAGGCGACCAGCCAGTCCAAGGGCTACGACTACACCGACCTCGCGCTGCTGACCGACGGTCTGCGATCGGAGCGCGAGCAGGGCATCACCATCGATGTGGCCTACCGCTACTTCGCGACCCCCAGCCGCAAGTTCATCATCGCCGACACCCCCGGGCACGTGCAGTACACCCGCAACATGGTCACCGGTGCCTCCACCGCCGACCTGGGCCTGGTGCTGGTGGACGCCCGGCAGGGTCTCACCGAGCAGTCGCGGCGGCACGCGGTGATCCTGTCGCTGCTGCGGGTCCCCCACCTGGTCCTCGCGGTGAACAAGATGGACCTCGTCGACTACGACCAGGCGACCTACGACCGGATCCACAAGGAGTTCACCTCCTTCGCCACCAAGCTGAACATCCCCGACCTCCAGGTCATCCCGATCTCCGCGCTCAACGGGGACAACGTGGTGAACCGCTCGGAGAACATGCCCTGGTACAACGGCTCCTCGCTGATGCACCACCTCGAGAACATCCACGTCGCCTCCGACCGGGACCTCGTGGACACCCGGCTGCCGGTGCAGTACGTCGTACGCCCCAAGTCCGACCAGTTCCACGACTACCGCGGGTACGCCGGCCAGGTGGCTGGGGGCATCCTCAAGCCCGGCGACGAGGTCATCGTGCTGCCCAGCGGTCTGACCAGCAGGATCGCCGGCATCGACCTGTTCGACAGGGAGATCGACGAGGCCTTCCCGCCGATGTCCGTCACGGTCAGGCTCGAGGACGATGTCGACGTCAGCCGCGGCGACATGATCGCTCGGGTCAAGAACGCGCCGAGACCCAGCCAGGACATCGACGCGATGGTCTGCTGGATGACCAACGAGCCGCTGCGGCCCAAGCAGAAGCTGGCGATCAAGCACACCACCCGCAACGGCCGGGCGCTGATCAAGGACATCCAGTACCGCCTGGACATCAACACCCTCCACCGCGACCAGGAGACCAAGGAGCTCGGCCTCAACGAGATCGGCCGGGTCCAGCTCCGCACCACGGTCCCGTTGCTGTGTGACCCCTACTCGAAGAACCGCACCACCGGGTCCTTCATCCTGATCGACGAGGCGACCGGCGTGACAGTGGGCGCCGGCATGATCAACAGCGGCAGCTGAACCTCCGGATCCCCACGCCTGCGCAGGTCCGGCCCGTCCCATCCTCTGTACGACTGTTGGGACGGTCCTGCTGAGTGCCCCCCAGAAGGGACACCCCGTGAGACCCTCGGACCGGTTTGCTGGGAACCTCGCCCGGAGCCCCGAAATGAGGTGTGCATGAGCAGCACGGCTGCCCCACGAGCCGGGTGGTTCCGACGGCACAAGGCGGTGACGGGACTTGTGGGGCTCCTGCTCGCGCTGTTCACGGCGGTCGCCGTCTGGGCCGTTTACCTGAACAGCCAGATCGGTCGAATGCCACGCATCGATGCAGGCATCGCGTCACCCGCCGAAGGCGACCCCGAGACCAGGCGTGGTCTCAACATCCTCCTCGCAGGAACAGACACTCGCCGCCCTGGTGAGCTGGCCCAGCTGGTCCGGTCCGGTTGGACTCCGGGCGCGATGCGAAGCGACACCATCATGGTGCTTCACATCTCCGCGAACAGGGACCGTGCGTACCTCATCTCCATTCCGCGCGACACGTGGACGGCTGTTCCGGGACATGGCGACCAGAAGATCAACGCGGCCTTCTCCTACGGCGGCCCGGCGCTGTACGTGGACACGATCGAGAGCTTTGCCGGCATCCGCATCGATCACCTGGCGGTCATCGACTGGGAGGGATTCAAAGGCCTCACCGAAGCCATCGGCGGTGTCGACGTCACCGTCCCCGAGACAGTCACCGACACCAGCACCGGCAGGGTCTGGCCCGAGGGCCAGGTGCATCTCGAGGGGGAGAACGCCTTGGCGTACGTCCGGCAGCGCTACGGACTGCCCAACGGAGACTTCGACCGGATCAACCGGCAGCAGAACTTCCTGCGCGCAGTCTTGAAGAAGACGCTCTCGAACGGGACAGCGCTGGACCCGATCAGGCTGAGCAAGGTGGTCAGCTCGCTGACTGCGCAGCTCACGCTGGACTCGACGTTCAGCAACTCTGATGTTCGAGATCTGGCCTTCTCCCTGCGCGGGATTCGCGCGAGCGACCTCACCTTTGTGACCGTCCCGCTCAAGAGATACGCCCGCATCCAGGGCCAGAGCGTGGTCCTCGTCGACCGCCAAGAGGTTCGCGGCCTGTTCGCAGCAGCCGACGCCGACGAGCTCGAGTCCTACGTTGCCGACTGGGAAGACTCAGTTCTGCCAGCAGCACCGCGAGTCCGCTGATGCAGCGTCTCCTCTACCCTGACCTAGCCGGCGCGCAGCTCACGCGTGCCCACCCACCCGGCCTGACCTGCGACGACGAGGAGCACCGTGGAGTTTCGTGAGTATCTCCGTATCGCGCGGCATCGCTGGCTGCTCATCACGGGGTCGGTCATCGTCACCGTCGCCGTTGCGGCACTGGTCACCGCTCAGGCCACCCCGCAGTACGCGTCCACTGCTCGGGTCTTTGTCTCCACCACCCCCAGCAACTCCGACGACGCCTTACAGGGCAGCCTGTTCTCCGCACAGCGGGTTGGCTCCTACGCCGACGTCGTCAAGGGACTGGAGCTCTCACAGCGGGTCATCGATCAGCTCAGCCTCGACACGACGGCCGTTGAGCTGTCCGAGAAGATCGAGACCACAGTGGTCCCTGAAACTGTGGTCATCAAGATCTCCGTCACGGACGAGACACCGTCCAGGGCTCGGAGCATCAACAACGCAGTCGTCACGCAGCTCCAGAGATTCGTCGCCGAGCTCGAGACACCCCCTGGGGGAAAGATCCCCCTGCTCAAGGCGACCGTCGTGGATCCCCCTCGGCTTCCTGCTGACCCGATTTCGCCCCAGCCCTTGCGAAACCTCGGGTTGGCCCTCGTCCTCGGTCTTCTGGTCGGACTCGGACTGGCTCTGCTGCGCGAGATCCTGGACACGACCGTCAAGCGCATCGACGACCTGCCGGCCCTCGCCGACACGCCACTGTTGTCCACACTCGCCTACGACAGCGATGTGGAGGAGCGTCCGTTGATCACGGCCTTGCCTCCGCACGCTCCCAGGGTCGAGGCCTTCCGGGTCCTTCGCACCAACCTGGCGTTCATCGACATCGACCACTCCAGCAAGGCATTCGTGGTCACCAGTTCCGTGCCGAACGAAGGGAAATCCACCTCAGCCGTCAATATCGCCATCGCCCTGGCGAGTGCCGGTCAGAGCGTTCTGCTCGTCGACGGCGATCTCAGGCGTCCCCAGGTTGCCGAGATGCTCGGACTCGAAGGATCGGTGGGAGTGACCACGGCCCTGGTCGGCGCAGCAGAGATCGACACCCTCATCCAGTCTCACGCCCCGTCCGGGCTGAACGTGCTCGCCGCTGGGAGCCTCCCGCCGAACCCTGCGGAGCTCCTGCAGTCCAAGGCCATGCACGAGCTCCTGACGTGGGCGCGTGGGCACTATGACGTGACCATCATCGACGCTCCGCCGCTGCTGCCGGTCACGGACGCGGCACTGCTGGCAGCGCAGACCGATGGGGCGATCCTCGTCGTCCACCACGGGAAGACCACCAAGGACCAACTGTCCGGTGCGGTCGAGCGCCTTGCCGGCGTCGGTTCACTGCCCCTGGGCGTGATCCTCAACATGGTCCGGAGCGGAAGCTCCAGCAGGTTCGGCGACTACGGCTACGGGTACGGATACGCACCCCACCCCACGAATGGGGCGGCTGGTGGCGAGGCGCTCAAGACGAGTTGGGCCGACAAGCGCAGGCAGACCTGATCGTCGAGGATTCGCCGCGGCCTCCCGGCCGCCAGGCCCGCGTGGAAAACCTGACCACCCGTGCCGAGTCGCGCGGCCTAACGGCCGTAGTCGTCCTCGTAGCGGTGGATGTCGTCCTCGCCGGTGTATCCGCCGAGCTGAACCTCGACGATGACCAGCTCTTCGGATCCCCGGTTGCCGAGGCGGTGCCTCGCCCCGAGGGGTACGTCGATCGACTCGTCGTGGCGTACGACGGACTCCGTGCCGTTGATCTCGCAGGTGGCCTCACCCTGGATCACCACCCAGTGCTCGGAGCGGTGCTCATGGCTCTGCAGCGACAGGCGTGCGCCAGGGTTCACGTGGATGCGCTTGATCTTGTAGCCGTCGGCGACGTCGATCACGTGCCACGAGCCCCATGGGCGCTCTTCTGACTCCAGGGCCACCGGGTCTCCGTCCAGGTCGTTTGATGGTCGCGCGATCCTAACGCGAGAACAACGCGAAGCGGTGGCTGGGCCGAGGGCGCGCGAAGACTAGCCGGCGCCCACGATCAGCAACGTGGTCGCGAAGATGACCCCTGTGATCACCAGCACGATGCTGGTGTAGCCCAGGATGTCGCGGACTTTCAGCCCCGCGACCGCGAGCAGGGGCACCGCCCAGAACGGCTGGATCATGTTGGTCCACTGGTCGCCGTAGGCGATCGCCATGATCACCACCGACTGGTCGACTCCGAGGGTGTCAGCGGCACCGCTGAAGATGGGGGCCTGGACCGCGAACTGGCCACCGCCCGAGGGGATGAACACGTTGAGGAGTCCAGCAGCCAGGAAGGCGAAGACGCCCAGGGTCCGGGTCGAGGCCGCATCGACGACGGCATCGCTGAGCAGCTCCACCAGTCCGCTGACGCTCATCATCGCCGCGATGCCCGCGTAGAGGGGATACTGCAGCAGCACCTCGCCGACCGTGCGACCACCACGTGCCACCAGAGCGGCCAGATCGCGCGCGTTGCCCACGATCAGCAGCACCAGGCACAGGAAGCTCCAGTTGACGATGTCCAGGGTCAGGTCGAAGCCCGCGTCGAGGAAGTGCACCACGAGGTAGAGACCGAGCAACAGGCCGAGCACGAGCGTCACCAACCGCGAGCGCTCGAGCCAGTCGGCCGGCGATCCCTCGGCGTCGTCGGACGCCTCGAAGTCCCGCTCTTCTGCCAGCGCCTCCGGGGGCGCCTCGCGCAGGGCATCGTCACCCCGCGGTGCCATCAGCGGCAGGGCCACGGCCAGGCTGGCGAGCACCACCACGATGGCGATCAGGTTCCAGGGCGCGAAGATGGTCTCCGAGACCGGCACCAGGTCGCGCTCCAGGACCGTGTCGTAGACGCCGCCCTCGGTCGCCGCGTTCAGCGGGCCCGACCCGGAGTACCCCATGTGCCAGACCACGAAGCCGCTGTACCCGGCCGCGACCAGCAGCGGGTAGTGCAGCTTCAGGCCACGGTCGCGGAACTGCCGGGCGAGCTCGACGGCCATCACCCCGCCGATGATCAGGCCCAGACCGAAGCTGAGCAGCGAGGCGAGCCCGGCCACCAGCACCAGGAAGGCGTAGGCCTGGCCCGGCGTGCGCGGGACCCGGGCCACCACGGCCAGCAGTCGACGCACCGGTGGCAGGTTCGCCAGCGTGTAGCCCAGCAGCAGAACCAGACCGATCTGCGACATGAAGGCGAGCAGCCCGGACAGTCCGTCGCCCCAGGCCAGGACCAGCCCCTTGGGACCGATGTCGGTCATCGTCAGGGCCATCACGGCGACGACCAGGGTCAGGACGACCGCGAAGACGAAGGACCCGGGGATCCACCTCTCCACCACCCGGCTGGCACCCCTGGCGAGCGTTCGTAGCATCGTCCCCTCCTCGATCAGCGAATGCCGCCCGATCGGCAGCCGTGCCCAAGGTTCCACGAGTGGCGCGACGACACCACCCACGGAGCCGCATGCTGGCCACGCGGATCCTGGCTACGAAGGTGTCCGTAGCGACTGTCAGTTCACCGAGGCTCACTCCTGGGTGAGCATGGTGGCGCCGAGGCCGACCATCATCGCGCCGCCGCCCGCACCGAGCCGGTCCAGCCTGCGCGGCTCGCGGGCGAACCAGTCGCGGGCCTTGGAGGCGGCCAGCGCCCAGATCGTGTCCGAGCAGATCGCCAGCACACCGAACGCCAGACCGAGGAGGCTCATCTGCAACCCGACGTGACCCGCCTCCGCAGCCACGAACTGCGGCAGGAACGCGACGAAGAAGACCAGCGTCTTGGGGTTGGTCACGCCGACGATGAAGCCGGTGCGCAGCGCCTTGCCGCGACCCGCGCGACTCGGCGGGGTGTTCATCGCCCGGCGCGCGTCGGCCCGGTGCCGGATCGCCTGGATCCCGAGCCAGATCACGTAGGTCGCACCGACCACCTTGACCACGGTGTACGCCGCGACGCTGGTCGTCACGACCGCATCGAGCCCGACCGCGATCAGGAGCACCTGGAGGGTGATCCCGATCCCGTTGCCGGCGACCGAGAGCAGCGCATCCCGGCGGCCCACGGTCAGCGCGCGACCGATCGTGAACAGCAGGCTCGGTCCGGGGACCTGGATGAAGAGGATCGACGCCACGAGGAAGGCGATCCACTGGTTCGTGGAGGGCACGGCTCAGTCTCCACCCATCAGCCGTCTCGGCCAAGCGGGTTTCAGCGCAGCGGGCGGACGTGCAGGCCGACCTCGGGGTCGACCACGATCTCCTGCATGGCCGGCAGGCCGTCGGTCTCGAGCGGGGCGTCGACCGGCACGTTGCGCTTGAGCAGCGCGAGCGCGATCGGGCCGTACTCGTGGTGTCGGGCCGAGCTGCCGACGAAGCCGACCTCCTTGCCCTCGGCGTTGAGAACCGGAGCACCGCGGGTCGGCAGCCGGTTCGCCGAGCCGTCGAGGTGCAGCAGCGTGAGCCGCCGCGGAGGACGCCCGAGGGTGTGCACCCGCGCGACGGTCTCCTGGCCGCGGTAGCAGCCCTTGTCGAGGTGTACGGCGGACGGGATCCAGCCGACCTCGTTGGGGATGGTCCGGTGGTCGGTGTCCTGCCCGAACCGTGGCTCGCCGCGAGCGATCCGCAGCGCCTCGAACGCCCACATGCCGCAGGCCGGCCCGGCCGCCTCGGCATAGGCCTGGAGCTCGGAACGGTCGAAGACGTCGTACTTCCCGGCGGTCATGGACTCGCCGGCATCGGCAGCGGGCACGACGGATCGCCAGGCCACGGCGAGCGTGTCGGTGAGGTCCTCGACCTCGACCCGCATCATGAACCGCATCCGGTCCAGCCACGCGACCAGTGGCGGCGCCTCGCCGGGCTCGACGTGGGCGGTGAACGCCTCGCCGTCGTCGACGCCGTACATCGCGTGCTCGACGTGGCCGTTGGGCGACAGCACCAGGGCGGCGGTGGGTACGCCGGGCGGCAGGGACTCGAGGTGCTGGGTGGTCAGCGAGTGCAGCCACGTCAGCCGATCGGGTCCGCTGACCCGGATCACGCCGCGGTGGGAGAGGTCGACGAACCCGTCGCCGGCAGCGAGAGTGCGCTGCTCGCCGTTGAACGAGCCGTAGTGCGCGGCGACCGGAGCATCGATGCCGTCCCCGCTCACCGCGCCGGGAAGGCTGAGCAGGGGGCTGGGCAGGGGGCTGGGGGGCGGGCTCGTCGGGTCGGTCACGCCCTCATTCTCTCTCACGCCTCCACAACCTCCAGGACAACCCTGAGCCGGCAACCCACACCGCGACGACCGGGAGGTCCCCCAGGTTCACTCCGTGGGTCTCCGAGATCGCGAACAGCTCGGGCCCGTCCCAGGGGTGGTGACCAGCCACCATGACGGCCGCGAAGACCGTCATGGCAAGCACGGCCAGCACGAAGCGCCGCCGATGTGTCACCGGAAGAGCCTAACGACCGGCCCCGCAGTCGGCGCACGTCCCGAAGACGCTCAGGTGCCCGTAGTCAGGCTCGAAGCCCCGCTTTCCGGCAAGCGCCTCCAGCGCAGCCTCCATCTCGGGGCGGCCGATGCTGATCACCCGCCCGCAGTCGCGACAGACCAGGTGGGCGTGCTCGTGCCCCCGCGCTGAGTGGTAGGTCGGCGCCCGGTCGCTCAGGTGCGCGTGCCGGATCAGGTCGAGCTCGTTGAGCAGCTCCAGGGTCCGGTAGACCGTCGAGAGGTTGATCAGCTCGGAGTGGGTGCGCACCTCGGCGTACACCTCGTCGGGGGTGGCGTGTCCCAGCTTCTCCACCGCGGCGAGGACGAGCTCGCGTTGCGGGGTCAGCCGGTGCCCGCTCGCGCGCAGTCGCTCCTGCCAGTCGTTCATGGCTACTGCCGCTTGAGCTGGGCGTGCGTGTGCGGCTGCAGCGGCTGCCCCATGGCCGCCATGTCGTAGGCGTAGAGCAGGTCGCCGTTGACATAGCCGTAGAGACGCTTGCCGGCGGTGTACTCCTTGGCGGTGGCGGTGCGTACGACGGCATCGGTGGCGATCTCGAACCGCGGCTGGTCGGGATGCAGCTCGCCGTGCCAGGTCTCCACGAAGCCGGTGTTGTGCGCGAGCAGCACCTCCAGGGTGCCGTCCTCCTGCGGCCGGATGAACCCGGTCTCCTGGGCGGCCTCGCGCACGTGGTTGCCCTCGTCGTCGACGATCCAGGCCCGGCTGACGTAGTGGATGAACGGGCGGCCGTCCTGCTGGAAGATCAGCTCCTGGCCGAACTGGAAGGGCTCGATCGTCGGGTACTCGCCGTGCCCGTTGCCCGCCCAGGTGCCGATCAGCCACGCCAGCCGTGCACAGTTGGGGTGGATGTTCTCGGGGATCTCGAAGGGCATCGGGTTCAGGGCTCCTGGTCGGTGGGGTTCATCTTCGCCCGCAGCCGCCGCAGTGCCATCAGCGCGACGAGTCCGACGCCGAGGATGGCGGCCGCGAGGACCACGACGAAGAAGGCTTCCATGGTTCGGAGTCTAGGGTCGAATCATGCGATCTCTTGTGATCAAGTGCACTGCCGGCGCCGACGAGCCGGAGCGGGCCAACCAGGCGTTCACGGTCGCCGCAGCCGGTGTCGCCACCGGAGCGACGGTCTCGTTGTGGTTGACCGGGGACGCGGCGTACTTCGGCGTACCCGGGAACGCCGAGGCCTTCACCCTCGACCTGGCCACCCCCCTCGACGAGCTCCGCGACCTCGTCCTCGCGCACGGCACCCTCACCGTCTGCAGCCAGTGCGCGGCCCGCCGCGGACTCGTCCAGGGCGACCTGATCAAGGGCACCCAGATCGCCGGCTCCGCCGTCTTCACCGAGCAGATCCTCGGCGAGGGCGTCCAGGCCCTGGTCTACTAGCCGCGGGTCCGTCGTACGCCGATCGCTGGATGATCTCCGGCGCCTGGTGCCGGCGAATCTCCACTGATGCCACGACAGGCAGGGCACCAGGCGACGTGACCGCCCCAGCCGCGCGCTTGCAGCAGCCGACCCACCATCCGGGCCAGTCGGCACGGCTCGGCCACGGCACCCCAGCCGAGCCGGGCGGTCATCAGGTCATCGGTCGCGGCCACGAGGTCCCGCTCCAGATCCGCCCACTGATCCACGGCGAACTCGTGACCGAGCCGGCCGTCGAGCTCGATCAACACTCCTTGGCGTTCATAGCTCACGTCGCGATAGCCGGACCGCGCCACTCCCGCGAACCGCCCCTGTCGCTTCCCCCGGGGCAACCCGTGCGGACGTTCGACCTTGCTGAGGTAGCGATGCTCGAGCAGCGAGAAGGCTCCGGTCTCCACATCCAGCAGAACTGCGCGGAGAAACCGCCGGCCGGCCAGGCGAGGGTGCAGGCTCGAGCTCGGCCATCAGCCGTGAGGGCGTGGTGAGCCGTTGTTGGCAGACGTCGCTCAGCATCGCCACCGCGCCCGCCTCTCCGCGGCGAACCCAGGTCCGCGAGGCCGCATCGAGCGCCGCGTCCTCCAGACGCAGCCGGGGCGGGATGCGGTGCCACATCACCCGTTCGTCGAATTCCCTGAGCCGCACCACGCTCACGCCTGCGGGGGCGAGCACCCTGCGGCTCTCGTCGATGGCCACTCGGATCTCGCTCTCCTCCACATTCCGTGCGCCGTGCTCCACCAGCGCGGACTCCCCCGCCAACGCGGACGGCCAGGCGTAGAGGACCGCGGCCATGCGCAGCTGCTGGCCGCTGGGCTGGCCGGTGTGGAGACGTAGACGCCGGGATGGATCGACCTCCACTCGTTGCGGCGCATCATCCGCTCGATGAGGTTGTCGTCACCATGTGCGCCGAGTACCTGGCGCCGGGAGATGACGCCGTGCTGCCTGTCCACGATGGTCACGAGATCCACCCGTGGATGGTCTCCGGTTCGGCTTCGTCAGCTCACGTGCGTTCGCCAGGTTGTGGACAGGAGCCGGGGCACGCAGGTTGTGCACCCCAGCTGGTCGATCGCTGGATGATCTCCGGCGCCTGGTGCCGGTGAATCTCCACCGATCGTCCCTGGGGCGCTCAGCTGGCGTAGGGGTAGGCGCGCTCGACCGTGCCACCGAGGGTCGTGGCGAGGTAGCCGGACTCGCGGAACTCGTTGGCCACGTGGATGTCCACGCTGGGCACGTCGTCGGCCTGGCGGATGAAGCGCACGATCACGTAGGTCTGTGTCGGCTCCTCCACGTTCAGGGTGGCCCGGGCTCGCTTGATGTTGCGCAACAGGGGCTGGATGGCGAGCTGTCTGGTGTCGACGATCTGCGACCCGGGGAAGACGGCCCGGACCCCGCCGAAGGGGGTCCACGTGTTGTCACGGAACAGCCAGCCACTCTGCCGTGCCTTGCCCGGCACGGGGACGTTCACGATGGCGTAGTCGCCGTACAACGTCAGGTCCACCACCCTGGTCGTCCCGAACCGCTTCTCATAGGTCGTCAGGAAGCCGCGGATGCCGGCGCCGGTGAGGGCGTACGTCGGGCCCGGCGGTGGTGCCACCTCGGCAGGTGGGTCCGGCTCCCGGTCACCCGGATCCGCCACCTCGGGATCCTTGTCGACCTGGCCGTTCCCCGAGGTGTCCGCGGGAGCCGCGTCGCCGCTCTGGGAGTCACGTGCGCTGACGAAGACCACACCGCCGACCACCAGCGCGATCGCGAGGATGACGGCGAAGGCGATCGCGAGGGCCCGCCCGGAGATGCTCACCGCCTGCCCGTGGTCGCCACCACCGGCCGGAGGCTCGAACCTGCTGAACGGGGCGGTCGCATCGAGCTGGTCCAGCTCGCGACCGATCAGGTCCAGCTCGGCCATGCTCTGCGCCGACCGCACGTTGGCGAGGCGGATGTCGCGGTCCGCCGTCCCGATGCGACCCTCGGCGTGCGCCCGACCGATCCGGTCCACGAGTGGGTCGCGGTCATCGTCCCTGGGCTGTCGTTGGAGATCGTCCACGGATGAAGCGTAGGGACTGACGAGCGGTCAGGCGGCCAGCCCGAGCAGCTCGCGCGCCTCGGCGGGGGTCATCGGGGTCCGCTGGGCGAGGCGCCCCATCTCCACGGCCCGCGAGACCAGCTGCTCGTTGTGCTCGACGGGTACGCCGCGGGCCAGGGTCAGCACGTCCTCCATGCCGACGCGCAGGTGCCCGCCCTTGGACAGGGTGGCCAGCCCGACGGCCAGCGTCGAGCGCCCGATGCCGGTCGCCGACCAGCTCGTGGTCTGCGCCGGCAGCGCCGCCACCGCCGCGACCAGTGCATCGGCGGTCCCCGGCATGCCACCCGGGACTCCCATGACCAGGTCGACGTGCACCTTGCCGCCGTAGGGCAGGCCGTGCAGATCGAGCAGCCGGTGCAGGGCGGCGACCTGCCCGAGGTCGAAGAGCTCGAACTCCGGCACGACGCCGCGCTCCTGGCTGAGCTGGTAGAGCTCGCGGACGAACGGCCACGGGTTCATGAACACGTCGTCGCCGAAGTTGGTGGTGCCCATCGTCAGGCTGCACGAGTCGGGCGCGGCGTCGAGCACCTGCAGCCGATCGGTCAGCGGGTCGTGCACCGAGCCCCCCGTGGAGAGCTGTACGACGAGCGAGGTCTCCGACCTCAGCGCGGCCACGGTGTCGTTGAGCCGGCCCTGGTCGAGGGTCGGCCGGTGCTCGCCGTCGCGGATGTGCACGTGCACCATCGCGGCTCCGGCGGCCTCACAGCGCCTGGCTGTGTCCACCAGCTCCTCCAGCGTCGTCGGCAGCTGCGGGCAGTCGGCCTTGGCGGTCTCGGCACCCGTCGGCGCCACGGTGATGAGCAGGTCTCCCATGCTCGGAGAACCTACCGGTCAGCCCTATCCTCTGGCTCATGCGTGCCGTCCTCCAGCGGGCCACCTCAGCCTCCGTCACCGTCGACGGCGAAGTGGTCGGGCGACTCGACCGGCCCGGGCTCGTCGTACTCCTCGGCGTGACGCACGACGACGGCCCCGACCAGGTCGCCTGGATGATCCGCAAGATCCGCGACCTGCGCATCATGCGCGAGGAGAGGTCGGTCGCCGACCTCGGTGCCCCGGTGCTGGTGATCAGCCAGTTCACGCTGTACGGCGAGGCCCGGAAGGGCCGACGTCCCACGTGGCAGGCCGCTGCTCCGGGCGAGGTGTCGGAGCCGATCTACGTCGCGGTCTGCGAAGGCCTCGAGGGGCTCGGCACGCACGTCGAGCGGGGGGTCTTCGGCGCCGACATGACGGTCGAGCTGGCCAACGACGGGCCGGTCACCATGGTCCTGGAGACTCCACCGGGCTGAGACCTAGGACCCGGCCCGCCCGACCCGGATCTCGCTGATCGCCGTGGTGTCCCGCGGCCCCTTCGCCACGGCCAGGATCTTGAGCTCGATCGTCTCCGCGGTGGTCCTCGGCACCCGGACCAGCTGCAGGCTGCGGTCGTCCGGTCTGCCGCTGAACTTCTGCACGATCTCGAGGTCGCCGATGGTCCAGCGCACCCGCGTGATCCGGTTGTTCTCGGCGAAGCGGTCGGCCTTGCTCTGCTCGTCGGTCTTGGCATAGCCGGGGACCAGACCCACCTGGCCGACCGCCGTCGCCCGGCCCAGGTCGAGCGTGATCCGCTCGCCGACGGCCGAACCGTTGCAGCGCCAGGTGGTGTCGCTGACACCGTCGGTGAGGTTGCCCGCGTCGTAGGCCACCGTCTCGCCGCGCGCGTCCACCCCCGACTTCGAGGTGCACCCGGCCGTCGCCTTGACCCCGCTGAGGCGTACGACGTCGCCGGCCCACGCACCCTTGCCCGGCTTCTGGTTGGTCACCTTCTGCTCACCCGCCTTGGTCCCGCCGCCCCCGATCACGAGACTGGGCTCCGCGTCGGGCTCCCCGGTGTTCATCCGGTCCGCGAAGCGCCGCCCGACGGCGTACGCCCCGAGGATCAGCAGGCTGGCGAGCAGGGCCAGCAGCAGTGGGACGAACCACTGGGAGTCGCGGACCCGTTCGAACCAGGTCGGTGCCTCGTCGTCGTACTCCTCCTCGACCCGGTGCGTGCCCACCCGCAGCGGCCCCCGGCGCAGGGGCAGGTCCGGCTCGGCCCCCTCGTCGCTCGTGCCGTGTCGCTCGTGCCGGTGCCGCTGGTGTCGGCCTCGGCGGGTTCCTCGGGGTACTCGCGATGCTGGGGCCAGTCGGTCTGTGCCGCGAGCGCCTGCTCGTAGGCGGCCCGGTAGGCAGCGGCGAACTCCTCCGGCACCTCCGGCGGCGGAGTGCTCGGGGTCGTCGGTCCGGACACGGAATCGAGGTTACTCAGGAACAGCCCGACCCCCCGCCCGGTGACCGGACAGGGGGTCGAATCGTGATCTGCGCACAGCTCAGACCTGTACGGCGACCTCGCGGATCGCGCCGATCTCGGCGTGCACCGCCGTGTCCACGGGCTCGGTCTTCGGCGCCAGCGTGCGCAGCGTCCAGTCACCGGGGCCGGCGAAGAACCGGAAGTGGCCGGTCGCCGAGGTGGGGACCTCGGCGGTGAACTCACCGGTCCGGTCGAGCAGACGGACGTAGGCGTTGCCGACGGGGTCGCTCTGCCCAGCGGAGCCGGCACGGACGACCTGGCCCTGGATGATGGCCTCCTTCTTGACGTCGATGCCGTCCAGCGAGAGGCCGCCCTCGGTCGCGCCGCACATCAGGCCTCACCAGGCTCGTCGCCGAGGGCCACCGGCACGCCGACCAGGGAGCCGTACTCGGTCCAGGAGCCGTCGTAGTTCTTGACGTTCTCGTGGCCGAGCAGCTGCTTGAGCACGAACCAGGTCAGCGAGGACCGCTCGCCGATGCGGCACAGGGCGATGGTCTCCTTGCCGTTGTCGATGCCGACCTCCTCGTAGAGCGCCTTCAGGTCCGCTTCGGACTTGAAGGTGCCGTCGTCGTTGCAGTTCTTGCTCCACGGCACGTTCAGCGAGGTCGGCACGTGACCGGCGCGCTGGGCCTGCTCCTGCGGGAGGTGGGCCGGGGCGAGGAGGCGGCCGGCGTACTCGTCGGGGCTGCGGACGTCGATCAGGTTCTTGACCCCGATCGCTGCCACGGTCTCGTCCCGGAACGCGCGGATCGAGGTGTCCTGCTCCTGGGCGGTGTAGCTCGTGGTCTCCCGCTCGGGCAGCTCGTCGGTCAGCTCACGGCTGTCGAGCTCCCACTTCTTGCGGCCGCCGTCCATCAGCTTGACGTCCTGGTGGCCGTAGAGCGTGAAGTACCAGTAGGCGTAGGCCGCGAACCAGTTGTTGTTGCCGCCGTAGAGCACGACGGTGTGGTCGTTGCCGACGCCGCGCGAGGAGAGGAGCTCCTCGAACTGCTGCTTGCTGACGAAGTCACGACGGACCTGGTCCTGCAGGTCGGTGGTCCAGTCGAGCTTGATGGCGCCACGGATGTGGCCCTTGTCGTAGGACGTGGTGTCCTCGTCGACCTCGACCAGCACGATGCTGGGGTCGTCGAGGTGCTCCTCGACCCAGTCGGCGGTGACCAGTGCGGTTTCCCGGCTCATGCGAATGCCTCTTCTTCCTTGGAGTCATCGGCTGGTGTGCCAACCGACGGTGCTGCGGTGATGGTGGTGTTCGTGAACGAGAGCCCAGGAGCGGACACAGCCCGGGCGGGCGCGACCCGGCGGATGAGCAGATAGACCTCGCAGCCCAGGCAGAACCCGAAGACCGCGTTCAGAAGTGCAGCCGCCAGGGCGAAGCCGGTCGCGACCGCTCCCAGGAGTGGGGCGCCGGCGAGGTAGCCGGTCAGCGCGACCAGCGCGAAGACCAGGCCGACGGCCTGGGCGAACCTCGGCGGCTGGGGGTCCTCGAGATGCGCCGGGGCCGAGAGCCGGGGCCGGACGAACGTCCGGAAGAGGTACGCCGCCGGGGTGCGCTGGACCCCGAAGGCCACGGCGGTCGCGAACAACGCGGCCTGGATGGCGAGCAGGACGATGCCTGCCGTCTCAGGCGCGCTGAGCAGCGTCACGGCGAGCACGACGCTGGTGAGGACCGCGTTGAACTGCGGTCCGCGCGGGTCGATCTGCCTTGGTTCCTGGATGGTCATGGGTCTCCTGAATGTCCTGAGGGCGTCCCGCCACCGACGGGCGGGAGAGGTTCCGGGCGCAGCGCGGAACGAGTCCGTTCTCGAGGCTCACTTGACCTGGGTGGTCAGGCTCGAGAGGAGGGTCGCGGGGCGGCCGGTCAGGACATTCGACACAGTGACGAGCGCATGCGGCAGTTGTCCACTGCCCGGCGCTTGGTCAACATGGTCGAGATCATGGAGCCCAGCGTAGGCAGTGCCGAGCCGTCGCCGAAAAGTGCGTCTCACCATTCGGTCACACCATCCACATTTTGGACGGGCTACGCTCCGCAGGTGAAAACAGCGTTCATCACCGGCGTGACCGGCCAGGACGGTTCCTACCTCGCCGAGTTCCTCCTGGGCAAGGGGTACGACGTCCACGGCCTCGTCCGCCGCTCCTCGACGCTGAACCGCTCCCGGATCGACCACCTGCACCACCACGAGCGCCTGACCCTGCACTACGGCGACCTGACGGACGGGACCAGCCTGGTCAACCTGGTCCGCAGCATCGAGCCCGACGAGGTCTACAACCTCGGCGCGATGAGCCACGTCAAGGTCTCCTTCGACATGCCCGACTACACCGCCTCGACCAACGCGATCGGCAACCTGCGCCTGCTCGAGGCGATCCGGGCCGCCGGGTTGGACTGCCGCTTCTACCAGGCGTCGACCTCGGAGATGTTCGGTGCGACACCGCCGCCACAGAACGAGGACTCCAAGTTCCACCCGCGATCGCCGTACGGCTCCTCGAAGCTCCAGGCCCACTGGGTGACGGTCAACTACCGGGAGGCCTACGGCCTGTTCGCCGTCTCGGGGATCCTGTTCAACCACGAGTCGCCGCGGCGCGGCGAGAACTTCGTGACCCGCAAGATCACCAAGGCTGCCGCGGCCATCGACGCCGGCGTCGAGAAGTACGTCACACTCGGCAACCTCGACGCGGTCCGCGACTGGGGCTACGCCCCGGAGTACGTCGAAGGCATGTGGAAGATGCTGCAGCAGGACGAGCCGGACGACTTCGTGATGGCGACGGGCGAGGGTCACACGGTGCGCGAGTTCTGCGCAGCGGCGTTCGCGCACGTCGGGCTGAACTGGGAGGACCACGTCCGCTTCGACGAGAGCTTCACCCGCCCCTCCGAGGTGAACGCGCTGATCGGCGACGCCTCCAAGGCTCACCGCGAGCTCGGCTGGAAGGCGCACACGACCGCCCTCGACCTGGCCCGGCTGATGGTCGACGCCGACGTCGAGGAGATGAAGCGCTTCCTGGGACGCTAGACCGTTGGGTCGACCTGCTCAGCCGGCGGCTCGGCCCAGCGCAGTCAGGACCTGCTGCTTGGTGGGCGCCCCGGTCGCGCGGGTGACCTCGAGTCCTGTTGCGGCGAGCACGAGTGTCGTGGGGGTTCGCAGGATCCCGAGTCGTCGTACGACATCGAGGTGGTGCTCCGCGTCGACCTCGATGTGTACGACGCCCGGCGTGGTCGACGCGATGTCGTCGAGGATCCTGCGCGTCGCGCGGCAGGGAGCGCAGAACGCCGAGGAGAACTGGAGCAGCGTCGCACGCTCGCCGAGCTGGTCGGCCCAAGGCGTGTCCACGAGCACCGAGGACTCGGTCGGTGCCACCTCCGGCGACGCTGCCTCGGCGCCGTGGACCTGGTGGGTCCCGCGGAAGCGGCCGTCCGTCATGGCGCGGAACAGCCCGAAGGCGAGCGCGGCTGCGACAGCGACGACGAGAACCCAGGCACCCATATTCACGTGAGGGTCAACGCCCGGATCGCCGAAAGGCTTCCCCGCCCACGAGGCCGGATCGGTAGGTCCCCCATCGTCAGCTGGGCGTGGGGTCGCGTCTGCCGAGGGCGCGGTAGGTCCAGCCGGCTGCTCGCCAGTGACTGGAGTCCAGGCAGTTGCGACCGTCGAGCACCCGGGGCTCCGCGACCATGGGCTTGAGCTCCGCGGGATCGAGAGCGACGTACTCCGGCCACTCGGTCAGACCACACGAGCGTAGACGCGAAGCATCGATCGGAGAAAACGGACCCTCGACCTCATGAGACGGGCGGGCAGCAGCGACCGCCGACCTCGCTCGGTCGTTGACGCTCAACCCCCCGCGAAGGGCGGCAGGAACTCGACCGTCGCCCCCGGCTGCACCATCACCGAGTGCGGGTCGTCCGTCGTCACGGGGCGATCGCCGACCATCATCGAGCAGCAGGCCAGGACGTCGGAGAAGCGGCGGGAGTCGTGCGCGTCACGCACCCTGGCCACCAGCTCGGCCAGCGAGACGGGTCCGGACACGTCGAGGGTCTCGGAGTCGGTCCCCGCGGCGGCGCGCGCGGAAGCCCAATATCGGAGAGTCACGCGTCCGATATCGGGCTCGCGGTCATTCGTGGTCGCCACGTTCGATATCCTTGCTCATCTGTGGTGGGGAAGTTCATCAGCGTAGATGACCCACCGATCGATGCAAGGCACTCACCAGGAGGTGCCATGAGCACCGTTCTCCTACTCACTCGCGCGCTGCAGGCCTCGGCCGAGGTGCTGCCCGGGCTCGCCCTCCTCACGCACCAGGTGAAGATTCTCCCCGCCGAGGGAAGTGCCCTGCTCGAGGCTCCCGACCACGACCTGCTGCTGATCGACGGGCGCCGTGAGCTGGCCCAGTCGCGCGACCTGTGCCGGCTGATCCGGACCACCGGTTCGGACCAGCCGGTGATCCTGATCGTCACCGAGGGCGGCCTCGCCGTCGTCGCCGCCGACTGGGGCATGGACGAGGTGATCCTGGAGACCGCCGGTCCGGCGGAGATCGACGCCCGCATCCGGGTCGCGATCGGCAAGTTCGCCGCGCGCAACGACAAGTCGGATCCCGAGTCGCACATCATCCGCTCCGGCGAGGTGGTGGTCGATGACGTGACGTACACCGCCAAGCTCGGTGGCCGCGTGCTCGACCTCACCTTCAAGGAGTTCGAGCTGCTGAAGTACCTCGCCCAGCACCCCGGCCGGGTGTTCACGCGCGACCAGCTGCTGCAGGAGGTGTGGGGCTATGACTACTTCGGCGGCACCCGCACCGTGGACGTGCACGTGCGTCGGCTGCGCGCCAAGCTCGGCACCGACAACGAGGCGCTGATCGGCACGGTGCGCAACGTGGGCTACCGGTTCGTGCTGCCCCCGCGGGACAAGGCGGCAGACATGGCGGGCGCGCCGGTCATCTAGTCTCCTGACATGGTTCAGATTGTTCAGGTCAGCCCGGACGAGTTCGACTGGTCCAGCGAGGAGGGCCCGGCCGCCGAAGTACGCCGCATCGCCCGCGCGTCGACCGCGAACGACGGGGCGATCACGCTGAACGAGCAAGCGCTGCTGCAGCTGAAGAACCGCGGGCTCCGCGACGCCGACCTGTGGGTCTCGACGGGCTCGACCACCGGGCCGGGCGGGTTCGCCCTGCGCCACGGCGACGTCCTCGACCTCGCGGTGCACCCCGAGTCCCGTCGGCGGGGAGTCGGCACCGCGCTCGCAGCCGCCGCCGCACCCGCCGGCCGGAAGGTCGATGCCTGGTCGCACGGCGACCACCCCGGGGCTGCCCGGATCGCGGAGCTGTTCTCGATCCCTCGCGAGCGCGAGCTGGTGATCATGCGCAGGTCCCTGTCCTCGCCCCTGGAGGACGTGGTCGTCCCGGAGGGCGTCACCGTGCGCACCTTCGAGCCCGACGATGCGCAGGCGCTGCTCGACGTGAACGCACACGCCTTCGCCCACCACCCCGAGCAGGGCCACATGACCATCGAGGACTTCCGCGAGCGCACCAGCGAGTCCTGGTTCGACCCGGCGGGCCTGTTCCTCGCCGTACCCTCCGATCCGGGTCCGGACGACCCGCCCCTCCTCGGCTTCCACTGGACCAAGGAGCACCGCGACGAGGACCCGGCGTACGGCGAGGTCTATGTGGTCGCGGTCAACCCCAAGGCAGCCGGCCGCGGACTCGGCACCGTCCTCACCGGCGTCGGCCTGCAGCACCTGCGGGATGTCGGCCTGGGGTCGGTGCTGCTCTACGTCGACGGCGACAACGACCCCGCGATCGCCGTCTACACCGGCCAGGGCTTCGAGGTGGAGCGGACCGAGGTGCAGTACCGCGGGACTTCTGGGGGGCTCGGGGGGTCCTGAGGCGGGATCTGCCGGTCGGGCGGGTCGTCTTGCCGCGCCCGCTCCACAAATGTTGGATCGGGACGTCCCCGACGACGATCTAGACGTCCCAACCCAACAATTGTTGGGCCCGGCGCGACCGCTGCTCGACCAGCGCGGCCTGGGTCTACAAATGTGGGATCGGAACGTCGAAACGGGCGATCCGCACGTCCCAACCCAACAATTGTTGGGCCCGGCGCGACCGCTGCCCGACCAGCGCGGCCTGGATATACAAATGTGGGATCGGAACGTCGAAACGGGCGATCCGCACGTCCCAACCCAACAATTGTTGGGCCCGGAGGGCCCTCAGGCCAGCGCCCGCCGCAACCGCTGGGCGATCTCCCGGTTGTAGCCCCGCGCCTCGCGGCCGACGCCGACGAGGTGCAGGAAGCCGTGGATCATCGAGGGGTAGCGCTTCAGCTCGACCTCGAAGCCCTGCTTCTCGAGCAGGCGCGCGTAGGCCTCGCCCTCGTCGCGGAGGGGGTCGAGCCCGGCCGTGACGACGTACGCCGGCGCGAGCTTCTCCGGGAAGTCCACCCGGCGCAGTGCGGAGGCGTCGGGGACGGACTTGTCGGCCCCCGGAGCGAAGTACGCCTCCTCGGCGGTGTCCATGAACAGGTCCGTGAGGACGAGGCCCTGGCTGAAGAGCCGCCGGCTCTCGGTGCGCTCCACCCAGTCCGTTCCGGGGTAGATCAACAGCTGGAAGGCGAGCGGCAGGTCGTTCTCGGCCGCCCGGACAGCGGTCGAGGCGGACAGCGCGCCACCGGCCGAGTCGCCGCCGACCGCGAGCCGGGCGGGGTCGGCGTTGACCTCGTCGGCGTGCTGCACCAGCCAGCGGTACGCCGCGTTGCAGTCCTCCACGGCGGCCGGGAACCTGTGCTCCGGCGCCAGCCGGTAGTCGACGGACAGCACCTGGACGCCGGACTCCTCCGCGAGGAACCGGCAGACAGGATCGTGGCTCTCGAGGTCGCCGTAGATCCAGCCGCCGCCATGGATGAACAACATGGTCGGCGAGGCGTCGGCGCCGAGGCGCTCGGTCGGCGTGTAGAGCCGCGCGCGCAGCGGGCCCTCGGCGCCGTCGACCTGGAGATCGCGCACCGCGCCGATCGGCTGACGGCCACCGACCACGAGCTGTTGCCGTCTGAGCTCGACGCGCGCCTCGGCGAGGGGCAGTGCCTCCGCGGCCGGGATGCGGGCGATCCTCTTGGCGAGCAGCAGCAGCTGGATCTCCGTGGACAGGGCCTGCCCGCCGATCACCTTCGGGCGGCCGATGGCCTTGCGCTGCACCTGGGTCGGAAGCCCGAGGACCAGCTTGATGGCGAGAGCCTGGATGCGGGCGGGAAGGTCTGGCACGAGCCACAAGGTACGACACCCGCTGTTCACCCGGCGGTGTCAGACTGCCCCCATGTCCTCTGACAGCTTCCAGCAGGCCACCCCCGCGGCCGACGAGGGCCCGCTCGACCCGAGCCTGCGCGTCGTACCCGCCGACATCTTCGACGTGGACCCGCCCTACGACCCGGACGACATCGACTTCGCCCCCGGGGAGTTCGCAGACCGCTTCCTGGACCGCGAGCTGTCCTGGCTGCGGTTCAACCAGCGCGTGCTCGAGCTCGCCGAGGACCAGAGCCTGCCGCTGCTGGAGCGCGCGCGGTTCCTGGCGATCTTCGCCAGCAACCTCGACGAGTTCTTCATGGTCCGGGTCGCCGGCCTCAAGCGCCGCATCGCCGCCGGGGTCGCCGTACGCGCCGCCTCCGGGCTGATGCCGCGCGAGGTGCTGGACCAGATCTGGGAGACCACCGCCAGCCTGATGTCCCGGCACGCCCAGGTGTTCTCCGAGGAGATCATCCCGGCCCTGAAGGACGAGCACATCGAGCTGGTCCGGTGGGACGACCTGGACCGCGACGAGCAGAAGTACTGCAAGCGCCTGTTCAAGGAGCGCATCTTCCCGGTGCTGACGCCGCTGGCCGTCGACCCGGCCCACCCGTTCCCCTACATCTCCGGGCTCTCGCTCAACCTGGCCGTGCTCGTGCGCAACCCCAAGACCGACAAGGAGCACTTCGCGCGGGTCAAGGTGCCGCCGATCTTCAGCCGGTTCGTGGCGCTCGGCAACCAGCGGTTCGTGCCGCTGGAGGACGTCATCGGCGAGCACCTCAAGCGGCTCTTCCCGGGCATGGAGGTGCTCAGCGTCAACACCTTCCGGGTCACCCGCAACGAGGACCTCGAGGTCGAGGAGGACGACGCGGAGAACCTGCTCAAGGCCCTGGAGAAGGAGCTGCTGCGTCGCCGCTTCGGCCCCCCGGTGCGGCTCGAGGTGCAGGAGAACATCGACGAGCACGTGCTCGAGCTGCTCACCGGCGAGCTCGACGTGAGCGAGGCCGAGGTGTTCCGGCTCCCGGGCCCGCTCGACCTCCGCGGTCTGCACGACATCGCGGACCTCGACCGCGAGGACCTGAAGTACCCGAACTTCCTGCCCGGCCGCGCACTCGCGGCTCGCCCCGGTCGAGTCGGCCTCCCCGGTCGACGTGTTCAAGGCGCTGCAGCGGTCCGACGTACTCCTGCACCACCCCTACGACTCGTTCAGTACGTCGGTCCAGCGGTTCATCGAGCAGGCGGCCGCCGACCCGCACGTGCTCGCGATCAAGCAGACGCTCTACCGCACCTCAGGTGACTCCCCGATCATCGACGCCCTCGTCGACGCGGCCGAGGCCGGCAAGCAGGTGCTGGTGATCGTCGAGATCAAGGCCCGCTTCGACGAGCAGGCCAACATCCGCTGGGCCCGCAAGCTCGAGCACGCCGGCTGCCACGTGGTCTACGGGCTGGTCGGTCTGAAGACCCACTGCAAGCTGGCGATGGTGGTGCGCGACGAGCCCGAGGGCATCCGGCGCTACACCCACATCGGCACCGGCAACTACAACCCGAAGACCGCCCGGCTCTACGAGGACTTCGGGCTGCTCACCACCGACGAGGCGATCGGCGAGGACGTCGCGCACCTGTTCAACAACCTGAGCGGCTACTCGCGCAACGCGTCGTACGCCGAGCTGATGGTGGCCCCGGACTCCGTGCGCAGCGGCCTGATCGAGGCGATCAGGGCCGAGATCGAGCACCATCGCGCCGGCCGCCCCGCGCGGATCCGGATCAAGGCCAACTCGATCGTCGACGAGGCGCTGATCGACGAGCTCTACATCGCCTCCCGTGCCGGTGTGCCGATCGACCTGCTGATCCGCGGGATCTGCGCCGTACGCCCCGGGGTGAAGGGCCTGTCCGAGACCATCCGGGTGCGTTCGGTCCTGGGCCGCTACCTCGAGCACAGCCGCATCATGTGGTTCCAGAACGGCGGCGAGCCCGCTGTCTGGATCGGCTCGGCCGACCTGATGCACCGCAACCTCGACCGCCGCGTCGAGGTGCTCGTCCGACTGCCCTCGTCCGCCGCGGTCGACGAGGTGACCCGCCTGCTCGACCTCGCGTTCGACGAGCACACGGCCGGCTGGGAGCTCGACTCCGACGGCAGCTGGACCCAGGCCGTCTCCCACGACGACCAGCCGATGCGCAACCTCCAGGAGATGCTGATCGCGACCCACAGGCGGCGCCGCTCCCCCGTCGGCAACTAGTCCCCCAGCTACCGGCCCGGCTGCCGAGCACTCCGGGGCCGCTCGGTCACTCAGCCTCGACGAGGTCCTCGCGCCGGTGGGAGTCGGCGAGGGTGCGGAGGCGCTCGAGGTCGATCCGGTCGCTGGCGGCCACCGCGACCCGCACCGGGGTGACGGCGGTGACCGTGGAGGTCCGGATGCCGTCCTCGAGCAGGGCCCGCTCGCCGATCACGGCGCCGGGACCCAGCTCGGCGAGGGCCCTGCCGTCCACCTCGACGCGCACCACCCCGTCGAGCACGAGGAAGAGCTCGTCACCCGGATCGCCCTGGCGGGTGAGCTGCGTTCCCTCGTCGAGGTTGCGGACCTCCGGATGCTCACCGCCCTGCATGATGTCGGTCGAGAGCTGACGCTCCAGCTCGCTCTCGACCGCGACCACGAGGGCCGCACGGTCGTGGTCGGCCCATGGGGTGCGTACGCCGAAGGAGTGCGCCATCCACCGCGCCTGGTCGGTCAGCCCGCTCTTCAGGGTGACCCGTCCGTCGGGGCCGTAGACCCAGTGCCGCGGGAACGCGCTCGCACCGCTCATCTCGACCTCGCTGCTGCCGTCGGGGTGCACGGTCAGGGCGAGCGTCGTCCAGACGAGCGGCGCCTGCCACCGGACGTACGGCGGGTGCGGGACCGGCCGGGGCAACGGGATCGCGGTGCGTCCACCGACGGTCTGGACGAAGCGCACCGACCCGTCGTCGACGTGCTCTGGATCTCGCTGGAGCACCGGGAGGGCCGCGGCCCGGAAGGTGGCCCCGATCCTGCCGATCTTCACCGTCGTCGCCCCCATCAGCAGACCGCTGCCGTCGTGGTGGCCGGCGTCCACGACGCGGCCGTCCTCGCCCAGCTCGGCCCACACGGAGAGCACGTTGCCGAACCGGATGCGGTCCTGCCGGACCAGCTCGTGCGCGTCCTCGATCCCGCCCACGCGGTCGGGAAGCGGTTGGTCCCAGTGGGAGAGGCGCAGGTCCATCCCTGCCTTGAGCGCTCCCTTGAGGGAGTCCGTCGGGATCCACGACAGGGACATCACGGTTGCTTCGACGCGCATGGTCAGACCTCCAGGAGACGCGCAGCCCTCACTCTCAGCAACGTAGCCGCACGTCTCCCTCGCGACAACGACTCTCGGACAATGTCTCGCCTGCACGCCCGAGGCTGCCCTAGCGTGTGAAGGCATGGGGGGCCAGCCGGACGAGATCGCCTCCGTCGACCGCGCCATCGCCGCTCTCGAGGCGCAGCGCGAGATCCTCGGTGACGCCGTCGTCGACACCGCACTCGACCCGCTGCGCGCACGCCGGGCCGAGCTCGACGCACCCCGCGCCGAGCAGCGCCGACTGGTCACCGTCGTGTTCGCCGACCTCGTCGACTTCACGGTGCTCTCGCGACAGCTCGACCCGGAGGACACCCGCGAGGTGGTCGGCGCCTACTTCGCCCGGTGGCAGCGGGTGATCGAGGAACAGGGTGGCGTGGTCGAGAAGTTCATCGGAGACGCGGTGATGGCCGTCTTCGGGCTGAGCCGCTCCTACGAGGACGACGCCCATCGCGCGATCCGCGCCGCGCTCGGCATGCTCGAGGACCTCGACCAGCTCAACGCCGAGGTGAGCGAGCGCTTCGGCGTGACCCTGCACATGCGCGTCGGCATCGACACCGGCGAGGTCGTGGTGAGCACCCTCGGCGAGCGCGCCGGGCATGGCTTCGTCGCCGTGGGGCCCACCGTCAACCGGGCTGCGAGGCTGCAGGCGGCTGCGCCGGTGGACCGGGTGCTGATCTCGACGGAGACCCAGCGCCTGGTGCGCGGGTCCTTCGGGATCGAGACCCGCGCCGGCCTGTCCCTCAAGGGGATCGAGGAGCCCGTGGACGCGTTCGTCGTGGTCTACGAGCGGCGGCTCGGGTTCCGGCTCGACCCCTCGGGGCGGATCGAGGGGGTCGAGACGAGCACCGTCGGGCGCGACCTCCAGCTGCGCTTCCTGCAGGACCGGATGCTCGACGTCATCGACGAGTCCCGGTGGCGGGTGGTGACCGTGATGGGCGACGCGGGCGTCGGCAAGTCCCGCCTGCTCTACGACCTCGATGCCTGGCTCAACGAGCGCACCGAGCCGGTGTGGTGGTTCGGGGCGAGGGCGGCACCGGCCAGCCAGCACGGCGTGAACGTGCTGCTGCGCGACCTGCTCACCTCACGGCTCGACATCCAGATCGACGACGCGAGCGACGTGGTGCGTTCCCGGCTCACCCAGGGTTTCGTCGCGGCGCTCGGTCCCGAGACCGGTCCTCGGCTCGCGGCCCTGGTCGGTGCGTGGCTCGGCTTCGAGGCCGACGACGCCTTCGGCCTGCCCTCGGACCCCCAGACGCTGCGCGACCAGGGCACCGAGGCGCTGGGCGAGTACTTCCGGCGCCTCGGCCGAGCAGGCGCCCGTGGTGATGCTGCTCGAGGACCTGCACTGGGCGGACGAGGGGTCGCTGCGCTGGCTCGACGCGGTGGCGCCGGTCCTCGGGGAGGCGCAGGTGCTGGTCGTGGCCACGTCCCGCCCGTCGCTGCTGGAGAAGCACCCGCGTTGGGGTGAGGGGCTCAGCCACCACGTCCGCCTCCCGCTGACACCGCTCTCCCGCCGAGAGAGCCGCGAGCTGGTGCGACAGATCCTGCGACACGTCGAGCAGGTCCCCGACGAGCTGGTCGGGCTCGTCATCGACAACGCCGAGGGCAACCCGTTCTACATCGAGGAGCTGGTCACCTGGCTCATCGACGCCGGCGTGATCACCCGCGACGAGCCCCACTGGGTCGTGCACGAGGAGCTGGTGCGCACGGTCGCCGTACCCTCCACGCTCAAGGGGGTGCTGCAGTCGCGCCTCGACGCGCTGACCCTGGACGAGCGCAACCTGCTGCAGCGCGCGTCCGTCGTGGGCCGGGTCTTCTGGGACCTCGCCGTGGCCCACCTCGACGACCGGCCGACCGCGGCGGACGCCAGCGGCGACGGCAGCCCCGAAGGCAACCCCGACGGCAACCTGGAGAACCTGCGCCGACGCGAGCTCCTCCTGCAGCGGGAGGTCTCGCGCTTCGCCTCCGCGCGGGAGTTCCTGTTCAAGCACGCGCTGCTCCGCGACGTGGCGTACGACGGGGTCCTGCGCGCCCACCGGGAGCGCTACCACCGCCGCGCTGCCGACTGGCTCGCCGAGACCAGCGCCGCGGTCGGCCGTCAGGACGAGTACGCCGCGATCATCGCCGAGCACTACGAGCGGGCCCGTGACCCGGCGGCGGCCGGCTGGTACCTCCGGGCCGGCGCCCAGGCCGCCGGTGTCTACGCCCTCGCCGAGGCCAGGCGGATGCTCGACAGCGCGCTGGAGCTGGCGCCCGCGGACCACCACCACCTGCGCTTCGACATCCTGCTGGAGCGCGAGGAGCTGCTGGACCGGCTGGGCGAGCGCGAGCCCCAGCAGCAGGCTCTGGCGGCGATGGCCGAGCTGACCGACCACCTCGACGCGCCCCGCCAGATCCGGCTCGACCTGGCGCAGAGCAGGGTCCAGTTCAGCCACAGCGAGTACGACGACGCGCGGCGCTACGCCGACCGGGCCGCCGAGCTCGCCGGCGAGATCCACCACACGGAGCTGCTCGCCGAGGCGACCCTGCTGCAGGGCAAGGCGCTGACCTGGGCCGCCGAGGGGGAAGGAGCCCACGCCTGCCTCCTCCACGCGGTGGAGCTGGCCCGCGAGGTCGGTCGGCCGGCCGTCCTCGGCGAGAGCCTGCGCTACCTCTCCATGCTGGCCAGCAACTCCGGGGACTTCCCCACGTCGCTGGAGTACGCCGCCCAGGCGCGTGAGGTCTTCGCCCGGGCCGGTGAGCCGGAGCTGGAGGGCACGGCGCTCGCCCAGGGCGCGATCACCTACTTCAACCTGGGCCGCTACGACGAGGCCCAGGCCGCACTCGAGGAGACGCTGCCGATCTTCCGGCGCTCGGGCCACCGCTACCGCGAGACCATCAACATGGGGAACCTCTCCTCGATCGCGTTGATGCGCGGGCAGCTCGCCTCGGCGGAGAGGTGGGCCCGCCAGGCCCTCGACATGGCGCACCAGCTGGAGGAGCTCGAGGCCGGGGTGACCTACGCGATGGTGCTCGGTGCCGTCGCCACGCTGACGTCCCGCTTCGAGCTGGGCCGGACCCAGCTGGGCCAGGCGCTGGAGACGGCCCGGCAGATCGCGGTCGACGTGCACATCGGCGAGGGACTCGCTCGCCTCTCCACCCTCGAGCTCGCGGCCGGCGAACGGGACCTGGCCCTCGAGCTGGGCCGCGAGGGCGCCGAGGTGATGAGCCGGGTGGCATCGGGCCTCGACCGCGGCAACGCCCACCTCTCGCACGGCTACGCCGCTGCCGCCGTCGGCCTGTGGGACGAGGCGCAGGCCGCGTTCGCGGACGCCCACGCCGGGTTCCTGGAGACCGATCTGGAGCCCCTGGTCCGCGAGGCGGCCGTCGGGCTGGCGGGCGTGGACGCCGGACGCGGTCAGCTCGCCGACGCGGTCGAGCGGATCGGACCGGTCCTGGAGCACCTGGACCCGACCGGGCTGTCCCAGACGTGGCGGCCGGGCGAGATGCTGCTCAGCTGCCACCGGATCCTGGTCGAGGCGGCTGACCCGCGGGCGGACGATGTGCTCCACCAGGCCCGGAGCTATCTGGTGGCGATGGCCGCAGAGGTGGGCGACCCGGAGCTGGAGGCCGGGTTCCGCGCCTTCGGTCCGCACGCCGAGCTGCTGGACGAGTAGGGGTTCTCAGCAGGTCGCGAACAGCACCGGGCCGTCGTACAACGCGGAGAGCACGAACCCGCTGCGGGTCCGCGGCTCGAGGGTGAGCACCACGTCCTGGTCCACGGCCCTGGACGACGTCAGCTCGAAGTCGTCCGAGAACGAGACGCCGCGACCGATCGCCTCCCCGACGGCCAGCTCCGCGCGGGGACGCAGGTTCTTCTCGGCCCCGTCGGAGTCCTCGAAGTGCGCCACGACCCGCAGCGTCCGGTCCGGCGCCATCGACATCGCCAGTCCGGCGAGCGGGGTCACCCCACCGGCCTGCCGCACCCGCTCCTCGGCCTGCTGCTGGTCGTCCTCGTCGGCCCGCGACATCGCGAGGTCGGTGCAGGCGAAGTCCCTGCCCCAGACCATCGCGTTGGCCGCGTCGCCGAGACGCCCGGTGATGTCGCCGACGCCGGCCACCGAGGAGAACGCCCTGGCGTCGCCGGCGGCCACCTCGGCAGCGCTGGCGACGAAGTCGGGGTTGTCGCTGGTGACCACCAGGCCGGGACCCTCCAGGAGCACGACGTACTGCAGCTCCGGCGTGATCGTCGGGTCCAGGCCGGAGACCAGGTCGGCACCGCCCTCCCAGACGCCGTCGTCCTCCTCGGGCTTGCCGTAACCGGCCGAGCGCAGGTTGTCGCCGAGGATGCCGAAGTCGCTGCCCTCCCGGACCTTCAGGACCATCACGGCACCCTTGCTGCCCTGGGCGAAGGCCTCCCACTGCGCCGTGGCCGGCCCGAAGCCGTAGATCTCCTGCAGGGCACCGGCCGCCTCGTCGACGCTCGAGACCGCCGCGTAGTCGCTGTCGTAGGCCTTCTCGATCATCGCCTCGACAGCCTCGCGATCGGGGGTGTCACCGAGGTCCGCGTCCAGGCGGCTGCGTACGACGTCCCAGTCGGTGAACCCCACCCGCGCAGAGCTGGCGGGCACCAGGCCCATCGCCTCCTCGAGCGGCGTGCGGTTCAGCCGCTGCCACGTCACCCAGCCCGCAGCGATCAGCCCGGCGACCAGCAGCAGCGCGACGGTGACGCCCACCGCGACGCGGGGTCGGACGCGTCTCGTGGCCACGCGTTCACCGCCTCGGTCAGTCTCGGATCGCCCGCCACCGGGGTTCGGCCGCGTCCCGGGCGAGAGTAGCCGTATCCCTCACGCGCGCTCCATGTCAGGATCTGCGCCATGGCCAGAACGTTGCCGCCTGCCGCGCCGGCCCCGGGCGTCGTCGCCGCGGGGGCCGTGGTCACCCGGAAGGGACCGGACGGTCGCGAGGTGCTGCTGGTGCACCGGCCGAAGTACGACGACTGGTCCTTCCCGAAGGGCAAGCAGGATCCCGGCGAGCACGTCACCACGACCGCGGTGCGTGAGGTGCTGGAGGAGACGGGCGTCGAGATCAGGCTCGGCCGGCCGCTGCGCCCCCAGGTGTACGCCGTGAGCGGCGGGCGCGAGAAGGTCGTGCACTACTGGGTCGGTCACGTGGTGGGCGACGACGACGTCTCGACGTACCAGCCGAACGACGAGGTGGACGATCTCGGCTGGTTCACACCTGCCGCGGCGGCCGAGCGACTCACCTACCTCGACGACATCGACCTGCTCGACCAGCTGCGCCAGCACCGGAAGCCCACGTCGACGTTGATCGTCGTACGTCATGCCAAGGCGCTCCAGCGAGGAAGCTGGGACGGTCCCGACCCGGAACGCCCGCTCGCCGAGCTCGGGGAGGAACAGGCCCGGGCCCTGGTGCCGTTGCTGCACGCCTACGGGATCTCGCGGGTGCTCACCTCCTCCAGCGTCCGCTGCGTCGAGACCGTCCAGCCCTACGCGACCGAGCAGGTGCTCCCGCTGGTCGAGGCCGACGAGCTCTCCGAGGAGCTCTACGACGAGGACGGCGCGCGTGACCTGTTGACCGACCTGATGACCACCCGCGGGCCGAGCGTGCTCTGCAGCCATCGGCCGGTCCTCCCCGCTCTGTTCGGCCTCCTCGGAATCGAGGAGGAGCCGCTGGCTCCGGCGGAGCTGGTGGCCTACCACCATCGCCGGGGCGCCCTGGTCGCCACCGAGCGGCACCACGTGACACCGCTGGCGCCCTGACCCGACCCCGTTCATGTGACGGTCGCCTCATCCGGGCTCACCGCACGGTGCGCCCACCCTGTGTTGCTGGGCACCGTTCACCTTGCGTTCACCCGCGCCCACGCACCCGGACACTTCAGGTTCCTAGGTTTCACAGCGTCCACCAACGCTTGAACACAGGAGAACGAAGTGAACCGCACTTCCATCCGCTGGGCCGCGCTGCCTGGTGCGGCCATGCTGGCCATCACCCTCGCCGCGTGTGGCTCCGGCGCAGACGCCGGCTCCGCGTCCGGCTCGGGCGGCGCCTCAGGGTCCGTCGCCGTCGACGGCTCCTCCACGGTCTTCCCGATGAGCAACGCCGCCTACGAGCTGCTCAGCGAGGAGAACCCCGACATCCAGGTCACCGTCGGCTCCTCCGGCACCGGTGGCGGCTTCGAGAAGTTCTGCGCCGGCGAGACCGACATCTCCGACGCCTCCCGCCCGATCAAGGACGACGAGGAGGTCCCCGCCTGCGAGAAGAACGGGATCGAGTTCACCGAGCTCCAGGTCGCGACCGACGCGCTCACCATGGTCGTGAACAAGGATCTCGAGGGGGTCGACTGCCTGACCCTCGACCAGCTCAAGAAGCTGTGGGGCCCCGGCTCCACGGTCACCAACTGGAACCAGCTCGACCCGAGCTTCCCGGACCAGAAGATCGCACTGTTCGGCCCCGGCACCGACTCCGGCACCTACGACTACCTGGCCGCCGACGTGATCGGCGACGAGTCCGAGAAGACCCGCGACGACTACGAGGCCAGCGAGGACGACAACGTGCTCGTCCAGGGCGTCGAAGGAACCGAGGGTGCGACCGGCTACTTCGGCTACACCTACTTCGAGGAGAACGCCGACAAGCTCAAGGCGCTCGCCATCGACTCCGGCAAGGGCTGCGTCGAGCCGTCGGCCGAGACCGCCCAGGCCGGCGAGTACACGCCGCTCTCCCGTCCGCTGTTCATCTACGTCGCCAACAAGGCGTACGTCGAGAACGAGGCCGTCAAGGCGTTCGCCGACTTCTACGTCGAGAACCTCGAGACGATCGCGGAGGCCGGCAAGTTCATCGCGTTGAACGACGAGGAGTACGCGAAGACCAAGTCCGCCCTCGAGTCGATCAGCTGATCTCGAGAGCACTCTCGAGACCATCTCGAAAACCAGGAAGTCATTGAGTCCGCATGAGTCACAGCGATAGCTCGGCGTCAGGCCCGCCCTCCGGGGCGGGCCTGACCCGCGGGCCCCTCGACCTCTCCACCAGGCCACGACGGCTCGAGTCCGTCATCAAGGTGGTGCTGCTGGGTTCGGCCCTGCTCTCGGTGCTGATCACCTTCGGCATCATCTTGGCGCTCATCGAGCCGGTGCTGCACTTCTTCGGCCAGGTGTCCTTCGGCGAGTTCTTCAGCACCGAGGGCCGCTACGCCGTCATCCCGCTCATCGGGGGCACCCTGATGACCACGTTCATCGCCTTGGTCGTCGCGGTCCCGCTGGGGCTCGGCGCGGCGATGTACCTCTCGGAGTACGCCAGCAAGCGCGCGCGCAAGATGCTCAAGCCGACCGTCGAGCTGCTGGCCGGCGTGCCGTCGGTGGTCTACGGGTTCTTCGCCCTGTCCTTCGTCACCCCGACGCTGCTGCAGGAGATCCTCAACCTCGAGGTCGGCTTCACCAACGCGCTCGCCGCCGGACTGGTGCTGGGCGTGATGATCATCCCCACGGTCGCCTCCCTCTCGGAGGACGCCCTGTCCGCCGTACCCCAGTCGATGCGGCAGGGGTCGCTCGCGATGGGCGCCAACCGGATGCAGACCACGCTCCGCGTCGTACTGCCGGCGGCCCTGTCGGGTGTCGCCGCCGCCGTCGTGCTGGGCATGTCCCGCGCCATCGGGGAGACGATGATCGTCGCGCTGGCCGCCGGCGGCCGGAAGAACCTCTCCCTCGACCCGCGCGAGGGGATGCAGACGATGACCGGGTTCATCGCGCAGACGGCCGGGGGCGAGAACCCCGTGGGCTCCGTCGACTACAACATGCTCTTCGCCGTCGGGCTGCTGCTCTTCCTGATCACGCTGGTCATCAACGCGATCAGCATCGCCTTCGTCCGCCGCTTCAGACAGGTGTACTGACATGCCGACGACCACGCTCGAGTACACCCGCGAGTCCGTCCAGGCCGCGGTGTCCACCGGTCGCAGCCGGGACCGCAACACCGGCTCGATGGTGTTCTTGATCCTGCTCTGGGCCTCGCTGTTCTTCGGGGTGATGGTGCTGCTGGTGCTGATCGTCAACACCGCGATCGACGGCGCCCCCCGCTTCGACTCCGCGCTGGTGACCAAGTACGACTCCACGCTCTTCCCCGAGCGCACCGGCTTCCGGGCCGGCATCCTCGGCACGGTCTGGCTGATGTTCACCACGGCCGTGATGGCCGTTCCGCTCGGGATCGCCGCGGCGATCTATCTCGAGGAGTTCGCCGACGGAAGCCGTTGGTACAACCGGGTCATCGAGCTGAACCTGCAGAACCTGGCCGCCGTGCCGTCCATCGTCTACGGCCTCCTCGCGGTGGCGGTGATGGCGGTGCTGGGCTTCCAGCGCAAGGGGATCGTCCTCGGTGGCGCGATCGCGCTCGCCCTGCTGATCCTGCCGGTCATCATCATCACCACGCGAGAGGCGATCCGCGCCGTCCCGAACGACATCCGGTTCGGCTCCCTCGCTCTCGGTGCCACCATGCTGCAGACGACCTGGCGGCAGACCCTTCCGTCGGCCATCCCCGGCATCGCCACCGGCACGATCCTGGGGCTGTCCCGGGCGATCGGAGAGGCGGCTCCCCTGCTCCTGATCGGCATCGCCGGGGCCGTGCGGTTCGACCCGACCGGCGTGCTCAGCCCGGTCACAGCACTGCCGATCCAGATCTATGCAACGACCTCCCAGTCCCAGGAGGCCTATCAGCAGGCCGCAGCCGCGGCCATCATCGTGCTGCTGGTCCTGGTCCTGCTGCTCAACGGCCTGGCCATCTTCATCCGCAACAAGTTCCAGCGAGAGTGGTGAACCCCGTGGCAACACGACCCGCAACCTTCACATCAACCGACAGTTTCAGCGGAAGTCTGGATACCTACATGGACAGCATCGTCGAGGTTCAGCCCGAAGCTGATCGTTCCCTCACGCCACAGCCCGACGCGCCGGTGATGGAGACGCGGGGACTCAACGTCTTCTACGGCGACTTCCACGCCGTGCACGACGTCGACCTCGCCTTCGGCCGGCACGAGATCACGGCCCTGATCGGCCCCTCCGGCTGCGGCAAGTCCACCGTGCTGCGGTGCCTGAACCGGATGAACGACCTCGTCCCCGGCTGCCGCGTGGAGGGGTCGGTGACCTACCACGACGTCGACATCTACGGCAGGAAGGTCGACCCGATCGAGGTACGCCGCCACATCGGCATGGTCTTCCAGAAGCCGAACCCGTTCCCCAAGTCGATCTACGACAACATCGCCTACGGCCCCCGGGTGATCGGCATGAAGGTCGACGACATGGACGACCACGTGGAGGAGTCGCTGCGAGGCGCTGCGCTCTGGGACGAGGTCAAGGACAAGCTGAAGCAGTCGGCGTACGGGCTCTCCGGCGGGCAGCAACAGCGCCTCTGCATCGCCCGCACCATCGCCACCAAGCCGGACATCATCTTGATGGACGAGCCCTGCTCCGCCCTCGACCCGATCGCCACCTCGCGCATCGAGGACCTGATGACCGAGCTGCGGGACTCCTACACGATCATCATCGTCACCCACAACATGCAGCAGGCAGCCCGCGTCTCCGACCGCACGGCGTTCTTCACCGCCAAGCCCGACGAGACCACCGGCAACCGCACCGGCCTCCTGGTGGAGTACGACCTCACCAAGAAGATCTTCAGCCGCCCCGCCGACGAGCGGACCGAGGCCTACATCTCCGGCCGGTTCGGCTGACGCTGGGGTGTTGGCAGCCGGTTTTCGGATGGCCCCTGTGGCGTGCCGGACGTGCGAATGTCGCTGAGGAGGCGCCAGACCGCCATACCTTCCGCACTGGCGACATTCGCACGTTTGACGGCGCTCCCGCACCTGCGAGCCGTCCACAGCCCCTCGTTCGGCTCGCCTTCTCCACAGGTCTGAAACCCTCGCTCCCGCCGGGGCCGGGAGCGGTCGATGGTCGGCCGCATGGATCTGATCAGCCACGTGACCCTGATGGGCGGCGCCTGCGACCGAGCATCCATCGTCCGGCTCCGTGGGAGAGCGGAGGTGAACCAGGCGCTGCGGGACGGCACTCTGGTGCGCACTGCTCGCGGCCGCTACGCACTGGCGACCAGCCGGGAGTTCGTACGACGAGCCAGCGCGCTGTCCGGCATCCTGTCGCACCGCAGCGCCGCCCAGCACTGGGGCTGGGCGCAGAAGTCAGTTCCGGAGAAGGCCGAGCTGACCGTCCCGCGCAACCGCAAAGTGAGTCCCGCGACGCGCAAGCTGGTGCTGCCTCACTGGGCGAACCTGCCCCCTGGCGACATCGACGGCATGGTCACGACCCCCGAGCGGACCTTGGTCGACTGCATGCGGAACCTTCCGCTCGACGAGTCCGTCCCGATCGTCGACAGCGCCCTGCGCGAGGACGACATCACTCCCCAACAGCTGCGCAACCTGGCCCGGTCGACGCGTGGACGTGGCCGCACCAGGATCTGCGAGGTGGCCGACGCGGCGACCGGCAGGGCCGCCAACGTGTTCGAGTCCGTGCTGCGTTCACAGACGTTGCTCGTGCCGGGTCTCAACGCCCAGGCCCAGCTGGCGGTGAAGGTGCCCTGGCTCGGCCGGACCATCCATCCCGACCTCGCTGACCCGGTGCTGCGGATCGCCCTCGAGGCTGAGAGCTTCGAATGGCACGGTCAGTCTGCGCAGCTGACGCGGGACTGCCGGCGATACAACAGCTTGGTTCGACTGGGCTGGCGGGTGCTCCGGTTCAGCTGGTACCAGGTGATGTTCGACCCGACGTACGTTCACCAGACGCTGCTGGCCGCGGTTGCACCCACCGTGCGCACACCAACGTGCGAATGTCGCCTGAGTCGCGGCTGACCGCGACTCAGGGCACTCGCGCGACTTTCGCACGTTGGACGGCACCCGAACACCGACCCGACGCCCCGCCCACCCGCCCCGCCCACCCGAACGCCGACCCCACCCACCCGACCCGCCCCCTACCCAACCCGCTCCTCCCGGCCTAGGTTGGCGAGCAACCAGCCATCGGGAGGCACAGCATGGGGATCTTGAGCGACATCCGCGTACGGCAGCCGGCGAAGGGGGACCTGGTCGGGCGTCAGTTCACCGTCACCGGTATCGGGACCGGATTCGAGGGGACGATCGGCATCCGCCTCCTGAACCGGGCCGGGAAGGTGATTGCCACCGGCTTCGCGCAGTCGACGGGCGGGATGGCCGCGCTCGGCGAGTTCACCACCACGTTCAAGGTGAAGAACCCACCCCGCGCGGGTACGACGGTGAAGCTGCAGGTCTTCGGCGACAACCCCGGTCCGGGCCCCGGGCCGGGGTCGGACCTGCGGGAGGTCGAGATCATCATGTTCCCCGACCTGACCGGGTGGCTGCTCTACCGGGTCGAGAAGGGTGACACCCTCACCGGGATCGCGCGGAAGGCACGCGACTTCGGGAAGACGACGGTGCCCCAGATCGTCGCGGCGAACGCGCAGATCAAGGACCCGGACGTGATCCAGATCGGCTGGCAGCTGCGCATCCCGCTCAGCTGATCACCGGCCCTAGGGCAGCTGGAAGACGAACTTGAGCACGAGGTAGGTCAAGCCCGCCACGAGGCCGGCAGCCGGGAACGTCAGCACCCACGCGGTCAGGATCGAGCGGGCGACGCCCCAACGAACCGCCGAGAACCTCTTGGTCGCGCCGACACCCATCACCGCAGTCGTGATGGTGTGCGTCGTCGAGATCGGCGCCTCGAAGACGTACGCCGTGGTGTAGAGCACGGACGCCGCCACGGACTCGGCCGCGAAACCCTGGGGCGGGTCGAGGTGGATGATCCGGCGACCGAGGGTGCGCATGATGCGCCAGCCACCCGAGTAGGTGCCGAGCGAGATGGCCGTCGCCGCAGCCACGATCACCCACAGTGGGAGCGGGTCCCCCTTGGCGACGTACCCGCCCGTCAGCAGCGCCAGGAAGATCACACCCATCGTCTTCTGGGCGTCCTGGAGTCCGTGGCCCAGCGCCATCGCAGCGGCCGAGATGGACTGGGCCAGACGGAACCCGCGTCCGACCTTCGCCGGCGACTGGTGGCGGAAGAGCCACATGATCAGCAACATCATGCCGAAGCCGAGGGAGAAGGCGACGAACGGCGAGACCACCATCGGGATGACCACCTTCGCGATCACCGTGTCCCAGTTGACGAACACTCCGGCTGTCAGCGCCGAGCCCACGAGGCCACCGATGAGGGCGTGCGACGAGGACGAGGGCAGCCCGAAGTACCAGGTGATCATGTTCCAGGTGATCGCGCCGATCAGACCCGCCATCACGATCACCAGTCCATGGCTGCCGGACCCAGGATCGATCGTGTCACTGACGGTGCTGGCCACCTTCTGGCCGAGGAAGGCGCCGACGAAGTTCATCACCGCTGCCATCAGCAGGGCCGCGCGAGGAGTCAGCGCCCGGGTCGAGACCGAGGTGGCGATGGCGTTCGCTGCGTCGTGGAAACCGTTGGTGTAGTCGAAGATCAGCGCGACCGCGACTACCGCGACGACGATCGCGAGCTCCACGCTCAGGACTCCTTGGCGTGGATCTGCTCGATGATGTTGGCGACCTTCTCGAACGCGTCGACCGCGTCCTCGAGCGAGTCGACGATGTCCTTGAGCTTGAGCACCTCGAGAGCCTCGTACTGGCCGCTGAACAGCTTCGCCAGGATCCGGCGGTAGCTCTTGTCCCCGGCGTTCTCCAGGCGGTTGATCTCGATCCAGTACTCATCGAGGTCCTTCATGGCGCGCAGCTGGGGCATCGCCTGGGCCGTGAGCTCGGCGCAGCGCTGGAGCACTTCGACCTGCTCGGCCAGCTCCGTCGGCAGCACCTTCACCTCGTAGAGCATGGTGAGGTCGACGGCCTCCTCCATGAAGTCCATGATGTCGTCGAGACCGGAGGCGAGCGCGTAGATGTCCTCGCGGTCGAACGGCGTGACGAACGTCGAGTTCACCCGCTTGGCTATCTCGTGGGTGGTCTCGTCCGCCTGGTGCTCGGCGCCCTGCATGCGCTCCGCGATCGACTTCAGGTCAGCGTCGTCGCCGAGCATCTCGGCGAGGATCCTCGCGCCCTCGACCAGCTGCGTCGCCGACTTGGTGAACAGTTCGTAGAAAGCGCTGTCAACGGGCTTGAAGCTCAGGGCCACGATGTATCTCCTGGGGAGAGGATCAGAACGGTGCACATGCTAGGGCCTGCGCACCTCGCACAGGGAATTCGGGGCGAGGCGTACCTAGTGAACTACACCTTGGGACGATCGGTGACCAGTTGGGATCCAGGGCGCCCCTGATGTCGTACGGCGAGGCTCACTCGCCCGCGCGAGGTTGCGGGATCACGCCGAGGATCTCATCGATCTCGGTGATGGACATGTGTGCCTCGGCCTGGTTGGCGGCCACGATCAGGTTGGCCGTCAGCTCCACCTCGTCGAGCAGCTCGACATCCTCGAGGCGCACGTCAAACGGATCCACTCGCTCCAGTCCCCTTCCGCTTTCTTTCGGCCTGGATGCTCATCAGAGGTCCTACCCGCGCCGAGTGGTGCGAAACCCATTCTACGGCGGAGTTGTCCCATTTGTACTGTTCCCCCGGGGATACCTCGCGGTAACCGCCGGGGTGGGAGCAGAAGGGGCCCCGACCGTCACCGGTCGGAGCCCCTCCACTGCTGGTGCGTGCGTCAGATGGCGCGCACGTTCTCTGCCTGGGGACCCTTGGGGCCCTGGGTGACGTCGAACTCGACCTTCTGGTTCTCGTCGAGGGACTTGTAGCCCTGCGACTGGATCGCCGAGTAGTGAACGAAGACGTCGTCGCCGCCGTTCTCCTGGGCGATGAAGCCGAAGCCCTTCTCAGCGTTGAACCACTTCACGGTGCCTTGTGCCATGTCTCTATTTCTCCTGTTACTGATGGCTTGAGTCCGCCACTTCGGCGACCTCTGCAGAGTGCGGGTGATACGCCGTCCCGCCTCGCAAGCCATGTAGCAAAGAGAAGAAACGCCGTTGGACCACAAACTCCAACAAGCGTTGTGTGACCGCTGGAACTTGCACCCTGCCCTGTGAGCCTACCAATGTTGACAGGAAACGCGAGCCAGCCCCCTCGACTGCGCTGCGCGGGCGCCTCCCGACCTGTGCACCGTGCCCTTTGTGACGGGTCGCTCGTTGGTCGTTCATGGAGCGGAACGCAGTCCGAGACGTGGGTCGATCTGCCACCTCGACACCTGGCGGTTCGAGGGTGGATCCCATCGCGGTCGCGTTCGAGGCATTGACCCACGAGGATCGGGCGCCGTACGTTCCGGGCACGCCTGACGGCGAACGTCGTCGCTCCACGCCCACCAGCTCCGCCGTGCCCAGTGGCGCAGTGGTCGACCCGGTGGCGGTGGCGCGTGCAGCCCTGAGGGTGGAGGAGGAGTCTGTGGCCGAGTCCGAGTCCGAGTCCGAGGGCGAGCGCGGAGGCCGGCGACTCCTCGCCCGCATGCGCCGGCGTACGACGAGATCGGCGGCCCCCGCCGCAGGGCCGGACGTGGAACCGGTCGCGGCGGTTGAGCAGCCGGCCACGGCGCACCCCACCGATTCGGCCGACGAGGGGTGGGTGCACCACGCGTCCGACGGCGACAGTGGTTTCACCGGCTGGCTCTACCACTACGCCGACGGCACGATGGCTGCCGAGGACGGCACGGTCTATGAGCGCTCCGAGCCAACAGCCGAACCGGAGCCGGAACCCGAGCCGGAACCGGAACCCGAACCGGAACCCGAACCCGAACCGGAGCCCGAACCAGAACCCGAACCCGAACCCGAACCCGAACCCGAACCAGAACCCGAACCCGAACCCGAACCCGAACCAGAACCCGAACCGAACCCGAGCCCGAACCCGAGCCCGAGGACTCCAGCGAGATCCCGGACTTCGTCGAGTACACGCCCTCGGCAGCACGCAGCTACGTGCTCGGCGCGGCGGTGGTGCTGGCCTCGGTGGCCGCCGTGCTGACCTTGTTCGTGGTGGCCCGGGAACCCGATGCCGGCGGGCTGACCCTGGTGGCCTGCCTGGCGGCCGTGGCGGCTCTGGCGGGCTGGGCGCTGTCGAGCTGGACCCCGGCGATCGTGTCCATCCGTGACGGCATTCTCGAGGTGGCCCGTGGGACCCGGCAGCAGCACTTCGACCTGCGCGACCCGAACACCACCGTGGAGCTCGGCAGCCAGCCGGGCTCACCGAGCTGGAGGACCTCCATCACCGACCCGGACGGGCACACCGTGGTCATCGGCGCCCGTCAGGTGAAGGCCCGGCACTTCAAGCAGATCGTGGAGCACCACCGGAGCAGACTGCGCGAGCCCGAGGCGCCGACGGCCTCGGACGAGCCCGGCTAGCTCGGCTTGCGGGTGCTCGGCACGACGAGCGCCGAGGGGATCAGCGCGATCGCGACCAGCAGCAACGCGTTCAGGGTGCCCACGTGGTCGGCGACGAAGCCGAGGAACGGCGGCCCGGCCAGGAACGCGCCGTACCCGATGGTCGAGACCACGCTGACGCGCGCGGCGGCCCGGCGTGGGTCATCGGCGGCGGCGCTCATGCCGACCGGGAAGCCCAGGGAGGCGCCCAGGCCCCACAGGACGATGCCGAGGACGATCAACGCCACGTGCTGGCCGTAGACGATGAGGAGCACCCCGCCGGCGGCCGCGGCCATCGTGCTCCACAGGACCGGAGCGCGACCGAAACGGTCGAGCAGCACCGGCCCGCCCAGTCGGCCCGCCGTCATCGCGGTCACGAAGACGGCGAACCCTGCGACGCCGACCCAGTGCTCGACGTCGTAGCCGTCCACGAGGGCCAGGGCCAGCCAGTCGTTCGCCGTCCCCTCGGTCAGCGCCAGTGCGAACACCATCAGCCCGATCAGCAACGTGCGCGGCTCACGCCAGGCGCCCCAGGCCGACGGCCTCGGCTCGTGATGCTCCTCCTCGGGCTCGTCGGGCAGGAAGGCACGTGAGAACCCGGCCAGTGCGACGAGAGCGATCAGGGCGAGGGGACCCAGGTGTGCCTGCACGGGTACGTCGGTCGCGACCGCTGCGGCTCCCATCCCGGAACCCGCGACCGTGCCGAGGCTGAACGCGGCGTGGAACCTCGGCATCACCGTGCGGCCCAGGTGCCGCTCGACCGCGGCCCCCTCCACGTTCATCGCCACGTCCCACACACCGGTACCGACGCCGTAGAGGAAGAGCGCGATCGCGGCCACCCAGACGGCGGCGTTCGTGAGCGCCAGCGACACCAGGAGCAGCCCGACGAACGCGCTCACCCCGGCAGTGCGGATGACGCGGATGGTTCCGAACCGTTCGATGGCCATGCCCGTCGAAGGCATCGCGACGAGCGATCCTGCGGCGATGGCCAGCAGGAGCAGCCCGAGCTGGCCGTTGTTCAGCCCGAGCGCGCTCCGCGCCTCCGGGATCCGCGAGATCCAGCTCGCGAAGAGGAGTCCGTTGATGGCGAACACCCACGCCACCGCGTTCCGGGCGGCGAGCGTCGACGGCATGGGTCAAGCACACCAGACCCGCCTGACGTAGGCCCACGCAGCCCATCCGGCACCGCTGTCGCGGCCGCGCCTCTGTCATGATGTGGCCGCATCACCGGGGGAGCTCCTCCCCGGCTCCCCGGGCCTCTAGCTCAATTGGCAGAGCAGCGGACTTTTAATCCGCGGGTTGTGGGTTCGAGTCCCACG
>CAWCGI010000002.1:0-572886 GCA_963795065.1 uncultured Actinomycetota bacterium | reverse complement strand
TTCTTGGTCTCCCAGAAGATCTCGGCGATCTCGTCGATCTTGGCGAGCAGCTCGTCGACCTTGGCAGCGTCGAGCTCACCCTTGGTGCCGCTCGCGCCGGCCAGCTTGGTGGCCTCGTTGAACAGCTGGTGGAGCTGCGGGTACTTCTCGAAGTGCGGGGGCTTGAAGTAGTCGGTCCACAGCACCCACAGGTGGTGCTTGACCAGCTCGGAGCGCTGCTCCTTGATCACGATGGCGCGGGTGCGGAAGTCCGGGTCGTCGTTGTCCGCGACCTTGGCGATGATGCCCTTGATCGACTCTGCCTCGATGCGCGCCTGAGCAGGGTCGTAGACGCCGCACGGCAGGTCGCAGTGGGCGGAGACCTCGACGGTCGGGGCGAACAGCTTGTGCTTGAGCATTCCGGATGGTTCCTCTCGCAGAAGGGACGGGAGCGACGCCGTATGCTCCAGCGTCTGGCTTCCTGCGACACTACAACCGACCGCGACCCGGACTCCATGAGGGAGGTCGACGTGCCCGCGATGCGGAGGCCCCGGCGGTCACGTCGGTCGTTCCCCCTGCTGGGGATGGCCATCGTGCGGGGCAGGTCGATGACCCCCACGCTGTACGACGGGGACCGTCTGCTGGTCCGCTACGGCGCGACACCGAGGCCCGGACAGGTGGCCGTGGTGCGCTTCGCCGACGGGGTGGTGGCGGTCAAGCGGCTCGACCACCGGTCGAGCGACGGCTGGTGGGTGGTCCGGGACAACGCGTTCGAGGGCCGGGACTCATGGTCCGCAGGGGCGATCGGCGAGGACGGCGTACTGGGCCTGGTGGTGGGGCGGATCTGGCCGCGACCCGGCCCGCTCGCGGGGCCGCAGTCTGTGCGAAAATGACTGCCGGGTCACCCCCCGCTTCCCGCGCCGCTCTTCCGCAGCCGCACCATCGGCTCCGCGTCGAATCGCCTCCGACGTCCTCGACCCGCACTGCCAAGGATGACTTTCATGGTTGCCTCTGACGTCCAGTCCGGCCACGAGAACCCCTACGCCGACGACCCCGTCTTCGCGCTGCACGTCGGCGGCAAGATGGAGATCGCCTCACGAGTGGCGCTCACCGGCCCGGACGAGCTCTCGATGGCCTACACCCCCGGGGTGGCCCGCGTCTGCGAGGCCATCGCGGCCGACCCGGTGCTGGTCGACGACTACACCTGGGTCGCCAACACCGTCGCGGTGGTCACCGACGGCACCGCGGTGCTGGGACTGGGGGACATCGGTCCGAGGGCTGCGATGCCGGTGATGGAGGGCAAGGCCGTGCTGTTCAAGCAGTTCGGCGGCGTGGACGCGGTGCCGATCTGCCTGGACACCACCGATGTCGACGAGATCGTGGAGACGGTCGTGCGGCTTGCGCCGAGCTTCGGCGGCATCAACCTCGAGGACATCTCCGCTCCTCGGTGCTTCGAGATCGAGGACCGGCTCAAGCAGCGCCTCGAGATCCCGGTCTTCCACGACGACCAGCACGGCACGGCGGTCGTCGTCCTCGCTGCACTCGAGAATGCGCTGAGACTGACCGGCCGGCTCATGGAGACCACACGCGTCGTCGTGTCCGGGGCCGGGGCAGCAGGGGTCGCCGTCACCCGGATCCTGCTCGCTGCGGGCATCACCGATGTCTCCGTCGTCGACCGCACCGGAGTGCTCGCCTCTGCGCGCGGTCCCCTGAATGCCTCGAAGCGGTCGATCGCGGAGGCCACGGCCGACCTCACCGGCCGGCTCGGCACGCTCGCCGACGTGATGGCCGACGCTGACGTCTTCATCGGCCTCTCCGGTGGCACGGTGCCCGAGGAGGTGATCGCGACCATGGCTCCGGACGCGATCGTCTTCGGCCTGGCCAACCCGAGCCCGGAGGTGCACCCCGAGGTGGCGCACCGGCACGCACGGGTCGTCGCGACCGGCCGCTCGGACTTCCCGAACCAGATCAACAACGTGCTCGCCTTCCCCGGGATCTTCCGGGGCGCCTTCGACGCGCGGGCACGGGCGATCACCGAGGGCATGAAGCTCGCCGCCGCCGACGCCCTGGCCGCGATCGTGGCCGACGAGGTCCGCGAGGACCTGATCATCCCCTCGCCCTTCGACCCGCGGGTGGGTCCCGCCGTCGCCGCCGCCGTCGCCGAAGCTGCGCGGCGGGATGGGGTGGCTCGGCGGTAGGGGGGTGCAGGTTTCCCCGGCCGGCCGGGGAAACCTGACGTTGTGGGGTGATGCTTCACCCGAGAACGTCAGGGAATGGCCGACAACCCCGCCCGTTTTGACCCCGTGACACGGCTGACCGCCGTCCCGCTAGGGTCGATTCATGTTTGCCGTGTACGCCGAGAAGTTCTCCTCCGACGCCCCGCTGACCGGCCTCGTGGTCGGTGAGCGACCCGATCCGGAGGTGCCCGATGGCTGGACGATGGTCACCGTCAAGGCAGCGGCGCTGAACCACCACGACCTCTGGTCGCTGCGCGGGGTGGGTCTGAAGGAGGAGGCGCTCCCGATGATCCTCGGCTGCGACGCCGCCGGCCTCGACGAGGACGGCAACGAGGTCGTCGTACACGCGGTCGTGAGCGATCCGTCGTGGCGCGGGGACGAGACGTTCGATCCGAAGCGGTCCCTGCTCAGTGAGCGCCACCAGGGGACGTTCGCGGACAAGGTGGCGGTCCCGAGGGCGAACGTCGTCCCCAAGCCCGCGTCGCTGTCGTTCGAGGAGGCAGCCTGCCTGCCCACCGCCTGGCTCACCGCCTACCGGATGCTCTACACCCAGGGTGAGCTCAAGGCCGGCGACACCGTGCTCGTGCAGGGGGCAGGCGGCGGCGTGGCCACGGCGCTCATCACGCTGGCTCGCGCCGGGGGGCTGAAGGTCCTGGCCACCAGCCGCGACGAGGGCAAGCGCGCCAAGGCGCTCGACCTCGGCGCCCACGAGGTGTTCGAGTCCGGTGAGCGGCTCCCGGTGAAGGTCGATGCCGTGATGGAGACCGTCGGCCGGGCCACCTGGTCGCACTCGATCCGCGCGCTGCGACCCGGCGGCACCATCGTCATCTCCGGCACCACCTCCGGGCCCAAGCTGGACGATGCCGAGCTGACCAGGATCTTCTTCCTGCAGCTGCGCGTCATCGGGTCGACCATGGGCACCCGGTCCGAGCTGGCGTCCCTGGTCAACCTGCTGGACTCCAGTGGCGCCCGCCCGCTGATCGACAGGACCCTGCCCATGGAGCGGGCCGAGGAGGGCTTCGCCGCCATGGCCGAAGGTGACATCTTCGGCAAGATCGTCTTCACCCGCTGATGTCCACCCATCTGGTCACCGGCGCTGGTTCCGGCATCGGCGAGGTGCTCACCGACGCCCTGCACGCGCGCGGCGACCAGCTGCTGCTGCTGGCCAGGTCGCGGGAACGTGCCGAGCAGCTCGGCTCGCGCTGGGCGGGCGCCCGGACGATCGTTGCCGACCTCGCGGACGCCGCGTCGCTGGTGGACCTGGACCTCCCGGAGCGCCTCGACTCGGTCGTCCACGCCGCCGGGGTGGTGACCCTGGGGACGGTCGCGGAGCTCTCGGCCATGTCCTGGCGGGAGCAGATCGCGGTCAACCTGCTCGCCCCCGCCGAGCTGACCCGGCTGGCCCTGCCTGCGCTCCGTGCCGCCCAGGGGACCGTGCTGTTCGTGAACTCGGGGGCGGGACTGCGCGCCAACCCGCAGTGGGCGGGGTACGCCGCCTCCAAGCACGGTCTGCGCGCCCTCGCCGACGCCTTGCGAGCCGAGGAGCGCGAGCACGGCGTCAGGGTCACCAGCGTCTACCCCGGCCGGACGGCCACACCGATGCAGCAGCGGGTGCACGACCAGGAGGGCAAGGAGTACGACGCGAGCGAGTGGATCCGCCCGGAGACGGTGGCCGACGCGATCCTGCACGTGCTCGACCTGCCGCGCGATGCCACCATCCCCGACGTGACGGTCAGCCCCGGCCCCTGAGAGGTGGGGGCGGGCGGGTTGGGACCGGCGTCAAACTCGCGAAAGTCGCTGCTGAGACGGGAGATCGCTACTCGCGCCTCACCGGCGACATTCGCGTGTCCGGCGGCGGGCGGGGCCTGTGGGGCCTGAGAGGTGGGGGCGGGCGGGTTGGGACCGGCGTCAAACTCGCGAAAGTCGCTGCTGAGACGGGAGATCGCTACTCGCGCCTCACCGGCGACATTCGCGTGTCCGGCGGCGGGGCGCGGCGCGCGGGGCCCGGCGGCGGGGCGCGGGGGGCCGGCCCACCGATGAGTCCGTCGGTCCTGGCGGGTCTTAATGGTTTGCCGACGCCCTCATCGGGGCGAGAGGCTGACCACTGGCCCACTGAACCGAACGAGGTCCCGATGCAGTCCGCGCAGCACACCGCGAGCAACGAACCGGCGCACGACGCCGGGGGGCCCGACTACGCCATCCTGCGGTGGCTCGTCGGCGCCACCTTCGTGGTGATCCTCAACGAGACCATCATGATCAACGCGATCCCGCGGCTGATGGCCGACTTCGCGGTCGATGCCAATGCCGCCCAGTGGCTCTCCACCGCGTTCATGCTGACCATGGCGGTGGTGATCCCGATCACCGGCTGGTTCCTGCAGCGGGTGACGACCCGGTTCGCCTTCGGCCTGGCCATGGGGGTGTTCTGTGCCGGCACGCTGCTCGCGGCGGCGGCCTGGACCTTCCCGGTGCTGCTGCTCGCCCGTGTCATCCAGGCCGGCGGGACGGCGGTGATGATGCCCCTGCTGATGACGACCCTGATGGCCGTCGTACCCGTGCACGACCGCGGCCGCGTGATGGGCAACGTCACGCTCGCGATGTCGGTGGCACCCGCCCTCGGCCCGGCGGTGTCCGGTGTCGTCCTCAGCTCGCTGTCGTGGCGCTGGATCTTCCTCGTCGTGCTCCCGATCGCCGGTGCCATCGGGATCCTCGGCCACCGCAGGCTGGTCAACGTCGGCGAGCCCGTCGCCGGCAGCGTCGACTGGCTGAGCGTCGTGATCGCGGCGATCGGCTTCGGCAGCCTGGTCTACGGCCTCAGCGAGGTCGGGGTGCAGGGCGACCACACCCTGGCGTACGTCGCGCTGGGGCTGGGCGTGGTCGGTGTCGGCTGCTTCGTCTGGCGCCAGCTGGTCCTGCAGCGCACCGACCGGCCGCTGCTCGACCTTCGCGCCTTCCGGATCCGGATCTTCTCGCTCTCGCTGGGCGTGATGGCGATCGCGTTCATGGCGATGCTGGGCTCGATGATCCTGCTGCAGCTCTACCTGCAGAACGCGCGTGGCATGAGCCCCCTGGCGACCGGCCTGCTGGTGATGCCGGGCGGTCTCGCGATGGGCCTGCTGGGTCCCCGGGTGGGTCGGATCTACGACGCTCACGGAGCGCGCGTCCTGGTCCTCCCCGGCGCGGTCGGCCTGCTCGTCTCGATGACCTCGTTCGTCGCGGTCGGCGCCGAGACGCCGCTCTGGCAGGTGCTGGTCGCCCACGTGGTGCTGATGGTCAGCCTGGCGGCCCTGTTCACGCCCGTGTTCACGATGGGCCTCGGCTCGTTGCCCGCGCGTCTCTACTCCCACGGCAGCTCGCTGCTCGGCACCATCCAGCAGGTCGCCGGAGCGATGGGTACGGCGCTCGTCGTGACCGTGATGACGAGCCGAGCCGCAGCCCTGGTCGACGACGGGGTGGCCCCGGTCGCAGCCTCGCTCGAGGGGATGCGGTGGGCGTTCGCGGTCGCCGCGGTCCTGTGCCTCCTGGTGCTCGCTCTCGCGGCCTGGCTGCCCGCTCGGCTCGACGACGCAGAGGCGGGCAGGGACGCCGAGAGCGAGGGCGCCGAGCCGCTCGAGGACGACCTGGGCGACGAGCTCGCCGCCCCTTGCCCCGGCTGAGACGAACGACCCGACCGGCTGGGTCAGCCCAGACCGCTGGAGCGCCAGCGCAGGGCGCCGACCAGCAGCATCCGCAGCTGGGTGCGCGCCTGGTCGGCGATCACCTGCTCGGCGCCCGGACGTGAGCTCAGGATCGCCTCGGCGGTGCCGACCATCGAGGTGACGATCATGTTCGAGAGCACCCGCAGGTCCTCCGTCGTCCAGTACGCCGGATCGGTGAGCCGGGCCAGGTCGGCGGCGAGCTCGCGCTCGACCAGCTCGATCTGGTGCCGGATCGCCGCGCGAACCGCGGGCGGACCGGCCACCCGTTCACGGGCGATGAAGGCGAAGTGGTCGTGCTGGACGTGGACGTGCTCGCCGAGCACCTTCACCGAGCTGTCGATGATGTCCTGGTAGTTCGGGTCGCTGCGGCGTACGTCGCGCAGCATCTCGCGCAACGATGCGAAGGACTCCTCGACCAACGCCAGGCCGAGGTCCTCGATCGAGTCGAAGTGCCGGTAGAACGCGGTCGGCACGATGCCGACCTCCTTGGTCACCTGACGCAGCGAGAGGGCCACCAGGCTGCTGTCGACGCACAGGGCGAGAGTCGCGTCGAGGATGGACCGGCGGGTGCGCTCCTTGCGCTCACCCCGTGTCTCCACCCGCGGCTCCATGGCCCCGAGGGTACTGCGTGCTCACGCTGGGTGAACGATCGTGCACCGCGCGAGTGTCGCGATGACATCTCAAGGCTCGCGGCGGCTCACCTCGATGCCGTCGAGGAACACCGCGCGCACCCGGTCGCCGAGCCCGGTGACGTCCGCCGGATCGCCGTCGACCAGCACGAGGTCGGCGCGCTGTCCGGGACGGATCGTGCCCCGGTCGGCCGCGACGTCCATCAGCTCCGCCGCCGAGGCGGTGGTCGCGTGCAGTGCCTCGAGGCCGGTCATCCCGGCCTCGGTCATCAGCTCGAGCTCCTCGAGGTTGGTGCCGTGGGCGCCGACGCCGCAGTCGGTGCCCATCGCGATCCGCACGCCTGCCTGGTGCGCGCGCCGGACACTGTCGACATGCGCCTCCGCCGTGGCGCGCGCCTTGGCGACCGACGACTCGGGGATGGGCAGTCCTGCGTCCGCCGCCGCGATCACGGCGCGGGGAGCATGCAGCGTGGGCACCAGCCAGGCGCCGGCGTGCAGCATCATCTCGATGGCCTCGTCGTCGAGGAAGATGCCGTGCTCGATGGAGCGTACGCCGTGGCGCAGCGCGGCCTTGATGCCGCCAGCGCCCTGGGCATGGGCCATCACGTGCAGTCCGGCCGCGTTGGCCTCCTCGGTCATCACCGCGATCTCTGCGTCGCGGAAGTGGGCGTGTCGCGGGTCGTCGCGTGGGGAGAGCACGCCGCCTGTCGTGGCCACCTTGATCACGTCCGCACCGGCGCGGATGATCTCGCGCACCCGCCGCCGAACCTCGTCCGGCCCGTCCACCACACCGCTGGGGCGACCGGGGTGAGGCAGGAAGAACGGCACGTCGCCACCACAGACGGCCCAGTCGTCGCCGTGACCGCCCGTCTGGCTGAGCATGATCAGCGAGATCTGCATCCGGGGCCCGGGGATCATCCCGCGGTCGACGGCCTCCTTGATGCCCAGGTCCGCGCCGCCGGCGTCGCGGACGCTGGTGATGCCGACGTCGAGGGTCTTCTTCAGGTTGGCCGCGGCGCTGAAGAACTGCAGGCTGAACGGCGTCTCGACGATCTGCATCTGGCTGGGGTTGTCGAGCGTCACGTGCACGTGACAGTCCATGAACCCGGGGGAGAGGTAGCCGCCCGAGCAGTCGACCGAGACATCGCCGTCCAGGCCGGATCCGACGTCGACGATCCGCCCGTCCTCGACCACCACGTCACCCACCGCAGGCAGGCTGCGCGACCCGTCGTAGACGACACCGCCGGAGAACAGGGTTCGAGTCATCCGACGACCCTAGCGGCGGAGGGAACGCGACCCGGATCACGTTGCCGGTCGAGCGTGGAGGTGGTGGGCATCACGGTGACCTGCCTTGACCCTCCCGGGCGCAGCCGCCATTGTTTTCAGTGAACACATGTTCACTGAAACTTGAGAGGAGACCAGGCATGACGATCACCGAACGCATCCTCGGCTCCCGGGCCCTCGCGGCGCTCACCTCGCCCCACGGCGTCGACCGCTACCTCGAGCAGCTCAACCCGATGTGGGCCGCGACCGAGGTCCGCGCCCGGATCGTGGACGTCACCCGCGAGACCGACGGGGAGAACCCGGTCGCCACGATCACCGTGCAGCCCACGAGCACCTGGCGTGGACACCGGGCGGGTCAGTACGTCCAGGTCGGCGTGGAGATCAACGGAGCCCGGCGTACGACCCGGTGCTTCTCGATCTCCTCCGCGGAGTCCAACCCCGGCGAGCAGTTCTCGATCACCGTGCGCGCGCACGACGAGGCCAAGCCCGGTCAGCAGCGGGTCAGCAAGTTCCTGGTCCGCGAGGCCCAGCCAGGGCAGCTGCTGCACCTGAGCCAGGCCCAGGGCGAGTTCACGCTCACCGAGAGCCCGGCGACACCGACCAACAACCACCTGCTGATGATCTCCGGCGGCTCCGGGATCACGCCGGTCATGTCGCAGATCCGCACCCTGCTGCGGGACGGGTACGACGGCCGGGCCAACCGCAGGGTCACCTTCCTGCACTACGCCCGCTCGGCCGAGGACCAGATCTTCGCCGAGGAGCTGAACCGGATCTCGTGGCAGGACAACGGGATCGACGTGGTGCTGCGGCACGGGGCCGAGCGCTTCAGTGCCGAGGCCCTGGCGAAGCTGGTCCCGGACTTCCGCGACCTCGACACGTGGGCGTGCGGCCCGGCGCCGATGATGGCCCTGGTCGCGGAGGCGTACGGCGACTCGCCGCGCCTGCGCACCGAGTTCTTCAAGATCTCGACAGGCTCGGTCACCGGGAAGGCCGGAGCTCCCGTCGACGGGGACTCGGCCGACGGAGACGTCTCCTTCACCCGCACCGGCACGACCGCCACCAACTCCGGCGCCTCCCTGCTGGAGCAGGCCGAGGCGCTGGGCCTGACGCCGGAGTACGGCTGCCGCATGGGCATCTGCTTCTCCTGCGTGTCCCGCAAGACCGAGGGCACGGTCCGCAACGTGATGACCGGCGAGGAGTCCTCCCTGCCCGACGAGGACATCCGGATCTGCGTGTCCGCCCCCGTCGGCAGCTGCTCGGTCGATCTGTGATCGATGGCGAACCCCAAGACAACCGAGAGGAATCCAGCAATGAGCGCAACCAAGGCCACCGCAACACCCGCCCCCAGGCACGACAACAAGTTGACCCCCGAGCAGATCGAGGCGTTCGGCAACGAGATGGACGCGATCCGCCAGCGGCTGATCGGCCAGCTGGGCGAGGAGGACGCCGACTACATCCGCGGCATCGTCAAGAAGCAGCGGCAGTTCGAGGTCGCCGGCCGCGCGCTGATGTACCTGCCACCTGCCTGGCCGCTCGCCGTCGCCGCACTCAGCGTCTCCAAGATCCTGGACAACATGGAGATCGGTCACAACGTGATGCACGGCCAGTACGACTGGATGGGTGACCCCGGTCTGAACTCCCGGATGTATGAGTGGGACAACGTCTGTCCGAGCGACCAGTGGAAGTACTCGCACAACTACATCCACCACACGTTCACCAACATCCTCGGCAAGGACCGGGACATCGGCTACGGCATCCTGCGGATGGACGAGGACCAGAAGTGGCACCCCTACTACCTGGGCAACCCGATCTACGCGACCCTGCTGATGGTCTTCTTCGAGTGGGGCGTGGCGATGCACGACCTCGAGGTCGAGAACATCGTCAAGGGCACGCGCAAGATCTCCGAGAACAAGGCGCTGCACAGCGGCTTGCTGCGCAAGGTCCGCAAGCAGGCGCTCAAGGACTACCTGCTGTTCCCGGCGCTCACCGGTCCGCTGTTCCCGCTGACGCTGGCCGGCAACGCGACCGCCAACCTGGTGCGCAACATCTGGGCGTTCAACATCATCTTCTGCGGCCACTTCCCGGCCGGCGTCGCCACGTTCAGCGAGGAGGAGTGCGAGAACGAGTCGCGCGGCCACTGGTACTACCGCCAGCTGCTGGGCTCCGCCAACATCACCGGCGGCAAGCTGTTCCACATCATGTCCGGCAACCTCTCCCACCAGATCGAGCACCACCTGTTCCCGGATCTGCCGGCGCGCCGCTACCCCGAGATCGCGCCGGAGATCCGCGAGATCTGCCATCGCTACGGGCTGGACTACAACCAGGGTCCCCTGGGCAGGCAGCTGCTCAGCGTGGCGAAGAAGATCTGTCGCTTCGCGCTGCCGGGTGCCAGGAACGACGCCCCGGAGCACGGCACGAAGGCCCCGGAGCCGATGGCTGCGTGAGTGCGCGCCCGAGTGGTCGGCACCACAGACACATCGACCAGGACCCTGAGAGACTGAGGACATGCCAGACGAGCTGAGCAAGGCCGAGATCCGCAAGGACGCGCTGCAGGACGGTGTGACCGCGGCCAGCCACGCGGTGGGCAGCGTGGCGACGATCATCACCACCGCCGTGGGCGACATCGCCCGCACCGTCGGCGGGTTCGCGACCGAGGTCTTCGAGATCCGGGACGCGGCCCGCAAGGCCGGTCAGGACCACATCCAGGTCGTGCCCGCCGAGCCGGCCGTCGATCAGCCGAAGGACATCTGAAAGTCCGCCATCCGGAACGACGCGAGGGTTCGCTTGCCCGCCAGCCAGGCAAGCGGCCCCTGCTCGTGGAAGGTCCACGACCCGCGGCACGGGAGCGCCCTGGCGCTGCCCCTCAGGTCGGCCACCACCTCCCGGTCGGCTCCGGCGTCCGTGGGTGGACGCCGTTGCCAGGTTGATCCCTTGAAGGGGGTGCGGGGTACGACGCGCGAGAGGTCGGTGAACCGGGCGGAGGCGACCGGCACTCCGTCCAGGCTGGTGCTCCACGAGGTGCGCTGGACCCGACGGCCCGACGTCGTACGCCGGAACTCGCAGAGGTCCTTGGGGATGGCCCACAGGTCTCGCCCACCCTCGAGCGAGTCCTGGGAGTCGACCCAGATGTCGGTGATGTTGACCCGCCGCCCGCTGGCTGCCACGACCGGCCGGGCGACCAGCAGCTCGGAGTAGGTGAGCGGGCTCGGCAGCTCGTAGGAGACCAGCGCGGCGCCGTACACGCCCGGTTCCCGGTCCGGGTGGTCGCCCTGCCCCACTCGGAACAGCGAGAGCCAGAGCTGGCCGTGCATGTTCCACGGCGCCGAAGGGTAGGTCATGGGCCGACTGTAGGTGGAGCATCCTGTGGCGGGGACGCCGCTAGTCGTCCTCCGGGTCGTCGAGCCGGGCGAGCCAGGTGGCGAAGCGTTCGACCGGGGTCTCGAAGTCAGGATGCAGGTCGGTGAACTCCTGCAACCTCTCGGCGACCCACGCGAGGGTCACCTCCTCGTCACCTCGACGCTTCTGGAGCTCCTCGATGCCGCGATCGGTGAAGTACACGGGGTCCTCAGTAGTTCTCTTCGGCCTTGCCCTCGACCTCGGCGAACGCGTCGCTCATGATCCCCTTGAGCTCCTCGACGTGGCGGGAGTGCTGCCCGACGGACGGCGAGCTCGACGCCGGCCGCGAGATGACCTTGACCGGACGGTCGAGCTCGGTGAACAGGTTGAGCTGGAAGTGCGGGGCCGGTCCCATGTTCGCCGGCTCGTCCTGCACCCAGCGGATCTCCTTGAGGTTCGGGTAGCGCCCGACCTCCGCCTCGAGCTCGGCCAGCGGCCGCGGGTAGAGCTGCTCGAACCTGGCGATCGCGGTCGTCGGCCCGTCCTCCTGCACCTTGCCGCGCTGCACCATCAGGTCCCAGGTGATCCGGCCGCTGCAGAGCAGGAGCGTGTCCACCTTCTGGGGATCGACCGTGGCATCACCGATCAGGGGACGGAAGGTGCCTTCGGTGAAGTGCTCCGGCTGGGAGGCGGCCTCCTTGCGCTTGAGCATCGACTTGGGCGTGAACACGATCATCGGCCGGTGCGCGTCCCCGAGCGCGTGTCGGCGCATCAGGTGGAAGTAGCTCGCCGGAGTCGAGGGCTGGGCCACCACGAACGCGTCGTCCGCCGCCATCGTCAGGAACCGCTCGATGCGGGCGGAGGAGTGGTCGGGTCCCTGCCCCTCGTAGCCGTGCGGCAGCAGCAGTACGACGCCCGAGGCCTGACCCCACTTGGTCTCGCTGGAGCTGATGAACTCGTCGATCACGGTCTGGGCACCGTTGACGAAGTCACCGAACTGGGCCTCCCAGATCGTCAGCGCGTCGGGCCGGGCCACCGAGTAGCCGTACTCGAATCCCAGGGCGGCGTACTCCGAGAGCAGTGAGTCGTAGAGGTAGAAGCTCGCCTGGTCCTCGGACAGGTTGGCCAGTGGTGTCCACTCGTTGGCGTTGGTCCGGTCGATGATGGTCCCGAACCGGCTGACGAACGTGCCGCGGCGGGAGTCCTGCCCGGCCAGCCGCACCGGTCGGCCGTCCATCAGCAAGGAGCCGAGCGCCAGCACCTCGCCGGTGCCCCAGTCGATCGGTCCCTCGTTGATCGCCGTCGCCCGGCGCTGCAGCTGTGGCAGCACCTTCGGGTGCACGGTGAAGCCCTCGGGGGCGCTCACGTAGGCATCGGAGATCCGCTTGAGCGTCTCCCGTGGGATCGCGGTCGTGAACTCCTCGTGGCTCTTCTCCGGGTAGTCCGGAACCGTGGTCCAGCTCTCCGGGACGCTGGTCGCCTCCCGGACCTCGGTGAAGACGCGTTCGAGCTGCTGCTGGTAGTCCTTGAGGACCTGCTCGGCCTCCTCGAGGGTGATGTCGCCACGACCGATCAGGGACTCGGTGTAGAGCTTGCGCACCGACCGCTTCTGCTCGATCAGGTCATACATCAGCGGTTGGGTGTACGACGGGTCGTCACCCTCGTTGTGACCGCGTCGGCGGTAGCAGACCAGGTCGACGACGACGTCCTTGTTGAACGCCTGGCGGTACTCGAAGGCGAGCCGGGCCACCCGGATGCACGCCTCGGGGTCGTCGCCGTTCACGTGGAAGATCGGTGCCTGCACCATCCGGGCGACGTCGGTGCAGTAGAGGGAGGAGCGTGACGCAGCCGGTGAGGTGGTGAAGCCGACCTGGTTGTTCACCACGACGTGGATGGTGCCGCCGGTGCGGTAGCCACGCAGCTGGGAGAGGTTCAGGGTCTCGGCGACGACTCCCTGCCCCGCGAACGCCGCGTCGCCGTGCACGAGCAGCGGCAGCACCGGGAAGGCCTCGCCCTGGTTGAGCACGTCCTGCTTGGCCCGGGCGATGCCCTCGAGCACCGGGTCGACCGCCTCGAGGTGGGAGGGGTTGGCCGCGACGGACACCTTGATCTTGTCCCCGCCGTCGGAGAGGAACTCGCCCTCGGCACCGAGGTGGTACTTCACGTCGCCGGAGCCCTGGACCGTCCTGCGGGTCGATGTTGCCCTCGAACTCACGGAAGATCTGGCTGTAGCTCTTGCCGACGATGTTGGCGAGCACGTTGAGCCGGCCACGGTGGGCCATGCCCATGGTGACCTCGTCGAGCCCGGCCTCGGCGGCTGCCTCACAGATCTCGTCGATCAGCGGGACCGTGGTCTCGCCGCCCTCGAGGCTGAACCGCTTCTGGCCGACGAACTTGGTCTGCAGGAAGGTCTCGAACGCCTCCGCCTGGTTCAGCTTGAGCAGGATCCGAAGCTGCTCCTCGCGGGGTGGCTTCTGGTGGGGCTGCTCCACCCGCTCCTGGATCCAGCGACGCTGCTCGGGGTCCTGGATGTGCATGTACTCGATGCCGACGGTGCGGCAGTAGGAGTCCCGCAGGATGCCCAGGATCGAGCGCATCTTCATGAAGCGCCGCTCGCCACCGAACGACCCGGTGGCGAACTCGCGGTCGAGGTCCCACAGGGTCAGGTTGTGCGACTCGACCTCGAGGTCGGGGTGGCTGCGCTGCTTGTACTCGAGCGGGTCGGTGTCGGCCATCATGTGGCCGCGCACGCGGTAGGCGTGGATCAGCTCGAGGATGCGCGCCTGCTTGCTGATCTCGTCGTCGTGGCTGGTCGAGATGTCGGAGGACCAGCGGATCGGCTCGTAGGGGATCCGCAGCGAGCGGAAGATCTCGTCGTAGAAGTTGTCCTCGCCCAGCAGCAGCCCGTGCACGATCCGGAGGAACTCGCCGCTCTGCGCCCCCTGGATCACCCGGTGGTCGTAGGTGGAGGTCAGCGTCATGATCTTGCTGATCGCGTTGCGGGTGAGCGTCTCCTCGGAGGCGCCCTGGAACGCCGGCGGGTACTCCATCGAGCCGACCCCGATGATGGCGCCCTGGCCCTTCATCAGCCGCGGGACGGAGTGGTTGGTGCCGATCGTGCCCGGGTTGGTCAGGCTGATCGTGGTGCCCTGGAAGTCGGTCACCTGCAGCTTGCCGTTCCGCGCCTTGCGGACGACCTCCTCGTAGGCGGTCCAGAAGTGCGCGAAGTCCATCGACTCCGCAGCCTTGATGCTGGGCACCAGGAGCTGGCGGGTGCCGTCGTCCTTCTTCATGTCGATCGCCAGGCCCAGGTTGACGTGGGCCGGGGTGATCAGGTGGGGCTTGCCGTCGACGACGTCGTACCCGACGTTCATCGCGGGCATCGACCTGAGCGCCCGCACCAGGGCGAAGCCGATCAGGTGGGTGAAGGAGACCTTGCCGCCGCGGGCGCGGGCCAGGTGGTTGTTGATGACGATCCGGTTGTCCCACAGCAGCTTGACCGGGACCGAGCGCACGCTCGTCGCGGTCGGCACGGTGAGGCTCTCGTCCATGTTCTTCACGGTGCGTGCCGGCGCGCCCTTGAGCACGGTGAACTGCGGCTCGTCGACGGTCTCCGCCCCGGCCTGCTTCTCAGCGTCCTTCGAGGTGGGCTTGTCGTTCGCCGAGGGCTTGTCGTTCGTCGAGGGCTTGTCGTTGCTGGTGGCGGCGCTCTTGGTGGCGCCCTTGCCGCTGTTCTTCTCCTGGGACTGCACGCTCTGGGACTTCTCGGCCTTCTGCTCGGTGGACTCGGTTCTCTTCGTGGTCGCGGACTTCGTCCGGGTCCCGGCCGCCGGGCGGCTCTTCGGGGCGCCCGTGGACTCGGTCACGGAGCCGTTGGCGCTGCTGCCGTTGCCGGCCCCGGCCCCGGGCGGGGTCGCGGTGACGGCCCCGGTGTCGCGCGGCTTCTCGGAGACCTCGCGCTGGTCCTTGCCGAAGAAGTCCCACCAGACCTTGTCCACGCTGTCGGGGTCCTTCTGGTACCGCTCGTACATCTCGTCGACGAGCCATTCATTGGCTCCGAATCCAGACATGGAGCTGTCCTCAGTTGGCTCGGGCACGACCAGTTTCGCCTCTTCCAGCACGCGACAGTTTTCGGTACGGCTCAAGGCTAGACCCCTCGACGGAGGAACCGCAGGGGAGGAGGGCCAATCGCTCGGACTGTCGCCGGTGGGCGCCTCCGGCAGGATTCGAACCTGCGACACCTGGTACCGGAAACCAGTGCTCTATCCCCTGAGCTACGGAGGCATGCGCGAACGGCGCAGGCCCGAACAGTACCGGGCGATACTCGCCCGCTGCCAACCGGAGCCCGCCGATAGGCTGACGGGGTGAATCCCGCCCAGCTCTCCGCCACGATCGTCTCCGCCCTCACCACGCTGAGCGAGAGCGGTCGCCTGACCCTGCCCGACGGGGTCCCGGCCACGGTGGTGGTCGAGCGTCCGCGGAGCAAGGAGCACGGGGACTACGCGACCAACGTCGCCCTCCAGCTGGGCAAGAGAGCCGGGCTGAACCCGCGCGAGCTCGCCGGGATGCTGGCCGAGGAGCTCACCGCCGCCCCCGGCATCGGCACCGTCGTCGTCGCGGGGCCGGGCTTCCTGAACATCTCGGTCGAGGCGGGTGCCCAGGGACTGGTGGCTGCCGACGTCGTGGCGGCCGGCGCGACCTACGGCCACACCGAGGTGCTCGCCGGGCAGAAGATCAACGTGGAGTTCATCTCGGCCAACCCGACCGGTCCGTTGCACCTGGGTCACACCCGCTGGGCGGTCCTGGGGGACGCGATCGGGAGGGTCCTCAGCGCCGCCGGTGCCGAGGTGACCCGCGAGTTCTACATCAACGACCGCGGCGTGCAGATGAGCCACTTCGCCGACTCGATCATCGCCTCGGCGCTCGGCCTGCCCAAGCCCGAGGACGGGTACGCCGGGGCCTACGTCGACGATCTCGCGAAGGTGGTCGAGGCGGCCAGCCCGGGCATCTTCGAGCTGCCCGCCGAGGAACGCCGGTCAGCGGTGCGGGCCAAGGGCTACGAGCTCCAGCTCGCCGCGCAGCAGCAGCAGCTCGAGCACTTCAACACCCATTTCGACGTCTGGTTCTCCGAGCTGTCCCTGCACGAGTCCGGCTCGGTGCCCGAGACGTTGCAGCGGCTGCAGGACCTCGGGCACGTCTACACCGAGGGCGGTGCGCTCTGGATGCGCACCACCGACTTCGGTGACGACAAGGACCGGGTGCTGATCAAGTCCGACGGCGAGCTGACCTACTTCGCCTCCGACACGGCCTACTACCTGAACAAGCGGGCTCGCGGCTTCGACCACTGCATCTACCTGCTCGGGGCCGACCACCACGGCTACGTGGGGCGGCTGCGGGCGATGGCCTCCTGCGTCGGCGACGACCCCCGGCTCACGCTCGACGTGATGATCGGACAGCTGGTCAAGATCGTGCAGGACGGTGCCGAGCTGAAGCTCTCGAAGCGAGCCGGCACGATCGTGACCCTGGAGGAGCTGGCCGAGGAGATCGGGGTGGACGCTCTGCGCTACTCGCTGGCGCGCTACCCGGCCGACTCGCCGCTGGTCCTGGACGTCGCCGAGATCACCAAGGCCTCGGCCGACAACCCGGTGTTCTACGTCCAGTACGCCCACGCGCGGACCTGCCGGATGATGGCCAACGCCGCGGAGATCGGGATGTCGCTGCCGGTGGACCCCTCGACCGGCTCGGGCGAAGGCTTCGATCCGGCGCTGCTGTCCCACGAGCGCGACGGCGACCTCCTGCGCGCGCTCGCCGAGTTCCCCCGGGTGGTGGCCAGCGCGGCCGAGCTGAGGGAACCGCACCGGATCGCTCGCTACCTCGAGGACACGGCCTCGATCTTCAACCGGTGGTACGACACCAAGGAGTGCCGGATGCTGCCCGTGGGCGCCGCACCGGTGACCCCCGCCAACGAGGCGCGCCTGGTGCTCGTGGTCGCGACCCGGACTGTCATCGCCAACGGGCTGCGCCTGCTCGGCGTCTCCGCGCCGGAACGGATGTGAGGGTCGGCGATGCGAGCTCATGAGGCCGGCTGGGCGCACGCTGCCGTCTCCGTCCGCGGACCGGCATGGCTCCGCGAGCCCGAGAACCCGAACGCGCTGGTCCCGGAGCTCTGGTCCGCCACGGCGCGCAAGGTCGACGGTGTCCTGGAGGTCGGGGGAGTCCGGCTGACCGACCTGGTGGCCGAGCACGGGTCCCCGGCGTACGTCCTGGACGAGGAGGACTTCCGCGCCCGCGCCCGCGCCTTCCGCGACGGTTTCGCGGACTGCGACGTCTACTACGCCGGCAAGGCCTTCCTGTGTACGGCGGTCGCCCGATGGATCGAGGAGGAGGGGCTCAGCCTCGACGTCTGCTCCGGCGGTGAGCTCGCGGTCGCCGAACGAGCCGGGTTCCCGATGGAGCGCGTCGGGTTCCACGGCAACAACAAGACGGTCGAGGAGCTGGCCCGCGCGATCGAGCTCGGCGTGGGCCGGATCGTGGTCGACTCCTTCCACGAGATCGAGCGGCTGGTCGCGCTCGTCGCGCCCGACTCGACGAGTCCGGTCGCCGGCCGGACGACCCGCGTGATGGTGCGGGTGACCGCCGGGCGTCGAGGCGCACACGCACGAGTACATCGCCACCGCCCACGAGGACCAGAAGTTCGGGTTCTCGATCAGCAGCGGCGACGCGCTGGCCGCCGTGCGCCGGATCCACGACGCTCCCGGGCTCGAGCTGCTCGGCCTGCACTCCCACATCGGCTCCCAGATCTTCGACTCCTCGGGGTTCGAGGTGGCGGCCCGCCGGGTGCTCGCGCTGCACGCGCAGATCTCCACCGAGATCGGCGTCGAGCTGCCCGAGCTCGACCTCGGCGGTGGCTTCGGCATCGCCTACACGACCCAGGACGACCCGTCCGAGGCCGCGCAGCTCGCGATCGAGATGACCAAGATCGTGCGCGACGAGTGCCAGGCACGTGACCTCGCGGTGCCTCGCCTCTCGATCGAGCCGGGTCGCGCGATCGCGGGACCGGCGATGTGCACGGTCTACGAGGTCGGCACCGTGAAGGCGGTCGAGCTCGACGGCGGCGCGGTGCGCACCTACGTGTCGGTCGACGGGGGCATGAGCGACAACATCCGGACCGCGCTCTACGACGCCGACTACTCCTGCACCCTGGCCAGCAGGGTCTCCGACGCGCCCGCCCTGATGACCCGCCTGGTCGGCAAGCACTGCGAGGCCGGCGACATCATCGTCAAGGACGAGTTCCTGCCCGGCGACGTGGCGCCGGGTGACCTCGTCGCCGTGCCCGGCACAGGCGCCTACTGCCGTTCGATGGCCAGCAACTACAACCACGCCCTGCGACCTCCGGTGGTCGCGGTGCGCGGCGGCGAGTCGCGGGTCGTCGTACGCCGGGAGACGCTGGACGACCTTCTCCTGACCGACCTCGGCTGAGCGCCGCCGCCTCAGCAACCGGATAGGTGTCACGGGTCCGCGTCGACCGGTGCGAGGATGGACCGCGATGAACGAGCACTCCCCGAAACCAGTTCGCCCCGTCAAGGTGGCCCTCCTCGGCTGCGGCGTCGTGGGCTCCCAGGTCGCGCGACTCCTCCACGAGCAGGCCGACGACCTGGCAGCGCGCGTGGGCGCCCCGGTCGAGCTGGTCGGCATCGCCGTTCGCCGCCTCGGGATCGCCCGCGGCGTCGACCTCCCCGAACACCTGTTCACGACCGACGCCGACGCGCTGGTCGCGCGCGGGGACCTCGACGTCGTGGTCGAGGTGATCGGCGGCATCGAGCCCGCCCGGAGCCTCATCCTGTCCGCGCTCGAGCACGGCGCCAGCGTGGTCTCGGCCAACAAGGCCCTGCTGGCCGAGGACGGCAGCACCATGTTCGCGGCGGCCGAGAAGGCCGGGCGCGACCTCTACTACGAGGCGGCTGTCGCCGGGGCGATCCCGATCGTGCGGCCGCTGCGCGAGTCGCTCGCCGGTGACCAGGTCACCCGGGTGCTCGGCATCGTGAACGGCACCACCAACTTCATCCTCGACCGGATGGACACCTCGGGCGCGGGCTTCGACGAGGCGCTCGAGGAGGCCCAGGAGCTCGGCTACGCCGAGGCCGACCCGACCGCGGACGTCGAGGGCTTCGACGCCGCAGCCAAGGCCGCGATCCTGGCCAGCCTCGCCTTCCACACGCGGGTCACGGCCGCCGACGTGCACCGCGAGGGCATCGCCGAGGTCACGGCGAGCGACGTCGCCTCCGCCGCCGAGATGGGCTGCGTCGTGAAGCTGCTCGCCATCTGCGCGCTCGAGGACGGTCCCGGCGGACCTGCCGTGTCCGCGCGGGTGCACCCGGCGATGATCCCGCGCAGCCACCCGCTGGCGAGCGTGCACGAGGCCTACAACGCGGTGTTCGTGGAGAGCGCCGCCGCCGGACAGCTGATGTTCTACGGCCCCGGCGCCGGCGGCGCCCCCACCGCGAGCGCGGTGACGGGCGACCTGGTCACCGTGGCGCGCAACCGGCTGGCCGACGTCCGCGGCGCCGGGCGAGTCGTCGTACGCCGACCTCCCGCTGCTGCCGATGGGGGAGACCCAGACCCGCTACCACGTGCAGATCGACGTGGACGACAAGGCCGGTGTGCTCGCTGCCGTCGCCCTCGCCTTCGCCGACCACAACGTCTCCATCCAGACCGTCCGTCAGGAAGGTCGCGGTGACGACGCCCAGCTGGTCGTCGTCTCGCACCGGGCGAGCGACTCCGACCTCGCCGCGACGGTGGAGACCCTGCGCGGCATGGCCTACGTGCGTGACGTCTCGTCGGTGATGAGGGTCGAGGGCGACTCCGAATGAGCGGACGCCCGTCCTCGCGCCAGTGGCTCGGGGTGATCGAGGAGTTCGGCGACCGACTCGACCTGCCCCAGGGGACGCCGACGATCACCCTGCGTGAGGGCGGCACCCCGATGGTCGAGTCCGCGTGGCTCAGCCACCTGACCGGCGCGGAGGTGTGGCTCAAGGTCGAGGGCGACAACCCGACCGGGTCCTTCAAGGACCGCGGCATGACGGTGGCACTCTCGGTCGCCGTCGGCCAGGGCGCCGAGGCCGTGGTGTGCGCGTCGACCGGCAACACCTCAGCATCGATGGCTGCCTACGCCGCCCGGGCGGGGATCAAGCCGCTGGTGCTGGTGCCGCAGGGCAAGATCTCCGCCGGCAAGCTCGCGCAGGCGATCGTGCACGGCGCCCAGGTGATCATGGTCCGGGGCAACTTCGACGACTGCCTGCGCATCTCCCGGGGGCTTGCGGAGCACTACCCGGTCGCCCTGGTGAACTCGGTGAACCCGATGCGGCTGCAGGGGCAGAAGACGGCCTCCTTCGAGATCGTGGACTTCCTCGGCGACGCTCCCGACCTGCACGTCCTGCCGACCGGCAACGCCGGGAACATCTCGGCGTACTGGCTCGGCTACCGCGAGGCCCACCAGGCCGGCGAGACCACGAAGCTGCCGGTGATGCGCGGCTGGCAGGCCGCTGGTGCGGCCCCGCTGGTGCTCGGTGCCCCGGTGCTCGACCCGGAGACGGTCGCCTCCGCGATCCGGATCGGCAACCCGGCCTCGTGGGACCTGGCGATGGAGGCCGCGGACAGCTCCGGTGGCAAGTTCCGACAGGTCAGCGACTCCGAGATCCTGGCGGCACAGCGCGAGCTGGCCAGCCGCGACGGGGTCTTCGTCGAGCCGGCCTCGGCCGCCGGCGTCGCCGGGCTGCTGCTGGAGGCCTCGGAGGGCATCCGGTACGCCGGCCAGCAGGTGGTCGTCACCGTGACGGGTCACGGCCTCAAGGACATCGACACCGCACTCTCCTCCTTCACCGACCTCGTCGACACCGTGGTGGACGCCGACGTCGAGGCAGCAGCCGAGGCGGCAGGCCTCGCCTGATGCGCGCAGCTGACGTGCGGTTCGTCCAGGAGCCGGTGACCGTCGAGGTGCCGGCGACCAGCGCCAACCTGGGACCGGGCTTCGACTGTCTCGGTCTCGCGCTCGAGCTCACCGACACCCTGGTCGCGCGGGTCGTCGCGGGAGGACTCGAGGTGCGGGTGACCGGTGAGGGTGCGGAGGATCTCGCGTTCGACGAGAGTCACCTCGTGGTGCGTGCCATGCGCGCCACGTTCGACGAGCTGGGTGGGCAACCCTCGGGGCTGGAGCTCACCTGCACCAACCGGATCCCGCACAGCCGGGGGATGGGGTCCTCGTCGGCGGCCATCGTGGGCGGCATCGTGCTGGCCAGGGCATTGGTCGAGGGCGGTGCCGGTCTGCTCGACGGATGCGGCAGCACTCTCGCTGGCCAACCGGCTGGAGGGCCATCCCGACAACGTGGCCGCGGCCCTGCTCGGCGGGTTCGTGATCAGCGGGCAGGCAGACGGCGTGGTGTGGGCGGAGCGTTCCCCGGTTGACCCCGCGCTGTCCGCGGTCGTGTTCGTGCCCCCGCACGGCGTACGCACCGAGGTGGCGCGCGGGCTGCTCCCGGAGTCGGTGACCCACGCTGCGGCCGCCGCCAACACCGGCCGCGCGGCGCTGCTCGTCGCGGCGCTGGCGGGTCACCCGGCGCACCTGCTCCGCGCGACCGAGGACTTCTTGCACCAACGGCAGCGGGAGCCGGCCATGCCGGAGTCGCTGTCGTTGGTGGACCGCCTGCGATCTGGCGGGTTTCCCGCCGTGATCTCGGGGGCCGGGCCCACGGTGCTGGCCTTCGTGACAGGGGATCCCGACAGCGTGACGGGGCTCTGTCCGGAGGGTTGGCAGGCGCTCGGACAGCGCGTCGGTGGGCCCGGTGCCGCCGTGCTAATGTGAGAATGCGTCACGACCGGCCCTCCGGGGAGAACACGTCGGAGCCGATGAATGGCGACGCACCTCAGCCGATCACCACCTCCTGGAACCCGACACGCGTGTGTCCGGAGTCCCCCAGCAGCGGGTGACGGTCACCAATGCAACAGCTCGGCCGGCGGCCTCGCCGTACGGCTGACTCAGGGGAAGGGCCCCGAATGACCGAAACCACGGACGCCGCTCCCGGCTCGGATGCGCCCGCATCCGGTGCGCGCAAGGGCGGCGGACTGAACGCGATGTTGCTCCCCGAGCTCAAGCAGCTCGCCGGGGGCCTCGGCATCAAGGCGACCGGGATGCGCAAGGGCGCGCTGATCGAGGCCATCAAGACCGCCCAGAGCGGTGGCCAGAGCGGTAGCCAGGGCAGTGGCCAGAGCAGTGGGCCGGCGGCGAGCCAGAGCAGCGCCAGCCGCAACGGCGGCCAGTCGAGCAGCCGTGGCTCGGAGAAGGCGTCGGAGCAGGCGTCGGGGAAGCTGCCCGAGAAGCCAGCCGAGAAGAGCGTGGACAAGTCGGCCGAGAAGCCGGCCGCCCAGCACGAGGGCGGCGCGGAGCGCACCCGTGAACGCCAGTCCGAGCGGCGCACCGACCGTCAGCAGGACGGCCAGCAGAACCGTCAGCGGGACGGCCAGCAGGACCGTCAGCGGGACGGGCAGCAGGACGAGCAGCAGGACCGTCAGCAGGACGGGCGGCCGGACCGCGACGACGACCGCGACGAGACCCGGGAGCGGGGCGAGCGCCAGGGCGACGGCGGTCGCCGGAACGACCGGTCGAACGACCGCAACGCGGGCGGCGGCAACGCTGACCGGAACAACGACCGGACCAACGACCGGAACCAACGACCGGACCAACGACCGGACCAACGACCGGACGGGTGATCGCACCCAGGGCGGCAACCGCAACCAGCCGGCCAACCGCAACGACGACGACGGCGACGGCAGCCGCCGCAACCGTCGCCGTCGCGGTCGCGACCGCAACGAGCGCAACGAGCGTCAGCCGGTGAGCAACCAGGGCGGCGGCAACCGCGGCACCCGCAACGAGCCCGACATGCAGATCCTCGAGGACGACGTCCTCGCACCGTGCGCGGGCATCCTCGACCTGATGGACAACTACGCATTCGTGCGGACCAGCGGCTACCTGCCCGGCAGCGACGACGTCTACGTGTCCATGTCGATGGTGCGCAAGTTCGGTCTGCGCCGCGGCGACGCGATCACCGGCCAGGTGCGCCAGCCTCGCGAGGGCGAGCGCAAGGAGAAGTACAACCCGCTGGTCAAGCTCGACAGCGTCAACGGAGCAGACCCCGAGGAGGCGAGGACGCGGGTCGAGTTCAGCAAGCTGACGCCCCTGTATCCCTCCGAGCGCCTGCGCCTCGAGACGACCTCGACCAACCTGATCGGCCGGGTGATCGACATCGCCGCTCCGATCGGCAAGGGCCAGCGAGGTCTGATCGTCTCGCCGTCGAAGGCCGGCAAGACGATGATCATGCAGTCGATCGCCAACTCGATCACCACGAACAACCCGGAGTGCCACCTGATGGTCGTGCTCGTCGACGAGCGTCCCGAGGAGGTCACCGACTTCGAGCGCTCGGTCAAGGGCGAGGTGGTCAGCTCGACGTTCGACCGGCCCGCCAGCGACCACACGATCGTCGCTGAGCTGGCCATCGAGCGCGCCAAGCGCCTGGTCGAGCTCGGCCACGACGTCGTCGTACTCCTGGACGGCATCACGCGTCTGGGCCGCGCGTACAACCTCGCCGCGCCGGCCAGCGGTCGGATCCTGTCCGGTGGCGTCGACTCCGCGGCGCTCTACCCGCCCAAGCGCTTCTTCGGCGCGGCGCGCAACATCGAGGACGGTGGTTCGCTGACCATCCTCGCCACGGCGCTGATCGAGAGCGGCTCGAAGATGGACGAGGTGATCTTCGAGGAGTTCAAGGGCACCGGGAACATGGAGATCCGGCTGCGTCGCGACTTCGCGGACAAGCGGATCTTCCCGGCGATCGACGCCGTGCAGTCGGGTACTCGTCGTGAGGAGCTGTTGATGAGCAAGGAGGAGCTGTCCATCGTGTGGAAGCTCCGCCGGGTGCTCTCGGGGCTCGACGGCCAGCAGGCGCTGGAGCTGCTGCTGGAGAGGTTGAAGAAGTCCCACAACAACCTGGAGTTCCTGATGCAGGTGCAAAAGACCACGCCGACAGCAAGTGGACAGGGCGACTGAGTCCCATATGCCCGCGCACACCGACGTGTGTGGATATGCTCATACCGGTTGGCGCTGACACTCGAGGGGAAAAAACCACATGGCTCGCATCGTGATTGCCGACGACGACGCGGATATCCGCGAACTCGTCGTGTTCAAGCTGCGTCACGGGGGACACGAGGTCGTGCCTGTAGGGGACGGCGCCGCTGCCGTCGAGGCGTGCACCGCCGAGAAGCCCGACCTGGTGATCCTGGACGTGATGATGCCCGGCATGAGTGGGCTCGACGCTGCGCGAGCGCTGCGCAAGAACTCCGACATGGACGGGCTGCCGATCATCATGCTCACCGCCCGCGCCCAGGAGTCCGACATCGAGCAGGGCTTCGAGGCAGGCGCGGACGACTACATCGTCAAGCCGTTCAGTCCTCGCGAGCTCGCGTCCCGTGTCTCGGCCGTCCTGGCCCGCACCCGCTAGACGGTCCGCCACCCCGCGTCGTACCGGCGGGAACACCCGATCTCCCCGCGCTGTTGGGGCAGTGTCGACCGATTGGCTCCGGCGAGGGTCTCGGTGGCACACTTGGACGCTGGCTCCGGTTCACGCACCTCTTCGAGGGCGACCCGGCGGCTGTAACCCCGAGAGGAAACCATGAAGAAGGACACCCACCCCGAGTACGTGACGACCGAGGTCACCTGTACCTGCGGCAACAAGTTCACGACTCGCAGCACCTCCACCAGCGGCTCGATCCGCTCCGAGGTCTGCTCCAACTGCCACCCCTTCTACACCGGCAAGCAGAAGATCCTCGACACCGGTGGCCGCGTCGCCCGCTTCGAGGCGCGCTACGCCAAGAAGGCCGCTGCCGAGAAGAAGTAGCTCTCTGGGTCGGTGGTTTCACTGGGTCCCCAGTGAAACCACCACTTCCCTCGCGTTGCGATGCGGGGGAAGTGGCAGTTTCACTGGGTCCCCAGTGAAACCTTCACCCACTCCCGGGAGTCCCAGATGTTCGAAGCCGTCGCGCAGCTCGCTGAGGAGCATGCGGAGCTCGAGGGCAGGCTGGCTGATCCGTCGGTGCACTCCGACCAGGTGCTGGCCCGCAAGCTGGGTCAGCGGTACGCCGAGCTGAGCTCGGTGCTGCGCGCGCACGATGACTGGTTCCAGCTCGGGGAGAACCTCGAGGCGGCGCGCGAGCTCGCGCGCGAGGACCCGGAAGTGGGTGGGGCGTTCGCCGTCGAGGCCGAGGAGCTGGCGCGTGCTCGCGCCACCGCCGAGGAGCGGCTGCGTCACCTGCTGATCCCGCGCGACCCGTCCGACGGCAAGGACGTCCTGCTGGAGGTCAAGTCAGGTGAGGGTGGCGAGGAGTCGGCGCTGTTCGCCGCCGACCTGCTCCGCATGTACAGCAGGTACGCCGAGCGCCACGGCTGGTCCACCGAGATCCTCGATGCCAACGAGTCCGATCTCGGCGGCTACAGGTCGGTCACCGTCGCGGTGAAGGCGAAGGGGACTCCCGAGCCGGGCGAGGCCCCGTTCGCCCTGCTCAAGTTCGAGGGCGGCGTGCACCGGGTCCAGCGAGTGCCCGTGACCGAGAGCCAGGGACGGGTGCACACCAGCGCCGCCGGCGTACTCGTGATGCCGGAGGCCGAGACCGTCGAGGTCCAGATCGAGGACAAGGACCTGCGCATCGACGTCTACCGCTCCAGCGGGCCGGGTGGGCAGAGCGTCAACACCACCGACTCCGCCGTCCGGATCACGCACCTGCCGACCGGGATCGTGGCCAGCTGCCAGAACGAGAAGTCCCAGCTGCAGAACCGCGAACAGGCGATGCGCATCCTGCGGGCCCGGATCCTGGCGGTCGCCGAGGAGGAGGCGAACGCGGAGGCCAGCGACGCGCGGCGCTCCCAGGTCCGCACGGTGGACCGCTCCGAGCGCATCCGCACCTACAACTACGCCGAGAACCGGATCTCGGACCACCGCACCGGCTACAAGTCCTACGACCTCGACCGCGTGCTCGACGGCGACCTGGAGGCCGTGATCGCCTCCTGCGTGGAGGCGGACATGAGCGCCCGGCTCGAATCGCTCACGGAGTGAGACCGGCGGTGGTCCCGCCACGGGAGCTGCTGCGCGCCGCCGTCGTCCGGCTCGCCGAGTCGGGTGTGGCCAGCCCGGAGCACGACGCGGCCGAGCTGCTCGCCCACGTCCTCGGTACGCCGCGCAGCCGGCTCGCCCTGCTCGAAGAGGTCGGGGCCGAGGACCAGGCCGTGTTCGAGGGCCTGGTCGCGCGCCGGGCGGCCCGGGTACCCCTGCAGCACCTGACCGGCACGGCGGCCTTCCGGCACGTCGACCTCCAGGTGGGACCCGGGGTGTTCGTCCCCCGCCCGGAGACCGAGCTGCTGGCCGGGTGGGCCATCGCACGGGCAACGGAAAGGGCGGCGGAAAAGGCAGCGGAAAGGGCGGCGGAGCAGGCAGGGGAAGCGGCTGGGCCTCCCGTGGTGGTCGACCTGTGCTGCGGCTCGGGCGCGATCGCCCTGAGCATCGTCGACGAGGTCCCGGGCGCCCAGGTGCACGCGGTCGAGCTCGACCCGGGTGCGCACTCCTGGGCCGAGCGCAACCTCGCCCACAGCGGCGTCGACCTCCGCCTGGGCGACATGTCCGATGCGTTTCCCGAGCTGGACGGCACCGTCGACGTGGTGGTCTGCAACCCGCCGTACATCCCCCTCGAGGCCTGGGCGAGCGTGGCTCCCGAGGCGCGCGACCACGACCCCTCGCTGGCCCTGTGGTCGGGCGACGACGGCCTGGACGCCCTCAGGATCCTGGAGTCGACGGCCGCGCGCCTGCTGCGGCCCGGCGGGTGGGTCGGTGCCGAGCACGCGGACGTGCAGGGCGAGTCGGCTGCGCGGGTCTTCCTGGCCGGCGCCCGCTGGACCGACGTGCGGGACCATCTCGACCTGGCACGTCGTCCGCGCTATGTGTCGGCTCGACTGGCACGATGAGCCGGTGATCATCACCCCAGGCACCCGCGACACGGGCTCGCGCCGCACGCGGACGCACGGCTGTTCGAGGACTCCGTGAGCACTCGCTACGACCTCTCCGACGCCGAGAGTCGCGAACAGGGCGTGGCCGCCGCCGTTGCAGCCGTACGCCGGGGGCAGCTGATCGTGCTCCCCACCGACACCGTCTACGGGGTCGGGGTGGACGCCTTCGACGCAGAGGGCGTCCAGCGCCTGCTCGACGCGAAGGGTCGGGGTCGAGACATGCCGCCGCCGGTGCTGATCTCGGCGACGACCACCCTGGAGGCGCTGGCCACCGACCTCCCGGGCTGGGTGGCGGGACTGGTCGAGCACTACTGGCCCGGCCCGCTCACCATCGTGTGCCGCCAGCAGCCCTCGCTGCGCTGGGACCTGGGCGAGACGAAGGGGACGGTGGCCGTCCGCATGCCCGACGACCCGGTGGCCCTCGACCTCCTGGGCCGCACCGGACCCCTCGCTGTCTCCTCGGCCAACTCGACCGGCCAGCCGGCCGCCCTCGACGCCGAGGAGGCCGAGACGATGCTGGGGTGGGCGGTCGAGGTCATCCTGGACGGCGGCCCGAGCGCCGGCTCGGTCGCCTCGACGATCGTCGACTGCACCAGCACGGTCCCGCGCATGCTCCGCGAGGGGGCCGTCGGCAGAGCGGAGCTCACCGAGGTCCTCGAAGGTCTCGGGGCCGAGCTGGAGGCCGGACCCGACAGTGCGTGAGTACCTGCTCGTCTTCCTCGTGGCCGGCGTCGTCAGCTATCTGCTGTGCGTCTTCGCCCGCGAGCTGGCGATCCGGTCGGGCGCCGTCGCCCGGGTGCGCGACCGGGACGTGCACGCCACTCCCATCCCCTACTTCGGCGGCGTGGCCATGCTCGGCGGCCTCGGCGCGGGTCTCCTCCTGGCGCGCCACCTGCCGTTCCTGAGCACCTCGCAGCCGGCTGTGTTCCACGACTCCGGGATCGTGCTGATCGCCGGGGCGATGATCTGCGCCGTCGGGGTGATCGACGACCTGATCGAGCTCGACGCGCTGACCAAGCTGGGCGGTCAGGTGGTGGCGGCCGGCTTCATGGTGCTCAACAACGTGCAGCTCTACTCCCTGCGTCTCCCGGGCGTGGGCCAGTTCGTGCTCGACCCCACCCAGGCCGTGCTGCTGACGATGCTGCTCGTGGTCGGCACGATGAACGCGGTGAACTTCGTCGACGGGCTCGATGGCCTCGCCGGCGGCGTCGTACTGATCGGGTCGGTGGCGTTCTTCCTCTTCTCCTACAAGCTCGCCGACGCCAACGGCGAGACGCTCGCGATCACAGCGGCCCTGCTCTGCGCGGCCCTGGGCGGGGCCTGCGCGGGCTTCCTGCCGCACAACTTCTTCCCGGCACGCATCTTCATGGGCGACTCCGGCTCGATGCTGCTCGGACTGGTGCTCTCCGGCTCGGCGCTGACGCTCACCGGCCAGTTCGCCTCGACGTCGGTGGAGCAGGGGGGTGGTGACGGCTGGTTCGTGATGCTGCTGCCGGTCCTGCTGCCGGTCTCGATCCTGGTCGTGCCGCTCGCGGACCTGGTCCTGGCCGTCGTACGGCGCACCCGGAGGGGTCAGGCGTTCTACCAGCCGGACAAGGAGCACCTCCACCACCGGCTGCTCGAGATCGGTCACAGCCAGCGCCGGGCGGTGCTGATCATGTGGCTCTGGGCGGGCCTGATCGCCTTCGGGGGGGTGCTGATCAGCCTCTACTCGGGCACCCTGACGCTGGCTCTGCTCGGCGTCGGCACCCTGGCCACGGTGGTGCTCACGTTCATCCTGCCGCGGGTCCAGCGCCCCGGTGAGCCCCGGGCGGAGGACCACCTGATCCGCTGAGGCACCGCCCGACGGGGAGGATTGCTTCCCCGGCCGACTTTGTGCTAATTTTCACAAGCACCGCCACACGCCCGATGACAACCACCGTCACGCACGGTTAGGGTCACCAGACGACGACGATGAGGCCGCCAATGACGACGACCGCCCGCCCCGCACCGGGGCAGCCCCCCGGAAGGACCCCCGGGGTCCTCGTGACGGCCGGGCTCTGCGTCGCGGTGGCCGTGGCCCTGGCCACGCTCGCCGGCGGGATCGCCGCGGGATCGCTCGGTGCCCTCGGCGCGCTCGTGGGCGGGTCGATCGCGCTGTGCTTCTTCCTCTTCGGCTCGCTCGTCGTCGAGAACGCGACCAGGATGGCCCCGCAGACCGCCATCGTGGTGGCGCTGATGACCTACACCCTCCAGGTGGCCCTGATCGCGCTCGTCTTCGTGGCGCTGAAGTCCTCGGGCGCCGTCGGCACCACCCTTTCCGGCGGCTGGATCGCGGGCGGGGTGATCGTCGCCACGGTCGCCTGGACCCTCGGGCAGCTCGTCGCCTCGGCGAAGGCCAGGGTCCCGGCGTACGACATCGAGCTGCCGGGGGTCCCCGTGGCGACGTCCCAGCAGACGTCCCAGTCGGCGTCCCAGCCGACGCCCCAGGGCTCGTCCCGAGGCTCGTCCCGGGCGCGAGAGGCGGGTGCCCCGTGACCAGTTCCGACTGCTACGCTCCCACCGCAATGGCTCACCAGGATCCGGCGCGCAAGGAGTTTCGCACTGGCGACCCTTGGGTTGTCTTCAGCTACCTGGTGGCCGGGGTGGGGTTCTACGGCCTCCTCGGCGTGCTGGCAGACCTGTGGCTCGGAACCTCGTTCCTGGTGGCCGTCGGGATCCTGCTGGGGGCCGGGCTGGGGGTCTACATGACCTGGTCACGGTTCAGGGTCGGGCCCGGTCCGGCAGACACAGAAGCTTTGAAGAAGAACGTCACCACACAGGAGTTTGAGTGAGCCTCATGACGATGCTCGTCGCCCCGAGCGAGGGCTACACGCCCCCCGGCCCGGGCGACTTCAACCTGCCGCCGGTCGGTCCCGACAACACGTTCACCTTCCTCGGGGAACAGATGTACCTCGGCGTCACCAAGCCGATGTTGATGCTCGTGCTGAGCGCCGTGCTGATCTTCGTCTTCTTCCAGGCCGCCTCCGCCAAGCGCGCCATGGTGCCCGGGAAGATGCAGTACGTCGGCGAGATGGGCTACGGCTTCGTCCGCAACCAGCTCGGCCGCGACATCATCGGCAGCAAAGACTTCATGCGGTTCGTGCCGTTCCTGTTCGCCCTGTTCTTCTTCGTGCTGGTGAACAACCTCTTCGCCACGATCCCGCTCATCCAGTTCCCGACCTTCTCGCGGGCGGGCCTGGTCTACGGCCTGGTGCTGATCAGCTGGCTCGTCTACAACATCGTCGGGATCAAGGCCCAGGGCGGGCTCTTCGCCTACCTCAAGCACCAGACGGTCCCCCCGGGCGTCTCCGGACCGATGCTGTTCCTGCTGATCCCGCTGGAGTTCTTCTCCAACATCCTGGTGCGGCCGCTCACCCTGGCCCTGCGACTGTTCGCCAACATGCTGGCCGGTCACATCCTGCTGATCCTGTTCGCGCTCGGCGGTGAGTACCTCCTCGTCCACGGTGAGGGCCTGGTCAAGCCGGTCGGCATCGTGGCGTGGCTGATGTTCATCGTGATCGCCTTCCTCGAGCTCCTGGTCCAGGCGCTCCAGGCCTACGTCTTCACCCTGCTCAGCGCGCTCTACATCTCCGGAGCGATCGCCGAGGAGCACTGAGCACCACCCCACTCTTCCCGGCGTACGTCGGGAGTCGCACCACCACAACCGAACACAACGAACCAGTTGAACCAACCGAAAGGAACCAGCCGTGCTTCCTATGGCTATCGAGGGATCCGCCAACATGGTCGGATACGGCCTCGCCGCGATCGGCCCCGGTATCGGCGTCGGCCTGATCTTCGCCGCCTACATCAACGGGGTGGCACGCCAGCCCGAGGCGCAGGGTCGTCTGCAGACCATCGCGTTCCTGGGCTTTGCTCTGGCGGAGGCGCTTGCCATCATCGGTATCGCCCTCGCGTTCGTGCTCTGACCCGCACCCCTGACAAAGGACCGAGCACATGTATGTGATCCCGCTCGCAGGCGATGAGAAGCTCAACCCGCTCATCCCGCACCCGATCGAGATCGTCTTGTCGATCGTGGTCTTCGGCCTGCTCTACTTCCTCGCGAGGAAGTACGTCGTACCCAACTTCGAGAAGACGTTCGCCGAGCGCACGTCTGCCATCGAGGGCGGGCTGCAGGCGGCCGAGACCAAGCAGGCCGAGGCCGACGCCAAGCTCGCCGAGCTCGAGCAGCAGCTCTCGGAGGCACGCCACGAGGCTGCCAAGATCCGTGAGGAGGCCCGCGAGCAGGGTGCGCAGATCATCTCGGAGATGCGTGAGCAGGCTCAGGAGGAGTCCTCGCGGATCGTCGAGCACGGCAAGTCCCAGATCGAGGCCGAGCGGCAGCAGGCCGTCACGTCGCTGCGCGCCGAGGTGGGCACCCTGGCCACCTCGCTGGCGGGCAGGATCGTCGGCGAGAGCCTCGAGGACGACGACCGTGCCGCACGTGTGGTCGACCGCTTCCTGGCCGACCTCGAGCTGCACAACGAGGCGACCGACGCCGGGTCGAGCACCAACGGGGCCGGCTGATGGCCAAGTCCGAGCTGCGCGGTGCGTCGGCTGACGCGCTGGCTGCCCTGAGCGAGGACCTCGAGGGCACCAGCTCGTCGGATGCTGCCCAGCTCGGTGAGGACCTGTTCGGCGTGGCCACCCTGCTCCGTTCGGAGCCGGGCCTGCGCCGGGTCGCGACGGACTCCTCGATGGACGCCGCGGCGAAGTCGGGGCTGCTCCGTCAGCTCCTCGAGAGCAGGATCGGTGCCCCGGCGCTGGAGCTGGTCGCAGCCGCGGGCGAGAAGCGCTGGACCCGCACCCGGGACCTCGCAGACGCGTTCGAGGAGCTCGCGGTGATCGCTCTCGTGGACTCTGCGGGCGACGACGCCGAGCAGCTCTCCAACGAGCTCTTCGCCGTGGGCCAGCTGATCAGCGAGCAGCACGACCTGCGCACCGCCCTGTCCGACCCGGCCCGCTCGGGCGCGGACAAGGGCCGCCTGCTCGGTGACCTGCTCGGCGGCAAGACCCTCCCGGCGACGTTGCGCCTGGCCGAGCAGGCCCTGGCCGGCAGCCACCGCAGCCTCACGGTCGCCATCGAGGAGTACCAGAAGATCGCTGCCGCGGCTCACCAGCAACGCGTCGCCGAGGTGCACGTCGCCCAGGAGCTCAGTGACGCCGAGGTCGGTCGCCTCCAGGCGGCGCTGAGCAACCAGTACGGCCGCACGGTGCACCTCAACGTGGTGGTCGACCCGTCGATCATCGGAGGGATGCGGGTCGAGATCGGTGACGACGTCATCGACGGAACCGTGTCCGGCAGGATCGACGACGCTCGACGCAAGCTCGCAGGCTAGCCCGCAGACCAGCCGGGACGGGGCCCGAGGCGGCCCGCACAGAACTTCAGATCATCGTTTTCGCAACGACAGAGTAGGGGCAAAGAAATGACGGAGCTTTCGATCCGTCCGGAGGAGATCCGGGACGCGCTGCAGCGCTTCGTGTCCGATTACCAGCCGGAGGCATCCAGCAAGGAAGAGGTCGGCACCGTCGCGGAGGCCGGGGACGGCATCGCCCGTGTGTCCGGCCTGCCGTCCGCGATGGCCAACGAGCTCCTCGAGTTCGAGGACGGCACGCTCGGCATCGCCCTGAACCTCGACACCCGCGAGATCGGCGTCGTCGTCCTGGGTGACTTCTCCGGCATCGAGGAGGGCCAGAAGGTACGCCGCACCGGCGAGATCCTGTCGGTCCCCGTCGGCGACGGCTTCATGGGTCGCGTCGTCGACCCGCTCGGCACCCCGATCGACGGCCTGGGTGAGATCGAGACCGACGAGCGTCGTGCCCTCGAGCTCCAGGCACCTGGCGTGATGGCTCGCAAGTCGGTCCACGAGCCGCTCGCCACCGGCATCAAGGCGATCGACGCGCTGACCCCGATCGGCCGCGGCCAGCGTCAGCTGATCATCGGTGACCGTTCGACCGGCAAGACGACGATCGCGATCGACACGATCATCAACCAGCGCCAGAACTGGGAGTCCGGTGACCCGGACAAGCAGGTGCGCTGCATCTACGTCGCCATCGGTCAGAAGGGCTCGACCATCGCCGCCGTGCGTGGCGCCCTCGAGGAGGCCGGCGCGCTCGAGTACACCACCATCGTCGCGGCCCCTGCCTCGGACAGCGCCGGGTTCAAGTACCTCGCGCCCTACACCGGCTCGGCCATCGGCCAGCACTGGATGTACGACGGCAAGCACGTCCTGATCGTCTTCGACGACTTGAGCAAGCAGGCCGACGCCTACCGCGCCGTCTCGCTGCTGCTGCGTCGGCCTCCGGGTCGAGAGGCGTTCCCCGGGGACGTCTTCTACCTGCACAGCCGTCTCCTCGAGCGCTGCGCGAAGCTCTCCGACGACCTGGGCCACGGCTCGATGACCGGTCTGCCGATCGTGGAGACCAAGGCCAACGACGTCTCCGCGTTCATCCCGACCAACGTCATCTCGATCACCGACGGCCAGATCTTCTTGCAGTCCGACCTGTTCGCGGCCAACCAGCGTCCGGCCATCGACGTCGGTGTCTCGGTCTCGCGCGTGGGCGGCGCGGCGATGACCAAGGCGATGAAGACCGTGACGGGCTCGCTGAAGGTCGACCTGGCGCAGTTCCGCGCGATGGAGGCGTTCGCGATGTTCGCCTCGGACCTCGACGCCGCCTCGCGCCAGCAGCTGGACCGTGGTCAGCGTCTGATGGCGCTCCTCAAGCAGCCGCAGTACTCGCCGTACCCGTTGGAGAACATGGTCGTCTCCCTCTGGCTCGGCACGTCGGGCCGTCTCGACCGGGTCCCGGTGGACGACGTGCTTCGCTTCGAGCAGGAGTTCCTCGACTTCCTGCACCGCTCGCACGACGGGATCCTCTCCGCCATCCGCGAGAGCCTGAAGTTCGAGGACGAGGACGGCACGGCCGCGGCCTACGACGAGTTCCTGAACCAGTTCGAGACCTCCGACGGCGACTCGATCAAGAAGCCCGGCACCGAAGCAAAGGCCGAGGCCCTCGAGGACGAGGACGTCGAGCAGGAGCAGATCGTCAAGCAGAAGCGGGGCTGACGACTCATGGCCCTATCGCTGCGTGAGTACCGCGCGCGGATCAAGTCGACGGAGTCGATGAAGAAGATCACGCGTGCCATGGAGCTCATTGCTGCGTCCCGGATCATCAAGGCGCAGCAGCGGGCACAGGCGGCAGCGCCGTACGCCCGTGAGCTGACCCGAGCCGTCTCGGCGGTGGCCACCTTCTCCAACGTCGAGCACCCGCTGACCACGGAGCCGGAGGACCCCAAGCGGGCCGCCGTGCTGATCGTGACCAGCGACCGTGGTCTCGCAGGTGCCTACTCCTCGAGCGTGCTCAAGGAGGCCGAGCGCCTCGCCGAGAAGCTGCGCGGTGAGGGCAAGGAGATCGAGACCTACATCTGCGGCCGCAAGGGCGAGGCGTACTACAAGTTCCGCGACCGCCCGGTCGTGCAGACGTGGACCGGCTCCTCCGACCAGCCCACCTACGACATCGCCCGCGACGTCGGAGAGACGCTGATCGCGGCGTTCCTGCGTGACAACGACGAGGAGCCGGACGAGGACGAGAAGGGCGGGATCGGCGTCGACGAGGTGCACGTGGTCTACACGCGCTTCCGTTCGATGCTCACCCAGGAGCCGACCGCGGTCCGGCTGCTGCCGCTCGAGGTCGTCGAGGGCGAGGAACGCCCGGTCGAGGAGGACGTGCTCCCGCTCTACGAGTTCGAGCCTTCAGCGGCGGAGGTCCTCGACGGACTGCTCCCGCGCTACGTCCAGAGCAGGATCTTCTTCGCCATGCTCCAGGCCGCAGCCTCCGAGCTCGCCGCACGCCAGCGAGCGATGAAGTCGGCCACGGACAACGCCGACGAGCTGATCAAGAAGTACACCCGCATCGCCAACCAGGCCCGCCAGGCCGGTATTACCCAGGAAATCAGCGAGATCGTCGGGGGCGTCAACGCGCTCGCCGACGCGAACGCCGGGAATGAGTGAGAGACATGACTGCCACTGCTGAAGAGAACAAGACCGACGAGGGCCAGGGCAACGTCGGCCGGATCGCCCGAGTGACCGGACCCGTCGTCGACGTGGAGTTCCCGAGCGACTCGATGCCCGAGATGTACAACAAGCTCGAGGTCGAGTTCGAGCTCTCGGGCGAGACCAGGCTGCTGTCGATGGAGGTGGCCCTGCACATCGGTGACGGCATGGTCCGCGCCATCTCCCTCCAGCCGACCGACGGCCTGGTCCGCGGCGCGCAGGTGCGTGACACCGGCGGACCGATCTCTGTCCCCGTCGGCGACGTGACCCTCGGAAGGGTGTTCAACACCCTGGGCGAGTGCCTCAACCTCGAGGAGGGTGAGGAGCTCGAGGTCACCGAGCGCTGGGGGATCCACCGCCAGGCGCCGGCCTTCGACCAGCTCGAGTCGAAGACCCAGATGTTCGAGACCGGCATCAAGGTCATCGACCTGCTCACGCCCTACGTCCAGGGCGGCAAGATCGGCCTGTTCGGCGGTGCCGGTGTCGGCAAGACCGTGCTGATCCAGGAGATGATCGCCCGCGTCGCCAAGGACCACGGTGGTGTGTCGGTGTTCGCCGGTGTCGGCGAACGCACCCGTGAGGGCAACGACCTGATCGTCGAGATGGAGGAGGCCGGCGTCATCGGCCAGACCGCCCTCGTCTTCGGTCAGATGGACGAGCCGCCGGGCACCCGACTGCGCGTGGCGCTCTCCGCGCTGACGATGGCGGAGTACTTCCGCGACGTGCAGAACCAGGACGTGCTGCTCTTCATCGACAACATCTTCCGGTTCACCCAGGCCGGTTCCGAGGTCTCCACGCTGCTGGGCCGGATGCCCTCGGCCGTGGGCTACCAGCCCAACCTCGCCGATGAGATGGGCGTGCTCCAGGAGCGGATCACCTCGACCCGTGGCCACTCGATCACCTCGATGCAGGCGATCTACGTGCCGGCCGACGACTACACCGACCCGGCCCCGGCCACCACGTTCGCGCACCTCGACGCGACCACCGAGCTCTCGCGAGAGATCGCCTCGCTCGGCATCTACCCGGCCGTGGACCCGCTGACGTCGACCTCGCGAATCCTGGACGCGCAGTACATCGGCAAGGAGCACTACGACTGCGCCGTGCGGATCAAGCAGATCCTGCAGCGCAACAAGGAGCTCCAGGACATCATCGCGATCCTCGGTGTCGACGAGCTCTCCGAGGAGGACAAGATCATCGTCTCCCGGGCCCGCCGGATCCAGCGGTTCCTGTCGCAGAACACCTACGTCGCCAAGCAGTTCACCGGCCTCGAGGGCTCCACGGTTCCCGTGGCCGACACGATCGAGGCGTTCAACAAGATCGCCGACGGTGACTACGACCACGTGGCCGAGCAGGCGTTCTTCATGTGCGGTGGCCTCGACGACGTCGAGAAGAAGTGGGCGGAGATCCAGAAGCAGACCACCGGCGAGTCGTCGTGAGCGACGAGGGGCTGCGGGTCGAGCTGGTCGCTGCTGACCGGCTCGTGTGGTCGGGCGAGGCCAAGATGGTCATCGCCCGCACCACGGAGGGCGACGTCGGCATCCTGCCGCACCACGCCCCGATGCTCTCCCTGATGGTCGACGGGGTCGTCGACGTCCAGACGACCGACGGTGAGACCTGGATCGCGGCCGTCGACGCCGGCTTCCTGTCGGTGGCCAACAACCGCGTCTCGGTGCTGGCCGAGCACGCGGAGATGTCGCACGAGATCGACCTGGAGAAGGCGCGCCACGATCTCGAGCGCGCCAAGGAGAACGGTGAGAACGACGACGCCGCCCAGGCCGCCGTACGCCGGCACGAGGCTCGCGTCCGCGCTGCCGAACAGGCTTCCTGACCCAGAGGCGTTCCCCGTGCCGCCCCGACGGTCGTGAGGCCGTCGCGGGAACGGGGCGGCCCCGGGGAGCCGGAGAGCATCTTCTAGGCTGTCACCTGCACGCATCGCACATGCCGAGAAGAGGGATCGATGCCGGTATGGCAGTGGCTGCTGGACTCAGCTGGTGTCGTGCTGCTCCTGATCATCCTGTTCGGCATCGTCCTCGTCGTACGACGCCGGGTGCTGTCCCGCCACGGTGGCACCTTCGAGCTCAGCGTCCGTGACGCGAACCAGCCGGACGGCCGGGGCTGGGTGCTGGGGCTGGGTCGCTACCGGGAGGACTCGCTCGCCTGGTACCGGATCTTCTCCCCGCTCCCGGTGCCGAAACGGTCCTGGCGGCGCAACGACCTGACCTTCGTCTCCCAGCGTGAGCCGAGACGCTCCGAGGAGTACTCGCTCTACGCCGGCCACGTGGTCGTGGTCTGCTCGACCCCGCGCGGCGAGGTCGAGCTGGCGATGAGCCCGAGCTCGCTCACCGGGCTCCAGTCCTGGCTCGAGGCGGGGCCTCCGGGGTCGCGGCCGTCGCGGTAGGGGCTGCAGGTTTCCCCGGTCGGCCGGGGAAACCGGACGTCGTACGCCGAAGCATCGCCCCACAACGTCAGGAATCAGCCCTCAACCCTGCCCGGTTTGTGAACTGTCGATCCGAGCCTCAGTCGGATTGAGGTACGCCGCGCTCGCCGCCCGGCACCCAGAGGACGTCGCCGTCCTCTCTGTTGGCGTGGCGGGCCAGGATGAACAGCAGGTCGGAGAGCCGGTTGAGGTAGGTGATCGCGAGCACGTTCATCGAGTCGGCGTACTGCGCGTGCGCGGCCCAGGCGGAGCGTTCCGCGCGACGGCACACGGTGCGGGCCACGTGCAGGTGGGCTCCCGCGACCGTGCCGCCGTTGAGGATGAACGAGCGCAGCGTCGCCAGGCCCTCGTTGTAGTGGTCGCACCAGGCCTCGAGGCGTTCGACGTAGTCGGCCTCGATGCGCAGCGGCGGGTACTCCGGGTCCTCCACCACGGGCGTGCAGAAGTCCGCGCCGACGTCGAACAGGTCGTTCTGCACATGGGTCAGGACGGCGACCACGTCGTCCTCGAGCCTGCTGGTCGCCAGCACCAGCCCGAGGTGCGCGTTGGTCTCGTCGACGTCGGCGTAGGCGAGCAGCCGCAGGTCGGTCTTGGTGGTCTCGCTCATGTCACCCAGGCGGGTCCTGCCGCCGTCGCCGGTGCGGGTGTAGATGCGAGTCAGGTTCACCATGGAACCCACCCTAGGCGTGCCTCGTTCGATGGCAGGGGGAGACCCCGGACTCACTAGAGTGAGACGCATGGGCAGCTTCCGCGTGGTCTCCGAGGGTCCGCAGACGCGACCCCTGTCCGGGACGGTCCATGTCGGGGGAGCCAAGAACTCCGCGCTCAAGCTGATGGCCGCCTCCCTGCTGGCCCCCGGACGCTCGGTGATCCACAACGTGCCCGACATCCTCGACGTCGCGGTGATGGGCCAGCTCCTGCGCCAGCTCGGCTGCGAGGTCGAGATCGTCTACCCCGACGTGGACCCGACGACCGGCTCGACCGCCGGCCGGGCCACCATCGAGGTGCCCGAGGAGCTCGACCACGAGGCCCCCTACGAGCTCGTACGACGACTCCGTGCGTCGATCGCCGTCCTGGGCCCGCTCGTCGCCCGGTGCCGGCGCGCGAGCGTGGCGCTGCCCGGTGGTGACGCGATCGGCTCTCGCGGGCTCGACATGCACATCCGCGGACTCCAGGAGCTCGGAGCCGCCGTACGGATCGAGCACGGGCAGGTCGTGGCCGAGGTGCCGGACGGTCTCGTCGGCGCGAACCTGTGGCTGGACTTCCCCTCGGTCGGAGCGACCGAGAACCTGGTGATGGCCGCCGTGCTGGCGAGCGGGACCACGGTGATCGACAACGTCGCCCGGGAGCCCGAGATCATCGACCTGTGCCAGATGCTGGCCAAGATGGGCGCGCAGATCGACGGCGTCTCCACCTCGACGCTGGTGATCGACGGGGTCGATCAGCTGCACCCGGTGGAGCACAGCACGGTCACCGACCGCATCGTGGCGGGGACGTGGGTCTTCGCGGCCGCGATCGCCGGTGGCGAGCTGCACATCGAGGGCGGCGTGACCCATCACCTCGACATCGTGCTCGACAAGCTCGCCGCAGCCGGCGCCGAGATCGAGCCGACCGAGAGCGGTTTCACCGTCCGCACGCAGCGCCGACTGGCCTCCTTCGACGTGGCGACGCTGCCCTACCCGGGTTTCCCGACCGACCTGCAGCCCTTCGCCATGGCCCTGGCGGCAGTGTCCTCGGGCACCGCGATGATCACCGAGAACGTCTTCGAGGCACGGTTCATGTTCGCCCAGGAGCTGGCGCGACTCGGTGCGGACCTGCGCACCGACGGCCACCACGCGGTGGTGCGGGGCGTGCCGATGCTCTCCGGCGCCCCGGTCGTCGCCCACGACATCCGCGCCGGCGCCGCGCTGGTGCTCGGCGGGCTCGCTGCCCAGGGCACCACCGTGGTGGCCGAGTCCCAGCACATCGACCGCGGCTACCCACGGTTCGCCGAGGCCCTCGCGGCGGTCGGTGCCGACGTCTCCCGACTCCCGGACTAGTCCACACCCGCGCAAGCCGGGACCAGAAAGTCCGCTCGCGGTGTATTTCGCACCGACTCCGCGCGTCTTGATACGTGATGACCTGTTCAGGCTCGATATTGTGAGCGGACACGAGAGGGCTCGATGGAGCAGACGACCAACGGAAACACCCTGGAGCTGACGGGCTCGCTGGACGTACGGTGCACGGCCGTGCTGCGCGCCGCCGTCTACCGACTGCTCGAGGAGCAGACCGGCGACGTGCGGGTCGACATCTCGCGCGTCGAGTCGGTCGACCTCACCACCTTGAAGATGCTCGCGGTGGCCAACCGCGTGGCCGGGCGACAGGGCCGCCGGGTGGTGCTGAGCGGCGGCTCTCCCGGCGTACGCCGGCTGCTGCACCTCTCCCACCTGCGCTGGATGCTCCCGGTCGAGCCCGCCGACCACACCACGCTCGCCTGACCCCGCGCCCGCGAGCAGGTCCTGGCCGGGCCGGCCCGGCCGTCGAGACTGCGGATGTGACACATGCCGCAGGTGAGGGACTCCACACACGTCACCGCGAATGCCTGGACGGGCCTACCCTCACCACATGAATGACAAGCCCGCCGCGAGGCCTGAGAAGGACCGCCCCTGGGTGATGCGCACCTACGCCGGCCACTCCTCGGCGACCGAGTCCAACAAGCTCTACCGGACCAACCTCGCCAGGGGCCAGACCGGTCTCTCGGTGGCCTTCGACCTGCCGACCCAGACCGGCTACGACCCTGACTCCCCGCTGGCGCGGGGCGAGGTCGGCAAGGTCGGCGTCCCGGTCCCGCACCTCGGTGAGATGCGCCGCCTCTTCGCGGACATCCCGCTGACCGGGATGAACACCTCGATGACCATCAATGCGACGGCGATGTGGCTGCTGGCGCTCTACCAGGTCGTGGCCGAGGAGCAGAACCCCGACCTCGACCCGCAGGAGGTCGCCCACCAGCTCGCCGGGACCACCCAGAACGACATCATCAAGGAGTACCTCTCCCGCGGGACCTACGTGTTCCCGCCCGAGCACTCGCTGCGGCTGATCTCCGACGTCATCTCCTACACGGTCAACGACATCCCGAAGTGGAACCCGATCAACATCTGCAGCTACCACCTGCAGGAGGCCGGGGCCACACCCACCCAGGAGCTCGCCTACGCGCTGTGCACGGCGATCGCCGTGCTCGACGCGGTCAAGGACGCGGGCCAGGTCTCCGAGGAGGACTTCGAGAAGACGGTCGGCCGCATCTCGTTCTTCGTCAACGCAGGCGTCCGCTTCATCGAGGAGACCTGCAAGATGCGAGCCTTCGTGCGTCTGTGGGACGAGATCACGCGAGAGCGCTACGGCGTGCAGGACGAGAAGATGCGCCGGTTCCGCTACGGCGTGCAGGTCAACTCGCTCGGCCTGACCGAGGCGCAGCCGGAGAACAACGTCCAGCGGATCGTGCTGGAGATGCTCGGTGTCACGTTGTCCAAGAACGCCCGCGCCCGCGCCGTACAGCTGCCCGCGTGGAACGAGGCGCTCGGCCTGCCCCGTCCCTGGGACCAGCAGTGGTCACTCCGGCTCCAGCAGGTGCTGGCCTTCGAGTCCGACCTGCTCGAGTACGACGACATCTTCGAGGGCTCGGTGGTGATCGAGGCCAAGGTCGACCAGATGGTCGCGGACGCCCGTGCCGAGATGGACCGGGTCCAGGCGCTGGGTGGCGCGATCGCGGCCGTGGAGTCCGGCTACATGAAGCAGGCGCTGGTGAGCTCACACTCGGCTCGTCGCTCCCGGATCGAGGCCGGCGATGACATCGTCGTCGGGGTCAACAGGTTCGAGACGACCGCGCCGTCGCCGCTGACCGCGGACCTCGACGCGGCGATCCAGGCAGCGGACCCCGAGGCCGAACGCTCGGCGGTCGCCGGGCTGGAGGCGTGGCGCGCGGAGCGTGACCAGGCCGAGGTCGACCGCGCCCTGGAGGCGCTCGCCACCGCTGCGAAGTCGGACGCGAACCTGATGGAGCCGACCCTCGTCGCCGCGCGGGCGGGTGCGACCACCGGTGAGTGGGCCGGCACCCTGCGTGCGGTGTTCGGCGAGTTCCGGGCTCCGACAGGTGTGTCCGGTGCTGTCGGCGTGGCCGATGCGGGCCAGGAGCTCACCGAGGTGCGCGAGCAGGTGCGGGCGACCGGTGAGGAGCTCGGTGGGCGGCTCCGGCTGCTCGTCGGCAAGCCCGGGCTGGACGGACATTCCAACGGTGCCGAGCAGGTCGCGGTGCGCGCCCGCGATGCGGGCTTCGAGGTGGTCTACCAGGGCATCCGGCTGACCCCGCAGGAGATCGTGGCGGCGGCCGTGGCCGAGGACGTGCACTGCGTCGGTCTCTCCATCCTCTCGGGGTCGCACATGGAGCTCGTTCCCGACGTGCTCCGCCAGATGAAGGAGTCCGGGATCGACGACATCCCGGTCATCGTCGGGGGGATCATCCCCACGCGGGACGCCAAGCTGCTCAAGGAGATGGGGGTGGCCATGGTCTTCACGCCCAAGGACTTCAGCCTCACGCAGGCGATGGCCGGGATCGTGCGGGTCATTCGTGACGCCAACGAACTGGTCTAGTTTCTCGGGCGGTCAATCCGGACTCGGCCTCGGTATCGCGATACGGGCGCGCGCAGCGTCGTAGTGTGCGGTGGGACGTCAGGTGCGGCCGTTGTGTGGCGGCTGCCTCGGGTCGACGATCAAGGCGGATCGACACATGGAGCAGTTGCACGACGCTGAGCAGTGGGAGTACGCCGCCCTGTCGGACATGGTGCTCAAGTCCGACGACGCGCTCGTGCTCGCCGATGCGATGGGTGTCGTGCTGCTCGCGAACGAGGCCGCCAGCGAGATCCTGGGCGTGCCCGCGCAGGCCCTGATCGGTCACGCGGTGCAGGACTTCGGCCGTGAGACCATGCACGACTTCCAGCGCGAGGCAGTGCGGGCCGTCGTGGTGAACAGCGTCGAGGTCACGGTGCGAGATGCCCGGCTGCGGCACTCGGGCGGGGGCACGAACGCGGTCGATCTCACGATGACGCCCACACCCTCCGACAGGGGCACGCTCGTCGCGATCGGCATCCGGGAGCCGAGCGAGAAGTACCGCCAGACCAAGCTCTTCCGCGGCCTGCTCGAGGCGGCGCCCGACGGCATGGTGATCGTCGACAGGGACGGAGCGATCGTCCTGGTCAATGCCCAGGTCGAGGAGCTCTTCGGCTACCGGCGCGCAGAGCTGGTGGGGGAGCAGGTCGAGATCCTGGTCCCGGACCGCTACTCCGGCATGCACATGGCTTTTCGCAACGGCTATGTGAGCGAGCCGCGGACCCGCCCCATGGGACTGGCCGGCGACCTGCACGCCCGGCGCAAGGACGGCTCGGAGTTCCCCATCGAGGTCACCCTGTCGCCGCTCGAGACCGACGAGGGGCTCCTGGTCTCCGCAGCCATCCGTGACATCTCCGAGCGCCGACGGATGCAGGAGGAGACCGACCGGGTCAAGGACGAGTTCTTCGCGACGGTCTCCCACGAGCTGCGCACCCCGCTCACCTCGATGATCGGGTACGGCGAGCTGATGACCGACCTCGAGGAGCTCAGCCCCCAGGGCCAGCGGTTCCTCTCGGTCATCCTGCGCAGTGCCGAACGCGAGCTCCGGCTGGTCGACGACCTGCTCACCCTGGTGGCGATCGAGGAGTCCGGCCTGGCCATCCGCTCGGCGGAGATCGATCTCGAGCGGGTGGTCCGCGAGGCCGTGGAGGCCGCCCGTCCGCGTGCCGAGGAGGCGCGGCTCGGCCTGTCCCTGGAGACGCCCGGCATCGCCGTACCCATGTACGGCGACCGCGACCGGCTGGGCCAGGCCATGGACAACCTGCTGTCCAACGCGATCAAGTTCACGCCGGCCGACGGTCAGGTCCGGGTGGTGCTGCGGGCGAGGGGCACCTCCGCCGAGATCGACGTGGTCGACACCGGTGTCGGCATCGGCGATGAGGACCCCGACGCGTTGTTCGAGCGGCTGTTCCGGACCCCGGCCGCGGTGGCCCAGCAGACTCCGGGCGCCGGGCTGGGCCTGACCATCGCGCTGGCCATCGTGGAGGCCCACGCCGGAACCATCGAGGTGGTCGGCAGCGGGCAGGGCGGGACGACGTTCCGGATGACCTTCCCGCTGCGCCCCTCCGGGTCCTCCGACCACGCCTGACGAGGGTCACGCCTGCTAGACCGGTCACCCGGTCGGCTCGCCTGCCGGGCGCCCGGCCTTGCCGCGGCGGCGTTTGTCGCGTAGACAGAACAGCGGATCGAGTCCTCGGGAACCAGCGAAGAGCGCAGGAGTTCCGGGGGCCACATGGGCGGGAACGATGCAGTGCCGGGTCGCCCCGCTCGGCGTGCTCGCGCGCCTCTGGTTCTCACCCTGTGCCTGTTCTCCTCGCTGCTCGCGGTGGTCCTGCCTGCCGGCACTCCTGCGCGCGGTGTCGAGCCCGGGTGCACCATCTCCGCGAAGCTGGTCAACTCCTGCCGTCCCTGGCTCGGTGCGGAGTCCGGCGGATACGGCGTGTCCGGCTTCCGGGCGCGGATGCTGGAGCACGAGGCCCGCATCGGACGCCAGGTGGACATCGTGCACGCCTACACCGGGCCCGGGGCCGTGCTCAGCACCGACATGGTCACTCTGGCGAGGCGCCCGGCGACCATCGCGCTGATCAACTGGAAGCCGTCCTACTCCTGGGCTGCCGCCGGCGGCCTGAACACGACGGTGAACGCACAGATCGACCGGATGGCGGGCAGCATCAAGGCGCTGGGCGAGTCCAGGATCATGCTCACGGTCTACCACGAGCCCGAGGCCGGCGTGACCGCCGGCGGTGCACCGAGCTGTCCCACGATGTTCCTCAACGGCAGCGCCGGAACCACCACCGACTACGTCAACATGTGGCGCAACGTTCGGCACCGGTTCGACGCACTCGGCGTGGAGAACGTCGTCTGGGTGATGAACTACACCGGCTACGTCACCGGACAGTGCCTGACCAGGGACCTGTGGCCCGGCAACGCCTACGTCGACTGGCTGATGTGGGACCCCTACCCCAAGAACGCCAGCTGGACCGCGACCGTGGGCTCGTTCTACAACTACCTGACCGCCAACAGCGACGCCGAGCACGACTACCTCTCCAAGGCCTGGGGACTCGGCGAGTTCGGCTACGTCGGCAGCAGCCAGCCGGCCGCCTACGCGATGTACGCCGAGGCGCGGCGCAACCTGCAGAACGGGGTGCACCCGAGGATCAAGGCCTTCGTCGTCTGGGACAACTACACCAGCAACAGCCACGACGACCGGGTCGGGTTCACCGAGAACCATGTGGCCGATCCGCTTGAGCAGGAGAGCTACAACGCGTTCGCCAACGACACGTTGCTGATGGGCACCGCCGTTCCCGAGCCGATCGACCAGACCCCGCCGACGGTGGCGCTGTCCGCGCCCGAGCAGGGCGCCGCCGCCGAGGGCACGGTGACCGTGACCGGTTCCGCCACCGACGACGAGGCGGTGGACTCAGTGGACCTGCTCGTCGACGGCGAGGTGACCGACACGACCACGCCCGCCGCCGAGGGGGCGGTCACCTTCGCGTGGAACAGCCTCGTCGTCGGCAACGGGGAGCACAGCCTGCAGCTGCGTGCACGTGACGCCGCTGGCAACGCCGCGCTGTCGGTGTCGGTGTCGGTGACCGTGAGCAACGTGGACGCCGAGCCTCCGACCCCGCCTGCCGCACTGGACGCCACCTGGAGCCGGCCCAGCCGGGTCACGCTGAGCTGGACGGGATCGAGCGACAACGCGGCGGTCACCGGCTACCGCGTCTACCGCGACGGTGAGCTCCTCACCTCTCTGGGCTCGTCGGCGCGCGGCCACCTCGACCTCGACGTCGCGAACCTGACCAGCCACTCCTATGCCGTCTCCGCGACCGACCCGTCAGGCAACGAGAGCGACCAGAGCGAGCCTGTCGTGGTCGACACCGGTGACGACAGCGTGCCCACGACACCGACGGCCGAGGCCGTGCTGTCGAACACCGACGAGGCGACCGTGACCTGGGGGGAGTCGACCGACAATGCCGGGGTCACCGGCTACCGGGTCCAGCGCAACGGCGTCGAGGTCGCCGACGTCACCGGTGGCGACCGGGTGCTGGTCGACGGCGGTCTCGACGACGCGGTCACCTTCACCTACCGCGTGCAGGCCTACGACGCCGCAGGCAACCTCAGCCCGCTCAGTGCGCCGGTGGCGGTCACGACCCCCGACACCACCTCGCCGACCACCCCGCCCGACCTGCGCGCCGTGTCAGCGACCGCGAGCGTGGCGCTCACCTGGCAGGGGGCCACGGACAACGTCGGCGTGACCGACTACGTCGTCTTCCGCGACGGCCTGCCGCTGGTGACCCTCGCGAGCACGGCCAGGAGCTACACCGACAGCGCGCTCGTCGGCTCCGTGCTGCACAGCTACCAGGTCCTCGCCCGCGACGCCGAGGCCAACGAGAGTCCGCTGAGCAACGAGGTGGTCCGCACCGTCGACTCCACCGCGCCCACGGCGCCCACCACACTCTCGGCAGTGTCCGCGACCTCCAGCGTGGCGCTCACCTGGGGGGCGTCGAGCGACCTGGTGGGGGTGACGAACTACCTCGTCTACCGCGACGGCCTCCCGCTCGCCACGCTGGGGAGCACCGCACGCAGCTACACCGACAACGCCTTGGTCACGAACACGCTGCACCGGTACCAGGTCACCGCGCGCGACGCCGCCGGCAACGAGAGCGGGAAGAGCAACGAGGTCGCCCGCACCCTGGCCGACACGACCGTGCCGGTCGCTCCCGTGCTGAGCGGCTCGCTGTCGGGCTTCACCGCCAGGCTCACCTGGACGGGAGCCACGGACAACGTCGGGGTCACCGGATACACCGTCTACCGGGGTGGCGTGGCGATCGCGACGACCACCGCGCCGGCGTACACCGACCCGACCCCGCCCCTGGCCCGTGCCTCCAGCTACACGGTGCGAGCGCGCGACGCCGCGGGCAACGTGAGCGCTGCCTCGAACACCGTCAGCGTCAGCGTGCCCGCCGACCGGACCGCCCCGAGCGCGCCCAGCGGTCTCCGCGTGACCGTGGGTGCGGTGGGGACGCGACGGATCGTGGTCTCGTGGAACGCCTCCACCGACAACGTCGGCGTCACGAACTACTACCTGTTCCGGGGCAACGCGAAGTACCGACTTCTCGGCAAGGTGACCACCTTCACCGACACCGGCCTGACCGCAGGCGTGCGCTACACCTACAAGGTGTACGCGCTGGACGCCTCCGGCAACTGGAGCGGCTCGTCGGGCAACGTGAGCGGGACGGCCCGGTAGGTCATCGGCCCGCGCGGACCAGTCCCAGCTCGTAGGCCGCCACCGCAGCCTGGGTCCGGTCACGGACACCGAGCTTGCGCAGGATCCCGGCAACGTGGGTCTTCACGGTTCCCTCGCTCACGAACAATCTGGCCGCGATCTCGGCGTTGGAGCGGCCCGATGCGATCTCGCGGAGCACGTCGGTCTCCCGGTCTGTCAGCCGACCCAGCTCGAGTGCCGCCGGGACCTGTCGTTCGGCGTACTCGCGCAGCAGCCGCGCGACCAGTCGAGGTGCCACGGGTGTCTGGCCCGACACCGCCGCACGCACCGCGGCGCGGATGTCCTCGGGAGGCATGCTCTTGAGCAGGTAACCGCTCGAACCGGCACGCACCGCGGCCACCAGGAGGGCGTCGTCGGCGAAGGTGGTCAGGACCACCGCGCGCGTGCCAGCCAGCCCGGGGTCGGCGCAGATCCTCTTCGTCGCCTCGATGCCGTCGAGCCGGGGCATCCTGATGTCGAGCAGCACGAGGTCCGGTCGGTGCTCGTGTGCCAGAGCCACCGCCTCGAGCCCGTCGCAGGCCTCCGCGACGATCTCCAGCCCCGGCTCGAGCTCGAGGACCATCCGCAGGCCCTGGCGCACGAGCGGCTCGTCGTCGGCGACGACCACCCTCAGCGGGGTCACTGCTGTGGTCATGAAGCGTCCGTGCTCAAAGGGATCCGGGCCTCGACGTGCCATCCCGTCGGTGTCTGGTCGCACTCCAGGGTGCCGTCGAAGAGCGCGAGCCGTGCTCGCAGCCCGGCGAGGCCGCGGCCGCTGCCATTCACCCGTGCGCTCGTGCGCTGACCGTCGTCGGTGACCTCGGCGACGACTGTCCGCTCGTCGCGACGCACCACGACCCACGCGGCTCTCGCCTCGGTGTGTTTGACGACGTTGGTCAACCCCTCCTGGACAACCCGGTAGACAGTGGTCGACAGGCTGGCCGGCAGCTCCCCGGCGTCCACGTCCAGGGTCACGTCGAGACCGCCGCGGCGTACGCCCTCGACCAGCTCGGGGAGGTGGCCGATTCCGGGTGCCTCACCCCCGGCCGGGCCGAGCAGATCCAGGAACCGGTGCATGTCGGCCAGGGCCTCTCGCCCGGTGCGCTCGATGGCGGACAGGGCCTCAGCGGTCACCGGTTGGTCGGACCGCTCCCGGGCGCTGCCGGCCTGCAGCGTGATCAGGGTGAGCGCGTGTGCCATCGAGTCGTGGAGGTCGCGCGCGATCCGCTCCCTCTCCTGCGCCACCGCGTCGCGCGGTGCCCGGTCGGCCTCGAGCTCGGCGCGCACGCGTCTGTCGGTCGTCACCCGGACCAGGCGTCCAGCGACCCAGGCGCCCACGATGATGACGACGTTGACCACGAGGTCGGCGAGCAGGAAGTCGCGGCGGGTCAGGTCGTAGGAGAGCCCGGCGAGCAGGGTGAGGCCGAGGCCCGCGAGGCCCGTCCTCGTGGATGCATGCCAGCCGAGCGAGGAGAGCAGGAACAGCAGGACGAGGTACGGCGTGGCCACCGGTGCCGGGCCGATGAGTGGCTCGACCGCGAGGCCGACGGCCGCGATCGCCATCGACCAGAGGGGCAAGAGCCGCCGCAGCGCGATCGCGGGCAGGATCAGCAGGCTGGCCAACCTGTGCCAGGCCAGCGGATCGTCGATCTGGTCTGCCCCCAAGGTGATCTCGACCTGCGCGACGGCAGCCAGGAACGCGCCCAGCAGCAGGTCGCGAAGCACCGGGTTGGCAGGGAGTCGTGGCACGCGTCGATGTTAGGGGTGGCCGGGTCCCGATGTCCTCTGTCCTGAGACAGAGACGGTGTGGCCGATTGGCGGAAGCAGCGGAGCTGTGTCGCGACCTAGGTTCGGCCGGACTCGGCGCAGCAGGTGCGTCGACCGGAGAACGGAGCTGCCATGTCCATCGACGAGCTGACCCCTGCGCACGACGTCACCGAGGACCGTGAGGTCCCGATCAGGGTGGCGTGCGGAGTTGCTGCCCTCGCCTCCCTGGTGCCTTTCACCCTCTGCCAGCTCCAGGGACAGTCCGGATCGGCCATCACCTCCGGACTGGTGGAGGACGCGACCAGCCAGCAGCTGGGAGCCACCGTCGCCACCTTCGTCGCGGCGCTGCTGGTGCCGGCGGCGTTGCGGATCGCGCGGCGGTCGTCCGGTCTCAGCGGAGCAGTGATCGGAGCTGCGGGAGTCGCGGTGGCGGTGATGTACGCCGCGTACTACGCCTCGTTCGGTGCTGCTGCAGTCGTGGCCGACCAGATGCTCGACCAGCCCGGCCCCGGGCTGGGCGAGGCCACCGCGCTGGTGCTGAACCTCACGGAGATCACCCGGTACGCACCCGGCCTGGCACTGATGGCGGCCGTCGTCGTGGCGCGCAAGGTCTTTCCGCGCGGGGTCTGGATCTCGGCCGGCCTGCTGGCTGCCCTGACCATGTTCCCGCTGACCAGCTGGGTCGCCGCGCTGCTCATTCCCGTGTGGCTCGGCGCGACCTGCGCCGCGCTGGGTCAGAACAGCCGCAGGCTGGGGTCGTCCATCCCGCGCAGCGCGTCGTAGTCGACGACGGCGCAGGCGATGCCGCGGTCGGTGGCGAGCACTCGTGCCTGGGGCTTGATCTCCTGGGCCGCGAAGATGCCCCGCACCGGGCCGAGCAAGGGGTCGCGGTTGAGCAGCTCGAGGTAGCGGGTGAGCTGCTCGACCCCGTCGATCTCACCGCGCCGCTTGATCTCGACCGCGACGGAGCGGCCGTCACCGTCGCGGCACATCAGGTCGACCGGGCCGATGGCGGTGGGGTACTCACGTCGCACGAGGCTCAGGCCGTCGGCCAGGGTCGCGGGGTGCTCGGCGAGGAGCTCCTGGAGGTGCTTCTCGACGCCGTCCTTCTGCAGGCCGGGGTCCACGCCGAGCTCGTGGCTGGAGTCGTGGACGACCTCCTCGATCAGGATGCGCAGGCTGTCGCCGCTCTTGGCGGTGACGGTCCACTCCACCTGGCCGTCCTCGGTGGTGCCCTCCCGCACGGTGCACGGCGGGCTCATCCAGTTCAGCGGCTTGTAGGAGCCGCCGTCGGAGTGCACCAGCACGGAACCGTCGGACTTGAGCATCAGCACCCGCGTGGCCATCGGGAGGTGCGCGGTCAGCCGTCCCGCGTAGTCGACCTGACAGCGGGCCACGACGAGTCTCACGAGCGGAGAATCTACCTGCCATGCTGGTCCGATGGGGCGGGTGGCCGGGAGAGTCGTGGTCGTCGGGGCCGGCGTCACGGGCCTGACCTGCGCCGTACGGCTCGCGGAGGCGGGTCATCGGGTCGACGTGCTCGCCCGGGACCTCCCGCTCGAGACGACCTCCGTGGTCGCGGCCGCGCTCTGGTACCCCTATCAGGCGCTGCCGCAGGACCGGGTCACGGCGTGGTCGGCGGCGTCGTACGACGTGTTCGCGGCCCTGGCCACCTCGCACCCTCCCGAGGACACCGGCGTCCGGATGATGTCGGGGACCGAGGTGCTGCTCCGGCCCACCGCCGACCCGTGGTGGGCCGCTGCGGTGCCCGACCTGGAGCACGTCGCCCCGGCGCCGGGGTACGCCGACGCCTGGTCGTTCACCGCCCCGGTCATCGACATGCCCGTCTACCTGGGCTGGCTGCGGGCCCGGCTGGCCGAGCTCGGCGGGACGCTCACCCGGCTCAGCCTGCGTGCGATCCCCCGGCCTCCGTCCGGCGAGGTGGTGGTCAACTGTGCCGGCCTCGGCTCCCGACTGCTGGCGCAGGACCACGACGTGCGGCCGGTCCGCGGCCAGGTCGTCGCGATGAGCGGGGTGCGGCTCGACCGGTGGTGGCTCGACGCGGCCGGTCCGACGTACGTCGTGCCACGCGCCCACGAGATCGTCGTCGGCGGCACCGACGAGCCCGGCGACTGGAGCCGCACGCCCTCGCCCGAGACAGCGGCCGCGATCGTCGCACGCGCCACCCGGCTGGTCCCGGCGCTCGCCGGTGCCGAGGTCGTCGGTCATCGCGCCGGGCTCCGGCCGGTGCGCTCCGAGGTGCGGCTGGAGGCCGAGGGCCGGGTGATCCACTGCTACGGGCAGGGCGGCGCCGGCGTGACGCTCAGCTGGGGCTGCGCGGGCGAGGTGGCCGAGCTCGCGCAGCGGCTCGTGGAGCAGCGTTCCTGAGCTGCGGGCGTGAGCAGGCACACAGTCGGTGCCACGACCTGCCGTGGCAGGATGCGCCCCATGGCACGTGACTTCAAGACAATCGGCGTCGTCGGACTCGGCACCATGGGCGCGGGCATCGCAGAGGTCTTCGCGCGCCACGGCTTCGCGGTCGTGGGTGTGGAGGTCGACGAGGACGCCGTGGTCCGTGGCCGGCAGCACCTGGAGCACTCGACTGCGCGGGCCGTCTCGCGCGGCAAGCTCAGCGAGACCGACGCGAAGGAGCTGCACGACCGGGTCTCCTTCGCCACCTCCCTGGCCGAGCTCAAGGACGCCGACCTGGTCGTCGAGGCGGTCGTGGAGTCGGTGGACATCAAGAAGCAGATCTTCCGGGAGCTCGACGGCATCGTGGCCCCGGGAACGATCCTGGCCACCAACACCTCCTCGCTCTCGGTCACCGAGATCTCGTCGGCGACCTCGCACCCGGGCCGCGTGATCGGGGTGCACTTCTTCAACCCGGCGCCGGTCCAGGGCTTCGTGGAGATCGTGCGGACGGTGGTGACCGCGCCCGAGGTGCTGGACGACGTCGCCACCCTGGTGCAGGCGCTGGGCAAGAACCCCGTGGTGTGCGGGGACAAGGCCGGCTTCATCGCCAACACCCTGCTGTTCGGCTACCTCAACCACGCCGTGTCGATGTACGAGAACCGCTACGCCTCCCGCGAGGACATCGACGCCGCGATGCGCTTCGGCTGCGGCTACCCGATGGGCCCGCTGGCGCTGCTGGACCTGATCGGCCTGGACACGGCGTACGAGATCCTCGACACGATGTACCGACAGGGTCGCGACCGGCTGCACGCCCCCGCGCCGATCCTCAAGCAGATGGTCACCGCCGGGCTGCTCGGCCGCAAGACCGGCAAGGGCTTCTACAGCTATGAGAGTGCGGACAGCCCGGTGGTCGTCGACGACGACCGCACCCCCTCCGCCGACGACAAGCCGCAGCTTCGGCACGACATCAAGGTCGTCGGGGTCGTCGGGACCGGCACGATGGCCACCGGCATCGTCGAGGTCTTCGCCAAGAGCGGGTACGACGTCGTCTATGTCGGCCGCTCCCAGGACAAGGTCGATGCGGTGCAGGCCACGATCGAGCGGTCGCTGGACAAGGCGATCCAGCGCGGGAAGCTCGAGGAGTCCGCGAAGGCGGAGGTGCTCGGCCGGTTGACCGGCTCGACCTCGCTGGACGACCTCGCCCAGGTCGACATCGCCGTGGAGGCGATCGCCGAGGACCTCAAGATCAAGACCACGCTGTTCGAGAACCTGGACGAGATCTGCAAGCCAGGGGCCATCCTCGCCACCACCACGTCCTCGTTGCCGATCATCCAGTGCGCGCAGGCGACCAGGCGTCCTCAGGACGTCGTCGGGATGCACTTCTTCAACCCCGCGCCGATCATGAAGCTGGTCGAGGTGGTCAGCACCGTCTCCACGAGCGAGGACGTCGCCGAGACGACTCGTGCGCTGTGCGCCAAGGTCGGCAAGGTCGCGGTCTCCTGTGGCGACCGGTCCGGGTTCATCGTGAACGCGCTGCTGTTCCCCTACCTCAACGACGCGATCAAGATGCTGGAGGCGCACTACGCGACCGCCGACGACATCGACACCGCCATGAAGCAGGGATGTGCCCTGCCGATGGGCCCCTTCGAGCTCCTCGACGTGGTCGGCAACGACGTGTCGCTGGCCATCCAGCGCGAGCTCTACCTCGAGTTCCGTGAGCCCGGCTTCGCGCCGGCCCCGCTGCTGGAGCACCTGGTGACCGCGGGCTACCTGGGGCGCAAGACCAAGCGCGGGTTCCGGGACTACAGCAACCGCTGACCTGTCCCGGTGCGCGTCGCCAGTCTTCTGGGAGCAGCGACGTAATCTGGCGCCATGGGACTCCTGATCTTCCTCGTCTTGCTGGTGATCGCGGCGTTGGTCGTGCGCAGCGTCGTCAAGACCAACCAGCGCAAGGCCCTCGAGCGCCAGCAGGCCGAGCTCGAGCCGGTGCGCAAGCTCGCCTTCGAGGACGTCACCGCCCTGGGCGAGGAGCTGCAGTTCTTCGACATCGAGCTCGCCGGGCGCACGCTCGACCCTGGTGCGAACGCGGACTACCAGCGCGCTCTCGACGAGTACGAGGCGGCCAAGAAGGCCGCGGACACCATCACCGAGCCGGAGCACGTCAGGAACGTCACCGAGGTCCTCGAGGACGCTCGCTATGCGATGGCCTGTGTCCGCGCCAGGGTCGACGGCCGGCCGCTGCCGACCCGGCGCCCGCCGTGCTTCTTCGACCCGCGCCACGGCCTCTCGGTCGAGGACGTGCCCTACGCCCCTCCGGGTGGTGCCCAGCGCGACGTGCCCGCGTGTGCGTTGGACGCCGAGCGCGTGCGTGCCGGTGCCGAGCCGGACATCCGCAAGGTGATGGTCGGCAACCGCCGGGTGCCCTACTTCCAGGGCGGGCGGGCCTACCAGCCCTACGCCGCGGGCTATTTCGGCGGCTTCGGCCCGATGGACCTGATGTTCATGGGCATGCTGTTCGGCGGCGGCTTCGACGGGCTCGGAGACGGGATCGGCGCGATCGGGGAGGGTCTCGGTGAGGGGATCGGCTCGATCGGCGACGGGATCGGCGGGATGTTCGACGGGATCGGCGGCATGTTCGACGGTTTCGACTTCTGACCGGCTGGCTGACGACGATTTGTCCGTGACCTCCCGGTAACCCGGCGTCAATCGTCCGGTGACCTCGGCCTGCCACGCTCCTGTCTCGACCACAGGAGCGAAGGACCGTGATGGACCACATCGCAGCACTCGAGGAGCAGCTGGCCAGCCCGATCGAGACGGCCGTGGGGACGGATCTCGCCACCCGTCACCTGCACCGGCTGAGCTCGTTGCTCGCCGACCGGGACGACCTGCGCGGAGTCCACGCCTTCGCCGACGTCGTGGAGGAGTCGTTGCGCTGGTCAGCCTGACCACCCGGAGGCCGCCCTGGTCCGAGCGGTCGCGCGAAACGCTAGCGGGCGTCCTGCTCCCGGATGAACACCTCGCGCACCAGCAGCAGGATCGCGGCGGCGGTGGGGATGGCGAGGAGAGCGCCGATGACGCCGAGGAGGCTGGCCCCGACGAGGGCGGCGATCACGGTCACCGAGCCGGGGATGTCGACCGACTTCGACATCACTCGCGGGTAGATCAGGTAGTTCTCGATCTGCTGGTAGATGAGGAAGAAGAGGATGCAGATGATGCCGGTCTTCACGTCGGTCGCCAGGGCGATGGCACTGACGACGATGGCGCCGAGCGTGGCCCCGATCATCGGGATCACGTCCAGGAGGGCGACCACGACGGCCAGCGCGACGGCGTACTCGCCCAGGCCGACGATGAACAGGAAGACCAGGGTCGAGAGACCGGCAGCCATGGCCACCACGAAGGCGCCGGAGACGTAGCCGCCGATGCCCTCCAGGATCCGGTCGCCCAGGCTCTGCACGCGTGCGCGGCGGCTGGCAGGTGCGAGCCGGTAGAGGCCGTGCTTGACCGAGTCGAGCGAGGCCAGGAAGTAGAGCGTCAGCACGATCACGATGAACGCGTTGCCCAGCGCTGCGAGGATCGCGAGGCCGACACCGAGGACGCCGCCGAACAGCTGCTGGGTGAGGTCACCGCCGGTGACGTAGTCCTGAGCCTTGCTGACGATGTCGTACTTGTCGTCCCAGCGCTGGATCTGCCGGTTGTTCTGCAGCTGTTCGAACCAGGCGGGAGCGTTGTCGGTGAGCGCCGCGACCTGGTCGGCGACCACCGGGGCGATGGCCAGCACGAACAGTGCCAGAGCGGCCAGGAAACCGAGTGCGACGAGCAGCACCGCGACGGATCGCCGGATGCCTCGGTTCATCAGCCACCGCACGACGGGGTTCAGGCCGAAGGCGACGAACAGCGCCACGATGATCAAGATGATGACCGAGCCGGCCTGCAGGATCAGCCCGCCGAGCCAGTAGGCAAGCAGTGCACCGGCCGCGAGCAGGAAACCGCTCAGGAACGGCGGGTGGGTCCACGTGCTGCGCAGCGGGCGGGGACTCTTCGGGTCGGGCACGGGGGGCGTACGCCGCGTGGCGGCACGACGTGGGGACTTGTCGGGTCCGGCGTCGGTCGCCTTCTCGGGCGAGCCTGTTTCCGGTTCGCCGGACCCGACCCCCACGTCAGCTCTCGTCGTCGCTGCCGAACCCAGCCACCACGTCGCGAAGAGCGGACAGCTGGGCGGTGATGGAGTCGCGACGACGGGTCAGCCGGTTCAGCTCGGCCCGAAGCACCTCCAGCTCCCGCTCGGAGTCGGCGTGACCGCTGTTGCGCAGCGCGTCGGCCTGCTTCTTGGCGGCGCTGACGATCTGCTCGGCCTCCCGGCGTGAGCGGCTGACCAGCTGCTCGGCCTCCTGGGCAGCCTGCTCCCGGTGGGCGGTGGCTGCCTCGGTGGCCTCGCGGGCCCGCTGCTCGGCAGCGTTGGCGCGCTCCTCGGCCTCAGCGACCAGGCGCTGGGTCTCGGCAGAGGCGGAGTCGTGGTGCTCGGCCGCCTCACGGGTGAGCCGCTCCTTCTCCAGGGCCAGCTCGCGACGGGCCTCCTGCACCTCGCGGTCGGCAACGGCGCGGGCCTGCTCGGCCTCGCGTGCGGTGCTGGTGCGCAGCGCGTTGGTCTCCTGCTCGGCGGCCAGCCGGTGCTGCTCGGCCTCGCGCTTGGCGGAGGCGAGGTGGTCGTCGGCCTCGGCCAGTGCCCGGACGCGGTGCGCCTCGATGTCGGCCGTGGTCCGGGTGCGCGTCTCCTCGAGCTCACGGATCTGGACGACCCGCATGTCCTCGGCGTCGGCCTCGGCCTCGGACTTGACCGCGGCGGCGTCGCGGCGGGCCTGCTCGCGGATCTGGGCGGCCTGCGCGTTGGCCTCCTCCAGCACCTCTCCGGCCTGCTCCTCGGCGAGGCGCAGCATCTCGCTGGCCCGCCCGCCGAGCCCGGCGTAGGTCGGGTTCTCGTTCTCGTCGACCCTGACGCGCAGGTCCTCGACCTCGGACTGCAAGGCCTTGAGCCGGCTCTGCGCCTCGGTCAGGCTGGCGGTCAGCCCGGCCTTCTCGGCCGTGGTGGTGCGCAGCAGACGGTCGACCGCGTCGGTGTCGTAGCCGCCGCGGCGGACGGTCGGCAGCTTCGGCGGCTGCGCGGCCGCAGGTGACTGGACGCGGGGCTGGGTGCGCTGGGCGGGTGCCTGCGCAGGTGCCTGCGTAGATGCCTGCGCAGATGCCTGGCGGGCGGGCGCCTCCGCGACAGCCACCGGGCGTGGGGGCGGCGGCAGCACCGGCTTCTCGACCACCTGGGGGCTGGTCCTGGTGGGGCCGTCGCGGTGCCCCGAGGTCTGCTCGCCACCAGCCTTCGCCTTGTCGACCAGGGGGATCACCTGGGTGGCCTCGTCCCCGGAGTCCTCGGGGTCGTTATCGAAGATGGACAGGCCTTGGTTGCTCATGAATCTTCCTCAATCCGGGTCGGCATTCCGACGTACGCCGTCAGTGTCACCCATGGTCAAACCGAATCCCACCGCGACTCGTCCGACGCGCCGAACGGCTGAGAAAACTCACACCCGCCGGCACCGATTGTGGTGCCGACGGGTGTCGTGTGACGGGTGGGGCAGGTGAACTGTGTCGTCCTCGGGATCTGCTCAGACGCCGCGGAAGGCGTTGATCTGCTCGAGGTGCTGGGCGCGCATCTCGGGGTTGCGCACTCCGAGGCCCTCCTCGGGGGAGAGGCAGAGGATGCCGACCTTGCCCTGGTGGGCGTTCTGGTGGACGTCGAGGGCTGCCTGCCCGACCTCGTCGAGGGTGTAGGTCCGCGACAGCGTCGGGTGGATCATGCCCTTGGCGATCAGCCGGTTGGCCTCCCACGACTCGCGGTAGTTCGCGAAGTGCGACCCGATGATCCGCTTGAGGTTCATCCACAGGTAACGGTTGTCGTACTGGTGCATGTAGCCGCTGGTCGAGGCGCAGGTGACGATCGTGCCGCCCTTGCGGGCCGCGAACACCGAGGCGCCGAAGGTCTCGCGGCCGGGGTGCTCGAAGACGATGTCGACGTCCTCGCCGCCGGTGAGGTCGCGGATGTCCTTGCCGAACCGGCGCCACTCCTTGGGGTCCTGGGTGTGCTCGTCCTTCCAGAACGCATAACCGGCCTCGGAGCGGTTGATGATCAGCTCCGCGCCCATCTTGCGGCAGATCTCGGCCTTCTCGTCGTTGGAGACGACGCAGACCGGGACCGCGCCGCCGTTGAGGGCGTACTGCGTGGCGAAGCCGCCGAGGCCGCCGCTGGCCCCCCAGATCAGGACGTTGTCGCCCTGCTTCATCCCGGCGCCGTTGCGGGAGACCAGCTGCCGGTAGGCGGTGGAGTTCACCAGGCCGGGGGAGGCGGCCTCCTCCCAGGTCAGGTGGGCCGGCTTGGGCATCAGCTGGTTGGACTTGACCAGGGCCAGGTGGGCCAGGCCGCCGAAGTTGGTCTCGAACCCCCAGATCCGCTGCTCGGGGTCCATCATCGTGTCGTTGTGGCCGTCGGGGCTCTCCAGCTCGACCGAGAGGCAGTGGGCCACGACCTCGTCGCCGGGGTTCCAGGAGTGCACTCCCAGGCCGGTCTTGAGCACCACGCCGGACAGGTCGGAGCCGACCACGTGGTAGGGCAGGTCGTGGCGCTTGGACAGCGGCGACATGCGGCCGTAGCGCTCCAGGAACCCGAAGGTGGACACCGGCTCGAAGATCGAGGTCCACACGGTGTTGTAGTTGATGGCGCTGGCCATCACGGCCACGATCGCCTCGCCCGGGCCGAGCTCGGGCAGCGCCACGTCACCGACGTGCAGGGACTTGCGCGGGTCCTTGTCCCGGCTCTCGACGCCCTCGAACATGTCGACGTCCTCCTTGCGGACCGTCGCCGCTCGGTAGGACTCGGGAAGGTCGAGGCTCGCGTACTCCTCGCTGCTGGTGTCTCCAGCGAGGATCGCTTCGAGGATCTGCTGCACGTGGGCTCCTGGGGGGTGGCAGTCGTGGACTCCGGGGGAATCTACCGGCGGGTAGTGCCGCTGTCAGCACGGTGTGACGTATCTGGCTGCTCCCGGGCCGATGAGGACCTGTCTACTCCCGAAGCAGGCGCGTGGCCACCTGCAGCGCCCGGTCGATCGGTACGGCGAACCCGATGCCGATGTTGCCCCCGTTGCCGTTCGGGCCGCCCACGGTGGCGATCGCGGTGTTGACCCCGATCACCTGGCCGTCGAGGTTCACCAGCGGACCCCCCGAGTTCCCGGGGTTGATCGAGGCATCGGTCTGGATCACCGACTGCGTACGCCGGTCCCCGAGGCGCGCCTCCCGCTCGGGTGTGCTGACGATGCCGGCCGTGACCGTCCCGGTCAGCCCGAGCGGGGAGCCGATCGCGATCACCGGCTCGCCGATGCGGACCAGGCGGGAGGTACCCATCGTGGCAGGCGCCAGGGCGTCCGGATCCGCCCGCAGGACCGCGATGTCGTTGCGTGCGTCCCGCCCGACGACCACGGCCGGGATCTGGCGGCCACTGGTGAGCTGCAGGACGAGGCGTTCGTCCCCCTCCACGACGTGGGCGTTGGTCATCACGTGGCCGGCGCGGTCGAAGACGAACCCGGAGCCGGTCCCGCGGTCGCTGCGCACCTGGACCACGCTCGGCAGCACCGCGGCCGCGGCGGTGGCCTCGGAGCCGGCTGCGGTGCCGGTGCGCCCCGACGGCGGTGACTGGGCGACGCCGGGATCCTGCGAGGTGTCGGGTCCCAGCCACCAGGCGGCGCCGGTGCCGGCCAGGCCGCCGAGCAGGGTCGCGGCGAGCAGCATCGCCACACCTCGGCCCTTCCTGCGCTCGCGTGGTGGCTCGGGAGCGTGCCGCTCGGGAGGGTGCCGCTGGGGAGCGGGGCGCGGACCGCGGGGGGCGGAGGCGGCGGGAGCACCGGAACCGCCGGGGCAGCAGGTGGGGGAGTCCGGTCGCCCTCGTTCCGGGGCTGCCGTGATGCTCGCCCGGACGGTGACGACAGGGCCCCCGGCGCGACGAAGTCCGGTCCCGCAGGAACGCCCAGCCCGGGCCACTCCCTCCTGGTGTCCATCGGGGTCCTCCTCGTCGGTCGGTTGCGCTCCTCGCGCGAGGGGTCGGTCACGGCATCCGGGAGAACCAGCGCAGTGACAGGGCGGCCGCGAGCAGCCCGAGCGCCAGGGCCCCCGCCGCGGCGTACTGGGTGACCTCCCGCGGCTCCATGCGCCAGCCGATCGAGGACTGGATGTCGGCGTAGACCTGGTTGAGCTCGTCACTGCTCTGCGCGGTGTAGGCGCGTCCGTTGCTGTCCTCGGCCAGGGTGGCCAGCGTCTCCTCGTCGACGGGTACGCCGACCACCCGGCCCTGGCTCTCGATGGTCCCCTCGGGAGTCCCGTAGGCAATGGTGGAGACGGGGACGCCAGCGGTCCGGGCCGCGAGCGCGGCCTCCTCCGGGGTGCGCCCGGTGGTGTTGGTGCCGTCGGAGAGCAGTACGACGTGAGCCGGCACCCTCTCCTCGTCGGCCTGGGCGGCCATCGCAGCCACCTGCTCGAGAGAGGTGAACACGCCCTCGCCGATGGCGGTCCGGCCGGAGAGGGTCAGGCCCTGGAGGGCGGCGACCACGGCGTCGCGGTCGTCGGTCGGGGGCGCGCGGACCGCCGTACGTCCGGAGAAGGTGACCACGCCGGCGTTGAACCCCTCGGGCAGGTCCTCCACGAACCGGGTCGCGGCCGCAGCGGCGGCGTCCAGCCGGTTGGGGGCGACATCGGTTGCCTCCATCGACGTGGACACGTCCACGGCCACGATCACCGTGGCGTTCTCGCGGGGCACCCGGACCTCCATCTCGGGACGGGCGGCCGCCAGTCCCAGGAGGGCGAAGGTGAAGAGGAGGGCGGTCGCCGGTGCGTGCCGGCGCCAGCCCGGGCGGTGCGGGACCAGGCGCTCCAGCATCGGCAGCGAGGCGAACCTGACCGCGTAGCGGCTGCGTCGCCGCTGCTGCACCAGGTAGGCCACCGCCAGCAGGCCGACGGGCACCAGCATCAGCAGCCACCAGGGGGAGAGGAGCGTCATCGCTCTCTCCTCTGCGGCCGGTGTCGGCCGGCACCGTGGCGCGGCTGCCGGACGAAGCGGACCAGGTCGGCCACCCAGTCGCGGTCCGTGCGGAGCACGACGTGCTGGGCCCCGGTCGCGCGCACGGCCGCGGCGACAGCCTCGCGATGTGCGGCCGCTGCTGCGGCGTACCCCTCCCGCAGCTCGGGCAGCGAGGTCCAGACCTCGCACCGGTGGCCGGTCTCCGGGTCGAGGAGTACGACGGGCCCCACGTCGGGCAGGTCGAGCTCGCGGGGGTCGACGACCTCGACCACCAGGACGTCGTGCCGGCTGGCCAGCCGCCGCAGCGGGGCCTCCCAGGCGAACGGCCGCTCGATCTGGCCGTCGGGCTCGACGAAGTCGCTGATCACCACCCGGGCACCACGCCGACGCTGTCGCGCGTCGAGGTCGGCCAAGGCACCTGCGAGTCCCGCGCGGACCGGTGCCGGGTGGCCGCTCCGTCGGCGCGGGTCACCGGTGGGCCGATCCCCGGACAGGGCTCGCACGGCCGCTCGTCGCGGCGGGAGCGGGGGCGACCACCGGACGCCGTCGCTGCCGAGATGGGCGACCCCCAGCCGGTTGCCGGGTCGGTCGTTGAGGAGTCCGACGGCGCCGGTGACCCAGGCGGCGAGCTCGCCCTTCTCCACCTCGACGGTCCCGAAGTCCATGCTCGCGGTCTCGTCCACCAGCACCCAGGTCTCGACCTCGTGCTCGGCACGGGTCCGCCACACGTGGGGTTCGGTGCTGCGCGCGGTCACGTTCCAGTCGATGCGGCGTACGTCGTCCTCGCCGGGGCGGTAGGGAACGACCTCCTCCGGGTCGCTCCCCGGACCGAGCCGGAGTCCCTGGTGGGAGCCTTGCAGCGACCCGGCGAGCCGCCGGCGGACGGCGAGCTCGAGCGCCACGAAGGCACGTCGGGACTCGGCCAGCGACCTCATGCCGCTCCCTCCTCCTGCTCGCCGACGGAGTCGTGGCGTGGGCTCTGAGGGGCGATCTGCGGCGCCGGGATGACCGAGAGCAGGTAGGCGACCACCTGACGTGCCTCCACCCCGTCGGCGATCGCGTCGTAGCTGAGCACGAGGCGGTGGGAGAGGACGTCGCTCGCGAGGTCGGAGATGTCGCGGGGCAGCACGTAGTCGCGGCCGCGCATCAGGGCCAGGGCGCGGGCGGAGGCCACGAGCGCGAGCGTGCCGCGGGGTGAGACCCCGAACTCCACGTGCGGCGCGATCGGGTCGACGCCGTAACGGGCGGGTTCCCTGGTCGCCATCACCAGCGCGACGGCGTACTGCGCCACCGCGTGGTGCACGAAGACCCGGTCGGCCGCCCGCTGCAGTGCCATCACCTGGGCGGTGCTCAGCACCTCCCGGGACCGGGGCGGGTCGACGCTCATCCGCTGCAGGATGGCGAGCTCCTCGGCCGCGTCGGGGTAGTCGACGTCCACCTTCATCAGGAACCGGTCCCGTTGTGCCTCGGGCAGGTTGTAGACGCCCTCGGACTCGATCGGGTTCTGGGTCGCGAGGACCAGGAAGGGGTTCGGCAGCTGGTAGGTGCGCCCGGCGACGCTGACCTGCCGCTCGGCCATCGCCTCGAGCAGCGCCGACTGCACCTTGGCCGGGGCGCGGTTGATCTCGTCGGCCAGCACCAGGTTGGCGAAGACCGGGCCGAGCTCGATGTCGAAGCTCTCGGTCGAGGGCCGCCAGACCCGGGTGCCGACGATGTCCCCGGGCATCAGGTCCGGGGTGAACTGCAACCGGTGGAAGCTGCCACCGGTCACGTCGGCGAGGGTGCGGACCGCCAGCGTCTTCGCCACCCCCGGGACGCCCTCGAGCAGGAGGTGGCCGCGTGCGAGCAGGCCCACGAGCATCCGCTCGACCATCAGGTCCTGCCCCACGAGCACGCGCTTGACCTCGAACAGGGCGCGCTCCAGCAGGGCCGCGCTCTGGTCGACCTCGGCATAGGCCTCGGGCGGGAGGTCGGTGGGTTGCCCGTCGGGTGTGCTGGTCATCTGGCCGTCCTCGCGTCTGGGGTGGTCCCACTCCACCAGCGGGGGGAGAAAACCAGCGAAAAGCCGACCGAAATTCCAGCGAAAGCCGCTGGGACCGTCGGCTCACCGCCTCGCGGCTACCGTGGCGGCATGCGCCTGCTGATCGTCGAGGACGAGCAGGGCCTCGCCGGGGCCGTCCAGATCGGCCTGGTCCGCGAGGGCTACGCCGCCGACGTCGCCACGACCCGGGTCGAGGCCGAGGCCAAGCTGGCGGTCACGCCGTACGACCTGCTCCTGCTCGACATCACGCTGCCCGACGGCAGCGGGCTCGAGCTGGCGGCGGGCGTCCGCTCCGGCGAGGTCGCGTGCGTGTCCGGCGCCGAGACGCGGATCCTGATGCTCACGGCGCGCGGCAGTCTCTCCGACCGGGTGCGGGGGCTGGACTCCGGCGCGGACGACTACCTGGTGAAGCCGTTCGCGCTCAGAGAGCTCACCGCCCGCATCCGCGCGCTGCTCCGACGTGAGACCAGTGCGTCCTCGGCCGAGCTGCGCTGGGGCGACCTGACCCTGGACACGGCCCGGCAGCTGGCCCGCCGCGGCGCCCGGGAGCTGACGCTCACGCTCAAGGAGTTCGCGGTGCTGCGCTACCTGATGACCCGTCCCGAGCACGTGGTCTCCTCCGAGGAGCTGCTCGAGCACGTCTGGGACGAGAACGCCGATCCCTTCACCCAGACCGTGCGGGTCACCGTCGGCACCCTGCGCCGCAAGCTGACGCTCGAGGGGGAGGAGCCGGTGCTGGAGACCGTCATCGGCCGCGGCTACCGGCTGCGGGACCAGGCGCTGCCCCAGCAGGGCAGCGCCTGAGGTGTCCCGGCCTGAGGTGTCCCGGCCTGAGGTGTCCCGGCCTGAGGTGTCCCGGCGACCCGTGCGGCTGCCGGGCTGGGCGCACACCGTGCGGATGCGACTGGCGTTCACCTACTCCGCGCTGCTGTTCGTGATCTCTGCGCTGCTGCTCTCGGGGCTCTACGTCGCGGTCAGCAACACCATCGACGCGAAGCCGCTGGAGAGCAAGACGATCAAGAAGCTCGTCAAGCGGGACGGCGAGTACGTGCTCAAGGAGGGTGAGCAGTTCGAGGCCGCGGACATCGACAGCATGCAGCGGGCGGTGAACCAGGGGACTCTCGACACCCTGCGCACCTACTCGGGGGCGGCCCTCGGAGTGCTCTTCCTGGTCAGCCTCGGCGTCGGCTGGTGGGTCTCGGGCAGGGTGCTGCGACCCATCGGTGCCATCACCGCCACCACCCGCGAGATCACGGCGAGCGACCTGTCCCGGAGGATCGCCGCCACCGGCCCGCACGACGAGCTGCGGACCCTGACCGAGACGATCAACGACATGCTGCAGCGGCTGGAGGACTCCTTCTCCGCGCAGCGCCACCTGGTCGACGAGGTGTCGCACGAGCTGCGCAACCCGGTGGCGGTGGTCCGCACCAACGTGGACGCGGTGCTCGGCAACGAGGACGCGACCCTCGAGCAACGGCGGCAGTCGGCGGCTGTCGTGACGAGGGCGACGCTGCGGATCGGCGGGATCCTCGAGGACCTGCTGGCCACCGCCCGCCAGCGCTCGGGAGCCTTCCAGGAGGCCGAGGTGGACCTCTCGGCGCTGGCCCGCAACGCCGTCGAGGAGCAGCGGATGGCCAGTGCGGCCCGCTCGCTGCAGCTCAACCTGCGCCTGGAGAGCGGGCCGGTCGTGGTGGCCGACGAGCAGGCGCTCACCCGAGTGCTGGACAACCTGCTCTCGAACGCCGTACGGCTCTCTCCGGAGGGCAGCACGCTCACCGTCGCCGTGGGCAGCCGACGCGGCTGGGCCTGGGTCGCCGTGCGGGACGAGGGCCCCGGGATCGTCGCGGAGCACCAGGATCGCGTCTTCGACCGCTACTTCAGCAGCCGCGCACACGACCAGGAGCCGGCCGATCCCGTGACCGGCCACGCCGGCTCCGGGATCGGGCTGGCCATCGCGCGCCAGATCGTCGAGGCGCACAGCGGCCGCCTCGTGCTCACCAGCGAGGTCGGGGTGGGCAGCACGTTCGTGATCTGGATCCCCGACCGGAGCCCGGCCGGCGCCGGGAACCGGGAGGCGACTGCGCCGCGAGACGACCCGCTGGGTCGGCCGGGCTGAGGTTCCCCGGGTGAGCCGTGCGTCAGTGGGCTCAGTGGGGTCAGTGGGGGTCCGCGGCGGGCTCGACCAGCTCGACGAGCACGCCGCCCGCGTCCTTGGGGTGGATGAAGTTGATCCTCGAACCGGCGGTCCCGCGCCGCGGCTCGTCGTACAGCAGCCGGAGGCCGCGGTCGCGCAGGATCGCCGAGACCTGCTCGACGTCGGTGACGCGGTAGGCGAGCTGCTGCAGGCCGGGTCCCGAGCGGTCGAGGAACTTCGCGATCGTGGACTGCTCGTTCAGCGGGGCGAGGAGCTGGATGCACGACCCGTGCGGGTCCGAGGGGTCTCCGATGGCGACCATCGCCTCGCGGACACCCTGCTCCTCGTTGGTCTCCTCGTGGACGACCGTCATGCCGAACTTCTCGCGGTACATCGCCGTGGCGGCGTCGAGGTCGGGTACGGCGATGCCCACGTGGTCGATCTGGGTGAAGAGGTGGGCGGGGATGTCCAGCGGCGCGGACTCGGGGGCAGTCATGGGGGCATCCTCGCCCAGGCGCGTCCCACCCTCAACGGGGTGTGACCGGTCCGACACCGGCTGGGGGACCGACCCCCCTCCTGCGCGGCTGAATTGCTGGGTACTGTCATCAAGACCCAGATTTGCTCTACAGGAGGCACTCCCATGTCATCGACCAATGGTGGATCCGTCATCGTCGCCGGGGCTCGTACCCCGATCGGACGTCTGCTCGGAGGCCTGAAGAGCCTCACCGCGGCGGAGCTCGGCGGCGTCGCCATCAAGGGTGCGCTCGAGAAGGCCGGCGTCACCGGCGACCAGGTCGACTACCTGATCATGGGACAGGTCATCCAGGCAGGTGCCGGCCAGAACGCGGCCCGGACCGCGGGCATCGCCGCCGGTCTGCCGATGTCGCTGCCCTCGATCACGATCAACAAGGTGTGCCTCTCGGGCGTGAACGCGATCGCGATGGCCGACCAGATGATCCGCGCCGGTGAGCACGACATCGTCGTGGCCGGCGGGATGGAGTCGATGACCAACGCTCCGCACCTGCTGATGAAGTCGCGCGAGGGCACCAAGTTCGGCGATGCCACGCTGGTCGACTCGATGGCCTACGACGCGCTCTACGACCAGACCACCCAGCAGGCGATGGGCCTGCTCACCGAGGAGTGCAACGCCGTCGGGGCCACGCTCACCCGCGAGGAGCAGGACGAGTTCTCCGCCCAGTCGCACCAGAAGGCGGCGCAGGCCTGGAAGAACGGCCTGTTCGACGAGGAGGTCGTGCCGGTCGAGATCCCGCAGCGCAAGGGCGACCCGATCGTGGTCGGCCAGGACGAGGGCGTCCGCGGCGACACCACCGCCGAGTCCCTGGGCAAGCTGCGCCCCGCCTTCAGCAAGGACGGCACGGTCACGGCCGGCTCGTCCTCGCAGATCTCCGACGGCGCCTGCGCGGTCGTGGTGATGAGCAAGGCGAAGGCCGAGGAGCTCGGCCTGGAGTGGCTCGCCGAGATCGGAGCCCACGGCCAGGTGGCCGGCCCGGACTCGACCCTGCAGCTCCAGCCGGCCGCGGCCACCGCCAAGGCGCTGGGCAAGGAGGGCATCGGCGTCGACGACGTCGACCTGGTGGAGTTCAACGAAGCCTTCGCAGCCGTGGGGATCGCCTCGGCGCGCGAGCTCGGCATCCCCGACGAGAAGGTCAACGTCAACGGCGGCGCCATCGCCCTGGGTCACCCGGTCGGCATGTCCGGCGCCCGGATCGTGCTGCACCTCGCCCTGGAGCTCAAGCGTCGCGGCGGCGGCACCGGCGTCGCCGCCCTCTGCGGCGGCGGTGGCCAGGGCGACGCCCTGGTCGTGAAGGTGCCTGCCTCCTGACCGATCACCATTCGCGACAGTCCGAGACGCTTCCGTCCCCATGTGAGCCAGCTGACGACGGAACCGTCTCGGACTATCCGTATCCGAGGGGAGGCGTGACGTGGGCAGACGGTCGACCGGGGACGTTCCCCAGCTGGTCGAGAAGGCTCGCCGGGGCGACGCTCGATCGGTCGCCCGGCTGATCTCGCTGGTCGAGGATGCCTCGCCGCTGCTGCGCGAGGTGATGGCCGGGCTCGCGCCGTACGCCGGCACGGCACATGTGGTCGGCCTGACCGGCTCGCCCGGAGTCGGCAAGTCGACCTCGACGGCGGCGCTCGTGACCGCCCTGCGCAAGCAGGACAAGCGGGTCGGGGTGCTGGCGGTCGACCCGTCGTCGCCGTTCTCGGGAGGGGCACTGCTCGGCGACCGGGTGCGGATGCAGGACCATGCGCTGGACCAGGAGGTCTACATCCGGTCGATGGCCTCCCGTGGCCATCTCGGCGGCCTGTCCTGGACCACGCCGCAGGCGCTGCGCGTCCTGGACGCCGCCGGCTGTGACGTCATCCTGGTGGAGACGGTGGGCGTGGGCCAGAGCGAGGTGGAGATCGCCGCGATGGCCGACACCACCATCGTGCTGATCGCTCCGGGGATGGGAGACGGCATCCAGGCGGCCAAGGCCGGCATCCTGGAGATCGGCGACCTCTACGTGATCAACAAGGCCGACCGGGACGGCGCCGACCAGGTGCGGCGCGAGCTGCGCGGGATGCTGGCGCTGTCCGATCGGCCCGAGGGGGCCTGGAAGCCGGAGATCGTGAAGACCATCGCCAGCAAGGGCGAGGGCATCGACGAGGTCGCCGACGCCATCGACCGCCACCGCGAGCACCTCGAGGCGAGCGGTGAGCTGGAGGCCCGTCGGCTGCGTCGAGCGCGCGACGAGATCGAGGCGATCGCGGTGACGGCGCTGCGTCAGCAGTGGCGCGGGGTGCACGAGAACGCGGCCCTCGACGATCTGGCCGCCGAAGTCGTGGCGGGCACCAGCGATCCCTATGCGGCGGCCGACCTCCTGCTGGAGAGCCTCGAGGCCGGACCATGACGCGCTGCCATCGGCCGGTCGAGCGCGCCTGAGCGCCACCGGGTCTCGAATTTGGTAGAACAGTGGTGTCGTGCGTGCGTTTCGGCGTTCGCATTCCTTCCCCCGGACACAAGGAGCAAGCGATGGACGGCGTACTGAAGAAGGGCGTAGGCCTTCTCGTCATCCTGTTCCTCGGTTTCTGGCTCGTGCAGGACCCGACCGGGTTCGGAGACAGCGCCGAGCAGGCCCTCAGCAGTCTGTGGGACCTGCTCGTGAAGCTGTTCGACGGCTTCATCAGCTTCTTCAAGTCGATGAGCGACTAGGTCCGGGACCGGGCGTGGGCTGGCTGCGTCGTACCCTCACCGACCCGGACATCAGCCGGCACCTCCTGCGCGAGGAGGGTGAGGTCATCGTGGACATCGTCCGCAAGCACTGGGTGGTCTACGTGCTGCCCACGGTGATCGGCTACTTCGGGCTGGTCTCGCTCGGCGTGTTCCTGTTCTCCGACCTCAACCTCGCCTGGCTCCCGCTGGCGGTCGGCGTCGGGCTGCTGCTGTGGGGTGGCTACAAGGCGCTGGCCGCCAACCTGGACTGCTTCGTGGTCACCAACATGCGGGTCTTCCGGGTGCACGGGGTGCTGTCACGCTCGCTCGCGACGATGCCGCTGGGTCGGATCCTCGACATCGCCGTGGTCAAGCCGCTGCACGGCCGGCTCCTCGGCTTCGGCCACTTCACCTTCGAGTCGGCGGCCCAGGACCAGGGCCTGCGCGAGATCAGGTACGTCGCCCGGCCCGACGAGCGCGACCTCGCCATCCAGCGGGTGGTCCAGCGTTCCGGGCTCCGCGGCCCGAAGGTCGTCAACTGAGCTCACAGTCCGGCGGCTGCCTGCAGGTCCCCCCGGATCGCGTCGAGACGCCCGACCGCGGCGATGCGCGCGGCATCGACGCCGTCGTCGGTGTCCTCCACCGGGACGACCACCTCGAGGTAGCACTTGATCTTCGGCTCGGTGCCCGACGGGCGCACCACCACCCGGCCGTTGTCGGCCAGCCGGAAGCGCAGACCGATCGTCGGCGGCAGGTCCGCCGAGCCCAGGGAGAGGTCGTCGACCCCCTCGACTGCGAGCCCGCCGAGCGAGGTCGGCGGAGAGCTGCGTAGCCGGTCGACCACGGCCGGGATCGCTGCGAGGTCGTCCATCCGCACGGACAGCTGGTCCGTCGCGTGCAGCCCGTGTGCGCGGGCGATGTCGTCGAGCAGGTCCCGCAGGGTGCGTCCTGCCGCCTTGGCGCGCGCGGCGATGTCGCAGACCATCAGCAGCGCCGAGACGCCGTCCTTGTCCCGCACGTGCGCCGGGTCGACGCAGTAGCCGAGCGCCTCCTCGTAGCCGAAGGCGAGGTTCTCCACGCGGCCGATCCACTTGAAGCCGGTCAGCGTCTCGGCGTAGAGCTGCTGCCCGGCAACGGCCAGCTTGCCCAGCAGCGAGGAGGACACGATCGAGGTGGCGTAGACACCCTGGCGGCGTACCTCGAGCAGGTGCTGGGCCAGAAGCGCGCCGACCTCGTCGCCGCTCAGCATCTGCCAGCCGTGCGGTCCTCCGGGCACCCCGACGGCGCAGCGGTCGGCGTCCGGGTCGTTGGCCACGACGAGGTCGGCGCCGACCTCGCGGGCGAGCTCCATCGCGAGGTCCATCGCCCCGGGCTCCTCGGGGTTCGGGAAGGACACCGTCGGGAAGTCCGGGTCGGGCTCGGCCTGCGCCGTGGCCACGTGCGGCTCGTCGAAGCCGGCCCGCGTCAGGGCGGCGACCACCGAGGAGCCGCCCACCCCGTGCAGCGGCGTGTAGACGATGCTCAGCTCGCGCGGCCCACCGCCGGCGAGCGCGACCACGGTCTCGAGGTAGCGGTCCAGCACCTCGTCGCCGAGAACCTCCCCGCCTCCACCGCGGGCGATGTCGGCGAGCGCGCCGACGGCCGCGATCTGTTCGGCGATCTCCTCGTCCGCCGGGGGGACGATCTGGCTCCCGTCGCCGAGGTAGACCTTGTAGCCGTTGTCCTGCGGAGGGTTGTGGCTCGCGGTCACCATCACGCCGGCGACGCAGCCGAGATCCCGGATGGCGAAGGCGAGCAGCGGGGTGGGCAACGGCCGGGGGAGCGTGTACGCCGCGAAGCCGGCTCCGGTCATCACCTCCGCGGTGTCCCGGGCGAAGACCTCGGAGTTGTGGCGGGCGTCGTACCCGATGACGACGGAGTCGCCCGGGCCGGCGCCGTGCGCGCGAAGGTACGCCGCCAGCCCGGCCGCGGTCCGCAGGACGACCACGCGGTTCATCCGGTTGGGGCCCGCACCGAGCGCTCCCCGCAGACCGGCCGTGCCGAACTCGAGTGTCCCGGAGAAGCGGTCCGCGAGGTCGGAGGCGTCGCCTCCGCTCTCCGCGGCGTCGACCAGCGCCTCGAGCTCGGCGCGGGTGGCGAGGTCGGGGTCCTCGGCGGCCCAGGCTCGGGCGCGGTGGAGCAGGTCGGCCTCGGCAGGTTCGGTCATGCTCTCGAGGTTATGCGGCTCAGCCGAGCTCGCGCAGGCGGGGCCTGCGGGACCGGGAGCGGTCTAGCCGAGCGCGGCGATGACCGCGTCGTAGTCAGGCTCCTGGCCGATCGAGGGCACCAGCTCGGTGTGCACGACCGTGTCGTCGGCGTCGAGGACCACGACGGCGCGAGCGAGCAGGCCCTCGAACTTCGAGTCGAGCAGGCGGACGCCGTAGTCGTCACCCAGGGTCGAGCGGAACGCCGACCCGACCTTCACGTCCTCGAGGCCCTCGGCCGCACAGAACCCCTTCACGGCGAACGGCAGGTCGACCGAGATGTTCAGGACCGTGGTGTCCTCCAGGCTGGCTGCCAGCTCGTTGAACCTGCGCAGACCGGCCTGGCAGACACCCGTGCCGATGCTGGGGAAGATGCTCAGCACCTTGCGTCCGGGCAGGTCGGCGAGGCTGAACTCGTTCAGGTCGGTGTCGACGAGGGTGAAGTGCGGAGCCTTCTCGCCGATGGCGGGCAGTTCTCCGACGGTGTGCGCGGGGGCGTCCCCGAGTGCGGTGGTGGCCATGCACAGAACCTAGCCGGGGGAGCACAACGGCTCTCGCGGGGTCCGGCCCCGGTCAGTCGTCGGAGTCCTCGCCGCCTTCGTCGCCCTCGTCGCCAGCGTTGTCCGCGTTGTCCGCGTTGTTGGGGTCCTCGGGATCGCTGAACGGTGCCGGCTCGCTCTCGTCGTAGTCCTCGGCGTCGGTGAACTTGCCGCGGTCGACGTCGAAGTCGCGCTGGGTGTTGTCGACCTCCGCGTCATCGGGCCGGTTCTCGGGGTCGAGGCGCTCCTCGCGCTCCTTCTCGATCTCCTCCGCCGTCTCCTCGTCAGGTTGCTCGTTCGGGTCCAGTCCCATGCCGGAGGGCTTGTCGCTCTCGTCCGTGGTGCTGTCGCTGTCGCTGTCGTTGTCCGAGTCGCTCATCTGGGGCCTCCCCGATCGTGTGTCCGACATCGATATCGGGGGCGGTCCCGGCGTGTCAACGGCGCGAACAACCGCTGGACTGGGCAAGCACGCCTGGCCACCCCCGGGTCGCCTGCCCCGCCCTGCATCGCGTACGGATACTCAGATGTGCGGCACGATGCTGCCGAGCAGGGCACCCATCCGGGTCGCCGCGGAGCGCCCGGCCTCGAGGACCTCTTCGTGGTTCAGCGGTTCGCCGGTGATCCCGGCCGCGAGGTTGGTGACCAGGCTGATCCCGAGGACCTCCATGCCGGCCTCGCGGGCGGCGATCGCCTCCAGCGTCGTACTCATGCCGACGAGGGTGCCGCCGATGGCACGGATCATGCCGATCTCGGCCGGGGTCTCGTAGTGCGGCCCGGGAAGCTGCACGTAGACGCCCTCGTCGAGGCTGGGGTCGACCTCACGGCACAGCTCACGCAGCCGGGGGCTGTAGAGATCGGTCAGGTCGATGAAGTTCGCGCCCTCGATCGGCGAGGTCGCGGTCAGATTGATGTGGTCGGCGATCAGCACCGGCGTGCCGGGAGCCCAGCTCTGGTCGAGACCCCCACAGCCATTGGTGAGTACGACGGTCGAGCAACCGGCTGCTGCGGAGGTGCGCACGCCGTGCACCACGGAACGCACGCCGAGACCCTCGTAGAAGTGGGTGCGGCCCAGGAACACGAGGAGGTTCTTGTCCCCGGCCCGGACCGAGCGGATCCTGCCTGCGTGCCCCTCGACCGCCGGCGGCGCGAAGCCCGGGAGGTCGGTGCTGCTGATCTCGGCGGTGGCCTCGCCCAGCGCGTCTACCGCGGGCAGCCACCCGGAGCCCATCACCAGCGCGAGGTCGTGGCGTTCCACGCCGGTCTTCTCCGCGAGCACGCGGGCGGCCTCGGCGGCAGCCTCGGTGTAGCTCTGAGTCGGTTCTGGGCTCACGGTCATCCTCCGAAGTTGGAACGGCAGGGGCGGGCGCGGAGGGCGGCGACGTAGTCGGCCGGGGCGTCGGCGGCCTCGGCAGCATCCGCGAGGGTGCCCAGGTAGGTCGCCGAAGGGAGGCCGCCCTCGAAGGCGTCGAGGACGTAGACCCAGGCCACGGCCTCCTCGTTCATCGTCGAGACCCGGACCTTGGTCTTGCGGAACAGGCCGGTGTCCGCGGACTCCCAGCCGTCGAGAGCGGCGACGTCCTCGTCGGTGACGTCGTAGACCGCGACGAAGACCTGCTCGAAGGGGTCCTGCACGATCGTCGCGAGCGCTCCGTCCCAGCCGTGGTCCTCGCCGCCGAAGGTGAGCCGCCAGCCGGTCAGCCAGCCGGTCTCGCGCAGCGGCGAGTGCGGGCAACGCTCGCCCATCCGCGCGGGATCGAGGTTCGTCCCGTAGGCCGCGTAGAGGGTCACGAGCGCAACACTAAGGGGCCGCGTCGGGCGGTGGGACATGCGACACAATGAGCACATGACGACACCACATTTCGGGCCGGCGAACCGCGTCGTGATCGTGGGCGGTGGACCGGGTGGCTACGAGGCGGCGCTGGTGGCCGCTCAGCTCGGCGCCCAGGTGACCGTGGTCGACAGCGACGGCCTGGGCGGATCGGCGGTGGTGACCGACTGCGTGCCGAGCAAGACCCTGATCGCGACCTCGGAGCTGATGACCGAGCTGGCCGGCGCGCCCGAGCTGGGGATCAGCTTCGAGGACCACCAGGGCGACGCCGCCCACCAGGTCGTCGTCGACCTGGCCCGGATCAACGAGCGGGTGAAGCGACTCGCGGCCGACCAGTCCGCCGACATCGGTCGCCGGCTGGAGCGCGAAGGCGTGGTGGTCGTCCAGGGCAGGGGCCGTCTCGACGGCGTCGGCTCGGTGCGGGTCGAGCTGGTCGACGGGAGCACCCGCTCCCTCGAGGCCGACGCGGTGCTGATCGCGACCGGAGCAGCGCCTCGCACGTTGCCGACGGCGGAGCCCGACGGCGAGCGGATCCTGACCTGGGAGCAGGTCTACGACCTGACCGAGACGCCGTCGAAGCTGGTGGTGGTCGGGTCCGGCGTCACCGGCGCGGAGTTCGCCAGCGCCTACATGGCCCTCGGTGTCGAGGTCGTGCTGGTCTCCTCGCGCGATCGCGTGCTGCCCGGTGAGGACGCCGACGCGGCCAAGGTCCTCGAGGACGTGCTCACCCGGCGTGGCATGCAGGTGCTCTCCAAGTCGCGGATGGAGTCGGTCACCCGCGAGGGCGACGAGGTCACCGTGGCGCTCACCGACGGACGCACGGTCACGGGCTCGCACTGCCTGCTCGCCCTCGGATCGATCCCCAAGACAACCGACCTCGGGCTGGAGGAGGCCGGGGTCGCGGTCGACGAGGGTGGCTTCGTCAAGGTCGACCGGGTCTCGCGCACGACGGCCCGCGGGGTGTACGCCGCGGGCGACTGCACCGGCGTACTCATGCTCGCCAGCGTGGCCGCCATGCAGGGACGCATCGCCATGTGGCACTTCCTCGGCGACGCCGTCGCGCCGTTGGACCTCAAGCGCGTCTCCTCCAACGTCTTCACCGCCCCGGAGATCGCCACCGTCGGCTGGTCGCAGCAGGCCGTCGACGAGGGCGTGATCGAGGCCGAGTCCGTGCGGCTGGACCTGGCCGGCAACCCGCGCGCCAAGATGCAGGGCGTCCACGACGGCTTCGTGAAGCTGTTCTGCCGCCCGGGGACCGGGATCGTCGTCGGGGGAGTGGTGGTCGGGCCCCGGGCCAGTGAGCTGGTGCACCCGATCTCGATCGCGGTGGCCGAGTCCCTCACCGTCGACCAGCTCGCGCACGCGTTCACCGTCTATCCCTCGATGAGCGGCTCCGTGGCCGAGGCGGCCCGCCGGCTGCACCATTCACCCACCGACAAATGACGCGGATAAATCACAGCGATGTGATTCAGGCTGCATTCTTTTCGTTATCTGAAAAGGCGGGCATTTCGCTTTAATTGCGGGCCATACTGAGCGAGTTCATTTTCTTCCCACAGGTCACTGGGGTCACAGATGTCCCGCTCTCCCTGGCGCCTGCGCGCCACCGCCGCCGGAGTCGGCGTACTCACCGCTGCCGTCGTCGCGGCCCTGCTCCCCGGTCCTGCCGACGCCTCGCGAGCGGTCAACCAGAGCTATGCGGTGCCCGGGGACGGCAAGCTCAAGCTCACCGGGCACGGCTACGGCCACGGCCACGGGATGTCGCAGTACGGCGCCCAGGGGGCCGCCAAGCAGGGGCTCACCCACCGCCAGATCCTGGCCTACTACTACCCGGGCACGACGCTGGGGACGACCAGCGGCACGATCCGGGTGCTGCTCACCGCCGACACCGACAACGACGTGCGGGTGCTGCCGGCGAGCGGGCTGCGGATCCGGGACACGAGCAACGGTGCGACGTACGCCCTTCCGGCCACCGCCGGGATCAGGACCTGGCGGCTGCGCACGGTCGGGGGCAGGACCGTGCTCGACTACGACGACGGAGCCTGGCGGACCTACCTGCCGGGAGGCAAGGCGCTCAGCGGCCAGGGGGAGTTCTACCGCGGCGGCGTGGTGGTGCTGCGCATCGCCGGCACGACCCGCAACTACCGCGGCGCCATCCGGCTGGCCAGCAACGACACCGTGAACGTGGTGAGCATGGACGACTACATCAAGGGTGTGGTCCCGCGCGAGATGCCGGCCTCGTGGCAGGCCGCTGCCGTCCAGGCGCAGGCCGTCGCCGCCCGCACCTACGGCGCCTGGGAGCGCGAGGAGCACCTCACCCGCTACTACCAGACCTGCGACACCACGTCGTGCCAGGTCTACGGCGGCACGGCGAGCGAGGACCCGCGCAGCAACGCGGCGGTCGACGCGACCGCCAACCAGGTCCTGAACTACCAGGGCGCGCCGGCCTTCACCCAGTTCGGCTCGAGCAGCGGCGGCTGGCTGTCCGCGGGCAGCAGGCCCTACCTCGTGGCCAAGGCCGACCAGTACGACGGCCACAGCGGCAACCCGATGCACACCTGGACCGCGACCGTCACGCGAGCCGCGATCCAGAAGGCGTGGCCGTCCCTGGGCACGCTGCAGCGGGTGGTGATCACCCGTCGCGACGGCAACGGCGACTGGTACGGCCGGATCGAGCAGATGACCCTCGACGGGAGCAAGGCCAACGTCGTGATCAGCGGAGCGACGTTCCGCTCGAAGTTCGGGCTGCGCTCGCACTGGTTCCGGTTCGGCACCGGTGCCACCGCGCCGGCCCCGGCCCCGCCAGCACCGGCACCAGCACCGGCACCGGGCCCCGCGCCGGCACCGACCACCCAGAAGCCGGCGCCCGCGAGGGACACTGCGATCACGGTGCGGTGGCGGGCACTGGGTGGCTACGCCTCCGTGCTGGGCGGACCGCAGGCCGCCGAGTACTCCGTCGCGGGCGGCCGGGCACGTCACTTCCACAAGGGCCGGATCTACGCGAAGTACGGCGTCGGCGCCCACGAGCTCTTCGGCAGGGTGCTGAAGGTCTACCTGCGCCGGGGCGGACCCGCCTCGAGGCTCGGCTTCCCGACGACCAGGCCGCAGCGCGTGGGCAAGCGGCTGCAGGCGCGGTTCGAGAACGGGACGTTGTCGGTGCGCCGGAGCGGCAAGGCCAGGGTCAGGGTCACCTTCGCGTCCTGACCTGGCGGGTGCCGCCCGCAGCGGCTACTTCGTGGTCGGCTTCGGTGGCAGTGTCGCGATCCAGTCGTGGCTCCTGTCGAACCAGCCAGCGAGCTCGTCAGGATCGTGCAACAACGTCTCCGGCACGCTGACGTACCCCTGCATCACCCTGCCGTACTGCTCGACCGGGCCGCTGTCGTACCGGTCGAGGAAGTCGGCATGGAGCTCGTTCGGCAGGCGAAGCGCCATCGCTCCGTCGGCGTCGAGGAAGCTGAACATGTGGCCGTTGGCCGACGTGTAGGGATTCTTGGCTCCCTTGACGGAGGCGCCCGATGCGCTGCGCTCCACCGCAGCGGCGTACCACCCGAGCGCTTCGGGTGGTCCTGGATATGCCGATCCACCGGGCACTGCGTCCTCCCCGAGGTGTCTCGTACGCCAGAGAGGGTCTTCAGGCCATCTCTGGGACGTGCAGGTGTGCGTAGGCGAGGTCGAACTCGTGCACGTCGACGATCTCGCCGCCGGCGTCGCTCGCGGCGCGGCTGCGCATGTCGTCGGCAGCCGAGCGGCTCGCCTCCATCGCGGCGCGCGTCTCCCAGGCCGTTGTCGCGCAGCCCAGGCCGGCTGACCGGTTGACCAGCAGGCTGGCGCTGCAGAAACCAGAGGTCCGCTCGAGCTGGGGAAGGATCCCGACGCGGAACGTCTCCGTCATGGCCTCGAGGTCACCCTGCAGCCAGCTGACTCGGCAGCACTCGCCGTGGTGGGTGCGGTGCATGACGGCGATCTCCCAGGAGTCCACCTGCATCGAGGCTCCCAGAATGTCCCTCCCGCGATCGCGGATCGGGCGAAGCTGGTCGTCGCTCGCCAACATGGTCGCCTCGCTCTCCCACGAGCTCGTGGCGATGCACTGCCCAGTCTTGCGGTCGACCAACATGGACAGGCCTCGACAACCCTCGATCGCGTCGAGCATCGGTCCGGCCTCGTTCTTGACGAACGCGATGCCTGCGTCGATGTTCTCGGGCCTCCCGTTGAACGTGGTGGAACGTGCGTACATGACCCACTCCTCTCGGACGGGCGGTGCCCGGTCCGGCACCGCCGGCTGTTTCCTGCTTACTCCCCTGGACGCGAGTCCGCCAGACCCGTCTGCGATTCCCCGGCCATCGGGTCGACCCGCACTAGCCCTCGTCGGCTCGGAGCGAGACTCGGCCACAGACGGCGTGTCCCGTCTGTGCCGCAATGCCGGGAAGCACCAGGTGGAGCGGAGCGGATGGGCAGCTGCGGCCGATGAATTCCTGTGTCGCGGACGGTCGTAGTTGGCATGAGCCAATACCTGCTGTCCGTTCCGCACGACTCCGACGAGGAGCCGACCATGGAGACCATGGATCCGGCCGAGCTCGAGGCGGCCATGGCCGCCACCGGTGCGATCATCGAGGAGCTGACGACCACCGGCGCCTTCGTCTTCGCAGGCGGGCTGATGCCGCCCTCCAGCGCGAAGACCGTCGACAACACCGGCGAGTCGCTGAGCACGGTCGACGGCCCCTTCGTCGAGGCCCCTGAGTATCTCGGCGGTTTCTGGGTGATCGACGTCGCTGACGAGGCGGCCGCCCTTGACTGGGCCGCCCGGGCGTCGAAGGCCCTCGGCGGCCGGATCGAGGTCCGGGCCTTCCAGGTGCCGCCGGGCGAGTGAGCTCGGTTCTCGGCTGGCTTCGGCGGCTCGCACCCGGATTCGGCCAACGGGCTACCTGCGCGAGTAGATGACCTTCACCCGCCCGGAGCGGAACACCTTGAGAACCCCGTTCTCGAAGCGGGCCATGGTGCCCCGCTTGAACCGGGTCGGCGCCGACCGGGGGAAGCCGAGTCGCGAGCCCGCGGCGCCGCGTCGTACGTAGGCCCTGAGCACCTTCCCGTGCAGCTCGAAAGCGCCGACGCCGTACTTCGCGTAGATGCGACCCCTCTGGAAGTGGCGCGCGCGGCCGCCTGCCACGGAGTACTCCGCGTTCCTGGGCCTGCGGAGGACCGACCTGTAGCCGCCGATCGCCTTCCATCGCAGCGTGATCGCGGTGTCCCGCGGGCGCTGCGCGCCGTTCTGCACGTAGCGGGTCAGCTTGCGTACGTCGGGGAGCCTGGCGTAGAGGTAGCGCCCCGGGCAGGCGGTCTGGCCGACGTCGCGGTGTCCGTTGATCGCGGGCAGCCACCGGTTCTTCACATAGACCCGGGGCGCGTCGGCCGCGATGTTGTAGAGGGAGAGCTTCCAGGCGAAGAGCCGGGCGTAGGCGTTGAGCACCACCTGGGGCGGGGAGGCGATGTCGTAGTTCCCGATCGCCGACATCGCGAAGGAGACCTCGTTGTAGCCCGAGGTGTGCGCCCCGACGACCGGACTGCCGACACCGCCGTAGCGGCCTTCCCAGATGCGGCCGAACCGGTCGACGAGGAAGTTGTAGCCGATGTCGCGCCACCCGCGCGACTGCGTGTGGTAGGCGTAGATCCCGCGCAGCAGCGCCGGCACCTGCGCCGAGCTGTAGGAGTTCGCGTTGACCGTGTGGTGGATGAAACCGGCCTTGACCGTCCCCATCGAGGGCCGCGACTGCTCGCGCAGCCGCTCGTTGGCACCCCACTGCGCACGGGAGTAGATGTAGGGCTTCGCAGCGACCTTCATCGCACTCAACGCCACCGCGTCCCCGGCCGCGTTGTCGGAGCCGGCCGCGTTGTCGGAGCCGGCCGCGTCGTCGGAGCCGGCCGGCGCCGGCAGCTTGGAGGTGTCGATCGCAGGCGCTGCCCTGGTCATCGTCCCGGTGCCCGGGTCGATCACCGCCAGCCTCAGGTCCGGCAGGGTGGTGCCGTCCGCGGTCTCGGCACGCATCTGCACCCGGTCGACGTCCCCGATCACCAGGGCATCGGTGCCCGGCCGCTCACCACTCGCCTGCTGCTCGGAGGACCCGCCGTCCGGGCCGTGCTCGTCGTGGTACTCCACATCCATCCACCGCGACCAGGCGCCGTCGTCCTCGGTGCGGACCTGGACAGCGAGGTGGTCCTCGTCGTACTCCACGCCCTGGCGCCAGGTCACCCCCACCGTCGCATAACCACGGACCGGCTGCGGATCCGAGAGCGCCACCAGACCCTTCTTGCCCGGTGTCCGGCCGGCTGTGGTGCCGGGCCTCGTGTCGGAGACGCCGGCCACCCGGACCTCACGAACGCGGGGTTTCACCGGTGCAGCGGCGACCTCGGTGTTGGCCAGCGCGACCTGTTGCGGGACGCCAGCCGGAGCCACCTCTCCTGCGCCGGCGACGTGGCCGGGCGGCGCAACGATCTCGAGCGTCGTGACTCCCGCAGCCGACACACCGACGGCGAGGACGGTGGCCGTGACCAGGGATTGCTGGCACAACGTGATGTAGCGGGTACGGCTGAATCGCAAGAGAAGGCACTCCACGAGAGGGGGAAGTTGTTCACACGAGTACCAAGGTTCACACCCGTAACAGGCTTTGGAAAGCGATGGTCGCGAATTACAAAGCTGTACTTATTGATTATGAGACGCATTTCGTGGAACAGCGACGACGTGCTGCCCCGGCTCCGGGCCGCGAGTCAGATCGTGAAGGTGTCCCGGAACCGACGGACTGCCTTCTCCGGATCGTCACTCGCGAATCCCTCGAGGCCGATGGTGCCCGTGTAGCCCATGTCGTGCAGGGCCCTGGCGATGGTCGGATAGGCGATCTCGCCGGTGCCGGGTTCGCAGCGGCCCGGGACGTCGGCGACCTGGATCTCGCCGATCCAGGGCAACGCGCGTCGACACAGCTCGATCAGGTTCCCCTCCCCGATCTGGGCGTGGTAGAGGTCGAGCATCAGGCGTAGGTGTGGACTGTCCACGGCCTGCACGAGGCGCAGGCAGTCCTCCGCGCGGGCGAACGGCACGCCGGGGTGGTCGACGGCGGTGTTGAGGTTCTCCAGGACGAAGGTGACGCCGTGCTGCTCGCCGAGCCGTGCGACCCGTTCGAGGGTGCGCACGGCCGCGACCCACATCGCGCCGGTGACCGTGTCGACCGGCACGACGGGTAGGCCCTCGGGGCCCAGCCCGGTGCCGTGCAGGTTGAGTCGGGGGATGCCGAGTCGTCGGGCCACCTCGACCGAGCGCGCGGCGCTGGCCAGAAGCTCCTCGGCAGCGTCGGGGTCGACGAGGCCCCCGGTGACGTAGCCGGTCATCGAGGAGTAGACCGCGCCGTCCTCGCGGAGCCGTTCCAGGGCGTCGAGGTCGTGCCGGGTCCAGTCCCAGATCTCGACCTGTACGTCGAGCTCGGTGAGACGCCGTACCCGTTCCGCCACCGGCAGGTCGACGAAGACCATCTCGGAGGAGACCGCCAGCGTGAAGGCGCCGACTCGACCACGGTCTGGTGTCCGGGTCGCGCTCCGCTCAGGCATGCGACACCTCCGAGGCGTCCAGACGAACCGGTGCACCCTGCTTGACCGACGCGATCGCCGTCAACGCGACCTCGAGAGCCGCGCGGGCGTCGACTCCGGTGACCGGGCTCGGCTCGCCGCTGCGCACGACCCGGCAGAACGCCTCGAGCTCGGCGCGGTAGGAGTCGCGCATGAGCTCGGTGTCGCGGCGGGACGTCGGCTGAGTCATCCCTGTCGCCGTCCAGTGTGTGGTGGCCAGGTGTGCGGGAGTGCCCGCGGTGACCATGCCTGCCGAGCCGAAGAACTCGCCGCGCACGTCGTAGCCGTAGGCGGCGGAGAAGCTCGCCTCGGCGGTGGCGATGGCGCCGTTGTCGAAACGGATCGTGACGACGGCAGTGTCCAGCAGGCCGGCGTCCTTGAAGTCGGGGGCGACGAGGGCATCGGCGTACGCGTGCACCTCGACCGGGCGGGCGCCGGAGTTGAACCAGAGCAGCAGGTCGAAGTCGTGGATGAGCGTCTGGGTGAAGATGGTCCAGGGAGGCACTGTGCCCGGTGCGGCCAGGCCGGGGTCCCGGGTGAGCGAGCGCAACAGCTGCGGGGTCCCGATGCCGCCGGCGGCGACGATCTCGTGGGCGGCCGCGAAGTCCGCGGAGAAGCGGCGGTTGAAGCCGACCTGCAGCGGGACACCGGCGCTCTCGCAGGCCGCGATGGCAGCGTCGGCCTCGGTGAGCGTCATCGCCATCGGCTTCTCGCACCAGACTGCCTTGCCCGACGCGGCGGCGCGCTGGACCAGGTCGGCGTGGGCGGTCGAGCTGGACGTGATCGCCACCGCTTCGACGCGCGGGTCGCCCAGGGCGGTGTCGATGTCGGTGGTGGAGTCGGCGCCGAGCGGTCCGGCGACGCGCTGGGCGGCTGCTCCGAACGGGTCGGCGACCACCACGAGCTCGGCGTCCGGCACGTGGCGGGCGAGGGCGGTGGCGTGGTGGGCGCCGATGCGACCGGCGCCGATGAGCGCGAAGCGGACCGGGCGCTGTGCCTGGGTGGTCATGCGTTCTCCTTGAACTAGAGCGCGCTAGTCGCGCTCGGACAAGTCTGCGGGGCGAGCGCCGCGGGAGTCAAGGCCTTTCACTGGAGCGCTCTAGTAGTCTTCTGGCATGAACTCTGGCCGGCCCACCATGGAAGACGTGGCGACCCGCGCCGGCGTCTCGCGTGCCCTCGTCTCGATCGTGTTCCGCCACGTGCCCGGGGCGTCCGAGGCGACGCGTCGACGCGTCCTGGCTGCAGCGGACGACCTCGGCTTCCAACCCGATCGCCGGGCGAGCAGGCTGGGTCGGTCCAGGACGCGGATGCTGGGTGTGGTCTTCGGCCTCGGCCACGACTTCCATGCCGAGGTGATCGATGGCATCTACGCCGCGGCTGGTGAGCACGGCTATGAGGTGGTGCTCAGCGGGGTCAGCGCGAACAGGACCGAGGCCGAGGCTGTGCGTGCTGTCCTGGCCGAGCGGTGCGAGGCAGTGGTGCTGGTCGGGCCGCAACTGTCCGCTCGCGACATTGCCGCCCTCGCCGGGCGTCTTCCCACGGTCTGCGTGCTCCGCCAGCTCCGAGCATCCGCCGTCGATGTCGTCCGCACCGACGAGGCCGCCGGGCTGGAGCAGGTGATCGACCACCTCCACGACCTCGGTCACGAGCGGATCCTGTACCTGGACGGAGGCAGCGTGCCCGGGGCTGCGCCGCGACGACGCGGCTACCTCTCCGCCATGCACCGGTGGCAGCTGGAGCCCGCGACCATGCCTGGTGGACTCACCGAGGAGTCCGGCGCCAGGGCCGCCGACCAGATCGTCCAGCGCTCTGCGCGCCGCCGGCCCACGGCCGTCGCCGCCTTCAACGACCGGTGCGCCCTCGGTCTCATGAACACGCTCATCCGGCGGGGCCTCAGAGTGCCCGAGGACATCTCGATCGTCGGCTTCGACGACATCGCGGCTGCCGGCTATGCGCACGTCGGCCTCACCACGGTCCGTCAGGACACGGAGCTCCTGGGACAGCTGGCCGTCGACCGCCTGCGACACCGGCTCGAGGACAACGCAGCGCCGTCCCCTCCAGGGACTGTCCCTGCGACGCTCATGGTCCGGGATACAACGGCTCCGCTCAGCACGTGAGCAAGCTGGTCCGTGCCGCGGCTCCGGTCTTTGGAGCGGACGCGAGGATTTGAACCTCGACTCCTTCCCTGGAAGGGAAGCGTGCTGCAACTACACCACGTCCGCGAAGCCAGCCTCTACGAGGCTGACCCGTTCGTAGTATGAACCACCGCCAGGAGCCGCCGTGCGCCAGGGTGTGGCTCCTGGACTACAGAACCTCGCACCCCGGATTGCGTCGTGACCGCGGTCAACGGGCCTCCGCGACCCGGACTGGACCCACGCTGTCGGGCGCCACGACGAGTTCGGCGCGCACGGCCCCGCCTATGCAGGAACCACCTGGTGATCGTGCGCAACGCATCGCTGGTGAGAGCGAGACCGCGGGCGTTCGCGGCGGCCCAGTAGCAGACTGGCGCTACCCGCGGCGGGTGTCCGGTCGGAACTCACTGCGCGCACGGGGATGCCGGGTGTTTCAGTCGTCGGGTGGTGGGCGTGGGTCGGCTTGTCGGTGGGTGCGTGGTGGTGGGTCGAAGGTGAAGTCGGCGGGTCCGGTTCTTCGGATCTGCCAGGGTGCGGTGTGGATGAGGCGGTGGTGGTGGCCGCAGAGCAGGATCAGGTTGTCCAGGCTGGTCGGTCCGTGGTTGATCCAGTGTTCGATGTGGTGGGCGTGAGTCATCAGCGGGGGCCTGGTGCAGTTGGGGAATCGGCAGTGCTGGTCGCGGGCGACCAGTGCTCGCCAGATCCCGGGGGTGACCAGCCGGCGCAGGCGTCCGACGTCGAGGACCTCGGATCGTCGGCCCAGGACGGCGGGGATGACCTCGGCCTCACAGCACAGCACCCGGACCGCGGAGGCGGAGAGCTGTTCCCCGGTCTCGGTGGTCGCGACCCCGGCCAGCTGCTGCAGGTCGGTCAGGCTCATCATCAGGGTCAGCCGCGGCACGGCGCCGTGGGAGGTGGGCAGCAGGTCGGTGCTCTGGAGTCGGCGGCAGGCCTCGGTGAGGGCATCGAGCATCCGGGTGCCGTGATCACGCGGGTCGCGGCCGTCGTGACCGCACCCCGGAAGGTCGCAGGTCGCGGGGTCACAGACCGGGCCGGCGGCGGGTTGGGGTGCGGCCAGCGCGATCAGGGCGGCCTTGATCAGGGCGGCGTCCTCGGTGGTGCAGCGGCCCTTGATCCAGGCACCGCCGCACTGGTCGCCGGTGATGGACAGGTGCCGGCCCAGGTGGGCGGCACGTTCGAGCCGGTCCAGCTCCCGCTCGGCGCGCCGGTCCTCACCGTCGGGGTCGATGAGGGCCAGGAGCCGGTGGGAGAGCTTGCGCAGCTCGGTGGCATCCAGGGCCTTGGCCTCACCGAGCAGGAACGCCACACCGCGCGCGCGGACCTCGCGGTCACCGGGCAGGGACTCGATGGCGCGTTCGATCACGTGCGCCTTGGTGGTCGAGAGCCACCCCTCGCGCAGCGCGTCGGCGACCGGAGCGAGCAGCGACGTCTCCAACGCGGCCGCGAGCCGCACCGCCGCAGGGCCGGTGCCCTTGTGGCCACCGGCGATCGAGGTCACGAAGTCCTGGGTCGAGGCCCACCCCACGGCCTTGACCGCATGAGTCACATCGAGCTCCCGAACCATCGCGAGCTCGACCGAGTCCAACGCGGCCTTGAGGGCCTCGATCCCGGCGATGCCGTCCATGAGCTCGTCACGAGCACGGGCCGCCCACAGCGTCTGAGCCGAGCTCACCGACCTCGCCGCGCAGCCGCTCCACCACCAGACCCGGTACCCCATGCTCGCGGTGGTCGATCGGCTGGCTGCTCATGAATCCATCCAAGCATCGAGCACCGACAAGTCCGCGGCCCCGAAAAGGCCTTGGTGGAGGGACACCGACTGCGTCATCGGCGGCGGAGCCACGCAGATCGATCGGTGCGCCTCGCGGTTCGCCCGATCAGTAGGCGTAGGTGAAGTAGGCCGTCACCATGACTGCCGCCGGGAGCGCCCCGAGAGCAGCACCAGCCGCCACTGCCAAGCCTCGTCTGCCGGAGACGGTCCATGCGAGCACCGCACCCGCCCCTGCACCTGTGAGCCCGGCGAGAACGAGCCAGGGTGCATCACGGAGCAACTGAGCAGCCGGGTCGGTCTCGAAGCCCCAACCCGTCCATGAAAGCGAGATCAGGCTGACGAAGACGAGCAGCGCCACCAAGGGGCCGCCAATGACGAGGCGTGCGATGGCTCCGCGAGCCTTGCTGGAGCCTGGGACAGCAGCCTGGATCCGAGTCACGAACTCCATCAACTCCTTACGACCAAGATTGGTCACGTGGAGCCTGACCCGGTTTCCTGCCTGTACGACCGTCTCGGCGAGGGTCGCCCGTCGCCGGCCTTTCGAAGCGGCTGTTCCAAACCCCATGCTGTTCAGCCCACCACTGGCACGGTAGGAAGAAGGCATGCGGATCTTCTTCACCGGTGGCAGTGGCAAGGCCGGCAGACACGTGGCGCCGTACCTCGCAGAGCAGGGCCACCAGGTCACCAACGCCGACCTCGTCCCGCTGAAGCACCCAGCGGTTGCCGACCTCCGAGTCGACCTCACCGATGCCGGGGAGACCTACTCAGCGCTCGCTGGGCTGGCGACCTTCAAGGAGCTGGACCTGCCCGATCAGCCCACCTACGACGCAGTGGTGCACTTCGCCGCGGTACCAGCGATCCTGCTCACCTCGGACGCAGCGACCTACGCGACGAACGTCCTCAGCACCTACAACGTGCTCGAGGCCGCAACCCGGTTGGGTGTGCGCAAGATCGTGTTCGCCTCCTCGGAGACCACCTACGGGATCTGTTTCGCCCAAGGTGTTCGGCGCCCGAAGTACGTGCCGGTCGACGAAGACCACCCGACCGTCCCCGAAGACGCCTACGCCATGTCGAAGGTCGCTGGCGAGGTGACGGCGCGCTCCTTCCACGCCCGCACCGGGGCGGACATCTACGGCCTGCGGATCAACAACGTCATCGAGCCGCACGAGTACGCCGAGATGTTTCCACCGTTCCTCGTCGACCCGTCGCTGCGGCGCCGCAACATCTTCGCCTACATCGACACCCGCGATCTGGGCGAGATGGTGCAGCGTTGCCTCGAGACCGACGGGCTCGGCTACGAAGTCTTCAACGTAGCCAACGCCGACATGTCCGTGGCCGCCACGACGCAGGAGATCCAGACCCGCTTCTACGACGGCGTAGAGGTTCGCCGGGAGATGGGCCGCAACGAGACCTTCTACTCCATCGACAAGGCACGCGACCTGCTTGGGTACACCCCGCGTCACTCCTGGCGCGACGAGCTGGCCGACCCCGGGTCCGGACACGGCTGAGTGCTCACCGGTCTCGCCTCCACCCTCCGGGGGGCTCGGCTCGACCTCCGATCGAAGGGTGGTGGCCTGGGCGGCGGTAAGCGCCACGCCACCACGCGCGTGGATCGCTGCTGGCGGCGGTGGGACACGGGACGCGAGCGGAACGCTATTCGCGGTGATATGCCGCGCGCTCGAATGTCCGCAGCCCCGGACATCTGATCTCAGGGGTCACGACGCGGGGTTTGGGCAGAGCATGCGTAGGCATCAAGAACCAAGATCGGCTAGAAATCTCAGACTTTGAGCCAAGGAGAAGGGCTGGCCTAGTTCACGAGATTTTGCCGTTCTTTGTTTCTCTGAGCACCATTTACGATCCTCCGGTTCCTCCATTTTCGGGGGGCCGCACCATTTGGAGAAACTTCATGTTGAGACGTGTTTTCGCGGTACTGCTCGCTTGTCTGATTGCAGTGAGCTTGTCCCTAGCCGTGCCGGGAGCGGCTGAGGCCAAGAAGAAGAAGAAGCGCGACACCCCTGGGTGTGTCAGCAAGGTCGAGTACAACGCGATCCGGGTGGGCATGACCGGGGCGCAGGTAGCCGGCCTCGTCGACACCTGGGGTAGCCAGCGCTACTACAACGACCACGGCTACTGGGAGGGCGACTATGTCGACTCCGGGTACTGGGTCAACGACGGCTACTGGGAGTCGCAGTACGACGAGTTGGGCACCTACACCGGGGAGACCTGGGTCGACATGTCGTACTGGGAGGACACCTCCTACTGGGACGACACCGTTCGCTGGAACTCGTCACTCGACACCGTTCGCACCTACAAGAAGTGCCGCAAGTTCAACCGGGGACGCGGTCGGGTTGCCATCAACTTCGACAACTACTCTCGACGGTGGCTCTCTGGTGCGCGGGTGGCCTTCAAGCATCCCAGCAACCCTGCCTTCATGGATATCGCGGCCTACTTCCGCGAGGGTGCCCGCAACACTGGCAAGGACGTACCGACACCTCGGACCAAGGCTGAGACGCCGAAACCCAAGGCAAACCCGACTTCGCCCCGGCCCGCAGCCAAACCTGACTCACCTAGGCCCACCGCTGCCCACGGCTGAGCAAGGTTGAGCCTGGACTTGCCAAACTAGGAAGGGACCTCAGCATTCTTCCGGGGTCCCTTCTTGGCATTTCTGGGGAACCTCCGAGCCTTTTAAGCACCCGAGTGCGTCACCGCACCCTGCACTCGGCCCAGTGGCCGGCCCAGTGGCTGCGACGAGCGGTGCGGACACCCCGACAGTTCGCATCCCTTCAGCGCGTCCGTCGGGCCCTGGCTCGGTCTCAAGCCGTCTCTGCTCCAGCTACACGTGGCACAACAGCGTGCTGTTACGGCTCAGCGACCGCAGCGGTCCAGTCGCTCCCAGGGCCAGTCGGTGGCGAGCCAACGTGCGACGGCCTCGGCGAGTGGTAGGTCGAGGCGCGATCTGTCGGCCCGCACCCGGGACTGCACCGTCACGTCCCAGTCGTCGGCGGGGGACGGGTACAGATAGACGCAGCCGATGACGTCGTGGTCGCCAGGGTCGAGGACGGTGAAGGTGTAGCCGGCGCCCCGAGTGAAGTCGTCGGCGTGGCGGCGGAGGTCGGAGAGGTTCTCCTCGAGCGTCATGCCTCTCGGTGTGGCGCGGGTGGTGGGGGGCGCGGTTCCGGTCTAGCGTCAGGTACACCTGCCGGAGGAGTTCGCATGGTGGACAGCTATCCGATCCTGACCCTGGTACCACCCGTGCTCGCGATCGGCCTGGTGGTGGCTACCCGCAAGGTGCTGCTGAGCCTCGGTCTCGGAGTCGTGACCGCGGCGCTGCTGATCGAGGGTTTCTCGCCCTGGGGCACGCTGAAGCAGGTTCTCGGGGCCTTCGCTGACATCTTCTGGGTCGACGGGGCGATGAACACGACGAAGGTCTACATCCTGATCTTCACGCTCATGCTCGGCGTGATCACGGCCTTCATCATGATGTCGGGCGGCACCCGCGCCTTCGCCGACTGGGCCCAGACGAAGATCAAGACCCGCCGCGGCGCGACCATGCTTCCGGCCGGACTGGGCGTGGCGATCTTCGTCGACGACTACTTCAACGCCCTGGCTGTCGGCCAGGTCAGCCGACCCGTGACCGACACCCACCGGGTCTCGCGGGCCAAGCTGGCCTACCTGGTGGACTCCACCTCGGCGCCGGTAGCTGTGCTGGCGCCGTTCTCGAGCTGGGGGGCGTTCATCCTCGGTCTGATCGGGACCGAGGTCGCGGCCTCGACACTGGACACCAGCGACATCAGCGCGTTCCTGCAGGCGGCCGGGGCCAACTACTACGCCTTCGCAGCGCTGCTGCTGGTCGCCCTGGTGGCCACGATGCAGCTGGACCTGGGGCCGATGCGCACCGAGGAGCGGCGGGCGATCCTCGAGGGCGAGACCTTCGACGACAGCGAGGAGATCCCCGGCCAGCTCGCCGAGGACCTCCCGGTGCACCGTCCGGGCGCCAAGCTCGCCCTCATCGTGCCGTTCGTCCTGCTGGTGGTCGGCGTGCTCGGCGGCATCGCATGGACCGGTCAGCGGGCCGCCGGTTCGTGGTCGGTGGTCGACATCCTCGCTTCGACCGACGTCACGTTCGCGCTGATCGTGGGCGGCGTGCTCGGTCTGGCCGCGGCGCTCTACTACTACGTGCGCGACACCTCCGAGAACCCCAAGTTCGGCACCAGCACGTTCGGCCGCGGATGGCTGGAGGGCGTGAAGTCGATGCTGCCCGCGGTCAGCATCCTGATCCTTGCCTGGATGCTCGGGGCCCTGATCGAGGCCCTCGGCACCGGTGACTACCTCGCCGGCCTCATCGAGGACTCCTCGATCTCCCCGTCCTGGCTGGTCCCGATCGTGTTCCTGCTCGCAGCCGCGATGGCCTTCGCCACCGGCACCTCCTGGGGCTCCTTCGGCCTGCTGATCCCGCTCGCCGGCGGCATCATCAACTCCCTGGACGCTCCCGAGCTGCTGCTGCCCGCGCTGGGCGCGGTGCTCGCTGGAGCTGTCTCGGGCGACCACGCCTCGCCGATCTCCGACACAACGATCCTCAGCGCCACGGGGGCCGGGTGCAACGTGATCACCCACGTCACCACCCAGCTGCCCTACATGCTCACCGCGGTCGCCGCTTCGGCGCTGGGTTACGTGATGGTGGCCTTCACCGGCTCGGTGCTCCTCGGCCTCGCGGTCACCCTGGCGGTCACCGGCGCCCTGGCCTTCCTCGCCATGCTGGTGTGGGGACCGGTCGTCGACGCCGCGGAGATGCCTGATTCTCAGGAGACCGGCAGGGCCTGAGCTTCAGTCGCCCACCCGGCCGGTGTCGTAGGCCCACATCGCGATCTCGACCCTGTTGCGGGCGCCGATCTTGGTCAGCAGGCTCGCGACGTGGGTCTTGGCGGTCGTCAGGCCGATGTAGAGGTCGGCGGCGATCTCGGCGTTCGTGCGGCCGCGGGCGACCAGCGCCAGCACCTCCTCCTCGCGGTCGGTGAGCGGCTCGATCGGTTGGGTACGGCGGCTCGACGGTTCCCTGGCGGCGAGGGTGGCCAGCAGCCGCCGGGTGATGTTCGGCGCGATCAGGGCGTCACCCGCGGCGGCGGCGTGCACGGCCTGGACGAGCAGCTCCGGCCCGGCGTCCTTGAGCAGAAAGCCTCGGGCGCCGGCCCGGAGCGCGCCGTGGACGTACTCGTCGAGGTCGAAGGTCGTGATCACCACCACCGCGAGCGGGTCCGCAACGCCCCGCCCTGCGAGGAGCTCGGTCACCTCGAGGCCGTCGAGACCGGGCATCCGGATGTCGACCAGGCACACGTCTGGGCGGAGCCGCCGTGCGAGCTCGACGGCGGCGTGGCCGTCGGCGGCCTGGCCGACGACCTCGATGCCAGGCTGGGCCTCGAGGATCATCGAGAGCCCGGTGCGCACCAGATCCTGGTCGTCGGCCACCAGCACGCGGACCGTCATCGGCGTACCTTCGTCGGCAGCTCGGCGTCGACGGTCCATCCGCCCCCGGGCGCCGGCCCGGCGCGCAGCGTGCCACCGAGCAGCTGCACGCGCTCGGTCATCCCCAGCAGCCCGAAGCCGTGGCTCGCCGACCGCGCCGGGTCGGTCTGTCCGTCGTCGGTCACGCGTAGTCGCAGCCTGCCCGCGCCCTCGACGACCCGGATCTCCACCCGTGAGGCGTTGCGGGCGTGCCGCAGGGCGTTGGTCAGCGCCTCTTGCGCCAGCCGGTAGACCGCCGCGTCGACCTGGAGCGGAAGCTCGTCCAGGTCAGCTGGCACCTCCACGTCGACGACCGGGACCGGGTCGCGGCGGGAGAGGGACACCAGGTCGGCGACGCCGAGCTGGGGGGCGTACTCCGCCGGCGCTCCGTCGCGCAGCACGCGGACCATCGCCCGCATCTCCGCGAGCGTCCGCGACGCTTCCCCTTCGATGACCGCCAGCGCCTCGAGCCCCGCTTCGGGTCGCTGCCCGGCCATCGCCCGGCCCGCCTGCGCCTGCACGGCGATCGCCGAGACGTGGTGGGCGACCATGTCGTGCAGCTCGCGCGCGAGGCCGACCCGCTCCTGGCTGCGGATCTGGTCCAACGCCCGGCGCCAGCTCTCGGCGCGGTAGCGGAACGCTGCTCCGCCCGCCGCCGCCGCCGCCAGGATGGCGAACGCGCCGATGACGTCGGCAGGCTCGGTGTAGTCGGCGACCGTGCCGATGACCGCAGCGACCGCCACCACCGCCAGCCCGATCACGATCTCGCGCCCTGAGCCCCAGCGGACCAGCGCGTAGAGGAGCACCAGGACGTAGACCATCGTGTTGAGGCCGATGCCGGGGGGCCCGCCCGCCATGCTCGCCAGTCCCAACGCCATCGCGGTGCCGAAGGCCACCACGACGCAGGCCAACGGGTGGGTACGCCGCCACAGCAGCACCGGCGCGAGCCCGACCGCCACGATCGTCGCGAGCGGCCGCCAGGGGGCCTCGTCCCGGAGCACTCCCTCGAGGAGCGCCGTCACCATCACCACCGCGACCAGCACCCAGTCGCGCGACACCCGTTCGGGAGCGTCAGTGGCGCGCGGCTCGGCCGACAGCGAGCGCAGGGCGTTGGTGATCACCCACCCAGCCTAGGGACCGCCGAGCCTTCGGGGACCGACCGAAAGAACGAGACTCCGCTCCTCCCAACGGCCGAGGCGGGTCCGGCCTCGACGCCGATGTGCCCGGACCGGCGGTCCGCGAGCGTGGAACCACCGGGCGGAGAGGCCGGACCATCGAGCAAGGAGAAGAGCCATGTCACGGTTGCTCTACCGCTGGGGACGCTGGTCGGCCACCCGCCCCTGGATCGCCATCGGAGCCTGGGTGCTCCTCTCGGTCCTGGTCGTCGCCGCCTCGGCCGGTTTCGGAAAACAGCTGGACGACTCGATGGCGGCGCCCGGGACCGATTCCCAGGCCGCCGCCGACCTGCTGGCGGGCGTCGACAGCGGCGCCGGCGGGCTCACGGCGTACGTCGTGGCGACGCCGAGCCAGGACAGTGTGACGTTCGTGGACTCCCGCCAGGCCAGGGTCGGCCTGGACCAGCTGGAGTCGGCCGTGGGTGAGCTGCCGAAGGTGCTGGGCACGACCCAGGAGGTCTCGCCGGACGGCCGGGTGGCACTGCTGCGGGTGCAGTACCCCGAGATCGGCGAGCTCGCCGTCTCCGACCTGGCATCGCTCAAGGCCGTCCTGGCGGAGTCGAGGGCGTCGTCGTCGCTGCGGCTCGAGGCGGGCGGTGACCTCTACTTCAGCTTCGAGCAGCCGTCCGCCAACGTGGGCCATGTGATCGGCCTGGTGGTCGCTGCGGTGATCCTGCTGGTGGCCTTCGGGTCGTTGCTGGCCGCCGGTCTGCCGCTGGTGGTGGCGCTGTTCGGGCTGCTGGTGGGCGCCAGTCTGATCCCGCTCCTCGGGCTGCTCATCGACATCCCGGTCTGGGCGCCGGTGATGGCGGCGATGGTCGGGCTGGGTGTGGGCATCGACTACGCGCTGTTCCTGCTCTCGCGCCACCGGGAGTACCTCGCCGCGGGCGTCCCGGTCGCGGAGTCGGTGGGCCGCTCCCTGGCGACCGCCGGACAGGCTGTCGTCTTCGCCGGCGGCACCGTCGTCGTGGCGATCCTCGGGTTGGGCTTCGCCGGGCTGCCGTTCGTCACCGCTGCCGGGGTGGGCATCTCGGCGGTGGTGCTCGTCATGGTGCTCGGGGCGATCACCCTGATGCCGGCCCTGCTCGGGCTGGCCGGCCAGCGCCTCCAGGCACGCGGGCACCTGGCCCGGCGCGGGTCCGGGACCGACGCCGCGGTGCTGCGGTGGTCCCGCTGGGGTGCGCACGTGTCGCGGCACGCCGTGGCGTACGCCGTCGCGGGCACGATGTTGCTCCTCGCGCTCGCTGCACCCGTCTTCGCCCTGCGGTTGGGACTGCCCGACCAGGGCAGCTACCCGCAGGCGCGCACCGAGCGACGGGCCTACGACCTGGTCGCCGAGGGTTTCGGGCCCGGTGCCACCGGGCCGATGGTCGTGGCCGTCGACGTCTCGCGCGACCGGTCCGTGGTGGAACCGCTGGTCGCGGCCCTGACGGCCGACCCGGGCATCGCGTCGGCCGCGGCCGCGCCCGTGGACGCGACGTCCGACGTCGCCGTCATCGTCGCCGAGCCGACGACGACTCCACAGGACGTCACGACGACACGCACGCTGGACCGGGTGCGCAGCGAGGTCCTGCCTGCCGCGTTGGGGAGCAGCCCTGCGACGGCGCACGTCGGTGGCTACACGGCCACGATGTCCGACCTCAGCCAGCGCGTCGAGGACCGGCTGCCGGTCTTCCTCGTGGCGGTCGTGGCGATGTCGTACCTGTTGCTGATGGTGCTGTTCCGCTCCCTCCTGGTGCCCCTCAAGGCGGCCGCGCTGAACCTGCTGAGCGTCGCTGCGGCGTACGGCGTGCTGGTGATGGTCTTCCAGTGGGGCTGGGCCGCGAGCCTGATCGGGCTGGAGTCGACGGTGCCGATCATCTCGTTCATCCCGCTGTTCATGTTCGCGATCCTCTTCGGGCTCTCGATGGACTACGAGGTCTTCCTGCTCTCGCGGGTGCGTGAGGAGTACCTGCGCACCCGCGACAACGGCTATGCCGTGGTGCGGGGGCTCGGGGTCACCGCGCGAACGATCACCTGCGGCGCCGCGATCATGGTGTCGGTCTTCATCGGATTCGGGTCCGGTGACGACCCCGGCCTGAAGATGCTCGGTCTCGGCCTCGCGACCGCCGTGTTCCTCGACGCGACCCTGGTGCGGCTGGTGCTCGTGCCCGCCACGATGACGCTGCTCGGCGACGCCAACTGGTGGCTCCCCGCGTGGCTGGACCGGCTGTTGCCGAAGTGGGACCCGGAGGGTGCGGGTGACGACCTTTCCGCCTCGGCGGAGCTCGACTCGGACGGGCAGGCTCCACGGCTCCCAGTACGCACTGGGTAGGTCTACTCCGGACAGGTCGAGCGGTACTCGGTGTTCTGCGCGGGCCGGTCGGCACGGCAACCCCCTCGATGAGTTGCTGGGGGCACGACCAGCCGGACACCGGCCCCGTCTGCGCCGCGGGATCCGGCTCTCAGGCGAGCACCAGCACCAGGTCCCCGCCCTCGACCTGCTGGGTGCCGCTGAACGCGAGGCGCTCGACCTTCCCGGCCTTGGGGGCGGTGATCGAGGCCTCCATCTTCATCGCCTCGATCGTGGCGACCAGTGCTCCGGCCTCGACCGAGGCACCCTCCTCGACCTGCAGGGTGACCACGCCGTCGAAGGGTGCCGGGACCTGGTTGGCGTCCTTCGGGTCGGCCTTCTCCTGGGCGGCGACCTCGGACTCCACGGACTCGTCGCGCACGTTGATCGGGCGGAGCTGGCCGTTGATGGTGCACATCACCGAGCGGAAGCCGCGCTCGTCGGGCTCGCTGATCGCCTGCAGACCGAGGATCAGGCGCTTGCCCTCCTCGATCTCCACCACGTGCTCCTCGCCCGACTGCAGGCCATAGAGGTAGTCGTTGGTGTCCAGCACGGACACGTCGCCGTAGGTGGCCAGTCCCTCGGTGTAGGTCTTGGTCGGTCCGGGGAAGAGCAGGTCGTTGAGGGTCTGGCGGCGGCTGGTCCCCTCGAGTCCCTCGGTCTGCTCGGGCGTGAGCTCGCCGACCGGCTGCTTCCAGGTGCGGCCCTCGAGCGCCTTCGTCCGGAACGGCTCGGGCCAGCCGCCGGGTGGGTCACCGAGCTCGCCGGAGAGGAAGCCGACCACCGAGTCGGGGATGTCGAACTTCTGCGGGTTGTCCTCGAACTCCTGCGGGTCGGCGCCGACCGCCGCGAGATGCAGTGCGAGGTCGCCGACGACCTTGGACGACGGGGTCACCTTGACCACGTTGCCGAGGATGTCGTTGGCGGCGGCGTACATGTCCTCGATCTGCTCGAACTTCTCGCCGAGACCCAGCGCGATCGCCTGCTGGCGCAGGTTGGAGAGCTGTCCGCCGGGGATCTCGTGGGTGTAGACGCGACCGGTGGGTGAGGCCAGCCCGGACTCGAACGGTGCGTAGACGCGTCGGGTCGCCTCCCAGTAGGGCTCGAGCGAGCAGACGGCGTCGAGGTCGAGCCCGGTCTCGCGCTCGGAGTGGTCGGTGGCCGCGACCAGGGCGGACATCGCCGGCTGTGACGTCGTCCCGGCCATCGAGGCACTCGCTGCGTCGACCGCGTCCACCCCGGCGTCGATCGCCGCGAGCAGGGTGGCGAGCTGGCCGCCGGGCGTGTCGTGGGTGTGCAGGTGCACGGGCAGGTCGAACTCCGAGCGCAGGGCCGTCACCAGGGTGCGGGCGGCAGGGGCGCGCAGCAGCCCCGCCATGTCCTTGATCGCCAGCACGTGGGCGCCGGCCTCGACGATGCGCTCGGCCAGCTTCAGGTAGTAGTCGAGGGTGTACAGCGTCTCGTCCGGGCTGCTCAGGTCGCCGGTGTAGCACAGCGCCACCTCGGCGACGGTCGTCCCGGTCTCGCGCACCGCCTCGATCGCCGGCCGCATCTGCTCGACGTCGTTGAGGGCGTCGAAGATCCGGAAGATGTCGATGCCGGTCTCCGCGGCCTCGTGCACGAAGGCGTTCGTGACCGCGGTGGGGTACGGCGTGTAGCCGACCGTGTTGCGCCCGCGCAGCAGCATCTGCAGGCACAGGTTCGGCACCGACTGGCGCAGCTTCGCGAGCCGGTCCCAGGGGTCCTCGTGCAGGAAGCGCAGCGCCACGTCGTACGTCGCACCGCCCCACGCCTCGACGCTGAGCAGCTCCGGGAGCAGCCGCGCCTCGTGACCCGCCACCGCCAGCAGGTCCCGGGTGCGCACCCGGGTGGCCAGCAGCGACTGGTGGGCGTCGCGGAAGGTGGTGTCGGTGACCCCGACCCGGGTCTGCTCCCGCAGCGCTCGAGCGAAGCCTTCGGGCCCGAGGGTGAGCAGCCGCTGGCGGGAACCGTCAGGAGCAGGGACCGCGAGGTCGACCTCGGGCAGCTTGTGCACGGGTGACACGGACGCCGGCGCCTCGCCGTGGGGCTTGTTCACCGTCACCTCGGCGAGCCAGGTGAGCAGCCTCGTGCCGCGATCCGCGGTCGGCCGCGCCTTCAGCAGCCCGGGGTGCTCCTCGATGAAGCTGGTGGTCACCCGGCCGGCCAGGAAGTCGGGCTCGTCGAGCACGGCGCGCAGGAACGCGATGTTGGTGGCGACTCCACGGATCCGGAACTCGTCGACCGCACGACGCGCCTTCTGCACGGCCATCTCGAAGGTGCGCCCGCGACACGTCAGCTTGGCCAGCATCGAGTCGAAGTGGGCGGAGATCTCGGCGCCGGTGTACGTCGTACCGCCGTCCAGCCGGATGCCACCACCGCCGGGGGAGCGGTAGGTGGTGATCCGGCCGGTGTCGGGCCGGAAGCCGTTGGCGGGGTCCTCGGTGGTGATCCGGCACTGCAGCGCGGCGCCGCGGAGCACGATCTTGTCCTGGGTCAGCCCGAGGTCCGCGAGCGTCTCTCCGGCAGCGATCCGCATCTGTGACTGGACGAGGTCGACGTCGGTGACCTCCTCGGTCACCGTGTGCTCCACCTGGATCCGCGGGTTCATCTCGATGAAGTGGTACTCGTCGTCCTCGCCGAGCAGGAACTCCACCGTGCCGGCGTTGCGGTAGCCGATCTCGGTCGCGAACCGCACCGCGTCCGCACACATCCGCTCGCGGATCCCCGGGTCCAGGTTCGGCGCCGGGGCGATCTCCACGACCTTCTGGTGGCGCCGCTGCACCGAGCAGTCGCGCTCGAAGAGGTGGATCACGTTGCCCGCAGCGTCGGCGAGGATCTGCACCTCGATGTGGCGCGGGTTCACCACCGCCTGCTCGATGAACACCGTGGGGTCACCGAACGCGCCCTCGGCCTCGCGCATGCAGGTGTCGATCGCCTCCTTGAGGTCCTTCTCCTCGTCGACCTTGCGCATGCCGCGGCCACCACCGCCGGCCACCGCCTTCACGAACAGGGGATAGCTCAGCCCCTCGGCGTCCTTCATCAACGCCTCGAGGTCGTCGTTGGGGGGCACCGAGTCGAGCGTCGGTACGCCGGCCGCCTTGGCCGCCGCGATCGCCCGCGACTTGTTGCCGGTCAGCTCCAGCACCTCCGAGGTGGGACCGATGAAGGTGATGCCGGCGTTGGCGCAGGCCTCGGCGAGGTGCGGGTTCTCGCTGAGGAAGCCGTAGCCCGGGTAGACCGCGTCCGCCCCCGACTTCACGGCCACCTCGACGATCGCGTCGGGGTCGAGGTAGGCGCGCACGGGGTGGCCACGCTCGCCGATCTCGTAGGCCTCGTCGGCCTTCATCCGGTGCTCGGACCAGCGGTCCTCGTAGGGGAAGACGGCCACGGTGCGCGCGCCGATCTCCGTCGCGGCACGGTAGGCCCGGATCGCGATCTCGCCGCGGTTGGCCACCAGGATCTTGGAGAACATGAGACGAGGCTAGTGGTCTGGGATATCGCGCCGGTTACGTCGTTCGCCAGGCGAACGCGGCGGGGTGCTCACAGCAGGTCCAGTCCGGTGGCATGCCGGCGTACGGCGTCGCTGTCGGCCGCGAGCACGAACGGCACGTCCTGGTCCCAGGCGCCCGAGACGTGCTCGACGCGGCCGTCTCCGGGGTCGAGCCGCACCTCGCGGATGTAGACCGCGAGGATCCGGCCCGGGTGGGCGCGGACGACGTCGGCATAGATCTGCGGATCCTTCTCGCCCGAGTCGCCGATCAGCACGAACTGCAGCTGTGGATGCAGGTCGAGGATCTCGCTGATGCGGCCGGCCTTGGGCTCCCGGCCGGCGGCGTTGCCCAGCAGGTCGCGCAGCAGCACCGGGCCCATCGGGAAGGAGCGGTGCCGCAGGAACGCCCGGAGGAAGGTGTGCAGGTTCCAGGGGCTCGACGAGACGTAGAAGACGGGGTTCGCGACCGCCGCCAGGTCGCGGTAGAGCTCCGGGGCTCCCGGGAACGGGGTCCGGGTGAGGGCGGACCCGGTGAAGGTCTGCCGGATCATCTGACCGACCCGCTGGACGCCGGTCTCGAGGATGGTGTCGTCGATGTCGGAGAGGATCCCGAACCTCGCGTTCGCTCCGGGGACGCGTACCTCGAGCGGGGTGGTGTGCCGGTCGGTGAGCTCGCGGTAGTCGCCACCGAGCTCCACGGTGCCGGTGGTCCACGGGCTCTGGAGCAGGTCGGGGTCCGGGTGGAGCCGGACGACGAAATAGCCCTCGGCATCGGTCGCGGTCTCGACGCTCGCGCCCGCGACGCAGACGCGCAGCGGCACCCCGGGCAGCTCGTTGGTGACGAACTCCCGCAACGTACGACGCACCGCGGCGCCGACCCCCTCGCCGTCGACCGCCACGGGGACCGGCGGGTCATCGAGGACCCGGCCGCGCACCACCACCCCCTCGGGCCCGCCGTGCCCGACGTACGCCTCGATCCGGAAGTGGGCAGGCGGTCGCCCGCTCGATCGACGAAGCCGGGCACCGTCCCAGGCCTTCTCCAGGGTGAGGACCCAGCGGCGCGCGCTCATGGGAACACCGTAGACATGGTCAACATCCTCGGACATGTGGCTACCCTCAAGTAATCTGGGCCCATGAGCACCCAGGTCCACGACCCCGCGGACTTCCTCCCACGACGCCGGCCCTCCCAGGAGCGGAGCCGACGGCGCTTCGACGACATCCTCAGGGCTGCCCGCGCGCTGCTCGTCGAGGTCGGGTTCGAGTCGTTCACCTCCGAGCAGGTGGCGCTGCGGGCGGGGGTGCCGATCGGTTCGCTCTACCAGTTCTTCGGCAACAAGTACGCCATCATCTGCGAGCTCGACCGACTCGACACCGTGAACGTCCAGGCAGAGCTGGAGACGTTCGCGGGCGAGATCCCCAGCCTCAACTGGGCCCAGCTGCTCGAGAAGCTGCTCGACCACCTCGCCGCACTCTGGCGCACCGACCCCTCGCGACGGGCGGTCTGGCTGGCGATGCAGGCCACCCCGCCGACGCGCGCGATCGCCGCCGAGCACGAGCGCGACCTCGCCGCGCAGGTCACCCGGCTGCTCGCCCCGTTGACGCCCGGCTCGAAGATCGCGCAGCGCCAGGTGATGGCCGAGGTGCTGGTGCACGTCACCTACTCGATGCTGAACTTCTCGATCCGGGACGGCCAGTCGCATCCCGATGCCGTCGTAGAGCTCAAGACGCTGCTGACCGGCTACCTGGTCGCCGCGGAGAGCGAAGCCGCCAAGCACAAGCGGATGGCTCCCTGACCGAGCTGGGCCGTTTGCCCGGCACCGCGCCGGGACGGGCCCCGGGTGGCTGGCGCGGTGAGTGCGGGGTGGTCGTGGTGTACCCCCCGGGGGTGGGTAGGCGGGTGGCCTGGTCGGCCGGGGGGCCGGGGCGGGGCCGGGGGCTGGGGGCTGGGTGGCTGGGGTGGCGGGGCTCGGGGCTGGGGGGCGGTGGCTGGGGGTTGGTGGCCGGTGGATCGGACCCCGTCAGCAGGGCGGAGAGGCGGCCGCGCTGCCCGTCGTACGGTCGGACAAAAGGGATGGGGTTGGGGGTCGGTCCCTGACGTTGTCGGGCGAGAGCATCGGCCGACAACCTCAGGAGTCCCCGGTCGGCCGGGGAATCCTGCACCCCTCCAAGCGCCGGAGTGCGATGAGCGCCGCGGCGACCTGAGCAGGGCGGAGAGGCTGGCCGCGGCCCGTCGTACGGGTCGGACAAAACGGGATGGGGTTGGGGGTCGGTCCCTGACGTTGTCGGGCGAAGCATCGGCCGTCAACCTCAGGAGTCCCCGGTCGGCCGGGGAAACCTGCACCCCTACAACCGCCGAAGGACGACGAACGCCACGGCGACGTCAGCATCCGGGTCGTGCGAGAGCGAGACGAGCACGTCATACCCGGCCATCGCCCGGGCGATGGCGCCGTGCAGCCGGATCGCGGGGCGGCCCCAGGCGTCCGAGCGGACCTCGATCTCGCGCAGGTCGACGTGCTCGGGGTCGATCACCTCGGGGTGTCCGAAGCAGGTGCTCGACCACGCCTTGATCACCGCCTCCTTGGCGGCCCAGCGGGCGGCGAGGCGCTCGGCCTCGCGCTCTCCCGACCCCTCGGCCGTCCGGGCCGCTCGGCGCTCACCAGCGGTGAACACGCGCGCGAACCGGGTGCCGGGCTGCTCCAGCTGCTCGGCGAAGGCGGTGATGCCGACCACGTCGACCCCCACCGCGGCGTCACCCGCCACGGTTCCGGGGTCGATGGGGCCAGAGGTCGGGGCGCTCCCGGGCGTGCTGCCCGGGAGCGACTCGTCGGGAGACGAGGTCAACGAGTGACCTCGGCGTACACCCCATCGGCACCCAGACGGGCCTGCGGGTCGACCAGCATCGCGCTCTCGTCGGCCTTGGTGCGCTTCAGGTCGCTGTCGGCGAAGCGACGCTGCTCGGCCTTCTTGAACAGCGGGTCACCACCGGTCATCGCGTCCAGTCGGCGGGCCTCGCCGGCCACCAGGCGAGCCGAGGCCGCCTCCAGCCAGGCGTCGCGCTGCTCCGGGGAGAGCGCGGCTGCGAACGCACCGGGGTGCGCCACGACCACCATCGCGGACACGTGACCGAAGCCCAGGCTGGTCAGCAGGCCGGCGCGGAACGGGCCGGTCTGCAGCGACTGCCGCAGCCAGACCAGGTGCTCGTTCTCCGAGAGGGCCTCGTCCACGCAGTCGAGACCGCGGTTGGGGGGAAGGACCCCGCCGGCCAGCATCTGGCACAGGCCGATCAGCTGGAAGGCGGCGGCGCCACCCTTGGCGTGACCGGTCAGCGACTTCTGGCTGACCACGTAGAGGGGCGAGCCCTCCGTGCGGCCGAGCGCGGCTGCGAGCTTCTCGTGCAGCTGTGACTCGTTGGGGTCGTTGGCTGCGGTCGAGGTGTCGTGCTTCGACACCACGGCGAGGTCGTCGGCGCCCAGGCCCAGCGTGGCGAGACCCTTGGCCAGCGGCGAGTTCGCACCACCGATACCCGCGCCCAGGGCACCGATGCCGGGGGCCGGGATGGAGGTGTGGATGCCGTCGGCGAAGGAGCCGGCGTAGGCGACCACTCCGAGCACGGGCAGGCCGAGCTCGGCCGCCACGTCACCACGGGCGAGTACGACGGTGCCGCCACCCTGGCCCTCGACGAACCCGCCACGACGGCGGTCGTTGGGCCGGCAGACGTGCCTCTCGTCGATGCCCTTGGCGAGCATCTCGGCGGTGTCGGCGGTCGCGCTCATGTTGCCGAAGCCGAGGATGCCCTCGATGCCGAGGTCGTCGAACCCGCCGGTCACCACGACGCTGGCCTTGTCGAGGCGGATCTTGTCCACGCCCTCCTCGACACTGACCGCTGCGGTCGCACAGGCGGCGACCGGGTGCACCATCGAGCCGTACCCACCGAGGTAGGACTGCACGGTGTGCGCCGCGATCACGTTCGGCAGCGCCTCCTGCAGGACGTCGTTCGGCGGCTGCTCACCGAGCAGCGCGTCGACGTACATCCGACGGGTGGACTGCATGCCACCGATGCCGGTGCCCTGCGTGTTGGCGAACTTGGTCGGGTGGATCCAGCGCAGCAGCTCGGCGGGCTCGAAGCCCGAGGAGACGAACGCGTCCACCGTTGCCACCAGGTTCCACGCCGCGAGCCGGTCGACCGACTCTGTCATCGAGCCCAGGCCCCACACCGACGGGTCGAACCCGTCGGGGATCTGGGCGCCGACGAAGCGCGACATCTTGAACCTGCGCGGCACCTTGATCTCGCTGCCCGCGAGTCGGGTGACCAGCCAGTCGCCGTCCTCCGTGGGGGTGATCCGGGTGTGCTTCGGCGAGGCCTCGACCATTGCGTCGGCCTCGTCCCGGGTGCGGACGACGAACGACGTGTCCTCCTCGAGGAACACCGAGACCATCAGCGGTGCAGTCCCGTCGACCAGCGCACCGTCGTCGCGGTAGCTCCGGATGCCGACGCTGCCCTCGATCTGCTCGCCGTAGCGCTCGACCACCTCGGCCTCGCTCAGCGGCTCGCCGCTCTTCACGTCGTGCCAGCCGGCGACCGGCTCGTGCTCCCAGGTGATCAGGCCCGTGGTCCACGCCAGCTCGATGACTCCGGCCGGGGACAGGCTGTCCTCGACCTCGAGCTCGAAGCGGGTGCGCGAGGAGCCGACGGGACCGACCTCGCCGGCACCGACGATCACGATCAGGTCCTCGGGACGGGTCTCGATCTCGGGCCAGGCCATCGTCGGCTGCGTCGTACCCCAGCCGGCGGGGTGGGTCATGGCCAGCAGGTCGTCGTCCGACTCGTCGGCCTCGGCGGCCGCGGCGTTCTCCGCTGCCTCCCGCGCCTCACGGGCGAGAGCGGCCAGGTCGAGCTTCGCCTCGCCGAGACCGCCGGTGAGGTCGGCCACGATCGGAGCGACCGCGGCAGCACTGCGGGACTCGGGGCTGCACAGCTCGAGGAGCTCGGCAGCCATCTCCTGCGGGGACCAGGTGCGGACCCCGGCCTCGGTGACGGCGTCGACCAGCGGGTCGTTGTGACCCATCAGGCCGGTGCCGCGGACCCAGCCGATGTGGGCGTGCGCGAACGAGATCCGCGCTGCCCAGTCCTGCTCGGCCTGCCAGCGCTGCACGAACGCGTCGAAGGCGGCCTTGGCCTCACCGTAGGCACCGTCGCCACCGAAGGTGCCGCGGTTGGGTGAGCCGGGGAGCACGATGTGCACCCGCTGGCCGATCTTGTGGTCGGCGCCCTGGGCGGCCAGGCCGGTGACCAGGCGCTCGACGCCCCACAGCAGGACGCGGAACTCGACCTCGGCACGCGGACCGGCGTCGGCTGCGGTCCCCTGCACCGAGGGTGCGGCGAAGGGGAAGACCAGCGTCGGGGAGAGCGCGGGACGCAGCTCGGTGTTCTGACCGCCGGCGGACTCCACCACGGGGGAGGAGATCCACTCGACCAGCGCGTCGACGTCGGAGTACGACGCCAGGTTGGCCGGCAGCACCCAGAGGGTGGCGCCGTTCGACGCGTGGTCGCGGTAGAGACCGCGGAAGAACGCGAGGCGCTCGGCGTCGAGGCGCGAGGTGGTGGCCACGACGGTGGCACCTCCACGCAGCAGGTCGCCCACGACGGCCCCGGCGATCGAGCCCGGAGCGGCCCCGGTCACCACGGCGACGTCGTTGCCCCACTCCAGGTCGCTGTCGGCCGCGGAGATGGCACCGTCGTAGAAGGAGACCAGGTCCGTGCGCTTCTCGCTGCGCGCACGGTCCAGCCACCAGCGAGCCTGGGCCTTGGCGGCCTCGTCGAGACCGACGAAGCTGCGCTCGTGCGCCGACTCGTCGCCGACCCAGGCACGGGCGAAGTCCTCACGGACCGAGGCCCAGCGGTCGTCGAGCAGCACGGCGCGACGTCCGTCGAAGGACGGCGACACCTTGCGGGCCCAGTCCGAGCCCAGCTCGGACTCGACCAGCTTGACCAGCTCGGCGTCCAGGTCCTCGCCGTCGTCGGTGACACCGGCATCGGCCAGCCCGAGCTTGTTGAGCAGGTGGCGTGCGGTCGAGGCCAGCACTCCGTCAGCGCCGGTGATCGACTCGGTGAGCTCACCCAGCGCAGCGGCGTCGACTGTCGAGCCTTCGCCACCGCCCGAGGCGGGCATGCCCACGGAGACACCCTGTGCGGCCCCGACGGCCTGGACCGCGTGGTCCACGACCGAGTTAAGGTCGCTGAGGTCGATGTCGAAGCCCAGCGAGCCGCCACGCGTCGAGGAACCGTCGCGCAGGCCGGCAGCCAGCTCGGCGGAGACGTGCGAGACCCAGCCCTCGCCGAGCTGCCAGGTGTCGCGCACCCGGTCGGCGATCGCCGCGGGCTTGCTGCCCGCCGCGCCGGCGAACTTGCGCAGCTGCTCGCTCACGGCCTCGGTCAGCACCGGGCCGAAGGGCGAGTACGTGCGGGCGAGCTTGGTGACCGTGGCCGCAAGGCCGTTCCAGTCGGCCTCGGCTGCGCCGTCGATCGCACCGAGCGAGAGCTCGGCACCGAGGTCGACGAGCAGCTGGTTGCGTCGCGAGGAGACGCCGTCGCACAGCGCCTCGATCGTGTCAGCAGGACCGATCTGGTCGGGCCGCACCTTGGTGCGCAGCGCGGCCAGGGTCTTGGTCGCGTCGGCAGCCGTGTAGGACAGGTCCGCGGGGCGCTCGGCGCCCGCGGCAGCCACGGGAGCGGCGGCGGCCGGTGCGGCCTCCTTCGCCTCGGCCGGAGCCGGGGTCGAGTCCGCCGTCTTGTCGGTGGCCTCGTCCTCGGGCTCGTCGTCGGGCATCGGGCTGTCGGTCGCGAAGACGACCGCCGCGTCACGTGCGGAGTTCACGATCTTCGGCGCGACCCCGTCGTACGACGGCAGCCTGGTCGTCTGGGCGGCCAGGTTGGCCAGCGTCGGCGCGTTGGCGACGCCGACCTCCACGAACTGCTCGATCCCGAGGCCGTCGTGCTCGGGTGCACCGAACAGCAGGTCCTGGGTCTCGATCCAGCGCACCGGGCTGGCGAACTGCCAGGCGAGCAGCTCGACCAGCAGCGCGCGTCCGAGGCGAGCCGGGTCGGCCTCCCACGTGGCCCAGTCCTGAAGCACCGGCTTGAGGAGCGGGGAGTCGACGAGGTCGGAGACCTCCTGGACGTAGGCCCGGTCCAGGGTGAACAGGCGCGGCACCAGGTTGGGGATGTAGCGACCGATCAGGACCGACGGGTCGATCGTCTCGGGCAGCAGCTCGTCGAGGCGGTGACGGAAGTCGTCGACACCCGCGTGCAGCTCCGAGGAGTGGAACGGGACGTCGATGCCGGGCACCAGGATGAAGGCGGGCTTGCCGCCCACCCGGGCCCTGCGCTCCTCGACGACCTTCTCCAGTGCCTCGAGAGCGGCGACGGTGCCGGCGATGGCGTACTGCGAGCCGCGCAGGTTGTAGTTGACGATCTGGATGAACTCGCCGGAGGACTCTGCGATCCCGGCGATGAACTCCGTGACGTCGTCGTCCGCAAGATCGATCTGCGAGGGACGGATGGCGGCCAGCCGGTAGTTGCTGCGACCGTGCTGGTCGCGCGGGACCAGGTGGTGCATCGCCATGCCGCGACGGAACACGATCTCGAGCAGTGCCTCGAGCGGGAGGATTCCCGTCACCGCGGCCAGGGCGTTGTACTCGCCCACCGAGTGGCCACAGGTGATGGCGTCCTCGACGAAGATCCCTTCCTCGCGCATCTCCGCGACCTGCGCCACCGCGAGGGTCGCCATGGCGACCTGGGTGAACTGGGTCAGGAACAGCACGCCGTCGGGGTGACGGTGGAGCTCACCGTCGGCCCACAGCTCGGTCGGGTTGTCGCGGACCACCGCGAGGATCGAGAAGCCGAGGGCGTCGCGGGTGTGCTTGTCGGCGCGGTCCCAGGCCTTGCGGGCAGCGGCCGAGCGGGTACGGGCCTCCAGGCCCATGCCCTGGCTCTGGATGCCCTGGCCGGGGAAGGCGTACGTCGTGCGGGGAGCCGCCACGACCGCCTGAGCGACCATCGCCAGCTCGCCGTCGGCACGCGCGGTGACCTCGACGACGGTGTCGCCACCGAGGACACCGGTGCGCTCGACGGTGATCTCCACCTCGCCGTCGGGCAGCAGCGGGGAGACCCAGCGGGTCAGCCAGCTGCGGATCGGCCGCGGGTGGTGCGTCGCACCCACCGAGGCGGCAGCGCGCTGGGCGACGGCGGAGAGCCACATGCCGTGCACGATCGGTCCGTCGAAGCCCGCGAGACGGGCAGCGGGGACGTCGGTGTGCAGCGGGTTGTGGTCGCCGCTCACCGCGGCGAAGGCGCCCATGTGGTGCGGCGCGGTGACCTTGAAGCGGTCCAGCTTGGCGCGGGGCTTCTCCTTGGCGTCGGTGGCCAGAGGAGCGGGCGCGGCCAGCTCCTCGGAGCCCACCCGGCCGCGCACCATGAAGCGCTCGGTCAGCGTGGCGAGGACGTCGTCGCCGACGGCGATGGTGGCGTCCACGGTGATCACCTGACCGGCCGTGGTGTCGGAGACGGCGCCGCGGGTCGCGGTGACGGTCAGCTCGGTCTCGGAGACGGGGAGGTCGCCGAGCACCTCGATCCGGTGGTCCAGGTGCACGAGGTCGAGGAGACCCTCGACGGCGCCGATGGAGGCGAACACGGCGGGCCAGGCGAGTCCGACGAGCGTGTCGGGGACGGCCTGCTCCTGCGGGTCCGCCACGTCGTCACCACGACGGGTGCGGTGGGGGCTGGTCACGCCGATGTGGTCCGCGACGAGGTCAGCGGTCCAGGCGGTGTGCGAGACGGCGGCGCCGTCCTTGCTGATCTCGGGGAGGGTGCCTCCGGCCGTGAGCGCCAGCAGGGCGCCCATCGCCTCGGTGACGGCGTCCTCGGAGATCACCGGGAGCCTGCCGTCGGGAACTCCGGAGAGATCGATGCGCAGCTCCAGTGCGCCGCGGGACAGGGGCACCCGCAGCACTGCTGAGGTCTCGCCCTCGGCCACCAGGGTGGCGTCGGTGCCCTTCAGCCGGTGCAGCGGGTTGCGGACCACGCGGCCGGCCCACACGACGTCGTCGGAGGCGAAGGCGGCGTCGATCGGCGTGGTGCCCTCACCGACGGTGCTGCGGCTGGCGGCGGGCAGGGCGGCCGTGGCGCCCGAGGCGTTGCTCAGGCTGGCGACGATCGCGTCCTCGAAGCGGTCCAGCAGGTCGGCGACCGGCTCGTCCACCTCGGTGATCCCGCTGACGGCCACGGGGCCGGGGATCACGATGACCTGGTCGGCGCCGTAGGACTCGTCGTGGGCCTGCCACAGCGAGTCGGAGCGCCACCAGCGGCGCACGTCGGCGTCGATGACGGGGACGAAGTTGACCGGCTTGCCCGGGCGGCGGCAGATCTCGAGGAAGAACTGCACGTCGGCCGGGTGGAGCAGGCAGCTGGTCGCCTCGGGGTGCGCGGCCACGAGCGTGTCGATGGCAGCGGTGGGGGCGTCCAGGTCGACCGAGAGACGCTCGATCGGGCCGGAGGTCTCCGGGTGGACGCGGGCCAGGGCGCGGTCCAGCATCTCCTCGAAGCGGTCGCGGAAGGTGATGTCGAGCCAGGTGTCCGAGCCTGCTCCGGTGATCAGGTGATGGCCCGCAGTCCCGGCGCCGGACAGCTCGACGTAGCGGCGCAGCCACTGCTCGTAGCTCATCTCGGCGACGTCGCCGTAGTAGGGCTTGCAGGTGTCGGCCATGGCGGCGACCAGCTCGTCCTTGCGGGCCAGTGCTGCCTCGGCGTCTCCGGCGACCTGGTCGAGGATGCGGCCGCAGCGCGACGCGGCGTTGTCGATCTCGTGGATGTCGGCGCCGAGCTGGCTACGGCCAGACGTGACGTTGCCGGCGCTGCGACCAGCTCCGACCCAACCGCCGTTCACGGTGGTGGCGACCCCGGGGGTGTCGACCAGGAGCTGCTTGACGGCCGGGGAGGTGGTGGCCTCCTTGGTCGCCATCGCGGCGGTGCCGATCAGGACGCCGTCGACGGGCATGGCGGTCTCGCCGTGCGCGGTCGCCCAGGCGCCTGTGAGGTAGTCGATCGCGCGGTCTGGCGTACCGATGCCGCCGCCGACGCACACCACGAGGTTCTCGACCGAGCGCAGGTCGGCGTACGTCGCCAACAACAGCTCGTCGAGGTCCTCCCACGAATGGTGTCCCCCCGCGACACCGCCTTCGATGTGTGCAATCACGGAGGTGTCGACCTCACGCGCGATCGCGAGCACCTGGCGAATCTGCTTCACCGTGCCCGGCTTGAACACGACGTGGCTGATGCCGGAGTCGTGCAGGTCTTCCATGATGGCGACGGCGTCCTCGGTCTCGGGGATGCCGGCGCTGATCACGAGTCCGTCCAGCGGCGCACCGGCGAGCCGGGCCTTCTGGACGAGTCGCTGACCGCCGACCTGCAGCTTCCACAGGTAGGGGTCGAGGAACAGTGTGTTGAACTGCGCGGTGCGGCCCTCGTCGAGCAGCTCGGACAGGCTCGCCATGTTGCGCGCGAAGATCGACTCGGTCACCTGGCCGCCACCCGCGAGCTCGGCCCAGTGGCCGGCGTTCGCGGCGGCCGCGACGATCTCGGGGTCGACGGTGGTCGGTGTCATGCCGGCGAGCAGGATCGGCGACTTGCCGGTGAGCCGGGTGAACGCGGTGTCGACGACGGGCTTGCCGTCGCCACGGTCGATCAACCGGGGTGCGTACGCCGACCAGTCGGCCGCCTCGGGCACGGTGGCGCCGGGGGTGAACAGCAGGTCGCGACCCTTGGACGTGGCGGCCGGGACAGCGGTCACGCCGCGGCCACGCAGGGCGCGGCCGGTCATGTTCGCGGAGAGGTCGGCCGGACCGAGGTCGACCACCCAGCGGGTGTTCGGGCCGACGGCGTCGGTGAGCTCGCGGGGCCAGTTGACCGTCTCCACGCAGATCGCCTGGGCGAGGTGCTCGGTGAGGCCGGCGTCCAGGCCACAGGCCTCGGCCCAGTCGCGAGCGATGGCGACGGCGGGGGCCAGACCGGGGTGGTGGAAGCCGAGGGCGACCGGGATGGACTCGACGGTCGGGCCGAACGCGCGTCCGCCTCGGGTCTTGGCCTCGATCTCGGCAGCCGCGGTGGCGCTGCGCTTCTCGATCGCGGCGCGGAGCCGGCGCAGTGCGTCCTGCGTGCCGCTCACGACGACGCGGCGGGGGCCGTTGATCGCGGCCACGGTGGCGGTGTCGCCGGGCTGCGAGATCTCGGCGACGAGGTCCTGGACCTCGGCCAGCGTCGCGCCGCTGATGGCGACCATGGGGGAGCTCTCGCCGTGGGCGACGAGGCCGGCACGACGTCCGACGATCGCGGCTGCGGCGCCGATCAGGCGGGCGATCGCCATCAGCTCGGCGTCGCTGGAGCCCTCGGCCTCGCGACGGCCCGCGAGGGCGGCGACGCCGATGATGCCCTGCGAGTGGCCGACCGACGCGACCGGTGCGACCTGGGTGAGGTCCAGGCCCTCCTCGGCGAGCAGGTCCATCGTGGCGAGCTGGGTGAGCAGCACGCCCGGCATGCACAGTGCGGCGCCGGAGGTGTCGGCACGTCGCGGGGTCAGGTCGTCGGCAAGCCAGACGTGCGGCTCGAAGGGACGCGGCAGCGCGGCGGTCAGCTGGCCGGCGACGGGCGCCACCAGGCGGGCCGACTCCTCGACCAGGTGGGTGATGCGGGAGGTGTCGGCGTTCTCGCCGGCGAGCTCGGAGAGGGTCGCGAACCAGTCCGCGCCCTGGCCGCCGAAGGTCACGGCGAACTCTTCGCCCTCGCTCAGGCGGTCGGCCAGTGACAGGCCTCGCCCGGGGGTCTCGTGGTCAGTGGTCAGCGTGGTGGGGGGGAGCTGAGTCATATGAGTACTCTCTCATGTTCTCCTCGTGAACCCGAAATTCTCCTCACGTTTTTAACGAGGTCTTCATCACGTTCGTTGGTACCCGCCAGTAAGCGCGCGGGTATGTTTCCGTTATGTCTCTTCCAGCCCCGAAACCAGCCCACGTCGCCGTCATCACCGGAGCCTCCAGCGGCATCGGCGCCGAGATCGCCCGAGAGCTGGCCCGCCGCGGGCACGAGCTCGCGCTGGTGGCCCGGTCGGCCGACAAGCTCCAGGCCCTGGCGGACGAGCTGCCCACCAGCGCGCACGTCCTACCCGCCGACCTCGGCGACCGCGAGGCCCGGGCCCGGCTCCTGACCGACCTCGAGGGTCGCGGGCTGACACCGCAGATCCTGGTGAACAACGCCGGGTTCTCCACCCTGGGCCCGGTGCACCGCAGCGACCCCGAGGGCGAGGTGCAGATGATCGAGGTGGACGTGGCCGCGGTCGCCGACCTCTGCAGCCGGATCCTGCCCGGGATGGTCGAACGGGGGAGCGGGGCGGTGCTCAACGTCGCCTCGACCGCCGCGTTCCAGCCACTGCCCGGCCAGGCGTCGTACGGCGCTGCCAAGGCGTTCGTGCTCTCCTACACGCGCAGCCTGTCCGCCGAGCTGAAGGGCACGGGGGTGTCGGCCACCGTGCTCTGCCCCGGACCCGTCGACACGGGCTTCGGAGAGGCTGCCGGCTTCTCCAAGCAGGAGGCCGACGACGCCCTGCCTGCGTTCATGTGGGTGCCTGCGACCGAGGTCGCCCAGGCGGCGGTCGAGGGGATGGACAAGGGGACGCTGGTGGTGATCCCCGGCTTCGCGAACCGCGCGGGGGCCGCGTTCGCCCACCTGATGCCGAAACGGGTGCTGCTGCCGATCCTCGCCAGGAACCACCCCGGCCTTCCCTGAGCTCAGCCGGGGTCCTTGATCTCGCAGATGACCTCGCCGTTGGTGACTCCCGAGCCGACCTCGGCCTTGAGGCCGCTGATCGTGCCGGCCTTGTGCGCCTTGAGGGGCTGCTCCATCTTCATCGCCTCGAGCACGACGATCACGTCGCCCTCCGCGACCTCTGCGCCCTCCTCGACCGTGACCTTGACGATGGTGCCCTGCATCGGTGAGGTCACCGAGTCGCCCGACGCGGCGGCGCCCGACTTCTTGCCCGCGGAACGCTTCGGCTTCTTCGCACCTCCAGCCGCCCCGCCACCCATGGCGCCCAGCCCGGCCGGGAGGACGACCTCGAGCCGGCGACCGCCGACCTCGACGGTCACCTTGTTGCGCTCGCCGGACTCGTCGGCCTCGGCGCTCGCACCGGCGTACGGCGTGATCTGGTTGTCGAACTCGGTCTCGATCCACTGCGTGTAGACGCCGAACTCCTCGGGCTCCTCGACGGGGGTGCCGATGAAGGCCGGGTCGGACACGACGGCGGCGTGGAACGGGATCACGGTCGGCATCCCGTCGACCCGGAACTCCGCGAGCGCGCGCCGCGAGCGCTCGAGCGCCTGGGTCCGGTCGCGTCCGGTGACGATCAGCTTCGCGATCAGCGAGTCGAACGCGCCCGGGATCGTCTCGCCCTGCTCGTAGCCGCCGTCGACGCGGACGCCGGGCCCGGACGGCGGCGCCCACGTGGTCAGGGTGCCGGGCGCGGGCATGAAGTTGGCCCCGCCGTCCTCGGCGTTGATCCGGAACTCGATGGAGTGGCCGCTGACCTGCGGGTCGTCGTACCCCAGCTCCTCACCGGCCGCGATCCGGAACATCTCACGGACCAGGTCGATGCCGGTGACCTCCTCGGAGACGCAGTGCTCCACCTGGAGGCGGGTGTTGACCTCCAGGAAGGAGATGGTGCCGTCGTCGGCGACGAGGAACTCACACGTGCCCGCACCGACGTAGTTCGCCTCGCGCAGGATCGCCTTCGAGCTCTCGTAGAGCCGGGTCAACTGGTCCTCGGTCAGGAACGGCGCCGGGGCCTCCTCGACCAGCTTCTGGTTGCGGCGTTGCAGCGAGCAGTCGCGGGTCGAGATCACCACGACGTTGCCGTGCTGGTCGGCCAGGCACTGGGTCTCGACGTGTCGCGGCTTGTCGAGGAACTTCTCCACCAGGCACTCGCCACGACCGAAGGCGCTCACCGCCTCGCGGACCGCGGAGTCGAACGCGTCCGGGATCTCCTCGATCGTGCGGGCGACCTTGAGGCCGCGGCCGCCGCCGCCGAAGACGGCCTTGATCGCGACGGGCAGGCCGTTCTCCTCGGCGAAGGCGACGATCTCGTCGGCGTCCTTGACCGGGTCCTTCGTGCCCGGCGCCAGCGGCGCGTTCGCCCGTGCGGCGATGTGCTTGGCCTTCGCCTTGTCGCCGAGGTTCTCGATCGCCTCGGGAGGCGGACCGATCCAGACGAGCCCGGCGTCGATGACGGCCTGGGCGAAGTCACGGTTCTCGGCGAGGAAGCCGTAGCCGGGGTGTACGGAGTCGGCGCCGGCCTTCTCGGCCACGGCGACGATCTTGGCGATGTCCAGGTAGGAGTCAGCCGGGGTGGCCCCACCCAGCGAGTGGGCCTCGTCGGCCAGCCGCACGAACAGTGCGTCCCGGTCAGGCTCGGCGTAGACCGCGACGCTGCCGATGCCCGCGTCCTTGCACGCACGGATCACCCGGACCGCGATCTCGCCACGGTTGGCGATCAGGACCTTCTGAAGCGGCTTGACGTCGGTGTTCTTCGCGGGCACAGCTCTCCTCAGGACTCCGGTGGGGCTCCCGGGGAGACTACTGCGCGGGGATCTGGGGGATCGACGGGTCCCTGCTGGTGGTTTCCCCGGCCGGCCGGGGAAACCGGACGTGGTGCACCGAAGCAACCCCCACCAACGACCGGGATGGGCCGACCACCCCATCCGTTTCGTCCGAGCCGGTCCGCGGAGATCAGGGACGGCAGGGCGGCTCGATAGGGTGCGGCGCATGGTGGCGCGGGAGTCGGGTGCGAGTCTGCCGTTCGACCCGATCGACGAGGCGGCACGCCAGTGGGCCCTGCGCTGGGAGGGTGTGCCGCAGATGCACGCCGTGACCTCCCTGATGCGGGTGCAGCAACTCGTGCTTGCGCGACTGGACTCGCTGCTCAAGCCGCTGGGACTGACCTTCGCCCGCTACGAGGCGTTGGTGCTGCTCACCTTCTCCACGCGCGGCTCGCTGCCTCTGGGCAAGATGGGCGAGCGGCTGCAGGTCCACCCCACGTCGGTGACCTCGATCGTGGACCGGCTCGAGGCGGCCGGGCTGGTCACCCGACGGCGGCATCCCCAGGACGGTCGTGCCGTGCTGGCCGAGATCACCGAGAGTGGCCGCACGCTGGTCGAGCAGGCGACGGCCGAGCTGGTCGGGGCCGATTTCGGGCTCGGCGACCTCGACGACGGGGCCTTGGGCGACCTCTCCGCCCTGCTCCGGCCGATCAGGCGTTCCGCCGGTGACTTCTGAGCCGACGGCTGGAGGTGCTGGCTAGGCAAATTTAGTAGGACGTCCTACTATCAAGCATGACCCCGACTCCCTCGACCCCCGGTGACAACGACCCCACGGCAACGGGCAGCGCCCGGGAACGCTGGCAGGAGCGCTACTCCAGGTCGCGGGTGCGCGACGCCGACTTCACCACGTTGTCGCAGATGGAGGTCGAGCCGGCCTACGGCACCGACGACTCCGAGTGGCCGGGCGAGTTCCCCTTCACGCGCGGGCTCTACCCGACCGGCTACCGCGGCCGCAGCTGGACGATCCGCCAGTTCGCCGGCTTCGGCAACGCCCAGCAGACCAACGAGCGTTACAAGATGATCCTCGGCCGCGGAGGCGGCGGGCTCTCGGTCGCGTTCGACATGCCCACGCTGATGGGCCGCGACTCCGACGACCCGCGCAGTCTCGGAGAGGTCGGGCACTGCGGCGTCGCGATCGACTCGGCCGCCGACATGGACGTGCTCTTCGACGAGATCGCCCTCGACGAGGTCACCACGTCGATGACGATCAGCGGCCCCGCCGTACCCGTGTTCTGCATGTACCTCGTCGCCGCCGAGCGGCAGGGCGCCGACACCTCCAAGCTCAACGGCACCCTGCAGACCGACATCTTCAAGGAGTACATCGCCCAGAAGGAGTGGCTCTTCGGGCCCGAGCCGCACCTGCGGCTGATCGGCGACCTGATGGAGTACTGCGGCGAGAAGATCCCGGCCTACAAGCCCCTCAGCGTGTCCGGCTACCACATCCGCGAGGCCGGCTCGACGGCCGCGCAGGAGCTGGCGTTCACGCTCGCGGACGGGTTCGGCTACATCGAGCTCGGTCTCTCCCGCGGGCTGGACATCGACGACTTCGCCCCGGGCCTGAGCTTCTTCTTCGACAGCCACCTGGACTTCTTCGAGGAGATCGCCAAGTTCCGTGCTGCCCGCCGGATCTGGGCGCGGTGGGTGCGCGACGTCTACGGCGCCACGACCGAGAAGGCGCAGTGGATGCGGTTCCACACGCAGACGGCAGGGGTCTCCCTCACGGCGCAGCAGCCCTACAACAACGTCGTGCGGACCGGCATCGAGGCACTCGCGGCGGTGCTGGGCGGCACCAACTCGCTGCACACCAACGCGCTGGACGAGACGCTGGCACTGCCCAGCGAGCAGGCCGCCGAGATCGCGCTGCGCACCCAGCAGGTGATCATGGAGGAGACCGGCGTGGTCAACGTCGCCGACCCCCTCGGCGGTTCGTGGTACGTCGAGGCGCTCACCGACAAGCTCGAGGCCGAGGCCAACGCGATCTTCGACAAGATCCTGGAGATGGGGGGTTCGCCGCTGCGCCACGACCAGACCGAGGCGCTGGCCCGGTCGGCCCGCGACGGAGGCGACCCGGTCACGCAGGGACTCCTGCGCGGCATCGAGGACGGCTGGTTCATGGCGGAGATCGCCGACGCAGCGTTCGCCTACCAGATCGCCCTCGAGAAGGGCGAGAAGAAGGTCGTCGGGGTCAACTGCCACCACGAGTCGGTGACCAGCGACCTGGAGATCCTGCGCGTGTCCCACGAGGTCGAGACCGAGCAGGTGCGGATCCTGGCCGAGCGTCGAGCCGGCCGGGACGAGGCGGTCATCGCCACCGCGCTCGAGGAGATGCTCGCCGCGGCCCGTGAGGACCGCAACATGATCCCGTCGATGCTGGACGCCTGCCGTGCCGAGGCCACCCTCGGTGAGATCTGTGACGCCCTGCGCGCGGAGTGGGGCGAGTACCGGGAACAGGCCCGCTTCTGAGGGGCGACGGCCTCAGGTCGTCGTCGCCTGGACGAAGGCCTCGAGGGTGGTGGGCAGGGTGAACTCGAAGCAGCTGCCGACGCCGTCGGGGTTCGGGGCCACGCGGATCGTCCCGCCGTGCCGCTCGACGATGCGCTTGCAGATGGCCAGGCCGAGGCCGGTGCCGTGATAGCCCTCGGTCGCGCGGTGGAAGCTCTCGAAGACGCGCTCGCGTTGCATGACCGGGATCCCGATGCCGTTGTCGCGGACCATGACCCTGGCCCAGCAGCCGTCGATCCGCTCCGCCTCGACCCAGACGCGCGGGGTGGTCCCGGCAGCGACGTACTTGAAGGCGTTGCCCACCAGGTTGTCGAGCACCTGCCTCAGGAGCACCCGGTCGCCCCAGACGTCGAGCAGCTCGCCGGTGAGGATCTCGCCCCCGGTCCGGGGCAGGTCGCGGGTGGTGGCGATGTGCTTGACCATGTTGCGCAGGGAGACCTGTTCGCCTTCCAGGGCCTGGTCGCGTGAGACCGAGTGGGCGAGCAGGGCCGTGATGAAGCCTCGTGCCTGCTCGACGCTTGCACGGATGTGCTGCACCATCGGGAGAGCGCGGGTCGTCTGCGGCGAGTCGGCGGCTGCGAGGTCCTCCTCCAGTGCCTCGGCCCAGCCGTCGATCACGCTGAGCGGGTTGTTCAGGTCGTGGGCGACGGTCCCCGCGAAGGAGACGAGGGACTCGCGGTAGTTGCTCGCCGCTGTCGCGTCCCGGATGACGATCATGGCGCGGCGTGGGGTGTCCCTCGGGTTGGGCACCGGGAACGCCGAGACCTCCAGCACCCTGAAGACCCCGTGCTCGTCGATGTGGTGGATCTCCTCCCCGTCGACGACCTCGCCCTGCATCGCCCGGAGGTAGGGGTTCTCGGCGTCGTCCAGCGGACGTCCGTCCGGGTGGTAGGCCTGCCCTTTCCGCTCGTGCGGCTCCGGCATCCTCTCGAGCGGTTCGGCGGGTCGGCTGCCGAAGGCGGTGAGGAGCGCGGCGTTGGCGTGCAGGACGCGTCCGCCCTCCTCGATGATGGCGATGCCGTCGCCGAGGTGCGCCATCACCATGTCGAGCTCGTCGGCGCGCATGGCCAGCTTGGCCTCGGACTCCTCCAGGCTGGAGATGGTCTCGGTGATCTGCCGCCGGATCAGGGAGATCGTCATGCCCGTGACCATCAGCACGACGACGAACAGCTGTGCCAGGAGGGCCCGGCGGTCCGGAGCGGTGACGTTGGCCAGCGGACCGTTGCCGAGGATCGTCATCTGCACGGTGACCACGCCGGTGAGCAGGCAGTGCAGGGCCGTGATCACCGGGTTGAAGCGGATGGCGGCCAGCACCACGGTGAGGCTCAGGACGTAGGTGGTGGGGATCTCGGGGCTGCGCCAGAACGCGAGGAAGATCAGCGCCGTCAGCGCCTCGATGCCCAGCAGGTGCACCGCGTCACGGGGCGCGACGCGGATGACGAACGGCAGTCCCTCGTCACGTCGTTGGGCCAGCCAGCCACCGACCAGCAGTCCCAGGACGCCGATCGTCATCAGCGCCGAGACCTGGCGGCCGAACCGGCCGAGCAGCATGTCCACGCTCTCGTTCTCGAAGAGGAACGAGCCGATGACGGAACGGGCCAGCGCCGTCACGAACACTGCCAGGGTGATGGCGCCCAGGATCCGGCCGAACTGCGAGAGCCGGGTGAACGGAACCCGGCCTCCGGTTCCCCAGATGCCGGGCACGAGCCGTCGCAGCAGCCACAGGACCGCCAGGGTCTGGACCACCACGGACAGCGAGAGGACCGAGCGCGCCAGTCCGCCCTCGGTCATCGCGAGAACCACCATCGTGGAGCCGGACATCAGGACCAGGTCGATGGGCAGCAGCCGACGGGTGCTGCTCGCCAGCCACGCCAGGGCGACGCCCGCTGCCGGCCAGACCACGCCGACGTTCTCGGGCTGGACCACGACGGCGCGGCCGAGCAGACTGGCTGCGACGTAGAGCGTCAGCCAGAGCACGGTCCGCGGTAGCGCGGGCACGACTGACCCGCGCTTTTCTCCCGTCCCCACGTCGTTCAGTATCGTCAGCACAGCCCTCGTGCGTGCACGATTCGACCAGTTGGGACCATGGAGTCATGAGTCAGCAGCCCTTTTCCCGACCGGGTGCGGTCGACCTGTCCGGTTTGAATGAGAATGCCCCTTCCGGGGGAGGGGTCGGCGGGCCTGCCGGCGCCGCCTACGCGGTCCAGATCACCGAGCAGAACTTCCAGGAGGTCCTGGAGGGGTCACGGACGGCACCGGTGCTGCTGGCGTTCGAGAGTCCCGGGCGCTCGCCGGAGAGCGTGCAGCTCGCCGAGGCGATGCAGGCGCTGTCGACCGAGTTCGAGGGCCGGTTCCTGCTGGGGCGCGTCGACATCGACGCCGTACCGCAGATCGCCCAGGCGATGCAGATCCCGTCGGTCCCGCTCGTGGTGCTGGTGGCCCAGGGACGGCCGATGCCGCTGCTGCAGAACCTGGCGCCGCTCGAGGAGCTGCGCGCGGCGATCACCCAGGTGCTCCAGCAGCTGACGGCCAGCGGGTTCACCGGCCGGCACCAGCCACGCTCGGGCAACGGTGTGGTGGACGAGGAGACCGGCGAGGAGCAGCCGGACCCGCGCTACGCCCCTGCCCAGGACGCCCTGGAGCGCGGCGACATCGGCGGTGCGGTCGCGGAGTACCAGAAGCTGGTGGACGCCAACCCGGCCGACTCGGAGGCAGCGGCCGGTCTGGCCATGGCCAAGCTGCTCCAGCGGACCGACGGCGTCGACCTCAACCAGGCGCGCGCTGCCGCAGCCGAGCGCCCCGACGACGTCGAGGCGCAGACCATGGTGGCCGACCTCGACCTGCTCGGTGGACACGTCGAGGACTCCTTCGCCCGCCTGGTCGACCTGGTCCGGCGTACGACGGATCGGGACCGGGACACCGCTCGGACCCACCTGATCGCGCTGTTCGGGGCCGTCGGCAACGACGACCCGCGGGTGATCCGTGCCCGGCGGGACCTCGCGTCCGCCCTGTTCTGACCTCACAGCGGCCGCCGCGGTCTAGTTCGGCACAAGGTGCTTATTCACCCCGAACCGGCATCGGACATACGGTCACCCCACACGAAGCGTGAGGGGACGTATCGCCGATGAGACACCGCTGGGTGGTGCGCGCTCTCGCAGGCATCGGCGCATCCGGACTCGTTGTGACCACCTTGGCCGTCGCCGGCCTCGTCACCGCACCTGCTGCGCACGCCGCTGCCCCTCCGGGAACGCCGTGGACCTTCGGGGAGAACGCCTTCGGCCAGCTCGGCAACGGCACCACCACGACGAGGCGCACCCCCGGTGCCGTCACCGGTCTCAACGGGGTCATCGACATGCACGGTGGCCGCGAGCACGTGGTCGCCCTGAGGTCGGACGGCGGTGTCTGGACCTGGGGCAGCAACGCCGAGGGCCAGCAGGGACGGGGCACGACCGCCAACGGGCTGGTGCCGACCCGGGTGACCTCGCTCGGGTTCGACAACGTCGCCGTCGAGACCGGCCACAACCACATCGTGGTGCTGAAGGCCAACGGCACCGTCTGGGCCGCCGGGCTCAACAGCGACGGGCAGCTCGGCGACGGAACCACGACCCTGCGCCGGTCCCCGGTCCAGGTGCCGGGCCTCACCGACGTCGTCGGCATCGCCGCGGGTCGGAACATGACCTACGCGATCCGCGCCAGCGGCCAGCTGTGGGGCTGGGGCCGCAACAACGAGGGCCAGCTCGGGGACGGGACGCTCGTCCGACGGCTGACACCCGTGCGCGTCGGCACGCTGACCGACGTCAGGACCGTGACCGGTGGACGCGACCACGGCATCGCGGTGCTCGGAGACGGCAGCGCGTGGACCTGGGGCTCGAACGACTACGGCCAGATCGGCGACGGGACCCTCACCGACCGGACCACGCCCGTTCGGATCATCGCGAGCGGCATCGCCGACGCCGCGGGTGGCGCGCACCACTCCTACGCCCTGCGCACCAACGGCACCGTGGCGTCGTGGGGCCGCAACTACCGTGCCGAGCTCGGCGACGGCACCGGCACCTCACGGCGTACGCCGGTCAACGTCCTCGGCGTCAGCCAGGCGGTCACGATCGGCTCCGGCCGCGACATGGGCATCGTCACGCTCGGTGACGGACGGGTGCAGGCCTGGGGCCACAACATCTACGGCCAGCTCGGTGACGGCACCACCACCAACCGGACCTCGGCGATCGTGGTTCCGGGCATCACCAACGCCGTGAAGTCCGCCGGCGGTGGAGCGACCTACGGCGTGGTGCTCAAGGGCGACAGCACCACGCCCCCGCCCAACCAGGATCCGGTGGCCCGGATCACGGGCTCCTGCACGGACCTGACCTGCCCGTTGAGCGGCAGCACCTCCTCCGACGACGGCAGCATCGTCGGCTACCAGTGGGACTTCGGCGACGGTGACACGGCCACGGGGGTCGCGCCGGGACACACCTACGAGCTGGCCGGCTCCTACACCGTGACGCTGACCGTGACCGACAACCTGGGCGTCACCGACTCCGCCACCCTCGACGTGGACGTCACCGACCCACCGCCGCCTCCGCCGAACGAGGACCCGGTGGCCCGGATCACCGGCAGCTGCACCCACCTGTCCTGCCCGCTGAGCGGCAGCACCTCCACCGACGACGGCACGATCGAGACCTACGAGTGGAACTTCGGTGACGGTGCCACCGCCACCGGCGTGGCCCCCGGCCACACCTACGAGAGCGCCGGCACCTACCTCGTCACCCTCACGGTCACCGACGACGACGCAGCCACCGGCGAGGACACCCTCGAGGTCACGGTCACCGATCCGCCCGCCTCGACGCTGGCCTTCCGGGCGGCTGCGGCCACCGATGCCCACACCACCTCCGCCAGCGTCACGGTCCCGGCGGGCGTGCGTGGTCGACGACCGGCTCGTCCTGGTCGCCACCAGCACCTCCAGCACCCACACCACCCCCACGGGTTGGACGCTGCTCTCCTCGACGGTCGACGGCACCGAGCTGAGGTCCTCGGTCTGGACCCGGACCGGACTGGCGGCCGGTGCGGTCGTCCGGGTCCCGCTGAGCGCGCTGTCGAAGACCAGCCTCTCCGTAGTGGCCTACAGCGGCGCCGGGCCGGTGAGCGTGCTGGCCTCCGCAGTGCAGGGGACCGCCGTGGTCACCTCGCACCCGGCCCCGGCCGTGAGCGTCGCCACCGACGGGTCGACGGTGCTGCGTTACTGGTCGGACAAGGCCAGCTCGGCACGCACGTGGACCACACCCGCCGGTCTGGCCCGGCGTACGACGAGCAACGGCAGCGGCGGCGGCAGCATCGCCACCTTCTCGGCCGATGAGGCCGACGTGGCCGCGGGAACCGCCGGGGCCGTGAACGCCACCTCCTCGCTGGCCTCGGCCAAGGCGCTGGCCTGGACGATCGTGGTGCCGCCGGCCTGACCGGCCGGAGGTGACCCGGTCGCACCGGACCCGGACCTGTCACGATGGTGGCCATGAACGAGGGGCGGGCGACGACGCTTCCGGGTGCGCGGCTCTCGGGGATCGGTCAGCTCTACGTCACCACGGTGGGGGCGACCGCCGTGCTCACGCTGCTCTCCGACGTGCAGGCCTGGTACGTCGTGCTCATCGTCCTGGCGCTGCCCCTCAGCCTGCTGGCGCTGTGGGTGGGGTTCTATGCGGGGCTGGCGGTCGGGTTCGCGACGGGGGCCACTCCGGGTGAGGTCTCCTGGCCGCTCGTGCTCGTGTGGGTGGGTGTCTGGACCATGACGGCGTGGATCAACGCGCAGATGCTCCAGAAGGTGCTGCGCCACGGCTGGCGGACCATCGCCGCGCGTCCCCGGGTCGAGCACGACGACGACTGACCGCCTCAACCACTCCCGGGCAGGCTCCGCCCGCTCTCGGTGTACGACGGGCCGCTGGCCGCCGTCAGGTTCCGGAGAGCGGACTCGATCCGCCGGGCGGTGAAGTCGGCGCACCTCTCGCGGACCTCGGCCATCGTGTAGAAGTCGGCGGAACGGATCTCCCGCTCCTGCCGGACGATGGTGTCGACCACGCTCGGGTCCACCTCGCCACCGTCGAAGACGAGGCAGATCGCGTCGTCCCAGCCGCCCCACGGTGGCAGCCAGTCGGTGAGCAGCAGGCGGCCGGCCTCGATCGTGAGGCCGAGCTCCTCCTCGACCTCGCGCCCGACTGCGAGCTGCGGTGACTCGCTCACCTCGACCACGCCTCCCGGCAGGTCCAGGTCGCGCTTGTAGGTGAGCTGGCAGAGCAGCACCCGTCCGTCGGTGGACCGGACGAGCAGCTGGCTGATCGCGCGCTTGCGCGGGAGGAAGGAGTTCAGCAGCGAGCGGAAGCCCTTGGGGTCCTCGAGGGGGGTGTCGTCGGCGAGCCGTGCGTAGACGACCCGGTCGGAGGTCTCCGCAACACCGCGAGCCACACCCTCACGCAGCAGACCGGCGAAGGTGGCGATCCGCTGGGCCGTCTCGTCGTCGGGGTCGACGTGGGTCTCGACCCGGGTGCTGCCGCCCTTGAAGGCGGACTCCACGACCCGGCGTACCTCGTCGGCCGAGACCCGCAGGCCCTCGTCCTGGAGCTCGATGGGCCACGAGACGCGGACGACGCCGGGGGCGACAGGAGTGAGGTCGGCAGGCACGGGGTCAGCCTAGGTCAGGCACACCAAGTCCACCGCGCGGTCGACGAGCCCACCGCCTACCGGCGCTGGCTGGTGAGCCAGAGCGTTCCGAGGGGAGGGACCCGCAGCCGCACCGAGGCGGGCTGGCCGCCGTGCGGGCTCTCGTGTGCGGTGACCGTGCCGAGGTTGCCGACACCGGACCCGCCGTAGTTCTCGGCGTCGGTGTTGATCACCTCGCTCCACTCGCCCGCGAAGGGCAGGCCCAGGTGGTAGCCCTCGTGCGGGATGGCGGAGTAGTTGGTGACGCAGACGAGCGCGCTGCCGTCCGAGCCCCACCGCACGAACGCCACCGTGTTGCGATGTGCGTCGTCGGCGTCGATCCACTGGAACCCCTCCGGCGCGCTGTCCTGCGACCAGAGCGCCGGTGTGTCGGCGTACACGCTGTTCAGGTCGGCGACCAGGCGGCTGACGCCTGCGTGGCCGCCGTCGTGGAGCAGGCCCCAGTCGAGGGAGCGCTGCTCGGCCCACTCCTGGTCCTGCGCGAACTCGGTGCCCATGAAGATCAGCTGCTTGCCGGGGTGGGCCCACTGCCAGGACAGGAACGCGCGGACGTTCGCCAGCTGCTGCCAGCGGTCACCGGGCATCTTGCGGAGCAACGACCCCTTGCCGTGCACGACCTCGTCGTGGCTGATCGGCAGCACGTAGTTCTCCGAGAACGCGTAGACCATGCTGAACGTGAGCTGGTTGTGGTGGTAGCCGCGGTGCACCGGGTCCCGGGCGATGTAGTCGAGGCTGTCGTGCATCCAGCCCATGTTCCACTTGAAGCCGAAGCCCAGACCACCCTCACTGGTCGGCTTGGTCACGCCGGGCCACGAGGTGGACTCCTCCGCGATCGTGACGGCGCCGGGCACCCGCTTGTAGACGGTGCCGTTGAGCTCCTTGAGGAACTGCTCGGCCTCGAGGTTCTCCCGGCCGCCGTGGACGTTCGGCTGCCACTCGCCGGCCTCGCGCGAGTAGTCGAGGTAGAGCATCGAGGCGACCGCGTCGACGCGGATGCCGTCGATGTGGAACTCCTCGAGCCAGTAGAGAGCGTTGGCGACGAGGAAGTTGCGGACCTCCTTGCGGCCGAAGTTGAAGACGAACGTGCCCCAGTCCGGGTGCTCGCCCCGGCTCGGGTTCGGGTCCTCGTACAGCGCGGTCCCGTCGAAACGCGCCAGGGCGAAGTCGTCCTTGGGGAAGTGCGCCGGCACCCAGTCGACGATCACGCCGATGCCCGCGTGGTGCAGGCTCTGCACCAGCCGACGGAAGCCGTCGGGGTCGCCGAAGCGCGAGGTCGGGGCGTAGTACGAGGTGACCTGGTAGCCCCACGAACCGCCGAAGGGGTGCTCCATCACCGGCAGCAGCTCGACGTGGGTGAAGCCCATCTCCACGACGTACGCCGTGAGCTGCTCGGCCAGCTCGTCATAGCTCAGGGGGCCGCCGCCCTCGTGCTTGCGCCAGGAGCCGAGGTGCACCTCGTAGACCGACATCGGCTGCTGGTCGGACCGGGGGTCGGCGGCACGCTCGGTCATCCACTCGTGGTCGGTCCACTCGTGCTGGCTCTCGAAGACGCGGGAGGCGGTCGCCGGTGGCACCTCGGTGTAGAACGCCATCGGGTCGGCCTTGTCGCGCCACACGCCGTCGGCGCCGCGGATGTGGAACTTGTAGCCCTCGCCCGACCCGATACCGGGCACGAACGCCTCCCACACCCCGGACGTGCCGACATGGGTCATCGGGTTGCGGCTGCCGTCCCAGCTGTTGAAGTCGCCGCGCACCTGCACCTCGAGCGCGCTCGGAGCCCAGACCCGGAACGTGGTGCCGCCGGACCCGACGTGCGCGCCGAGGGCGGCCCACAGCTCCTCGTGGCGCCCCTCGTTGATCAGGTGGAGATCCAGCTCGCCGATCGTTGGCTCACTCATGTTCGGTCGGTTCCGATCCGGTCGATTGCCTTCAGGGGGATGTCCAGCCAGCTCGGCCGGTTGCGTGCTTCGTAGATCACTTCATACACCGCCTTGTCCGCCTCGTAGGCGTCGATGACGGCCTGCTCGGTCGGGGTCAGCCCGGGCTCGCCGCGTTCCACGCGACGCTCGACGTAGCCCTCGAGGAACGCGGTCCGGTTGCGCTGCAGCCACTCCTTGGCCCGGTAGCTGATCTGCGAGCCGGGCTCCTCGGAGGAGTAGAGGTCCTTGACCACCGACTGGGCCGCGTAGTCGAAGGAGCGCAGCATGCCGGCGACGTCGCGCCACGCCGAGTCGGGCAGCCGGCGCTCGGCCAGGTCCTTGGCGGGCTCGCCCTCGAAGTCGACGAGCTTCCAGCCGAGCGAGGTGCGCAGGGTCTGGCCGAGGTGCAGGTCGCCGTGGATGCGCTGCACCTCCGTGTCGGCGTCGGTGAGGCGGGAGAACACGTCCTCCAGGGTGGCGGCGTGCTCGGCGAGCTCGGGGACGACGTCGATCGCGTCGGCCAGCCGCCGGCGCATCGTCGCGGCGGTGGTCGACCCGTCGAACGGTCGGGTCGGGAACTGCTCCCGGAGCAGCTCGTGGATCTCGCTGACCGCGACCCCGAGTCGGTGCGCCTCCCCGGCGAAGTCACCACCCACCTCGTCGGCGTGCAGGTCGGCCTCGGCGAACAGGTTGCGCGCGCTGGCCAGGGCGAGCTCCCAGCCGTCACTGGCGGTGCGCAGGAACTGCGACAGCATCGCGAGCTGGATCGGCTCGCCGTCGGGGGAGTCGGGGGCCAGCTCCAGCCAGCCGTAGAGCTCGGCGATGCTGTGCGTGCCGGCACGGGTCAGCGCGTCGTGGATCTCGATGTCCGGGTTGACACCGGGCGTCAGCCGACGGAACACCTTCATCAAGGCGTCGTCGCCGTAGGCGACCGAGGAGTTGCTCTGCTCGCCGCGGAACAGGGTGGAGTGGGTCGACAGGTCGAGGTCGTGCTTGGCCGTGCGGTGGAAGGTGAGCCCCGCGTCGGTGCTCTGCGCTTCCTCGCCCGCCTCCTGGAACTCCTCGAGCCAGACATGGGTCGCGTCCCGGTCGTGCAGGGCGTCGTAGACGTAGCGACCCTCGACGACCGCGATGAACGCATGACCGAGCCGCTCCTGCGGTTCGGCGTACGACGCGACCGGGCACTGGTAGACGTCGGAACCCCCGTCGTCGAAGGACAGCGTGACCAGGCCGATGCTGACCCGCGGCTCGCCGGCCCTCAGGGGTACGACGCGCACGTCGGTGACCGCGAACGCGCGGCCCTTGCCGCCGAACCAGCGCGCCTGGCTGATGAACTCGACCAGGGCCGGCTCGAGCGGCTCGGAGGTGCTCGTCGCGGAGGTCATGCGTGACTCCTTTCGGCTTCGTCCCGGCTTTCGGCCTGGGCCGCCAGGTAGGCGTCCGCCTGGGCCTCGGTCTGCGGCAGCCGGATCCAGTAGAAGCCGTAGCCGCCGAGGGTCAGCAGGTAGGGCAGCTCGCCGATCTCGGGGAAGCGCACACCGCCGAGCAGCTCGACGGGTCGCACCCCCTCCCAGCGGCGCAGGTCCAGCTCGACCGGCTGCGGGAAGCGGCTCAGGTTGTTCACGCACAGCACGGTGTCGGTGTAGCCGTTCTCGTCGGTGTGCTCGCGGACGTAGGAGAGCACCGAGGGGTTGGAGCCGCCGAGGTCGTAGAACGCGCCCAGCCCGAAGGACGGGTGCTGCTTGCGGGTGTGGATCATCCGCCGCGTCCAGTGCAGCAGCGAGGAGGAGTTGTCCAGCTCGGTCTCCACGTTGACCCGCTGGTAGCCGAAGACGGGGTCCTGGTTCACCGGGAGGTGGAGCTTGCCCGGGGTCGCGACCGAGAAGCCGGCGTTGCGGTCCGGTGTCCACTGCATGGGCGTGCGTACGCCGTCACGGTCGCCGAGCCAGATGTTGTCGCCCATCCCGATCTCGTCGCCGTAGTACAGCACCGGTGAACCCGGCAGCGACAGCAGCAGCGCGGTGAACAGCTCCATCCGGTTGACGTCGTTGTCGAGCAGCGGCGAGAGCCTGCGGCGGATGCCGATGTTGGCCTTCATCCGGGGGTCCTTGGCGTACTCGTCCCACATGTAGTCGCGGTCCTCGTCGGTGACCATCTCGAGGGTCAGCTCGTCGTGGTTGCGCAGGAAGATGCCCCACTGGCAGCCGTCCGGGATCGCCGGGGTCTGCTCGAGGATCTCCGAGATCGGGAACCGGTTCTCGCGTCGTACGGCCATGAAGATGCGGGGCATCACGGGGAAGTGGAAGCACATGTGGCACTCGTCGCCGGGGGAGAGGTACTCGCCCGTCTCCTTGTCCCGCTTGCCACCGAAGTAGTCGACCACGTCCGAGGGCCACTGGTTGGCCTCGGCGAGCAGCACCCGCCCCGGGTAGTTCTCGTCGACGTAGCGACGCACCATGCGCAGCGCCTCGTGCGTCTCCGGCAGGTTCTCCCCGTTGGTGCCGGGACGCTCGTAGAGGTAGGGGACCGCGTCGAGCCGGAAGCCGTCGAGGCCCATGTCGAGCCAGAAGCTCATCGCCTCCAGCATGGCCTCCATGACCTTCGGGTTGTCGAAGTTGAGGTCCGGCTGGTGGGAGAAGAACCGGTGCCAGAAGTACTGCTGGCGCACCGGGTCCCAGGTCCAGTTGGACGGCTCGGTGTCGACGAAGATGACCCGCGCCTCCTCGTAGAGCTCGTCGGTGTCGGACCACACGTAGAAGTCGCCGTAGGGACCGTCGGGGTCCTCCCGGCTGGCCTGGAACCACGGGTGCTGGTCGCTGGTGTGGTTCATCACGAAGTCGATGATCACGCGGATGTCGCGCTTGTGCGCCTCGTCGAGGAAGTGGTGGAAGTCCTCGACGGTCCCGGCCTCCGGGAGGATGTTGCGGTAGTCGGCGATGTCGTAGCCGCCGTCGCGCAGCGGCGAGCTGAAGAACGGCGGGACCCACAGGCAGTCGACGCCGAGCCAGTGCAGGTAGTCCAGCTTCTCGGTCAGCCCCCGGAAGTCGCCGACCCCGTCGCCGTTGGAGTCCTTGAAGGAACGGACCAGGACCTCGTAGAAGACAGCGGTCTTGAACCAGTCGGGCTGCTCGAACCCGCCGATCACGGGGCCGTCCTCGAGTGGCTCGGCAGGCACCATCATCTCGCTCATGCCTGGGCCCTGACGGAGAGGACGTGGGCCGGCTCGACGTAGGGGTCGAGGTGCACGAAGTTGTGGGCACCCCACTGCCAGTGCTGGCCGGTGATCTCGTCGTGCACGATGAGGCTGTCCTCCCAGCCGAGCCCGAGGGCCGGCATGTCGAGATGCACCATCGTGGTGTGCGGGGCATGTGGGTCGACGTTGACCACGACGATGACGATGTCGCGACCCGTCTGTTTGCTGTAGGCCAGGACGGCGTCGTCGTCGCTGGAGTGGATGGTCACGTTGCGCAGCTGCTGCAACGCGGGGTGCGCGCGGCGGATCTCGTTGAGCCGGGTGAGGTACGGCGCCAGCGTCTGCCCGCTCCGTGCGGCGCCGTCCCAGTCACGCACCCGGATCTGGAACTTCTCCGAGTCGAGGTAGTCCTCGGTGCCGGGGCGCAGCGCCAGGTGCTCGCCGAGCTCGTAGCCGGCGTACACCCCCCAGCTCGGGGAGCCGGTGGCCGCGATGACGGCCCGGAGCTTGAACGCAGGCGGGTCCTCCGTGCTGGAGGAACGCGTGCAGGATGTCGGGGGTGTTCACGAAGAAGTTCGGCCGCATGAAGGCGGACGACTCGTGCGAGACCTCGTGCAGGTAGGTCTCGATCTCCGTGCGCGTGTTGCGCCAGGTGAAGTAGGTGTAGCTCTGGTGGAAGCCGACCGTGCCGAGCGCGTGCATCATCGGTGGCTTGGTGAACGCCTCGGAGAGGAAGAGCACGTCCGGGTCGGTCGCGCGGATGCGGTCCAGCAGCCACTCCCAGAACGCGACCGGCTTCGTGTGCGGGTTGTCCACGCGGAAGACCCGGACGCCGTGCGACATCCAGTGGCGCAGCAGCCGCTCGCACTCCGCGTAGATCCCCTCGGGGTCGTTGTCGAAGTTGATCGGGTAGATGTCCTGGTACTTCTTCGGCGGGTTCTCGGCGTACGCGATCGTACCGTCGGCCCGGGTGGTGAACCACTCGGGGTGCTCGGTCGCCCACGGGTGGTCCGGCGCCGCCTGGAGGGCGAAGTCCATCGCGACCTCGAGCCCGACGTCGTGAGCAGCCGCCACGAAGGCGTCGAAGTCCTCCAGGGTGCCGAGGTCGGGGTGGATCGCGTCGTGCCCGCCGTCCTTGCTGCCGATCGCCCAGGGTGAGCCGACGTCGTCCGGGGTGGGGGTGAGGGTGTTGTTGGCGCCCTTGCGGTTCTTCTCGCCGATCGGATGGATCGGCGGCAGGTAGATGATGTCGAAGCCCATCGCTGCGACGGCCGGGAGGCGCTCGGCGGCCGTGCGCAGGGTGCCGGTGACGAGCGCTTGCCGCTCAGCTGGTCGACGTGAGCGCCCTCGGAGCGGGGGAAGAACTCGTACCAGCTCGAGAACAGGGCGCGCTGGCGGTCGACGAAGAACGGGTAGGGCCCCTCGACGGTGAGCAGGTCGCGCACGGGGTGGGCGGCGAAGACCTGGGCGATCACCTCGGACTCGGCTGCGGCCAGACGGGCATCGACGGGTCGCTTCTGGTCGGCGAGTGCCCGGGTCGCGTCCTTGAGGACGGCCTTCGCGGCCTTGGCCTCCGCGGCGCTCGAGCTGCCCCGTGCTTGCCGAGATTCCTTGGGCCACCCGCTCGAGCAGCAGCACGCCCTCGGTGAACATCAGCTCGACGTCCACTCCTGCTCGGATCTTGATGCCGGCGTCGTGCAGCCAGGTCCCGATCGGGTCGCTCCACGACTGCACCTCGAAGGTCCATGCGCCCTCGGTGTCGGGGCAGACGGTGGCCGCCATCCGCGAGACCTGGCCCTGGACGTCGTACATCCGCTGCGGAGCGCGGCGGATGCCGGCCGGGTCGGTGAGCACCACCTCGGCACCGAGCTGGTCGTGTCCCTCGCGGAACACCAGGGCGGTGACGTCGAAGAACTCGCCGACCGACGCCTTGGCGGGGTGCCGGGCGTGGTTGACGACGGGTGTCACGTCCATGACTGGGATACGTCCGACCATGTTCCCCAGACTTTCGAAGTCCGGGCCCCGACGCAAATGTGGTGGTCAGGGGACGCGGCGCCGCGCTCCGGGCGGCGACCTCGGGCCCGGTCGGCACCCCGGGTGTCCAGACCGCGTTGGATCGTTCCAAAGTTCTGGGCTAGCGTTCTCCCGTGCGAGCCATCCGACGATTCACCGTCCGTCCGGTCCTGCCGGAGCCGTTGCAGTCCCTGGGCGGCCTGGCGACCAACCTGCGTTGGTCCTGGCACCCCGAGACCCAGGACGTCTTCGAGGCCATGGACCCCGACATCTGGCGGGACAGCGGTCACGACCCGGTCAAGACGCTCGGCGCCGTTTCGACCGACCGGCTCGACGAGCTCGCGGCCGACGACGGGCTTCCTGCAGATGCTGGGTGCCGCCCACGCGGACCTGCAGCACTACCTCACGGGCGAGCGCTGGTTCCAGAAGGCCTCCGCGAAACAGGGGGCCGCCCTGCCCGAGGCGATCGCCTACTTCTCGCCGGAGTACGGCATCACCTCGGTGCTCCCGCAGTACTCCGGAGGTCTCGGCATCCTGGCCGGCGACCACCTGAAGACGGCCAGCGACCTCGGCGTACCCCTGATCGGCGTCGGCCTGCTCTACCAGTTCGGCTACTTCCGCCAGCAGTTCTCCCGGGAGGGCTGGCAGCTGGAGAGCTACCCGGTGCTCGACCCCGACGGCCTGCCGATCACGCTGCTGCGTGAGGCGGACGACACCCCCGTCCAGATCCGGATCTCCGTGCCCGGCGACACCGAGCTCGCCGCCCGCGTCTTCGTGGCCCAGGTCGGCCGGGTCCCGCTGCTGCTGCTCGACACCGACATCGAGGAGAACCCCGGCCCGCTGCGCGAGGTGACCGACCGGCTCTACGGCGGGTCCACCGAGCACCGGCTCCTCCAGGAGCTCCTCCTCGGCGTCGGCGGGGTCCGCGCGCTGCGTGCCTTCTCGCGCGTCACCGGCGCGGTGCAGCCCGAGGTCTTCCACACCAACGAGGGCCACGCGGGCTTCCTCGGTCTCGAGCGGATCCGCGAGCTCACCGTGGCCGAGGACGGACCCGGCCTCGACTTCGACACGGCCGTCGAGGTCACCCGCGCGGGCACCGTGTTCACCACGCACACCCCCGTCCCCGCCGGCATCGACCGCTTCCCGCGCGAGCTGATGGAGCAGTACTTCGGCTCCCAGAGCCCGGTTGCCGGCGTACCGACCGACCGGATCCTGCGCCTCGGCGCGGAGGACTACGACGGCGGCGACAGCGGCGTGTTCAACATGGCCGTCATGGGCTTCCGCCTGGCCCAGCGGGCCAACGGGGTCTCCGAGCTGCACGGCGAGGTGAGCCGGGGCATGTTCAACGGCCTCTGGCCCGCGTTCGACGAGGCCGAGGTGCCGATCACCTCGATCACCAACGGCGTGCACGCCCCCACCTGGGTGGCCCGCGAGGTCTTCGAGCTGGCCCGCAAGCAGGGGGCCGACACCGACTCCGACGCCGCCGACCTCTGGAACGTGGTCGACCAGGTGCCCTCCGCGGACCTCTGGTCCACCAAGCGCGAGCTGCGCCGGCGGCTCGTCGAGGACGCCCGCGGGCGGCTGCGCAAGTCCTGCCTGAAGCGTGGCCAGTCCCGCGCCGAGCTCGGCTGGATCGACACCGCCCTTGACCCCGACGTGCTGACGATCGGCTTCGCGCGGCGCGCTGCGTCGTACAAGCGACTGACCCTGATGCTCAGCGACCCCGAGCGCCTCAAGCGGCTGCTGCTGCACCCGGAGCGACCGGTCCAGCTGATCATGGCCGGCAAGGCGCACCCCGCGGACGACGGCGGCAAGAAGCTGATCCAGGCGATCGTGCAGCTGGCCGACGACCCCGAGGTGCGGCACCGCGTCGCCTACCTGCCCAACTACGACATCGCGATGGCGCAGCCGCTCTACCCCGGCTGCGACGTGTGGCTGAACAACCCGCTGCGGCCCTACGAGGCGTGCGGCACGTCGGGGATGAAGGCCGCCCTCAACGGAGGCCTGAACCTCTCGATCCTCGACGGCTGGTGGGACGAGTGGTACGACGGCAGCAACGGCTGGGCGATCCCGTCCGCCGACGGCGTCGAGGACCCCGACCGGCGTGACGACCTCGAGGCCAGCGCGCTCTACGACCTGATCGAGAACGAGGTGGCGCCGCGGTTCTACGACCTCGACGAGACCGGCGTGCCCACCCGCTGGATCGAGATGGTCCGGCACACCCTGAAGTCGCTCGGCCCCAAGGTGCTCTCGACCCGGATGCTGCGCGAGTACGTCAACCGGCTCTACGCCCCGGCGGCCGTCTCCTCGCGCGCGCTGAACGACTCCTACTCCGGCGCCACCGACCTCGCCGCGTGGAAGTCTCGCGTGCTGGCCGGGTGGTCCGAGGTGCAGATCGACCACGTCGAGACCGGTGGGCTCTCCGACAGCCCCGAGATCGGCGGCGGCATGGACCTGCACGCGTTCGTCTCGCTCGGCTCGCTCTCGCCCACCGACGTCGACGTCGAGGTCGTCCACGGCCGGGTGAAGGGCGAGGACCAGCTCGTCGAGACCTCGACCACCTCGCTGGTCCTCGGCGAGACCTACGAGGGTGGTCGGCACCGCTTCGAGGGCCACCTCAGGCTCGCCCGCGCCGGCTCCTTCGGCTACACCGTCCGGATCCTCCCCAAGCACGACGCCCTGGCCTCGCCGGCCGAGCTGGGCTTGGTGGTGCTGGCGTAGGTGGGTCGGTTGGTTGGTCGTCGGTCGGTCGGTTTCCCCGGCCGGCCGGGGAAACCTGACGTGGTCGGCCGATACTTCACCCCTCAGCGTCAGGGATTGGCCCACAACACCGTCCGCTTTGTACGCCGCGGCGGCCAGCTCGGCGATCGCCCGGGAGTCGATCTGGTGATCCCCCTAGGCTCGCCCCCGTGATCGAGCTCCGTAGTCCCGCCGAGATCGAGCAGATGAAGCCCGCCGGGTCGTTCGTGGCCGAGGTCCTCGTCCGGCTCGAGGAGGCAGCCGACGTCGGTGTCAACCTGCTCGAGCTGGACGCCTTGGCGCACGACCTGATCCGCGAGCGCGGCGCCGAGTCCTGCTACCTCGACTACCACCCTTCCTTCGGCGCGATGCCGTTCGGCAAGGTGCTGTGCACCTCGGTCAACGATGCCGTCCTGCACGGGCTGCCCCACGACTACGTGCTGCGCGACGGTGACCTGTTGAGCCTGGACTTCGCGGCGTCTGTCGACGGGTGGGTGTCGGACTCCGCACTCAGCCTGGTCGTCGGTACGCCGGAGCAGCAGGATCTCGACCTCATCGACACCACCCGCCGCGCACTCGACGCTGCCATCGCTGCCGCGGTCAACGGAAACCGGATGGGGGACATCTCTGCGGCGATCGCCGCGGTGGCCCGCGCTGCGGGACTGACGATCAACACCGACTTCGGGGGCCATGGCGTGGGCCGGACGATGCACGGCGATCCGCACGTCCCGAACGACGGCCGTCCGGGACGTGGCTACCCCTTGCGTCCCGGCCTGGTGATCGCGATCGAGCCGTGGTTCATGCGGACGACCGACGAGGTCTACACCGACCGCGACGGCTGGACCCTGCGCAGCGCTGATGGATCACGAGGGGCGCACTGCGAGCACACCATCGCCATCACGGACGGCGATCCGATCGTCTTCACCCGACGGGACTGACGGGCCGCCCGTCGTACAAAACGGACAGGGTTGTCGGCCTGTCCGTGACGTTGAGGGGTGAAGTATTGGCCGACAACGTCAGGAGTCCCCGGTCGGCCGGGGAAACCGACACCCCCCCTCAGATCTGCTCCAGCAGCACCAGGCTCCGGGCGGCCAGGCTGATGGTGTCCCCGGCCTCGACCTTGGTGCCGATCGGGTGGGCGGGGTCGGTGGAGAGGACGACGGCGCCGTGCTGCACCCACTCGTTGGAGGGGAAGGTGACCCGGGAGTCGTGCGGGGAGCCGTTCAGCCAGAGCATGAAGCTGCTGTCGCGCTGCTGCTCGCCTCGCGGGCCGGGGGAGCGGAGGGGGTCGCCGGAGACGAACATGCCGACGATGTGCAGGCCACCGTCCTGCCAGTCGTCGCCGGTCATCTCCCGACCCTCGGGGTGGATCCAGGCCAGGTCCTTGGGTCCGCCGACGATGGCCGGGCGCCCCTCGAACCAGTGCCGTTGCCGCAGTGCCGGATGGTCGCGGCGGATCTTCAGCGCCTCCCGGGTGATGTCGAAGGTCCCCAGCCAGGCGTCGTCCGGCCGCCAGTCGACCCACGAGACCTCGTTGTCCTGGCTGTAGGGGTTGTTGTTGCCCCCCTGCGTCCGCCCGCGCTCGTCTCCGGCGGTGATCATCGGCACCCCGTTGGACAGGCACAGCGTCGCGATCAGGTTCGCGGCCTGCCGGTGCCGCATCGCGATCACCTCGGCGTCGTCGGTCTCACCCTCGACGCCACAGTTCCAGGAGCGGTTGTTGTCGGTGCCGTCGCGGTTCTGCTCCCCGTTGGCCTCGTTGTGCTTGGTGTCGTAGGAGACCAGGTCGCGCAGCGTGAACCCGTCGTGGGCGGTGATGAAGTTGATCGAGGCGTACGGCGAGCGGCCGTCGTCGAGGTAGAGGTCCGAGGAGCCGGCCAGCCTGGTCGCGACCGTGCGCACCCCGTCGGTGGCCGAGCGCCAGAAGTCGCGCATGGTGTCGCGGTACTGGTCGTTCCACTCCACCCAGGGCGGCGGGAACTCACCGACCCGGTAGCCGTCCATCGAGGTGTCCCAGGGCTCGGCGATCAGCTTCACGTGCCGCAGCACCGGGTCCTGGCCGATCGTGGTCAGGAAGTGGCAGGTCATGTCGACCTCGTGGTCGGTGCGCGCCAGCGCCGAGACCAGGTCGAACCGGAACCCGTCGACGTGCATCTCGGTGACCCAGTACCGCAGCGAGTCGAGGATCAGCCGCAGCGCCGAGGGATGGTCCGCGTCGACCGTGTTCCCACAGCCGGTGATGTCCCAGTAGGTGTCCGGCTGGTGCTTGTCGCGGGGGTCCGGGAACGCGCGCTGGTAGTAGCCGAGGTCGTCCAGCCCCCGGAAGCTGAGCGTCGGCCCGTTGGCCCCCGCCTCCGCCGTGTGGTTGTAGACCACGTCGAGGATCACCTCGATGCCGGCCGCGTGCAGGTTCTTCACCATCTGCTTGAACTCGGTGACCTGCTGGCCGCGGTCGCCGGAGGAGGAGTACGCCGCGTGCGGCGCGAAGTAGCCGATCGAGTTGTAGCCCCAGTAGTTGGTCAGGCCGTGCTGGGCGAGGTGCGGCTCGGAGACGAACTGGTGGACCGGGAGCAGCTCCACGGCGGTGACGCCGAGGTCGGTGAGGTAGTCGGTGACCACGTGGTGGCCCAGCCCGGCGTAGGTCCCGCGGAGCTCCTCCGGGATCCGGTCGTGCAGCTGGGTGAAGCCCTTCACGTGCAGCTCGTAGATGGCGGTGTCGCGCCAGCGCCGCTGCATCGGCCGCTCGCCGCCCCAGTCGAAGTCGTCGTGGACCACGACCCCCTTGCCGACGTACGCCGCGGAGTCCCGTTCGTCGCGGACCTCCAGCTGGTCCTTGCCGTCGTCGCTCCGCACGTGCCCGAAGACGGCCGGATCGGTGCTGAACCCACCCGAGACCGCCTCGGCGTAGGGGTCGAGGAGCAGCTTGGCCGGGTTGAACCGCAGGCCGGCCCCGGGGTCCCACGGGCCGTCCGCCCGGAGCCCGTAGCGCTGCCCGCGGGCGATGCCCGGCAGCGCGCCGTGCCAGATCCCCAGTGTCTTCTCGGTGAGCTCGAACCGGGTCTCGACGTCGGCGTCGTCGAACAGGCACACCCACAGCGCCGTCGCGTCGGGGGCGTAGACCGCGAAGTTGGTCGACTCCGCGGACCACGTCGCGCCGAGCGGCCAGGCGCGGCCCGGCCACACCGCGACGCTTTCGTCGGTCGCCGACCAGGTGCCTGGAGTCACCCGCACGATTATGTACGCCGCGGAACCTGCGCGTCCGGCGTACCCCTGACTCCGGCCTCGGCGCCGCACCGGCCGGGGTATTAGGTTGGCCGGACGCCGGCACCACGCGTCGCCATCCGTCACCACCTGTCACCAGCGGCACCACCGAAGCACAGAGGAGCAGTCATGGCCGAGTTCGTCCGTCTCGAGGTCGCCGAGGGTGTGGGCACCATCCGGCTCGACCGGCCCAAGATGAACGCGATCAGCATCCAGGTCCAGGAGGAGCTGCGTGCCGCGGCCGCCGAGGCCACCGATCGCGACGACGTCAAGGCCGTGGTCGTCTACGGCGGTGAGCGCGTCTTCGCTGCCGGCAACGACGTCAAGGAGATGGCCGACATGTCCTACACGGACATGGTCAGGCGCTCCGGCCCGCTCCAGTCCGCGGTGACCGCGGTCGCCCGGATCCCCAAGCCGGTCGTCGCCGCGGTCACCGGCTACGCCCTCGGCGGTGGCTGCGAGCTCGCCCTGGCCGCCGACTTCCGGATCGCCGCCGACAACGCGACGCTGGGTCAGCCCGAAGTCCTGCTCGGCATCATCCCGGGCGCTGGCGGCACCCAGCGCCTCAGCCGGCTCGTGGGGCCCAGCACGGCGAAGGACATCATCTTCACCGGCCGGTTCGTCAAGGCCGATGAGGCGCTGGCGATCGGCATGGTCGACCGGCTCGTCCCCGCGGAGCAGGTCTACGACGAGGCCGTGAAGTGGGCCGGACAGTTCGCCGGCGCCGCGACGTACGCCGTCCGCGCCGCCAAGGAGGCCATCGACCGCGGCCTCGAGGTGGACCTCGACACCGGCCTGGAGATCGAGCGCCAGCAGTTCGCTGCGCTGTTCGCGACGCAAGACCGTAGCGTGGGGATGGACTCGTTCGTTGAGAATGGACCAGGCAAGGCCCGTTTCGAGGGTCGCTGACCGCACGTCACGTCTCGCCCGCCCATCATCAGGAGTAACTGTGTCGCCGAAAGTCACCACCGACGATTCCAAGGACCGCGGCGCGCGGTTCGGTCAGGCCCAGGCCGCGGTCCGCTCCCAGGCCGCGCGCGTCGTGCGCATCGTGTTCGGCGTCCTGGCCGCGATCCTGGCCCTCGGCGCGGTGCTCGTGGTGCTCGGCAGCAACATCAACGAGGACAACTCGATCGTCGAGCTGGTGATCAACACGGCCGAGGCGATCTCGGGTCCGTTCAGCCGCACCGACGGCATCTTCTCCTTCAAGGGTGACAACGCGGCCTCGAAGAACGCCCTGCTCAACTGGGGCATCGCGGCCATCGTCTACCTGCTGCTCGGCCGACTGCTCGCCAACGCGATCGCCCCCAAGAGCTCGCGCTGACCAGCACGTCGGCGTGGTCAGCGGTCCCGCTGGCTGTGACTGAACCCACCCGTCCCTGCTGTTTCTGACCGCCCGACTCGGCGGTAACCTCAACCCGGGGTCCCCGCGAAGGTGCCAGCAGTCGCTGTGCAGCTCGGCGGGGCTCAGCCCCATCCGTCCCTAGTTCAGGAGGGGCCCGCCCAGGGCCGTGTGAGTCATGAACATTGTCATCTGTGTGAAGTACGTGCCCGACGCCACTGCCGATCGGCACTTCGAGTCCGACAACACCGTCGACCGGGTGGGCGTGCCTGGCCTGCTCTCCGAGCTCGACGAGTACGCCGTGGAGCAGGCGCTGCAGCTGAAGGAGAAGAACGCTGACGAGGACTGCGTCGTCACCGCGCTGACGGTCGGTCCCGAGGCTGCGGCGGATGCGATCAAGAAGTCGCTGCAGATGGGTGCCGACAAGGGCGTGCACGTGGTCGACGACGCGATCGCCGGTTCGGACTACCTGGCCACCTCGCAGGTGCTCGCGGCTGCGATCCGGAAGATCGGCGAGGAGTCGCCGGTCGACGTGGTGCTGTGCGGGATGGCCTCGACGGACGCGACCGGCAGCGTGATCCCGGCGATGCTGGCCGAGCGCCTCGACCTGCCGCAGGTGACGCTGGGCTCGGTGATCGAGTCCCAGGGCTCGGGTGGTTCGTGGGAGTTCCGGATCAAGCGCGACGGCGACACCTCCACCGAGGTGATCGGTGCCACCGCGCCGCTGGTGCTCTCGGTGACCGACCAGTCCGGTGAGGCGCGCTACCCCTCCTTCAAGGGCATCATGGCCGCGAAGAAGAAGCCGCTGGAGACCTGGTCGCTGAGCGACATCGGGGTCGACGCCGGTGAGGTCGGCCTGGACGCGGCCTGGACGCTGGTGGAGGACACCGAGCAGCGTCCGCCGCGCACGCAGGGCGAGATCGTCACCGACGAGGACGGCTCGGGCGCCACGGCGCTGGTCGAGTTCCTCGCGTCCAAGAAGTTCATCTGACCCCCCTTTCTTGTTGCTCTAGCCGGAGGATTCCAAGCAATGTCTGAAGTTCTGGTACTCGTCGACCACCTCGACGGCAAGGTCCGCAAGCCCACCTACGAGCTGCTCACGATCGCCAAGCGCCTCGGTGAGCCGTCCGCGGTCTTCATCGGCAGCGCCGAGGCTGCCGACGGTGTGGTCGAGTCGGTGAAGAAGTACGGCGCGGAGAAGGTCTACGTCGTCGACGACGCGGAGATCAAGGGCTACCTGGTGGCCCCCAAGGCCGAGGCGCTGCAGCAGATCTCGGAGAAGGTGGGCGACCCGGCAGCGATCCTGATCCCCTCCAACGCGGAGGGCAAGGAGATCGCCGGTCGCCTCGCGATCAAGCTCGGCTCCGGGCTGATCACCGACGCGGTCGACGTACAGCAGGGTCCGGTCACCACGCAGTCGGTCTTCGCCGGCAGCTACACCGTGCAGTCGAAGATCACCACCGGCACGCCGATCATCACGGTCAAGCCCAACTCCGCGGCTCCCGAGGAGTCCGAGGGCGCCGCCGCCAAGGAGGACTTCGCCGTGACGGTCTCGGACTCGGCGAAGAAGGCGAAGATCGTGGCCTCGCAGCCACGTGCCGCGTCGGGTCGCCCCGAGCTGACCGAGGCCGCCATCGTGGTCGCCGGCGGTCGTGGCACCGGCGGCAACTTCGATGAGGTCGAGGGCTTCGCCGACTCCATCGGTGCTGCCGTGGGCGCTTCGCGTGCCGCGGTCGACTCCGGCTGGAAGCCGCACGCCTTCCAGATCGGCCAGACCGGCAAGGTCGTCTCCCCGCAGCTCTACGTCGCCAACGGCATCTCCGGTGCGATCCAGCACCGCGCCGGCATGCAGACCTCGAAGACCATCGTCGCCGTCAACAAGGACGAGGAAGCGCCGATCTTCGAGCTCGTCGACTTCGGCGTCGTGGGAGACCTGCACACGGTCCTGCCCGCCGCCACCGAGGAGATCACCAAGCGCAAGGGCTGAGCCGGTTCCAGGACCGGACGCGCACCCAGCCGAGATGAAGCCGGCCAGGTACGCCGGGGCGTTGCTCGCCCTGGTCGTCCTGGCCGGCTCCGTCGTTCTCACGCTCTCCGTGCCGCTGCGCTCCGACCACCAGTTCTGGGTGCTGGCGGCGTCGTTCGTGCCGTGGGCGATCGCGGGCTACCTGGTGGCGCTGCTCGTCCTGCTGCTGGTGCGGCCTGGTCTCTCTGGCCGGTTCCGGGGGCTGGTCACCGTCGCCGCCGTGCTGTCGTTGCTCGGTGTCGGGCTGCACCTCGCGTGGCTGGTCCCGTCGTACGCCGGGGAGCACGCGAGCGGGGAGCCTGACCTGACCGTGCTCGGCGTCAACATGCACTTCGGCGAGGCCGACATCGGGGCGGCGGCCCGGTTGGTCGAGCGCGAGAACCCCGACCTCATCGTGCTCAGCGAGGCCACGCCCGAGGCGGTGCAGGCGCTCGCAGCGAGCGGGATCGGCGGCCCGGACAGCCGCTGGCCGCACCAGGGGGGCCGCCCGCTGCCGAGCATCGCGGGGACCGTGGCGCTCTCGGCGTACCCCCTGAGCTCGGAGCGACGGCTCGACATCGAGACCGGCGCCTACCGGATGCGCGTGGAGGCGCCGACCCCGTTCTGGCTGACCGCGGTGCACACCACCCAGCCGCTCTACAGCAACAGCCGGTGGCGCCAGGACTTCGCACGTCTCGTGGCCGATGCCCGCCAGGTGGATGGCCCGCACCTGGAGGTCGGTGACTTCAACGCCACCCTGGAGCACGGCCGGATGCGCGACCTGCTCGCGACGGGCCTGCACGACGCGGCGGTCCAGGCCAACTCTGGCTGGCAACCGACCTGGCCGTCGCCCGGGTCGCGAACCGTGGCGGGGGTGTCGGTGCCGATCCGGGTGATGGCGCTCGACCACGTGCTGCTGAGCAAGGAGTTCTCGAGCATCTCCACGAGCGTCCACCCGTTGCCCGGCACCGATCACGACGCGATCCTCGCGCACCTCAGCCTGCGCTGAACCCGGTTGACCGCTCCTCGCACGAGCGCATTGCGCTGCGCACGCTGCGCGTCCGGCCCGACCTGCCCCGCGGCTGATCCCGGGGTCAGCTCACGGCGAAGGCGCGCCGCAGCAGCTCGACCGCCTCGGACTCGCCCAGGCCCAGCGCGCGCAGCTTCTCGACGTACTCGTGGGCCGCCTCCCGGGCGGCACGATCCGCGCTCGCTCCCGTCACGATGCTCCCGGCCCTGCCCCGCGTCTCGATCATCCCCAGCGTCTCGAGCTCCCGGTAGGCGCGGGCCACGGTGTTGGCCGCGATCCCGAGCTCAGCGGCGAGCCCGCGCACCGTGGGCAGCTTCGAGCCGGGCGCCAGCACCCCGGAGACGACCTGGGTGCGGAGCTGCTCACGAACCTGCTCGAAGGGCGGCTCGGGCGAGTCGGGATCCAGGGTGATCAGGGGCATACGTCCCATTGTCGGTGACGTCGTAGTCTTGGCACGCGATGACCGTCTATCTCGACCACGCGGCGACCACGCCGATCCTCCCCGAAGCTGCAGCGGCGATGACCGCGCAGCTCGGTCGGGTCGGCAACGCGTCCTCACTGCACGCCTCGGGCCGCGGCGCGCGTCGGCTGGTGGAGGAGTCACGGGAGGCGATCGCGCGGTCCCTCGGCTCCCGCCCCGGCGAGGTGGTGTTCACCTCGGGTGGGACCGAGTCGGACAACCTGGCGATCAAGGGCCTGTTCTGGTCGCGTCGTGCGGAGGACCCCCGACGGGTACGAATCCTGAGCACGCCCGTCGAGCACCACGCCGTCCTCGACCCGCTGATGTGGCTGGCCAGCGAGGGCGCCAAGGTCGAGCTGGTCGACGTGGACCGGTTCGGCCGGCTCGACGTCGACGCCTTCCGCGAGGCCGTCGAGTCCGACCCCGGCAGCGTGGCGCTGGTGACCGTGATGTGGGCCAACAACGAGGTCGGGACGGTGCAGCCGGTCCGCGAGGTGGTGGAGATCGCCCGCGCGCACGGCATCCCCGTGCACACGGACGCGGTGCAGGCGCTCGGGCAGCTCCCGCTGGACTTCGCGGCGTCCGGCGTCGACGCGATGACGGTGACCGGTCACAAGATCGGCGGTCCCTACGGGGTAGGTGCGCTCCTCGTCCGCCGCGAGCTGCAGCTCACTGCGCTGCTGCACGGAGGCGGCCAGGAGCGTGACATCCGTTCCGGCACGATCGATCCGCCCGCCATCGCGGGGTTCGCCGTGGCGTGCGAGGTCGCGGTCGGTCGGCAGGCCGAGCTCGCCGAGCGGCTCAGCGCCCTGCGCGACGCGCTCGTGGCCGGCGTACGCCGTGAGGTTCCCGACGCGATCTACAACGGCGACCCGGAGCCGGGTCCCGAGCACCGCCTGCCCGGCAACGCGCACCTGGAGTTCCCGGGCTGCGAGGGCGACTCGCTGCTGATGCTGCTCGATGCGCGCGGCATCGAGTGTTCGACCGGTTCAGCCTGCGACGCGGGTGTGCCGCAGGCCTCGCACGTGCTGCTGGCGATGGGTTCGTCGGAGGAGTTCGCGCGGTCCTCGCTGCGGTTCTCGCTGGGGCACACCTCCACCGCCGTCCGACGTGGACGCCCTCGTCGAGTCGATCGGGCCCGTCGTCGAGCGCGCCCGCAATGCTGCGCTCGCCTCGAGAGCGCGCTAGTGAACGCTGGTCCAGGGCAGGCGGGGAGCGAGCCGCCTCGCAGGGTCGTGGCCGCGATGTCCGGCGGCGTGGACTCGGCCGTCGCGGCTGCCCGCGCTGCCGAGCAGGGGCTCGACGTCACCGGCATCCACCTGGCGCTCTCGCGCAACCCGAAGTCCTACCGCACCGGCGCGCGCGGCTGCTGCACGATCGAGGACGCCAACGACGCGCGTCGGGCGGCGGACGTGATCGGGATCCCGTTCTATGTCTGGGACCTGAGCGAGCGCTTCCACGAGGACGTGGTCGAGGACTTCCTGAGCGAGTACGCCGAGGGCCGGACGCCCAACCCGTGCCTGCGGTGCAACGAGAAGATCAAGTTCGCCGCCGTGCTCGACCGGGCGATCGCCCTCGGGTTCGACGCGGTCGTCACCGGTCACTACGCGCAGCTGCGCACCGGCCACGACGGGCTGATCGAGATGCACCGAGCGGAGGACATGGCCAAGGACCAGTCCTATGTCCTCGGGGTGCTCACCCAGGACCAGCTCGCGCACTCGATGTTCCCGCTGGGGGACACCCCCAAGTCCGTCATCCGGCAGGAGGCGACGCGGCGCGGGCTCGCGGTCGCCGACAAGCCCGACAGCCACGACATCTGCTTCATCAGCGACGGCGACACCGGCGGCTGGCTCTCGGAGAAGCTGGACGAGGTCAACCGCGGCGGCACGATCGTCTCCGAGGACGGCGAGACGCTCGGCGAGCACCAGGGCTCCTGGCGCTACACGATCGGCCAGCGTCGCGGGCTTCGCATCGGCACGCCGGCCGAGGACGGCAGGCCGCGCTACGTCCTGGACATCGAGCCCGTCTCCGGGACCGTCACCGTCGGCCCGCGGGAGTCGCTCTCGGTGGACGGGCTCAGCGCGATCCGCCCCCGCTGGTGCGGGACGGTCCCCTCACCCGGCGTACCACTCGAGTGCACGGTGCAGCTGCGCGCCCACGGTGGAGAGCACCGCGCCGTACTGACAGCCGCCGACGACGGCGTCGAGGTGGACCTGCTCGACCCGGCGTCCGGCATCGCGCCCGGCCAGGCGGTCGTGGTGTACGACGGGTCGCGGGTCGTCGGGTCGGCGACGATCTCCTCCACTCGGCGCGCGAGCCTCACAATTGTTGGATCGTGACGTGCTGATCGCCGATCTCGACGTCCCGATCCAACAATTGTGGGATCCGGCCGTTCTCACGAGCGCCCGATGAGCGCAGCCACCGGCATCGGCTCGATGCCCGGTGAGGACTTCCTCACCGCTGTGCGCCTCGTCGTCGAGGAGCTGCCCGACCTGCCGCACCTGCCCGAGCTCCCCGTCCGCGGGACCATCGCCGACCTGACCGGTCGCGCGGTCGCGGTCACCGGCGAGCTCGGCTTCGACCTGCAGCCGGCCGGCTGGCGGCTCACCGACGCGCCGGGGGTCGACCACCGCCGGGCGCGGTCGCTGCTGGCCCAGGACCTCGACGTGCTCGAGGAGCAGCTCGACGGCTACGAGGGCCGGTTCAAGGTGCAGGTGTGCGGGCCGTGGACCCTGGCCTCGACGGTCGAGAAGCCGCGCGGCGACAAGGTGCTCTCCGACTTCGGCGCCCGCCGCGAGCTCGCGCAGGCGCTCGCCGAGGGCGTCCGCGAGCACCTCGCCGACGTGCAGCGACGGATCCCGCGCGCCGAGCTGGTGCTGCAGCTCGACGAGCCGGCGCTGCCGTTCGTGCTCGGCGGGCAGGTCCCGACTGCCTCCGGGTTCAACCGGCATCGTTCGGTGACCCCGCCCCTGGCCCAGGACTCGCTGGAGTGGGTGCTCGCCGCCGCCGAGGACCGCGCCACGGTCGTGCACTGCTGCGCCTCCGAGGTGCCGATCGCGCTGCTGCGTCGCTCGGGTGCCGGAGGCATCTCTCTCGACCTGGCGTCAGCTCGCGGCCGGCGACTACGAGGAGCTGGCGGTCGCCCTCGACGAGGGCGCCCAGGTGTGGCTCGGGGCCGTGCCCGCGACCGGTCGCTCCGCTCCCTCGACCAAGGCGCCGCTGGAGCGTGTGCTCCGGCTGCTGGACATGCTCGGTTTCGACCCGGGGGAGGTCTCCGGCCAGCTGGTGCTCACTCCGTCGTGCGGCCTGGCCGGCGCCGACGCGGCGTACGCCCGGGCTGCGCTGCGCGCCCTGCGCGAGGCAGCGGCCGAGCTCGGCTGACGACACGCTTGCCGCTCGGGTGATCGGGTACGCAAGGACTGTCCGACGAGAGGGCCCGACGGAGGCCCGCGTGAGGAGAGTCATGACCGACCTGTCCGGCAAGAAGATCGCCATCATCGCCACTGACCACTTCGAGGAGGCCGAGCTGGTCACGCCGCGCGACGAGCTGACCAAGGCCGGCGCCGAGGTGAAGGTTTACGCACCCAGCGGCGAGCCCGATCCAGGCTGTCGAGGGCGACACCACGCCGACCCAGAAGGTCGACGTCGACGGCACGTTCGCCGACCTCGACGTCTCGGCGGTCGACGCCGTCGTGGTCCCGGGTGGCACCGTGAACGCCGACCACATCCGGGTCGACGAGGACGCGCAGCAGATCGTGCGGGAGGCGTACGCCGACGACAAGGTGGTCGCGGTCATCTGCCACGGCCCGTGGCTGCTGGTGAACGCGGGCCTGGTGGAGGGTCGGCGGCTGACCAGCTACTCCAGCCTCGAGGTCGACCTGAAGAATGCCGGCGCGACCTGGGTCGACGAGGAGGTGGTCGTTGACGGGAAGCTGATCACCAGCCGCAACCCCGACGACCTGCCCGCCTTCGTCGACGCGATCACCGAGGCACTCGGGAGCTGACAGCCCCGGCGTACTGACCCAACGAAACTGCCACTTCCCCCTCGTTGCAACGCGGGGGAAGTGGCAGTTTCACTGGGGACCCAGTGAAACCTCAGACGACCCAGTGAAACCTCAGACGACCGGCGGCCCATCCGTGGCCAGCTCCTCGTGCTTCACGTCGAGGAAGACCCACACGACCAGCGAGGCGACCAGCATCATGCCGGTGCCGAAGAGGAAGGCCGTGGTGGCGCCGTCGGTGAAGACCTGGTTCTGGGCGATCTGCTGCATCGCCTGGACCTTCTCGGCCGACGGGGTGGGGGCCCCGGCCGGAGCGAGAGCGGCTGCCTTCTCGGCCGCCGCGGCCAGTCGTTCGCCGGTGCCGTTCCACACGTGCGTGGCCACCGTGGCCAGGGTCGCGAGACCGAGCGCGCCACCGACCTGCTGCATGGTGTTGAGTACGCCGGACCCGATGCCCGAGTCCTCGGCCCGCACGTGGTGTACGGCGGTCAGTGTGAGGGGCACGAACGTCATCCCCATGCCGAGCGACATCAAGACGATGAACGGCAAGATGTCGGTGGCGTAGCTGCCGGTGACCTCGCTCGTCGGGAACTGCGTGTCGTAGGGCAGCCGCGAGAACCCGAACAGCGCGATGCCCGACATCAGGGTGCCGATCCCGGCAAGCCAGCGGGGGTCGACTCGGCTGATCAGGGTCGAGGACAGACCGGCCGCGATCACGATGCCACCCGAGAACGGCAGGAACGCGAAGCCGGCCTGCAGCGGGCTGTAGCCCATCACGTTCTGGATGTAGAGGCTCAGGTAGAAGAACATCGAGAACATGGCCGCCGGCATCAGCATCATCGCCACGAAGCTCGCGGCCCGGGTGCGGTTCAAGAAGATGCGGAACGGGAGCAGTGGGTGCTCCGCGCGGCTCTCGACGATGCCGAACAGCACCAGCAGTGAGACGCCGGCCACCAGGCTGGCGACCGTCACCGTGTCGCTCCAGCCCTCCTGGGCGGCCCGCGACAGGCCGTAGACGAGGCCGAGCAGCCCGAAGGTGCCGGTGAGGGCGCCGGGTACGTCGAGCTCACCGGGGTGCGACTCGGACTCCGCGAACACCCGGGGTGCGAGCGACGCGGCGATGATGCCGATGGGCACGTTGATCAGGAACGTCAGCCGCCACCCATCGATGACGTTGCCGAACAGCTCCAGGCTCGAGCCGGTGAGCCAGCCGCCGAGGATCAGGCCGACGGCAGCGCCGGCACCGGACATGGCGGCGTACACGGCGAACGCGCGGTTGCGCTCCGGACCTGCCGGGAAGGTCGTGGTGATCAGCGCCAGGGCAGCGGGGGAGGCGAGTGCGGCGCCGAGGCCCTGGAGCCCGCGGGCGGCGAGGAGGATCGGTTCACTGCCGGCGACGCCACCCAGGAACGACGCGATCGCGAAGATCACCAGGCCGGCCATGAAGATCTTGCGTCGGCCGTAGAGGTCACCGAGCCGGCCGCCGAGCAGCAGCAGGCCGCCGAACGCGAGGGCGTAGCCGGTCACCACCCAGGTCAGGCCAGAGTCGCTGAAGCCGAGGTCGGCCTTGATGTAGGGAAGCGCGATGTTCGCGATGGTGCTGTCGAGCACGACCATCAGCTGCGCGACGGAGATGAGCACCAGGGCCCACCCCAGGCGGGTCTTCCCGTCGGTGGTGCCGGCTGGGGTGACCTCCTCGGGCGTCGGCCTGGCTTGGGTGATGTCGGTCATGACGTCCTGGCTTTCTTCTGGTGCGGGCTGGAGGTTCGAGCGGGGCCTGCGCGATGTCCCACGGCCGGGAGGATCACGTGGTCGATGACGCGTTCGACCGTGGCGTCGTCGGGGACGAGGCCGAGGACGAACGAGCGGTGCAGCAAGATGCCCGCCAGGGCCGGCGCGATGATGTCGATGTCGAGGTCGGGTCGGATCTCGCCACGCTCGATCGCGCGGGTGTAGACCGCCTGGGAGGCCTGGACCTTGGGGGCGATGAAGGTCTTCCGGAACAGGGCGGCGAACTCGGGGTCGTTCGCCAGGGCGGTCATCACCGAGCCGAGCACGCCGGTGGCGGCGCCCTGCACCATCCGGTGGGCGCCACAGAAGGTGCTGACCAGGTCGCCGCGCAGGGACCCCGTGTCGTGCTCATCCACGCCGGGAGCCTGCTTGGCCCGCACCATGGCATCGACGACCAGGCTGGGCTTGCCGGCCCAGCGACGGTAGAGCGTGGCCTTGCTGGCCCGGGAGCGGCGGGCGACGGCATCCATGCTCAAGCGGTCGTAGCCCACCTCGAGCAGCAGCTCCAGGGTCGCGTCGAGGATCTCGTCCTCGCGGGCGCCCTCCACGCGTGGCCGGGGGCTGGACAGCTTGCGCATGGCCCCTCCTGACGGCGTGTGCACGAGACGGAACGATGTCGTTCCATCGAACACCGGCCCAACCGGGCCGAGGCTGCATCCATTCCCGCTGGTCCAGGTTTTCCTGGCCCAGTTCCGGGGTCGCGCCCGAGCAGTCGTCTGGGGCCTGAGTCCGGGTCAGGGGGCGGGGTCGGTCTCCGACCCCGGCTGCGACCCCGGCTGGGCCCCCGGCTGGGCGGCCGGCGCCCCCTCGAGGCCGTCACCGGGCGCCGCCGACGGCTGGTCGGAGGGCAGCGTCGAGTCGGGTGACGGTGTGACCGACGGCACGGGGACCTCGGGCACCTCCGTCGGCTCGGTGTCCGGGTCCGGCTCCTGCGACTCCTCCTCCGTCGGGGCGGTGGGGTCCTCGGAGGGCGTGCGGTCCTCCGAGGACGTGTCGTCGCTCGGGCGCACCAGGTTGCCCACCGAGGTTCCCTGGGAGTCGTCACCACCCACGAGCGAGGCGATGGGCTTCCCGGTGAGAGCCTCGAACGTGGTGATCCCGCCCAAGGCGAGCACGGTCACGGCCAGGCTGGCGAGGGCGAGCTTGCGCCACGGCAGGGCGCGAGCGGCCGACTCGGGTTCCGCGTCCGCCGCAGCCTCGGCCTCGGCGGACTCCGCCTCGACCTCGGAGGGGGTCGGGGGACCCGTGCCGTCCTTCGAGCGCATCGGGCCCTGGACGACCGTGCGAGGCAACGGCCCGGTGAGCAGAGCGGTGGAGCGCACCTGCGCGGCGGTGCGTCGTACGGCGGCGCTCGAGCGCTTCAGCGACCACGTGTAGAGCGCGCCGCCCACCGTCGCGACCACGCTGCCGACCGCGGTGCCGATGATGGTCCCGGTCGTGCCCGCGAAGGACGCGAGCAGGGCGCCGGACACAGCGGCCAATGCGCTGCCGGCGACTTGGGCGGGCGAGAGCCCGAGCATGCGGTCTTCTTTTTCCTGGGCCATGATTTCCGTGGGGTCGAAGTGCGCGGTCAGTGGTACGACGAAACCACGTGCCGTCTGGTTTCGCATGTCGAGGGTGACCTCGGACACCCCGACCTGCGCGGCAACGGTCTGGTCAGCCGCCGAGGGGGATGTCGGTCCCGGCTCGGCGGAGCCTGAGCTGGGGCCGCAGGGCCGCGATCCCCGCCAGTGGCAGGGCGGCCAGCAGCAGCAGCGCGTAGCGCATGCCGAGCACCTCGCCGAGCCCACCGACGACCGCCGAGCCCACGCCACCGCCGACCAGGAAGAAGAGGGTGGCCACGCCGAGAGCGACCCCGCGGACGTCGTCGCTGACGGCGCCGCCGACAGCCTCCATCAGGGCCGGCTGTCCGAGGCCGAAGGCCATGGTCACCCCGACCACCGCCAGCACCAGCAGGGTGGCCGAGCTGGCGTGCGCGCCGAGCGCGGCCACCAGCAGCGAGACCGTCGAGGTCAGGGCCGCGAGTCCGAGGGACCTGGTCGGCCCGATCCGAGTGAGCAGCGGACCGGCGAAACGCGGCGCCAGCAGGCCGACCACCGCGCTGGGAACCAGGGCCACGCCCACCTGCCACGGGGCCCAGCCGTCACCCACGAGCACGGCGGGAACGGCGATCAGCAGCGCGAACCAGGCGCCCGGCACGGCGCCTGCGGCGAGTGAGCTGCGTACGACGACGGGGTTGCGGATCACCGACAGCGGCAGGAAGCCGTGGGGCCGACGGCGGATCCACGCCGCGACGGCCGGTACGCCGAGCACGGCCAGGACCGCACCGACCACGGCCACGGCCGGCCCGGTGGAGGGCGACTGCACGAACAGCACCACACCGGCCGCGGTGGCGGCGACGAGCACGGCACCGATCAGGTCGAGCCGGGCGCCGCTGCCCTCGGTCGGGATCGAGCGCCACAGGAGCGGGAGCAGCAGCATCCCGAGCATGGGTAGCGCGAACACCACGCGCCAGCCGAACAACCCCTCGACCAGTCCGCCGGCCAGCGGGCCGAGGCAGCTGACGGCGGCGGCCATGCCGGCGACGCGACCCAGGGCGGCTCCCCGGGAGGCGCCGGAGAACAGGGTGGCGACGATCGCCACCCCGAGGGTGGGGACGGCGGCGGCACCGGCCCCCTGGAGGACCCGGGCGACCAGGAGCATCTCGAAGTTCGGCGCGAGGGCGCCGGCCAGGGCGCCCACCGTCATCAAGGTGACTCCGGTGACCAGGGGCAGCCGGATTCCGACCAGGTCCGAGATCCGGCCGTACAGCGCGGTGGCCACTGCCAGCATCAGCACGTACAGGCTGATCGCCCAGGCGCCGACACCGATGCTGACCCCGAGGTCGTCCCCCATCACCGGGAGCGCGATCGCCGCCGACGAGCTGCCCAGGCCGGTCAGCCCGAACAGCAGGCCGACCAGCATCGGAACCCGTCGCCCCCCGGCGCGGGCGGTGGCGGCGGAGTCGGCGGGCGTGCCGGCGGGGGCGGGCTGCGGGGTGGGAGGACATTGACTTCGTCAACCATGGTCGCCGCCCCTGCATTCCTCGACGCTCGACGTCATCCGCGCCTCGGCGTGGTCTGCACCAGCCCTGCCGGCCGTGCGGTCCGGGCCTAGCATGAGGCGGGGCAGGTCAGGACGAGGCTCTCCGGGACGTCCGCCCCCAGGGAGGCACGGATGCCGGTGCTCGCGTGGCGCAACGACGCGGACGGATACGGGTTCTCGAACAGCTGGAGCTTCGACGCCCATGAGCGAGCCGCACTGACCTCGCTGATGCAGCCGATCGTCGGGGCCGTGATCGGGGCAGTGGCGCCGCTGGTCCCGGAACCCACCGCGCTCACGGCGCTCAGTGCGGCGGCGAATGCGGCTGCCACCATGGGTCCACTGCCGGAGTACGGCCTCTGCGGCGGCATGGCCTGGACGGCACTCGATCACTGGAACGCCGGTGTGCCGATCCCGCGTGGCGCCAACCCGGGAGACCGGCCCACCAGGTCGGCCCCGGCACCCGGGGCGATCCGGGACCTGATCTGGAGGCGGCTGCTGGACAGCCTGGGCCCCGGTGGGGTGTTGCGGGGCACTCTCGAGTGGTCGCTGATCCTGAACCAGGTCCCGGCGTTCGCCGGCGGCGGCACGTCGGGACTGATGAACAGGACGAGGCCGGAGTGGGACAAGCTGCGCAGGCACATCGATGCCGGACGCCCGTGGCCGATCGGTCTCGTGTGTGCCAACCGGGACGTGTGGGACCAGCATCAGATCCTGGTCTACGGCTACGAGAACACCGGCCCGGACCAGGGCAGCCTCTACATCTACGAGAACAACTCCGCGGCATCCTTCGGCGACGACGGGCACAGGCTGCTCAGTCTCGACTTCCGGGGAACCGAGCCCCTGGCCGATGCACCGTCGGGCGGAGGCAAGCTGGCCGGCTTCTTCTGCAGCAACTACTTCGCCGACGTTCCGGTCGGCATGTCCCACAAGTACGGCGGGTTCCTGAGCTGGACGGGGGACTCGCGCACCTGGATGGTGACCGACGGCGTCCGACTGCCGGTCGCCGGCCCGGCGGAGCTGTCGGCCCTGGGCGGCAGCGCGCAGGACGTCCGGCCGACGGGCTCCCCGTTCGTCACCACCACGGTCCGGCCGCGCGACGGTGCGGTCCTGAGGGAGCGCAGCTCGACCACTCCGTTCCTGTACGCCGGGGGCGCCCCGTTCGCGCTCGCCGACGCCACGTGGGTCGAGCGCTTCGGCGGCGTCAACAGGGTGCGGGTGGTTCCGGACAACACGCTGGCCGGCTTCGCCGGCTTCCCCGACGAGGGCACTCTCCTGCGGGAGTGGTCGGACCCGAAGGTCTGGCGCTGCGCCGGCAATGAGCGCCGGTGGGTGCGGACACCGGCCGAGCTCGACAAGTGGGGCGGGTTCCCCTCGGTCCGGGTGGTCCCGGACGGTGCCCTCGCCGGCATCGTCGAGGGCCTGCCGTTGCCGGTCGACCACGTGGCCGAGTGGCACTGGTCGAACCTGGGCAGGCCGCCCGGGGCGAACATCCGTCGGCCGATGGGTGCGGTGCTGCTGCAGGACGGCCCGGACAAGCCTGCGGCGGCCGCACGTGTTCGTGGAGGGCAACGACTTCAACCTGTGGTGCCTGTGGTCCACGGGTGCGCAGTGGAACTGGCTGAACATGGGCAAGCCGGCCGCGAACCTGTCCGAGGTGGTGGGGGCGGTGACCGTGGTCGACGGGCCGGGCGGGCCGCAGCGGCCGCATGTGTTCATCATCGGCAGTGACGCCAACATCTGGTGCCGGTGGTCCGACGGGACGGCGTGGCACTGGGCGAACCTCGGCAGGCCGCCCGGGGCGAACCTCCGTCGGCCGATGGGTGCGGTGCTGCTGCAGGACGGCCCGGACAAGCCTCGGCGGCCGCACGTCTTCGTGGAGGGCAACGACTTCAACCTGTGGTGCCTGTGGTCCACGGGTGCGCAGTGGAACTGGCTGAACATGGGCAAGCCGGCCGCGAACCTGTCCGAGGTGGTGGGGGCGGTGACCGTGGTCGACGGGCCGGGCGGGCCGCAGCGGCCGCATGTGTTCATCATCGGCAGTGACGCCAACATCTGGTGCCGGTGGTCCGACGGGACGGCGTGGCACTGGGCGAACCTCGGCAGGCCGCCCGGGGCGAACATCCGTCGGCCGATGGGTGCGGTGCTGCTGCAGGACGGCCCGGACAAGCCTCGGCGGCCGCACGTGTTCGTGGAGGGCAACGACTTCAACCTGTGGTGCCTGTGGTCCACGGGTGCGCAGTGGAACTGGCTGAACATGGGCAAGCCGGCCGCGAACCTGTCCGAGGTGGTGGGGGCGGTGACCGTGGTCGACGGGCCGGGCGGGCCGCAGCGGCCGCATGTGTTCATCATCGGCAGCGACGCCAACATCTGGTGCCGGTGGTCCGACGGGACGGCGTGGCACTGGGCGAACCTCGGCAGGCCGCCCGGGGCGAACCCACGCGTGGCGATGGGCGCGTTGTCGGTGCTGGATGCCCCCGGCGTTCCGGAGCGCCCGCACTTCTTCGTCGAGGGCAACGACTCGAACGCCTGGGTGGGCTGGTGGGGATGACCGGCGGCCCGGGTGACGGGTCAGTCGGCTGAGGTCGCCTGGGCGATCCGCTCGGATGCCGGCAGGCCACGGCCATCGGACCGTGCCGTTCGCGCGACCTGGTCGAAGATCTGCAGCGTCGCGCGCAGCGCGAACCGGTTCCACTCATCCGCGCGGTGGAGCATGTAGTGGCCCAGGCGCCCCATGTCGACGAACTCGGCCGATGAGGTGATGGCGCGTGCCTGGTCGACGTACGCCCTGGTCATCCGTGCGGAGGTGATCCGGTCACGGCTGCCGTGGCCTGCGACGAAGTGCCGCGCGGCGAGGTGGCGCACCGGGTCGGAGGACTCCAGCCACGGGGCCAGGCCGACGACGCCCACCACACTGGGGTGGTGCGCCACGTGCACGGCCGTCCGGCCGCCCATCGAGTGTCCGAGGAGCACGACGGGCACGCCGGGGTGCTCGTCGGCGATCCGGTCGAGGGCCCAGCGAGCGTCCGGCACCGGCGAGGGCTCGGCTCCGCTGCCCTCGTTCCAGCCGCGGACCCCGAACCGCAGCAGCCACAGGCCCAGACCCTGTTCGAGCACGCGGGGCTCCAGGACGTCGCGCATGGCGGTGGTACGCCGGAGGGAGGCACTGCGGCCCCCGACCGGCTTCAGCCCGGCCTTGGCGCCGCCGTGCAGCATCAGCACGATGCCCCGCGGCGGTCCCACGGGGTCCCTGCGTGTCAGTTCGGGAGAAGGCATGCGTCACTCCAATCGTCCACCAGTGCTTCGTAGCCGAGGCGAGAACGGATGGGAGGCGAGCACACGTTGTCGGAGGCACACGGCAAGATGTGCAGCGTGACGGACCAGCACACAGCCAGCGACAACACCGCCGCTCAGGACCCACTGGCCGAGCTGAGGCAGGAGCATCGCGTCCTGTCCGAGGAGGTCGAGGACGCGCGCTGGCGCTACTACGTCCAGGACGACCCGACGATCTCGGACGCAGACTTCGACCGCAGGATGCGCCGGCTCGAGGAGCTCGAGGAGCAGGTGCCCGATCTGCGCACCCCTGACTCCCCGACACAGAAGGTCGGCGGGGCCGTCTCCACCGAGTTCACCGCGGTCGACCACCTGCAGCGGATGGAGAGCCTCGACAACGCCTTCTCCTACGAGGAGCTCGAGACCTGGGCGGCCCGGCTGGCCCGGGACGGGGTCACCGACCCGGCCTACCTCTGCGAGCTCAAGGTCGACGGCCTCGCGATCAACCTGCTCTACGAGAAGGGCCGGCTCGTGCGTGCGCTGACGCGGGGCGACGGCCACACCGGTGAGGACGTCACCCCCAACGTCAAGACGATCGACTCCATCCCGCACCGCCTCAGCGCCAGCGAGGAGTTCCCGGTTCCCGGACTGCTCGAGGTGCGCGGTGAGGTGTTCCTGCCCGTCGCGGCGTTCGAGCGGCTCAACGAGGCGATGGTCGACGCAGGCAGGCCGATGTTCGCCAACCCGCGCAACGCGGCCGCCGGCTCACTGCGCCAGAAGGACCCCAAGGTGACCGCGACCCGCGCGCTCGGGATGGTCTGCCACGGCATCGGTGCGCGCCGGGGTTTCGAGCCCCGGGCCCAGTCCGAGGCCTACGCCGCACTCAAGGCCTGGGGACTGCCGACCAGCGACAAGGTGTCGGTGGTCCAGGGGCTGAAGCCGGTCGAGGAGTACGTCGAGCACTACGGCGAGCACCGCCACGACGTCGAGCACGAGATCGACGGCGTGGTCGTGAAGGTCGACGACGTCAGCCTGCAGCGGCGTCTCGGCTCGACGAGCCGGGCCCCGCGCTGGGCGATCGCCTACAAGTACCCGCCCGAGGAGGTGAACACCGTCCTCGTCGAGATCCGCACCAACACCGGCCGCACCGGCCGGGTGACGCCCTACGGCGTGATGGAGCCGGTGAAGGTGGCGGGCTCCACGGTCGAGCGGGCGACCCTGCACAACGCCCACGAGGTCAGGCGCAAGGACGTCCGCCCCGGGGACACCGTCATCCTGCGCAAGGCCGGCGACGTGATTCCCGAGATCCTCGGCCCGGTGCTCGCGCTGCGGCCCGAGAACCTGCCGGAGTGGGTGATGCCGACGCACTGCGAGTCCTGCGGCACGACCCTGGTGGAGGAGAAGGAGGGCGACAAGGACCTCCGCTGCCCCAACCACCACACCTGTCCGGCGCAGCTGCTCGACCGGGTCTTCCACGTGGCCGGTCGAGGTGCCTTCGACATCGAGGGGCTGGGCTCCGAGGCGGCGTACGCGCTGTGGAAGGGCGGTGTGATCGAGGACGAGGGCGACGTCTTCGACCTCGACCGCGACGCCATCGTGACGACCGACCTGTTCACCCGGGCACCGAAGAAGGGCGAGGACGGCCCCCAGCTCTCTGCCGATGGCTCGCGTGCGCTCTCGGCCAACGGCCACAAGCTGCTCGAGAACCTCGAGAAGTCCAAGAACGTCCCGCTCTGGCGCGTGGTCGTCGCCCTCTCGATCCGCCACGTGGGCCCGACTGCTGCCCGAGCCCTGGCCACCGAGTTCGGCTCGATGGAGGCCATCAGGAACGCCTCCGAGGCCGACATCGCGGCGGCCGAGCAGGTCGGCCCGACGATCGCGGCGTCCGTGCGCGACTGGTTCGACGGACCGGAGTCCGGCTGGCACAACGAGATCGTGCGCAAGTGGGCCGCCGCGGGCGTCCGGATGGCCGACGAGCGTGACGAGTCGACCCCGCGGACGCTCGAGGGCAAGACGCTCGTGGTCACCGGGTCGTTGGTCGACTTCAGTCGCGACGGTGCCAAGGAGGCGATCCTCTCGCGCGGCGGCAAGGCGTCCTCCAGCGTGTCGAAGAAGACCGACTACGTCGTGGTCGGCGACAGTCCGGGCTCGAAGGCGGACAAGGCCGAGCAGCTCGGCGTGACGATCCTGGACGAGGAGGGCTTCAAGAAGCTCCTCGAGGACGGGGCCGTGTAGCGACCACGTCCGGGCGCCTCAGCGGACCGCAGCCGCCACGAGGTCCGCGACCGCGACCTGCTCCTCGGCGAACGGGTGGTACGCCGCGGCCCGCTTCTGGTCGGCGACCGAGCCGTTGACCCAGGGGTCGTCGGAACAGATGTCGTGGCCCTGGCTGGCTGCCCAGACGTCGACGTAGGTGGAGCCGGTCTTCTGCGCGGCGAGGCGCAGCGCGTCGGTCAGCGCCCGGTTGATCTGCTCCGCGTAGGCGAAGTCGCCGCGGGCGAGCGGCAGCCTGCTGCAGACGTTGTCGGCCTCGACGATCTGTGGGTAGCCGACGACCAGCACCTGGGCCTCGGGCGCCCGCCGCTGCACCTCTCGAAGGGCAGCGGTGAGGCGCGCCTGCGTGCGGCCGAGCGCGCTCAGCAGCGCGTCGCGGCCGTTGCGTTGCATCGCGTCCCTGCAGGGCGCTCCGCCCGGATCGGAGGCCCGCAGCGCCGGGCAGCGCCGGGTCAGCGAGGCGAAGGTCTTCTCGTCGTTGCCGCCGATCCCGATGGTCACCAGGTCGACGTCCGGCCCCAGGGCGGTGAACTGAGGGGGTACGCCGGGGAACTGGGTGGCGGTGAGGTCGCGGATCGTGGCCGCGCCGCAGCTGCGGTCGTCGAGGTCGGCGTCGAGCTCGGCGGCCGCCAGCGCCGCGTAGTTCGCGCTGGAACGGAAGCAGCCGTTCGCCAGGTCGGTCACCGGCACCAGCGGGGCGGAGGCGAACGAGTCACCCAGGGCGACGTAGGTCTGCGGGCTCGGTGACGCGCCGGCTGTCTCTCGGCTCGACGACGCCTGGGACGAGGCCGGGGACGATCCATCCTCCGCGCTCGAGGTCGCGCAACCGCTCAGCACGCAGAGCAGCGCGACGAGCGACGCGGTCGACCGCAGCGGTGAGGTCCACCGCAGCGATGAGAGGGGTTCCTGCCGGTTCATGGGCCTCCAGTCGTGTCCCCCCGACGGTAGCCACCATGTGGGCGGCCGGTCGGCCCCACCAGGCCACGAGGAGCAGGATCGCCACCAATGCCGAGAGCAGCACCGCACCCCCGAGCAGCTCGACCATCAGCGGTGCGACCAGGGAGCCGACGAGGGCCGCCGCGATGATCACCGTGTCGTTGAGGCCGAGCACGGTGGCCCGAACCTCGTCGCGAACGTTCTCCTGGAGAACCGCGGTCGCGCCCGCTTCCACGCTGACCGCGGCCGCGCCTGCCAGGGCGAGCGGCGCCAGGGACCACGCGAGGGAGGGCACCGGGATGACGAGCAGCAGCCCGGCGGCCATCAGGCACAGTCCCCACACGATCGAGGCCTGGGAGGAACCTCCCAGCCGGCGCAGCAGAGGTGCGCCGAGGGCCGCGAACCCCAGGACGCCGGTGGCGATTCCGTAGCCGGCCGCGTCGGAGGCCCAGGAGTCGACGGCCAGCGGCAGGAGCGCGACGGCGACCAGCGAGATCACCAGGTTGATGGCGGCCATCACGGCGATGGCGCGGATGGCGCCGGGGGCCCGGCGCAGGGCCCGGTACGGCGAGGGCCGGGCCTCGTCACCGTGGCTGCGTCTCGGGGCCGGCATCGAGACGTGGCCGAGCAGCACCAGTGCGACCACCGTCATGGCCGCCGGCAGCCACGGCAGCACCTCACGGGTGGCGGGGTGCAGCAGGAACCCGCCGAGGGCCGCACCCACCACGAAGGCCGCCACCTCGATGGTCACGAGCAGGTCGGTCGCGCGGAGCCGCTGGGGACCTGCGATGCCGGGCATCGCCGCCACCTGCGCGGGGTACGCCGGGGTGCCGACGGCCACGGAGAGGGTGCAGGCCGCCACCGCCCACCACACGTGGTCGGTGACCAGGGCCAGTGCAGCCCCGACCATCAGGGCCGCCCGGACCACCAGGGTCAGCCGCACGAGCAGGTCGCGCCGCATGGCGTCCGCCAGCCGGGCCGTCCACCAGGACAGCAGCACATAGGGCAGCATCCGGGCGGCGCCCACCAGGCCGAGCAGCATCGGGTCGTTGCTCTGCTCGTCGACCAGGACGAGGAGGAGCGGCCAGGGCAGCGCCACCGCCAGGGCGGCCATCGTGTGTGAGGCGATCACGCGCCGCGTGACCGGGTTGAGGTGGTCCACGTCAGGACGCCGTGATCCGGGTGGGCAGCGGTGCGAAGCCGTTGAACCCCACGCTGGAGTAGCAGCTGGTGTAGGCGCCTGCCGACTGCAACCTGACCTCGTCGCCCTCGGCGAGCGCGACCGGCAGCTCGACCATCGTGTGCTCGTAGAGCACGTCGGCGCTGTCGCAGGTGGGTCCGGCCAGCACGCACGGTCCTGTCGGGCCGCCGTCCGCGGAGGTGAGGATCCGGTAACGGATGGCCTCGTCGAGCGTCTCCACCAGCCCGGTGAACACGCCGGCATCGAGGAAGACCCAGCGCACGCCGCCGCGAAGGACGACCCCGATCACGGTGGAGACGAGCGTGCCCGCGTCCCCGACGACACCGCGTCCGGGCTCCACGATGGTCTGGGGGCGATCGTTGCCGAAGGACTGTTGCAGGTGGCGTTCGATGGCCTCGCCGTACGCCGAGACCGGTCGGCAGCCGTCGTCGTAGGCAGCCGGGAAGCCGCCACCGAGGTCGAGCAGCCAGGGGCTCAGTCCGCTGTTGCGCAGCAGCGAGAAGACCTTCGCCGCGGTGGCGATCGGTTCCGCCCAGGCCTCGGGGTCCCGCTGCTGCGAGCCCACGTGGAAGGACAGCCCGGCCGGCTCGAGGCCCAGCTGCCTGGCCGTCATCAGGATCTCGATGGCCTCGTAGGTCGAGGCGCCGTACTTGCGCGACAGCGGCCAGTCCGAGCCCTCGCCCGAGGTGACCAGCCGGCAGAGCACCTGGCTGCCCGGTGCCGCCTCGGCGAGCTTGACCGTCTCGGCCACGGAGTCCACCACGAACAGGCGCACCCCCAGGGCGGCGGCCTGGACGATGTGGTCGCGACGCTTCACCGGGTTGGAGTACACGAGGGACCCGGGGTCGGCACCGGCCCCGAGCGCGGCGCGCACCTCGACCGGGCTGGCCACGTCGAACCGGCAGCCGACCGCTGCGAGCTCGGCGAGCAGCTGGGGGTGCGGGTTGGCCTTCACCGCGTAGTGCACGGCCGTGCCCGGCAGGGCGGTGGAGAGCGCCACGAAGCGCTCGACGGCGTGTGGCACGTCGAGCTCGAGGTAGGGCGTGGTCGGGTGCACCGAGTGCGTGCTGTGACGCTGCTGGGGAACAGCCAGGGTGGTGGGCATCTGATCTCCTGTCGCCTCGTTGCAGAGCAGGAGGCTCCGGGCCGCGCGTGGATACGGGTGGACCTCCACTGGTCCAGTTCGAGCAGGCGGTCCCAGCAGTCCCAGTGGCAACCGGCGGGTGCGCCCTGATCCGGCGCTGACCCCGCAGAACGGCGCAGGATGGCGCACCTAGGATGGCTCGCATGCCGCAAACCAGTGGGTCGATCCATGCCTGAGCGTGGTCCCGAGATGATCAGCCGCGACGAGGTGCGTCACCTCGCCGACCTCGCTCGCATCGAGCTCGACGACGCGGAGCTCGACCACCTCGCGCCGCAGCTCTCGGTGATCCTCGAGTCGGTGGCCTCGATCAGTGAGGTCGCCGCCGACGACATCCCGCCGACCTCGCACCCGCTGCCGGTGGTCAACGTGTTCCGCGACGACGTCGTACGTCCTTCACTCACGCCCGAGCAGGCGCTGTCGGGTGCGCCACTCGTCGAGGGCCAGCGGTTCGCCGTACCCCGCATCCTCGGGGACGAGCAGTGACCCCCTCACCGGCCAGCCGGCCACTGATCCAGCGCAGCGGTGCGGAGCTCGCCCGCGCCCTGGCAGCCGGCGAGACCACCAGCGTCGAGCTGACCCAGCTGTTCCTGGACCGCATCGCCGCGGTCGACGACCCGCCCGGTCGGCGAGGCGTGCACGCGTTCCTGCACGTCGACGCCGAGGGTGCGCTCGCCGCGGCGCGTGCCTCCGACCGGCGCCGGGCAGCCGGTGACCTCGCGTCCCACCTCGACGGCGTGCCGGTCGCGGTCAAGGACGTGCTGACCACCGACGGCCTGCCCACCACGTGCGGGTCGAGGATTCTCGAGGGCTGGGTCCCGCCGTACGACGCCACCGTGGTCGCCCGGCTGAAGGCGGCCGGGCTGCCGATCCTCGGCAAGACCAACATGGACGAGTTCGCGATGGGCTCCTCCACCGAGCACTCCGCCTACGGCCCCACCCACAACCCCTGGGACCTCGACCGGATCCCCGGTGGCTCGGGCGGTGGCTCCGCCGCTGCCGTCGCCGCGTTCATGGCGCCGCTCGCGATCGGCACCGACACCGGCGGTTCGATCCGCCAGCCCGGGGCGGTCACCGGCACCGTGGGCGTGAAGCCCACCTACGGCGGCGTCTCGCGCTATGGCCTGGTCGCGATGGCCAACTCGCTCGACCAGGCCGGACCGGTGACGCGCACGGTCCTCGACGCCGCGCTGCTGCACCAGATCATCGGCGGCCACGACCCGCTCGACTCCACCAGCATCGACCAGCCCGTGCCCCTCGTGGAGGAGTCGGCGCGAGCCGGAGCCACGGGCGACCTGGCCGGCGTGCGGATCGGCGTGGTCACCGAGCTCGGTGGTGAGGGCTACCAGCCCGGAGTGCAGCAGCGCTTCGACCAGGCTGTGGAGCTGCTGGTCCGGGCCGGGGCCGAGGTCGTGCAGGTGAGCTGTCCGAACTTCGTGCACGCGCTCGCGGCGTACTACCTGGTGATGCCGAGCGAGGCGTCCTCGAACCTCGCTCGCTTCGACGCGATGCGCTATGGCCTGCGGGTGCTGCCGGAGGGTGTCGAGGCACCGAGTGCCGAGGAGGTCATGCGGGCGACGCGCGACCAGGGCTTCGGCGACGAGGTCAAGCGCCGCATCATCATCGGCACCTACGCGCTCTCGAGCGGCTACTACGACGCCTACTACGGGCAGGCGCAGAAGGTGCGCACCCTGATCAGCCGCGACTTCGAGCGCGCCTTCGAGCGGGCAGACGTGTTGCTCTCCCCGACGGCGCCGACGACGGCGTTCAAGCTCGGGGAGAAGCTCGACGACCCGCTGGCGATGTACCTCAACGACATCGCCACCATCCCCGCCAACCTCGCCGGGCTCCCGGGCATCTCCGTGCCGGCGGGGCTCGCCGAGGAGGACGGCCTGCCGGTCGGCCTGCAGATCCTGGCTCCGGCACTGGCCGACGACCGGCTCTACCGGGTCGGCGCGGCGCTCGAGGCGTTGCTGGAGCAGCAGTGGGGCGGACCGCTGATCGATCCCGACAAGCTGGACAAGGAGCTCGCGCGATGACGCACACGGCCCCCGAGCTGATGTCCTTCGAGGACGCCCTGGCGGCGTACGACCCCGCCATGGGCCTGGAGGTCCATGTCGAGCTGAACACCGCCACGAAGATGTTCTGCGGTTGCCCTGCGCACTTCGGTGGCGAGCCCAACACGCACACGTGCCCGACGTGCCTGGGCCTCCCGGGCTCGATGCCGGTGGTGAACGCCAAGGCGGTGGAGTCGGCGATCCGGATCGGCCTGGCCCTGAACTGCGACATCGCGGACTGGTGCCGGTTCGCCCGGAAGAACTACTTCTACCCGGACATGCCGAAGAACTTCCAGACCAGCCAGTACGACGAGCCGATCGCCTTCGACGGCTGGACCGACGTGGAGATCGCGGGGGAGGACGGCCCCGAGACCTTCCGGGTGGAGATCGAGCGCGCCCACATGGAGGAGGACACCGGGAAGTCCCTGCACGTCGGCGGATCCACCGGCCGGATCCACGGCGCGGACTACTCCCTGGTGGACTACAACCGGGCCGGCATCCCCCTGATCGAGATCGTCACCCGCCCGATCATGGGTGCCCGCGAGAAGGCGCCCGCGGTCGCCCGCGCCTACGTCGCGCACCTCCGCGAGCTCCTGCTCGGCCTCGGTGTCTCCGACGTGCGGATGGAGCAGGGGTCGCTGCGCTGCGACGTCAACCTCTCGCTGGCCCCCTCGGGCACCGGCGAGCTGGGCACCCGCACCGAGACCAAGAACGTGAACTCGCTGCGATCGGTCGAGCGGGCCGCGCGCTACGAGATCGGCCGGCAGGCGGCGATCCTGTCCGGCGGCGGGTCGATCCTCCAGGAGACCCGGCACTGGCACGAGGACACCGGTGTCACGACGTCGGGTCGCGAGAAGTCCGACGCCGAGGACTACCGCTACTTCCCCGAGCCCGACCTGGTGCCGGTGGCGCCGTCGCGCGACTGGGTCGAGCAGCTGCGCGTCGCACTTCCCGAGCCGCCGCGCGAACGTCGTGCCCGACTGCAGGCCGACTGGGGCTTCTCCGACCTCGAGATGCGCGACACCGTGGGCGCGGGAGCCCTCCCGCTCGTGGCAGAGACCATCGCGGCCGGCGCCTCGCCCCAGTCCGCCCGCAAGTGGTGGCTCTCCGAGCTCGCCCGTCGTGCGAACGAGCAGGGCGCCGAGCTCTCCGCGCTGCCGATCACCCCGGCCGACGTGGCGCGCATCCAGGCGCTCGTCGACGAGGGAGCGATCAACGACAAGCTCGCGCGACAGGTCTTCGACGGAGTGCTGGCCGGGGAGGGGACGCCCGACGAGGTCGTCGCCGCTCGCGGCCTGGCGATCGTCTCCGACGAGGGGGCGCTCGGCGACGCCGTCGACCGGGCGATCGCCGCCGATCCGGACGTAGCGGAGAAGATCCGCGACGGCAAGGTGGCAGCGGCCGGCGCGCTCATCGGTGCCGTGATGAAGGAGATGCGCGGCCAGGCCGACGCGGGTCGGGTGCGCGAGCTGATCCTGGAACGGCTGCAGTAGCACCCACGAGACCGGCCGGTGGGCAGGGTGGTCCCAGCCGGTCTCTGCGGTGTTAATCTTTCGCTGCCCCGTCGGGGCACACTCCACACCCAACACGTCCGTCGTCGGGGAAAGCCGGTCCAACTCCGGCGCTGACCCGCAACCGTAGGTCGCCATCGCAGATGGCGGCGAGCCGGAACACCCGCTGCGCGACGTCCTCGAAAAACACGCTGTCGTGGAAACCAGCGGGTTGGCGACACCGACGCCTCCCGCTGCGCAGCGGGAAGGAACACACCATGCGTGGAAACGCGCGCACAGCCCGGATCGCGGCGTACGTCGCCTCCGGAGCCCTGGTCGTCTCCGGGGCCACCCTGGCCGCCGCACCGGCCTCAGCAGTCACCCACGACCCGATCGCCGCCGACCAGGGCGCCACCTGGCTGGCCGGCCAGGTCTCCAGCGGTCTCGTCCCCGGCCAGTTCGGCGGCCCCGACGTGGGCCTGAGCATCGACACCGCGCTGTCCCTGCGCACCGTCGGTGGTCACGACGACACGGTCAGCGACATCGCCGACGCCATCGAGTCCGGGGGGACCTCCTACCTGGAGTACGAGTACACCTACGAGGGCGTCGACTATGCCGGCCAGGCCGCGAACGCGACGGCCAAGGCGATGGCGTTGTTCCAGACCCTGACCCCGGCCCGGACCACCATCGGGACGATCAACGTCCAGTCACGGCTGGAGTCGCTCACGGCCCCGAGCGCTCCGATCGCGGGGCGGATCGGTGACGTCTCCACCGCGGACGGCGTCCCTGACGGACAGGACTTCGCCAACACCCTGGGACAGGCGTTCGCCGCCTACGCCCTGACGGAGGCTGGTTCCTCCGAGGCCGCCGACGCGGTCGCGTTCCTGCTCGAGCAGCAGTGTGCCGACGGGGGCTTCCGGCTGGCCTTCACCGCGGACCGGACCGCGTCCGACCAGTCCTGCACGGACAACACCACGGCCGAGACCGACGCCACGGCGATCGCGTTGCAGCAGCTGAACCAGATCCCGACGACAGTCGCGATCACCGCGGCGAAGAACGCCGCCCGGGCGTGGCTCATCGACGCGCAGAAGTCTGACGGGTCCTGGGGTGGTGGGAACACCACCGAGGCCTCGAACGCCAACAGCACCGGACTGGCAGCCGCCGCACTCGGCGACACCGTCGAGTCGGAGCGGGCGGCCGAGTGGTTGCGCGCTCGCCAGGCGACCGACTACGACCTGTGCGACAGGCTCGCGGGCCAACGCGGCGCGGTCGCCTACGACGACGCCGGGCTCGTGGCCGGCCGCAGCAACGGGATCACGGCCGGCACGGCTGACCAGTGGCGCCGGGCCTCGGCGCAGGCGTTGCCCGCCCTGACCTATCTGCCGCTGGACACCACACCGTCCACTCCGGCGCTCACCGGACCCAGCGGCTTCCTCAAGGCGGGCACCCGCCAGATCCTGCGCACGACCGGGGTCTCCGCAGGTGACCAGCTCTGCCTGACCGGGGTGGGGGCCGCCGTCCAGGGGGTCGCGTCCAGCACGGCGTGGCAACGGGCCGTGACGCTTCCCGCCGGCACCCGGACCCGGGTCTACACGGTCAGGGACTCCTTCGGGCACGCGGACACCGCGGCGCTCAAGGTGCTCGGCCGGGTGAACCTGGGCGTGGTCAAGTCGCGGAACAGGGTCAAGCGGTCGGGAACCGTGACCGCCATGGTCACCGGCCTGGTGCCGAACGAGTGGGCCCGGATCCTCTACAAGGGCAGGCTCGTGCGCAGCGGCTTCTCCACCTCGACCGGCAAGTTCGTCGCGACCTTCAGGGTCGGCCGGGCCAAGGGCAGGAAGCAGATCGTCGGCTACGGCTACTTCACCGACATCCGTCGGGGGGCCACCACCATCCGGGTGGTGCGATGACCTCGACCCACCTCTCACGTCTGGCCGGTCTGGTCGCCGCGGCCCTCGTCGCGGCGGCCGGGCTGGTGGGGCTCTCCGCGGTGCCTGCCGCGGCCGCACTGTGCTCGGGGTCGGGCGTGAACGTGGTCGTGGACTTCAACGGCCTCGGGGGTGGCGTCCAGAAGGGCTGCGACAAGGCCGGGGCCGGGAGGTCGGGCGACCGGGTCTTCCCGGCGGCAGGTTTCCAGCTGAAGTACGCCCAGCGGCAGCCGGGTTTCGTGTGCCGGGTCAACGGCTCGCCGAGCAACGACCCGTGCGTGAACGCTTCGCCGGCCAATGCCTACTGGGGTCTCTACTGGTCGGACGGCAAGTCGGGCAAGTGGAGCTACTCGTCGTCCGGCGTGGGTGGCACCAGCGTTCCCAGCGGCGGCTTCCTGGCGTTCTCGTGGCAGAACGGCGGCAGCGCGGACCCGCCCGGGGCGGCCCCGGTGAACAACCAGCCGGCCGCCACGCCCACGAAGGCGCCCGCCCCGAAGCCCGCCCCGAAGCCCGCCCCGAAGCCGGCCCCGAAGCCGACCCAGGCACAGACCAAGGCGCCGACCTCGGCACAGACCAAGGCACCCCGGTCGCCGCAGGCGGCCGCGTTGCCGAGCACTGCTCCGGGCTCCTCGACGGCACCTGCTGACGAGTCGTCCCCGGCCGCCCGGGGCTCGGCCTCCGCGTCGAGCACTGGGAGGTCTGCGCCCTCCGAGCGCGCCTCGGCGACGGTCGCACCCGATGCCACGGGAGGCGCCGCTCCCGACGCCGAGAGTGTCGAGCAGGTCGACGGGACGTTCACGCCGGAGGAGGAGCCGAGCGGCCTGCCGACCTGGGTGCCGCTCTCGGTGATCGTGGTGCTCGCCGGTGCTGCCGGTGGAGCCGTCTGGTGGCGTCGGAGGCCCGGCGCGGCATGAGCGCGCCGCGGCTGTCGAGGGACCTGCACCCCGGAGCCTGGTGGCTCTGGGCGATGGGCCTCGCAGCCGCGGCCAGCGCCACCACCAACCCGCTGCTGCTCCTGATGCTCGTCGGGATCGCCGGCATGACCGTGTCGCTGCGACGCTCGGACCATCCGTGGTCGCGCTCGTTCCGCCTCTACCTCGTCTTCGGTCTGGTGATCGTGGTCATCCGGGTGGTGTTCCGGGTGCTGCTGGGTGGCGGCTACGGGAGCGTCGTACTGCTCGAGCTGCCGGAGATCCCGCTGCCGGACTGGGTGGCCGGCATCCGGCTGCTCGGACCACTGACCCTGGAGTCGCTCCTCGCCGGGCTCTACGACGGCATCCGGCTGGCGACGATCGTGATCTGCGTCGGCGCGGCCAACTCACTGGCCAACCCGAAGCGGCTGCTGAAGTCGATGCCGCCGGCGCTCTACGAGATCGGCACCGCCATCGTGGTGGCGGTCGCGCTGCTGCCCCAGCTCGCGGACAGCCTGCGCCGGGTGCGCGCCGCACGCCAGCTCCGCGGGGTGCCGGGCAGCCGGTTCGGCGGTCTGCGCGGCATCGTCGTACCGGTGATGGAGGACGCACTCGAACGCTCCATGTTGCTCGCCGCCGGGATGGACGCGCGTGGCTACGGCCGTGCCGGCGACCTCACCCGCGCCCGGCGCCGGACGACCGGGCTGCTGATGCTCACCGGGCTCTTCGGCATCTGCGTCGGCACCTACGCACTGCTCGACCTCACGGCTCCGCGGTGGCTGGTGCTGCCCGGCCTCGTCGGTGGCGTAGGCCTCGCTGCGGGTGGCTTCTGGTCCGCCGGGCGGCGGGTCCACCGGACCCGCTACCGGCCCGATCACTGGCACCGGGCCGAGGTGGGCGTCTCGCTGAGCGGGTTGACGGTCGCTGCCGGGGTGCTGGTGCTCCTGCGCGACGACCCGGGCCTGTTCCCGCCGCTCGACGCCTTCCCCACGGTGACGGCCGACGGCACTCGGAGTCGTCCTGCTCGGGACGCTGGCCGCGTTCGTCTCACCCCCGCCGGTGCTCGCGGCGACGGACCATCGGATCGAGGAGCTCGCCGATGCTCGAGCTGCGTGACATCAGCTTCCGGTACGCCGCCGACGGACCACCGGTCCTCGACCGGGTCGACCTCACCCTCGAGGAGGGCGAGCTGGTCCTCGTCGCCGGTCGCACCGGGGTCGGCAAGTCCACCCTGCTCGGTCTGTTCAACGGGCTCGTGCCGTCCTTCACGGGCGGCCGACTCTCGGGCGACGTGCTCCTCGACGGCGCCAGCATCGCGCAGCTTCCCCCTCGCGACCGGGCCCACGTCGTGGGCTACGTCGGCCAGGACCCGACCGCCGGGTTCGTCACCGACACCGTCGAGGAGGAGCTCGCCTACGGGATGGAGCAGCTCGGCCTCGACGGCCCGACGATGCGGCGCCGCGTCGAGGAGACCCTCGACCTGCTCGGCATCGCCGACCTGCGGGCTCGTGACCTGCGCAGCCTGTCGGGCGGGCAGCAGCAACGCGTGGCCATCGGCTCCGTGCTGACCATGCACCCGCGGGTGCTCGTGCTCGACGAGCCGACCTCGGCCCTGGACCCGACCGCCGCCGAGGACGTGCTGGCCACGCTCACCCGGCTGGTCCACGACGTCGGCGTCACCGTGGTCATCGCCGAGCACCGCCTCGAACGGGTGGTCCCGTTCGCCGACCGCCTCGTGCTGCTCGGAGCCGACGGGACCGTGCGCGCCGGTGAGCCGGCCAGGATGCTGGAGCACTCGCCGGTGGCGCCGCCGATCGTCGAGCTCGGCCGCTGGGCGGGCTGGAGCCCCCTGCCGCTCAGCGTGCGCGACGCCCGTCGTCAGGCCGCGGCCCTGCGCCCTGGTCCCGGCGTCCGCCGTCGCCCCGCTCGAGCCCCCCACCGGCTCCGCACTGGTCGCCCGCGCCGTCACGGTGACCTACGGCCGAGACGTCGCCGTGCGCGACGTCGACCTGACGCTGGCCGCCGGGCAGGTCACGGCCCTGATGGGCCGCAACGGCTCGGGGAAGTCGACGCTGATGTGGGCGCTCCAGGGCTCCCGCAAGCGGGTCCGTGGCTCCGTGCTCGTCGGTGGTGAGGACCCCGCGCACCTGGCGGCCGAGGCGCGTCGCCGCCTCGTCGGACTGGTGCCGCAGACCGCTGCGGACCTGCTCTACCTCGAGACCGTCAGCGAGGAGTGTGCCGCGGCCGACAGGGAGGCGGACGTAGGCCGAGGCTCGGCCCGGGCGCTGCTCGAACGGCTGGCCCCGGGCATCGACTCCGGGACCCATCCCCGGGACCTGTCCGAGGGACAGCGGCTGGCGCTGGTGCTCGCGGTGGTGCTGACCTCGAAGCCCTCGGTGATCTGCCTGGACGAGCCGACCCGGGGTCTGGACTATCCGGGCAAGGCGGCGCTCGCGGAGATCCTCTCGTCGCTGAAGGTCGAGGGCTGCGCGGTGCTCGTCGCGACGCACGACGTCGAGTTCGTCGCGCAGGCGGCCGACCGGGTCGTCGTACTCGCGGACGGGGAGGTGGTCTCCGAGGGACCCACCGCTCGCGTCGTGGCCGAGTCTCCGGCGTTCGCTCCGCAGGTGCTCAAGATCCTCGGCAACGGCTGGCTCACCGTGGACCAGGTCGTGGCGTTCGGGGCAGCCGGATGACGCGCGACCGACGCAGCGACCCCGTGCGCACGGCGATCGGGGACCGAAGGAGTCGCGGTGCCGCTGCGGCTGCGGTCGGCAGCAGTGCTGGGCATGGCCTCGGTCGCCGGGCTCGCGATGTTCCTGTGGCCGCTGCTGGTGCGCGTCCGCGTCGATGGCCAGGTGATCGCGCCGCCGTTCGTCTTCGCCCTGCTGCTCCCGGTCGTGATCGTGGTGTGCCTCGCGGAGTTCACCGAGGGCGGGATGGACTCCAAGGTGCTCGCCATGCTCGGCGTGCTGACCGCCATCAACGCGGTGATGCGCGGTCTGAGCGCGGGCATGGCAGGCATCGAGCTGGTCTTCTTCCTGCTGATCCTCGGAGGGCGGGTGTTCGGTGCGGGGTTCGGCTTCGTCCTCGGGTGCACCTCGCTGTTCGCCTCGGCCCTGCTGACCGCCGGTGTGGGGCCGTGGCTGCCGTTCCAGATGCTCGCCTCGGCCTGGGTCGGGATGGGTGCCGGTCTCCTGCCGCGGAGGGTCAAGGGCGTCGGGGAGATCGCGATGCTCGTGGTCTACGGGATCTTCGCGGCCTACGCCTTCGGCCTGGTGATGAACATGTCGAGCTGGCCGTTCACCTTGGGGATCGAGGTGCCGGGGCACACCGGTGGCCTCTCGTTCGTGCCCGGTGAGCCGCTCCTGGAGAACCTGCAGCGCTTCGGGGTCTACACGCTGCTCACCTCGACCGGGCAGCTGGGACACCGGCCGGGCGATCACGAACACGATCGCCCTCGTCGTGCTCGGGCCGGCGGTGCTGACCACCCTGCGCCGCGCCGTACGACGGGCCACCGTCACCGTGCACTGACCGGCGGGGGGTCGCGGTCAGGGACGGACGAGGAGGATCCGGTCGTCGGTGTCCGTCGGGTCGCCGCGGCCATCGCGGTTCGAGGTGGTCACCCAGAGGTTGCCGTCGGGGGCCGCCACCACCGTGCGCATCCGGCCGTACTCGCCGACGAAGAAGCCCTTGTCGTTGCCGGCCTTCCCTGCGTCCACGTCGACGCGCCAGACCCGCTCACCGCGCAGGGCTCCCAGGTAGAGCCGGTTCCCGACGAACGCGAGGCCGGAGGGCGACGCCTCCTCGGTGCGCCACTGGACCTGCGGGTCGGTGAAGCGGGCGCCGTCGCCGCCCTTGCCCTCGACCTCGGGCCAGCCGTAGTTGGCGCCCCGCTGGATCAGGTTGAGCTCGTCCCAGGTGTTCTGGCCGAACTCCGAGGCCCACAGGTTGCCGTCCTGGTCGAACGCGAGCCCCTGCACGTTGCGGTGGCCCGAGGTCCAGATGGGGGAGGACCGGTCGGGGTTTCCGTCGGCGGGCGCGCCGTCCTGCCCGATCCGCAGGATCTTGCCGCCGAGGGAGCTCATGTCCTGGGCCAGCTCCGGCTGCCCCGCCTCGCCGGTCGCGACGTAGAGCCACCCGTCCGGTCCGAAGACGATCCGGCCACCGTCGTGGTTGGACGCCTTCGGGATGCCGGTGAGGATCGGGCGCAGCCGGCCCAGCCGGCCGTTCTCGAAGGTGGTGCGGAAGACCCGGTTGTCAGCCGCGGCGGTGGCGTAGAGGAAGACCCGCCGGTCCCGCTCGAAGGACGGTGACACGGCGACGCCGAGCAGTCCGGCCTCGCCCCCGGCCTCGGCCTCCTCGACCAGGCCGACCTCGTCGACCTTCCCCGCGCCTACCTGGAAGACCCGGCCGCTGTCGCGCTCGGTGACCAACGCCGTGCCATCGGGCAGGAACGCGATCCCCCACGGCACCTCGAGGTTGCGGGCCACGGTGCCGATCACCCGGGGGGCCGACCGGGCCGGGGCGTCCGGCGCAGAAGGTGACCCAGAAGGTGACCCGGAGGGTGAATCGGTCTCCTGCGGGCTCGAGGTCTGCGCCGGGGCCGGCTCGGGAGTCTCGCCTGCCTGGGGCGACGCGTCGCCACCGCAGGCGGCGAGGCCGAAGCCGGCGACGATCAGGAGCGCGGCCAGAAGCCTGGTCGGGCGCGCTCCGCGGACGAGAAGCATGTCGCGAGACTAGCGAGGGGGCCCTACTCCGGGACGCGGTCGAGCAGGTCGAGCAGCGCCTCGTGGACCTCGTCGGGCTTCTCCATCGCGATGAAGTGGGTCGCTCGCAGCTCCTGGTACTCGGCGCCGGTGATCCGCTCGGCCGCCGTCCTCATGTCGTGGGACGAGGCGAGGACGTCGTACCTCCCGGCGACGAAGCTGGCCGGGACGTCGATGTCGCGCAGCGAGACCCGTCGGTGCAGCGAGGAGTGCAGGGCGAGGTGCATGTACCAGTCGATCGGAGTGCTGAGGAACTCCCTGATCGCCCGCCGGGCCATCAGCGGGTCCGGCATCGGCAGCATGAAGCCGGAGTGCGACATCAGCTCGTAGGTCAGCTGCCCGACCGGGAGCCGCTTCGCCACCTCGGTGAGCGGCCTGCCCGCCAGCTTCAACAGCCGGGCGAGGTTCACGGTGACCGGTTTGCGCAGCGGGCGCGGGAGGAGGATCGGCGCACCCATCGAGGCGAAGGTGTCGCCGGGGACTCCGCCGACGGCGAACAGTCCGGTCGCCCGCTCTGGGTGGGTGACGGCGAGCTCGAACATCGTGTTCACCCCGATGGACCAGCCCATCAGCACGCACGACGTGGACGCCTGCCTCCTCCATCACCGCGACGGCGTCCTCGACGAAGTGGTCGACCTCGACCCGGCTGGGGTCGGCCGGGCGCTGCGACCCGCCGGTGCCGCGGTGGTTCCAGGAGATCACCCGGACGCCGCAGTCGGGGTCCAGGAGGGCGGGCCAGGCGTAGGGGTTGGTGCCGAGGCCGTTGCAGAGCAGCACCGTCGGTCCGGCGACGTCGTTGGTCCACGCCTGCAGCCGGGTGCCGTCCTGGCTGGTGACGGGGAAGTACCGCAGCGCCAGCCCGTCGTCGGCGGACGGGGCGACGCGCAGGGGGACAGCGGTGGTGGCCATGCCGGAAGTGTGCCCCAGCGGGGACCCGGCGAGACGGATTGGTGGCTCAGATCACCGGGCCGCTGCCAGGCCGGGGCGACTCGTCCCCTGCCGTGGGCCGGCGCCGGGCGAGGGTCACCTGGATGAACTCCTCGACCTCGTCGCGCTCGCGCCGGCCCTCGGTCAGTGCGGTGGAGGCGACCATCGCGTTGCGGCAGGCCTGCCGCTGGCTCTGCTCGGCCCACATCGACAGTGGCCGCAGCATCGGCTCGATGATCTGCTTCATGATGGCCTCCCAAGTAAGCCGGGTGCTCGACGCTTCGTGGCAAGACCGTAGGCAACCGCGGAGTCCGGGGAGTCACGTCAGTGTGACGTGTGCGTGAACAGTCGCTGAGGTCAGAACGTCGCGGTCTTCGGGAGGTACGAGGCACCCTTGTCGCCGACCCCGAGGGCCTGCGGGAGTTCGCTGCCACGGGAAGGTCGCGCGTGGGTGGCTGCGTTCGGTCTCCCTGGTGCCGCAACCCCACAAATGTTGGATCGTGACGTCTGAATCGGCGATCTCAACGTTCCGATCCCACATTTGTGGGGGGCGCAGCCCCCGAACGGTTCGCGCTCAGGTTCCCTCGTCGATCCGGAGCAGCAGGTCCTCGATGATGGTGCGCTCGTGGTCGAAGTAGGAAAGGCCCCAGTGCGCGACGAGTGCGGGGTAGCGGTGGGGATCGCCCGGTGCGTCGGACCCCTGCAGGGAGACGCGCACCTTCTCCAGGTCGGCGCGCTCCTGCTCCAGTGCCACGAGGTGCTCGCGCAGCATCGCGGTCACCGAGCCGGGGTCCACCAACGCCCCCAGCATGAGTCGTAGCGCGACCGGGTGCTTGAGCACCGGAAACCCGGCGGGGGTGTCGCGCAGCCAGCCGGTGAGGGTCTCGGTTCCCGCCCCGGTCAGGGAGTACGACGTCGTGCGGTCCTCTTCGTGGCGACGTACCAGTCCGAGGTCGTGCAGCCGTTCGAGCTCGGAGTAGACCTGGCTCATCGCCGGCGAGACCCAGTAGTAGCGCAGGGTTCGGTCGGCTCGCTGCTTGAGCTCGTAGCCGGTCAGCGGCTCACCGAAGGTCAACAGGCCGAGCAGCGCGTACGCCGTCATCGGCAAATCACGAGGTTGGTCCCGCGAGAGGTCTTGACCCATGGTCCGATCAGGATAGTGTTCCTAATAGGAATAAGCGAGGAGGCTGTGGTGGGCAAGCAGACGGTGTTGATGGTCGGGACCCGCAAGGGCCTGTGGATCGGTCTGTCCGACGAGGCGCGTGCCGACTGGACGTGGACCGGGCCGCACTTCGACATGGAGGAGGTCTACTCCTGCATGGTCGACACCCGCGGCGAGCGGCCGAGGCTGCTCGCGGGCGCCTCCTCCATGTGGCTCGGACCGCGCGTGCGTCACTCCGACGACCTGGGGGAGACGTGGACCGAGGCCGCCGACGGGGGCGTCCGCTTCCCCGACGACGCCGACGCGAGCGTGGAGCGGATCTGGCAGCTGGCCCCGGGCGCCGACCGGGACGTCGTGTACGCCGGCACGGAGCCCGGCGCCGTGTGGAAGTCCACCGACGGCGGCGAGACCTTCGAGCTGGAGCGGGCTCTCTGGGACCACCCGCACCGGCCGGAGTGGGGGGCCGGCTTCGGCGGGCAGGCCTTCCACACGATCCTGCCGCACCCGGCGGACCCCGACTCGGTGACGGTCGCCATCTCCACGGGCGGCGTCTACCGGACGACGGACGGAGGCCGGTCCTGGTCTCCTCGCAACAACGGGATCCGCGCCGACTTCCTGCCCGAGGGCGAGCAGTACCCCGAGTTCGGGCAGTGCGTGCACAAGGTGGCCCGCCACCCCTCGCGCCCCGAGCGGCTCTACCTGCAGAACCACGGCGGTGTCTATCGCTCCGACGACGAGGGCGGCACCTGGGAGTCGATCGCCGACGGACTGCCCGCCGACTTCGGGTTCGCGATCGTGGTGCACCCTCACGAGCCGGACACCGTCCACGTTTTCCCGATCATCGGTGGCGAACGGCGCTACCCGCCCGACGCGAAGGCCAGGGTCTGGCGGTCCAGGGACGCGGGCGAGACCTGGACCGAGCTCGGCGAGGGGCTTCCCGACGCGTTCTACGTCGCGGTGATGCGGGACGCGATGTGCATGGACGCGCACGATTCCCCGGGCCTCTACTTCGGCGCCCGCAACGGTGCCGTGTGGGGAAGCACCGACGCCGGTGACTCGTGGTCGCTGGTGGTGGCCGACCTGCCGGACGTGATGGCGGTGCGTGCCGCGGCGTTCTGAGCCCGCAGCCCGCTCCAAAGTCAGCTCTGGATCGCGTGGGGACCGGCCGGCGGCAGGTCGTAGTGCTCGAGCTCGGTGCTCGCCAGCTCCGCGAAGGCGATCGGCTCGGGGACGCCCGCGGTGATCCTGGTGCCGTCCGAGCGGGTGCCGCCGAGGATCGGCTTGTTGCCGAGCAGGCCGTCGATCCGGTCGCCCTGGTCCTCGAGCGGCACCCGCAACGGTGACTCGGCACCGACGACGTACTCCTCCCCGCGCACGACCAGGCGGACCTCGGCCTCCCCGGCCCTCTCGACGCTGATCGCGAGCTCGTCCTGGGTGAGCACGACCCGCAGCCGCGATCCCCGCCAGGTGATCGGGAACCTCAGCGAGGGCCAGGACGCCGGCAGGCGGGGGTCGAAGGACAGCTTCCCGTTGCGGTCGCGCATCCCAGCGAATCCGAACACCAGGGCACTCCAGACCCCGCCCGTCGAGGCGACGTGGAGTCCGTCGACGGTGTTCCCGTGCAGGTTCTTGAGGTCCACGTAGAGCGCCTGGAGGAAGTAGTCGAGCGCCACGTCGTGGTAGCCGACCTCGGCCGCGATGATCGACTGCACGACGGCGGACAGGGTCGAGTCGCCGGTGGTGATCGGGTCGTAGTACTCGAAGTCGGCGCGCTTCTGCTCCGGGGTGAACCGGTCCCCCTGGAGGAACAGCGCCAGCACCACGTCGGCCTGCTTGAGCACCTGGAACCGGTAGATCACCAGCGGGTGGTAGTGCAGCAGCAGGGGTCGAAGCTCGTCCGGGGTCTGGGAGAGGTCCCACACCTCGCGGTCGAGGAAGAAGTCGTCCTGCGGATGGATGCCGAGTCCCTCGTCGAAGGGGATCGTCATCCCGGCGGCACAGGCGCGCCACTTCGCGACCTCGTCCTCGGCGAGGTCCAGCCTGGTCACCAGGGCGGCGTACTCGTCGGGATGCTCCACCCGGATCCGCTCCACCGCAGTGGCGGCCTGCTCCAGGTTGTAGCGGGCCATCACGTTGGTGAACAGGTTGTTGTTCACCACGGTGGTGTACTCGTCGGGCCCGGTCACGCCGTGGATGTGGAACGAGGGCGTGCCGTTGCTGCGCCAGAAGCCGAGCTCGGCCCACATCCGGGAGGTCTCCACCAGGATGTCGATGCCGTCGCGGACCAGGAATCCCCAGTCGTCGGTGGCGGCGACGTACTGCGCGAGCGCGTAGGCGATGTCGGCGTCGATGTGCACCTGGGCGGTGCCGGCCGCGTAGTAGGCAGAGGCCTCCTCGCCGCTGATCGTGCGCCACGGGAAGAGGGCGCCGGCCTGGGCCATCTCGCGAGCGCGGTAGCGGGCAGCCGGGAGCATCCGGGTCCGGAAGTGCAGCAGGTTGCGGGCCGCGTCGGGCTGGGTGTAGCTGAGGAACGGTGCGACGTAGACCTCGGAGTCCCAGAAGTAGTGCCCCTCGTAGCCCGACCCCGTCACGCCCTTGGCGGGCACGCCCTGCTGGTCGGCACGGGCACTGGCCTGGGCCAGCGAGAAGATGTTGTAGCGGATCGCCTGCTGGAGGCCCTCGTCCTCGATCTCGACGTCGGCGGCCTCCCAGAACCGGGCGAACCACGCCTGCTGCTCCTCGAGGTAGTGCGCCACACCGTGGCGGGTGGCCCGGTCCAGGGTGCGGTCGCAGCGGTCGGCCAGCTCGCGGACGGGTACGCCGCGCGAGGTGTGGTAGGCGACCGCCTTCTCGAGGCGGACGGTGTGACCGGCGTACGCCTCGATCCGGAAGGTCATCTTCGTGAGGTCCTCCTCCTCGCGGAGGATCGTCTCGACCTCGTCGGGTGTCTCGATGCGGTGGTCCGCGCCGACGGCGATCGTCATCATCGACTTCGCGCAGCGGTAGCCCAGCAGCATCCGGTCCGCACGGGCGTAGTGCAGCTGGGGGACCAGCACCCGCTCGGTGAAGCTCGAGGCCTTGCGAGGGTCCACGTGCTCACCCATCGCATGGACGCTGTCGTGGTACTCGTCCTTGCCGTCCTGCCGGTTCAGCAGCTGCGAGGAGATCACGATCGGTGCGTCACCGGAGAGCATGGTGACCTCCATGGTCAGCAGCGCCAGGTGCCGCTGGGTCATCGACACCATCCGGGTCGAGTCGATCTTCACCCTCTTGCCCGAGGGGGTCCGCCACACCAGGCTGCGACGCAGCACGCCGTCGCGGAAGTCGAGCGAGCGCTCGTAGTGCTCGAGGTCCGCCGTGCCCAGGGTCAGCGGCTCGTCGTCGACGTAGACCTTCATCAGCTTGCAGTCCGGAACGTTGACGATCGTCTGGCCGGTGCGGGCGAAGCCGAACGCGGCCTCGGCGTGCCGGATGTCCCAGGTCTCGTGGAAGCCGTTGATGAAGGTGCCGTGCTCGTAGGCGTCCCGGCCCTCCTCCGGGTTGCCGCGCATCCCGAGATAGCCGTTGGCGACGGTGAAGAGCGTCTCGTTCACCCCGAGCTCGTCGGGGCTGTGGTCGAGCTCGACGAAGCGCCACGGGTCGATGGGGAACCGCCCCCTGTCCATCGGGTCGCTGGTGATCCGCCTGCTCTTCACGAGGACCCCCCGGCCCGCTGCGGCAACGTCTCGGCCAGGTCGGGGACGACCACGTCGGCGCCCGCCTCGGTCAGCGTCTCGGCTCCTGCGCCCCGGTCGACGCCGATGACCAGACCGAAGTCACCCGCGCGGCCGGCGCGCACGCCGGAGACGGCGTCCTCGAGCACGACGGCCTTCGCCGGGGTCGCGCCGAGCACGGTGGCGGCGTGCAGGAACGTGTCCGGCGCGGGCTTGCCGGCCAGGCCGAGCTCTCCGGCCACCCGACCGTCGACCACGGTCCGGAACCGGTCGGACAGCCCGGCAGCGTCCAGCACCGCCGGGGCGTTGGCCGAGCTCGACACCACTGCGACGGGCAGGCCGAGCTCGCGCAGGTGGTCGAGCAGTGCCACCGAGCCGGGGTACGCCGTGACTCCGTCGCGCTCCAGCACGTGGTTGAAGGCGTCGTTCTTGCGATCGCCCAGGACCTGCACCGTCGGGCCGGAGTCGACTGGCCCCTCCTCCGGCAGGTCGATGCCGCGCGAGGAGAGGAAGTCCCTGACGCCGTCGTAGCGCGGTTTGCCGTCGACGTGGGCGAAGTAGTCCGAGTCGTCGTACGGCGAGGTGTCGGCGTCGGCCTCCGGGTGCGCCGCGGCGTACTCGGTGAGGAACTCGTTGAACATCTCGGCCCACGCGCGCATGTGCACCACGGCGGTCGGGGTGATCACACCATCGAGGTCGAAGAGGACAGCGTCGTAGTCGGACCAGGCAACACTGTGTGCCGGGCCGCTCTGCTGGGCCGTGTGAGGAGTCGTCACCACCCAAGGCTAGGGTCCCGCGCCGTTCGGCGCAGTGACACTAGCCACTTGCGGGCCCAGGAGGCGAAGTACGCTCGGCCCATGAGTGATCCGGCCTCAGGCGCCCCCGACATCAAACCCCGTTCGCGCGACGTGACCGACGGCCTCGAGAAGGCCGCCGCGCGGGGGATGCTCCGCGCCGTCGGGATGGGGGACGACGACTGGGCGAAGCCGCAGATCGGGGTCGCCTCGAGCTGGAACGAGATCACCCCGTGCAACCTCTCGCTGGACCGGCTGGCCAAGGCGAGCAAGAACGGCGTGCACGCCGCTGGCGGCTACCCGCTCGAGTTCGGCACGATCTCGGTCTCCGACGGCATCTCGATGGGCCACGAGGGGATGCACTTCTCGCTCGTCTCGCGTGAGGTGATCGCGGACTCCGTGGAGACCGTGATGATGGCCGAGCGCCTCGATGGCTCGGTGCTCCTCGCCGGCTGCGACAAGTCCCTGCCCGGCATGCTGATGGCGGCAGCGCGGCTCGACCTCGCGAGCGTCTTCCTCTACGCCGGCTCGATCATGCCCGGCCAGGTCGACGGGCAGGACGTGACGATCATCGACGCTTTCGAGGCCGTGGGTGCGTGCCTCGCGGGCAAGATCACGCGCGAGGAGGTCGACCGCGTCGAACGCGCGATCTGTCCCGGCGAGGGTGCGTGCGGCGGCATGTACACCGCCAACACGATGGCCGCCGTCGCCGAGGCGCTCGGGATGAGCCTGCCCGGCTCGGCAGCGCCTCCGGCCGTCGATCGACGTCGCGACGGGTTCGCGCACCGGTCGGGTGAGGCCGTGGTGGAGATGCTGCGCCAGGGGATCACCGCTCGGCAGATCCTGACGCTCGAGGCCTTCGAGAACGCGATCGCCGTGGTGATGGCGCTGGGCGGCTCCACGAACGCCGTCCTCCACCTGCTCGCGATCGCCCGTGAGGCCGAGGTCGAGCTGACCATCGACGACTTCAACCGCATCGGCGACAAGGTGCCCCACCTCGGCGACCTCAAGCCGTTCGGCCGGTTCGTGATGAACGACGTCGACAAGATCGGCGGCATCCCGGTGGTGATGAAGGCCCTGCTCGACGCCGGCCTGATGCACGGCGACTGCCTCACCGTCACCGGCAGGACCATGCGCGAGAACCTCGAGGCGCTGGCCCCGGCCGGGCTCGACGGCGAGGTGCTCCGCACCCTTGACCGGCCGATCCACAAGACCGGTGGCCTGACCATCCTGCGTGGCTCGCTCGCGCCCGACGGCGCCGTGGTGAAGTCGGCCGGGTTCGACGACTCGACCTTCACCGGCACCGCCCGCGTCTTCGACGGCGAACGTGCCGCGATGGACGCCCTCGAGGCCGGCCAGATCACGGCGGGTGACGTGGTGGTGATCCGCTACGAGGGACCCAAGGGCGGACCCGGGATGCGCGAGATGCTCGCGATCACCGGCGCCATCAAGGGCGCCGGCCTCGGCAAGGACGTCCTGCTGGTCACCGACGGCCGGTTCTCCGGAGGCACGACCGGCCTGTGCGTGGGGCACATCGCCCCGGAGGCCGTCGACGGCGGCCCGATCGCGTTCGTGCGCGACGGTGACCAGATCACCCTCGACGTGTCCGGCCGGACGCTCGACGTCGCGATCGAGGACTCCGAGCTCGCCGCCCGCAAGGACGGCTGGACCCCGAACGCGCCGAAGTACACCAAGGGCGTCCTCGGGAAGTACGCCAAGCTCGTCCAGTCCGCCGCGCACGGGGCTGTCTGCGGGTAGGGCTTGGTGGTGGGGGGCGGTGGCAGTTTCACTGGGTCCCCAGTGAAACCACCACTTCCCCCGCGTTGCAACAAGGGGGAAGTGGCAGACCTGGTGGGGGAGTACGCCGCCGCGGGCAATCCAGAACTTCTTCAACCAAACGGTTGACCACGACGCCTGGCTGGCCTAACCTCGACGTATTCAACCAATCAGTTGAGGACGTGAGATGCCGGATCAGCTGTCCCGGGTGTTCGCCGCACTGGCCGACCCGACCCGCCGCGACATGGTGGCCCGCCTGTGCGCGGGCGACGCGACCGTCAACGAGCTCGCCGCGCCGTACGACGTGAGTGTGCAAGCGGTCTCCAAGCACCTGAAGGTGCTCGAGACGGCGGGCCTGGTCAGCAGGGGAAGGGACGCGCAGCGCCGACCGGTGCATCTCGAGGCGGAGGTGTTCGACCTGATGACCAAGTGGCTCGAGCGCTACCGGCGCGAAGCCGAGGAGAGGTACCAACGCCTCGACGCGGTGCTGGCCGCCATGAACGAAGCAGAAGGCACCACAGGAAATGACGAATCACCCGACACCACACGAGGAGCCGCATCATGAACACCACGATGAAGACCGAGGACGGCACCACCACGATCGAGGCCGACCCGGACCTGCCGTTGATCACGATGACCCGCGAATTCCGGGCCAGCGCTGCGCAGCTGCTCCGGGCGCACACCGACCCCGAGCTCTTCGTGCAGTGGATCGGCCCGCACGGCATGGACGCCCGCGTGCTCCACTGGGACGCCCACACTGGCGGCAGCTGGCGCTACGTCATGACGCTCGGGGACGACGAGTACGCGTTCCACGGCTGCTTCCACGAGGTCCGCGACGACCGGCTCGTGCAGACGTTCACCTACGACGGATTCCCCGACGGGGTCTCCCTGGAGACCATGTGGTTCGAGGACCTGGGCGAGGGCCGCACCCGCATGCACGCGACCTCGCTCGTGGACAGCCTCGAGGCGCGGGACGCGATGCTGTCCAGCGGCATGGAGGTCGGCATCAACGACGGCTACGCCAAGCTCGACGCGGCTGCTCGCCGACGGCACCCTGTGACCCTCGCGGACGCCGCCCACCGATCCGGGTGCGCGTCGTGGCCGTCCCGGCAACCTGCGGCGCCCCGTGCCTGGGCTGGTGACATGGACCAGCGCATCAGCTTCGTGACCCTGGCCGTGGCCGACCTCGAGCGCACGCGCGGGTTCTACGTCGACGGGCTGGGCTGGGAGCCGGAGCTGTTCGTCCCCGGCGAGGTGCTGATGATCAGGGTGGGTGACAAGGTCGTTCTCTCGCTCTGGTCCGAGGACGGCTTCGAGTCCGAGGTCGGTCCGATCAGGCGCGGTCAGGGCGCGGTGCCGATCACCCTCGCGCACAACGTCGCCACCGAGGCCGAGGTGGACGAGGTCCTCGCGCTGGCTGCCTCGATCGGCGCCGAGGTGAGCGGGCCGCAGCACCGCGAGTGGGGCGGCTACACCGGCTACTTCGCCGACCCGGACGGGTTCCGCTGGGAGATCGCGACCAACCCCGGCGAGGTCGGTCGGCTGGTCCTGCCCTGAGTCAGCTGGTGGGGCGCACGTCCATCACGACCTCGAACTCGAGCAGGTCCGCCCCCGAGGACACCGGCCTGGCCCGCTCCCCGGAGTGCGCCTCGATCGCGGGGCCGTCGCGCCAGGCGGCGAAGGACTCCTCGTCCGCCCACTGGGTGACCACGAAGTAGCGGTCCTCGCCCCTGACCGGCCGCAACAGCTGGAAGCCGAGGAAGCCAGGCGTTCCGTCGACACTGTGGGCTCGGTCGGAGAACCGCTTCTCCAGCTCCTCGTGGGCCTGCGGCGGGACGGAGATGGCGTTGATCTTCACGACTGGCATGGGCCGAGGGTAGCGACGGAGCTGGCTACCCCATCGCCGCGCGGTGTGCATGGCGGCGTCGGCGTCGGCAAAGTGCCTCATCGCCGGAGCTGCCCATCATGTCGAGCACCTCGAAGCGGCTGAACGGCACCGCTGCGGGATGCGGCGGGCCCAGTACCCCTGGAGCCGGATGCGTTCGCGGTCGGCGACGCCGGGTCCTCCAGGTCGGTCGAGCACGGAGCTGGGTACGACGACACAGCCCAGGTTGTGCAGGAGGGCAGCGGCCGACGCCTGCTCGGTCAGCTCCTGCGGCCACGACCTCGCAGCTGCGGCGACCCGGGGTCGCGACGGACCACCTCGACCAGCAGGTCATCGGTGTCGAGGGCGCCGAGAACCTCGCGCGCGGGTTCGTCGAAGACTCCGGAGATCTGCGGGTCGAGGTGCCCGCCGGACCGACGGCGTACCTCGTCTCTCACTCCACCGAGGCCGCCGGCAGGTCGAACCAGCGCAGGTGCTCGAAGTCCACGCTCAGGCTGACCGGGGGAGTGAGGTCCGGTTCGGACGCCTCGGCCAGGATCTTGGCGCCGTCGGCGAGATGCTGCTGGAGCAGGGACTCGTCGTCGGCGAGGTGCGAGGTCGGAGCGTGCATGCCCTGGTCGTCATAGGTGATGTCGCCGAGCCGGAGCGGTGGCTCCACCACTCCGTCGCGGTGGGTCCAGATCCCGGTGGCGGTGTCGAACCGGTAGTCGCCGAGCAGTCGCCATCCGTCCCGGGCCACCAGTCGGACCGCCTCGACGATGTAGTCGGCGACGGCGTCGGAGAGGAAGTAGTTGAAGTTGACCCGGACCCACCCCGGCTTGATCCCCTCGCAGCCGCCGGTGATCTCGCGCTCGAACTCGTGGCTGCGCTCGATGTCGATGCCGAGCAGGCGGTGGCCGTAGGGGCCGGCACACGAGCAACCCCCGCGCGACTGGATCCCGAACAGGTCGTTGAGCACGGCGACCACGAAGTTGTGGTGCAGGTAGGCGCCGGACGGTGTGCGTACGACGAACGAGACGATCGAGAGGCGGTCGGCGTCGAGGTTCCCGAGGATCTCGATGGACGGCTCGTCGCGCCACGCGGCCACGGCGCGGTCCAGGAAGCGTTCCTCGGCCGCCCGGATCGTCTCCACGCCGACTGCCTGCTTGAGCTGGAAGACCAGGCCGGCGCGGATCGACTCGATGATCGCCGGCGTCCCGCCCTCCTCGCGATGCTCCGGCTCGGGCAGGTAGGCGTGCTCGGTGTCGTTGACGTAGGAGACGGTGCCGCCTCCCGGAGCGTCCGGGACCCGGTTGCCGAACAGCTCGCGGCGCGCGACCAGGACGCCGGGGGTGGACGGGCCGCCGATGAACTTGTGCGGCGACAGGAAGATCGCGTCCTTGTAGGCGAGCGGGTGCTGTGCGCCGCGCACGCACATCTCGATGTCGATGTACGGCGCTGCGGCCGCGAAGTCCCAGAACGACAGGGCGTCGTGCTCGTGGAGCAGGACCGAGAGGCCGACCGTGTCCGAGACGATGCCGGTCACGTTGGAGGCGGCGGAGAAGGAGCCGATCTTCAACGGGCGGTCGGCGTGGGCGACCAGTGCGGAACGCAGCACCTCGAGGTCGATGTGGCCGTCGGCGTCCTGCGGGATGACCACCACGTCGGCGATCGACTCCCGCCACGGGATCTCGTTGGAGTGGTGCTCGAAGGGACCGATGAACACGACCGGTCGCTGCGACGCGGGGATGTGCTGGAGCAGCGCGTGCCGGTCCTCCATCGTCGAGGGGATCCGCAGCCCGAGGACGCCGATCAGCTTCGAGATCGCGCCCGTGGTGCCGGACCCGGCGAAGATCACGACCGTCTCGTCGTCGCCCCCGACGGCCTCGTGGATGATCCGGCGCGCGTCCTCGCGCAGTCGGGTGGTCTGCAGGCCCGTCCCGCTGGACTCGGTGTGGGTGTTGGCGTAGCTCGGCAGGACCTCGTCGCGGATGAAGTCCTCGATGAAGGACAGCGCCCGGCCCGAAGCGGTGTAGTCGGCGTAGGTCACCCGCCGATCGCCGTACGGCGTGCGCATGACGTGGTCCTCGCCGATCACCGATTCGCGCACCAGTCGCACCAGGGGAGACTCCGTCATTCCCTCACCATAGGCTCGTACCGTGCCCGTGAACGAGTACGGCCAGCCGGTCGGCGACCCGGTCCCCTGGACACCCGGGGTGCCGCTGGCCCCGGTCACCCTCCATGGGAGCACCTGCCGCCTCGAGCCGCTCGCCGACTCCCACGTCGACGGGTTGTACGCCGCCCTCTGCGTCAGGTCGCCGCCGGAGATCTGGACCTACATGTCGGCCGGCCCGTTCGCGGACCAGGAGACCTTCGCGGCCTACCTCGCGCGGCTGCACGCACTGCCCGACGCGGTCCCCGTCGCCGTCCTGCTGCCGGACGGCACGCCCGTGGGGGTCGCGACGTGGATGCGGATCGACCACCGGATGGGAACGGCAGAGGTCGGCAACATCTCCTGGTCGGCAGCGTTGCAGCGCACGACCGCCTCGACCGAGGCGATGTACCTGATGGCGGCGCACGCGTTCGACGTTGTCGGGCTGCGGCGATATGAATGGAAGTGTGACTCCCTCAACGAGCCCTCGCGACGTGCGGCCGCACGGCTGGGCTTCACCTTCGAGGGCGTCTTCCGCAACGCCGTCGTCTACAAGGGCCGGAACCGCGACACGGCCTGGTTCTCGATCACCGACGACGAGTGGCCAGCTGTCCGGACGGCGTTCGCGCGCTGGCTGGACCCGACCAACTTCGACCACGGCGGCCGGCAGCTGACGGCCCTGGACACCACGAGAAGGAGCTGAGTGATGAGCATCGACGAGGCAGACAAGAAGCCGCTGCGCGGCCAGGAGATCCACGACGAGGGGCTGGACGGCTGGCGCAAGGTCCTGGACCGACTCATCGTGCGGTTCGAGACCGGCGACTTCAACCGGGGCGCTGCTCTGGTCACCGAGATCGCGAAGGTCGCCGACGAGGCCAACCACCACCCCGACGTCGACCTGCGCTACCCGCACCTGACCGTCTCCCTGAGGAGCCACGACGTCAACGCGATCACCGCCCGCGACATCCGCCTCGCGCGCAGGATCAGCGAGCTCGCGACCGAGGCCGGGGTGAACGCCGGCGCAGCGGCGCCCGACGTGCTGGAGCTGGCGCTGGACACCCCTGACCTCGAGAAGATCAAGCCCTTCTGGGCCGCGATCCTCGGCTACGAGGCCAAGGACGACGAGGTCACCGACCGTGCCGCTCGCGCGCCGAGCGTCTGGTTCCAGGAGACCGACTCGGACGCTGCGGACCGGCAGCGCTGGCACCTCGACGTGAGTGTTCCCCACGACGTCGCGCAGGAGCGGATCAAGGCGGCGGTGGACGCCGGCGGCACCCTGGTCAGCGACGAGCGTGCGCCGGCCTTCTGGGTCCTGGCCGACGCGGAGGGCAACCAGGCGTGCATCTGCACCTGGGAGTCCAGGGACTGAGGCTCCGGCGCCTGCCAGAATGCGGTCACCCGTCCCACGATCCGGGACGGGTGGCACACTGAGTTGAGCCGCGGACGGTGCGGGGGCATTCTTGTGCCCATGCGTTGTGAGATTCTCGTACGCACCAGACGCGTGAGCTGAGGGCCCAGGCCCGAGCCCCACGCGTCGACCCCTCGTCCGCCGAAAGGCTCGGGGGGTTTTTTGTTGGCCGGAACAGCGACAGAGAAGATGTGCAGATGTCTGAGCAGGGAACCGCGAGCGCCGAGGCGATGACCGGTGCGCAGAGCCTGATCAAGTCCCTGGAGAGTGCCGGCGCCGAGAACATCTTCGGCATTCCGGGAGGCGCGATCCTGCCGGCGTACGACCCCCTCTACGACTCCAGGATCCGACACATCCTGGTCCGTCACGAGCAGGGCGCGGGCCACGCGGCGCAGGGCTACGCCGTGGCCACCGGCAAGGTCGGCGTGTGCATCGCGACCAGCGGCCCGGGCGCCACCAACCTGGTGACGCCGATCGCGGACGCCTACATGGACTCCGTGCCCATGGTCGCGGTGACCGGGCAGGTCCCGGCCGCGGCGATCGGCACCGACGCCTTCCAGGAGGCCGACATCCGCGGCATCACGATGCCGATCACCAAGCACAACTTCCTGGTGACCAACCCCGACGACATCCCGCGCGTCGTGGCCGAGGCCTTCTACATCGCCTCGACCGGTCGTCCCGGCCCGGTCCTGGTCGACGTCGCCAAGTCCGCGCTGCAGGCGCAGACGACCTTCCGCTGGCCCACCGAGCTCAACCTGCCCGGCTACCGTCCGGTCACTCGGCCGCACTCCAAGCAGATCCGTGAGGCCACCCGGCTGATCCTGGAGTCGCGCCGCCCGGTGCTCTACGTCGGCGGCGGCGTGATCCGTGCGCGCGCCGCCAAGGAGCTGCGCCTGCTGGCCGAGCTGACCGGCATCCCCGTCGTGACGACGCTGATGGCTCGCGGCGCCTTCCCCGACAGCCACCCGCAGCACCTCGGCATGCCCGGCATGCACGGCACCGTCGCCGCGGTCGCCGGTCTGCAGAAGAGTGACCTGATCATCAGTCTCGGAGCCCGGTTCGACGACCGGGTGACCGGCAACCTGGACAGCTTCGCCCCCGGCGCCAAGGTGATCCACGCCGACATCGACCCCGCTGAGATCGGCAAGAACCGGGTCGCCGACGTCCCGATCGTGGGCGACGCACGGGAGGTGATCTCGGACCTGGTCGTCGCGCTCCAGGCCGAGCAGGACCAGGGCACGACCGGTGACTACGAGGGCTGGGTCAAGTTCCTGGCCGGGGTGAAGATGCAGTACCCGCTCGGGTACGACGCCCCCGCGGAGGGCCTCGCGCCGCAGTACGTCATCGAGCGGCTGAGTGCGATCGCCGGCCCCGAGGCGATCTATGTCGCCGGCGTCGGCCAGCACCAGATGTGGGCCACCCACTTCGTGCAGTACGAGCACCCCAACACCTGGATCAACTCCGGTGGCCTCGGCACGATGGGCTTCGCCGTACCGGCCGCGATGGGCGCCAAGGTCGGCTGCCCCGACACCACCGTCTGGGCGATCGACGGCGACGGCTGCTTCCAGATGACCAACCAGGAGCTGGCCACCTGCACGATCGAGGGCATCCCGATCAAGGTCGCGATCATCAACAACGAGTCGCTCGGCATGGTGCGACAGTGGCAGACCCTGTTCTACGAGGGCCGCTACTCCAACACCGACCTGAACTCCAAGCGCGTGCCGGACTTCGTGAAGCTGGCGGAGGCGTACGGCGCCGTGGGGCTGGCCTGCGACGACCCGGCCGACGTGGACGCCACGATCCACAAGGCGATGGAGATCAACGACGTGCCGGTGGTGGTCGACTTCCGGGTCGAGCGTGACGCGATGGTGTGGCCGATGGTCGCGGCAGGCACCTCCAACGACGAGATCAAGTACGCGCGGGACCTCGCGCCCGAGTTCGAGGAGGACGACCTGTGACCTCGACACACACCCTGTCGGTGCTGGTGGAGAACAAGCCCGGTGTGCTCGCGCGCATCGCGGGGCTGTTCAGCCGCCGCGGCTTCAACATCGACTCGCTCGCGGTGGGTCCGACCGAGCACCCGGAGATCTCCCGGATGACCATCGTGGTCGGCGTCGAGGACTCCCCGCTCGAACAGGTCACCAAGCAGCTGAACAAGCTGGTCGAGGTGATCAAGATCGTCGAGCTCGAGGACCGCGACTCGATCGAGCGCGAGCTGCTCCTGGTCAAGGTCAAGGCCGACGCCGAGACCCGCGGCCAGGTGCTCGACGCCGTCCAGCTGTTCCGCGCCAAGGTCGTCGACGTGGCACCCGAGGCGATCACGATCGAGGTGACCGGCAACGCCGGCAAGCTCAAGGACTTCCTCGCCGTGATCGAGCCGTTCGGCGTCCGCGAGCTGGTGCAGTCCGGGATGGTCGCGATCGGCCGCGGTCCCCGTTCGATCACCGAGCGCACCCTGCGACCGGTCCCCGTGCCTGTGCCTGCGGCCCGTGCGATTCCTGGGTGAGGGGCCGCAGGTTTCCCCGGCCGGCCGGGGAAACCTGACGTTGTGCACCGATGCAACACCCCACAACGTCAGGTATTGCCCCACAACTCCATCCGATCTGTTCCATACGTCAATCAAGAAGGAGCCTTCCTGTGGCTGAGATGTTCTACGACGACGATGCCGACCTGTCCCTGATCCAGGGCAAGAACGTGGCGGTGCTCGGCTACGGCAGCCAGGGCCACGCGCACTCCCTGTCGCTGCGTGACTCCGGTGTCGACGTACGCATCGGGCTGCCCGAGGGCTCCAAGAGCCGGGCGAAGGCCGAGGCCGAGGGACTCCGGGTGCTCACTCCCGCGGAGGCCGTGGAGGAGGCCGACGTGATCGTGATCCTCGCGCCCGACCACGTGCAGCGCAAGCTGTACGCCGAGTCGGTGGAGCCGAACATCGCGCAGGGCGACACGCTCGTCTTCGGCCACGGGTTCAACATCCGCTTCGGCTACATCACGCCGCCCGAGGGTGTCGACGTCTTCATGGTCGCGCCGAAGGGGCCGGGCCACCTGGTCCGGCGCGAGTACGTCGACGGGCGCGGCGTGCCGGTCCTCGTCGCGGTGGAGAAGGACCCCTCCGGGAAGACCTGGGACCTCGCGCTCTCCTACGCCAAGGCGATCGGCGGTCTGCGCGCCGGCGGCATCAGGACCACCTTCACCGAGGAGACCGAGACCGACCTGTTCGGTGAGCAGGCGGTCCTGTGCGGTGGTGCGAGCCAGCTGGTGCAGTACGGCTTCGAGGTGCTCACCGAGGCCGGCTACCAGCCCGAGGTCGCCTACTTCGAGTGCCTGCACGAGCTGAAGCTGATCGTCGACCTGATGTACGAGGGCGGCATCGCCAAGCAGCGCTGGTCGGTCTCCGACACCGCGGAGTACGGCGACTACGTCTCCGGCCCGCGGGTGATCGACGCCCACGTGAAGGACAACATGCTGGCCGTGCTCGAGGACATCAAGAACGGCTCCTTCGCGCAGCGCTTCATCGACGACCAGGACAACGGCGCCAAGGAGTTCAAGGAGCTGCGCGCCAAGGGTGAGCAGCACCCGATCGAGGAGACCGGTCGCGAGCTGCGCAAGCTGATGGCCTGGGTGAAGAGCCACGACTCGGACTACGTCGAGGGCACTGCCGGCCGCTGAGGCCGTCCCGACCGATCCAGAAGAGCTGCCGTCGGCCACGAGAACTTCTCGTGGCCGACGGCAGCTCTCGTCGGTGCGGGCGAGAGCAGCGACGAGAAGCCTCCGCGCTACTTCACCTCGGAGCGCAGCACCAGCCACACCCCGACCGTGAGCGGGGCGACCAGCCAGATGAGGCCGGAGACCCCGAGCTGGGACCACTGCTCGCCGGTCGGAGCGCCGTTGAACAGCGCCGACTGGGAGTAGTTGAAGTCGACCCAGCCCTGCAGGTCCCTGAACCACTCCTGGAAGGCAGCGAGCATCCCGAAGACGGTGGGCAGCAGCAGCGAGTAGACGAAGTACGCAACGATCGCGCCCGCCGAGTTGCGGATGAGCACACCGAGCATGAAGCCGATCAGCAGTCCCAGCACGTTGGCGAGGATGATCAGGGAGAAGTCGCCGGCCGTCACGTTCCAGATCGTGTCGGTCCCGGTGATGAGAGTCCCGACCACGTTGCCCAGGGCGCCGACCACCAGCGCGACCACCATCGAGGCGACTCCGATGACCACGGCGCAGATCGCCTTGGCCCAGATGACCCGGCCACGGTGGGGGATCAGCGTGAACGTGGTCAGTCCGCTGCGCTGGCTCCACTCGCTGGTGACCGAGAGGATGGCGATCATCGGGAGGATGACGGCCATCGGGAACCCGATGGCGGCCGAGAAGGTCTCGAAGGTCAGCTCGTCGTTCGGCGCGAAGGCGATCACCGCGGCCGTCGCGAGCAGGGCAGTGATGCCGATGCTGGTCATCAACCAGAACCCGGACCGGGTGTCGAACATCTTGCGGAGCTCGACGCCGATGATCCGCGTCAGCGGGATCGGGCCCGGCTCCATCCTGGTGGCGACGGCCGGACCGGCTGCCCGCTCGACGGTGATGGTGCTCATGCTGCTGCTCCTTCTCGTTGTGACTCTGCGGTGAGCTCGAGGAACATCTCCTCGAGCCCGGCCCCGTCGGCGGACCGGAGCTCGGTGAGCGCGACTCCCGCGGCGAGGGCGACCTGGCCCACGCGCTCGGGGTCGGCCGTGGTGCGCACGGACCCGTCGGGGGTCAGCGTGTTGGCGACGCCGGCGGCCTCGAGCGACGCGGAGAGCGTGGCCGGGGCAGCACTTCGTACGACGGTTCCGGCCGCGTGCAGCAGCTCCGCCTTGGTGCCCTGGGCCACGATGCGCCCGTTGCCGATCAGCACGAGGTCGTCGGCGATGACCTCGATCTCGTGGAGCAGGTGGGAGGAGAGCAGGACGGTGCCGCCCTGGTCGGCGTAGGACCTGAGCAGGTCGCGCATCCAGCGGATGCCCGCCGGGTCGAGGCCGTTGGCCGGCTCGTCGAGGATGAGCACCTGCGGCTCGCCGATCAGCGCGGTCGCGATGCCGAGGCGCTGGCGCATGCCGAGGGAGTAGTTGCGCACCCGTCGACCCGCCTCGCTCTCGGTGAGGCTGACCCGGTCGAGCATCTCCTCGACGCGGAGCTTGGGCAGCCCCATGGTCCGCTGGGCGATCGTGAGGATCTCCCGACCGGTCCGTCCGGCGTGCTGCGCCGAGGCATCGAGCAGTACGCCGACCTCGAAGCCCGGATTCGGCAGGTCGGCGTACCTGCGACCGTTGATGGTGACCCCGCCGGCGGTGGGAGGCGTGAGCCCCACCATCACCCGCATGGTCGTGGACTTGCCGGCCCCGTTGGGGCCGAGGAAGCCGGTCACCCGTCCCGGGCTGGCGGTGAAGGTGACATCGTCAACGGCGGTGAAGCGGCCGTACCTCTTCGTGAGGGAATCGATCGTGATCATGGGCCAGAGCCTCGCCGCGATCACACCGCGGCACATCAGGGAGGGTGCTGGACTCACCCCTGACTGATCCCCTAGGCGGCTAGGGGTCCCGCGCCGAGGCGCCCGAGCGGTAGCCAGGGCGACGTGCACGCGGGAACATCCCACGACGCGAGGTGGTTGAACGTTCCATGAAGATAGAGATCTGGTCCGACGTGGTCTGCCCGTGGTGCTACATCGGCAAGCGTCGCCTCGAGACGGCGCTCGAGCGGTTCGTGGCGCGGCCCGGGCGCCCGGGACGCGACGAGGTCGAGATCGTCTACCGGTCCTTCGAGCTCGACCCGTCCTCCCCGCGGATCCCGGACCAGACCGTGACGGAGCACCTCGGCCAGAAGTACGGCGGGGGCCCGGAGGCGGGCCGGCAGATGGTCGACCGCGTCGAGGCGGTCGCCGCCGAGGAGGGCCTGCTGTTCCGGCTCGCCGAGGCCAGGCGTGCGAACACCGTCGACAGCCACCGGTTGCTGCACCTCGCACTCGCCGAGGGCGGTCCGGCGCTGCAGTCGGTGCTCAAGGAGGAACTGCTGGCGTCCTACTTCCTGCGTGCGGAGAACGTCGCTGACCACGACGTGCTCCGGCGTACGGCGGAGAAGGCCGGCCTCGATCCCGCACGGGTCGACCAGGTCCTCGCCGGAGACGAGTTCGCCGACTCCGTCGAGCACGACGTCCGCGAAGCCACTGCCCTCGGTGCGAGCGGTGTCCCGTTCTTCGTGATCGACGACAGGTACGGCATCTCGGGCGCCCAGCCGGCCGAGACCTTCGTGCAGGTCCTCGAACGTGCCTGGGCGGAGTCGCGTCCCGCGATCGAGCACGTCGGGACTGACGCTGACGAGGTCTGCGGGCCCGACGGGTGCGCCGTCTGAGGTGACGGGCTGGCCTCGGCAATCCACAGGTCGCGGACCAAACCTGTGGACCGAGCGTCACTTCTGTGGACGACGGGGCAGGTTCTGTGGAGGACACGCCGAGCACGGAGAATCCCTCGAAGTGATGGGCGAAAAGGTCTTGCGCGAGCGTCTGCGCGTGGCATAGACATCTCTTACGCACTCCCTTCGGGGAGAGCGGATCACTTGGAAGAGAAGGTCCTCACAGCGGGGCGACTCGTTGCGATGTGAAGGTGACGATCATCGGGACCGGACCAGAAGAGTGATCGATCGGAAGGTCACCGTTCTCCGGTCAACCAGAAAGGCCCAGCAACTCATACTTGCTGGGCCTTTCGCCTGTCCTGGGGTGCCCGTGCAGCCGGGCGACACCGCGGACGGTTCGGCCCCGCCGTCGACTGGTCGGATACGCTGAGAGACGCACAGCGTCGTGCGGCCGCATCTCCATCACTCACGTCAGGACCGTTGTGACGCTCACCCCGACTGCCACGGCAGTGGCCCGCCCCGTCGTACTCATCGCCGAGGAGCTCAGCCCCGCGACCGTGGACGCCCTCGGTCCGGACTTCGAGATCCGGCACTGCGACGGGGCCGACCGCGCCGAGCTGCTCGCCGCGATCGCCGACGTCGACGCCATCCTGGTCCGCTCCGCGACGGCGGTCGACGCGGAGGCCCTGCTGGCCGCCAAGAGGCTCAAGGTCGTGGCCCGTGCCGGCGTCGGCCTGGACAACGTCGACGTGAAGGCGGCCACCCAGACCGGTGTGATGGTGGTGAACGCCCCCACCTCCAACATCACGAGCGCCGCTGAGCTGGCCGTGGCGCTGATGCTCGCCGCTGCCCGTCACATCAGCCCTGCCCACGCCGCACTGACGCGGGGGGAGTGGAAGCGCAGCAAGTTCTCCGGCACCGAGCTGTTCGAGAAGACCGTCGGCATCGTCGGGCTGGGCCGCATCGGCGTCCTGGTGGCGCACCGGCTGGCCGCTTTCGGGATGGACGTGATCGCCTACGACCCCTACGTGCAGGCGGGCCGTGCGGCCCAGATGGGCGTGCGGATGGTCAGCCTGGAGGAGCTGATGGCCGAGTCCGACTTCATCAGCGTCCACCTGCCCAAGACCCCCGAGACCGTGAGCCTGATCGGGGCCGACCAGTTCGCCGTCGCCCGACCCGGGCTGGTCCTGGTGAATGCGGCCCGCGGTGGCATCGTCGACGAGAAGGCGCTCTACGACGCGCTGAAGACCGGACGCATCGCTGCCGCCGGCCTCGACGTGTTCGCGCAGGAGCCCTGCACCGACTCGCCCCTCTTCGAGCTCGAGAACGTGGTCGCCACCCCCCACCTCGGTGCCTCCACGGCCGAGGCGCAGGAGAAGGCAGGGGTCGCCGTCGCCCGCTCGGTGCGCCTCGCCCTCTCCGGAGAGCTGGTCCCGGATGCCGTCAACGTGCAGGGGGGCGTGATCGCCGAGGACGTCCGGCCGGGGATCCCGCTGGTGGAGAAGCTCGGACGCATCTTCACCGCCCTTGCCGGCGAGGTGGCCCAGCAGCTCGACGTCGAGGTCCGGGGCGAGATCACGGAGTACGACGTGAAGGTGCTCGAGCTCGCCGCGCTCAAGGGCGTGTTCTCCGACATCGTCGAGGACCAGGTCTCCTACGTGAACGCTCCCCTGCTGGCCGCCGAGCGCGGCACCGAGGTCCGGCTGGTCACCGAGTCCGAGAGCCCGGACCACCGCAACCTGATCACCATCCGGGGAACCCTGGCCGACGGCACCCAGGTCTCGGTCTCCGGCACCCTGATCGGGATCGCGCAGAAGGAGCGGCTGGTCGAGGTCAACGACTTCGTGGTGGATCTCGAGCCGACCGAGCACCTCGCGTTCTTCACCTACGAGGACCGGCCCGGCATGGTCGGCACGGTCGGCAACATCCTCGGTGACGCGCAGGTCAACATCGCGGGCATGCAGGTCTCCCGCGCCGAGAAGGGTGGCCAGGCGCTGGTGGCCCTCTCGGTGGACTCCGCGATTCCGACCGACGTCCTGGAGGAGATCCGCCACTCGATCAGCGCCGACATGGTCCGCGGGGTCGACCTCTCCGAGCAGTAGCGCCGACGGGTCAGTGGGACTCGGCCGTCAGGGTGTCGCGGATCTTCTGGTCCTCACTCCTCGACGCGAGGCTTCCGCCGGCGGAGCTGGGGTTGTCGAAGGTGCGCCGCATGCCGCGCACACCGTCGTCCACGACGTAGGTCGCCCGCGTGAACGCCGCGGAGCCCTTGACGCTGACCTTCGGCACGCAGCGGTAGTCGACCTCGAAGGACGCGGGCGTGATCCTGGTGTTCACATAGCCCCGGAGGTTGGTCCAGAAGCGCAGGTTCGGGTTGTACGCCGCCCACGGGTGCCGGCCGGTCGGCTCGTCGTACCCGTCACCACCGGCGGTGATCGACGAGCAGACGAACTCCGACCCGACCACGGGGGAGCCCGGCGTGCTGAAGTCGGCGTACACGTCCGAGGCCCAGTGGGCGTGCACGTCGCCGGTGAGGACGATCGGGTTGCGGACCTGTGCGTTGCGCCAGGCGGTCGTCACCCGGTTGCGGGAGGCGGAGTAGCCGTCCCAGGCGTCCATCCACACGGTGTTGTCGGCGGTCGGGGTGGTGTCGCGACGGCTGAAGAACGCCTGCTGGCCGATCAGGTCCCAGTTCGCGCGGCTGCTGGCGAAACCGTTCGCGAGCCACTGCTCCTGGGTGTCTCCCGTGATCGAGCGGGCCGGGTCGTCGGCCGCGGGGCACGCCTTCAGCCCGTCGTCGCAGGCCTGGTCGCTGCGGAACTGGCGGGTGTCGAGCATGTGGAAGTTCGCCAGCCGGCCCCACTGGAGCCGGCGGTAGATCTGCATGTCGGGGCCCTGGGGGATCGAGGCGCGACGCAGCGGCATGTTCTCGTAGTAGGCCTTGAACGCCGCGGCCCTCCGGTTCACGAACCCGGGCACTGACGCGGTGTCCTGGGGGATCTCGTCGGCCCAGTTGTCGTCAACCTCGTGGTCGTCGAAGACCACCACCCACGGGGCGACCGCATGGGCGGCCTGCAGGTCCGGGTCGGCGTGGTACTGCGCGAGCCGTTGGCGGTAGTTGGCCAGGGTGACGGTCTCGGGACCGCGGTGGTTGCGGGGCGTGGCGCCCGGGACGGTGTTGGCGCGGTACTCGTACTGGTAGTCGCCGAGGTGCAGGATCAGGTCGGGCTGGTCCTCCGCGAGCCGGCGGTAGGCCGTGAACCAGCCGAACTCGTAGTGGGCGCACGAGACGAACGACATCGCGAGCGAGCCGGGGAGGCTGGTCAGCTCCGGTGCCGTGCGGGTGCGACCCGTGCGGGAGGTGTGTTGACCCAGCTTGAACCGGTAGAAGTACACACGCCCCGGCAGCAGACCGCTCACCTCGACGTGCACGGAGTGGGCGTTCGCCGCGGTGGCCGCCACCGTGCCCAGCCGGACGATCTTGGTGAACCGCTCGTCGGTGGCCACCTGGTAGCGCACGGGGTAGGTGCTCGACGACATCCCCCCGAGGCCGTTGTCCGCGAGCGGGTTGACGGCCAGCCGGGTCCACAGCACCACGCCGTCGGGCAATGGGTCGCCGCTGGCGACGCCGAGGGTGAACGGGTTGGTCGTGGGCGGCACGGCCGCCGCGGACGCCCGGGTGTCGAGCGGGCGAGTCGCCAGGAGCGCTGCCGTCCCGGTCACCAGACCGGTCCGCAGCAGGACCCTTCGCGATGTCTGCATGGCGCCAGCCACTCCCGTTTGCGGGACATTCCGGACGGCGCGTCCCGCGGTCACGCTACCAACGCCGGCGCCCCCGGGAGGTGGAACTGGAAGTTCGCCGCTCGTCCACCATGCGTGGTCGCGGCCGCGTCTCAGTGCGACTCGGTCCTGAGGGTGTCGCGGATCTTCTGCGCGTCCGTGCGCGGCGCCAGCTTGCTCAGCGCTGCACTCGGGCTGTCGACGGTCTGGCGCATGCCGCGGATGCCGTCGTCGACGACGAAGCTCGCGCGGGTGAACGCCGCCGCACCCTTCACCTTGACCTGCGGCACGCAGCGGTAGTCGGCGGTGAACGACTGGGGCGTGATCTTGGTGTTCACGTAGCCGCGCAGGTTGGTCCAGAACCTCAGGTTCGGGTTGTACGCCGCCCACGGGTGCTGGCCGGTCGCCTCGTCGTACCCGTCGCCGCCGGAGCTCACCGATGAGCACACGAACTCCGAACCGACCACGGGTGAGTCCGGCGCCGTGAAGTCCGAGAGCACCTCGGAGGCCCAGTGGGCGTGCACGTCGCCGGAGAGCACGATCGGGTTGCGCACCTGCGCCTGCACCCAGGAGTCGATCACCCGGGAACGAGAAGCGCGGTAGCCGTCCCACGCGTCCATCGAGACGGTGTTGTCGGGGGTGGCGGTCGAGTCACGACGGCCGAAGAAGACCTGCTGGCCGATCAGGTCCCAGGTCGCGGCGCTGCTCGCGAACCCGTCGGCCAGCCACTGCTCCTGCGCCGTACCCGGCAGCGAGCGTGTCGGGTCGTCGGCATCCGCGCAGTCCTTGAACGCATCCCCGAGCCCGCAGGCCTGGTCGCTGCGGAACTGGCGGGTGTCGAGCATGTGGAAGTTCGCGAGCCGGCCCCACTGGAGCCGGCGGTAGATCTGCATGTCCGGGCCGTTGGGGATCGAGGCCCGCCTCAGCGGCATGTTCTCGTAGTAGGCCTTGAAGGCAGCGGCCCTCCGGGCCATGAAGCCCGGCACCGACGCGGCATCCTGGGGAATCTCGTCGGCCCAGTTGTTGTCGACCTCGTGATCGTCGAAGACCACCAGCCACGGCGCGACCGCGTGCGCTGCCTGCAGGTCCGGGTCGGAGTGGTACTGCGCGAGCCGCTGGCGGTAGTTGGCCAGGGTCACCGTCTCGGGACCACGATGGGACCGCACGTTGGCGGCCTGTCCGCTGGGCTTGTACTCGTACTGGTAGTCGCCGAGGTGCAGGATCAGGTCGGGCTGGTCCTCGGCGAGCCGGCGGTACGCGGTGAACCAGCCCTGCTCGTACTGCGCGCACGAGACGAACGACATCGAGAGGGAAGCGGGAAGGGCGGTCACCGAAGGCGCAGTGCGGGTGCGCCCGATCGGTGAGGTGTAGCTGCCCAGCTTGAACCGGTAGTAGTACACGCGGTCCGGCAGCAGGCCGCTCACCTCGACGTGCACCGAGTGCGCGTTGGCGGACGTGGCATAGACGGTTCCGGACCGGGACAGGGTGCGGAAGCGCACGTCCCGGGACACCTGCCAGGCCAGGGTGTAGGTGCTGCTCGACATCCCGCCCTTGCCGTTGTCGGCGAGCGGCGTGACGGCCAGCCGGGTCCACAGCACCACGCCGTCGGGCAACGGGTCGCCACTGGCCACGCCGAGGGTGAACGGGTTGGTCCGGGGCGGCGTGACCGCGGCGGTCGCGCGGGTGTCGAACCGAGGAGCCGAGAGGACCGCTGCGGCCCCGGTGACCAGGCCGGTCCGGATCAGGACCCTTCGCGACGTCTGCATGGCCAACCCCCGTTTTCGCAACGTTCCGGACCACGTGTCCGAGTTCGTTGTGGAGGAAAGGCGCCGAGTCGCGCTCGGCGCTCACGCTACCAACGTGGGCGCGTTCCGGGCCGTGAAACCTGGGTCTTCGAGTGTCTCGCGCCATGCGTGGGCTAGACGGGTGATCGCGTCGCTCAGCACGTGCGCGGGTTGGGTGTAGGGCAGCCTGACGAAACGGTCGAGGCCACCCTCGGGGGCGAAGCTGGGCCCGGCGGCGATCAGCACGTCGTGTCGTGCGGCCTTCGGGACCAGCGCCGAGGACAGTGCCTGCGGCAGCTCGCACCACAGGTTCAGGCCGCCGCTCGGCCGGCTCACCCGCCACTCGGGCAGGTGCTCCGCGACAGCTGCGAGTGCTGCGTCGCGCGAGGTCCGGAGCTGGGCGCGGCGGTGGTCGAGCAGCTCGTCGGCGCAGCTGAGCAGGTCGACCGCCACCAGCTGCTCCAGCAACGCCGCGCCGAGGTCGAGACTGAGCCGGGTCCCGAAGAACGCGTCCACCCGCGCCTGGGGGATCCGTAGCCAGCCGATCCGCAGGCCGCCCCAGAACGGCTTGCTCAGGCTGCCCACGCTGACCGCATCCGGGGCGTACGACGCGAACGGGGCCGGGACCGCCTGGCCGTCCAGGGCCAGTGAGACCACCGACTCGTCGATGATGGCGGTGGTCCGGGTGCTCGCCAGCACCTCGCCGATCTGCCGCCGGCCGAGGTGCCCCATCAACGCCCCGGTCGGGTTGTGGAAGTCGGGGATCAGGTAGGCGACGCGCGGACGCACCTGCCGCAGGGCGGCCGCGAGTCCCTCGGTGTCCGGCCCGGTCCGTGCTGCATCGGGAGGTACGTCGACCCCGACGACCCGGGCGCCGGAGTGGACCAGGGTGGCGATCGCGTTGGGGTAGGTCGGGCTCTCCACCACGGCACGGTCGCCGGTCGCCAGAAGCGCACGTGCAGCGATCGCGACACCCGCCTGCGCGCCCGGCACGATCATGATCTGTCCCGGGCTGGTCGGCAGTCCGCGGGCGTCGTACGACGCGGCCACCGCCTCGCGGAGCAGCGGCAGCCCGGAGGGGTAGTAGCCGGTGCCGCCGAGGTAGGCAGGCAGCTCGCCGACGGCGCGCTGGTAGGCGGCGAGCACTCCTGGCCCGGGCACCGGAGCGGCACAGGTGAGGTCGATCTTGTCCTCCGGCAGCTCGCCTGGCGGAAGTGCGTGGTCACCGCGGTGACCACGGCTGGCGGGCAGGCTGGCCACGCTGCCCGATCCCTGCCGCGAGACGAGGAACCCGTGGTCGCGCAGCTCTGAGTAGGCACGGGTGACGGTCGTGCGGCTGACCGCCAGGGCGTCGGTGAGCTCCCGCTCGCTGGGCAGCCGGGCACCGACCGGCACCCGGCCGTCGGTGATCAGCACCCGCAGGCCCTCGGCCAGACCCTTGTACGCCGGGTGCCGGTCGAACGCTCCGAGCAGAGTGGCTATCCGGGAGGCGGCGAGGATGCGCGACATAGAGGCCAGTGAACCACGATTGGCTATTTCGAACCAGACCACTTCGTGGTGGACTGGTGCCATGACCAGCGACATCGGCCTCGAGACCGCCCGGGGAGCCTCGGGCCATCAGGTGCGCGAGCTCGCCCGGCTCGGCCCCGTCGCCCAGCTCCGGGCAGGACGGCTCACACGGCGGCTCTCCCAGCTCGCCCTCGGCCTGGTTCTGTACGGCGTCACGCTCGCGATGATGATCCGGGCCACCCTGGGCAACGCCCCCTGGGACGTCCTGCACCAGGGCATGGCGATGCACCTCCCGATGACCATCGGCACGGCGGTCATCGTGATGAGCCTGGTGGTGCTGCTCCTGTGGATCCCGCTTCGCGAGCTGCCGGGGCTGGGCACGGTCACGAACTCGTTCGTGGTCGGTCTGGTGGCCGACCTGGCCCTCGCCGTGCTCGACGCCCCGGGTGAGCTGTGGCAGCGCGCGCTGCTGATGGTGGGCGGGGTGGTGCTCAACGCCCTGGCGACCGCGCTCTACATCGGCTCCCAGTTCGGCCCCGGCCCGCGGGACGGCCTGATGACCGGCCTGCATCGTCGCACCGGTGTCTCGATCAGGCTGGTCCGCACCGGCCTCGAGGTCGTCGTGGTGGCCATCGGCTGGCTGCTCGGGGGAGTCGTCGGCCTCGGCACGGTGCTCTACGCAGTGGCGATCGGTCCGCTGGTCCAGCTGCTGCTGCCCTGGTGCATCGTCGTGCTCGACGTGCCCGGGACCGAGGTCAGCGCCGGGTCGCGATCAGGGCGGACGCGTCCGGCGCGACCATCACCTCGACCGCGGTGAACCGCTGGTCGGTCAGCCAGGTCTCGCGCAGGATGTCGACCCGGCCAGCGCTGATCGGCGGCCACATCTGGCACGGCGCGAAGTCGTCGAGGACCACGATGCCGCCCGGCTCGACGAGGTCGGCCACGGCGTCGACACTCGCGTCCTCGGGGACCGAGGGGTCGAGGAACAGCAGCGAGTAGGGGCCCTTGTTGCGCAGGGTCGACCAGTCGGCGGCCAGCACCTCGACCTGGGGGTCGTCCAGGAAGATCTCCTGCGCGGCGACGGCCAGGTCGGCGTCGAGCTCGGCGGAGATGATCTGGGTGCCCGGGCGTACACCGGAGCGCAGCCACGCGGTGCCCACCCCGGCCCCGGTCCCGAACTCCGCCATCGTGCCGCCCCGGGTGGCCGCCAGCGTGGCCAGCAGGCGCCCGGTCTCGTTGCGGCAGAACGACACGTAGCCGGCGCGGCGGGACACCGCGAACGCCCGGGCGACGATCGCGGGTACGTCGGGCGGCGCGCTCATGCCCTGAGTCTCGCAAATCCGCTGGTGCAGACCAGTCCTGAGACAAGCATCTCGAATGGTGGGACAGCAGATCCAAGCGGGTGCGCCCTTCGGCGGACCGGCCTACCATCGACTCACCATGCGGAGGAACTTCGTACTTATTTGCCGCCGTGGCGGGGCCTGACATTCGATAGGCCACCTCGCCGCGGAGTTCGGCGTACCCCGCCACCGGCCCGTCACCCCCTCCGCGAGCGAGACAGAGAAGTTCCACCCTCTACTTTTCGCGAACGTGATCCGGCCGTGCGATCCGCGGCCGTCGACTCCGTTCACTCCTCACGGAGCGCCCCCAGTTCCAGCAGGTGCGTTCCGCACCTCATCCGTCGAGGAGACAGCACGATGTACGACATGTACCCCGAGTGGGGACCCGCGAAGAACAACCCGGACAGCCCGCGCAACACCCAGGCGGTCCAGGCCGCTCTTGACCTGCGAGACAACGGGGGCGAGCGTCCCGACGACAACTAGCCTCAGCGCTATGCCCCAGACACCTGTCCAGTCCTCCGGCTCGTTGAAGCTCGCCGTCATCCCGGGCGACGGGATCGGGACCGAGGTCACGGCCGAGGCCCTCAAGGTGCTCGAGAACGTCACCCCCACCGGGGTGAAGTTCGAGCCCACCCGCTACGACCTCGGTGCGGAGCGCTACCTCGCGACCGGCGAGGTGCTGCCCGACTCGGTGCTCGAGGAGATCCGTCAGCACGACGTGATCCTCCTCGGCGCCGTGGGTGGCAGGCCCAACGACCCGAACCTGCCCCCGGGCATCCTCGAGCGCGGGCTGCTGCTGCGGCTCCGGTTCGAGCTCGACCACTACGTGAACCTGCGTCCCTCGCGCATCTTCCCGGGGGCCTCGTCCCCGCTGGCGGCCCCGGGAGAGGTCGACTTCGTCGTCGTCCGCGAAGGCACCGAGGGGCCCTACACCGGCAACGGGGGTGCCCTGCGCGTCGGCACCCCGCACGAGATCGCCACCGAGGTCTCGGTGAACACCGCGTTCGGCGTCGAGCGCGTCGTACGTGATGCGTTCCGCCGGGCCCAGAAGCGCCGCAAGAAGCTGACCCTGGTGCACAAGACCAACGTCCTGGTCAACGCCGGCGCCGTGTGGTGGCGGCTGACCCAGGAGATCTCGAAGGAGTTCCCCGAGGTCACCGTCGACTACATGCACATCGACGCCGCGATGATCTTCATGGTCACCGACCCGGCCCGCTTCGACGTGATCGTCACCGACAACCTCTTCGGTGACATCATCACCGACCTGGCCGCCGCCATCACCGGCGGAATCGGCCTGGCGGCCAGCGGGAACGTCAACCCCGACCGCACGGCGCCCTCGATGTTCGAGCCGGTGCACGGGTCCGCCCCCGACATCGCCGGCCAGCAGAAGGCCGACCCCACCGCAGCGATCCTGTCCGTCAGCCTGATGCTCGACCACCTCGGGCTCGAGGACGCCGCCCGTCAGGTCGAGCGGGCCGTGGTGGCGGACCTCGCGGCGCGGCAGAACGGTCAGCGGGGCACCACCTCCGAGATCGGCGACTCGATCGCTGCTCGGACGGCCGGCTGACCCCCAGGGGCCGCGGGCCACCCGTTCCCAGGAGAGATAGCGTGCCCTCATGACGCTCGACATCACCATCACTGCCTCGGACGGCCCGCGCAGCGAGTCCGAGGTCTCCGAGATCCTGGCCAACCCGGGATTCGGCGTGTACTTCACCGACCACATGCTCACCCTGGAGTGGACGCCCGACGAGGGGTGGCACGACGGGCGGATCACGAAGTACGGGCCGCTCAGCATGGACCCGGCCAGCGCCGTACTCCACTATGCGCAGGAGACCTTCGAGGGAATGAAGGCCTACCGCCACGCGGACGGGTCGATCTGGACGTTCCGCCCCGAGGAGAACGCCAAGCGGATGATGCGCTCCTCACACCGGCTGGCACTGCCGGTGCTGGAGCCCGAGGAGTTCGTGGCGGCCGTCGACGCGCTGGTCGAGGTCGACCAGGCGTGGGTGCCCGAGGGGGCCGGCGAGAAGAGCCTCTACCTGCGGCCGTTCATGTTCGCCTCCGAGGTGTTCCTCGGGGTGCGCCCCGCCCAGCACGTCACGTTCATGGTGATCGCCTCGCCTGCCGGCGCCTACTTCAAGGGCGGCATCAAGCCGCTCACGCTGTGGCTCACCGAGGAGTACACGCGCGCCGGCCGCGGCGGCATGGGAGCGGCCAAGACCGGTGGCAACTACGCCAGCTCGCTGGTGGCGCAGCAGGAAGCCAGCGCCCACGGGTGCGACCAGGTGGTGTTCCTCGACGTCGCGGAGGGGAAGTACGTCGAGGAGCTCGGCGGGATGAACATGTACTTCGTGTTCAGGGACGGGCACATCGTCACCCCCGAGACCGGCACGATCCTGGAGGGCATCACCCGCTCGGCGATCATCGACCTCGCCCAGCAGAGGGGGCACAAGGTCGAGGAGCGCAAGTTCTCGATCGACGAGTGGCGCGACGGCGCGGCCAGCGGCGAGATCACCGAGGTGTTCGCCTGCGGCACCGCAGCCGTGGTCACACCGGTCGGGACGCTGAAGTGGGAGGGCGGCGAGGTCCGGGGCTCGGCAGAAGCCGGCCCGCTCACGATGGAGATCCGGCAGGCTCTCGTGGACATCCAGTACGGCCGCTCGGACGACTCGTTCGGCTGGATGCACCGCGTCTGCTGATCGGGGGACTCGCCCGGGCTACCGTTGTGGGGTGCCCACCCTGGACAGCCAGCGCCCTGAGGAGACGCACGTCGGCTCCTACCGGCTGCTCGCCCCCATCGGGGAGGGCGGCATGGGTGTCGTTCACCTGGCGCAGGCGCCGGATGGCCGTCGGGTCGCGCTGAAGGTGCTGCGACCGCACATCGTCGGCGACGTCGAGGCGCGGGAGCGGCTGGCGCGCGAGGTGAGCTCGCTCAAGCGCATCTCCAGCCCCAGGATCGCCGAGATCATCGACGCCGACCCGCACGGGCCGGTGCCCTTCGTGGTCACCCGCTACGTGCCCGGTCTCTCGCTCTACCACCACGTCGCGGAGGAGGGGCCGATCGCAGGCACCGACCTGCTGCACTTCGCCGACGCCCTTGCCGAGGCACTCGAGGCGGTGCACAGGGTCGGTGTCCTGCACCGCGACATCAAGCCGACCAACGTGCTGATGGAGGGCCGGTCTCCGGTCCTGATCGACTTCGGCCTGGCCCGGGTGACCGAGGACCCTCGCCTCACCCAGACCGGCTGGCTGCTGGGCACGCCCGGCTACCTGGCTCCGGAGATCCTCTACGGCGACGACGCGACCCCTGCCTCCGACGTACATGCCTGGGCGGCGACGGTGGCCTTCGCCGCGACCGGTCGTCCGCCCTACGGCACCGGACCGTCCATGGCGATCATGGACCGGGTCCGCCGGGGTGAGCACCAGCTCTCCGGCGTCCCCGACTCACTCGCCCCGGTGCTGCGTGCGGGCCTGGACCCCGAGCCGCTGCAGCGCCCGACCCTGCGCGAGCTGCGGTCCCGGCTGCACGACCTGCGGGAGGCCTCACATCTGTCGGCTCCGGCGGACGCCGCGCCCGACCTCTGGACCAGGCCGTTCTCGCCGCAGGCCGATCCCGCCCCCACGCCGACCCGGATCCTGCCCGCAGACCCGCCACGACCGGACCCGCCGCGCTATGACCACGCCCGACCGGACCAGCCGAGACCCGAGCAGCCTCGGGTGCCCTACCCCGGGCCACCGAGGGAGAGCAGCAGGGCGCAGCGAGTGCTCCAGCTCACCGGGCTCGGAATGCTGACGAGCGCTCTCGTGGGCTACGCCCCCTACGCCGGAACCGCCCTGGTGGCGACCCTGGTGCTCCTGTTGCGAACGGCGTCGGTCACCCGGCAGCGGCACGGTCGGCGTCGTCTCGTCCGCGGGCGGCCCCGGTGGTACGACGTGCCGACGACCACGCTCTCCCTGCCGGGCTACCTGCTTCTCGCGCTCTTCGGCGCGCTCGCCGTCGTGGCGATGGCCAGCCTGTCGGGGCTCGCGCTGTTCTCGCTGGGCTACCTGCTGGGCCAGCCCATCGCGATCGGGATGGTGATGGCCGGGGTCGGCTTCACCCCTGCCCTGTGGTGGGGCCCGGGGTCCGGCCGGGTGCGCGAGATGACCCGCGGACTCGTGGCCAGGACGGCCAGGTCGGAGTTCGGGGGCTGGTTCGTGGCGGCCATGTGCCTGCTGGGCGCCGCGGTCCTGCTCGGGCTGCTGCTCAACGCAGGGCCCACCTGGGCGCCCGCACCGGACGCGCCCTGGTCCTGAGCATGTCGTCGCCGCAATAGCGCATTCGGACCCCTCGCCTCGATCAATAGGGCAGAATGGGTGAAATGCCTGATTTCTCCCATCTCCTGCGCGCCGCTTCGGCGCTCCTGGTCGCCGGCACGCTCCTGCTGACCGGCGCCCCGGCGGCTGTTGGCGACCCCGCGCCCCAGACAGAGACACAGGCACGCGCTGCGCGCCCTGCGCCGGTGGACCTGCACGGAGACGCGAGTGCGCATCGTTCGGCCCGGTCATCCGGGACCTGGAGGCTGAGCACCCTCTACTACTACGAGTCCATCCCCTCCAAGTGGGACTGGAGCCTCTCCACCGCGGTCGCGAAGTGGAACGGCACCGGCGCCAGGATCAAGCTCGCCCGGACCACGGACAGGAGTCGCGCCCGGGTGTTCATCTCCTACGGCAACACCGGGACTGCGGCGGGCATGGCCACCGTGGGCGCCACTCCGGGTGCCTGGGTGCGGCTGAACACGAAGTACGACAAGGTCGACGCCACCGACGCCTGGCGACGGATCGAGGTGATGGCCCTGTTCACCCACGAGATCGGGCACGTCCTCGGCTTCGGTCACACCAGCGCCACCTGCTCGCTGATGCGGCCCGTCCTCGACATCAGCGCCTGCTACCTGCCCGGGACCAGCCCGGTCGGTCAGTACAAGTGCCGCGTGATCGACCCGGCCCTCGCGGTGACCTTCGTCCGTGCCTACGGCGGAGCGGCGAGGTATCCCGGATCCTGGTGCCTGATCGACCCGCTGCCCTCGCAGCTCTCCGGCGTCGTCTTCAGCGGTGGAACGAGCTCCCCGGTCACGGTCCAGTGGGCGAGGCCGTCCTCCCTGCCTTCGGGATCCCGGATCGAGATCCGGGTCTGGCGCGCCTCGAGCTGTGGCTCCCCACCGGCGTGGGCCGAGTCCTTCAGCGCCTCGGCCACGGCCCTGACCTGGCGCGACACCGCGGCCGGGCGAGACGGCACGAGCTGCTACCAGGTGAACCTGGTGAACAGGTACGGCGCGGGCCGGACCGCAGTGTCTCGGCTGATGGGCGGCTGGTGAGCCCGGCGACCGCTGTGGCACACTCGTGAGCGTGCAGCACCTCGACCTCATTATCGACTAGCGCGACGAGCCTCTGACCCCAGAGCCGCCGCGCTGACCTCTCGTCCTGACGAGAGGTTTTTTGTTTGTCCCAGCCCGCGAGAACGAACAGCAGAAGGAAGACTGGCCATGACCAGCGACCTGTTCCACGTCTACGACACCACCCTGCGCGACGGCGCGCAGCAGGAGGGACTCAACCTCTCCGTCGCGGACAAGCTGGCGATCGCCCGGCAGATCGACGGCCTCGGCGTCGGGTTCATCGAGGGCGGCTGGCCAGGTGCGAACCCCAAGGACACGGAGTTCTTCCGGCGAGCCGCCGAGGAGCTCGACCTGAGGCACGCGCAGCTCGCAGCCTTCGGCGCCACCCGCAGGGCAGGGATGAAGGCTGCCGACGACCCACTGATCGCGGCCCTGCGCGACTCCGGCGCCGGCGTGGTGACCCTGGTGGCGAAGTCGCACGACCGGCACGTCGAGCTGGCGCTGCGGACCACCCTGGAGGAGAACCTCGCGATGGTGCGCGACACCGTCTCGCACCTGCGTGCCGAGGGACAGCGGGTGTTCCTCGACGCCGAGCACTTCTTCGACGGCTACCGCGACAACCGTGACTACGCCCTGGAGGTGCTGCGCACGGCCTTCGAGGCCGGTGCAGACGTGGCCGCGCTGTGCGACACCAACGGCGGGATGCTGCCCGACTGGGTCGCCGACGTGGTCGACGACGTCGTCTCGACGACCGGCGGGCGGGTCGGCATCCACTGCCACAACGACACCGGCTGCGCGGTGGCGAACACGCTGTCCGCCGTCGACGCCGGCGCGACGCACGTGCAGGGCACCCTGAACGGGTACGGCGAGCGGACCGGCAATGCCGACCTGATCAGCGTGGTCGCCAACCTCGAGCTGAAGCTGGGCCGTCAGGTCCTCCCCGACGGCCTGCTGCGCGAGGCGACCCGGGTCGCGCACGCGGTGGCCGACGTGACCAACTTCCCGCCCGCCTCCCGGCAGCCCTACGTGGGCGTCTCGGCCTTCACGCACAAGGCCGGCCTGCACGCGAGCGCGATCAAGGTGGACCCGAACCTCTACCAGCACATGGATCCCGAGGGCGTCGGCAACGACATGCGCCTGCTGGTCTCCGACATGGCCGGACGCGCCTCGATCGAGCTCAAGGGTCGCGAGCTCGGCTTCGAGCTCGAGCCCGAGCTCGTGCAGCGGGTGACCCAGCGCGTGAAGAAGCTCGAGGCGCGCGGCTACACCTTCGAGGCGGCCGACGCCTCGTTCGAGCTGATGCTGCTCGAGGAGGTCGAGGGTGCGCGTCCGTCGTACTTCGAGACCGAGTCGTGGCGGGTGATCACCGAGACCCGTCCCGGCGAGGAGGCCGTCTCGGAGGCGACCGTGAAGCTGCTCGCCGGCGGTGCCCGGATCGTGACGACCGGTGAGGGCAACGGGCCGGTCAACGCGCTCGACCACGCGCTGCGCCAGGCGATCTCGCAGCTCTACCCGGAGATCGTGAAGTTCGAGCTGATCGACTACAAGGTGCGCATCCTCGACCAGGGCCACGGCACCGACGCGATCACCCGCGTGCTCATCGAGACCAGCGACGGCGAGAGGTCCTGGGTGACGGTGGGTGTGGGTCACAACGTGATCGAGGCGTCCTGGATGGCGCTGCTCGACAGCCTGACCTTCGGGCTTCGTCGACACGGCAGCCTGAGCGTCCATGAGCGAGCTGCACGACCTGACCGCGCTCGAGCAGGGAGCTGCGATCCGTGCCGGGGAGGTGTCGACCGCCGAGCTCGTCGAGCACTACCTGGCGCGGATCGATCGCCTCTCCGAGGAGCTCGGCGCGTTCGTCACGGTCACGGGGGAGATCGCCCGGGAGGCGTGCCCGGCGACGGGCCCACTCGGCCCTGCCGGATGGAGCCGGCCCGCTGGCCGGCGTACCGACCGCGCTCAAGGACCTCAACGCCACCAAGGGGGTGCGCACCACTTTCGGGTCGCCGGTCTATGCCGACCACGTGCCGGAGTTCGACGACGAGGTGGTCCGGCGCATCGAGGACGCGGGTCTGGTCAGCCTCGGCAAGACGAGCACGCCCGAGTTCGGCTCCCCCTGCTACACCGAGCCGGAGGGTGCGCCTCCGGCCGTGACGCCGTGGGACACCGGCCGGATGGCAGGTGGCTCGAGTGGCGGGTCGGCGTCGGCGGTCTCGGCCGGGCTGGTCCCGCTGGCCCTGGGGTCCGACGGAGGCGGGTCCATCCGGATCCCGGCGAGCTGCTGCGGCATCGTCGGCCTCAAGCCGACCCGGGGACGGATCTCCGGAGCCCCGATGTACGGCGACCCGGTGGGCCTGGCCACCAACGGGCCACTCGCACGCACCGTCCGCGACGCCGCCGCCTACCTCGACGTGATGGCCGGGCGTGCCGTCGGCGACCCGTTCTGGGCCCCGGAGGACGCGGGCTCGTTCCTCGCCGCGTGCGACCGGCCGCCCGGTCGGCTGCGGATCGCGCGGTTCAGCACGCCGGTCATCGCCGACGCAGCCGTCGACTCCGAGTGCCTCGCGGCCTGGGAGGACGCGAGCCGGCTGCTCGAGTCGCTGGGCCACGAGGTCGTGGACATCGAGGTGCCGCTCCCACGCGAGGCAGTGCAGGTGTTCGAGACGTGCTGGGCCGTGCTCACGGCGCAGTCGGTGGTGAACCTCCCGGCCGAGAAGCGTGCCCTGCTGCGACCGCTGACCACCTGGCTGGCCGAGCGCGGCGCGAGCGTGAGCGGACCCGAGTTCGGGCTGGCCGTCGGCGAGCTGCGCCGGGTGGCGGCGCGGACGCTGACGGCGATCTCGGCGTACGACGCGGTGCTGACGCCGACCCTCGCCGTGCCGCCCCTGCCCGTCGGCGCGATCCGCAACGACGCCGACCCGGCCGAGGACTTCGAGGCGCAGAAGCGGTTCACGCCGTACACCTCGATCTGGAACGTCACCGGCAGCCCGGCGATCTCGCTGCCGACCCACCGACCGCGACGGCCTACCGGTCGGGGTGATGCTCGCCGCCGCCCCGGCGACGAGGCGACGCTGGTCTCGCTCGCGGCGCAGGTCGAACAGGCTGCGCCCTGGGTGGACCAGACCCCGCCTGCTGGTGACTTCGAATCTCGTTGCACCGGCACGGATCGCGTCGTAGCGTCGAGTGCCAGTCATGAGCCGGAGGCGTGGCCTCGTGGGCCTGGCAGTGGCCCAGCGGCGAGAGGTGTCACAGGCATGCCCAAGTACCTGATCAAGGCGAACTACAGCTCCGAGGGGATCGGCCGGCGCTCGCCGCCAAGGGCGGCACGGCCCGTCGCGACGTGGTGGAGCAAGCTGGCGGCGGAGGCCGGGGGCTCGATGGAGATGCTTCTACTTCGCCTGGGGCGACGTCGACGCCTACATCATCGTCGACGTGCCGAGCGAGGAACGGATGACGGCGATCGCGCTGAGCGTCAACAAGTCGGGATCGCGAAGATCACCACGACGCCGCTGCTCACCTGCGAGCAGGTGGACGAGGCGGCCGGTGTGGAGGTCGGCTACACGCCACCTGGGCAGTGACCCGAGGCGAGGATCCGGCCTGCCGACGACCTCTGCGGGGTCGGGGACGGTCATGGAACAGAGGCTAGGTCGGCGCCCGGCGCATGCGAATGTGCTCGGCGAGGCTGGTGGGGTGCTGGCGTGTCACACGCGCGACATTCGCATGTCCTGAGCGGCGGCCAGCAGCCGCTGGCACTCCGCGACCAGCCGCTTGCGCAGGGGAGCGCCGCGCTCGGCGAAGGCTCGCTGTGCGGCGACGTACTCCTGCTTGCCCTCGGCGGTCTCGATGCGCACGGGGGTGAAGCCCAGCTCGCTGAAGTCGTACGGCGACGCGCGCATGTCGAGCTCGCGGATGTCCCAGGCGAGAGCGAAGCAGTCGGCGACCAGCTCGGACGGGATCAGGGGAGTGAGCCGGAAGGCGTGCTTGTAGAGGTCCATCCCGGCGTGCAGGCAGCCCGGTTGCTCGTACGCCGCACGGTCGTCGCGTCCCGGCTGGAGGAGGTTGAGCGGCCGCGCGCTGTCGGTGAAGAAGCGGAACGCGTCGAAGTGGGAGCAGCTGATCCGGTGCGACTCGACGACGGTGTCGGTGCCCGACGACCCGAGGCGCAAGGGCCAGTCGTGCCGGACGGCGGAGGTCTGGTGCACCATCGCCCACTCGTGCAGCCCGAAGCACCCCAGCGTCGGCGTACGCCCCGCCGTCGCCACCAGCAGCCGGTGGATCGACCCGATCAGCGGCAGCTGGGACCTCAGGTGATCCGAGGAGACGGACAGTCCCGAGCGGATGGCACCCGGATCAGGCTCGGCACGGTGCGGTCCGTTCGGGGCCATCCGGTAGCCGCGCTGACCTTCGTACTCCGACGCCCCCAGCAACGTGACCCCCCACCCCGGGTGCCACCTCCGCAGGGCGGCCGGGCGCTGGGAGTAGTAGGTGAACAGGAAGTCGTGCACCGGATGCTCGAGGCCACGCTGCCGCCGGGCGAGGTATGGCTCGATCCAGGTGTCGACGCGTTCGGAGTGCGCCGCAGCACGAGCGCGCCACGTCGACTGGTCGAGGACCTCCACGGCCCCAGCCTAGGAGTCAGCCCGAGGCGTCGAGCTCGCGCACCAGCCGGGCCGGTGCGAGCAGGCGATAGCTCTCCGCGACCAGCTCCGCGAGCTCGCCCCAGTCGGTGTCCTCGGTGAGTACGACGGCGACCACGTCGTCAGCCCACGAGCCGAGGAAGGGCGGCCCGATCGCTGCGAGCGCGGCTCGCTCCTCGCCCGTGCTGCGCAAGGTGACCACCGTGACCGTCCGGCCGTCGGTGATCCCCAGCCGCTCCGCCGCATCGGCGTGGTGCAGTGCCACGACGTGCGCGAAGGTCCGCTGCCGCACTCGCCACCGGACACCGGTCCATGCGTCCTCCTCATGGGCTGCGGGCAGGAGCGACGCGATCTCGGCGACCCGCGCGACGAGCCACGGATCGGGCTCGGGGCGTCCGCGGACCATGCCCGACAACCTACGCACCGGGTCCGACAGCGAGACCTTCTCCACAGGTCACCCCGCTGGTTCGTTGACGGGACCACCCGGTCGATAGGCTCCCCGGATGCGTATCGCACGGTTCACGACAGGTGACGACCCCCGCTTCGGCATCGTGACGGGAGACATCGACGACTTCGGCATCGCCGATGAGGACTCCGTCATCACGGCGCTCGCGGGTGACCCGCTCTACGTCGGGCTCCAGCCGACCGACGAAGTGGTGCGGCTCTCCGACGCCCGCCTGCTCAGCCCGGTGCTCCCGCGCAGCAAGGTGGTCGGCTTCGGGCGCAACTACGCAGCCCACGCCGCCGAGCTGGGCAACGAGCCACCCGAGGATCCCTTGATGTTCCTCAAGCCCAACACGAGCGTGGTGGGGCCCGGCGACCCGATCTTCTACCCCCGCCAGAGCGAGGACGTCCACTACGAGGGCGAGCTGGCGGTGGTGATCAGCCGGATCTGCCGTGACGTCCCGAAGGAGAAGTACGCCGACGTGGTGCACGGCTACACCATCGGCAACGACGTGACCGCGCGCGACCTGCAGCACCGGGACGGCCAGTTCGCGCGGGCCAAGGGCTTCGACTCGTTCTGCCCGCTCGGGCCCTGGGTGGAGACCGAGCTCGACGTCAGTGACCTGCGGCTGCAGACCTTCCTCAACGGCGAGGTCAGGCAGGACGGTCGCACCGCCGACATGATCTTCGACGTAGCCACCCTGATCGCCTACGTGACCAGCGTGATGACGCTGCTCCCCGGCGACGTGATCCTCACCGGCACCCCCGAGGGTGTCGGCCCCATGAACGTCGGTGACGAGGTCGAGATCTCGATCCAGGGCATCGGCAACCTCACCAACAAGGTGGTCTCGCGTGACTGACCCAGTTCTCGGAACCCTGGCTCCCGAGCAGGTCAGGGTCCGCTTCCCGCCGTCGCCGACCGGCAACCTGCACGTCGGCAACGTGCGCTCCGCCCTGTTCAACTGGGCCTTCGCGCGTCACTACGGCGGCACCCTGGTGCTGCGCATCGAGGACACCGACCTCGCCCGCAACACCCCCGAGGGCTACGCCTCGATCATCGACGCGCTGTCCTGGCTCGGCATCGACTACGACGAGGGCCCCGGCGTCGGTGGCGACGTCGGCCCCTACAAGCAGTCCGAGCGGTTCGACATCTACCGCGAGATCGTCGGCAAGCTGCTCGAGGCCGGGTCGGCGTACGACTGCTTCTGCACCAACGACGAGGTCGAGGCACGTCGCAAGGCGTCCGGCTCCAAGATCCAGGGGTACGACGGATTCTGCCGGGCCCTGACCGACGACCAGCGGGCTCACTTCGAGAGGGAGGGCCGCACCCACGTCGTACGCATTCGCATTCCCGACGGCCCGATCAGCTTCGACGACCTCGTCCGAGGCGAGGTCACCTTCCAGCCCGAGCACGTGCCCGACTTCGCGATCGTCCGGGCCAACGGCGACCCGCTCTACACCCTGGTGAACCCGGTCGACGACGCCCTGATGGGGATCACCCACGTGCTCCGCGGCGAGGACCTGCTGTCCTCCACGCCACGTCAGATCGCGCTCTACCACGCGCTCGAGGCCTTGGGCATCGGCACCGGCGCCCCCCGTTTCGGTCACCTGCCGATCGTGATGGGGGAGGGCAACAAGAGGCTCTCCAAGCGCGACGCCGGCTCCGGCCTGAGCGAGTACGTCGAGCGCGGCTTCCTGCCTGCCGGGCTGCTCAACTACCTGGCCCTGCTCGGCTGGGGCATCGCCGAGGACCGGGACGTCTTCACCATGCAGGAGATGGCCGAGGCCTTCGACATCCGCCGGGTCAACCCCAACCCCGCGCGGTTCGACCTCAAGAAGCTCGAGTCGATCAACGCCGCGCACATGCGACTGCTCAGCATCGAGGAGCTCGAGGGGCGGCTGGTGCCGTTCCTCCAGGGGGCCGACCTGGTCGAGGACCCGCCGACCCAGGCGGAGACGCTCAAGATCACCGAGGGCAGCGTGCTGATCCACGACCGCGTCGGCACCCTCGGGGAGGGCGCCGACATGCTGGCCTTCCTGTTCCTCGACCACGTCGTCTACGACGAGACCGACGTGGCCAAGGTGCTCACCGAGGACGGGCTGGCGGTGGTGGCCGCAGCGCGTGCGGCACTGGCTGCGGTCACCGACTGGACCACCGAGGCCATCGACGGGGCCCTGAGGGCCAAGCTCGTCGACGAGCTCGGCCTCAAGCCACGCAACGCCTTCGGTCCGGTGCGCGTCGCTGTCACCGGTCGCCGGGTCTCGCCGCCTCTCTTCGAGTCCCTCGAGCTGCTCGGTCGGGAGCAGTCGCTGGCCCGCCTCGATGCCGCCCCCGCTGCGGCTGCGGGCTCGGGACCGAGCTGATGTCGTACCCCTCGAACCCCGCCGGTGGCTCGCCGTGGCCACCGCCACCGCCACCGCCGCCGCCGCAGTGGCAGCCCGGGCAGTGGGAGCCGCAGATGGTGGCCCACCCACACTCCGAGCCACGCAGCTACCCGTTGATGCTGCGCACCTGGGACTACGCCTGGTGGAGGCCCCTGGTCGGCCTCCTGCTGCTGTTGGTCGGCGGTTTCATCGTGGCACCGATCGTGATGATCCCGGTGCTGGCAGTCGCCGTGGCCTTCGAGGGTGGGTCCGGGACCTTCGCCGACCGGTTCGCGGAGGCCCTGAGCCTGGACTCGGTCACTCCCGCCTCGATGCTGTTCCTCAACCTGAGTCTCGCGGCGCTGACGCTGGTGGCGATGGGCATCGTCAGGTGGATCCACCGGCTGCGGCCTCGTTGGCTCTCCTCGGTGATGCCCGGGATGCGCTGGAGGTTCTTCTTCGCCTGCCTCGGCCTGTCGGTGGTGGCGTTGGTCGCCTCCGTCCTGATCAGCCTGCTGCTGCCGCAGGATCCCAGCCAGCTCGGCGGAGAGCCGAACAAGCTCACCGGGACCCTCGTCGCGACCGGCATCGTGATCCTGCTGACCACGCCGCTCCAGGCGCTGGGCGAGGAGTACGCCTTCCGGGGATACCTGATGCAGGCGTTCGGGTCGTTCACCCACGGCATCGCCGAGGCGTCCGGGGCCAGCGCGAAGGTTGCCCGTGGGATCGCGATCGGGATCGCCCTGACGCTGACGTCCGGCCTCTTCGCACTGGCGCACGGCGCCCAGAACTTCCCCTTGTTCTTCGACCGCTTCGCCTTCGGGCTGATGGCCGGCCTGGTCGTCGTACTCGTCGGCGGGCTCGAGGCCGGCATCGCCCTGCACATCCTGAACAACCTGGTCGCCTTCGGGATCGCGATCGCGTTCGGCGACCTCCAGGGCGCACTGACCGTCTCCGAGATCTCGTGGTGGCAGCTGCCGGTGACGGTCGTCCAGAACGGGATCTATCTGGTGCTGGTGCTGCTCGTGGCGCGGCGGATGGGCCTGCGCAGGACCACCTCGCCGCCGGTGGCGCCGGCCGCGACGGGGAAGGTCGGCTGAGCCCGGGGACAGGCTTCGGGTGGGCCGCGAAGGTCACACTGCCCCGATTGGTCGGGGAACCGGCGCTTGTGTATCTTTGACCCTCGGTTCGCCCGGAAAGCAGTAGTGCCTCCCGGGCGGGCCGATCCCATGGGGTATGGGGTAATTGGCAGCCCGACTGGTTCTGGTCCAGTTAGTCTAGGTTCGAGTCCTAGTACCCCAGCGAGTCCGACGATTTGGCTGTCCCCGCGCGGGAACGTTAGAGTCTCGTCGGCTCAGGCCCCCGTTGTGTAGTGGCCTAGCACGCCGCCCTCTCAAGGCGGTAGCGCGGGTTCGAATCCCGTCGGGGGTACAGATCGGAAAAGGGGTCCTGACCAGCGGAAACGCTGGGCGGGGCCCCTTACTCACTCGTCGGGAACCAGGCGCTGGCGGACGGCGACCAGCGCCGGGGGTGACTTTCCTTCGTCGTCTTCTACGGTCCCAACGACGTTGACCTCGACGCGCCGGATGACCGGCCCATGAGCTGGTCATGACTGTGGCGCGACGAGAACCGACTGTCGAAGACATCGCCGCAGCTCTGGTCCGTTGGCAGTGAGCGCGTTGCGGCAGACATCCGCGCGCTGACGCGCACGCCATGCGATGACCACTCCGCCGACCAGGAACAGATCCAGCGACAGCAGTCGGCCCGCGCAGCTGAGTACCTCGACATCCGATCTGAGTACCAGCGCGCTTCTGCTGTTCGGCCGGCGACGGGCACGCTGATGGTCAGCAGGCGGAGCAGCGCGGCGAACCAGGTCTCAGGAGGATCAATGTCCGATTCAGCAACCCATGGTGGACGCGTGCGCGTGCCCAGCGCGTACGGGGTCTGGCCCGTGGTCATCACGAACTCTGTCCTCGGTGTGCCCGCCTACTTCATCTCGTTCCTGTTCGCCTATGGCTTTCGCGACGTTGTGGGCCGTGCGGAGCACCTGACCTTCCTGACGTTGGTTGCAACCTTCGCCATCGTGGCGGGCGTGATCGGCGCAGCCCTTACGACGGCTACCCGCCCCAGGCCCGCCGCGGCTCGACGCGCCGCATTCGGCGTACTCATGTCTCTGGGGCTCAATTCGGCCGTGGTCGGAGTAGGCAGCGTTGTCAGCGCCGCGCACAAGGCCGAGAACTCGGTGTCGGCGGACTTCACCACGACGATGGATGTGCTGGTTGCCGCTGGGCTCTTCGTCCTGGGCGCCGCGCTGGCCACGGCGGCGTTGCAGGTCGATCGGCGGTCGCTGCGTGGTAGGTAGGGAGAGAGTCCGGAGATCTCGATCCTTGAACGTCGCATGGAGTGGGCGGTTCGGCCGCTGACGACGTCGATGACGGCACCAGGACAGGCCAGCTTCGCGTGCCGGCTGGATCGCCCACACTGTGACAGAAGCGGACGGGGAGTCAGGGAACCCCTGGATCGCCTGTGTCCTCGGTGAGGGCGGTCCGGTCCTCCTCGGCTGCCAAGCGGTCGCCCTTCGCGTGCTCACGATCACGAGCAGCCGCGTGACGTCCCGGTGCCTTGGCATCGTAGGCAAAGCCCTCGTCTAAGGACCGCGCCCGCTCGATCGCATCGTCTCGGTTGTCCGAACGCAGGTCCCTGGCGTCAGAAACCGCGTCACGCTCCTCGGCAGCCGCGCCGATCTCTTCCGCCTTGGCCAACCTGTCGGCCAGAGCTTGCTCGCGGCGATCCAGGGCGGCTTCGCGCTCATCGGCACTCTCGTCTCGTTCCGAGTCGCCTTTCGCCATGTCGGAAGTCAAACACACCCGGGCGTGGGCGTCGCAGAGTTCCAGGCGCAGATACAGGCGAGTGAGCACCTGGCTCAACGCAAGCGAGCGAGATCCCGTCGGATGTAGCGCAGGTGCGCCCACTCCTCCTCCAGGATCACCCGGATGCAGTCACCGACGCTGGGACGCCAGTCATCGCCGCCCCAGGGGTTTGCGCGTTCCTCCGCGAGCAGATCGCTCGTGGCCGTGGCCAGGAAGTCGGTCACCATCCGCTGTCGCTCGGCACGTACGGCGAGGATCTCCTCGTAGTCCGGCGGGTCCGCGCGGAAGATCGACATGTCGAAGCCCATCTCGCCGGCACCGGTGAAGATCTGGCCGATCTCGTGGAACGGCTGCGGTATCCCCAGGATTCCGCCGCGGAGCCACGCGTCGGTCGCGAGGATGAGGTGCCGCAGGGTCTGGGCCAGGGACCACTCGTCCTCGGCGTGGGCGTCCACCAGGTCCGGCGGTGTCTCCGCCACCATCGACTGCCACGCGGACTGCGCAGCGACCCAACCCTGACGCAGCCCCTCCGGCGTCTGCGCCTTCTGCAGCTCGCGACCCGGGAACTGCCGGTTGAGCTCGGCCTCCACGAGTGGCACCACGTCGACCCCGTTGACCAGGAGGCTGCCGAAGAACAGGTCGTGGCTGTCGATGTCGAGTCCGTCCACATCGACGCCGCGCATCGTCACACCGCTGACATCGGAGAATCGCAGGGCGGCGCCCTTGAAGCTCGCCTTCACGAAGGTCGCGCCTTCGAACTCCTTCGTGCCGAAGTACGTCGTCATCGCGCCATCATCACAGCCGTCGGGGGCAGTCCTCAACGGTCCTCGCCGGCGCACAACCCGGGGTTTCGCGGAGAAGAGCAGTAGCGGCACGGCCGCTGCGATGATGCCGTGCAGCAGCCTCAGATGAGACCGAACGCGGTGGCCAGCGATCGGAGCCCCAGGCCGATGGCGACGAGCACGACGATACCGCCGGCGACATTGCCTGCCTTGGTGTTCACGTGTTCACCGAGGAGGTCACGGCGGTTCATCACCACGAGCAGGAACACCGCGATGAGCGGGAGGATCAGGCCGTTGGCTGCCTGCGCGAACACGATCGCCTGGGTCGGGCTTGAGCCGAGGATCGCGAAGGTGGCGCCGACCACGATGATGGTCGCCCAGATCAGCTTGAACTTGGGATCGCGCAGGTCGCGCTTCCAGCCGAAGGCGCCGGCTGTGGCGTAGGCCGCAGCCAGTGGCGCCGTGACCGAGCTGGTGACCCCCGCCGCGAGCAGGCCGAAGGCGAAGAAGTACTTCGCGCTCGCGCCGAGCAGCGGCTCGAGCTGGCTGGCCATGTCGGCGGCACTCTCGACCCCGCGCCCGGTGCCGAACAGCGCGGCCGCCGCTGTGGTGAGGATGGCCAGTGTGACCAACCCGCCGAGGCCGATGGACAAGCGTGTGTCCAGCCGGGCCTCCTTGAGAGCCTGATCCGTCGGAACGTCCTCGGACCACTTGTCCTGCACCGAGCTGGCGTGCAGGAACAGGTTGTAGGGCACCACGGTGGTGCCGATGAGGGCGACCACGGTGAGCACCGAGCCCGAGGGCACCCGCGGCACGAACCCGGCGGCGAAGTCACCGAGGTCCGGCGTGACGATGACGGCTGTGACCAGGAAGACGATCCCCATCGCCACGACCAGCCAGATCAGCGTCTGCTCGACCGCCTTGTAGCTGCCCGTCGCCAGCAGGGCGGCGGCCAGTACCGCGACCAGCGTGGCCCACACGCCGGTGTTGCCGCCGAGGATCGCCTGCAGTCCGAGCGCGGCGCCGATCAGGTTGCCGCCCTGGAACGCGGCGTTGCCCACCGCGATCGCCGCGACGACGAGCACGATGGCCGCGATCTTGACCACCGGGTTGGCGAATGTCGAGCGCAGCGCCTCCCCGAGCCCCTCCCGACTGACGACCCCGAGCCGGGCGGACATCTCCTGCAGCACCATCGCAGCGACCACGCTGAAGACGACGGCCCACAGCAGCACGAACCCGTAGTCGGCCCCGGCGACGCTGGCGGTGGTGACCGTGCCGGGCCCGACGAAGGCGGCGGCCACGATCAGGCCGGGCCCGAGCTGGCGGAGTCGAGCCCTCAACCCGCCCGACCGGTGGGTGGCTGCCCCGTCTGACATCCGATGCCTCCAACTCGCGCGGTGGGTGGACATTGTGGCAGCGTGCGAACGACGCCGCCACGCCCTGACCAGCTTTGCCTGATCGACTGCCCTGACCAAGGAGGTCGCGATGTCCCAGCCTGCCGAGACCTCCGACGCCGGCGCGCCCGACTCCGACGCGCGCCGTACGACGCCTGCGCGGGCCCGTGAGCGCTATCGAGCCGGCCTGGTCACGCCCACCTCCGGGTGGGCCCCGGGCTTCACCCAGGCGAACCTGGTCGTGCTACCGCAGGAGTGGGCGTTCGACATGCTGCTCTTCGCGCAGCGAAACCCGCAGCCGGTTCCCCTGCTCGACGTGACCGACCGGGGTGTCTTCGGCACGCCCCTGGCGCCCGAAGCCGACCTGCGCACCGACCTGCCGCGCTACCGGGTCTGGCGCGAGGGGGAGCTCGTCGACGAGCCGGCGGAGGTGGGCGACCTGTGGACCGACGACCTCGTCGCGTTCCTGGTCGGCTGCAGCTTCAGCTTCGACAGCGTGCTCGCCTCGGCCGGCATCCCGGTCCGCAACATCGAGCAGGGGCGCAACGTGTCGATGTACCGCACCAACGTCGAGTGCCGCAGCGCCGCGCGTCTCTCGGGACCGCTGGTGGTCTCGATGCGGCCGATCCCCGGCGCGATGGTCTCCGACGCGGTCCGGCTGACCGCGCGGATGCCGGAGGTCCACGGGGCACCGGTGCACGTGGGCTCGCCGGAGTCGCTGGGAATCGCCGACCTCGCAGCTCCCGACTACGGTGACCCGGTCGACCTCGAGCCTGGCGACGTGCCGGTCTTCTGGGCCTGCGGGGTGACCCCGCAAGCGGCCCTGGTGGCGTCGCGACCACCGTTCGCGATCACCCACGCACCCGGGCACATGTTCATCACAAATGTGCCGGACAGCGCCTACGTGAGGTTCTGACGCGCAGTCGTCCCTCCCGGCGTCTCCGCGGCGCGGCGCCGGGAGGGCGAACCAGGGTGGTGTCCGATTTCCGCTAGGACCTGGCGCAGCCAGCGGCCAGACTGGTGCCATGGACCTCGACCAGGATGTCTGCTACCGCGCCGTGAAGGGACGTGACCGTCGCTTCGACGGCATGTTCTACACCGCGGTGCGGACCACCGGCATCTACTGCCGTCCCTCCTGCCCGGCGCTCACCCCCCGGCGTGGGAACGTCTCGTTCCACCGGACCGCGGCGAGCGCCCAGGGAGCAGGCTTCAGGGCCTGCCGCCGGTGCCTGCCGGACGCCACGCCAGGGTCCCCGGAGTGGGACGTGGCCGCTGACGTCGCGTCGCGGGCCATGCGCCTGGTGGCCGACGGGGTGGTCGAGCGTGACGGGGTCGAGGGACTCGCCAGTGCTCTTGGCTACTCCACCCGCCACCTCAACCGCATCGTCACCCAGGAGTACGGTGCCGGACCGCTTGCGCTGGCCAGGTCGCGGCGGGCTCAGACGGCCAGGGTGCTGATCGAGACCACCGACCTGGCCTTCACCGACATCGCGTTCGCGGCCGGGTTCGCGAGCGTGCGGCAGTTCAACGACACCCTCCGCGAGGTGTACGCCGCGTCGCCGACGCGACTGAGGGCCGGCGCCGGTTCCCGACGCTCGGTCGGCCGACCGGGCACGATCCGCACCCGGATCGCCGTCCGGGAGCCGTTCGCCGCCGACGACCTGCACTTCTTCCTCGCGATCCATGCCGTCCACGGGATCGAGGCGATCGGCCCGGGGTGGTACGAACGCTCGGTCCGGCTCCCGCACGGACCTGGCGTCGTCCGCCTCGAGCTCGCGGACCGGCCGGTGGGCCAGGTTCCGTGCACGTTCACCCTGACCGACGCCCGGGACCTGGCTCCCGCCGTCGAACGCACCCGCCGCCTGCTGGATGCGGACTCCGACCCGGTCGCGGTGGACGAGGCCCTGGCCGAGGACCCCCTGCTCGCGCCGCTCGTGACCGGGCGCCCCGGCCTGCGGGTGCCGGGCCAGCTCGACGGCGCGGAGGTGGCGGTGCAGACGGTCCTGGGGCAGCAGGTCAGCCTCGCCTCGGCCCGCACGTCGACCGGACGGCTGGTCGCGGAGCTCGGCGACCCGCTGGGGCTGGAGGGTGGCCACGAGGTCACCCACCTGTTCCCGACGGCGGCGAGCATCGCGGCCGTGGACCCGGCATCACTGCGGATGCCCCGCTCCCGCGCGCGTGCGCTGATCGGGCTGGCGGCGGCGCTCGACCGCGACGAGATCCGGCTGGACCGCAGCAGCGACCGCGCCGAGACACGCGCGGCGCTGCTGGCGCTGCCTGGCATCGGACCCTGGACGGCCGACTACGTGGCCATGCGCGCCCTCGGCGACCCGGACGTCTTCCTGCCCACCGACATCGGCGTACGCAACGCGGCCAGTCGCCTCGGCATCGAGGACGTGCACGCCCGGAGCGAGAGCTGGCGACCGTGGAGGTCCTACGCGCTGCTCCGGCTGTGGTCGGTGGTGCTCGATGAGATGAGACCCGGTTCCGACCCGCGCGAGCACGCGCTCAGCAACGCACGGACGGAGACATAGGGTGATGACGACGAGGGCAGTGGAGATGACGACGATGTGGACCGTGACCGGATCCCCGGTGGACGACCTGAGGATCGTGGCGCGTGGCGGCAAGATCGCCGCGATCGAGTTCAGCCCCTTCATGGGGTCACCGAGCGGTGAGCCGATCGGTGAGCGCGACGACGACAACCCGCTGCTGCGCAGTGCGGTCGACCAGCTGTCGGCGTACTTCGCCCGCGACCTGAAGGAGTTCGACCTCCCGCTGGCGCCGCGCGGAAGTGAGTTCCAGCAACGGGTGTGGGAACAGCTGCGGGCCATCGGCTACGGCGAGACCGCGTCGTACGGCGAGATCGCGCACCGGCTCGGCAAGACCAATGCGGCCTCGCGAGCAGTCGGTCTGGCCAACGGTCGCAACCCGATCCCGATCGTGATCCCGTGCCACCGGGTGATCGGCGCGAACGGGACGCTCACCGGCTATGCGGGCGGGCTCCCGCGCAAGCAGCTGTTGCTCGAGCTGGAGCAGGACGCGCTGTTCTGAGATGCCTGCCCGCGGGAGTCTGCCCGCGGCCATGAGGTACGGCGGACGCTCCGCGCGTGCCAGCTCCGCCCCGCAAGCGAGACGGACCTGATGTCGTTGGGCAGGAGACCGGCCATCCGGGTTCTGCACACCCCGTCGGGACTGCCGCCCGTGGGGATGACACCCGGGGTCTCGTTCCACTTGGCTAGCGGCGTTCGCCGTACGACGCTGGGCTGCCCACCCAGGCTCAGCGGGAGCGCCTCCTCGACGAGTTCTCCTGGGCGATCCTGCGCAGGGTGAGCAGCACCGGTTCGAGCAGGAGGGTGCTCACCACCGCGTGCTCGGTGGCCTCGGCGCGGTCGGTCTCGTCCAGCGAGGCGAGGTCGCGCTCGGAGATCAGCTCCGCCGCGTCGGCATAGACGTCGAGCAGCTCGTCGGTCGGCGGGTGCCCGAGGTCGGCGAGCGCCGCCAGCGCCCCGGCCAGTGCGCCGCGGTGGGCGCTGTGCTCGTCGAGCTCCCAGTCGTGCCGGTCCAGCAGCTCCTCGACACGCGCCTGCTGGGCGGCGCTGCCACCGTGTGTGGCCAGCGGAGCCAGTCGGGTGTGCGCGCTGCCGATCGCCTCGTGCCGGGAGAGGGCCGGGTCGTCGATCGCGGCCAGGACTCGGCGTACGTCCTCGAGGCGCATGCCGGCCACGTCCGTGAGTGCCCGGACCAGTCGCAGCCGTCGGACGTGCGAGTCGTCGTAGCGGGCGCGGGTGGCCCCGACCGCCTCCCCGGCGGGCAGCAACCCGTCGCGCAGGTAGTACTTGATCGTGGGCACCGGCAACCCACTTCGCTGGGCCAGCTCGGACATCCACATGGCACTGATCTTGACATTGGATAGTCGTACTGTCCAATATTGGAGTGTCGAACTATCCAAAGTGGCTCGCCCGACGGGCTCGAGAGGAGCGCACCATGAGTGACGAGACCCGGATCCTGGCGGGAGTCCTGCTGCTCTCCCTGGTGACCGTCGAGACCGGCGGGCTCTACCTGGTCAAGCTGTGGCGCTCGAGCGAGGGCGTGACCGAGTTCCAGATCGGTTTCGCACGGGCCGGCCACGCCCACGCGGGGGTGCTGCTGGTGCTCTCCCTGACGGCGCTGCTGTACGCCGACACGGCCGGCCTGTCCGGGGTGTGGAACTGGATCGCCCGAACCGGCGTACCCGTCGCCGCGATCCTGATGCCCGCCGGCTTCTTCGCCGCCTCGATGGGCCAGGGCCGCACCAGACCGAACGGCCTGATCGTGCTCGTCTTCGCTGGCGCCATCATCCTCGCCCTCGGGCTGGCCAGCCTGGGCGTCGGGCTGCTGACGGCGGGGTGACAGTTTCACTGGGGACCCAGTGAAACGGCCACTTCCCCCTTGTTGCAACGCGAGGGAAGTGGCGGTTTCACGGGGTACCCAGTGAAACCACCATCGACTCCGACTACTCGGCGGCAGCCCGGCGCAGCGACTCCGAGAGTCGCTCGGCGGCAGCGAGCACCGCGGGGGCGTGCATCCGGCCCGGCTGGCGGGAGAGGCGCTCGAGCGGGCCGGAGACCGAGACGGCGGCGATGATCTTGCCGCTGGGGGAGCGGACCGGGGCCGAGACCGAGGCCACGCCCTGCTCGCGCTCGCCCACCGACTGTGCCCAGCCGCGTCGGCGGATGCCGGCGAGGGCGGTGGCGGAGTAGGCGGCGTTCTGCAGACCGCGGTGCATCCGCTCGGGGTCCTCCCAGGCGAGCAGCACCTGGGCGGCGGAGCCCGGCGCGCATGGTCAGCTGCGAGCCGACGGGGATGGTGTCCCGCAGGCCGCTGGGGCGCTCGGCCGCGGCGACGCACACGCGGTGCTCGCCCTGGCGGCGCCACAGCTGGGCGGACTCACCGGTGATGTCGCGCAGCCGCGCGAGGACCGGGCCGGCCGTGGCCAGGAGGCGGTCCTCACCCGCGGCAGCGGAGAGCTCGGCCAGACGGGGCCCGAGGACGAAGCGGCCCTGCATGTCGCGGGCCACCAGTCGATGGTGTTCCAGGGCGACCGCCAGGCGGTGCGCCGTGGGACGTGCCAGACCGGTTCCAGCGACCAGTCCGGCCAGGGTTGCAGGACCAGACTCCAGCGCCGCCAGCACCAGTGCTGCCTTGTCGAGTACGCCGACTCCGCTCGTGTTGTCCATATCGTAATACTGCCGTCTCGTCTAGTGGGATACAAAGTAGGGTGATTGGACGCCCCTCGACTTGAGGCGTTCAGTATGTGAAACGACGCGGAGAGGAATCGGATATGGGTAGAACGCTGTCGGAAAAAGTGTGGGACGAGCACGTCGTGCGCAGTGCCGAAGGTGAGCCGGACCTCCTCTTCATCGATCTGCACCTGATTCACGAGGTCACCTCGCCCCAGGCCTTCGACGGACTGCGTCTCGCCGGGCGTACAGTACGCCGCCCCGACCTGACTCTTGCCACCGAGGACCACAACGTCCCCACCCTCGACTGGGACAAGCCCATCGCCGACCCGGTCTCGCGGACCCAGGTGGACACGCTGCGCAAGAACACCTCGGACTTCGGCGTCCGCTCCGCACCCGCTCGGAGACGTCGAGCAGGGCATCGTGCACATCATCGGCCCCCAGCTCGGCCTGACCCAGCCGGGCATGACGATCGTCTGCGGCGACAGCCACACCTCGACCCACGGCGCCTTCGGGGCGATCGCCTTCGGCATCGGCACCTCCGAGGTCGAGCACGTGCTGGCCACCCAGACACTGATGCAGGCCAAGCCGAAGACGATGGCCGTCACGGTCACCGGCAACCTGCCCGACGGGGTGACGGCCAAGGACCTCGTGCTCACCCTGATCACCCAGACCGGCACCGGCGGCGGACAGGGCTACATCGTCGAGTACCGCGGGCCGGCCATCGAGGCGCTCTCCATGGAGGGCCGGATGACGGTCTGCAACATGAGCATCGAGTGGGGCGCGAAGGCCGGGCTGATCGCACCCGACCAGACGACCTTCGACTACATCGAGGGCCGGGCCGAGGCACCCGAGGGTGCCGACTGGGACGCCGCCGTGGAGCACTGGAAGTCGCTGGTGCACCGACGACGACGCCGTCTTCGACGAGGAGATCGTGCTCGACGCCTCGACGATGACGCCGTTCGTCACCTGGGGCACCAACCCGGGGCAGGGCGTGCCGCTCGGCGGTGTGGTGCCGGACCCGGCGTCCTTCGAGGACCCGGACGACCGCGTCGGTGCCGAGAAGGCGCTGGAGTACATGGCGCTCGAGGCCGGCACCCCGATGCGTGACGGTCAAGGTCGACACCGTCTTCGTCGGCTCGTGCACCAACGGCCGCATCGAGGACCTCCGCCTCGCTGCCGAGATCATCAAGGGCCGCACGGTCGACAGGGACACCCGGCTGCTCGTCGTACCCGGTTCGGTGCGCGTGCGGATGCAGGCCGAGGACGAGGGACTCGACATCGTCTTCAAGGAAGCAGGCGCGGAGTGGCGGGGAGCCGGTTGCTCCATGTGTCTGGGGATGAACCCCGACCAGCTCACTCCGGGTGAGCGCAGCGCGTCCACGTCCAACCGCAACTTCGAGGGACGCCAGGGCAAGGGCGGCCGCACCCACCTGGTCTCGGTCCCGGTGGCCGCGGCCACGGCTGTCCGGGGCACGCTGAGCTCGCCCGCCGATCTCGAGCCGCTGACCGAGAACGCCGCGGAGCAGGAGGTCTGAGGATCATGGACAAGTTCACGACGCACACCGGTGTCGGAGTCCCGTTGCGACGCAGCAACGTCGACACGGACCAGATCATCCCGGCCGTCTATCTCAAGCGAGTCACCCGCACCGGCTTCGAGGACGGACTTTTCGCAGCCTGGCGGGGCGATTCGTCGTTCGTGCTCAACCAGCCGGAGTACGCCGCAGGGTCGGTGCTCGTCGCCGGCCCGGACTTCGGCACCGGCTCGTCGCGCGAGCACGCGGTCTGGGCCCTGCAGAACTACGGGTTCCGCGCGGTGATCAGCTCGCGCTTCGCTGACATCTTCCGCGGCAACTCCGGCAAGTCCGGACTGGTCGCGGCGCAGGTGGACGAGAAGGTCGTGCAGCGACTCTGGGACCACCTCGAGGCCAATCCGGGTGCGACCGTGACCGTCGACCTCGAGGCCCGAACCGTCAAGGCTGGTGAGGGTCCCGACGCGATCGAGGACTCCTTCGACATCGACGACTACACGCGCTGGCGACTGCTCGAAGGACTCGACGACATCGGCATCACGTTGTCGCACGACGAAGACATCGCGGCCTTCGAAAAGACGCGTCCTTCGTGGAAACCGGCCACAATTCACTGATTTCACGGCCGATTTGCACTAACTCTCCCGCGACACGCCCCTCTCCCGTTGTGGTGAGTGTCACTTTTCCCTAGCGTGCATTGGGATTAGTCGAGCAAAGCGCTCGGCTGACGTTCACGAAAGGGAAGCTTGTGAACAAGAGTCAGTTGATCGACGCTCTCGCAGCTCGCTACGAAGGCAACCGCAAGGCGGCCGCGCACGCGCTCGAGTCAGTGCTCGACACGATCACCCGAGAGGTAGCCCGGGGCGAGAAGGTCGCCATCACGGGGTTCGGGTCCTTCGAGAAGAAGGTGCGCGACGCGCGGTGGGTGCGCAACCCCTCCACAGGTGCCCGGATCAAGGCCAAGAAGAAGTCGGTGCCTGCCTTCAAGCCGGGTGCGCAGCTCAAGGACGTCGTGTCCGGTGCCAAGAAGCTGCCCAAGCTCACCCTTGCCGCCGTCGAGAAGGCGACTCCGGCCGCCGCGAGGCCCGCGGTGCAGCGCACCGCTGCGGCAGCGAAGCGCGCTGCTGGTGGCGGAACGACGAAGAAGGCGGCCAGCAAGCCGGCCGCCAAGAAGGCGCCCGCCAAGAAGGCACCGGCCAAGAAGGCTGCTGCGAAGAAGGCGCCGGCCAAGAAGGCTGCTGCGAAGAAGGCACCGGCCAAGAAGGCTGCCGGCCAAGAAGGCACCGGCCAAGAAGGCGCCCGGCCAAGAAGGCCGCTGCCAAGAAGGCCCCGGCCAAGAAGGCGGCCGCGAAGAAGGCGCCCGCCAAGAAGGCCGCTGCGAAGAAGGCCCGGCCAAGAAGGCGCCGGCCAAGAAGGCCCCGGCCAAGAAGGCTGCTGCCAAGAAGGCGCCGGCCAAGAAGGCCGCCAAGAAGTCCTGACACCTGCACGAGCACGGAGCGGCGGTGACCCGGGTGGGTCGCCGCCGCTCTGGCATTCACCAGGTGCGGTGGTCCCCTGACGCGAGAGCGCTGGACGTGTGCGCTCCGACCCCGAGCGCTCGTGCGGCGGCGAGGTCCGCCTCGGTGTCGACGTCCATCCGCAGTGTCGGCAGCATCGGCGCGCACCCGACTGGCGCCGGACTGCCTCGTGCAGACGGGCCGATCCGACTCCGAAGTGGGGATCGAGGTCCACCCCCGGGCCGGCTGCGAGCAGCGTCGTCCCGCTGCCCGAGGCGTCCGCGACGAACCAGCGTGGCGTCAGCCCGGCTGCCAGGCCCGCATCCAGGTCGTCCGGGTCGAGACACGGCAGGTCGGCGCACATCGCCGCCACCGCCATCGACGGATCCAGCAGACGCGCCCGCACGGACGCCTGGTGCAACGCCCGGTTGAGGTCGCCGTCGCCCTCGTCCGGGAGGCGCACGGCCCCGTCAACCTCGAATCCGGGCTCGTCGGTCACGACGTAGACCCTGGCCACGGCCGTGGCCCGCGAGGCAGCGGCGATCGTGTCGCGGGCGAACGCGCGCATCAGGGGCTCGCGCTGAGTCGGGTCTCGGTACGTCGAGCCTGGACTTGGCCAGGCTCAGCGTCTTGACCGGCATCAGGAGGGCGAACGTGTGCGACATCGCCCCGATCCTCCCAGCAAGCTCAGTGGTTCAGGAGAGTGGTCCAGCGTGGGTCTGTCCCGGCGCGCGGCGAGCCCCGGTCGCGGCTGAGCTCCCGGGCGCCGATGCGCCGTGGCAGTAGGCTCACCTGACGCACCAGGCGGTTGGTCAGGAGGATCTGGGTGGCGAAGGTTCGACAGCTCCAGCAGAAGCGCGGCTGGGCGTGGACGACGGTGGTCGGCATCGTCAAGCCGACCCTGCTGGCCGTGACCCGGCGTCGACTGGATCGACGGCGAGAAGATCCCCGCCACGGGCGGCTGCGTCGTCGTGGTGAACCACATCTCCCACCTCGACCCGATGACCCTGGGGCTGTTCCTCTACGACCACGGCCGGCTGGTGCGCTACCTGACCAAGGAGGCGTTGTTCCGGACGCCGGTCCTGAAGTACATCGTCAAGGACGCCAAGCAGATCCCGGTCACCCGGATGAGCGAGGACGCCGCCTCCGCGTTCGAGGCCGCGGTCGAGGCCGTCGAGGAGGGGGAGTGCATCGGCATCTACCCCGAGGGCACGATCACCAAGGACCCGGACGGCTGGCCGATGCGCGGCAAGACCGGCGCGGCCAGGATCGCCCTGGCGACCGGGTGCCCGGTGATCCCGGTGGGGCAGTGGGGCGTGCAGGAGCTGCTGCCGGCGTACTCCCTTCGACCGCACCCGTTCCCCCGCAAGACCACGTCCTACAAGGTCGGCGACCCGGTCGACCTGGCGGACCTGATGGGCCAGCCGATCAGCAGCGAGGTGCTGCACGAGGCGACCGACCGGATCATGGCCGCGATCACCGAACTCGTCGAGGAGCTGCGCGGGGAGAAGGCTCCCGCCGTACGCTTCGACCCGAAGGAGTCCGGGGTCACCGAGATCGGCAACCCTCACAAGTCGAAGCGGGAGAAGCGATGAGCAAGGTCGCAGTGTTCGGTGCCGGCTCGTGGGGTACGGCGTTCAGCCTGGTCCTCGCGGACGCCGGCAACGACGTCACCATCTGGGGGCGCCGACCGGAGGTGTGCGCGGCGATCAACGATCGTCACGAGAACACCGACTACTTCGCGGGCATCGAGCTGCCCGAGTCGATCCGCGCCACCAGCGACCCCGCCGAGGCGGCTGCGGACGCCGAGTTCGTGGTGCTGTCCGTGCCGTCGCAGACGCTGCGCGAGAACCTCGGCCAGTGGACCGGGCTGATGCCGCCCGACGCCGTGTTCGTGTCGCTGATGAAGGGCGTCGAGCTCGGCACCACCAAGCGGATGAGCGAGGTGATCGCGGAGGTCACCGGCGCCGGACCCGAACGGATCGCGGTGGTCAGTGGTCCCAACCTGGCCCGCGAGATCGCGCTGCGCGAGCCGGCGGCCAGTGTGATCGCCTGTGCCGACGAGGTCGTCGCCGCTCGGTTGCAGGACCTGTGCCACTCCCAGGCCTTCCGTCCCTACCGCAGCACCGACGTGCTGGGCTGCGAGCTGGGTGGCGCCTACAAGAACGTGGTGGCCCTGTGCGTCGGGATGGCCATCGGGCTGGGCTTCGGCGACAACACCACGGCCTCGCTGATCACCCGCGGTCTGGCTGAGACCGCACGCCTCGCGATGAAGCTGGGTGCCGACCCGTTGACCCTGATGGGGCTGGCCGGCCTGGGCGACCTCGTCGCGACCTGCTCCTCACCGCTCTCACGCAACCGGACCTTCGGGGAGAAGCTCGGCCAGGGGATGACCACCGAGGAGATCGTGGCCTCGACCCGCCAGGTCGCCGAGGGTGCCAAGTCGTGCGCCTCGATCTTCGACCTCGCCGACCGGAACGGTGTCGACGCACCGGTGGCGCAGCACGTGGCGGCCGTCGTGGCCGGCGAGATGAGCGCCCGCGACATGATGCACGCGTTCATCGCGCGCGACACCAAGCACGAGCGGGACTGACACGTCGACGCTCGCTGGCCTATGGCTTGACCTCGAACGACCTCGTCAGCGTCGCCTTCGAGGAGTTCCCGGCGTAGAGCTCGATCGTGCCGGGCTCCACCACGAACTTGCCCGCGTTGTCGAAGAACCCGAAGTCGCTGCGATCGATGACGAAGCTCACCCGCCGCGACTGCTTCGGGGCCAGGGTCACCCGCTCGAAGCCACGCAGCCGTCGTACGGGCTGGGAGAGGCCCGCGACCGGGTCGCGCAGGTAGAGCTGGACGACCTCGTCGCCCGATCGGTTCCCGGTGTTGGTGACCTTCACCGACGCCCGGACCCGACCGTCACGCCTTGTCTCGGACTTGTCCAGGGTCAGGTCCGAGATCGCGAACGTGGTGTAGCTGAGCCCGAACCCGAAGGAGTACAGCGGGTCACACGTGCGGAGGTCGCGGTAGCGGGAGTTGTACTTCTGGGTGATGTCGCAGGGCCGGCCGGTCGGCTCGTGGTTGTAGTAGATCGGCACCTGACCGAGTCGCTGCGGGAACGAGACCGGCAGCTTGCCGCCGGGGTTGACCTTGCCGAAGAGCACGTCGGCCACGGCGTTGCCCGCCTCCACGCCCGGGAACCAGGCCTCGAGGATCGCGGTCGAGGACTCCGCCACCTTCGAGAGCGTCAGCGGTCGACCGTTGAACAGCACCACGGCGAACGGCTTGCCGGTCGCGGCGATGGCGTCGATCAGTTCCTGCTGCTTGCCCGGCAGGTCGATCTCGGAGCGGGACGCCGCCTCCGCACTCATCTCGCGTGACTCGCCGAGCGCGAGCACCACCTGGTCGGCGGCCCTGGCCTTGGCGATCGCGTCGGCGAAGCCGCTGGTGTTGCCGCACTCGCTCGCGGGCGTGTTCGCGGGCGGTTCGAGGTTCTCGATCGTGCAGCCCTGGCTGAAGGTGGCGCTGGGTGACTGTGCCTTGATGCCGTCGTAGACGCTGACCGCGTCCTCGTCGAGACCCCGACCCCACCACGGTCCGAGCATGTCGTGCTGGTTGTCGCCCAACGGGCCGATCACGGCCGTCTTCTTCCTCGGGTCGAGCGGCAGCGTGCGTGCGTCGTTCTTGAGCAGCACCATCGAGCGGGACGCGGCCCGGCGCGCAGCCGCCCGGTCGGCGGGAGTGAGGAAGGACTTCGGGTCGACTGCCTTCTTCTGGTCGACGTAGGGGCGCTCGAACAGCCCGGCGCGGAACTTGACCCGCAGGATCCGGCGTACGGCGTCGTCGAGCCGGCTCATCGTGATCCGTTTCTGCGCGAGCAGCTCCTTGCCGTGGTCACGGATGTGGGTGCTGACCATCTCGGAGTCGGTGCCGGCCATCAGCGCGTCGGCGCCGGCCTCCGGGCCGTCGGCGGCGGTGCCGTGGCCGCAGGGGCCCTCGGCAGGCTTCACCGGCGGACAGGCTCGAGTCTCGGCGACGGCCGTGTAGTCGCTCTCGATGAACCCGTCGAAGCCCCACTCCTTCTTCAAGATGTCGGTCTCGGTGTGCTTGTTGGCGCAGCCCGGCACGCCGTTCAGCGAGTTGAACGAGCACATCACCGTGTCCGAACCGGCGTCGATGGCGGCCTTGAACATCGGCAGGTGCAGGTTGCGCAGGCGCGCCTCGGACATGTCCGTGGTGTTGTAGTCGCGACCGCCCTCGGGCTGGCCGTAGCCGACGAAGTGCTTGACGCTGGTGACGGTCTTGTCGGGCGCGGAGTAGTCCTTGCCCTGCGCGCCCCTGACGCGGGCCACCGCCATCTCCGAACCGAGATAGGGGTCCTCGCCGTTGCCCTCGACGATCCGGCCCCATCGAGGCTCCGAGGAGAGGTCGACCATCGGGCTGTAGATCTGCTTGAGACCCACGGTCGCCGACTCTCGCGCACCGATCGTCGCGTCCATCCTGGCGACCTCGGGGTCGAAGGAGCTGGCGGCGCCGAGTGGCACCGGGAAGATCGTGCGGTAGCCGTGGATGGTGTCGTAGGCGAACAGGATCGGGATGCCCAGACGTGACTCGCGTACGGCGATCCGCTGGTACTTGTTGATCAACGCGGGATCGGTGAGCGAGAACACCCCACCGACACCGGCCCTGGCGTCCTCGGGCGTGATCTGGCCGTCGGAGAGCAGCTGCACCTGCTGGAGCTTCTCCTCGGTGGTCATCCTGGCCAGCAGCCGGTCGATGCGTCTCTCGATGCCGTTGTCGGCGACCGTGCGCGAGGCAGCGAGCGCGCCCTGGTCCCTGGACGTGCTCCTGGGTTCTCCCTGGGTGACGACGCTGGTGCCGACGACCGCCAGGCCCAGCGCGATCACGGCGATCGTGGCGATGCGGGTGACTCGCTTCATGGGGGATGACCTCCCGTTGCGTCCCGAGCCGCGCCGGCCCTGGTGCTGGCACGACAACCCGGAGGTGCGTGACCGCCGTCACGCTGGGCTGCTCCGATCTTGACGCGACGCGGTCCGAGTTCGCGGGCGCACACGCCGACAGATTCGCTCGGGCGTGCCGGTCGACCTCGTGCTTGCCGCTGGAGGGGCGCCGGTGCGTCAGGAAGGGTCAGCCACGGCGTCCGGCGGCCAGGTCCAGGGCACGACTGAGGTCCTCCCACAGGTCCTCGACGTCCTCGATCCCGACCGAGAGGCGCACCAGCCCTTCGGGGATGGTGGCGGCCTCGGCCTTCCATCGCCGTCGCCGCTCCAGGGTCGACTCCACGCCGCCGAGCGAGGTCGCGTAGACCCACAGCTCGGTCGAGTGCTGCACGAGGTCGGCGACCTCTCCGGTCGCCAGGACCATCGCGATCATCGCGCCGAAGCCGGGGTAGCGGACCTCGGTGACGTCGGCCCGCCCCCGGAGGCGGCGTACGAGCTCCTGGGCGTTGGCCTGCGCGCGCTCGACCCGCAGCGGGAGGGTGCGCAGGCCCCGCAGCGCCAGCCACGCCTCGAAGGTGCCGGGGATGGCGCCGAACAGGTCCCGCCGACCCTTGAGCACGTCGTAGAGCTGGTCGTCGCGGGTGATCACGGCGCCCATCAGCACGTCGGAGTGGCCGGCGATGTACTTGGTCGCCGAGTGCACCACCAGGTCGACGCCCGACTCGAGCGGCTGCTGCAGGATCGGGGTGGCGAAGGTGTTGTCCACCACCACGTAGGCGCCGGCCTCGTGTGCCGCCGCCGTGATCGCGGGGATGTCGGCGACCTCCATCGCCGGGTTGGTGGGCGACTCCAGCCACACCAGCGACGCGTCGTCGCAGGCCGCGACCACGGCCTCGGTGTCGGCGATGTCGACGAAGTGGGGCTTGACCCGGCCGCGCAGCTCGAGGTCGGCGAGCTGCATCGCAGAGCCGGTGTAGGCATGCCGCGGTGCGACGACCTTCTCCCCGGTCCCGACGAGGTCGAAGATCGTCGCCACGGCCGAGAGCCCGCTGGCGAAGGCCAGGCAGCGGCCGCCCTCGAGCCCACCGAGCGCCTCCTCGAAGGCCGTCCACGTGGGGTTGGTGTAGCGGCCGTACTCGCGGTCGCCACCGGCCACGTAGGTCGAGGCCATCGTGATCGGGCTGTTCAGCGGCTCGTCGGGCTCGTGCGGGGGTCGGCCGAGGTGCACGGCTCGGGTGGCGGGGCGCATGTCGCCAGCGTATTTGCCGCACTCGCCGCCGGTAGGGTCGGGCGGGTGAGGAAGCCACCGCGTCGCCGTTGTCTTCGGAGGCCGGTCGGCCGAGCACTCCATCTCCTGCATCTCCGCCGGCAGTGTGATCGCGGCGCTCGACCCGGAGAAGTACGACGTCGTGCCGGTCGGCATCGCACCGGACGGACGCTGGGTGCTCGAGTCCGCGGAGCCTGGTCGCCTGGCGCTGGGCCCGGGCGGTGAGCTGCCGTCGGTCTCCGGTGACCACGAGGTCGCGCTGACCCCGGGGCAGGGACTCGTCGTGACCCGGGCCGAGGACGTGCCCTCGGTGCTCGGCGAGGTCGACGTGGTCTTCCCGGTGATGCACGGACCCTGGGGCCAGGACGGCACCCTGCAGGGGCTGCTGGAGATGGCCGGGGTGCGGTACGTCGGCGCCGGTGTCCTCTCCAGTGCGGTGGGGACCGACAAGCACTTCATGAAGCAGATCTTCCTGGCGGCCGGCCTGCCGGTCCTGCCCTACGTGCTGGTGCGGCCCCGTCAGTGGGACCAGGACCCGGCGGCGATCCGGGAGGCAGTGCAGGCGCTGGACTATCCGGTGTTCGTCAAGCCGGCGCGTGCCGGGTCGAGCCACGGGATCAGTCGTGTGGACAGTGCTGCCGAGCTCGACGCGGCGATCGAGGAGGCGCGCAGGTTCGACCCCAAGGTCGTCGTCGAGTCCGCTGCCGTGAACGCGCGAGAGGTGGAGATCGGCGTGCTCGAGGGGCTGGGCGGCGCCGGCCCGGAGGTCAGCGCCCTGGCCGAGATCAAGGTCGGTGCCGACCACGCCTTCTACGACTTCGAGGCGAAGTACCTCGAGCAGAGCTACCAGATCCCGGCCTCGCTCGACGAGGAGGCGACCGCGCAGGTCCGCGAGCTCGCGTTGCGGGCGTTCGAGGCGCTCGACGTCGAGGGTCTGGCGCGGGTCGACTTCTTCGTGCTGCCCGACGGGCGGGTGATCGTGAACGAGGTCGAGACGATGCCGGGCTTCACCGCGACCTCGATGTTCCCCCTGCTCTGGCAGGAGTCCGGCCTCTCCTACCCCGAGCTGGTCGAGCGGCTGGTGCAGCTGGCGATGGAACGCAGCACCGATCTGCGCTGACGGCTCCGGCCCGCCGCTGGTCTGTACCGGGGTGGACGTAGGGGACGAGCAGGAGCAGACTGCCTAACTGTGTTAGACACCCCGAACAGAGATAGGACATGCCGAACGTCGTGAGGCGACTCGGCGGGAGATCCTCTCCGCCGCCTGGGCGGTGGCGGGCGACCAGGGGATCGCGCAGCTCACGCTGCGCGAGGTGGCCGCCCGGATCGGCATGCGGGCGCCGTCCCTCTACACCCACTTCGCCTCGAAGAACGCGATCTATGACGCGATGTTCGCGGACGCCTGGACCGAGTTCCTGACCGTGGCCGAGGACAGCGACGACCCGTCCCTGGGCCCGCGGGCCGCTCTGCGCCGGTCCGCCCATGTCTTCTTCGACTTCGCCGTCGCGAACCTCGCGCGGCACCAGCTGATGAACCAGCGGACGATCCCCGGGTTCGAGCCGAGCGCGGAGGCCTACGCCCCGGCGGTGCGGGTGCTCGAGAAGTTCCGTGCCCTGCTGGCGCGCTCCGGCGTCACCGGGCAGGAGGACGGGGACCTCTGCATCGCGCTGATCGGCGGGCTGGTCGACTCCCAGCTCGCCAACGACCCGGGTGGTGATCGATGGGGCCGTCTCGTCGACCGGGGGGTCGACATGCTCGCCGACAACCTGGGCCTGCCGCCCGAGAACACCGAGGAGAAGAAGATGACCACACACCAGGCCACGAGGTCCGAGCCCGCGAAGCAGCCGGCTCGACCACCAGACGGCGATGCGACTCGCCGCCACGGAGTACGACCGTGTCTCGCACCCTCCTCGGGCTCCTGACGCCCGAGCAGTGGGCCGCCCCGACCGACTGTCCCGGCTGGGACGTCCGAGCGATGGCAGGGCACATGCTCGGCATGGCCCAGATGGTCGCCACGATCCCGGAGATGGTGCGCCAGCAGCTGGCATCCGCGAAGCGGCAGCAGCGAGAGGGCGGCTTGACCATCGACGCGCTCACCGCGTGGCAGGTGGAGAAGAACGCCGGGCTGACCACTGACGAGCTCGTGGACGCGATGCGTCGTACGGGCCGACGGGCCGCCCGGAGCCGACGGCGGGTGCCGGCCACTGCTCCGCGGTCGCGTCGTTCCCGACGAGCAGGACGTCGCCGGGCACAAGGAGTGGTGGACCTTCGGTTACCTCCTGGACGTGATCTTGACCCGCGACCCGTTCATGCACCGCATCGACATCACGCAGGCGACGGGACTGGAGATGGAGCTCACCGAAGACCACGAGGGACGCATCGTCGACGACGTGGTGCGGGAATGGGCCGCGCGGCACGCAGAGCCCTATGCACTCGAGCTCTCAGGGCCCGCAGGCGGTCGGTGGAGCCGGGGTGAGGTCACCTCGATCAGCATGGAGGCCACCGAGTTCTGCCGGGCGGTGTCCGGGCGGGTCGAGGGGGAGGGGTTGCTGTCCGTGCAGGTGCCGTTCTAGTGGCGGCTAGCTGCACCGCTTCACCAGCACGGTGTGCTCCGTGATCGCCGCGGCGAGGTCGACCATGACGGCGGGTGGAGGACGGTAGTCCGCCGGGACGACCACCTCGACCCTGGGGGAGCGCTCGACGGTGGTCATCACCACGTCCTGGCCCTGGTCCTGGACCTGCTCGTCCGGGACGAACCAGCCGAGCCCGTTCGCGACCTGACAGCTGGAGAACTGGTCGAAGCCGCGGGGCTCGCCGACGCCGCAACGGAGCACGATCGCGGGGTCACCCCACGCGGCCCCCAGCGGGTTGCCGTCGGTCTCGCGTCGTGGCTGGTCGGCGACGCTGGTCCGGCAGCGCCCGGACCAGCGCCTCGCAGGCATCGCGCTGGGCTCCGCTGACCTCGCCTGCCGGGATCTCCACGGCACCGCCGCCACAGCCGGCGACGACCAGCGCCATCAGCGCGACGACGCCCGCCACCCCGAGGGGTGACGGGCGTTGCGACGTTGCCGGTCGTGCAGACGCAGGCGTCAGATGTGGACGACGGGGCACGTCAGGGTGCGCGTGATGCCGTCGAGGGTCTGGACCCTCGCCACGACCAGCTTGCCCAGCTCGTCGACGTTGCGGGCCTCGGCGCGGACGATCACGTCGTAGGGACCGGTGACGTCCTCGGCAAGGATGACGCCCTTGATGTCGGTGATCCGTTGAGCGACCTCTGCGGCCTTGCCGACATCGGTCTGGATCAGGATGTAGGCCTGGACGACCATGTAGGACTCCCTCGATGGATCGGAAAACTCTGAACCGTCTCGCAACCTACCGGACGACCAGCCGGGGTGGAACACGGCGGGCCCGCGAGGACCCCTCGGGTTCGGCCCGTTCCACTCTGCCGGGTGGGCGTCCGGGGTGATCTGGTGGGATGGACACATGAGTCCCGCAGCCCCCTTCGCCTCCGACGCCACGCTCGCCGACGTGGGTGAGTTCGGGTTGATTGCTGCCCTCTCGGGCCGTTTCGAGCAGGGCGACCAGGTCTTCGTCGGGCCCGGGGACGATGCCGCGGTCCTGCGTACGCCGAAGGGCCACGTGGTCGTCTCCACCGACCTGCTCGTCGAGGGCCGGCACTTCCGGCGCGACTGGGCACCTGCGCGGGACATCGGCCGCAAGGCAGCGGCGAGCAACCTCTCCGACATCAACGCCATGGGCGGCTCTGCCCACTCGCTCACGGTCGGTCTGGCCGCCCCGGCCGACCTGCCGGTCCAGTGGGCCCTCGACCTCGCCGACGGGATCGCCGAGGAGGCCGGGCTCGTCGGCGCGAGCATCGTCGGTGGCGACCTGACCGTGGCCAAGGAGGTGGTGATCGCGGTGACGGTCCTGGGGACCTGCGAGCTCGCGCCCGTGCTCCGCAGCGGGGCCCAGCCGGGGGACGTCGTCGCCATCGCCGGACGACAGGGGTGGGCCGCGGCCGGGCTGGCGGTGCTGGCCCGCGGGTTCCGCTCGCCCCGGGTGCTGGTCGAGGCCTACCAGCGCCCCCTTCCGCCGTACGACGCCGGTGTGACCGCTGCCCGGGCAGGCGCCACCGCCATGATCGACGTCTCCGACGGGCTGCTCGCGGACATCGGGCACATCGCCGCCGACTCCGGGGTGTCCATCGACGTGCGCACGGACGCCTTCGAGCTCGCCGAGCCGATGCGGGCCGTCGGCTCCGCGCTGGGGGTGGACCCGATGCAGTTCATCCTCGGAGGTGGCGAGGACCACGCGATCGTCGCCACCTTCGCCGCGCGACACCGCGCTCCCGGAAGGCTTCTCAGCCATCGGCGTCGTGCTCCAGCAGCCGGGGGAGCAGCCGGGGCAGGACGGTGTGGGCGTCACGGTCGACGGCGCTGCGTACGACGGGCCCAAGGGCTGGCAGCACTACTAGCCACAAACAGAACCGCCCCCGGCCCGGAAGGGCGGAGGGCGGGTCAGCAGGTGCGTGGGGTCAGCGGGTGACCTTGCCGGCCTTGAGGCAGCCGGTGCACACGTTGAGGCGCTTGGGCGCACCGTTGACGGTGGCGCGGACGCGCTGGATGTTCGGGTCGAAGCGGCGCTTCGTGATCTTGCGCGACCACGGGCGGTTGTTGCCGAAGCCGGGCTTCTTGGCGCAGATGTCGCAGACGGCAGCCACCGTGCACTCCTCGGAATAGTTCTGGGACGAGATCGGGGGTCCGGGAACCCATCAGGAAAGGTGGTCCGGACAACCGCACGAGAATAACTCAGAGCCGTGGCTCGACGCGAATCGAGCAGGACGCGGCGCCCGCCGACTACGGTGAGCCCGTCCACGACGCACTGCCGGGAGAGTACGACGCATGCATGACGAGGTTGCCACCTTCGACCTCCACGTCGTATGCCGCTTCGCTGATCTCGCCGTGGACGGGCTGGGCGCGGCCCGCGAGGAGATCGATGCCCTGAACGTCTACCCGGTCCCGGACGGCGACACCGGCACCAACATGTTCCTCACCGTCGAGGCCGCCCGCGATGCGCTGGCCGCTGCGCTCGAGGAGCACCCCGACGACCTCCGGGCCGGCATGCAGGCCTACTCGCGGGGTGCACTCCTCGGGGCCCGCGGCAACTCCGGGGTGATCCTGAGCCAGCTGGTGGGTGCGCTCCTGCGCCGGATCGGTGCAGCCGGTCCCAGTGACCGGTCGGCTGCCGTCTTCGCCGAGGGGATGGCGCTGGCTGCCGTCGCGGCGTACTCCGCGGTCGGCCAGCCGGTGGAGGGCACCATCCTCTCCGTCGCGCGAGCCGCGTCCGACGCGGCGACCGGGGCCGCCGGGGACGAGTCGAACCGGCTCGGGGACGTGGTCCGCGCCGCCGCGACTGCGGCCCGGGAGGCCCTGGCCCGGACGCCGGACCAGCTGCCGCTGCTCAAGGAGGCCGGTGTCGTGGACGCCGGTGGCCGTGGGCTCTGCGTGGTGCTCGACGCCGCAGAGTCCTCGATCACGGGCAAGCGCGCCACGACCGCACCACCCCAGATGGGCACGCACACGCTGCCGGTGCCCCGGGTACCGACCGACGACCTGACCGAGGACGGTCCTGCCTACGAGGTGATGTACCTCCTGGAGACCGACGACGACTCCATCCCCGCCCTGCGCGAGGAGCTGGGCCCGCTCGGCGACTCGCTCGTGGTGGTCGGCGGCGAGGGCCTGTGGAACGTGCACATCCATGTCGACGACGTCGGAGCGGCGGTCGAGGCGGGGATCCGGGCCGGGTCCCCGCGCCGCATCGCGGTCACCCACTTCGCCGAGCAGATCTCACAGGCGCGCGCCAGGCGTTCGGAGCGGCGCGGCCGCAAGCTGGTGGTCGTCGCGGCCGGGCCCGGACTGGCCGAGCTCTTCGCCGAGGGTGGCGCCGAGGTCATCGAGGGCGGCCCCGGCCGGCGACCCAGCACCGGCCAGATCCTGGCGGCGATCGAGGCGACCGGGGCCGAGGAGGTCATCGTGCTGCCGAACGACCCCGACTCGATCGGGGTCGCCGAGGCTGCCGCGCACGAGGCCGAGCAGCAGGGGATCCACGTCGTCGTGATCCCGACCCGAGCCCAGGTGCAGGGGATCGCGGCGCTGGCGGTGCACGAGCCGGGCCGACCGCTGGACAGCGACGTGGTGCAGATGGCGGACGCCGCGCGCGGAGCCCGGCACGGTGCCGTGACGATCGCGGCGAAGGACGCCATGACCACGGCCGGTCCCTGCTCGTCGGGTGACGCACTCGGCGTGGTCCACGGAGACTTCGCCATCGTCGGCCACGACCTCTACGAGGTCGCGACCGGCGTCCTCGAGCGCCTGCTCGGCGGTGGTGGTGAGCTGGTGACCATCGTCGCGGGCGCCGACGCCGGGGACCTCGCGCAGGCCTGCGAGCACTGGGTCCAGCGCGCCCACCCGGGCGTGGACGTGGCTCTCTACGAGGGTGGGCAGGAGCGTTACCCACTGCTGATGGCGGTGGAGTAGCGGTGGCAGGAGTGCAGGTCCGCTGGGAGTCGCCGGTGGCCGCCGTGGGCGGGAAGCACTACAAGAAGATCGTCAAGGCCACCGGTGTCGAGACGGTGGGCGAGCTCCTCGGGATCTACCCACGCCGCTACGTGCGCAAGGGGTCGCTCAGCGAGCTCGAGGAGCTCCGCGAGGGCGACCTCCTCTCCCTCGTGGGCGAGGTCGTCTCGTCGGTCCAGAAGCCCTACCAGGACCGGCGCACCCACCGCACGGCGTACCGCCTCGAGGTCCGGGTCCGCGCCGAGGACGGCAGCCTGCTCCTGACGTACTTCGACAAGCACCAGGGCACCGCCGACTGGCGCGCCACCAAGGAGCTGCCCCGGGGCGCGGTGGGTGTGTTCAGCGGCCGGCTGAAGTGGTTCAACAACCAGTGGCAGCTGACCAACCCGGCCTCCAGGATGTACGGCGGGCAGGGCGACGACCTCGCCGAGATGCCCGACCTGATCCCGCTCTACGCCTCCGTGGCCGGGGTCAGCACCTGGCAGTTCGAGGACACGATCCGGCTCGCCCTCGATCTCGTCCACGACGTGCCCGAGCTGCTGCCGGAGTCGGTGCGCGAGGCCGAGGACCTGATCGCCGCGGCGCCGGCGCTGCGGTGGATCCACCGCCCGGACACCTGGGCCCAGAAGGTGAGCGCCGAGAAGCGGCTGAAGTACGACGAGGCCTTCGTCACCCAGACCGTGCTGGCCCAGCGTCGCGCCGCGATCGAGGCGACCGTGGCCAACCCGCGGCCGGGGCGGGTGGGCGGGCTCCTCGACAGGTTCGACGAGCGGCTGCCGTTCGCGCTCACCGGCGGACAGCGCGACGTCGGCACCCAGATCGCGACCGAGCTGGGGGAGGGCCACCCGATGCACCGGCTGCTCCAGGGGGAGGTCGGCTCGGGCAAGACCGTCGTCGCCCTGCGCGGCATGCTCCAGGTGGTCGACTCCGGTGGGCAGGCCGCGCTCCTCGCGCCGACCGAGGTGCTGGCCCAGCAGCACCACCGCTCGGTCACCGGCATGCTCGGCGACCTCGCGGAGGGTGGCTTCCTCGGGGGCGCCGAGGGGGGGACGCGGGTCGCGCTGCTCACCGGCTCGCTGAACGCGGCAGCACGACGCTCCGCCCTGGCCGAGGCAGCAGGTGGCGAGGCCGGGATCGTGATCGGCACCCATGCGCTGCTCGAGCAGCACGTGCAGTTCGCAGACCTCGGCCTGGTCGTGGTCGACGAGCAGCACCGTTTCGGCGTGGAGCAGCGCGCGGCCCTGAACAGCAAGGCCGGATCGCCTCCCCATGTGCTGGTGATGACGGCGACCCCGATCCCGCGCACGGTGGCGATGACCGTGTTCGGCGACCTGGACACCTCCACGCTGGTCGAGCTCCCGGCCGGGCGGGGTGAGGTCCAGACGACCGTCGTACCCACACGGGCGCAGCCTGCCTGGCTCGACCGGGCGTGGGACCGGATCAGCGAGGAGGTCGAGAAGGGACGTCAGGCCTACGTCGTCTGCTCCCGGATCGACCCGGTCGAGCCGGGGGACCAGCCTGCGGGGGGAGACGACGCACCTCCGCTGCACGCGGTCGAGGACCTCGCCCCACAGCTGGCCGGCGGGCCGCTCTCCGCCCTCCGCGTCGAGATGCTCCACGGCCGGATGACGCCGGAGGACAAGGACCGGGTGATGCAGGCGTTCGCGGCAGGGTCCGTGGACGTGCTGGTGTCCACGACCGTCATCGAGGTCGGGGTGGACGTGCCCAACGCCACGGTGATGGTGATCCTGGACGCCGACCGGTTCGGCGTCTCCCAGCTGCACCAGCTGCGCGGCCGCATCGGCCGGGGAGGACATGCCGGGCTGTGCCTCCTGGTCAGCGCCGCCGACCCGGCGAGCACCTCGATGGAGCGCCTCGCCGCGGTCGCCGGCACCCGCGACGGTTTCGAGCTCTCCCGGATCGACCTCGAGCAGCGGCGGGAGGGGAACGTGCTCGGGATCGAGCAGAGCGGAGGGCGCTCGGGCCTGAAGCTGCTCTCGGTGCTGCGCGACGAGGAGGTCATCGAGCGGGCTCGAGCCGCCGCGACCGCCCACCTCGCAGTCGATCCGGACCTCGTCACCACCCCGGAGCTCGCCGCGGCCACCCGCAGGCTCGAGGAGTCCGAGCAGGCCGACTTCCTCGAGATGACATGACGCGCATCATCAGCGGCGGGGCCCGGGGTCGCCGGCTCAAGACCCCTGCCGGCGAGGCGACCCGGCCCACCTCCGACCGGGTGCGCGAAGCGCTGTTCTCCGCCCTCGAGGCGAAGCTCGGCTCGCTGGACGGGACACGCTTCCTCGACCTCTACGCCGGGTCCGGCGCCGTCGGCCTCGAGGCGATGTCGCGCGGGGCCGCTGTCCTGGTGTCGGTGGAGTCGGACCGGCGCACGGCCAGGCTGGTGCAGGAGAACGCAGCGACGCTCGGCTTCGGCCAGGCGGAGGTGCTCTCCCAGCCGGTTGCCCGGGTGCTGGCCCGACCTCCACGTGCGCCCTTCGACGTGGTCTTCGCCGACCCGCCGTACGCCGTGGAGAACGAGCAGGTCGAGGAGATGCTCGCCCTGCTCGTGGAGCACGGGTGGCTGGCCACCGGAGCGGTGGTGGTCCTCGAGCGGTCGGTGCGCGGCGGTGAACCGGCCTGGCCCGAGGGGCTGGTGCGCGACCGCGAGAGGCGGTACGGCGAAACCGTGCTCTGGTACGTTCGCGCCGATGTCTGATGAGGAGCGCCCCGTGCGCAGAGCCGTGTGTCCCGGATCCTTCGACCCGGTGACCAACGGACACATCGACATCATCTCGAGGGCATCGCAGCTCTTCGACGAGGTCGTGGTCGCCGTCGGCATCAACAAGTCGAAGTCCCGAGCCCGGCTGTTCACCGCCGAGGAGCGGATGGCCATGCTGGAGAAGGTGTGCGCCGAGTTCCCGAACGTCACCGTCGCGGGCTTCGAGGGGCTGCTCACCACGTTCTGCGAGGAGCACGGCATCCGCGCGATCGTGAAGGGCCTGCGGGCCGTCAGTGACTTCGACTACGAGCTGCAGATGGCCCAGATGAACTCCTCACTGGTCGACGTCGAGACGGTCTTCATCCCGACCAGCCCGGAGTACTCCTTCCTGGCCTCCTCGCTGGTCAAGGAGGTGGCCACCTTCGGCGGCGACGTCTCCGGGCTGCTGCCCCCCGATGTGCTGACCAGGCTCACCGAGCGACTCGCCGAGCGCGCCCGCGAGGACCAGGACTGAGCGTCCCGGGGACGGACGACGTTTTGGTCGCACGGCGGATCGGCGCGTAGACTCCCGGAGGTTCTGCATGCACCACGACGGAAGTGACACCTTGCGCAGTCTCGACCCGAGAGCGCCGCTCGTGCTCGACACCCGCGAGCTCGGCCGCCGCCCGGGGTCGCAGCGCAAGAAGTCACTCTCCGCCGAGGCGCCGGCAGAGCTGGGCATCGAGATCCTGGGCGTTCCCGAGGGCAGCAGCGTCGACATCGACCTGCGGCTCGAGGCGGTCATGGAGGGTGTGCTCGTCACCGGCACGGCGCAAGTCGAGCTCGTGGGCGAGTGCGCACGGTGCCTGGAGCCGATCGAGGACACCCTCCAGGTCGACGTCCAGGAACTGTTCGTCTACGACGACTCCGGCCACACCGCACGCGGAGACGACGAGGACGACGATGTCAGCCGGCTCGAGGGAGACCTGATCGACCTCGAGCCACTGCTGCGGGACGCGGTGGTGCTAGCACTGCCGTTCCAGCCGCTGTGCCGGGACGACTGTCCGGGACTGTGCATCGAGTGTGGTGCGCGGCTCGCGGACGACCCGGACCATCGGCACGACGCACCGATCGACCCCCGTTGGGCCGCGCTCGGCGACGTCGCCGCGGACCAGCGAGAAGCACCTGCACCGCCCGCACCACCCGAAGACTGACCTACTCAGCACCACCCGATCCCAAGGAGCACCCGTGGCTGTCCCGAAGCGGAAGATGTCGCGCAGCAACACGCGTCACCGTCGTTCTGCCTGGAAGGCCGTCGCGCCCCAGCTGGTGACCTGCACCAACCCGGCCTGCGGCGCCAAGCACCTGCCGCACCGTGCCTGCCCCGACTGCGGGCAGTACGGCGCCAAGGCCGACCGGCGTCAGGTCCTCTGACCGCGAGCGCTGGGTTGCCAGCGGCGGGGTCGGGCGACACCGACGAGCTGCGTGACGCGCTCGGGAATCCAACCCTGGACCCCGGGCTGCTTCAGCTTGCCCTGACGCACCGGTCCTACGCCTACGAGAACGGCAACCTGCCCACCAACGAGCGCCTGGAGTTCCTCGGGGACTCGGTGCTCGGCGTGGTGATCACCGAGACGCTCTACACGACCCATCCGACGCTCTCCGAGGGCCGGCTGGCCAAGCTGCGCGCGGCGGTGGTCAACGCCCGCGCCCTCGCCGAGGTCGCCCGCACGATCGGTCTCGGCGACCACATCCGGCTGGGCAAGGGTGAGGAGACCACCGGCGGCCGGGACAAGTCCTCCATCCTCTCGGACACCGTCGAGGCCCTGATCGGTGCGGTCTACCTCTCCGGCGGCTTCGAGAGCGGTGCGCGGCTGGTGCACCTGCTCTTCGACCCGCTGCTCGAGGCGGCTGCCGCCATGGGCGCCGGGCTGGACTGGAAGACGAGCCTCCAGGAGCTCAGCGCCCTGAACGAGTTCGGCGTCCCCGAGTACGTCATCGAGGAGGACGGGCCGGACCACATGAAGACGTTCACGGCGCGGGTCCGCGTGGCCGAGCGACTGCACGGCCACGGGGTCGGCCGGTCGAAGAAGGAGGCCGAGCAGCAGGCGGCCGAGTCCGCCTACCGCACCCTGGTCGCCGAGGTCCCGGACGCCGAGGGCGACGCGGTTCCGGCGGCTGTGCGCGGCACCGTCGAGGACGATGCCTGAGCTTCCCGAGGTGGAGGTGGTCCGGCGCGGCCTCGAGGCCCACGTGCTGGGCAACCCGGTCCGCTCCGTCGAGGTGCTCCACCCCCGCCCCGTGCGGCGTCACGCCGCCGGTCCGGCGGACTTCGCCAGCAGGCTGGCCGGACGCACCTTCACCGCCGCCCGCCGACGCGGCAAGTACCTCTGGCTGGCCCTCGACGCCCCCGGTGCAGCCCCCGACGCAGCCCCGGACGCAGCCCCGGGCGAGCACGGTGACGCGTTGCTCGGCCACCTCGGGATGAGCGGCCAGATGCTGGTGCAGCCGCCCGGCGTACCCGACGAGCGGCACCTGCGCGTCCGCCTCCGCCTCGAACGGCCCGAGCTCGAGCTGCGGTTCGTGGACCAGCGGATGTTCGGCGGGCTCGCGATCTCCGAAGGGGGAGCGGTGCTGCCACCGGAGATCGCGCACATCGCCCGCGACCCGCTCGACGAGGAGTTCGACGAGGACGCGTTCTCGCGGAGGGTCCGGCGCAGCGACACGGGGATCAAGCGGATGCTGCTCAACCAGAACATCGTCTCGGGGGTCGGCAACATCTACGCCGACGAGGGGCTCTGGCTGGCCCGGGTCCACGGCGAGCGGCCGGGCTCGCGCCTGCGCAGCGCGGACGTGGCACGGGTGCTGGCGGGCTGCCGCGAGGTGATGGTGGAGGCGCTCGGCCAGGGAGGGACCTCCTTCGACGCGCTCTACGTCAACGTCAACGGGCAGAGCGGCTACTTCGAGCGGTCCCTGAAGGCCTACGGCCGCGAGAACCAGGCCTGCCTGCGTTGCGGTACGCCGATCCGGCGGGTGACGTTCATGAACCGCTCGTCCTTCTTCTGCCCGGTGTGCCAGCCGGCCCCCCGTCGGCGGCGCCAGTCGGCCCGGCTCACGACTTGATGAAGGCAGGGGCCGCGTGAGACGCTGGTAGACGGTCCCGCACGGACCCACCCCCCTCGCTCCCTGGAAGGCACATACATGGCCAAGGCGCTCCTCGGATACTCGATCGGCACCGACCCGCGAACGGCGAACCGCCTGGCAGGGGAGAACCGCATCCTCCGTCAGCGCGTGGCAGATCTCGAGCGGACGGTCCTGCGACTGATGCAGGAGAACGACGCGCTCGCCGAGGTGGCCACCGAGTCGGTGGACCACGCTGTGGCGCGCGACAGCTCCCTCGCACGCACCTGATCGACAGCTGACCCCGGGCGGGGTAACCCCACGAGCGCGCGCTCGTTGAGCCGGGTATGCGCCTTCTCACAGTTGCCGCCACCGCTGCTCTCCTCGCCGGCACGCTCCTGACCGGTGCTCCGGCACAGGCTCACGGCGACGGCGACCGGGCAGCTCGCCAGCGTGCCCTGCTCAGCACCGACCAGAACATCTCGCTGCTCTCCAGCGGCAACGTGGCGCTGGCGTCGAGCAACCCGTCCTCGACGGGCATCTCCGGGTGCTTCTTGAAGACCAAGCCGCTGTTCGTGCAGTCCAACCTCGACTCCGTGCGCGTCTACGACGTCTCCTCCCCGACCCGTCCCGCCCTGAAGGGCGTGCTCCCGTCGCTGCAGTTCGAGAACGAGGCGATGAACTGCGGGGAGCGGAAGACCTCGAACGGCATTCGGCGCTTCGCGCTCGTGGGCATCGACCTCGTGCAGTCCAGCCCCGACGACATCGAGCACACCAACGTCGGCGGCGGCGAGCTGGCGATCGTGGACGTGACCGACCCGGCCAACCCCAGGATCTCCGGGCGGGCGCCGGGGTCGACGAGCACGCACACGGTGGCCTGCGTGGCGCAGACCGACTGCACCTATGCCTACAGCGCGGGTGACAGCTCCGGCCAGTTCTCGATCTTCGACCTGCGCAACCTCGACAAGCCCGTCGAGGTGGACTCCAACAGCGCCGTGGCGGGGGTGCAGGGCTTCGCCAGCCCGACCGCGGGGCACAAGTGGAACTTCGACGCAGCCGGCTACGGCACCCACACCGGTTATGACGGCGCCTCGATGTGGGACGCCCGCAACCCGCGCTCTCCGAAGCTGGTCACCACGACCGGCCTCGCCGGCCGGGGCGAGGACCCGAAGCACCCGGGCTGGAACGACTTCATCCTGCACAACTCCCAGCGACCCAACGCCAAGGCGTTCCGCAACGGTGCTGCCCCGTCACTGGCCAACGGCAACATCCTGCTGGTCACCGAGGAGGACTACGAGCAGACCGACTGCAGCCTGGCCGGCTCGTTCCAGACCTGGTGGGTCAAGCGCCTGGACGGGACCAAGAGCGCGATCGTTCCGCTGGACAAGGTCGAGCTCGCGGACCTGGGCAACTTCCCGATCCCGGTGGGCGCGTTCTGCTCGGCGCACTGGTTCGACTTCCACCCCTCGGGCATCGTCGCGGCCGGCTTCTACGGCGGCGGCACCCAGTTCATCGACGTACGCAAGCCGGCGGACCTGAAGTCCTACGGGCACGCGACCTGGGGCGCCTCGGAGGTCTGGGACGCCTACTGGATGCCGGTGTACTCCAAGTCCGGCGTGATGACGTCGGCGAAGACCAACCTGGCCTACTCCGTCGACCTGGCGCGCGGCATCGACGTCTACCGGGTCGACCTGCCCGGCTCCTCCTGGGACACCAACGCCGCCTCGGTCGCCCCGGCTGCCGGCAGCTGGACGACCGGCGGTGCGCTCGTGGGCGTGCTGGCGGCCCTGCTCGTGGCCGTGGCGGTGCGTCGGCGTACGGCGCGGGGGGCCGTGGCGCTGGCCTGAGCCGAGTCCGTCCTCGGCGGGCTCCGCCCGGTCGCGAAGCGGGGTTTTGCCCCTGACCACATGCTCTGCGAGCATCGTCGGTTGTGCGCAGATCCCTGGTCGAGACGGTGGTCCCGGCTCGTCTGGGTACGTCGTTCCGCTGGCTGCTCGGGTCGAGCTGGATCAGCAACATCGGCGACGGCGTCATGCTCGCCGCGGGTCCGCTGCTCGTCGCCTCCGAGACGCGTGAGCCCCTGCTCGTCGCCTCGGCCTGGACCCTGCAGTACCTCGCCACCGTGCTGTTCAGCCTGCCCGCGGGCGTGGTCGCGGACCGGGTGGATCGCCGCCGACTGATCATCCTGGCCAACCTGGCCCGGGTCCTGGTGCTCGGCGTCCTGGTCACCACGATCATCACGGGCGAGGTCGACATCGCGGTGGTGCTCGGCTCCATCTTCGTGCTCGGGGTCGCCGAGACGTTCGCGGACAACACCACGGCAACCCTGCTCCCGATGCTGGTGGCCAGACGTGACCTCGGCATCGCCAACGTCCGGCTGATCGCCGGGCTGGTGACGCTCGACCAGCTCGTCGGCCCACCGGTGGGAGCGCTGCTGTTCGGCCTGGGCCGGTCCTACCCGTTCGTGACCCAGATCGTCTGCGTGGCCGCCAGCATCGTGATGGTCCTCCGGATCGAGCTGCCCGAGCACGGAGTCGCGAAGACGGATGTGCGGCACACCATCCGCAAGGACATGCGCGAGGGGCTGGCCTGGGTCTGGCACCACGCAGCCGTGCGGACGCTGGTGCTCACCATCGTGACGTTCAACGTGACGTTCGGTGCGGCCTGGTCGGTGCTGGTGCTCTACTCGCTCGAGCGGCTGGAGATGGGTGAGATCGGCTTCGGGCTGCTCACCTCGGCCCTTGCCGGAGGCGGGATCCTCGCCATGCTCACCTATGCCTGGCTCGAGCGGAACGTCAGCCTGGGCAACATCATGCGGGTCGGGCTGATCATCGAGACACTCACCCACCTGGCGCTCGCGCTCAACACCATTCCGTGGGTGGCGATGGTGGTGATGTTCGTCTTCGGTGCCCATGCGTTCGTGTGGGGGACGACGTCGACCGCGGTGCGCCAGCGCGCTGTGCCCCTGGGCTTCCAGGGCCGGGTCCAGGGGGTCTACATGATCGGGGTCACCGGTGGCATCGCGCTGGGCTCGGTCATCGGCGGGCTGATCGCGAGCGAGTGGGGAGTCACCGCACCGTTCTGGTTCGCCTTCGCCGGCTCCGCGATCTTCCTGGTCCTGATCTGGGGTCAGCTGGTGCACATCGCGCATGGCGACCGCGATCTTGACTCGCCTAATACTAGTTAATTTATCGTGTTAGGATTTTCAGGAGTTCTGATAGCTGTTCGCACACCCTGGAGATCCCGTGGAACGCCTCTTCGTCTTCGCCTTCGTCGGCTTGCTGGCCCAGGTCATCGACGGCTCGCTCGGCATGGCCTACGGGGTCACCGCGAGCTCGTTGCTCGTCGCCACGAGCGTGTCGCCCGCCGTGGCCTCGGCGTCGGTGCATCTCGCGGAGGTGGGCACCACGGCCGTCTCGGGTTTCTCGCACTGGCGCTTCGGCAACGTCGACTGGAGTGTCGTGGTGCGCATCGCGCTTCCCGGTGCCGTCGGCGCGTTCGTCGGTGCGACCGTCCTGTCCAGTCTCTCCACCGCGGCGGCCGTCCCCTGGATGGCCGGCCTGCTGCTGACGCTCGGTCTCTACATCGTGGCCCGCTTCGTGTTCGGGCAGCCTCCGGTCGTGCTCGGGGGCAGGCGTCCGGGCGTCCGCATGCTGGCACCCCTGGGCCTGTTCGCCGGGTTCATCGACGCCACCGGGGGCGGTGGCTGGGGTCCGGTGGCGACCCCGACCCTCATCTCGAGCGGCAGGCTCGACGCCCGGAAGGTGATCGGCTCGGTCTCCGCCGCGGAGTTCGCGGTGACCGTCGCGGCCAGCCTCGGGTTCCTGATCGGGCTCGGCAGCGAGGCCATCGACTGGCGGGTGGTGGGCGGCCTGCTCGCCGGTGGCGTCCTCGCGGCCCCGTTCGCGGCGTACCTCGTGCGACACCTGTCGCTCCCGGTGCTCGGCGCGCTCGTCGGCAGCGTCATCCTGGTCACCAACTCCCGCACCCTGCTGCGGGTCCTCGACGCGGAGTCCTCGGGTTGCCTACCTCGCGCTCGGCGCCCTGGCCCTCGGCCTGGTCGTGGTCGCGCTGACCAGGTCCCGGCGCGACCCTGCGCGGGCGGTGCTCGCGGCGCGGGACGGGGCCCCGACCGAGTCGCAGCTCGCCTGAGCGAGGCCGACACCGTCTCGGCACGCCTCCGCACAACGCCCGGTTCGCGCCTATAGGGTCGACGTGCTGACCTTCCCCGTCGCAGCATCCTGGCCCCCGGGCTGAGAGGATGCCGCGTCCAGCGCATGTCGGACGCCTCGACGACGCCTCAGCAGGGAGCGCACGTTGTACCTCAAGAGCCTCACGCTCAAGGGCTTCAAGTCCTTCGCCTCCGCGACGACCCTTCAGCTCGAGCCAGGCATCACCTGCATCGTCGGACCCAACGGCTCGGGCAAGTCCAACGTGGTGGACGCGCTCGCCTGGGTGATGGGTGAGCAGGGTGCCAAGTCGCTGCGCGGCGGCAAGATGGAGGACGTCATCTTCGCCGGCACCTCCGGCCGCCCCCCGCTGGGCCGGGCCGAGGTGCAGCTGACCATCGACAACACCGACGGCGCACTGCCGATCGAGTACGCCGAGGTCACGATCAGCCGCACGATGTTCCGCAACGGCGGTTCGGAGTACGCCATCAACTCCCAACAGTGCCGGCTCCTGGACGTGCAGGAGCTTCTGAGCGACTCCGGCATCGGGCGCGAGATGCACGTGATCGTCGGACAGGGCCAGCTCGACTCGATCCTGCACGCGACACCCGAGGACAGGCGCGGCTTCATCGAGGAGGCCGCGGGCGTCCTCAAGCACCGCAAGCGCAAGGAGAAGGCGCTCCGCAAGCTCGAGTCGACCGACGGCAACCTGACCCGGCTCAGCGACCTGCTCAGCGAGATCCGCCGCCAGCTCAAGCCACTGGGCCGCCAGGCCGAGGTCGCGCGGCGGGCGCAGAGCGTCCAGGCCGAGGTGCGTGACGCCCGGGCGAGGCTGATGGCCGCCGACCTGGTCGCGGCCCGCACCGCGCTGGAGGAGGAGCTGGCCGACGAGACGGTGCTGCTCGAGCGGCGGGCGCAGGTCGAGGCCGCGCTCGCCGAGACCCGGGAGACCGAGAGTGCGCTCGAGGCTGCGCTGCGCGAGGACCTGCCGGCCCTCTCCCGTGCCCAGGAGACGTGGTTCGGCCTGTCCGGCCTGCGTGAGCGCCTGCGCGGCACCGCAGGACTGGCCGCGGAGCGTGTCCGCAACGCCGCGTCGCAGCCGGAGGTGCCCGCCGGCCGGGACCCCGAGGAGCTGGAGGCCGAGGCTTCCCGCGTGCGGGTCCAGGAGGACGAGATCAACGCCGAGGTCGGTGGCAACCGGGGCGCGCTCGAGGGCGCGGTCAGCGCCCGCCAGGCTGCCGAGCTCGCCTTCGCCGAGGAGGAGCGCCGGGTGGCCGGCCTGCAGCGCGCGGCGGCCGACCGTCGCGAGGGCATGGCCCGCCTGCACGGCCAGGTCAACGGGCTGCGCAGCCGGGCCGCCGCCGCCGACGAGGAGGTCGGCCGGCTCACGGGGGCCCGGACCGATGTCGTCACTCGCGCCGACCGCGCCCAGCACGACTTCACCTCGCTGGAGTCCCGGGTCGCGAGTCTCGACGCGGGCGAGGAGGGACTCGATGCCGAGCACGAGGGCGCGAGCGCACTCCTCGGCGACATCGAGGACCGGCTCGCCAAGCTGCGTGGCGACGTCACGGCCGCCGAGCGGGAGCGCAGCTCCCTCGCCGCGCGCAAGGAGGCGCTCGAGCTCGGGCTGAACCGCAAGGACGGCGCGGGTGCCCTGCTCGCGGCCACCGACTCGGTCAGTGGCCTGCTGGGGTCGGTGGCTGCGCTGCTCAGCGTCCGGACCGGCTACGAGGCGGCTGTCGCGGCTGCACTCGGACGGGCGGCCGACGCTGTCGCCGTCCGCGACGTGGACGCCGCGATGGGTGCCATCGCCCACCTCAAGAACGACGACCTCGGCCGGGCGGGCATCCTGCTCGGCGGTGTCGACGGTGGGCCCGCGACGGGGCCCGCGACGGGGCCCGCGACGGGGCCACTCGCCACGGGCGCGACGTACGCCCTCGACGTCGTCGAGTGCCCCGACGACCTGCGTCCCGCCCTCGCGCGACTGTTGGACCAGGTGGTCGTGGTCGACGACCTTCCGGCCGCCAGGCTCCTGGTGCGCGACGCACCCGAGCTGACCGCGGTCACCCGCGACGGGGACCTCCTCGGCGCCCACTTCGCCGCCGGCGGCTCGTCGGCCCAGCCCAGCCTGATCGAGGTGCAGGCGGCCGTCGACGAGGCCACCGAGCAGCTCGCCACCGCCGCGCACACCCTGCAGCGGCTCACCTTCGACGTCGTCACCCTCGAGCGCGAGCGCGAGGACGCCAGGCATCGAGTGGACGTCGCGCTGGCCAAGCTGCACGAGTCCGACGCCACGCTGGCTGCGGTGGCCGAGGAGCTCGGCCAGTACAGCTCCCAGGCCCGCAACGCCCGAGCCGAGGCGGCGCGTCTCGACGAGGCGATCGAGGCGGCCAAGGTCGCCCGGGACAAGGACCTCGAGGGCCTCGCGGAGCTCGAGTCCCGCCTGGCCGCGGCCGAGGGCGCGCCCGACGAGGAACCGGACACCACCGAGCGCGAACGCCTCGCGGAGGCGTCCCGCGCCTCCCGTGCCGCGGAGATGGAGGCTCGCCTCGCGCTGCGGACGGCCGAGGAGCGGGCGCGTGCGCTGCACGGCCGGGCCGACTCGCTGCTGAACGCTGCGCGCGCCGAGCGCGAGGCCCGCGCCGCGGCCATCGCCCGCCGTGAGCAGCTGCTGGCCGAGGGCCGGGTCGGAGAGGCCGTGGGCCGCGGCATCGCTCTGGTGCTGGCGCGCCTGGAGGAGTCGGTGGCCCTGGCCGCCGCCGACAGGTCTCGCGTCGAACAGGACCGGGCCGGTCGCGAGCAGGAGCTCCGCGAGGCCCGCGAGCGGCTGCGCGACCTCGGCCGCGAGCTCGACGAGCTGGTCAACTCGGTGCACCGCGACGAGATGGCCCGCACCCAGCAGCGGATGCGGATCGAGCAGCTCGAGGAACGGGCGCTCGACGAGCTCGGCCTCGACGTCGACGGGCTGGTGGCCGACTACGGTCCGGACCAGCTGATCCCCCGGATCGACGTCGAAGGGGCCGGCGGGTTCGCCGACGGGGAGGAGGCACCGGCACCGGTGCCCTTCGACCGCGAGGAGCAGACCAAGAGGCTGCGCACGGCGGAGCGCGCACTCGCCCAGCTCGGCCGGATCAACCCCCTCGCCCTCGAGGAGTTCTCCGCCCTGGAGGAGCGGCACAAGTTCCTCACCGAACAGCTCGAGGACCTCAGGAACACCCGCAAGGACCTCCTGGACATCGTGCGCGAGGTCGACGAGCGCGTCGAGCAGGTGTTCACCGAGGCGTTCGCCGACGTGAGCACCGCCTTCGACTCGACCTTCACGCGGCTGTTCCCCGGGGGTGAGGGCAAGCTCGTCCTGACCGATCCCGACGACATGCTCAACACCGGCATCGAGGTGGAGGCCCGCCCGGCCGGCAAGCGGGTCAAGCGCCTCTCGCTGCTCTCCGGTGGCGAGCGGTCGTTGGTCGCCGTGGCGTTCCTGGTCTCGCTCTTCAAGGCTCGGCCCTCGCCGTTCTACATCCTCGACGAGGTCGAGGCAGCGCTGGACGACACGAACCTCGGCCGGCTGCTGGAGATCTACGAGGAGCTGCGCGAGAACTCCCAGCTGCTCGTGATCACGCACCAGAAGCGGACCATGGAGGTCGGCGACGCGCTCTACGGTGTGACCATGCGCGGTGACGGGGTCTCCGCAGTGATCAGCCAGCGGTTGCGCGAGCAGGAGTCCGCGTAGCGGCTGCGCCCGCACCCGGCACAATGAGCAGGGTGACGACCGACAGCTCCCCATCGCCGCGACGTCAGGCCGCACCCCGGCGCGAGGAATACCCCGTGTGGCGCCGGGCCACCACCCGCTGGGCCGACGACGACGTCTACGGCCACATGAACAACGCCCGCTACTTCGAGCTCATCGACACCGCGGTCAACGCCCATCTCGCCGAGGCGACGGGGGTGGACATCCGCGCGCTGCCGGCGATCGGCGTGGTGGCCGAGGTCGGCTGTCGCTACTTCCGGGAGATCGGCTACCCGGCACCGGTGGACATGGGCCTGGTCGTGGACAAGGTCGGCACCTCGTCCGTGGTCTACCGGATCGGGCTGTTCCAGGGCGACCCCGAGGGTGAGGGCGCCGTGGCGGCCGCGGAGGGCCGCTTCGTGCACGTGTACGTCGGCAACCAAAGCGGATCGGGATCGGGCCGGGCAGTGTGCCCGCTGCCGGACCAGATCCGGGCAGCCGTGCTCCCGCTGCTGAGAGACTGAGCACACTGCGAGCCGTGGGCGGCAAGCGGGTGTTTCCACGTGCGCCAGACTGGGTAGCCGCACGCCGCACGTCATTCCCCGACGAAGGAGCCCCATGGGACTCATCGTGGTCGTGCTGCTGCTCGCCCTGGTGCTGGCCGCAGCCGTCATGCTCTACGCCGCCTACCCCTACCGGGGTCAGGAGACGCCGCTCACCCCGGTCCTCGGACGGGCGATGAGGCGCGGTGTGGACTCCCTGCCCACCCTGGACCTCGAGCAGCAGGACCAGATGGCCGAGCGCCGCGTCGCCGCAGGCAGCAGCGCCCACCGTTGACCGTGCTCCACGCACCGTTTGATTGGATCGCTCCATGAGCAGTCTTGTGATCTTCGTCATCCTCGCGGTCGCCATCGTGGTGATCGGTCTGGTGATCGGCCTCGTCGCGTTCGTCAACGGCCGCAGGCAGCCACCGAGGCGGGACCTGCCCACCACTGCTCCCTCGGGCACCCTCACCGAGGAGCGCCCGCCGGAGGCGCCCGAGGAACCACAGGCGCCGGTCACCACCCTCGAGCGCCCGGAAGGTACGGCGGGCCGGCTGGTCCGGCTCCGGCAGCGGCTCTCCCGCTCCCAGGGCGGCCTGGGGCGAGGCCTGCTCCTGCTCCTGTCCAGGGACCGGCTCGACGAGGACACCTGGGAGGAGATCGAGGACACCCTGATCACCGCCGACGTGGGCGTGCGGCCGACCCAGGAGCTGGTCGAGCGGCTGCGGACCCGGATGCGTGTGCAGGGCGTGGGCGCCGGTGATGCGGCCACCGTGCTCCGCGAGGAGCTGCTCGCGCTGGTCGACCCCTCGATGGACCGCACCCTGGCCACGACCGGAGCCGACGGCCTGCCGGCCGTCGTGCTCGTCGTCGGCGTCAACGGCTCCGGCAAGACCACCTCGGTGGGCAAGCTCGCCCGCGTCCTGGTCGCGGAGGACAGGTCCGTGGTCCTCGGCGCGGCCGACACGTTCCGAGCGGCGGCCACCGAGCAGCTGAGCACCTGGGGAGAGCGGGTCGGCGTCGACGTCGTCACGGGCCCCGAGGGGAGCGACCCCGCCAGCGTCGCGTTCGAGTCCGTTCGCACCGGCGTGCAGCGAGGCGTGGACGTGGTGGTGATCGACACCGCCGGACGGCTGCAGAACAAGGCCGGCCTGATGGACGAGCTCGGCAAGGTCAAGCGCGTCGTGGAGAAGCAGGCCCCGGTCTCGGAGGTGCTGCTCGTGCTGGATGCGACCACCGGCCAGAACGGCCTGGTCCAGGCCCGGGTGTTCCGCGACGTCGTCGACGTGACCGGGATCGTGCTGACCAAGCTCGACGGCTCCGCCAAGGGAGGCATCGTGGTCGCCGTGCAGCGTGAGCTGGGCGTCCCGGTGAAGCTGGTCGGCGTCGGCGAAGGAGCCGACGACCTCGCTCCGTTCGACCCGGAGACGTTCGTGGACGCCCTGCTCGACCAGGGCTAGGGGCAGCTCGCTAGACGCTGATTCCCCGCAGCACGAACTCGACCAGCGTCTCGACCTGGTCGAGCCCTGGCATGTCCGCACCGGTGATCGCTCGCGTGGCCACGATGCCGCCCATCAGCTGGATGACCTCGGACATCGGGATGTCGGCGCGCGCCTCGCCTCGCGCGATCGCGCGCTGGAAGACAACGACGACGTTCTGCTCCGCGCGGTCGCTGGCCTCGCGGTAGAGGGTGGCGATGCGCTCGTCACGCATCGACTCCTTGATGGTCGTGCGGATGTAGTCCGCGCCGGCCGGCGAGTTGGCGAAGCTCAGCACCGAGGAGTACATCTCGCGCAGGTCCTCGCGCAGTGAGCCGGTGTCGGGCGTGGGCATCTCGTCGCGGTAGAGCTGCTCCATCGCAGCGACGGCCAGGTCCTCCTTGCGGGCCCAGCGGCGGTAGACGGTGGCTTTCCCGACGCCTGCGCTGGAGGCCACCTCGTCGACCGTCATGCTGTCGAAGCCGCGCAGCAGGATGAGTGAGGAGGCCGCAGCGAGAATGCGGCCGTCTGCCTCGGGATCGCGAGGGCGGCCGCGCTTGCGGCGTACGTCTGGAACGGATGAGTTGCTCACAGCAGCCCCCGCCCCCATGGTGCTGGCTTCCACACGGTCGAGCATAGGTTCGGCCGAACCACCCTGTACGGCTTTTCCGAAATAGACCCATTTCACCGGGCCGTAACACAACTAGCGCAGGTGTGACCGGACGGAAACACCACCCGCCGACCCCTGAAACCTGGGCCGACAAGAGTGACGCCCACTTGGGGGCCAAGGACGTTCGACAGCGCAGTCATGGACGCGTCGCGGCCCCTCTCTGATTTCTCACCTGGAGGTTCCATGGATGGCTACTACGCGTGGATGATCGTCGCGACCGCGCTGGTCCTCATGATGACGACGCCTGGCCTGGCGTTGTTCTACGGCGGCATGACGCGCGCCAAGTCCGTGCTCAACATGATGATGATGTCCTACATCGCGATGGCGATCGTCGGCATCATCTACGTCCTGTGGGGCTGGTCGATGTCCTTCGGCGGGGACGGCACGTTCTTCGCCAGCCCGTTCGAGCTGTTCGGCCTGAAGGGCGTCACCACCGACAGCTACATCTACGTCATGTTCCAGCTGACGTTCGCGGTCATCACCTGTGCCCTGATCAGCGGCGCCATCGCAGACCGCGTCAAGCTGTCGGCGTGGGTGGTGTTCCTGCCGCTGTGGGTGACGCTGTCCTACTTCCCGCTGGCGCACATGGTGTTCAGCTGCACCGATGCGGCGCTGATCTGCACCAAGATCGGCGCCCAGGACTACGCCGGCGGTACGGCGGTGCACATCAACGCCGGTGTCGCCGGCCTGGTGCTGGCGCTGATCATCGGCAAGCGGGTCGGCTTCAAGCGTGACCCGATGCGTCCGCACAACCTGCCCCTGACGATGGTCGGCGCGGGTCTGCTGTGGGTCGGCTGGTACGGCTTCAACGTCGGCTCGATCGTCTTCGGTGACGACTGGGCGACCGAGGAGGGCGCGGCGGCCAACCTGCAGCAGTTCGTCAGCGAGACCGGCAGGACGTTCACCAACACGACGCTGGCCACCATGGCAGCGATCCTGGGCTGGCTGCTGATCGAGCGGCTGCTGCACGGCAAGGCCACCACCCTGGGTGCGGCCTCGGGCATCGTCTCCGGGCTGGTCGCGATCACGCCGGCAGCGGGAGCGGTCGACGTCGGCGGCGCGATCGCCATCGGCGCCATCGCCGGCGGGATCTGTGCCTGGGCGGTGGGGCTGAAGTTCAAGTTCAACCTCGACGACTCACTCGACGTGGTCGGCGTCCACCTGGTCGGCGGCATCGTCGGCACCATCCTGATCGGGCTGTTCTCCACGTCCGAGGGGGCAGGCGGGATCGACGGCCTGTTCTACGGTGGCGGGCTCGGGTCCCTGGGTGACCAGACCCTGGGTGCCCTGGTGGCCATCGCGTGGGCCGGGGTGTTCACCGCGATCATCGGCTTCGCCATCAAGTACACGATGGGCTGGCGCGTCGACGAGGAGGACGAGGTCAACGACGGCATCGACCTCGGGCAGCACGGTGAGTCGGCCTACGACTTCGCCTCGCTCGGGGGTGGCAGCGGCCACGGGATACCGACTGCAGTTGCCCAGGCTGACGCAGAGGCGAGAGGGGTCAACGCATGAAGCTCGTGACAGCGGTGATCAAGCCGCACAAGTGGGAAGAGGTCCGGGCAGCGCTGGAGGCGTTCGGCGTCACCGGCATGACCGTCAGCGAGGTCAGCGGCTACGGACGCCAGAAGGGCCACACCGAGGTCTACCGCGGGGCGGAGTACGACATCGCCCTGGTGCCGAAGATCCGCATCGAGATCCTCGTCGACGACGCTGATGTCGAGGACGTGTCCGGGATCGTCGTCAAGGCGGCGCAGACCGGTCGCATCGGTGACGGCAAGGTGTGGGTCTCGCCCGTCGACACCGTGGTCCGGGTCCGCACGGGTGACCGGGACGAGGCCGCGATCTGAGGCTCGTCCACGTCCGGCCGTGACCCGGCAGCGACACACCTCCGCGGGTGCGTCTCCCATGTCTGAGATGTGGGACGCACCCGCGGAGGCTTTCTGTTCGTCAGGCAGCAGGTCACCCGGCCGAAGGCAGCCAGCGGGCCCTTCACCGCACCGAGCACGGATGACTGAGAGGCTGGAGACATGAAGATCGTCACGGCAGTGATCAAGCCCCACAAGTGGGAAGACGTCCGGGCTGCGCTCGAGGGCGTGGGCGTCACCGGCATGACCGTCAGCGAGGTCAGCGGCTACGGCCGCCAGAAGGGCCACACCGAGGTCTACCGCGGCGCTGAGTACGACGTCGCGCTGGTGCCCAAGATCCGGCTCGAGATCGTCCTCGAGGACGGTGACGTCGAGGCAGTCACCGAGGCGATCGTGGCAGCGGCCGCGACCGGCCGGATCGGCGACGGCAAGGTCTGGGTCACGCCGGTCGACAGCGTGGTGCGGGTGCGCACCGGCGACCGCGACCAGTCAGCCGTCTGAGCGCAGGTGACCGCAGCCGAGCGTGCCGAGCGCACGCGCACGGCGGACGAGCTCTGCGCCGACGCCTTCGCCACGGCGGGCTGCCCGGACGTGGGGGTCGCGCTGGTCGCGGTGGGTGGCTACGGCCGCCAGGAGCTGGCCCCGTTCAGCGACCTCGACCTCGTGCTGGTGCACGACACCGCGGTCGAGGCGGGGGAGTGGGCCGGCAGGATCTGGTATCCGCTGTGGGACTCCGGCGCCACCATCGACCACTCGGTGCGCACCGTCGAGGAGGTGCTCGCGCAGGCAGCGGCGGACCTCCGGGTGGCGACCGGGATGCTCGACGTGCGCCACCTGGCCGGCGACCCCAACCTGACGCTGCGGTTGCGCAGCGCGGTGCTCACCCAGTGGCGGCGCGACGCGCGCACCCGGCTCGAGGAGCTGCGCGAGCTGGTCTCGGGGCGCGGCAACAGGACCGGAGAGCTGGCCCACGCCTCGGTCCCGGACCTCAAGGAGTCGGTCGGCGGGCTCCGCGACGCCACCGTGCTCAAGGCGCTCGTGGCGAGCTGGCTGGTCGACGTACCCCACGCCGACCTGGAGCGGTGCCGGATGTCGCTGCTCGACGTCCGCGATGCCCTGCACGCGGTGGCCGGGCGCGCCACCGACCGGGTGGCGCCGGAGTTCTGGGGCGAGATCGCCCAGATGCTCGGCCTGGGGGACGGTGACGCGGCGCAGGTCCACACCCGCACTCTCGCGCGCCGGCTCACCCACCTGTCGCGCCTGGCCTGGCGCCGGGCCGAGGCGGTGCAGCGGCGTCCGGCCACCGGGCAACGCCGTCCCCGGCTGGAGCCGATCGCTCCCGGCGTGGCTGTCTCCTACGAGGAGGTCGTCCTCGACCGGGGAGCCAGGCCGGGCGAGGACCCGTTGCTGCTCCTGCGCGCCGCTGCGGAGGCCGCAGAGCGCGACCTGGTGCTCGCCCCGACGACCGTGGCGCGGCTGGTGCGGGAGAGCGCCCGGCTGCCCGACCCGTGGCCGGTCGAGGCGCGTGACCTGCTCGTCCGGCTGCTGGCTGCCGGGCCCGGGCTGCTGGGGGTCTGGGAGACCCTGGACGAGACGGGCGCCCTGGAGCTGATCCTTCCGGAGTGGGAGCGGGTCCGGTTGCTCCCGCACTCCTCGGTGGTCCATCGCTTCACCGTGGACCGCCACCTCGTGGAGACCTGCATCGAGGCCTCCACCCTGATCCGCCGGGTCGCCCGGCCAGACGTGCTGATGGTGTCCGCGTTGCTGCACGACATCGGGAAGGGACAGCTGACCGAGCACTGTGTGGCGGGTGCACCGATCGCCTGCGAGATCGCCGAGCGGATCGGCTTCGACGCCCGCGAGGTGACGCTGATCGGCAACCTCGTGCGGTGGCACCTGTTGCTCCCGGAGACCGCCACCACGCGCGACCCGGACGACCCGGCCACGATCGACCTGGTCAGCGCGAGGATCGCAGACCGGGAGGAGCTCGAGCTGCTGGCCGCCCTGACCGAGGCCGACGCCCGGGCCACGTCGGAGAAGGCCTGGACCCGGTGGCGGGAGTCGCTGATCCGGACGCTCGTCCGCCGGTCCGCTGCCGCGCTCGCCGACGAGCCCTTCCCGGCCGACGACATCACCGACATCGAGATCCCGTCGCGGGTGCGCGCCGACCCGACCGTCGTCTCCGTGGTCGTGGTCGACTCACCCGACGGTTCGCGGGTCACCGTCGTCTCCGGCGACCGGATCGGGCTGCTCGCCCAGGCGGCGGCGATGCTGGCCCTGCAGAAGGCCTCGGTGCGGGCCGCCCGCGCCTGGACCCAGGACGGTTTCGGGGTGTCGGTCTGGGACGTCGCCGAGACCGGCCTGGACGACATCTTGCTGCGGCAGCGGTTGGAGGCGATCGTCGACGGCCGCATCGACGCCGCCGCGAAGCTGCGACGGGGCCGGCCGGTGAAGCTGGAGCCGACGGTCGCCGTACGCCCGGATGCGTCGCCGCGCGCCACCGTCATCGAGGTGCGCTCGGCCGACCGGCCCGGCTTGATCCACACCGTGTGCTCGGCCCTGGCCCGGATCGAGGTGTCGGTCCGCTCCGCCCACATCTCGACCCTGGGGCCGCAGGCGGTGGACGTGTTCTACGTCCAGGAGGACTCCGCCGGTGCCCTCTCCGAGGAGCGGGCGTCCTCGGCGGCGCACGCCGTACGCCAGGCGCTGGTGGACACCTCCGCTCCGCGATGAGGAGCCCGGAGCAGGTGCGGCTAACCTTGACCACTGGCTCTGACCATCGGCACCCGAGGAACCCCACACGTGTTCGCCACGCTCTCTGATCGTCTCTCAGACACCTTCAAGAACCTCCGCGGCAAGGGAAAGCTCTCCGAGGCCGACATCGACGCCACCGGGCGTGAGATCCGGCTCGCCCTGCTCGAGGCCGACGTCGCCCTGCCCGTGGTCAAGGACTTCGTGGCCGCGGTCAAGGAGCGCGCCCGCGGAGCCGAGGTCAGCGGTGCGCTGAACCCGGCCCAGCAGGTCATCAAGATCGTCAACGAGGAGCTCGTCGCCATCCTCGGCGGCGAGACCCGCCGGCTGCGGTTCGCCAAGACGCCGCCGACGGTGATCATGCTCGCCGGCCTCCAGGGCGCCGGAAAGACCACACTGGCCGCCAAGCTCGCGCTGTGGCTCAAGGACCAGGGCAAGAGCCCGATGCTGGTCGCCGCCGACCTGCAGCGGCCCAACGCGGTCAAGCAGCTCCAGGTCAACGGTGAGCGCGCCGGGGTGAGCGTCTACGCGCCCGAGCCCGGCAACGGTGTCGGTGACCCCGTGGCCGTGGCGCGCGGCGGCGTCGAGGAGGCGAAGCGGACCCTGCACGACGTGGTCATCGTCGACACCGCCGGCCGCCTCGGCATCGACGAGGAGCTGATGCGGCAGGCCGCGAACATCCGCGACGCCGTCACTCCCGACGAGGTGCTCTTCGTCGTCGACGCGATGATCGGCCAGGACGCCGTCAACACGGCCCAGGCGTTCCTCGACGGCGTCGGGTACGACGGCGTCGTACTCACCAAGCTCGACGGTGACGCTCGTGGCGGCGCCGCCCTGTCGATCGCGCAGATGACCGGCAAGCCGGTGATGTTCGCCTCCAACGGCGAGAAGCTCACCGACTTCGACCTCTTCCACCCCGACCGGATGGCCTCGCGCATCCTGGACATGGGCGACCTGCTCACCCTGATCGAGCAGGCCGAGAAGACCTTCGACGCCGACTCGGCCGCGAAGGCCGCAGCCAAGCTGCAGGGCCAGGGGGGCGAGTTCACCCTCGACGACTTCCTCGACCAGATGCAGCAGGTCCGCAAGATGGGCTCGCTCACCAAGATGCTCGGGATGCTCCCCGGCATGGGCCAGTTCCGCGAGCAGCTCGACAACTTCGACGAGCGCGAGATCGACCGGATCCAGGCGATCATCCAGTCGATGACCCCCTCCGAGCGGGCCAACCCGAAGATGATCGACGGATCCCGACGCGCCCGCATCGCGAAGGGTTCGGGGCGTCAGGTCTCCGACGTCAACCAGCTCGTCGACCGGTTCTTCGAGGCCCGCAAGATGATGATGCAGATGGCGCGCGGCGGCGCCCCGGGCATGCCGGGCTCGCCCGGGATGGGACTGGGCAAGAAGGCCAAGGGGCGTCAGGCGCCCCAGGTCAAGAAGGGCAAGGGCAAGCGCGTCTCCGGCAACCCGGCCAAGCGCGCGCAGCAGGAGTCGGAGTCCTCCTCGACGCCCCGGCCGCCGCTGCCGGGAGCGCCTTCGGGCTCGGAGCGGGCCAGGAGCCCCCCGCCGACTTCGACCCGACCCAGCTCCCGGACCTGTCGAAGTACCTGAAGTAGGCAGCTCACCTCGGTCCTCCGGCTGGTGGCCGGCGCGCCGGACCCGACAATTGTTGGGTTGTGACGTCGAAAGGGTTGGTCTCGACGTTCCGTTCCAACATTTGTGGAGTTCGACCCGCCGTACCCCACAATTGTTGGGTTGTGACGTCGAAAGGGTTGGTCTCGACGTTCCGTTCCAACATTTGTGGAGTTCGACCGCCGAGCCACACCCCCCGCTCAGCGACCCGGTCGCGACGCCGAGGGCCGGGCACGGGCCTCGTCAGTGTCCGGAAGGAGGATGCGCTCAGCTGCGGCCAGCACCAGCGGGGGTGAGCCGCGGTGCCGGTAGTAACGTCCCGGCATGGCTGCTGCACAGCGATCACCCATGAGATTTCGTGGACCCGTACTGCCGGACGGGGAGGCGAAGGATCTCTACGTCGTCGACGGACTGGTCACCTATGAGCCCCAGGCGGGCGCCGAGACCGTGGCGGAGGGGTGGATCGTCCCGGGACTGGTCGACGCGCACTGCCACCTCGGCCTCGACGACGACGGCGCGATCAGCGACGAGGCGACCGAGGAACAGGCCATCGCCGACCGGGACGGCGGCGCGCTGCTCATCCGTGACTGTGGCTCCGCCGCCGACACCTCGTGGGTCCACGAGCGCGAGGACCTGCCCCGCCTGATCCGGGCCGGTCGGCACATCGCGCGCACGAAGCGCTACATCCGCAACTACGCCCACGAGGTCGAGCCGGGCGAGCTGTCGGCGTACGTCGCGCAGGAGGCACAGCGCGGCGACGGCTGGGTGAAGCTCGTCGGTGACTGGATCTCCCGTGACGACGGTGACCTGACCCCGTCGTTCCCGCCCGAGGCGTTCGCGGAGGCGATCCAGGTGGCGCACGAGCACGGCGCCAAGGTGACCGCCCACTGTTTCGGCAACGCCGTGCTCAAGGGCCTGCTGGATGCGGGCATCGACTGCATCGAGCACGGCACCGGCCTCAGCACCGACCTGATCGACGCAGATGGTGGCCGGCTCGGTGGCGCTGGTCCCCACCGTGATGCAGCTGGAGAAGTTCCCGGAGTACGCCGAGGCCGGGGCAGCGCGGTTCCCGGACTACGCAGAGACGATGACCGAGCTGCACCGTCGTCGCCGGGACACGATCATGGCCGCGCACGAGGCCGGCGTGGCGATCTACGCCGGGTCGGACGGCGGCGGTGTGGCCCGACACGGCAACATCTCCGGCGAGGTCCGGGCGCTGGCCGCCCTCGGAATGTCGCCCGAGCAGGCCCTGGGTGCCGCGTCGTGGCGGGCCCGGGAGTGGCTCGGTCTCGACGGCGTCCTGTCCGAGGGCACCACGGCCGACTTCGTGGTCTACGACCGGGATCCACTGGAGGACCTCTCCGCGCTGGCCGAGCCGCGGCGGATCGTGCTGCGCGGCAAGGTCGTTGGCTGAGCAGCCGGCAGGGACGACCACCGAGCCGGGGCTGGTCGAGGTCCTGCGGGCCGCCGGGTGCGTGTACGCCGAGGACGAGGCCGCCCTGCTCGAGGAGGAGACCTCGGATCCCGACGAGCTCGCGCTGATGCTGGCCCGCCGTGTGGCCGGGGAGCCGCTCGAGCAGGTGCTGGGATGGGCGAGGTTCTGCGGGCTGCGGATCCACCTGCTCCCCGGCGTCTTCGTGCCGCGCAGGCGCACGGAGGTGCTGGCCGAGCTCGCGGTCTCGCTGGGCAGGAGGGTGAGCCGCCCGGTCGTGGTCGACCTGTGCTGCGGGAGCGGCGCGATCGGGGTCGCCGTGGCCTCGGAGCTCCCTGCGGTCGAGCTGCACGCAGCCGACATCGACCCGGACGCCCTCGCCTGTGCCCGGCTCAACGCCACCATGGCCGACCTGCACCAGGGCGACCTCTACGACGCGCTGCCGGCCGACCTGCGCGGACGAGTCGACCTGTTGCTCGTGAACGCGCCGTACGTGCCCACCGACGAGGTCCGGCTGATGCCGCCCGAGGCGCGGCTCCACGAGCACCACGTGGCGCTGGACGGGGGAGCGGACGGACTGGACCTGCATCGACGTACCGCGGCGGGCGCGCGGGAGTGGCTCGCTCCTGGGGGGTCGCTCCTGATCGAGACCAGCCCTCGCCAGGCCGCGGACACCGTGCGCTGCTGCCTGGACTCAGGGCTGGAGGTGCAGGTCTACGGGCGGGACCCGGTCCGAGTGGTGCGCGCGATTTCATCCGGGTCGGGGTCGTCTGGCAGAATGACGCGCTGAGCCGTACGCCGGCCGGACCCTCTCATCCGGACTGCGAACGCCCACCGGGAATCATTCGCACCTGGCCCCACCGGGTAGCGAGGATCCCAATCACTACACACTCTCAAGGAGACACCACAAACGTGGCCGTCAAGATTCGTCTGAAGCGCATGGGCAAGATCCGCCAGCCGTACTACCGCGTCGTCGTCGTCGACGCCCGCAAGAAGCGGGACGGCCGGGTCATCGAGGAGATCGGCAAGTACCACCCCAAGGAGGAGCCCTCGTTCATCGAGGTCACCTCGGACCGGGCGCAGTACTGGCTCGGGGTCGGCGCACAGCCCTCCGACGCCGTGGCCGCGCTGCTCAAGATCACCGGCGACTGGCAGAAGTTCAAGGGACTCCCCGGCACCGAGGGAACCCTTCGCACCAAGGAGCCGAAGCGCGACAAGCAGGAGCTGTTCGCCGAGGCCCTCAAGGACGTCGCCAACGAGCCCAAGGGCGACGCGGTGACCAAGAAGAAGACCGCCAAGAAGATGGCGCAGTCCGAGACCCCGGACAAGGGCGCCGAGAAGGCCGAGAAGCCGGAGGCTCCCGCGGCCGAGGCCAAGCCTGAGGCTCCCGCCGCCGAGGCGCCTGTCGCCGAGGAGGCTGCTGCGGCCGAGACCCCGGCCGAGACCCCGGCCGAGACCCCGGCCGAGACCCCGGCGACGGCCGAGGCCGAGCCCGACGCCGAGAAGACCGAGGGCTGAACCGGATGCTCGCCGACGCCCTGGAGCACCTGGTCCGCGGAATCGTGGAGCACCCCGACGACGTCGTCGTGCGCCGACAAGCAGCTGCGCCGCGGGTCGATCCTGGAGGTGCGCGTGCACCCCTCGGACCTGGGCAAGGTCATCGGACGTGGCGGCCGCACGGCGACCGCGTTCCGCACGGTGGTCAGCTCGCTGGCCGGCCGTGACGGCGCCCGGATCGACTTCGTGGACGTCGACCGCAAGCGCTAGCCAGACCGCCAGCTCCAACCCGGCACCGTCAGGGGCATCATCTCCGAGTGGAGAATGGTGCCCCTGTCGTCGTGCAGACCCGTCTCATCGAAGGAGCACAGGTGGAGGACTACGTGGTGGTCGGCCGGATCGGCCCCGCCCACGGGCTCAAGGGCGAGGTCTTCGTGGAGCCGCGCACCGACGAGCCCGATCGCCGCTTCGCTCCCGGTGAGACTCTTCGGACCCCCACCGGCTCACTGACCGTGGCCGGCAAGCGGATCCACTCGGGCAGGCTGGTGATCCGCTTCCAGGAGATCGACGGGCGCGACGCCGCCGAGGCCGCCCGCGGCACCGAGCTCACCTGCGTGATCGACCCGAACGACCGGCCGGAGGATCCCGAGGAGTTCTACGACCACCAGCTCGTCGGTCTCCGCGTGGAGACAGCCGACGGGGTGGTGGTCGGTGAGCTCGAGCGCGTCGAGCACGGCGCTGCGCAGGACCTGCTGGTGATCCGCCTGCCGGACCGTGAGGTGCTCTTCCCGTTCGTCTCCCGGTTCGTCCCCGACGTCGACCTCGCCGGTGGCCGGATCGTCATCGACGACCAGCCCGGGATCCTCACGGAGCTCTGAGATGCGCATCGACGTCATCTCGATCTTTCCCGACTACCTCGCGCCGCTCGGGCTCTCCCTGGCGGGCCGGGCGCAGGAGAGCGGACTGCTCGACGTGCACGTCCACGACCTGCGCGAGTGGACCCGTGACCGGCACCGGACGGTCGACGACACCCCCTACGGCGGGGGTGCCGGCATGGTGATGAAGCCAGAGCCCTGGGGCGAGGCGCTGGACGCAGTCGCGGCGGACGGCGCGGTTCTCGTCGTACCCACCCCCTCCGGAGAGCCGTTCACGCAGGCGGTCGCGGCCGACCTGGCCACGCGGGAGCACCTGGTGCTGCGCGTGCGGGCGCTACGAGGGCATCGACCAGCGGGTGATGGACGCACGCTGCCTCCCGGATGGAGGTGCGCGAGATCTCCATCGGCGACTACGTGCTCAACGGCGGGGAGGTGGCGGCACTCGCCATCGTCGAGGCCGTCGTACGCCTGCTGCCCGGGTTCATGGGCAACGCCGAGTCGCTGTCCGAGGAGTCGCACGCCGACGGCCTGCTGGAGTACCCCGTCTACACCAAGCCGGCGTCCTGGCGCGGACACGGCAGTGCCCGAGGTACTGCTGTCCGGAGATCACGCCCGCATCGCCCGGTGGCGCCACGCCGAGTCCGTACGCCGCACCGCCGAGCGTCGTCCCGACCTGGCCCACCCGGCCAGCGGGGTCGACGTCGGTGACCTCGCCGGAGAGATCCGCCTGGCCGTCGCCTCCGACGCCGGGGAGCTGCTCACGCTCCAGCGCGCCTGCTGGCTCCAGGAGCAGCAGGCGAACCCGGGCGTCACCATCCCGGCGCTCCAGGAGGACCTCGCCGCCGTGCAGACCTGGATGCAGGAGTGGACCACGCTCGTGCTCCGTGTCGGCGGACGCCTCGTCGGTGCCGCCCGCGGGCGCAGGGAGGGACAGACCTGGGACGTCGGCAGGGTGATGGCCGCCCCCGACCTCCAGGGCCGGGGGTTGGGGCGCCTCCTGCTCGCCGCGATCGAGGCGGCGGCGCCGGAGGGGGTCACCGGCTACGTGCTCTTCACCGGGGCGGGCAGCGAGCGCAACATCCGGATGTACCAGAAGGCGGGCTACCGGCTCCTCGGCGAGGACGAGCACGTGCCCGGCGCCGTACGCCTGACCAAGCGACGCAGGTAGGTCATCGGCGTCGCGAACCTTCGCGCTCCGGGCGCCCGTGCACGGCACGATTTCCCTGCATGCCACCGGCTGTGGCAAAATCGCTCCTTGGCTCAGCGAGCCAGAACAGCCGGCCGGACCACTCGTCCGCCGGTGCTCACGGTCCACCTGCCACAGGGGGCGGCCCGTACGGCGTACCCGCTGGTCCACCCGAACCGTCAACCCCCATCCGTGGGTGACCTGTGGCAGTCACGAGGAGACACCATGTCGAACATCATCGACGAACTGTCCGGCGCCACCATGCGCGACGACGTCCCCCACTTCCGGGCCGGCGACACCATCAAGGTGCACGTCAAGGTCGTCGAGGGCAACCGCGCGCGGCTGCAGGTCTTCCAGGGTGTCGTGATCAGGGTCCAGGGTTCCGGCATCGGCCGCACCTTCACCGTCCGCAAGGTCTCCTTCGGCGTCGGCGTCGAGCGCACCTTCCCGATCCACTCGCCCATCTTCGACTCGATCGAGATCGTCACCCGTGGTGACGTGCGCCGCGCGAAGCTGTACTACCTGCGCAACCTGCGCGGCAAGGCAGCCAAGATCAAGGAGCGCCGCGAGGCCTGAGCGCCCTGCCGTGAAGTGCACGGCTAGGCTCAGGAGGTGACGAACGTGGACGAGGCCGTGGGATCGGGTGACCGGTCCGATGACTCCCCCCGGAAGCCCACGAAGAAGCCGATGCCCCTGTGGCAGGAGACGATCCTGCTGCTCGGTCTCGCGCTCGTCCTGGCGATCATCATCAAGAGCCTGTTCGTGCAGGCGTTCTACATCCCCTCGCCCTCGATGGAGCCGGAGTTCATCAAGAACGACCGGATCCTCGTGCAGAAGGTGTCCTACTGGGGCAGCGCTTCGCCCAGCCGGGGCGACATCGTGGTGTTCAAGGACCCGGGCGGCTGGCTCAACGAGGCAGAGTCCGGTGCTCCGCGCTCCCCGGTCACCAAGGCCATGGAGAAGATCGGGCTCTACCCGACCGGCGGGCACCTGGTGAAGCGAGTCATCGGCGTCGGCGGCGATCGCGTCGTGTGCTGCGACAAGGACGAGCGCATCACCATCAACGGGCAGGCGCTGGACGAGAAGGCCTACCTGCCGGAGGGCATGTCGCCCTCGCAGATCGAGTTCGACCGGAAGGTCCCCAAGGGCCACCTCTGGATGATGGGTGACAACCGCGGCTTCTCCTTCGACTCGCGTGGACACATGGGCGATCCGGGAGGTGGCTACGTCGACGACGACCTCGTCGTCGGCAAGGTGTTCTCCCTGATCTGGCCGTGGAAGCGTGCCGAGATCGTCAATCGCCCCGCGACGTTCGAAGACGTTCCCGACGCCCAGTGAGCCAGCAGGTGACCAGCCCGTGACCACCCTGCCCCGTGGATCGACCGTACGCCGCGACGCCGGTCTGTACGGCTACGAGCGAGCGTTGCGTCGAGCCGGCCTGGCCCCGATCGCCGGAGTCGACGAGGCGGGCCGCGGAGCCTGCGCCGGGCCGCTGGTGGCCGCCGCCGTGATCCTCCCCGAGGGCAGGGCCGGCCTGGTCCCCGGGCTGGCCGACTCCAAGCTGCTCACCGCCAGGGCCCGCGAGCGCTGCTACGAGCAGGTGCTGCGACGCGCGCTGTCGTGGTCGGTCGTGGTGATCGAGCCGGGGGAGTGCGATCGGCTGGGCATGCACGTCGCCAACGTCGAGGCGCTGCGTCGGTCGCTCGCCCGGCTCGAGCACCGGCCCTCCTACGTGCTCACCGACGGCTTCCCGGTCGACGGCCTCGAGGTGCCCGGGCTGGCGATGTGGAAGGGCGACCGGGTCGCCGCCTGCATCTCGGCCGCCTCGGTGATCGCCAAGGTGACCCGCGACCGGATCATGTGCGACCTGCACGAGATCCACCCGGCCTACGACTTCGCCACGCACAAGGGATATTGCACCTCCGAGCACGACGAGGCGCTGACCGAGCACGGCCCCAGCCCGGTGCACCGGATGAGGTTCGTCAACGTCCGGCGTGCCGCCGGGATCACCGACGCCCCACCCCTCAGTCTGGAGCCCCAGCTCGAGCTGTGGGACCCGGGGAGCCCGGCCATGGATCCAGAAGACGTCGACCTGCAGGAGGTTCTGCGATGAGCACCGAGGATCTCGAGAAGTACGAGACCGAGATGGAGCTCAACCTCTACCGGGAGTACCGCGACGTCGTCGGCATCTTCAAGTACGTCGTGGAGACCGATCGTCGCTTCTACCTGTGCAACCAGGTCGACGTGAAGGCCCGCACCGAGGCGGGCGAGGTGTTCTTCGAGGTGACGCTGACCGACGCGTGGGTGTGGGACATGTACCGCCCCGCACGCAGGCTGGCCAAGAACGTCAAGGTGCTGACCTTCAAGGACGTCAACGTCGAGGAGCTGAGCCACGGCGAGATCGAGCCCCCGAAGGTCTGATCCACCCGGCGCCTGACCGGCTGACGTCCACAGGCGTCGCTCCCGACTGCTCCATCCACAGCTGCGGCTGAGCATCCCGCGGTCGTCCGCACGAGCGGGTCTGCTGGCCGCATGAGTGGAGCACGCAACAGCAGCCTCGGGTCCTACGGAGAGCGAGTCGCCGCGCAGCGGCTGGTCGAGCAGGGCATGGTGCTGGTCGACCGCAACTGGCGCTGTGAGCTCGGCGAGGTGGACCTGGTCCTCCGGGACGGCGACGTGCTCGTGTTCTGCGAGGTGAAGACGCGCAGCTCCTCGGCGTACGGCCACCCGCTCGAGGCGGTGACCCCCGCCAAGGGCGCCCGCCTGCGCCGGTTGGCCGGGCGGTGGCTGGAGGAGCACGGCGCGCATCCCGAGGGCATCCGGGTCGACCTGGTGGGGGTGCTTCTCGCCGAGCGGGGTGCGGCCGAGGTCGAGCACGTGCAGGGAGTGGGCTGATGGTCGCCACCACGCACACCGTCTCGCTGCAGGGTGCGATCGGCCATGTCGTCGACGTCCAGGTGGACCTCTCCGACGGTCTGGTCGGGACCTCGCTCGTGGGTCGTCCCGACACGTCCATCACCGAGGCCCGTGACCGGTGCCGGGCGGCGGTCAGGAACAGCAGGTTCACCTGGCCCAACACCCGCCGGACCACGATCCTCCTCTCGCCGGCCGACCTGCCCAAGCGTGGGCCGCACTTCGACCTGGCCATCGCCGTGGCCGTGCTGGCGGCGGCGGACCAGAAGTTCCCGCACCACTCCCTGGCGGGTGCGGCGATGATCGGTGAGCTCACCCTCGATGGCCGGATCCGCTGCGTCCCGGGAGTGCTGCCGATGACGATGGCCGCCGCGGCGCGCGGCATCGAGACGGTCTACGTCCCGGAACCCCAGACCGCAGAGGCCTCGATGGTGCCCGGCATGCGGGTCTTCGGGATCCGTTCGCTGGCGCAGGTGGTGGCCCTGCTCACCCACGAGGAGGTGCCGGAGGCACCGGAGGTGGAGGGGCTCTCGGGCTCGCCGTTGCTCACCTGGCGGGGTGAGGAGCGTCTCGAGGACCTCGACATGTCGGACGTGCTCGGGATGGCCGACGCTCGCTACGCGGTCGAGGTCGCTGCTGCGGGTGGGCATCACCTGATGCTCACCGGGCCGAAGGGGTCGGGAAAGACCACGCTGGCCGAACGCATCCCGGGACTGCTGCCCGACCTGGACGACGACGAGTCGCTGGAGCTCACGGCCGTGTACTCGCTGTGCGGCACGCTCCCGGCCGGAGCGTCGAGGATCACCCGACCGCCCTTCCGGGCGCCACACCACTCGGCCTCACGCACCGGCATCCTCGGTGGCGGCAGCGGCCGGGTGCGGCCCGGGGAGGTGAGCAAGGCGCATCTGGGAGTGCTGTTCCTGGACGAGTTCCCGCTGTTCCCCACCGACGTGGTCGAAGCACTGCGCGAGCCGCTGGAGTCGGGGGAGATCTCGATCTCGCGGGGCGAGGAGGACGCCACCTACCCGGCTCGGGCGATGTTCGTCTTCGCCTGCAACCCGTGTCGCTGTGGTGAGTACCACCCCTGGTCGCGCGACCACCAGTGCACGTGCTCGGAGGTCAAGCGCCGCGAGTACCGCCGGAAGATCTCCGGCCCGATCGCCGACCGGGTCGACATCACCCGGTTCGTCGAGCCCATGGGCGCCCAGCACGGGGCGCTCTCCACGCTGCCCTTCGAGCTTCCCGAGCCGAGTGCCGTCATCCGTGCCCGGGTCGCGGTCGCGCGCGGGCGACAGCGCGAGCGGTTCGCCGGCCATCCGTGGCGACTCAACGCCCAGGCTCCTGGCCCGATGCTGCGCGAGCTGTGGCCGCTGACCGACACGGCAACCCGCCGCCTCGACGCCGAGGTGTACGCCGGTCGCCTCACCCGCCGCGGGGCTGTGCGGGTGCACCGGGTCGCCTGGTCGGTGGCCGACCTGGCCGAGGTCGATCGGCCGGGTCCCGAGGAGCTCGACGTGGCGCTGCGACTGCGCTCCGCCACGCCACTGCTGCTCAGCAGCCTGCCGGTCGCCCGCGACGTCGTCCCGCCTGCGAGCGAGTCGGCGTGAGCGGCGGTGCCGACGCAGAACGGCTCGCCCGGGTGGTGCTCTCGAGGGTCGGCGAGCCCGGAGACCCCCGCCTCACCGACCTGGTCCACGAGCTGGGTGGTGTGCGGGTGCTGGACAGCCTGCGCGAACAGGCTGCCGAGCGGGAGCTGGGCGCCGATCTCGCCGAGCGGCTCGAGGCAGTCGATCCGGTGCGGGAGCTGGAGCGCGCGGCGCAGCAGGGGATCCGGTTCGTCACCCCTGGGGACGCGGAGTGGCCGGCCCCGCTGGACGACCTCGCTCACGCGCCCCACCTGCACGAGCGTGGCGGGGTGCCGGTCGGACTGTGGTGCCGAGGCTCGCTCCGCCTGGACGAGGCGACCGAGCACGCCGTGGCCGTGGTCGGTTCGCGCTCGGCGACGACCTATGGCGCGGAGGTCGCGGCGGACCTGGCGAGGTCCCTGGTCCGCGCGTCCTGGAGCGTCGTGTCGGGAGCCGCCTTCGGCATCGACCAGGCGGCGCACCGGGGCGCCCTGGCCAGCCGCGGCCACACGGTCGCGGTGCTCGCCTGTGGCGTGGACCGGGCCTACCCCGCGGCGCACCGCAACCTGATCGACTACATCGCCGACGTCGGACTGGTGGTGTCCGAGGCGCCGCCCGGTTGTGCCCCGACCAGGATCCGGTTCCTGGCGCGGAACCGGGTGATCGCCGGCGTCGCCCGCGGGGCGGTCGTCGTCGAGGCGGCGGTGCGCAGCGGTGCCCTGAACACGGCGAGCTGGGCGGGTGGGCTGGGCCGCACGGTGATGGGTGTGCCGGGTCCGGTGACGAGCGCACCCTCAGCCGGGGTGCACCAGCTGATCCGGGCGAGGGACGCGCTCCTGGTGACGAACGGGGAGGAGGTCCTCGAGGCGGTCGCGCCGATCGGGACGTTCACGCTCCACGACCCTCGCGGGCCCGAACATGCCCGAGACCGGCTGGCGGCTCGCGAGCGGCAGGTGCTCGACGCGGTGCCACTGGTCCGCGCAGCCGACTCCGGCTCCATCGCCCGCTCGGCAGGGGTCGCGCACGGCCGCACCAAGGAGGCGCTCGTGGTGCTGCACCGTGCAGGACTCGTGGAGCACTCGCTCGGTCGCTGGCGAGTGGTGACGCATGACGGGTCGCCGTGACCCGCGCGGTCGTGCCTGCGGAGGAGCGCGGCGTCACCTTCGTACGCTGTCGTGGTGGAGGAACTCCCGGAGCAGCTCGCGACCGCCCTGGCGGCCTACGAGCGTCACCTGACCTCTGAGCGCAACCTGAGCGCCCACACCGTCCGCGCCTATCTCGGTGATGTGCAGGGGATGCTCGAGCACGCGGCGGCGCTGGGGCACACCGACCTCCGGTCGCTCGACCTCCGCTCCCTGCGCAGCTGGCTGGCGAAGCAGCAGACGCTGGGCAAGTCGCGCTCCACGATGGCCAGGCGCGCCACCGCCGTCCGGGTCTTCACCGCCTGGGCCCAGCGGACCGGGCGGGTCGAGGTCGACCCGGGATCCGCCCTGGGCAGCCCCAAGGCGCACAAGCCGCTCCCGCCTGCGCTCAACGCCGCCGAGGCTCGGGCCCTGCTCGAAGCCGCCGCCGTGCACGCGGACGACGGGAGTGCCATCGGACTACGCGACGTCGCGATCCTCGAGCTGCTCTACGCCACCGGCATCCGCGTGGGCGAGCTGTGCGGCCTCGATGTCGACGACGTCGACCGTGGCCGGCGGGTGGTGCGCGTCTTCGGCAAGGGACGCAAGGAGCGCACCGTGCCGTACGGCGTCCCCGCCGATCGTGCCGTCGGCGCCTGGCTCGCGGACGGTCGACCCCGGCTGTTCACGTCCGGCGCCGGACCGGCCATGTTCCTCGGGGCCCGCGGCCGACGGATGGACCAGCGGGCGGTGCGGACCCTCGTGCACGCGCGCCTGGCCGAGGTGGCCGACGCGCCCGACATGGGACCGCACGGCCTGCGGCACACGGCGGCCACGCACCTGCTCGAGGGCGGGGCGGACCTGCGCACGGTCCAGGAGATGCTGGGCCATGCCTCGCTGGCGACCACCCAGATCTACACCCACGTCACCACGGACCGGCTGCGAGCGGCCTACCGGCTGGCGCACCCCCGGGCGTGATGCGGGCCCGGCCCGACGTGGTCGCTAGCCGGCCAGGGAGCCGCCGAAGATCTGCCAGGCGAGCAGTGACTTCGCCACGAGGCTCAGCACGAGGTAGGTCTTCTCCCCGAAGGCGTAGCTGCGCCACGGCCCGATGCGGCGGTACTGCAGCCACTGGTTGAGGGCGAAGCTGTTGAAGAACACGAACAGCGAGATCACGATCCCGTAGACGAACCCCGGGACGCTCTCGGAGCCGATCACGTTGATCATGATCACCACCCACGGCGCCGCCCCGGCCACACAACCGAACCAGAACGGAAGCATCGTGGTCGTCGCCCGGCCCGGAGGGTTCATCGCCTCCTGCAGCCAGCCGAACAGGATCATCGCCACGTTGGCACCGATGATCGGGATCAGCGCCTCGATCCCGGTGATGCCGTTGTAGAAGCAGATCAGCAGCACCATGATCGTGGCGCTGACGGAGTACTCCAGCCAGCGGAAGCGGTTGATCCCCTGCCGCAACCCCGCCTCGTAGCGGTCACGCAGCACAGTGGCCGTGAGCAGGTGGTCCAGCGCCGCGAGGAACAGGAAGACCGCGATGGCGGCGCCCACGCGCACGTCGAACAGCGCATCGGGTGCCGGCGCCTTCGTCCCCGGGGGTCCCTCGGGGAAGGTCGAGGTCACGGTGATCGCGAAGTCGGTCGCGAGGACCAGCACGACCACGGCCTGGGCGGCGTGCAGGAGGGTCAGCCCGAGGTTCCAGGTGCGCAGGTTGCCGAGGCTCGACTGGTCGACACCGGTCGCCTCGGTGGACTGGTGGGGGGTGCTCATCCGGGGTCTCCTCGGGGTCACGGGGGCGGGCGGCCGCTCGCGCCCACTCCACTGTGCCCCGGAGACGGTCGGTCAGAGCGGTTGCGCCACGCCCGTTCCCCGGATGCGCCAGACCCTGGGCGTCGGTCGAACCTGCTGCACGGGCAACGCCGTCGTCGCCGCCACCCTCCCGTTGCCATCCACCGCGGCCGGTGCTGCGCCCTGCGTGCCCGCGAGCGGCAGCAGCCGGATCGGCCCGGCTCCTACCAGGGTCAGCGGGTCGAGGTAGGCCGCATCCCGGCGCAGCCCCCAGTGCAGGCACGCGTGGGGGAAGCAGTGACTCGAGGCGCGCTGCAGCGTGCCGATGACGCCTCCGCGGGTGACCAGGTCGCCCGTCTCGACGCTCGCGCTCACCGGTTCGTACGTCGTGCGGACACCGCCGTGGTCCACCGTGACCACCCCCCGGCCCGCGAGCCGGGCAGCGAAGGTGACCGTCCCGGCGAGGGAGCTGTGCACGGGACTGCCGACCCGGCCGAGGAGGTCGACACCCCGGTGACCGGCTCCCCACGGGGTGGACGGCGGGTCGAACCCCGCGACGATGTCCGGGCGGGGAGACAGCGGCCAGACCCCGTCCCGGGACGGAGCGGGCACTGTGTCGGCTCGCGCGGGAGCAGAGGGTCCGGTGAGCAGCGCGGTCAGGGCCGGGACGACGAGCAGACCGGCAACGAGCCGGAGGGAGGGACGCATGCGCCCAGACTGCGTGGGGGCACGGCTGCCCGCGACCGCAGCCCGACGACCTGTGGACCGAACCGGACCTGCGGCCGGCTGTGCGCGGCAACCGGCGCAGGAGTGCTCAGTCGGTCCGCAGGAAGACGTCGTCGACGGCGCCGTTGAACTGGTCCGCGGAGGCCACCGGCGCGCCCTTGGGGTCCACCTTGCCGCCCACCGACAGGGGCTGGTCCCCGAACGTGAGCGTTCCGGTCGGTCCGCTGGCCCGCCAGGACTCGCCGTCGCCCCGGGCGTCGTACGGCGTCACGGTGAGCACGACCTCGGGCCCCTTGCGCGAGCAGGAGACGGAGTACCAGACCTCCGGGTCCACCGCCCGGTCCGCCTCGACGAACACCGCCCCGGCGTCGCCGGCCACCCGGCACGAGGGGACTCCGGCGTCGAGCTGGAGCTTGTACTGGGCGGCGTCGCTGAAGCTGCCGCGCTGCAGCAGGTTGTCCCCGTCGTCGGCGTCGCTGCCCGACGACTCCGGATCGAGCTCGAAGGTGGCGCCGAACTCGAAGTCACGCTCGCCCGGACTCAGTGGTCCGCTCGACTGGGCTGCGGCGACCAGCACGGCCGCCGGGGCGGCTGCCTCGCCGGTGTACGCCGGGTAGCGCACGGCAAGGCCTCCGCCGGGGCCCTCCACCGACTCGATCCGGGCCGTCCCGCCGTCGGCAACGACGACGTCGATCTCCTCCGCGCCCTGGTTGGTCACGGCCTCGACCCGCTGCCCGACGCGCGGGCCGGACTCGAAGTCGAGCACGAGGGAGCCCTGAGGCGCTGGCGCGGGGTCGACGCGGTCGGCCTGCCCGGAGGCCGGCTCGGTCCCGGTGCAGGCGGTCAGCACGAGCAGCAGCGACCCGGCCATCCCCGTCGCCACGCCCATCGTCTTCGTCGCCGGGAGCCTCACGTCGTCAGCCTAGCGAGCCGGAGCCCGCTCGTTTCGACACCTCAGCGGTGCCCGGATACAGTGGGCCCAGCAACCCGCAAGGGTTGACTTCGCACGCTCGTTTCCGTGCCGTCCTGATCGCATCCTGGCAGGGCGGAACCACGCGGGTGAGGACTCTCAGTCCCTGGAGACAGGGTCGGGTCCCGCACGGGCGTCAGGGCAGGCACTCCAGCGACACCGGAGGAGCTCTGCAACCGAACTGAAAACCGGTTCGTGCACGTCCATGTGCGCGGACACAACAGGAAAGAATCAGATGGCAGTCGTCACCATGCGCCAGCTCCTCGAGAGCGGCGTCCACTTCGGGCACCAGACCCGACGCTGGAACCCCAAGATGAAGCGCTTCATCATGACCGAGCGCAACGGCATCTACATCATCGACCTGCAGCAGTCGCTGTCCTACATCGACACCAGCTACGCGTTCATCAAGGACACCGTGGCCAAGGGCGGCACGATCATGTTCGTGGGCACCAAGAAGCAGGCCCAGGAGGCGATCGCCGAGCAGGCGACCCGCGTGGGGATGCCCTACGTCAACCAGCGCTGGCTCGGCGGCATGCTCACCAACTTCCAGACGGTGCACCAGAGGATCAACCGCCTCAAGGAGCTCGACGACATCGACTTCGACGACGTCGCCGGTTCCAGCCGCACCAAGAAGGAACTGCTCCACATGCGGCGTGAGCAGATCAAGCTCGACAAGACGCTCGGTGGCATCCGCGAGATGAGCCGTACGCCCTCCGCCGTGTGGATCGTGGACACCAACAAGGAGCACCTCGCGGTCGAAGAGGCCCGCAAGCTGAAGATCCCGATCATCGCGATCCTGGACTCCAACTGCGACCCGGACCTCGTCGACTACCCGATCCCGGGCAACGACGACGCCATCCGCGCGGTCGGCCTGCTGACCCGCGTGATCGCCGACGCCGTGGCCGACGGCCTGATCGCCCGCTCGGGCGCCAAGACCGAGGGCGACGCCAAGGGCATCGGCACCGACGAGCCGCTCGCCGACTGGGAGCGTGACCTGCTCCAGGGTGACGCCGAGAAGGCTGCCGTCGCCGCGACCGGTGGCGAGGAGAAGTCCGAGGAGACGCCGGCCGCAGAGGCGACCGGTGCTGCTGCCGAGGCGACTGAGGCTCCTGCCCCTGCCGAGGCTCCTGCCGCCGAGGCGCCCGCCGCCGAGGAGACCCCCGAGGCGCCCGCCGCCGAGGAGACCCCGGCTGCTCCGGCTGCCGAGGAGACCACCGAGGCGCCCGCCGCCGAGGAGACCCCGGCTGCTCCGGCTGCCGAGGAGACCCCCGACGCCCCGGCCGTGGAGGACGCCCCCGAGGCGCCCGACGCCGAGGCGACCGACACCGCTGCCGCTCCGACCGAGGGCGACACCGAGACGAAGGAGAGCTGAGCGTGGCGATCACCGCCGCTGACGTCAAGAAGCTCCGCGAGCTCACCGGCGCGGGCATGATGGACTGCAAGAAGGCGCTCGAGGAGGCCGAGGGCGACTTCGACCAGGCCTCCGAGCTGCTGCGCATCAAGCTCGGCAAGAAGGCCGCTGCGCGTGGCGCCGAACGTGAGGCCACCTCCGGTCTCGTCGCCACCTCCGGTGGTGCGCTGGTCGAGCTGAAGAGCGAGACCGACTTCGTCGCCAAGAACGACGCCTTCGTGGCGGCCGCGCAGCGGATCGCCGACGCCGCTGCTCAGGCGCAAGGCGTCCGACACCGAGAGCCTCAAGGCGGTTCCGCTCGACGGCAAGACCGTCGGCGAGGTCGTCGACGAGCTCGCCATCACCATCGGCGAGAAGATCGAGCTCGGCCAGGTGGCCTTCTTCGACGGTCAGTCCGTGGTCTACATGCACAAGCGGTCGGCGGACCTGCCGCCGGCAGTCGGCGTACTCGTGGAGTACGACGGTTCCGACGAGGACGCTGCCCGTGGTGCTGCCATGCAGATCGCCGCGATGAAGCCGACCTACCTCTCCCGCGACGAGGTCCCGGCCGACGTCGTGCAGAAGGAGCGCGAGATCGGCGCTGCCATCGCGCGCGAGGAGGGCAAGCCCGAGCAGGCGATCGAGAAGATCGCCGAGGGTCGCCTGAACGGCTTCTTCAAGGACGTGGCCCTGCTCGACCAGCCCTCGGTCACCGACAGCAAGAAGTCGGTCAAGGCCGTCCTCGACGCTGCCGGTGTCGAGGTCAAGCGGTTCGCCCGCTTCGAGGTCGGTGCCTGAGCCGCACCGAGCCCAGCATCCGGAGGCCGGGACGACGATTGTCGTCCCGGCCTCCTGCTCGTCCCGGCGAGCTCACGTGCCCCGGCCAAGCGTCCCCGGGGTGCTCCATTCGCCCCTCGCTGCGCACTCAAGTAGGTTGCGCTAGGACCACCAGCCACTCGGAGGGAACGGCATGACCAGCTACAAGCGAGTTCTCCTCAAGCTTTCCGGCGAGGTCTTCGGCGGCGGGCGCGTCGGCGTCGACCCCGATGTGGTGCAGAAGATCGCCCGCGAGATCGCCGCGGTCCAGCGCTCCGGCGTCGAGGTCGCGATCGTCACGGGCGGCGGCAACTTCTTCCGCGGGGCGGAGCTCCAGCAGCGCGGCATGGACCGTGCCCGTGCCGACTACATGGGCATGCTCGGCATCGTGATGAACTGCCTGGCCCTCCAGGACTTCCTGGAGAAGGAGGGCATCGAGACGCGCGTGCAGACCGCGATCACGATGGGACAGGTCGCCGAGCCCTACATCCCGAGGCGCGCCATCCGGCACCTCGAGAAGGGCCGCGTGGTGATCTTCGGTGCCGGGGCGGGGATGCCGTACTTCTCCACCGACACCGTCGCGGCCCAGCGCGCGCTCGAGACCAAGTGCGAGGTGGTGCTGATGGGCAAGAACGGTGTCGACGGTGTCTACAACTCCGACCCGCGCACCAACCCGGACGCGATGAAGTACGACGAGCTGACCTTCGTCGAGGCGCTCCAGCAGGGCCTGAAGGTGGCCGACGCCACCGCCTTCGCCTTGTGCATGGAGAACCACCTGCCGATGATCGTCTTCGGCATGCAGCCCGAGGGAAACATCCTTCGGGTCGTCCAGGGTGAGAAGATTGGCACGCTCGTCAGCGCCGGTGATGCCGCCGCGACGCAGATCCAGACCGACTAGGCGCGACTAGGAGAGATGCGTTGATCAACGACACTTTGAAGGACGCCGACCAGAAGATGGCGAAGGCCGTCGAGGTCACCCGCGAGGAGTTCTCGGCCATCCGCGCGGGCCGCGCCAACCCCTCGATGTTCTCCAAGCTGACCGCTGACTACTACGGCACCCCGACCCCGATCCAGCAGCTGGCCGGCTTCACCGCCCCCGAGGCCAGGATCATCCTGGTACAGCCCTACGACGTGAGCGCGATGCCGGCCATCGAGAAGGCGATCCGCGAGTCCGACCTCGGCGTGAACCCCTCCAACGACGGCAAGCTCATCCGGTGCGTGTTCCCCGAGCTCACCGAGGAGCGTCGCAAGGAGTACGTCAAGGTCGCCAAGACCAAGGCCGAGGAGGGCCGCGTCTCGGTGCGCAACATCCGCCGCAACGCCAAGCAGGCGCTGGAGAAGCTCGAGAAGGACGGAGAGGTCGGCAAGGACGACGTCACCGGTGCCGAGAAGAAGCTCGATGCCACCACCAAGCGGCACACCGAGCAGATCGACGACATGCTCAAGCACAAGGAAGCCGAACTGATCGAGGTCTGAACCACCCCATGACAGAGACCTCACCCATGCCCGTGCAGCCCGAGCAGCCGGCGAAGAAGACGAGTCGTGCCGGGCGTGACCTCCCGGTGGCGATCACCTCGGGCGTCGTGCTGGTGGGAGCCATCGTGCTCTCCCTGGCCTTCTGGTCGCCGGCGTTCATGCTGATCGTGGGCGCCGCGGTCGTGGTGGCCATCTGGGAGATGCACAAGGGGTTGAGCACCCGCGGGATCGACATCCCGCAGGAGCCGCTGATGCTGGGCGGCGTGGTGATGGTCTCGGTCGCCTACCTCTTCGGGGCTCCCGCCCTGGTGACCGCAACAGCGGTCTCCGCCCTGGTGACGATGCTGTGGCTGCTGCGCCGCGGAGTCGACGGCTACGTCCAGAACGCCACCGCATCTGTCTTCACGCTGATCTACATCCCCTTCCTCGGCTCGTTCGTCGCGCTCCTGCTCGCCGAGGACGCCGGCGACAAGGCGATCTTCACCTTCGTCGCGGTCACCATCGCCTCCGACATCGGTGGGTACGCCGCCGGCGTGCTGTTCGGCAAGCACCCGATGGCTCCGGTGATCTCACCGAAGAAGTCGTGGGAGGGCTTCGCCGGTTCGGCACTCGCCTGCGTGGTCGCCGGCTACTTCCTCGTCGTCCACCTGCTGGAGGGAGACTGGTGGGTCGGGATCGCTCTGGGCGTGATCGCGGTCGTGATGGCCACCCTCGGCGACCTGTGCGAGTCGGTGATGAAGCGCGACCTCGGCATCAAGGACATGAGCCAGATCATTCCCGGACACGGTGGCCTGATGGACCGGCTCGACTCGCTGCTCGCCACGGCGGCTCCGATCTGGCTGCTGCTGCACTACCTGGTGTTCTGACGCGTCAGGGGTTGCCGCGACGCCCGTGTGTGCGTGGCGGTTCGTACCCGCCTTCGGGTGGCACCATCTCGGCGCGTACGCCGAGCAGCCGGATCGGCCGGGAGTCCTCGAGCCCGTGCAGCAGATCGACCGCCGTACCGGCGATCACTGCCGGGTCGAAGGTCGGCTGGGACAGCTTGCGGCTCCTGTTCACGGTGAAGAACGGCGCGAACCGCACCTTGAGGTGCACCCGGATGCAGGCGCGGCCCTCTTCGCGGATGTCCTCCACCACCTGGCCGGCGAGAGCGGTGACGGCGGCAGCGATCTCCTCGGGCTCGGTGAGGTTCTGCTGGTAGGTGGTCTCCCGACCGTGTGCCCGCGCCACCCAGGGCGTGTCGTCCACGGTGGCGCTGCTGACCCCACGCCCCAGCCGACCGATGTGCGGCCCGGTGTTCGGCCCGAACTCGGAGACGAGCGGCTCGTCGGGCGTCTCGGCCAGCTGGCGGACCGTCTCGATGCCGAGGGCGGCCAGCCGCTGCTGGATCCGGTTGCCGATGCCCCACAGGTCCTTCGTGGGCCGGTGGCCCATCACGGCGAACCAGTTCTCCCGGGTGAGGCGGAACGTCCCGCGCGGCTTGCCGAACTCGGTGGCGATCTTGGCACGCACCTTCGTGTCACCGATGCCCACGGAGCAGTGCAGGTCGGTGGCGGCGAGCACGGCGGCCTGGGCCGCGCGCGCGACCGCCTCCGGGTCGTCGGTCTCGATGCCGACGAACGCCTCGTCCCAGCCGAGCACCTCGACCACGGCGCCGGGCACCGCGCGCAACGTGGCCATCACGACGGCCGAGGCTGCGTCGTACGCCGGCCCGTCCACCGGGAGCAGCACGGCCTCGGGACAGCGGCGCACCGCGGTCTTGAGCGGCATCCCGGAGCGCACCCCGAACTCGCGGGCCTCGTAGGAGGCCGTCGACACCACCGCCCGCTCCGCCGGGTCCCCGCGGCCGCCGACGATCACGGGCTGCCCGGCCAGCTCGGGGTGGCGCAGGATCTCCACCGCAGCGATGAACTGGTCCATGTCGACATGGAGCACCCACTGCGTCACCTGGCCATCTTCGCGCGTCGGTGCCGTCGAGGACGAGTACCCGCGACCTCCCGCCCGAGGGCCCGTGGACGTCCCGCTCGCGGTGGCCCGTAACCCACGATTCGTAGGACGCCCCGGTGCGGTGGGAGGATGGGCGAGTTGTGACTGAATCGATCAAGACCCTCCCGCTCGTGTTCGAGGAGCCCAAGGGGCCCCGAGGACCGAAGCCGAAGCCGCCGCCGCACCTGGCCGACCTGACTCCCGCCGAGCGCAAGGCCCGGCTGGAGGAGCTCGGTCTGCCCGGCTTCCGTGCGCGACAGCTCTCCACGCACTACTTCTCGCGACTGGTCGACGACCCCGAGCTGATGACCGACCTCCCGGCCGGCCAGCGCGCCGAGCTGGTCGAGGGGTTGCTGCCGCACCTGATGACGCCCCTGAAGACGCAGGAGGCCGACCGGGGCGCCACCCGCAAGACCCTGTGGAAGCTCTTCGACGGGGCCCTCGTCGAGTCGGTCCTGATGCGCTACCCGGGCAGGGTGACGATCTGTGTCTCCAGCCAGGCCGGCTGCGGGATGGCCTGCCCCTTCTGCGCCACCGGCCAGGGTGGGCTGCAGCGCAACATGTCGACCGCAGAGATCGTCGAGCAGGTGGTCGCCGGCGCCCGTGCCCTGGCACGTGACGAGGTCGCCGGTGGTCCGGGCCGCATCTCCAATGTCGTCTTCATGGGCATGGGTGAGCCGATGGCCAACTACAAGGCGGTGATCGGTGCCGTACGACGCCTCACCGATCCCACTCCCGACGGCCTCGGCATGTCCGCCCGCGGCATCACCGTCAGCACCGTGGGCCTGGTCCCGCGGATCAACCAGCTGACCGAGGAGGGAATCCCGGTGACCCTCGCGCTGAGCCTGCACGCCCCCGACGACGAGCTGCGCGACGAGCTGGTGCCGGTCAACACCCGCTGGAAGGTGGGGGAGACCGTCGAGGCAGCCTGGAACTACGCCAAGAAGACCAAGCGCCGGGTCTCCATCGAGTACGCCATGATGCGCGGCATCAACGACCAGGCCTGGCGTGCCGACCTGCTCGGTGACGTGCTGAACTCCTACGGCGACTGGGGCTGGGTGCACGTGAACCTGATCCCGCTCAACCCGACACCGGGCTCGAAGTGGACGGCGAGCGACCCGAAGGACGAGCGCGAGTTCCTCCGCCGCCTCGAGGCCAAGGGCATCTCCACGACCGTGCGGGACACCCGCGGACGTGAGATCGACGGCGCCTGCGGACAGCTCGCGGCCGAGGGCTGATCCGCTCCAGAACTCCCTCCGGGCCCTGTTCAGGGGCGGGCAAGTGCTGTAGGAACAGGGCATGACAGCGCCCGCACCGGAACAGGCGCAGCTCAAGTCCGATGCGATCGGGTTCCTCGACGCGTTGGTCATCGGGCTGGCATCGACCTCACCGGCGTACTCCCTCGCCGCCGTGATCGGACCCATCGCCGCGCTCGTCGGGGTGTACGCACCGGGCGTGCTGCTCGCGTCGTTCGTGCCGATGATGCTGATCGCGACCGCCTTCCTCTACCTCAACCGCGTCGACCAGGACTGCGGCACCACCTTCAGCTGGGTCACCCGGGCGATGGGGCCGTGGCTGGGGTGGATCGGCGGGTGGGCGATCACGATGACCGGTGTGCTGGTGATCGGGTCGTTGGCCGACGTCGGAGTCAGCTTCTCGCTGCTGATGGTCGGTGCCGACGGAGCTGCGGACAACGCCTGGATCCGGATGCCGCTCGCGATCCTGCTCATCTTGCTGATGACGTGGATCTGCGTCCTCGGCACGGACATCTCGGCCAGGCTCCAGAACGCGCTCATCTTCGCCCAGGTGGCGGCACTGCTCGTCTTCGCCGCGGTCGCTCTCGTCAAGGCACTGAACGGTTCCAGCCCGCTCGAGGAGATCACGCCCTCGCTGACCTGGCTCAACCCCTTCGGTGAGGGTGGTGCGGCGTTGTCCTCGGGCCTGCTGCTCGGCGTCTTCGCCTACTGGGGCTGGGAGTCCGCGGTCAACCTGAGCGAGGAGACCACTGACGGTGCCAGTGCTCCGGGCCGGGCGGGACTGTGGTCGACCTTCATCCTGCTGGTCACCTACATCGCGGTCGCGTTCGCGGTGGTCGCCTTCGCCGGCACCCAGTGGCTGACCGACAACGCCGACGAGGAGGAGTTCGTCTTCGCCGAGATCGCCACCCAGGTGATGGGCGGCTGGAGCTGGGTGGTGCTGTTCGCGGTGGCCACCTCGGCGATCGCCTCCACCCAGACGACGATCATCCCGGCCTCCCGCACGGGGCTCTCGATGGCGCGGCGGCACGCCTTCCCGGGCGCGCTCGGCAGGATCCACCCCCGTCACCACACCCCGGACGTCAGCACCTGGTGGGTCGCGGGGATCGCGATCGCCTGGTACGTCGGCATCTACCAGGTCTCGGCCAACGCGCTGTTCGACTCGCTTGACGGCGCTGTCGTTGCTGATCGCCTTCTACTACGCCCTGACCGGGGTGGCCTGCGCGGTCTACTACCGCCGGCACCTGCTCGACAGCACCAAGAACCTGTTCCTCATCGGTGTCGGTCCGCTCGTCGGCTCGGCACTGCTGATCTGGCTGCTGGGCCTCTCCATTCGCGACATGTCCAACCCGGAGAACTCCTACAGCGGTCAGTCCTGGCTGGGAGTCGGCCCGCCACTCGTGATCGGCACCGGCATCTTCCTCGTCGGTGTCGCCCTGATGCTGTTCTGGCGCAGCCAGGACGTGCGCTACTGGCAGGAGCGGCCAGGTGTCGCCGATCCGGACGTGGTGCGCGGTCGCAAGGCCGCCCTCAGCGACCCCGACGGACTGGAAGGCTGAACACGATGACCGTGGTGCTGGGGTACGACGAGTCGCCGGGCGCCGACGCGGCGCTGCAGGTCGCGATCGACGTGGCGAGACGTTTCGTCGGAGCCGTTGCGGCTGGTCTACGGCGCCGCACCTCCGGGCGGTCTGGGCGAGGAGTTCAAGGCCCACCGTGACGCGCTGACGGAGATGGGCCGGAAGGCCACGGCACACGCGCTCGAGCGCGCCCGGCAGGAGGGTGTGGAGGCCAAGGTCGACGTGGTGAGCGCCAAACCGGCGGAGGCGCTGCTGCGGGTGGCCGACGAGTGCGACGCCACCGTGATCGTGGTGGGCACCTCGGGGGAGAGCCCGATCAAGGGAGCGATGCTGGGCTCCACGCCCGCACAAGCTGCTCCAGCTCAGCACCCGCCCGGTGCTCTGCGTTCCCGCCGGGGACTAGAGCCCACGAGTGCTCAGGCCATGTCCGCAGGCTTGCGCACGAGCAGCTCGGTGTTCCGGTCCGCAGCGGTGCCGGCCGCGTCGAGGTTGGCCTGCGGGTCGTTGACCGACAGCTCGCGCGACAGCGATGCGAGACCGACCGTGGAGGTCAGGTCGCCCCGGTAGTCCTTCGGCCCCGCATGGTCGAGGATCGTGGTGAAGATCGACAGGGTGCGGTCGCGGTTGTCGGTGACCTCCAGCAGGCGCGCCTGCTGCGGGTAGTCGATGTGTGCGGCGGTGTTGATCTCCCAGAACCCGCCGGAACCGTCAGGACGCTGATGAGCGGTGACCTCGTTGCGGTGCGAGTGGCCGTTGACCCAGGCGATCACGCGCGGCTGGCTGAGCAGGTAGGCCGTCACCTCGTCGCCGAGCACCCGAGGGCTCGGGTCGCCACCCGTGGCCACGAAGGGGTTCATCATGCTCGCGCTCGTGTGGTGGCTGAAGACCAGCACTGCCCTCCCGGCCGCCGACTCGACGGTCGCCTTGAGCCAGGCGAGCTGGGTCGGAGTCGAGTGAGCCGTCGGCGTACCCGTTGGGGTTCACGGTGTCCATCACCACGAACCGGAAGCGGCCCTGGTCGAAGAAGTAGTAGGCCGTGTCGGCGTCCCGGTTGTGCTGGGTGAAGCCGTGACCGCGCGGCAGCCCCGAGGTGTTGAAGTGCTCGTCGATGATCTCGCCGCGGCTGAGCTGACGACGCTCGGCGTCGGCAGTCACCAGCTTGGCGTACGGCGAGACGGTGAGCCCGGCCATGATCTGCTCCAGCGTGCTGCCCTCGGGGTCGAGGATGTCGGCCGGGGCGACCCCGGGCGGCGGCGAGATCACCTTGACGCTGCCGGTCGCGAGCACGTTGGTCTGGGTCGTGCTGGGCGGGAAGTTGCCCTGCGCGAGCCCGTCGTGGTTGCCGAAGCAGGTGTACCAGGGGATGTTCAGACCGACCGCGGTGAACGGCCGCCGCGCCGCGTCCAGCAGCTTCGGGATGGTCGGGAACCCGTACTCCGTGACGGTAACGGTCGGCGTGTCCTCCCGGCCGGCGTCCCGGCCGGGTGCCAGTAGTGGGTGTCGTAGTAGACCGGGTCGTCGTCCATCACGCCCTCGTAGCGGCTCAGCGCACCGCTGTCGGGCACCACCCGCTCGCCGTCGAGCACGTCGATGTTCCAGCGGATCTCGTTGTACTGGCAGTTGTCGGAGTTGTCGCCGGTCTCGATGGCGAACGACAGCGGCAGGCCCGTGACCGGCCCGCACCTCACGGCGTTCACCGCGCGCACCATCGCATCGCCGACCTGCGCGGAGAGCATCTCCTGCGGGCGGTAGGCCGAGGCGAAGATCCCCGGTGTGAGGCCGCTGGCGTTCGGGTCGTCGTAGCGGTCGGTCCACTCCACCCGGGCCGGCGACTGGTGGTCGACGACGTGCACGTCGCTGAGCTGGGCGAAGGCGAGCAGGGCCCGACGGGTGCGCGAGCGGCTTCTCCAGCGCGGACGCCGAGGTCGGTCCGGACGAGCCGCGCGTCGGCGGGCCCGACCACGACCTTGCGGTAGCCCGAGGCGCTCGGGGCTCCTGGTCGGTAGGTTCCGCTGGCCGTCGTACGCCCTGCGGCGACCGCCTCACCGGCGAGTGAGCCGAACACCACCTCATGGCTCACCGCCGACGCGCCGCACAGGACGAGGGCGGACTTCAGCAGACTGCGACGGGAGAGCTCCATGCGTGGGACAACGAACTCGGGTGTGCGGAGTCACGTCTCGCCAACGCGTGGATCGGTGGACACCGACCAGTGATGACGGGAAGATGCACAGCACCAACCGCCCGTGATGAGGAGTGCACCGATGGCCGAAGAGCCGCAGCCGGAGAAGCTCAAGCAGCTCAACCGGCTCGAGGGCCTCAGCGACAAGGACCTCAAGACGGTGATCGACAAGGGTCGTCACGTGCACCTGCCGGCCAACTGGTCGCTGATCTGGGAGAAGACCCCCGGCGACAAGGCCTACCTGATCGTCGAGGGCGAGGTCGCGGTGCGCAAGGGCAAGGAGGAGATCGCCCGGCTCGGTCCCGGTGACGTCATCGGCGAGATGGCGATCGTCGGCCACAAGCTCCGGTCGGCCAGCGTCGTCAGCGTGACCCCGGTCGAGGTCATCCACTTCACCAAGGAGTCGCTCGACCGAGCTGCTCGACGCGGTTCCCGCCTTCGGTGAGGCTCTGCGAGGCACGACGTCGGACCGGCTGGGCGAGCCCAAGGACTGACCGACCGTCGGAACCGAGCCGAGGCTGATCGTGGCTGAAGGCCGCGACCAGCGAGCTGATCGACCTGCTCGAGGTGTTCCTGCTCGGTGAGGAGCCCTCGCTCACCGGCACCCAGCTCGCCGACGAGGTCGGCATCTCGTTCGAGGAGGCGCGGCTGCGCTGGCGCTCGCTGGGCTTCAGCGCCGTGGACGCCGACGAGCCGGCGTTCACGCACGCCGACCTCGAGGCCCTTCGGCTGACCCAGCGTCTGCAAGAGCTGGGCCTGATCGACGCCGAGGACGAGTCCGCTCTCGTGCGCACCCTCGGTCGCAGCTTCGCCCGGCTCGCGGAGTGGCAGATGGGGGTGCTGGCCAGGATCATCGACCCCGACACGATGGACGTCGAGGAGCTCCGCGACGTGATGGACGAGGTCACCCCGGCTGTCGAGTCGCTGCAGAGCTACGTGTGGCGACGGCACACCCTCGCGGCCGCTGCGCGCCTGCTGCTGGCGAACCCGGACGACGAGGGCGCGCAGGCCGAGGGGGAGGCCGGCACCATCATGGGCGTCGGGTTCGCCGACATCGTCAACTACACCCGGCAGAGCCGGTCGTTGTCACGCAGCGAGGTCGGGCGGCTGGTCGACCACTTCGAGGAGCGCTCGCTGGAGATCATCGCCGCGCACGACGGCCGGATCATCAAGACCATCGGCGACGAGCTCCTCTTCGTCGCCGATGCGCCGGAGGCGATCGCCCACATCGGGCTGGAGCTGACCGAGGAGCACGGTCGCGACGAGGAGTTCCCCGAGATCAGGGTCGGTCTGGCCTGGGGACCGGCCCTGGCCCGGCTGGGCGACGTGCTCGGTCCGGTGGTCAACGTCGCGTCCCGGCTCACCTCGACGGCCCGGCCCGGGCAGCGTGCTGGTCGACCGGACGCTCGCCGACGAGCTCGAGGGTGCCGATCAGCTCAAGCTGCGCCGGGTGCGGCGTACGTCGGTCAAGGGCTACCGCAAGCTCGAGCCCTGGGCGCTGCAGCGATCCGGTGACCGCGACCTCGGCGGCTAGTCAGCGCTGGGAGGTTCCAGCCGGAGTTCGGTTGGCCCACAATCTCGCCACCGCCCCGTTGAACTGGTCGGTGGAACCGGACACCACAGCCCCCGACCGGGTGATCTTGCCACCGACGGCTGCCGGCTGGGACGAGGGGAAGGTCAGCGTCCCGGAGCGTCCGCTCGCGACGGTACGCACGGGCACGGCCTTGCTCCCGTAGGGGGCGACGTGCACGGAGACCTTCGTGCCGACGCGTGCACACGTGACGCGATACCACTTGTTCGCGGTGACCTTGGTGGCCGACCTGACGAACACCTGCCCCGCCGAACCGCGCACCAGGCAGGACGGCCGGCCGCCGTCGAGCTGGAGCTTGAACTGGGCCTTGTCCGAGTAGAGACCTCGCTGGAACAGGTTGTTCCCGTTGTCGACCGACCTCCCCGTCGACGTCGCGTCGAGCCGGAACACGGCGCCGAACTCGAAGTCGCTGGCCCCCGGCGACAGCGCCGCACCGGAAGTGGGAGTCACCGTGACCACCGCGCGTGGGTAGGTCCCCGACTTCACGTACGCCGGGAACTGGACCGCGCGCGGCGCCGCACTGTCCGGTCCGGCCACCACTCTGGTGGTGCCGCCGCTGTGGCGGGCCACCGCGATCCTGACCGCGGTGTCGCCCGTGACCTGGAACTGGCTGGACCCGGTCGCGGTCGCCCCTGGCGTCCCGACGGCCTGCATCGTCAGGCTGTGGCGTGCAGGCGGGGCACCTGAGGCCGTCGCAGCCACACCGGACACCGCCAGGGCGCAGGACATCATCACGACGAGATGGCGAATCGCACGGCTCATGCAGTCTCTCCTGGTGGATCGGATCCGGTGCATCACGCAGATCACGAGGCCGTCACCCCGAGCTGGGCACCAGTCGGCAGGGTGCCCCTGCATCCGCCGGTCCAAACGTGGGCGAGGCGTGCAGATCCCAGCGTCAGCTGGCCGCGAGCAGGGCGAGCGCCTCGGTGGTGTCGTCGACCAGGTGGGCGCGGGATGCGAACGGCCGCCCGTTCGCGAGCGCGTTGACGAGGGGCCAGGCCGGGAGCCTCTCGGTCCAGTGCTCCCGGCCCACGAACACCAGGGCCACGACCTCGCTCCCGGCCGCGTAGTAGTTGGTGCACGCGGCCTGGAAGATCTCCTGCACGGTGCCGGCCGCACCCGGCAGGAAGACGATGCCGTCGCGGCACACCTCGAGCAGCACGTCCTCGCGGATCGCGTTGCGGAAGTACTTCGCGACAGCCGAGCAGAACGGGTTGGGTGGCTCGTGACCGTAGTGCCAGGTCGGGATCCCGAGCGAGCGGCCGGAGTCGTCGAGGTCAGCCACGCTCGAGAACGCGGCCCGCGCCCAGCTGCCCACATCGGGTTGGTAGTCGGGGACCGTCGAGACCTCGCGCAGCACCCGGTCCAGGGTGGCCCCGGGCTGCCCGGCGAGCCGGGCGCCGAGGTTGGCCGCCTCCATCGCCCCCGGTCCACCGCCGGTGGCCACCGTGAGCCCGGTGTCCGCGAGCCCGTGCGCGAGATGCGCGGCTGCGGCGTACGCAGGGTCGTCTCGGGCGAGCGCGTGACCACCCATCACCCCGACGATGCGCCGGCGTTCGACGAACTCGTGCAGTGCGTCGTCGATCGAGCTGTCGTGCAGGGTCTGGGCGAGGACCTCCTTGAGGGAGCCGACCTCGTGGCCTGCGCGGGTCCAGGCGTAGACCATGGCGTCGGTGGTGCGGTCGTAGCCGTCTGCGAGACCTTCGTAGAGCTCTGCCGGTGAGTACAGTCCCGCGCGCCACGGGTCGAACGGCACGTCCGGCACCTTCGGGAACAGCAGGGCACCGCCCTCGCGCAGTCGGTCTTCGGTCGACTCGGCCAGGGTGCACCCCAGGAACAGGGCTCCACGGGCGTCCAGCCGAAGCAGTGTGGCGTCACGACCTGTCAGATCCAGTCCCTGGACCTGCCAGCCCGTCATCGAGCGTCCGGCCCTGTCGGCCGCGGCCGCGGCCTGGTCGAACTCCTGCAGCGACTCGATCTCGATCATCGGGTGATCATGCCCGAACCGAGGATCGGGACCGGTCATCTAACCTGCCGCCATGGTCACCAACGTCAGCTACGCGCTGCTGGACGCCCCCGTCATCGCGGGTCGCGGCGAGGAGGTCGTTCTCGGCACGATGACGCATGCGCGGCTGCTGGAGGAGGTGGCGGCCCTCGGCGGGGTGTTGCTGCACCTCGGGGTGGGGGTCGGTGTTCCGGTGGTCATCGACCTGGCGCCCGACCTGGAGGCCGTGGTGGCGGCGCTGGCCGCGGCCCGGCTCGGTGGGGTGGTCACCACGCTCGACGATCCGGACGCCCCGGTCGTGGTCGCCTCGTCCGGCTCCGAGCTCCCGGCCGACGGCCGCAACCGGATCCTGCGCGGCGATGTCGTCGAGGAGCCCGACCTCGACTGGGTGGAGATGATCCGGGCCGGGCGCACCGACCCGGCGGCGGTCGCGGTGCTGGATCCCGGGTCGGCGTACTCACCGGAGCGCAGCGTGTCCGAGCAGCTCGAGATCCTGGCCGGCGCGCGGAGGCCGTACGACGCGAGCGAGCTGCGTCTGCTGCTGCAGGTGTGACTGAGACAATGCCGGCGTGAGCACACGTCGTGACGTCGTCATCCTCGGGTCGACCGGGTCGGTCGGCACCCAGGCCCTCGACGTGGTGCGGGCCAACCCGGACCGGTTCCGGGTGGTCGGGCTGACCGCGGGCGGCTCCCAGGAGCAGCTGTTCGACGAGCAGGTCGCCGAGTTCGCGCCGGCGTACTCCGGCCTCGGCGAGGACGCCTCGACCGAGGCCGCCGGGATGTCCTGCGACGTGGTGCTGAACGCGATCACGGGTGCCGTCGGCCTGCGCCCCACGGTGGCCGCGCTCGACTCCGGCAACGTCCTCGCGCTGGCCAACAAGGAGTCGCTGATCATCGGCGGCCCGGTGGTCACCGCCCTGGCGAAGCCGGGCCAGATCGTGCCCGTCGACAGCGAGCACAGTGCGCTGGCCCAGTGCCTGCGCGGCGGCCGGGCCGACGAGGTACGCCGCCTCGTCCTCACCGCCAGCGGGGGCCCCTTCCGCGGCCGCACCCGTGAACAGCTCGCCGACGTGACTCCGGACGAGGCCCTGGACCACCCGACCTGGGACATGGGACCGGTGGTGACGATCAACTCCGCCACGCTGGTCAACAAGGGGCTCGAGGTGATCGAGGCGCACCTGCTCTTCGACATCGCGTTCGACCGCATCGAGGTGGTCGTCCATCCCACGAGCGTGGTGCACTCGATGGTCGAGTTCACCGACGGCTCCACCCTCGCCCAGGCGAGTCCGCCGACCATGCTCATCCCGATCGCGCTCGGTCTGGCCTGGCCGGACCGGGTCCCGGCCGTTGCGCCACCGGTCGACTGGGGCAGCGCGCAGACCTGGGAGTTCTTCCCGCTCGACGACGAGGCGTTCCCCGCTGTGCGCCTGGCCCGCAAGGCGGGGGAGCAGGGCGGGACCGCCCCCGCGGTCTACAACGCCGCCAACGAGGTGTGTGTCGAGGCGTTCCGCACCGGCGGGCTCGCGTTCGTGGAGATCGTCGACACGGTGGCCAGGGTGCTGGACCGGCACGGTCCCAACACCCACGACGTAGGCTCGGGCCGAGATCTCACCGTCGACGACGTGCTGGCTGCCGATGCCTGGGCGCGCGCACGCACACTGGAACAGCTGAAGGATCCTTCCCCATGACCGTGCTGGCCTACACGCTCGGCGTGCTGTTGTTCACCGTCGGTGTCCTGGTCTCCGTGGCGCTCCACGAGGCGGGGCACCTGGTCCCCGGCAAGCTGTTCAACGTCAAGGTCACCCAGTTCTTCGTGGGCTTCGGCCGCACCGTGTGGTCCAGGAAGCGCGGTGAGACCGAGTACGGCCTCAAGGCCATCCCACTGGGCGGTTACTGCAAGCTCGTCGGGATGCTGCCTCCGGCACCGGACCAGGACCCGGGCACGGTGCGCGACACCAAGACCGGGATGTTCGCGCAGCTGGTCGACGATGCGCGCTCCGCGGAGTACGAGCTGGTCGACGAGGCCGACCAGGACCGGCTGTTCTACAACAAGCCGTGGTGGCAGCGCGTGGTCATCATGGGCTCCGGCGTGATGATCAACCTGGTGATCGCGTTCCTGCTGTTCGGCGTCGTCTTCATGGGACACGGGGTCCCCAGGCCCACGACCACGATCGAAGCGGTCTCCGAATGCGTGATCGCGGTGACGCAGTCCAACCTGGACAAGCCGATCCGCGACTGCGACCCCGACGACCCGGTCGCGCCCGCCCTGGCCGCCGGGTTCGCGCCCGGTGACCGCATCGTCGGGTTCAACGGCACCCCGGTGACCAGCTGGACCCAGATCCAGGGAGAGATCCGCGCGAACGGCACCAAGGCTGCGAGCGTCGTGGTGGAGCGGCAGGGGGCCGAGCTCACCCTGACCCCCAGGACGGTGGTCTCGCCCCGCCTGGACCCGAACAACCCGGAGCGCATCACCAAGGTCGGCTTCCTGGGCGTGGTGCCGACCCAGGTGAACGAGCGCCAGGGTGTCGGCTTCGTGGTGAGCACGATGGCCACCGGCACCTGGGAGACGATCAAGGTGATCGGCGCGCTGCCGGTGAAGCTCTACCACGTGGCCCGCGCCGCCGTCGGCCTCGAGGAGCGCGACCCGCAGGGCCCGATGAGCGTCGTCGGCGCCGGCCGTGTGGCAGGCGAGATGGCGTCTGCGCAGGAGGTCTCGGTCTCCGACCGGTTCTTCTCCGTGCTGGCCCTGCTGGCCGGGCTGAACCTGTTCCTCGGCCTGATCAACCTGGTTCCGCTGCCCCCGTTCGACGGCGGCGGGATCGCGACGACGCTCTACGAGGCCGCCCGACGCGGGCTGGCCCGGCTGCGCGGCCTGCCCGATCCCGGCGGCGTGGACGCCGCCAGGCTGCTCCCGGTCACCTACGTGATGGCCGGGCTGATCCTGCTGATGAGCATCGTGCTGATCTATGCCGACATCGTCGCGCCGGTGTCCCTGAGCTGACGACCACGTCCCGACCCACCCCGTTCCCGCCCCCGAACCTAGGATCGACCCCATGACTGCGATTTCGCTCGGCATGCCCGAGGCGCCCCCGCCGGTGCTGGCCCCGCGCCGCCGGACCCGCCAGATCCAGGTGGGCAAGGTCGGCGTCGGGAGCGACCACCCGGTCTCGGTCCAGTCGATGACGACCACGTTGACCTCGGACGTGGACGCCACGCTCCAGCAGATCGCCGAGCTCACCGCCTCCGGCTGCGACATCGTCCGCGTCGCCTGTCCGTCGGCCGACGACGCCGCAGCCCTGCCCGCGATCGCCTCCAAGTCCCAGATCCCGGTGATCGCCGACATCCACTTCCAGCCCAAGTACGTGTTCGCCGCGATCGAGGCCGGCTGTGCCGCCGTACGCGTGAACCCGGGCAACATCAAGAGGTTCGACGACCAGATCAAGGAGATCGCGCAGGCCGCCAAGGACCACGGCACCTCGATCCGCATCGGCGTCAACGCGGGGTCCCTCGACAAGCGCCAGATGGAGAAGTACGGCAAGGCCACCCCCGAGGCACTCGTCGAGTCGGCGGTGTGGGAGGCGTCCCTGTTCGAGGAGCACGACTTCCACGACTTCAAGATCTCGGTCAAGCACAACGACCCGGTCGTGATGGTGCGTGCCTACGAGCTGCTCGCCGAGGCCGGCGACTGGCCGCTGCACCTGGGCGTGACCGAGGCCGGTCCGGCCTTCCAGGGGACGATCAAGTCCGCCACCGCCTTCGGCGCTCTGTTGAGCGAGGGCATCGGCGACACCATCCGGGTCTCGCTGTCCGCGCCGCCCGTCGAGGAGGTCAAGGTCGGCATCCAGATCCTGCAGTCGCTCAACCTGCGGCCCCGCAAGCTGGAGATCGTGTCCTGCCCCTCGTGCGGCCGGGCCCAGGTCGACGTCTACAAGCTGGCCGACGAGGTCACGGCCGGTCTCGAGGGCATGGAGGTGCCCCTGCGCGTCGCGGTCATGGGCTGCGTCGTCAACGGTCCCGGCGAGGCCCGCGAGGCAGACCTCGGCGTCGCCTCGGGCAACGGCAAGGGCCAGATCTTCGTCAAGGGCGAGGTCATCAAGACCGTGCCCGAGTCGCAGATCGTGGAGACCCTGATCGAGGAGGCCATGCGGATCGCGGAGGGCATGGAGTCCGAGGAGGGCAGCTCCGCCCAGGTCAGCGTGTCGTGACCGGCTCGAGAGCCTTGGCGATCTGCGCCAGCGCGAGCGTGCAGGCCCGGTAGGCCGCACTCTCGCTGGACAGGAAGGCGAGGTCCTTCACGGCCTTCGCCACGGCAGCGGTGTCGGCCAGGTCGGTCACGGCTGCCTGCTGCCAGCCCGGCAGCTGCTGCTGGGTGGCGACCGGGGCCTGGGCGGACAGAGTCCGCAGCGCCACGGCGACCTCGGCCGGCGAGGGGGGTGCGGGTGCCCGCTCGGGCTTCTTCCCCTTCTTCTTCGTCGGGCTCGGCGACGGCTTCGGCGGCGCCGGTCCCGCGGCGTACTGACCCGCCTGGGCCTGCACGTCGTCCAGCCGCAGCTCCATGTCGTACGGCGCCAGCCTGGTGCCGAACGCGGAGAGGTCGGTGATCGCCTTCTCCTGCAGCTCCAGGGTGTCGCCGCAGTCACTCGACCGCGCCGAGCTCGCGTAGTAGCCGATCGTGGCCGCGATGGTGTTCCAGCGCGACGGGAGGGCCGAGGGGCTGATCCGCGAACCCAGCCCCTCGACCTCGGTCTCGAGGTCCTGCCACTTCTCGCGGCACGACACGACGGCCTCGCTCGGCCCCTCGGTCTTCTCGACGTCCTCGCTGCCACAGCCGATGGGGGCGAGGAGCAGCACCAGCAGCGGCCCCCACACGAACCCGGTGCGACGTCGCGGGACCAGGACGCGGCCCACCCGGGCGCGGGGACGGAGCATGTGGTCACCGTAGACCCCCCGGCCGCCCCTGAGCGCCGAACGCTCCCAGCATGGGTGTCGTAGGCTCCGGGCGTGGTCCGGACGAGCCAGAGCATTCGTGTGCTTGGCCCCGGTGACGTGGCGGAAGCGCTCGCGCTCGTCGCCACCGACCCGGTCACGAACGTCTTCGCCGACTACCGCACCCGGATCACCCAGCTCGACACCGCGGTGGCTCGGTGGCGAGATGTGGGGCTACGTCGAGGAGGACCGACTGGTCTCGATGTGTCACGTCGGCGCCAACATGGTGCCGGTGAACGCGACGCCCGCCGCGTGCGACGCCTTCGTCGAGCGTGCGGCGCGCCACGGACCGAAGAGCTCCACGATCGTGGGGCCCCACGATGCCGTCGCCCTGCTGTGGGCCGGGCTCGAGGAGGTGTGGCCGCGCCCGCGCGACTTCCGCTGGAACCAGCCCCACCTGGTCGCCACCTCGTCTCCGTCGAACAGGGCGGACCCGCTGGTGCGGCGTACCACCAAGGAGGAGGCGGACGTCCTCTACCCGGCGTGCGTGGCGATGTACACCGAGGAGGTGGGCATCTCCCCGGAGGCGGACGGCGGCAGGGACCTCTACCGCGCCCGGGTCAACCAGCTCATCGGGCGGGGCTGGTCGTTCTCCCGCATCGAGGACGGCCGGGTGGTCTTCAAGGCGGAGGTGGCCTGCGCCACCCCGAGTGCCTGCCAGATCCAGGGCGTCTACGTCGACCCCGAGCTGCGCGGCCAGGGACTGGGGGCCGCAGGGATGGCGACCGTCGTGGACACGTGCCTGCGCGAGATCGCCCCGGCCGTCTCGCTCTACGTCAACGACCACAACGTGCCGGCCCGGGCGGCCTACGTCCGCGCCGGCTTCGAGCAGGTCGGCACCTTCGCGACGCTGATGTTCTGAGCGCGCTGCCTCAGCCTGCGAGGACGACGACGTCAGCGAGGTCCCGGGTCGCCGCGACGAGCGCAGCGTTGGCCTCGTCGGAGGAGAGCGTCCAGTGGCGGGCGAGCTCGGGCGGCTTGCCGTGTGCGACGTGCCGCTGCACCAGGCGCTCGACTCTCGTCGACTGGTCACCCTCCACGAACCACACCTCGTCGAGCAGGGGGCGCACGCCGGCCCAGCCCATCGCGTCGTAGAGCAGGTAGTTGCCCTCGGTGAGGACCAGCCGGTGCTCGCGGCGTACGGCGATCGCCCCGGCCACCGAGAGCTCCCGGGACCGGTCGAACTCGGGGGCGTAGACGGTGGCTCCGCCCGCGTCACGCACCCTGGACAGCAACGCGACGTAGCCCTCGACGTCGAAGGTCTCCGGCGCACCCTTTCGCTCCCTGAGGCCGAGGCGGGCGAGCTCGTCGTCGTGCAGGTGGAACCCGTCCATGGGTACGACGACCGCGCTGTCGCCGATCCTGGCCGCGAGCTCCGCCGCCAGCGTGGACTTGCCCGCGCCCGGTGAACCGCAGATGCCGAGCACCGTGCGGCCACCGGCCATCAGGCCCAGCACCCGCCTGACCAGTGTCTCGTCGAACGGCACCGGCTCGGTCACCCGACGACCATAGCCACTCCAATCCCCTGCGTCTCCCGGCGGACCGCGAGGTTAGCCTTGCTCCCGTGATCCTCCGTATGTCGAAGCTCTTCGTCCGCACCCTCCGGGAGGATCCCGTCGACGCCGAGGTCCCGAGCCACCGGCTCTTGGTGCGCGCCGGCTACATCCGCCGGGCCGCCCCCGGCATCTACTCCTGGCTGCCGCTGGGTCTGCGCGTCTACCAGAAGGTCGAGCAGATCGTCCGCGAGGAGATGGACGCGATCGGCGCGCAGGAGCTGCAGTTCCCGGCGCTGCTGCCGCGCGAGCCCTACGAGGCGACCGGCCGCTGGACCGACTACGGCGACGGCATCTTCCGGCTCAAGGACCGCAAGGGCGGTGACTACCTGCTCGGCCCGACGCACGAGGAGATGTTCACCCTGGTGGTGAAGGACCTCTACTCCTCCTACAAGGACCTGCCGGTCTGGCTCTACCAGATCCAGACGAAGTACCGCGACGAGGCGCGTCCGCGCGCCGGGCTGATCCGCGGCCGCGAGTTCGTGATGAAGGACAGCTACTCCTTCGACGTCAGTGACGCCGGACTCGACGCGTCGTACGCCGCGCACCGTGAGGCCTACATCCGGACCTTCGACCGGTTCGGCTTCGACTACGTGATCGTCAAGGCCACGAGCGGTGCGATGGGTGGCTCGAAGTCCGAGGAGTTCCTCGCCCGCAGCCCCGTCGGTGAGGACACCTACGTGCGCTGCTCGAAGTGCGACTACGCCGCGAACGTCGAGGCGGTGCAGGTGCGTCCTCCCGCCCCCGTCCCGCCCGGGTCTGACGGGTGGGGCGACGCGCCGGCCGCCCACGCCGAGGACACCCCGGACACCCCGACGATCCAGACCCTGGTGGACCATCTCAACGAGAAGTACCCGCGCGACGACCGACCCTGGCACGCCGGCGACACCTTGAAGAACGTGCTGGTCGTGCTCAAGCACGCCGACGGCACCCGTGAGCCGCTGGCCATCGGCCTGCCCGGCGACCGGGAGGTCGACCAGAAGCGGCTCGAGGGGATGATGGAGCCCACGGAGATCGAGGCGATGGACGACGCCGCGTTCGCCGGGTTCCCCTCGCTCGTGAAGGGCTACATCGGGCCGGGAGAGCTGGGGGAGAAGTCCGAGTCCGGCATCCGCTACGTGCTCGATCCTCGCGTGGTCGACGGCACCCGGTGGGTCACCGGCGCGAACGTCCACGGCAGTCACGTCCTGGACCTGGTGGCCGGTCGCGACTTCACCGCGGACGGCACCATCGAGGCCGCCGAGGTCCGCAACGGCGATCCCTGTCCCAACTGCGACGACGGTGAGCTGGAGGCCCAGCGCGGCATCGAGATGGGCCACATCTTCCAGCTCGGGAGGAAGTACGCCGAGGCGCTGGACCTGAAGGTGCTCGACGAGAACGGCAAGCTGGTCACGGTCACGATGGGCTCCTACGGCATCGGCGTCTCGCGCGCCGTCCCGGTGATCGCCGAGGACAACCACGACGAGCTCGGCCTGATCTGGCCGCGGGCAGTGGCCCCGGCCGACGTGCACATCGTGGCGACGGGCAAGGACCCGGCGATCTTCGAGGCCGCATCCACCCTGGCCGCCGACCTGGAGAGCGCCGGGGTCGAGGTCATCTACGACGACCGGCCGAAGGTCAGTCCTGGAGTGAAGTTCAAGGACGCCGAGCTGATCGGCGTACCCACGATCGTCACGGTGGGCCGCGGCCTGGCCGAGGGCAACGTGGAGGTCAAGGACCGCCGTTCCGGCGAGCGCACGGAGGTGGGGGTCGGCGAGGCCGTCGACCATCTCGTCTCGGTCGTGCGGGGGTAGGGAGTCGTCCGCGAGGACATAGGCTCAGGCGCCATGGCGATCGACGCGGTCATCTTCGACTGGGGCGGCACCCTGACCAGGTGGCACGACATCGACTTCCACGCCGAGTCGCTGGCGCTGGCCCATGCCGTGGTGGCCGCCGACGGGGGGATCGAGCTGCACGCCGAGACGCTGCACCGCGCCAACCAGGTGATCTGGGGGCGCAGCCGCGACCACCAGCAGAGCTCGACCGTGGCCAGCCTGTTCACCGAGGCCGGGCTGGACCACGACCCGGAGATGCTGAGCCACTACCGCGACTTCTGGGAGCCGCACACGGGGACCGATCCCCACGTCGCCCCCCTGTTCACGCTCCTGCGGGAGCGCGGCATCAAGGTCGGCGTGCTGTCCAACACGATCTGGCCCCGGGCGTGGCACGAGGACTTCTTCCGCCGCGACGGCGTGCTCGACCTGATCGACGGTGCCGTCTACACCAGCGAGATCCCCTGGACCAAGCCGTCGCCCGACGCCTTCGCCGCGGCGATGCAGGCCGTGGGTGCCACGGATCCGGCGCGGTGCGCCTACGTCGGGGACCGGCTCTACGACGACATCTGGGGCGCTCGCAACGCCGGCCTGAGGGCGATCCACATCCCGCACAGCGTCATTCCGGCCGAGCAGGTGGGCCATTCCGTCGGGGTGCCGGACGCGGTCGCGCACGAGCTGTCGGAGATCCCGGGCATCCTCGACAGGCTCTGAGCCGGCAGTCGGCGCGGCGTTCAGTCGAGCCCGGGAAAGTGGCTCGGCTCGGCGCCGAAGGACATCTCGCGCAGGGCGCTGCCGTCCAGTGCCGTGATGGCCCACCGACGGTCGCCGCCGGAGGTGTTCGCCACCAGCTCACCGTAGGTGCGGGTGACCCGGCCCTCGATCGTGCGGGCCACCGCCTCGATCTGGCCGGTCGTGGAGGTGCGTCCGGGCACCTCGTAGTCGACCTGGGCGGCGACCGGGTCCGCGCCCTTGGCGCTGACCAGCACCGTCAGCCGGTCCCGGTTGGCGCGGTGCGCGTCGTAGGCCTGCGAGAGCCGGGCGAAGAGCAGCGGCTGCCCGGACTTCGAGGACTGGGCGCCGAGCACCCGTAGAGGTGAACGGCCGCGTGCTCCGCGGTGAGCGCCTTCTGCAGCGCCTCGACGGGAGTCACGTCGACCACCCCGCCAGCTGCTGGGACACGGCGGCTCCCATGCTGGCGAGCAGCCGGGCGAAGTCGCCGCTCTGGGCACCCAGGGCCAAGGTGCCCAACGTGTCGTGCAGCCGCTGTTCCCTGGTCGCGAGGCTGCGTCAGGGCGACCTCACGCTGGCGCGGCACGACGTACGGCGCGGGCGTGGCTGACGGCTCCGCGCGCGCCGGCACCGCTTCGACGAGCGACTTCTCGTGGGCCCGGTGCATCTGCCCGAGGGGGCAGCAGCCGCGCCCTGGACTCCGGGAACCGGGCCAGGGTCCTGTCGACGGCGGTGCGCACGACCCGGATCTCGGCGAGCGCGCTGGTCGCCACCGCGACGTCCGGCGTGAGCCCCGCCGGGGCCCCCGGGGCGTCCTCGTCCGGGACCGGGTCGTCGGCGCTGCAGGCGCTCACGACGAGCCCGGCCATGCCCGCCGCGCCGACAGCGATCAGCGACCGTCTCGAGAGGGGGGAGTCGACCACGCGCTGATCCTAGGGCGCGAGACGCGACGTGCGGGCCGCGGCTCGGATGGTCGGGTCTGGTTGGCTCTCGCGTTAGGGTTGGGACCAACACAACAGCACAGCAGGGAGGTTCTGGGGCCATGGCCGTGACAGACACCAGGGATCGCCTCGCTGAGAAGCTGACCAGCCCCCTCGGCGACCTGGGGCTCGACCTGGAGGCCGTCGACCTCTCCAGCGCCGGCAAGCGTCGCATCCTGCGGGTGGCCATCGACAAGGACGGCGGCGTCACGATGGACGACATCGCCGACGCCACCCGCGAGGTCTCGCGCGTGCTGGACGAGACCGACCTGATGGGCCAGCAGGCCTACACCCTCGAGGTCTCCTCGCCCGGGGTCGACCGACCGCTGACCCTGCCGCGCCACTGGCGCCGCAACCAGCGACGGCTCGTCAAGGTGACCTTCGCCGAAGGAGAGCCGCTGACCGGCCGGATCATCGACAGCGACGAGGACGGTGCCCTGCTCGACGTCGAGGGCACCGAGCGTCGCGTCGAGTACGCCGAGGTCACGAAGGCCAAGATCCAGATCGAGTTCAAGAAGGAGTCACCCTGATGGACATCGACATGAGCATCCTGCGCATGCTGGAGCGCGAGAAGGAGATCTCCTTCGACGTGCTGGTCGAGGCCATCGAGCAGGCGCTGCTGACGGCGTACCACAAGTCGCACGACGGCCAGGAGAACGCGCGCGTCGCCCTCGACCGCAAGACCGGCCACGTCACGGTGATGGCGCAGGAGAAGGACGACGAGGGCAACGTCATCGCGGAGTACGAGGACACGCCCGAGGGCTTCGGCCGGATCGCGGCCACGACGGCGAAGCAGATCATGCTCCAGCGCCTGCGCGACGCCGAGGACGAGCGGAAGTTCGGGGAGTTCTCCGGCAAGGAGGGCGACATCGTCTCCGGGCTGATCCAGCAGGGTCGCAACCCCGACGACGTGATGGTCGACCTCGGCAAGCTCGAGGCGCTGCTGCCGTCCGGCGAGCGGGTCCCCGGCGAGGACTACTCGCACGGCACCCGGATCAAGTGCCTGGTGATCAGCGTCCGCAAGGGAATGCGTGGGCCCCAGGTGATGCTCTCGCGCACCCACCCGAGCCTGGTCAAGAAGCTGTTCGCCCTCGAGGTGCCCGAGATCGCGGACGGCACCGTGGAGATCTGCGGCATCGCCCGCGAGGCCGGACACCGCACCAAGATCGCGGTCAAGTCCAACGTCCCCGGCGTCAACGCCAAGGGCTCCTGCATCGGTCCGATGGGACAGCGGGTCCGGGCGGTGATGAACGAGCTGCACGGCGAGAAGATCGACATCATCGACTGGTCCGAGGACCCGGCCACGCTCGTCGGCAACGCCCTGAGCCCCGCACGGGTCTCCAGCGTCACGGTCGTCGACGAGGCCACCCGCTCGGCGCGTGTCGTGGTGCCCGACTTCCAGCTCTCGCTGGCGATCGGCAAGGAGGGCCAGAACGCCCGCCTGGCCGCCCGGATGACCGGATGGCGGATCGACATCAGGTCCGACGAGGCCCCGATCGCCCCGCCCCTGCCTGCGGAGTGACCCTCGGCGCGCGGCGTCGCGTTTCGGATAACCCCGGCACCCCGGTAGAGTGGCGGCCGGTGGTTCCACAACTCGACAGGTCGCGCACTGACGGTCCCCTACGGACGTGCGTCGGATGTCGGGAGCGAGCCACCAAGCGTGAGTTGCTGCGGATCGTCGCAGGGACGGACGCGGAGGACCGTGAGGATTCGCAGCCTGGATCCTGGTTCGTCGTACCCGACCCGAGCGGCACTGCATCCGGACGTGGGGCGCATCTGCACCCGACGACCGAGTGTCTCGCACTCGCTGAACGCAAACGTGCCTTCGCCCGGGCCCTACGGCATGATGCCGGGGTCCGGGGAGCGCTGAGCCTCGAGCGGTTGCGGGAGCATCTGCGGCAGCGTGATCAGGAACAACCCGAACCAGGCACCGACTGAGTCAGCAACTACCAAGAACTGGAGCATCAGCTCATGAGCCTGCGATGAGACCCCTCGCAATGAGTACAGCGCGATGAACATGCACATCAACTAGCGGTCCGGTAGCTCCCTTCCTCGAAGAGCGGGGACTCGGACCAGGAGGAACCACGTGGCCAAGGTCCGAGTCCATGAACTCGCCAAGAAGTACGACGTCCCGTCCAAGGACGTCCTGAAGATGCTGAACGACCTGGGTGAGTTCGTGAAGGCACCCAGCTCGACGGTGGAACCCCCCGTCGAGAAGAAGTTCGAGGACAAGTACGGCGCAGACCTGCTTGCCCAGGCGGAGGCCAAGGCAGCCAAGAAGGCCGCCAAGAAGGCACCCGCCAAGAAGGCGGCTCCCGAGCCGGTCGAGGCGGACGCCCCGGCCGCCGAGTCGAGCCGGAGCAGCCCGCTGTCGAGCAGCCTGCCGCCGAGGAGTCCGCGCCCCGGTTCACGCCCGGCCCCCGGCCGCGCGCCGTGGCCGAGGCACCTCCCGCCGAGGCTGACCCCGAGGTCGCGCAGCCTGCCGCCGAGGTCGAGGCCCCCGCGGAGCCTGCCGCCGAGGCCGACACCGACGGTGGCGAGGAGGCCCCCGCCGCGAGCGCCGGAGCCGGCTTCAAGCCCGGTCCCCGGCCGGCCCGTCCCGGCGCTCCGCGCCCGGGCAACAACCCGTTCTCCTCGACGCAGGGCATGGGCAGCCGGCCGGCTCCCGCGCCCGGCGCCGCTCCTGGTGCCGCTCCCGGCACCGGTGCCGGCGACCAGCGCCCGCCCCGCCCGCCGGCGGGCCGCGACGGCATGCCCCGACCCAACCCGGCGATGATGCCCAAGTCCCCGGCCGCCTTCGGTGGCGGACCCGGCGGCGCACGTGGCGGCCCCGGTGGACCCGGCGGCGCCGTGGCGGCCCCGGTGGACCCGGCGGTGCCCGTGGTGGACCCGGCGGTGCTCCCGGCCCGTGGTGGTCCTCCCGGTCGCGGTGGCGGCTTCGGCGGCGGCCCCGGCGGCGCACCCGGCATGGGTGGCGGCCCCGGTGGACCCGGCGGCGCACCCGGCGGACGTCCCGGTGGACCCGGACGAGGTCGTCCCGGCCAGCGCGGCAGCACCCAGGGTGCCTTCGGTCGCCCCGGTGGTCCGTCGCGCCGTGGACGCAAGTCGAAGCGCGCTCGTCGTCAAGAGTTCGAGCAGATGGAAGCCCCGACGATCGGCGGCATGCGCGTCCGCAAGGGCAACGGCGAGACCGTTCGCCTGGCGCGCGGCGCCTCGCTGACCGACTTCGCCGAGAAGATCGGCGTCGACCCCGCCTCGCTGGTGCAGATGCTGTTCCACCTCGGCGAGATGGTCACCGCGACCGAGTCGGTCAACGACGCGACGCTGCAGCTCCTCGGTGAGGAGCTCAACTACATCGTCGAGGTCGTCTCCCCCGAGGACGAGGACCGCGAGCTGCTCGACTCCTTCGACCTGCAGTTCGGGTCCGACGAGGGTGACGAGGACATGCTCGAGGCCCGTCCGCCGGTCGTGACCGTGATGGGTCACGTCGACCACGGAAAGACCAAGCTCCTCGACGCGCTGCGCACGGCCAACGTCGTCGACAAGGAGGCCGGTGGCATCACCCAGCACATCGGTGCCTACCAGGTGCACACCGAGGTCGACGGCACCGACCGTCGCATCACCCTGATCGACACCCCCGGTCACGAGGCGTTCACCGCCATGCGTGCCCGTGGTGCGCAGGCGACCGACATCGCGGTGCTCGTCGTGGCCGCCGACGACGGTGTGATGCCGCAGACGGTCGAGGCGCTGAACCACGCCAAGGCCGCCGACGTGCCGATCGTGGTCGCGGTCAACAAGATCGACAAGCCGGACTCCGACCCGACCAAGGTCCGCGGCCAGCTCGACCGAGTACGGCCTGGTGCCCGAGGAGTACGGCGGCGACGTCATGTTCGTCGACGTCTCGGCCAAGTCCCAGCTGAACCTCGACAAGCTGCTCGAGGCGGTCGTGCTGACTGCGGACGCCTCGCTCGACCTGCGGGCCAACCCCGACCAGGACGCCCAGGGCCTCGTGATCGAGGCGCACCTGGACCGTGGTCGTGGACCGGTGGCGACGATCCTCGTCCAGCGCGGAACGCTCCGCGTCGGCGACTCGATCGTGGCGGGTCCGGCGTACGGCCGGGTGCGCGCCATGCTCGACGAGCACGGCGAGAACATCGAGCAGGCGGACCCGTCCCGTCCCGCGATGGTGCTCGGTCTCTCCGGTGTCCCCGGCGCAGGCCAGAACTTCATCGTGGTCGAGGACGACCGGATCGCCCGTCAGATCGCCGAGACAGCGTGAGGCGCGCGAGCGTGCGGCCATGCAGGCCAAGCGTCGCGTGCGTCGCAGCCTGGAAGACTTCATGGCCTCCATGGAGAAGGGCGAGAGCCAGGAGCTCAACCTGATCCTGAAGGGCGACGTCTCCGGTTCCGTCGAGGCCCTCGAGGACTCGCTGGCCAAGATCGACGTCGGCGACGAGGTGTCGCTGCGCGTCATCGACCGCGGTGTCGGTGCGATCACCGAGACCAACGTCGACCTGGCCGCCGCCTCCGACGCGATCATCATCGGCTTCAACGTCCGCCCGCAGGGCAAGGCCACCGAGATGGCCGAGCGCGAGGGCGTGGAGATCCGCTACTACTCGGTGATCTACCAGGCCATCGAGGAGATCGAGGCCGCGCTCAAGGGCATGCTCAAGCCGGAGTTCGAGGAGCAGATCCTGGGCCAGGCGGAGATCCGTGCGATCTTCCGCAGCTCCAAGATCGGCAACATCGCCGGTTGCATGGTCACCAGCGGCCTGCTTCGTCGCAACGCCAAGGTGCGCCTGATCCGCGACGGCGCAGTCGTGGCCGACAACCTCGACCTGGCCTCGCTCAAGCGCGAGAAGGACGACGCCGCCGAGGTCCGCGAGGGCTTCGAGTGCGGTCTGGTCCTGCGTGGCTTCAACGACATCAAGGAAGGCGACGTCGTGGAGGCGTACGAGATGAAGGAGATCCCGCGGTCCTGAGCCTGAGGTTCCGGGCGGCCTGCTGTCGGCGGTGGCGGTTTCACTGGGTCCCCAGTGAAACCACCACTTCCCCCGCGTTGCAACGGTGGGGAAGTGGCAGTTTCACGGGGTCCCCAGTGAAACTGCCGGGAGGAGTGGCAGATGAGCAACCCACGAGTCCGCAAGATCGCCGACCGGATCAAGGTGATCGTGGCGGAGATGCTCGAGCGCCGGGTCAAGGACCCGCGGCTGGGCTTCGTGACCGTCACCGACGTGCGCGTCTCCGGTGACACCCTCAGGCACGGTGTTCTACACCGTGCTCGGGGCCGACGAGGACCTCGAGGGCACGGCCGTGGCGCTCGCCTCCGCCAAGGGCTTGATCCGGTCCGAGGTGGGCAAGCAGCTGGGCATGCGGCACGTGCCGACGATGGACTTCATCCACGACGCGCTTCCCGAGACCGCCCGGCACATCGACGACCTGCTCGAGCGGGTGCGCGAGTCCGATGCCGCCGCCGCGCAGTCGGCGAATGCCGGGGCGTACGCCGGGGAGCCTGACCCGTACAAGAAGCCGCGCGACCCCGTCGATCCCGACGACTGCCGACCTGACGTCCCCGCGACCTGGACGACACGGACCCGTGGTCGTCGAGGACTGGTGAGTCCCGAGCGCGCAGCACTCGACCCCGGGCAAGCGGCCTCGTGGTCGTCGACAAGCCGAGCGGCTGACCTCGCACGACGTGGTGGCCCAGGTACGACGACTGGCCGGCACCCGCAAGGTGGGTCACGCCGGCACCCTCGACCCGATGGCGACCGGCGTGCTCGTGCTCGGTGTCAACCGGGCCACCCGGTCTGCTGGGCCACCTGCTGGTCACCGACAAGGTGTACGACGCCACCCTCCGGCTCGGCTCGTCCACCACGACCGACGACGCCGAGGGTGAGGTCGATCGACCGCCTGCCGACGGTCGGACTCACCGAGGAGCGGATCCTCACAGGAGCTGAGCGCGTTCGTCGGCGACGATCGACCAGGTGCCCTCGACGGTCTCGGCGATCAAGGTCGACGGTCGCCGCGCCTACGAGCGGGTCGCGCGCGGGCGAGCAGGTCCAGCTCGCGTCCCGGCGGGTGCGCATCGACTCGATCGAGGTGCACGGGATCCGGCTCGGGCCCGGACGGCGTCGACGTCGACGTCTCGGTGCGCTGCTCGAGCGGCACCTACATCCGTGCGATCGCCCGCGACCTCGGCGACCTGCTCGGCACCGGTGGACACCTGACCGCACTGCGTCGTACGGCGGTCGGACCGTTCGGGCTCGTCGACGGCGCGGACCCTCGAGCAGCTCGCCGAGGTGGACCCGGTGCTGATCCCGATCGCGGAAGCGGCCAGGACCGGGTTCCCGACCTACGACCTGGACGCGCAGTCCGCCGGCGAGGTCCGCTTCGGGCGCAAGCTGAGCGGTGGACCTCGCCCGCTGCCGGGCCGGTGGCCATGTTCGCGCCGGACGGGGAGTTCCTGGCCCTCTACGAACGTGTGGACGGCGTCGACGTCCCGGCCGCCGAGTCGTGGAGCAGGGCGGTCGCGGTCTTCGTCTGACCGTTGCGCCAGTAGTGTTCACGCCGTGCGAATCTGGCGTTCCCTCGACGACGTGCCCGGCCGACCTCGGTCGCACGGTCCGTGGTCATCGGCAACTTCGACGGCGTCCATCTCGGCCACCGCCACGTGATCCGCCGTGCCCGCGAGCTGGCGGACGAGGAGGGTCTCCCGGTCGTCGCCGTGACCTTCGACCCGCACCCGATCGCGGTGCTGCGTCCCGAGCACGCACCGCTGGCGCTGACCGACATCGACCGGCGCTGCCGGCTACTGGCCGAGGCCGGGGTCGACGACGTCTTCGTGATCCCGTTCTCGCGCGAGATCGCTGCCTGGAGCCCGCAGGAGTTCGTCGACCGCGTGATCGTCGACGGACTGCACGCCGCCGTCGTCGTGGTGGGCGGCAACTTCCGCTTCGGCGCGAAGGCCGCAGGTGACGTCGCCATGCTGACCGAGGCCGGCCGACGCCGGACTTCCGGGTCGAGGGGGTCGCGCTCGACGGCGGACCGCAGGTGTGGTCCTCGACGTACGTGCGCACCTGCCTGGCCGGGGGCGACGTCGAGGGCGCCGCCGAGGCGCTGGGGCGGCCCTACTCCGTGGTGGGCCCGGTGGTCCGCGGCGACGAGCGTGGTCGCGACCTCGGCTATCCGACGGCCAACGTGCCCACCGGCGGGCTCGCGGTCCCCGCGGACGGGGTGTACGCCGGGTGGCTGACCGTGCTCGACCCGGCGACCGGCCGGCGCGACGGTGAGCCGATGCCGGCGGCGATCAGCGTGGGCCGCAACCCGACCTTCGACGGCGAGCGCGAGCGCCGGGTCGAGGCCTACGTGCTGCCCTCGACCGCACCGGCCGCGAGCGACCTCGATCTCTACGACGAGCTCGTCGAGGTCTCCTTCGTCGCCCGGATCCGCGGGATGGTCAAGTTCGACGGCGTCGACGAGCTCATCGAGACGATGGCCGAGGACGTCGTACGCACCCGTGAGCTGCTGGCCGGCGAGGCGTGAGCCGTGCCGGCCTGCCGGCCTAGTCGGTCAGCTCCCGCTTCATCACCTTGCCGGTGTCGTTGCGCGGGAGGTCGTCGAGCACGACCACGTTGCGCGGCACCTTGTAGCCAGCGAGGTGCTCTCGGACGTGCTCCTTGAGGTCGTCCGGTGTCGCCGCGGCGTCCGGTCGGAGTACGACGTACGCGTCGAGCCGCTGGCCGAACTTCTCGTCGTCGACGCCGATCACCGCGGCCTCCACGACGTCGTCGTGCCCGTTGAGGGTCTCCTCGACCTCGAGCGGGTAGACGTTCTCGCCACCGGAGACGATCATCTCGTCGTCGCGGCCGACGACGTAGAGCCGGCCGGCCTCGTCGACCCGGCCGAGGTCCCCGGAGACCATGAAGCTGTCCTCGAAGTCCTTGTTGTCGCCCGAGGTGTAGCCCTCGAACTGCGAGTCGCTGAGCACGGTGATCCGGCCGACCTCACCCGGCCGGCACCTCGTTGCCGTCGTCGTCGACGATCCGCAGGTCCGTGCCCACCACGGGTCGTCCGGCGCGTTCGGGCGCCTCGCGGAGGTCGCGCGGCGTGGCCGTGCTGATCAGGCCGGCCTCGGTGGCGTTGTAGGAGTTGTGCACCACGTCGCCGAACCGGTCCATGAACCGCGGTCACCGCGTCTGGACGCATCCGTGATCCGCTCGCCGTGACGAACCGCAGCGACGCGAGGCTGGTAGCCGGTCGAGCCGCTCCGCCGGCAGGTCGATGATCCGCTCGAGCATCACCGGCACCACGGCCAGGCCCGTGGCCTCGTGCTGGTCGACGAGCTCGAGCAGTCGCCTCCGGGTCGAACCTGCGCCGCATCACCACGGTGCAGCCCATCGTCGCTGAGATCGCCAGCTGGCCGAAGCCCCAGGCGTGGAACATCGGGGCAGCGACGACGGTCGTCTCTCCAGCCCGCCACGGGATCCGTTCCAGCATCGCGGCGAGCGACGCCTGCGCCCACCGCCCGAACGGCGAGCCCCCTTGGGCGTCCCGGTGGTGCCCGAGGTGAGCAGCACCGTCCGCCCGGGCGACTCGGGCCGCTCCTGGTCGGCTGGCCGAGGTGCTGCTCGATCAGTGCGTCGAGCGTGTGCCGGTCGCCCGTCGGAGCGGCCGGGTCGTCACGCCAGGCCATCACCTCGACGAGGCCGTCCACCCGGGATCGTGCCTCCTCCAGCAGCGGTGCGAACTCCTCGTCGTACACCACCAGGCTGGCGTGCTCGCCGCTCGAGCACGTCGCCCAGCTGCGGGCCCGGAGAAGCCGGTGTTGAGCAGCAGCGCGTCAGCGCCGATCCGGCGGAGCAGCGGTCGAGGATCTCGACCAGGCCGCGGTGGTTGCGGCACAGGATCCCGAGCGTGCCCGAGCGGTCCCCGAGCAGCCCCTGCAGCGCCACTGCCGCGGCGTCGCTGCGCCGATCGAGCTCGGCGCCAGGTCAGCGAGCCACGTTCGTCGACCAGTGCGGTCGCCTTCGGGCTGCGGACGGCCGAGAGGCTGATGCCGGTCATCGCGTTCGTGCCCTGCCGCCGGATGACAGGGCCTGCCGGAGGTACTTGTCCGGGCCGCATCGGCGCGATCATCCCGCTGGACGACCAGCACGCGGAGCGTCCAGAGCAGCCGGGCGTACGGCGCCACAGGCACGGCGCACGGCGCCTCATCCGAGCACCGGGAAGCGACGCGTCCGCTTGAGCTCGTTCAGTCGCGGTCTGCATCCGCTCCCGTACGACCGCGTCGACCTCGGCGATGTCGGGATCGGGGCCGAACTCCGTCGACGATGTCGATCGGCTCGAGCACCTGCGTCCGGATCTTCGTGGGCAGCGGCAGGTTCGGCGGGAACGCCAGGGTGAAGCCGAACGGGAACCCGAAGGTGACCGGCATGTACTTCGTGCGCACCAGCCTCTCGAGGTTGAGCAGCTTGGCCAGCACTCGCCGCGGAACAGGTGGATCTGGTCCTCGTGGCCGCCGATGCTGACCACGGGAACGATCGGCACGCCGGCGCGCAGCGCTGTCCGGACGTAGCCCGTGCGTCCGTCGAAGTCGATCGACGTGGGCGCGCGAGGAGGGCCGGAAGACGTCGTAGTCGCCACCCGGGAAGACGATCGTGACCCCGCCCGAGCTGCAGCACCGCGTGCGGCGTTCTCCCGGGTGGCCGGGCAGGAACCCGGCCCGGCGCATGACCGGTCCGCTCGAGCCCAGGAACAACAGGTCGTGGGCGAGCACGTAGAGCGGACGGTCGGGCCCGAACTCGTCGTGGAAGGCGACCGCCAGGACCGGCACGTCCATCGCGATCAGGCCACCCGAGTGGTTGGAGACCATCAGCGCCCCGCCCTCGGGCATCGAGTCCATCCCGGTCACCTCGGAGCGGAACCAGGTGCGCACCACGAGCCGGAGCAGCGGGATCAGCCCGGCGACGTACTTGCCGTCCCGGTAGGCCAGCCGGTCGCGGTCCTCCTCGGGGAGGTGGTCCTGGTCCTCGACGGCCATCACGCCACCTCAGACTCGGTCCGGCTGCCCGGTCGAGCGTCCGGTCGAGCGTCCGGGCGAACGTCTGGGCGACCCAGGAACCCGCGCGCCAGGCAGCGCGACCAGTCGAACGGCTCCGGGTCATCGGGGTCCTGCGCCAGCCGGTCGGCGAGCACCGCCAGCGAGAGCGGGTTGGTGAGCAGGCCCAGGTGGCTGCTGGGCACGGAGACGTTCTGGCCGTCCCCGTCGTCGAGGGCGCAGCCGCGCCAGTTCACGATCCCGTCGGTCCGGGAGTAGATCGCGGTGACCGGCACGGGAAGGGGGCGACGCAGCGTCTCCACGACGTCGAGCGCCCGGGTGGAGAGGCCGTGGGTGCGCGCGGTGCGCTCGAACAGCGGTGTGGTGCGGGTGTGCTCGCCCTCAGGGCGGTACGGCGAACCGAGGCAGACCACCTGCCGGACCCTGTCCGGGCGTTGGTGCGCCACCCACCGGGCGAGCAGCCCCCCGAAGCTCCAGCCCACGACGCTGACCGGCTCGGCGTGGCCGGCCTCGACCTCGTCGAAGCGGGCGAGGACCCCGTCGATGATCTCGTCGGTCAGGCCGTAGTTGCGCCCCAGGCCCCAGCCGTAGGGCCGGTAGCCCAGCCTGCGCAGGTGGGACCGGCAGCGACGCGTGGCTCCGTCGGGGGAGTAGAAGCCCGGCAGCACGAGCACCGGCCGACCGTCTCCCTCGGCCGCGGCCGGCAGGATCGCGTCGACCAGCAGCGAGGTGGGCAGCTCCACCGAGAACCGACCGAGCTCGCACGCGGTGAGCAGCAGGGACGGCTTGGGCAGGGGTGGCGGCGCGGCGTACGCCGGGTCGTCGGCTCCGTGCTGGGTGAGGTCGTACACCCGGTCCAATCTAGAACGTGTTCTTGTTTTTGGGAACGAGAACTAGAACACATTCCAGTTTGTGCTTGATGTTGCGGTGCCGGACGCCCACACTTCCGGGGTGGAGCGGATGGAGGGGGTCGACGCCGGCTATCTCTACCTGGAGACACCCACGATGCACATGCACACCCTCAAGATCGCCATCATGCAGCCGGCGCAGCCCTTCGAGTTCCCCCGCCTCGTGCAGGAGGTGACCGCGCGCCTCGCGGAGCTGCCGCCCCTGCGCCGCCGGGTGCTGCCACCACCCCTTCGCCTGCACCACCCGCTCTGGGTCACCGACCGTGAGGTCGACCCCAGCCGCCACGTCTTCCACCACCCCGTCCCGGCACCCGGAGGGATGCGCGGCCTCGAGGAGCTGGTCGGCCGGGTCGCCGGCACCCCTCTCGACCGGGCGCGGCCCCTGTGGGAGATGCACGTCTGCCAGCCGTTCGAGGACGGTCGGGTGGTGGTGATCACCAAGATGCACCACGCGCTGGCCGACGGCGTGGCCGCCAACGCGCTGCTCACCGGGCTCGTCGACGAGGCGGGAGCCGAGGTCCCGCCGGCCCGTGCCCGACCTCGGGCCGCCCCGGAGCTCGAGCCCACGCCGGGCCGGCTGCTCCAGCTCCGGCTGGCGCTGGTCGCCGCCATCGCCCAGATCGCGACCATCCCCGGGCTGGTCGCAAGGACGGTCGCGGCCATCGCGTCCCTGGTCAGGCACAAGCGGACCTCCGCGATCGAGGTGCCGCGCCCGATCCTGGATGTCCCCGGGACCCCGTTCAACACCTCCCTGACGGCCCGCCGCAACTTCGCCACCTGCACCCTCAGCGTCGCCCACCTCAAGGAGGTGCAACGGGCCAACGGGGTCACCCTGAACGACGTCGTGCTCGCCGTCGTCGGTGGTGCCCTCCGTCAGTGGCTGACCGACCGCGGCGAGCTCCCGTCGCGGCCACTGGTCGCCGGCGTCCCGGTGGCCACCGACGCCCCGGGAGCGGTGCCGCGGCTGGCCGGCAACCGGGTCTCCAACCTGTTCACCTCCCTGGCCACGGACGTCGCCGACCCGCGCGAACGGCTGCTCGCCATCTCTCGCGTCACCGGGGAGTCGAAGCTCGTCCAGCGCACCCTCGGGCCGGACATGCTGGTCGACTGGGTGCAGTTCGCGCCTCCGGCGCCGCTGAGCGCCGCGATGTGGCTCTACTCGCGCTCCGGTGCCGCCTCCCACCACCCGGCACCGTTCAACCTGGTCGTCTCCAACGTGCGCGGTCCGGGCCAGGAGGTCGCCATCTCCGGCGCGCTGCTGTGCGACCTGTTCAGCGTCGGCCCGATCCTGGAGGGCATCGGGCTCAACGTGACCGCATGGTCCTACGTCGACCGGATGAACTTCTCCCTGCTGAGCTGCCCCGACCTCATCCCCGACCTCGCGCCACTCGTGGCCGAGATCCCCCGAGCACTCGACGAGCTGCGAACGATGAAGGGTTGACCGAGATGACCAGACGAACACGCCAGCAGGCCACCGCGGTCCTGCGGACGGCGCTGGCTCCTGCCGTGTGGACCGCGAAGAAGGCTGCGAGTGCCGGAGCCAGGCGGGTGCTGCCCCGGCCCGCGTTCGACCGGATCCCCGACGGGCGGATGCTGGACCTTCCCGGTCGGGGACGCACCTTCGTCATCGACGTACCGGGTCCGACGCCCACGGCCCCCACGGTCGTGCTGCTGCACGCGCTCGGCTGTACGGCGTACCTGAGCTGGGCGATGGCCATCGGTGAGCTCTCGCGCAACTACCGGGTGATCACCCTGGACCAGCGCTGGCACGGGCGCGGCATCCGCTCGCCGCGGTTCCGGTTCAGCGACTGCGCCGACGACGTGGCCGCCGTGCTGGACGAGCTCGCGGTGGAGCGAGCGGTGATCGCCGGCTACTCGATGGGCGGTGCCGTCGCGCAGCTGGTCTGGCGTCGGCACCCGGAGCGGGTGGCCGGTCTGGTGCTGTGCTCGACGGCGCGCAACTACCGCGGCGCCTCCCGTGAGCGGCTCTTCTTCCCGATCCTCACCGCGGCCATGCACCCGCTCTCCGGACTCGCCCTGACCCGGGTCGAGCGGCTGGCCGCGACCCTGCCCGAGGTGCCGTCCCTGGAGATCACCGACCCCGCCTCGTGGGGCCGCGGCGAGTTCCGCAGCACCAGCGCGTGGTCGATGCCCGAGGTCCTCGGCGAGCTGGGTCGGTTCAACTCCGCGTCCTGGATCGGCGAGGTCGACGTCCCGACGGCGGTCGTGGTGACGGTCGCGGACCACACCATCCCGGAGCGGCGACAGCGCCGGCTGGCCGGCTGCATCGAGGGAGCGACGGTCCACGAGGCCCCCGGAGGCCACGCCTCGATCGTGCTGGGCGCGGCCGGCTGGCTGCCGGTCTTCCTGGAGGCGGTCGCCGACGTGGTCGCGCGGACCGACGCGGGGGCGAGCATCGCCGTCTGAGGCTAGGGCGTCGAGGTGAGCCAGACCGCGCCGTACGCCGGCAGCTGGACCGCGTCGTCGCGCGAGTCCGGGGCGTGGCCGCTGATCCGGTCCACCACCTTGCCGGGGATCAGGCCGAGGTCGTGGAGGACCTGGTGCGGCACGTGTGCGGGGCGGTCGGTGACGTTGTAGGCGCCGAGCATCGTGCCCAGCGGGTGCCGGCGTGCGACCAGCAGCACCCCGGGGTCGCGCGGGTCGAGCACCTCCGACGCGATCGCGGCATGCAGGTGCGGCAGGCCACACCGAGCCGAGATCAGCGAGCGCAGCCCGGCGTTCACGCCGTGGACGTCCTGCGGGGCGGGCCACGGCATCCGCGGCCGGTGCACCCACCGGTTGTCCTCGCCATGGCCCGGCTCGGTGCCCCAGTCGGGGTCGTTGCAGCAGCCCGAGCTCGTCACCCATCCAGATCATCGGCAGCCCGCCGAAGCCCAGCACGATCGCGTGCGCCAGCTGGATCCGTGCCGCCGCACGCGGGTCACCGGCCTCGAGCCCCGCCAGGGATGCGAGGCTGCCCGAGATGCGCCGGTCGCCGGTCGCCGGGTTCTCCTGGAACACCAGCCCACGGGCCCACGAGCCCGGGAACTCGCCCGCGTAGAAGTCCGAGAGGAACTTCCGGTGCCCGTAGCCGCTCACTCCGGTGGCGGCGGCGTCACCGTCGTCGATCGCCCAGCCGATGTCGTCGTGGCACCGCGCATAGGTGATCCAGGCGGTCGTGCTCGGCGGGATGGCCAGCTGCTGGAGTGCGTGGGAGGCGAGCACCGCGTCGCGGGTGGCCAGCATCGACCAGATCTGCACCATCAGGCCGTTGTGGTAGGCGAGGTCGCTGACCTTGCCGTGGTGCTCGCCCTGGCCGAGGTAGGCCAGCAGGTCCTGCGGGCCGACGATGGCCTCGGCCTTGAACAGGGTGGCCGGGGCCGCGATCCGGGCCACCGCGCGCAGTGCCTGGGTCAGCGAGTGGACCTCGGGCTGGTTCTGGCAGTTGCTGCCCAGTCGCTTCCAGGTGAACGCGATCGCGTCCAGCCGGAACACCTCCACCCCGTCGTTGGCCAGGGTGAGGATGATGTCGGCGAACTCGCACAGCACGTCGGGGTTGGCCCAGTTGAGGTCCCACTGGTAGTCGTTGAACGTCGTCCAGACCCACCCCGCGAGCTCGTCGTCCCAGGTGAAGCTCCCCGGCGCGAAGTCGGGGAAGACCTCGGGCAGGGTGCGCTCGTAGGCGTCCGGTGCCGCGCGGTCCGGGAAGACCAGGAAGTAGTCGCGGTGGGCAGGGTCGCCTGAGCGGGCCATGCGGGCCCACTCGTGCTCCTTCGCGACGTGGTTCAGCACCAGGTCGAGACAGAGGCTGATGCCGCGACCGCGCAGCTCGGCCGTGAGCGCGCGCAGGTCCTCGATCGTGCCGAGGTCCGCACGGATGCTGCGGTAGTCCTGGACCGCGTAGCCGCCGTCGTTCGGTGCGGGTCGTGGCGTGAGCAGCGGCATCAGGTGCAGGTAGCGGACGCCCAGGTCCTGGAGGTACGCCGCGTGGCCGGCCACTCCGGGCAGCGTGCCTGCGAAGCGGTCGGCGTAGGCGGCGTAGCCGATCACCTCGGGCCGCTGGAACCAGTCGGGCGCCAGCGAGCGCTCCAGGTCGAGCGCATGCAGCTCCTCCGACCTCGACGAGAACGCAGACGCGGCCAGGCGCACGAGTCGGTCGCGGACGCCGGCCGGGTCGGCGTACAGCGGGGCGAGGGCGGCCTCGAGATCGGGCAGCCAGCGCCTGAGCCGTGCCTCGAAGAGCTCGCGCCGGTGCGTCGGAAGCGTGGTGAGGAGGTCCTCGAGAGTCGAGATGGACACGGCGTCAGGCTTGCGTGACCGAGACAGGCACGCCGTTCAGTGCGGCGTTGCCCGACACGTCCAGCCGCTCGGGGTCGGTGAGGTCGTTGGCCGAGACGCCGACGACCGCGCTCGCGTTGGCCATCCGTCTGCCCGCGCCCTGGTGGCCGTAGCCATGGGGGAGCGAGACGACTCCGCGCATCATGTCGTCGGTGCCCCGCACCTCGGTGGTGACCTCGCCGACCCGGGACGCGACCCGCACGCGGGACCCGTCGCTGAGACCGCGCGCCGCCAGGTCCTCGGGGTTCATCAGCAGCTGGTGCCGCGGCTTGCCCCGGGTCAGGCGCTCGCTGTTGTGCATCCAGGAGTTGTTGTCGCGCTGGTGCCGCCGCCCGATCAGCACCAGCTCGCCCTCGTCGGCTCCGCCGTCGAGCTGGGCGTCGATGGCGGTGCGCAGCCGGTGCAGATCTGCGACGACCAGGTCCGGAGCGAGGTGGATCAGCTTGTCCTTGGTCTGCAGTCGGGCCGGCATCGTCGGCTTCAGCGGCCCGAGGTCGACTCCCTCCGGATGGGACCGCAGTGCCCTCATCGTCGTACGACGACCCGTGAGGAGCAGCGTCGAGACGATCGTGGTGGGGCTCACCGTGAGCGAGGCCCGCTCGCTGAGCGCCTTGGCCATGGACTTCTTCTTCTCCAGCCTGGCGGTGGTGCGCAGCGCGATCTCGCGGAAGATCTCCCAGTCGTGCATGGCGTCCGCGCCCTTCTCGAAGACCGGCGGCGTGAATCTCGCGGTGTTGCGCACGGCGAGGGTGTGGAACACGAGGTCGTACTGCTCTCGCTCCAGCGCCGTCGTCGGCGGCAGCACCACGTGGGCGTGCCGCGTGGTCTCGTTGAGGTAGATGTCGACCGCCGCCATGAAGTCCAGACCCGCCAGTGCTGTGCCGAGACCGGCACCGTCGGGCGTGGAGAGCACCGGGTTGCCGGCGACCGTCAGCATGGCGCGGATCTGCCCCTCGCCGGGGGTCGTGATCTCCTCGCGCATGGTGCTGACGGGCAGCTCGCCTCCGAACTCCGGGATGCCTCGAACCCGGCTGCGCCAGACGTCGTGATGACCGCGGCCGAGGATCGCCTTGCCCACGATGTCCACGGCCGGCTCGGGGAACAGCACCCCGCCCTCGCGGTCGAAGTTGCCGGTCAGGATGTTCAGGCAGTGGATGCCCCACTGGCAGATCGAGCCGAAGCCCTGCGTCGAGAGCCCGATCCGGCCGTACGCCGCGGCACCGTCGGCCGAGGCGAACTCACGAGTGATCCGCCGGATCTCCTCGGCGGGGACACCGGAGGCCTCGCGCGGCGTACTCAGGGGTGTAGCTCGCGACGGCGAGACGCACCGACTCGATCCCCTCGACGTAGTCCGGCGGATCGGTCAGGTCCTCCTCGAAGAGCACGTGCAGCATCGCCAGGAGCACGACCGCGTCGGTGGCCGGCCGCACGAAGTGGTGCTCGTCCGCGACCTTGGCGGTCTCGGTGCGCCGCGGGTCGAAGACCACCATCCGGCCGCCGCGCCTCTTCAGCTCCCGCACCCGGTTGGGGAAGTCGGGCACCGTCATCAGCGAACCGTTGGAGGCCATCGGGTTGGCCCCGAAGACCAGGAAGTAGGAGGTCCGGTCGATGTCGGCGATCGGGATCAGCAGCTGGTGGCCGAAGAGCTGCCAGGCGACGAACTGGTGCGGGACCTGGTCGACCGAGCTGGCGCTGAACTTGTTGCGGGTCTTGAACGACTTGACCATCGTGACGCCATGGGTCTGGGCGCCGAGCGAGTGCACGTTGGGGTTCCCGAGGTAGACGCCGAGGCCGTTGGGTCCGTGCCGGTTGATCGCGGCGGCGATGCCGTCCGCGGTGAGGTCGAGCGCCTCGTCCCAGGAGATCTCGACCCACTCCGGCTCCTCGCTCGACCCCGTCGAGACCCGCTTGACGGGTCGTCTCAACCGGTCGGGGTCCTCGTGGACGTCCGCCAGCGCCACCCCCTTGGGGCAGATGTGCCCGCGGGACAGGGGGTCGTTCGCGTTGCCCCGGATGGAGGTGACCTTCGGGCCCTCCGGCCGGTCCTCGATGGTCAGCTCCAGGCCGCAGATGGCCTCGCACAGGTTGCAGGCGGCCAGGACCTGGCGGGAGGGGTGCGCCGGGGCAGGTGCGGGTTGGTCGTGCGACTCCATGGTCGCGATCCTCGCACGCCACTCCGGGGTCCAGCGCGGTCTCGTAGCCCTCCCCGACCCGGCAGTCGAGCAACCCGATCGACCGCGGGTGTTGATTTCGCCGCCCGCTGGTCCGCTGATAGCCTTGTGCAGTTGCCCCCACGGGGCGACTTCCGCCGTGCAACGGCCGCGGACTCCATAGTGCCCGGGTGAACAGGCCCCGGCGCGCCGCGCAACTAGACGAAAGATGGGTAGCTCAACGTGTCGATTGGTACTGACGCAGATACCAAGAAGAAGATCATCGCCGAGTACGCCACCGTCGAGGGCGACACCGGTTCCCCCGAGGTGCAGATCGCGCTCCTGAGCCACCGCATCTCCCACCTGACCGAACACCTCAAGCAGCACAAGCACGACCACCACAGCCGTCGTGGTCTGCTGCTGCTCGTGGGCCAGCGTCGTCGTCTCCTGAACTACCTGGAGAAGACCGACATCGAGCGCTACCGCTCGATCGTCTCCCGCCTCGGCCTGCGTCGCTGAACAAGGAAACGCACTCACCCTCCGGGTGGGTGCGTTTCTCGCTAGTTGTACAACTGAAATCACATCCCACAACCAGGAGCGGCCCGCGTACGCCGGCCCGGTCCTCGGTAGTGGCCTTCGGAACATCGGTTCCGCGGGCCTCGATCGAAGACCGGCCCTCACGCTGAGGTCAGAGCGCGCGGCTCGCTCCGCGAAGAGAAAGGGAAACCCTTGACTGAGGGACCCGAAATCACAGTCGTCGAGACCGTTCTCGACAACGGCAAGTTCGGCAAGCGCACCGTGAAGTTCGAACACGGTCTGCTCGCCCGTCAGGCAGCCGGTTCCGTCACGGCCTACCTCGACGACGAGACGATGATCCTGTCGGCCACCACGGCCGGCAAGAAGCCCAAGGACCAGTTCGACTTCTTCCCCCTGACGATCGACGTCGAGGAGCGGATGTACGCCGCCGGTCAGATCCCCGGTTCGTTCTTCCGCAGCGAAGGCCGCCCGGGCGAGGACGCGATCCTCACCTGCCGCCTGATCGACCGCCCGCTGCGCCCGACCTTCAAGAAGGGCCTGCGCAACGAGGTCCAGGTCGTCATCACGGTGATGGCGCTGGACCCCGACCACCCCTACGACGTACTCGCGATCAACGCGGCGTCGCTGTCCACGCAGCTCTCCGGCCTGCCGTTCTCCGGCCCGGTCGGTGGCACCCGCGTGGCGCTGATCGAGGGCCAGTGGGTTGCGTTCCCGACCCACAGCCAGCTCGAGAACGCCGTCTTCGACATGGTCGTCGCCGGTCGGGTCACCGACACCGGTGACGTCGCGATCATGATGGTCGAGGCCGAGGCCACCGAGTCCACCTGGAACCTCGTGCAGTCCGGCACCCAGGCACCCACCGAGGAGATCGTGGCCCAGGGCCTCGACGCCGCCAAGCCGTTCATCAAGCAGCTGGTCGAGGCCCAGGCCGAGCTGGCCAAGCAGGCCGCCAAGCCGGTGCAGGACTTCCCGGTGTTCCTCGACTACGAGGACGACGTCTACGCCGCGGTCGAGGCGACCGCCAAGGGCGACACCGCCGAGGCGCTGACGATCGGCGGCAAGCAGGAGCGCGAGGACCGCCTCGACGACATCAAGGCTGGTCTCCTCGAGAAGATCGCCGGCGACTTCGAGGGTCGCGAGAAGGAGATCGGCGCAGCGTTCCGCTCGCTGAACAAGGCGCTCGTCCGCGAGCGTGTGCTCCGCGACAAGGTCCGCATCGACGGCCGTGGGCTGAGCGACATCCGCACGCTGTCCGCCGAGGTCGGCGTGATCCCGCGCGTGCACGGCTCGGCGCTGTTCGAGCGCGGCGAGACCCAGATCCTGGGCGTCTCCACGCTGAACATGCTGACGCTGGAGCAGAAGCTGGACACGCTCTCCCCGGAGAAGTCGCGTCGCTACATGCACAAGTACGTCTTCCCGCCGTTCTCCACCGGTGAGACCGGGCGCGTCGGTTCGCCGAAGCGCCGCGAGGTCGGCCACGGTGCGCTCGCGCGCCGTGCGCTGCTGCCCGTGCTGCCCACGCGTGAGGAGTTCCCCTACGCGATCCGTCAGCTCTCCGAGGCGATGGGGTCCAACGGCTCCACCTCGATGGGCTCGGTCTGTGCCTCGACGCTGTCGCTGCTGCAGGCCGGCGTGCCGCTGCGCGCCTCGGTCGCCGGCATCGCCATGGGTCTCATCTCCGGTGAGGTCGACGGCAAGCACGAGTTCGTCGCGCTGACCGACATCCTCGGTGCCGAGGACGCCTTCGGCGACATGGACTTCAAGGTCGCCGGCACCCGGGAGTTCGTCACCGCGCTCCAGCTCGACACCAAGCTCGACGGCATCCCCGCCGAGGTCCTCGCCGCGGCGCTGACCCAGGCCCGCGACGCCCGTCTGGCGATCCTCGACGTGATGGCCGAGGCGATCAGCGAGCCCGAGGAGATGTCGGTGCACGCGCCGCGCATCATCAGCGTGCGCGTCCCCGTCGACAAGATCGGCGAGGTGATCGGGCCCAAGGGCAAGGTCATCAACCAGATCCAGGACGACACGGGCGCGACCCTGTCGATCGAGGACGACGGCACGGTGTACATCGGTGCGACCAACGGCGAAGCGGCCGAGGCCGCCCGTGCCGCGGTCAACGCGATCGCCAACCCGACGATGCCCGAGGTCGGCGAGCGCTACCTCGGCACCGTGGTGAAGACGACCAACTTCGGCGCCTTCGTCTCGCTGCTGCCCGGCAAGGACGGCCTGCTGCACATCAGCAAGCTGCGTGCGCTGGCCGGCGGCAAGCGCGTGGACAACGTCGAGGACGTCGTCTCGGTCGGCCAGAAGCTCCAGGTCGAGATCGGCGAGATCGACGACCGCGGCAAGCTCTCCCTGATCCCGGTCGTGGACCAGAACGCCGAGACGGTGCCGTCGTCGGACGACGACGACGACTCCGAGTGACCGGACGAGGTTGAAGGCTCTTCCCGACGGCGTACGCCGGACCGTCCTTGCGGGCGGTCTGCGCGTCGTCACCGAGCACATGCCCGGGGTCCGCTCCGCGGCGGTCGGGGTGTTCGTGCAGGTGGGGTCCAGGGACGAGGCGGCGCAGCTCAACGGTGCGTCGCACTTCCTGGAGCACCTCCTGTTCAAGGGCACCCCGACCCGCTCGGCCATGGACATCTCCACCGCTCTCGACGAGGTCGGCGGGGAGTTCAACGCCTACACCGCGCGTGAGTACACCTGCTACCACGCGCGCGTCCTCGACGAGGACCTGCCGATGGCGCTCGACGTCCTCGGCGACATGCTCACCTCCTCGCTGATCACCCCGGAGGACGTCGAGGCCGAGCGCGAGGTGATCCTCGACGAGATCGCGATGCACGACGACGACCCCGACGACGTCGTGCACAACCTCTTCGCCGCGACTGCCTGGGCCGGCACGCCGCTGGCCCGGCCGATCGCCGGCACGGCCGACTCGATCAAGGCGCTCACCCGGACGCAGATCCGCGGCTACTACAAGCGTCGCTACCGGCCCGAGGTGATCACCATCGCCGTGGCCGGCAACGTGGACCACGGCGACGTCGTACGCCGCGCCCGGCGAGCCTTCGGCCGCAACGGCTTCCTCGACGCCGACGCGCGTCCCGCCGGACCGCGCCTCTCCGCCCGACCCAGGCCCCTGCAGTTCGGTGAGGCATCCGCCTCACGGCCCTTCGAGCAGGTCAACGTGGTCCTCGGGATGCAGGGCCTCACCCGCTCCGACCCTCGGCGCTACGCGCTCAGCATCCTGCAGACCGCCCTGGGCGGGAGCTCGAGCTCACGCCTGTTCCAGGAGGTCCGCGAGCGTCGTGGCCTCGCCTACTCGGTCTACTCCTTCGGTCTCGGCTACTCCGACGCCGGCATGGTCGGTGTGGCAGCGGGCTCGTTGCCGAGCAAGGCCGAGGAGCTGCTGCGCGTGGTGCGCGAGCAGCTCGTGCGGGTGGCCGACTCCGGGCTCACCGAGGAGGAGGTCGAGCGCGGCAAGGGACAGGCACGCGGCGGTCTCGTGCTCAGCCTCGAGGACAGTGGCTCCCGGATGACTCGCCTCGGCGAGGCCGAGCTGTTCCAGCGTCGGCTGCGCTCGGTGGACGAGGTCCTCGAGAGCCTCGACTCGGTGACCGCCTCCGACGTCCACGAGCTGGCCCGGGAGCTCTACTCCCGGCCCCAGACCCTGGCCTCGGTGGGCCCCGCCCGCTGACATCCTGAGCGTTCGAGCAGCCATCTAGGCCGCGTCGTCGAGCAGCCGTCTGAGTCGCTCCTCGATGGTCATCGTGAGTGGGTCGCCGGGTTGTGGCGACGGGCTGGATCGGTAGCGGTGGCCGGTCGGGGTCGTGATCTCGACCAGGTGTCTGTCGGAGGTGATGAGGTCCGTGCGCCAGCCGGGTGCTTCCTTGGCGTAGTTGCAGGCCTCGCACAGCCCCTGGCCGTTGCTCACCGTGGTCGGTCCGCCCCGCGAGGCCCGTCGAATGTGGTCAGCGTGGGCGATCGGGGCGTCGCACCAGGGGGTGCGGCAGGTCTGGTCGCGCAGGACGAGCAGCTGGCGCAGCGGCCGGTGAACGGGCGGCGGGTGCTGTCCATGGTGACCAGCTCCCCGGTGGTCGGCGCGGTGTAGAGGCGGCGGATCCAGCGCCTGGTCTGCGTCACGGACGATGCGTCGGGCCAGGAAGGCGGGGCATGGAGCCGTAGCCGGGGACCCGGGCGGGTTCGTGGTCACCTCGCAGGAGCGCCCGATCGGTCATCACCAGCTCGATCTGCACACCGCCGACGGCGCTCTGCCTGTCCGGTCAGGCGGGCGTAGAAGGTGTCGGCCATGATCTGGCCCAGGGTGCGGGGGTCTCCCTGGGACGCGCAGGGTCGTGGCGTGCTCGCGCAGGGAGGCGAAGACGGCGACGCCATGGGCGACGGGGAGCAGGCCGGTGACCAGGCTCATGGTGTCGGGTGCGGGGCGGATGGTGACGCGTCGGTCGGTCTCGGCGCTTCTGATTGCGCCGAAGGGCGGCACCGGGGTCGAGGCGGTAGGCGATCTTTCGGGCCAGGTCGGCGACTCGGCGGTCACCGGCGCCGGCGAGCTGGGGTGCGATCTCGGCGTCGACGCGGATCCGGTCCTCGCGGGTCAGGGTGGCGGTCTCGCGGACGATCAGCGTGGCCCGCCACTCCGAGATGTGGCCGTTCGTCAACGCGTCGAGGGTCTGGCGGGCAGGTCGCGGGCCAGTCCAGTGCCACCCCGAGGTGCTGCTGACCTCGGGCGGGTGCGGCGCGTCGAGCCAGGGCGACCTGGTTGGCGATGCTCCGGGCGACCTCGCTCGCGGGCTTCAGCGAGGGTGCGGCCTCGCGCTGGGAGCGATCGAACGCGGCGGTGATCCGCGCCTGCGCCGCGGCAGCCGCGGCCTTCAGCGATTCCAGGATCGCGATCTGGTCGATCCGCTCGGGGTCGGACAAGTCGTGGCCGTCGTGCCCGACCAGCGCCGCGATCCAGCCAGCAGCGTCCACCTGGTGCTGGGCTGCGGGAGCGGATCGGATGGTGTCGAACATGTGTTCGATTCTACTAGCGCGCGCCGACAAGTCAAGGTCGCGGGGGAGTCTGTGGATCGCGCCCCGGGGCCTCGCCCGGTCGTGCCACCGTGCGGCCATGCATGGCCTTCGAACCTCCGTCACAGGGGCTGTCAGGGTGGCGGTGTGAGGGCCACGGAGCGAGAAGGTGAGGAGCGACGAGGTGGTCGCGGCTGAGGTGCCACCTCACCGCTAGCCTGAGCCGGTGACCGAGACGACTCTCAAGGTGGGCGTGCTGGGCGCGCTGGGCAAGGTCGGGCGCGCGGTGTGTGACGCGGTCGAGGAGGCAGGGCGCGTCGATGGAGACCTCGAGCTGGTGGCTCGCATCGATGCCGATGACGACCTGAGCGGTCTGGTCGACGCGGGCGTCGACGTCGTGGTCGACTTCACGCACCCGGATGTGGTGATGGGCAACCTGGAGTTCTGCGTCTCCCACGGCATCCATGCCGTGGTCGGGACCACCGGCTTCGACGCCGGTCGTCTGCAGACCCTGCGCGACCTGCTGGCCGACAGCGAGGGCACCGGGGTCCTGATCGCACCCAACTTCTCCATCGGCGCGGTCCTGATGATGCGCTTCGCCGCCGAGGCGGCCCGGTTCTACGAGTCGGTCGAGGTCGTCGAGCTGCACCACCCCGACAAGGCCGATGCCCCCTCCGGCACCGCGCGGCGTACGGCGGAGCTGATCGCCGCCGCTCGACGCGAGGCAGGGATGGGCCCGTCGCCGGACGCGACGTCGACCGGGCTGGACGGCGCGCGAGGAGCCGACGTCGAGGGTGTGCGCGTCCACGGCCTGCGCGTGCGTGGACTGGTCGCCCACCAGGAGGTGATTCTCGGCGCCGTGGGGGAGACCTTGACGATCCGCCACGACTCGATGGATCGTGTCTCCTTCACCCCCGGAGTGCTGATCGGACTGCGAGCGATCACCGAGCACCCGGGGCTGACGGTCGGACTCGAGCAGTTCCTGGACCTGTGACTGCGAGGAGGTCGGCGGGTTCGTGCAGCGTTGCATGTTTGTGCAACGCACGTACGTGAAGATGCCACGCCGGCTACTCGCGGGGCAGGCTTGTCGCTGCAGGGGATCGGATCCCTCCAAGACCAGCCCCGCCAGGTCAGTCCCATCAGCCCAGTCCCATCAGCCCAGTCCAGGTAGCGAAGGGTCCCCGATGCGCAGGAGCGTCACGCTCGTCAGTGCAGCGCTGCTGGCCGTCACGGCGGCAGGCGCCGGCGTGTCCCAGGCGCAGGCGGCCGAGTCCGCGTCCTCCAGTCGGGAGGCCCGCGCGATCGCTGCGGCCAAGTCCCACGCCGGGGTCACCAGGTTCGGCGACGCCCAGGGCTTCAGGGCGGTCGACACGATGGTCGACCCCGACGGGACCACCCACGTCCGGCTGGCCCGCACCTACCGGGGGCTCGAGGTCGTCGGCGGCGACCTGGTCGTGCACCAGTCCCGAGCCGGGGGCTGGAAGGGCAGCAGCCTCACGCTCGAGAAGTCGCTCGCCCTCGGCGTCGTCCCGGGGCTCACCCGCTCCGCGGCCGGGGCCAAGGCGCTGAGCCTGGCCGAACGGGCCACCCAGCGGGCCACGGTCGAGGGCGCGACGCTGGTGGTCGACGCCGCCGGCGCCAGCCCGCGCCTCGCCTGGCGAGTGCTCAGCGGCGGTCGCCAGGCCAACGGCACCCCGAGCCGGCTCGCCACCTACGTGGACGCGAAGTCCGGCGCAGTCCTGCGCGCGGAGCAGCAGATCGTCAACGTCGGCGGGTCGGGCAGGTCGCTGTACAGCGGCACCGTCCCCCTCCAGCTGACCAGGTCGGGCTCCAGCTACCAGCTCAAGGACCCGACCCGCGGTGGCACCTACACCACCGACCTGAAGAACGCAGAGGACTCCTTCACCTGTCAGGTCTTCGGCTCGGGCTGCAAGGCCGGGACCCTGTTCACCAGCGCGGACACCTCGTTCGGCAACGGCACCACCGGCAGCCGTGAGTCGGCCGCGGCCGACGCGCAGTACGGCACGAACGTCACCTGGGACTACTACCAGGCCGTGCACGCGCGCCGCGGGATCTTCGGTGACGGCACCGGGTCCTTCAACCGGGTGCACTACGGCAAGAACTACGTCAACGCCTTCTGGGACGGCACCAAGATGAGCTACGGGGACGGTGACGGCGTCAACTACGGGCCGCTCACCTCGCTCGACGTCGCCGGTCACGAGATGAGCCACGGCGTCACCGAGAACACCGCGAACCTGGCCTACTCGGGGGAGTCCGGCGGCCTGAACGAGGCAACCTCGGACATCTTCGGCACCGCCGTGGAGTTCTATGCCGCCAACTCCAAGGACCCCGGCGACTACCTGATCGGTGAGGAGTTCGACCTGAAGGTGCACCGGGGCTTCCGCCGGATGGACAACCCGTCCTCCGACGGGAGCTCGCTGAACTGCTGGTCGTCGAACGCCAAGAACGTCGACGTGCACTACAGCTCAGGCATCGGCAACCACTTCTTCTACCTGCTCGCCGAGGGCTCCGGCTCCAAGACGATCGGAGGTGTCGCCCACCGGTCCACGACCTGCAACGGGTCGAAGGTCACCGGCATCGGCCGGTCCGCGGCGGCCAGGATCTGGTACCGGGCGCTGACGCGCTACATGACCTCGAGCACCAACTACAAGGGTGCCCGCACCGCGACGCTGACCGCCGCCAAGGACCTCTACGGCACGGGCAGCACCCCCTACAACACGGTCGCCGCTGCATGGAGCGCGGTCGCCGTGTCCTGACCTCCCTCCCCCCAGGGATGTCAGGAGCCCCAAGAGCGAGAGGCCCGTGCTGGGCACACGGGCCTCTCGTTCGCCCTTCAGGAGCCGCTCGTCCGGGACCATCTCGGGCGCCCCGGACGAGCGGCGGAGGGACTCGCCGCTCTCACAGGCGCAGCAGGGCCGCCGTGAGCGCAGCGACGACGACCACCACGATGAACGGTGCTCGCAGCACAAGTGCCACGAACGCAGCCCCCAGCCCGGCGAGGCGTGCGTCGATCCCGAGCCCGGGTCCGTCCGGTCCCCGGACGACGAGCACCTGAACGGCCACCAGCGCCGCCAGCAGCACGACCGGCAGCAGGTCCGCCGTACGACGCAGCACCGGATGGGCCAGCACCCGCTCGGGGACCGACATGCCGGCCAGCTTGAGCAGGTAGCAGCCGAGCGCGCAACCGAGCACCGCGAGCCAGAGGGTCACGCGCCCACCGCCGCCTCGTCGTCGCGTCTGCGCGTCATCAGACCGAGGCCGAGGGCGACCACTCCGGCCGCCAGCACCGGCACGCCGGCCGGGACGAACGGGACGAGGGAGAGCGCCAGCGCCGCGCCCAGCAGGGCCGCGACGCGGGTGAGCATGGTGTCGAGCCGGGGCCAGAGCAGGCCGAGGAAGGCGCCACCGACCGCGGCGTCGAGGCCGTAGGTACGTGGGTCGCCCAGCGAGTCGCCGGCCAGCGCACCCGCCAGCGTCGCGAGGTTCCAGAGCACGAACACCGCCAGGCCGGTGGAGAGGAACCCGGCGCGGGCATGCTCGCGGGTCGTCCGGGTGAGCGTCATCGCCGTGGACTCGTCGATCAGCAGGTGTGCCGCCACAGCGCGCTGCGCCCCGTGCCAGGCGACCATCGGCGCCACCTTGAGGCCGTAGAGCGTGTTGCGGGTGCCGAGCAGCAGCCCGGACAGTGCGCCGAAGAACGGGCTCCCGCCTGCCCCCACCACGCCCACCAGGGCGAACTGGGACGCGCCGGTGAACACCAGCAACGACAGCGCGCAGGACTGCCAGACGTCCAGCCCGCTGGCCACCGAGACCGCGCCGAAGGAGATGCCGTAGGCGCCCGTCGCGACGCCGACCGCGATGCCGTCGCGGACGATCGAGCGGGTCGCGGCGTCCATCAGTCGATGAGGGCCGTGTGCAGCCGCACCTGCTTGAGGGTCGTGGTGCCGTCGCCGAGCAGGTCAAGGGTGCGGTGCGCCCCGTCGGGACCCCAGCCGCCGCTGGTGAGGAAGGCGCGGGTGGCGTCGTCGGCGGCGGGGAGCCACATCACCGCGCGGACGAAGCGGTCCGCGACCAGGGTGTCGGCGCCGGCCTGGAGCAGTCGGGAGCCATGTCCTTCCCCGCGCCGGTGCGGGTCCACCGTCAGGTCGGTGAGCTCGCCGGTCGCCACCGGGTCGCAGTCGGGGTCGGTCGCGGGACCGGACACCAGGAAGCCGGTCACCAGGTTGCGCTCGAGGGAGACCAGGACCCGGTTGCGGGCATCGGCCGGGCGAGACAGCGACTGACGCCAACCCTCGGCGATCTGGTCGGCATCCAGGGTGCTGAGGATCTCGGCGGGCAGCAGGTCGGCGTACGACGCCCGCCAGGCGCGGACCTGGACCGCCGCGATCGCTGACGAGTCCTCGGCCCAGGCGATGCGGGCGGAGACGTCGGCAGTGGGCATGGACTCCATCCAACCATCGGCGCTCAACCGGGTTGGTGCTCGGTCACCGGGCGGGGCTCCTCGTCGAGATGGTCGAGTCGTGCCTCGGCGTCGCTGAGCGCCAGCGCGGCGGCGGTGCTCGCCACGAAACCGACGATCGCGCCCGGCAACCAGCCGTCCCGGAAGGTGTCGCCGAGCGTGTACACGCCGACCAGGGCGGGCACGACGGTCTGCATCAGCACCAGGGGACCGCTGGCGGAGATCACCGAGGCGCGCTGGAGAGCGATCGAGTACAGCCAGAACCCGAGCAGGCCGAACAGGCCGATGCTGAGCACCGGCGCCACGGTCAGCCAGTCCCAGGTGGGGTCGACCAGGGACCGGGTGGCGATGGGGGAGCCGGCGAAGGCGATGCCGCCGAGGAAGCCGAGCAGCACCCCACCGCGCTGGCCGCCGACCCGCTGGGCCGCCAGTCCCAGGCCCAGGACCAGGACCAGGACGAGGTAGAGGACCACGACGTCGCGGGCCTCGAACTGGCGGTCGCCCACCGGCCCCGCGGCGACCGCCAGGAGCGCCAGACCACCGACGAGGACTCCGATCGCGAACCGGTGTCGCAGTGCCAGCCGTTCGCCGACGACCTTGGCGGCGGTGACGGCGGTGACGGCCAGCGAGGCCGAGATGCCGACCTGGGCGACGTAGAGCGGGACCATGGCGATCGCGGCCAGGTGCAGCAGCCAGCCCAGGACGTAGACCAGGGCGACCAGGGCCATCAGCGCCGAGATGAGCCGGCCCCGGCGCGCGGCCACGGCCTGCATCACGGCACCGACCCCGAACAGCACCGCTGCCACGAGCGCCGCACCGAGCCCGATCACCATGGGCACCAGCCTTGCACGGGTAGGTTGGCTCCATGCAGGCGTACCTCGACCTCCTCCGCCGGATCCTCGACGAGGGTGTCGAGAAGTCCGATCGCACCGGCACCGGGACCCTGAGCGTGTTCGGCCACCAGATGCGGTTCGACCTGGCCGAGGGCTTCCCGCTGGTGACCACCAAGAAGGTGCACACCCGCTCGGTGTTCGGCGAGCTGCTCTGGTTCATGCGCGGGGACACCAACGTCAAGTGGCTGCAGGACCGCGGCATCTCCATCTGGGACGAGTGGGCCGACACGAACGGCGACCTGGGACCGATCTACGGCCACCAGTGGCGCTCGTGGCCGACCCCGGACGGTGGCCACGTCGACCAGCTGGCTCAGGTGATCGAGCAGATCCGCACCAGGCCCGACTCGCGACGCCACATCGTGTCCGCGTGGAACGTCGCCGACGTGCCGGACATGGCGCTGCCCCCCTGCCACACCATGTTCCAGTTCTACGTCGCGGGCGGGAAGCTCAGCTGCCAGCTCTACCAGCGCTCCGCCGACGTGTTCCTCGGCGTGCCGTTCAACATCGCGTCGTACGCCCTGCTGACGCACATGGTCGCCCAGGTGGTCGGGCTGGAGGTCGGCGACTTCGTGCACACCCTCGGCGACGCGCACCTCTACCTCAACCACCTCGAACAGGCCGAGCTGCAGCTCACCCGCGAGCCCCGAGAGCTGCCCGTGCTGCGCCTCGACCCCTCCGTCACGACGATCGACGGCTTCGACCTCGAGCACATCGGCCTCGACGGATACGACCCGCACCCGGGCATCAGGGCCCCCATCGCCGTATGACGCGACCGACCTCGGTGGTTCTCGTGGCCGCCCGTGCCCGCAACGGCGTGATCGGCCTGAACGGCGGCATCCCCTGGAGGATCCCCGCCGACTTCGCCCACTTCAAGCGGGTCACCGTCGGCCACCCCCTGGTCCTCGGCCGTACGACGTTCGAGGGGATCGGCCGTCCGCTGCCCGAACGGCAGAGCATCGTGGTGACCCGCGACCCGGACTGGTCCTACCGGGGTGTCCTGGTGGCGAGCTCGGTGGCCGAGGCCGTCGAGATCGGAGGGGGCCTCGACGAGCTGGTGATGGTCGGCGGGGGTGCGCAGGTCTACCGCGACGCGATCTCGCTGGCCACCGCTCAGATCCTCACCGAGGTGCATGCCTCCCCCGAGGGGGACACCCACTACCCGGAGTTCGTCGAGGCCGAGTGGCGCGAGACCCGGCGCGACGAGCACCTGGCCAACGACCCGCCCTACGAGATCCGCTGGCTGGAGCGTCGGCGTGGTCTAGACGATGGATGAGACAGATCCGGTGAGTTCGTCCGACGGGCGGTAGATTCTCCGCCGTTCACGTGACGAGCCTGTTCGGGAGAGGTCTCATGTCTGCGTTCCCCGGCCTCGGTGACACCTTCGGCCGCTACGAGATCGTCCGCCGGATCGGGCGCGGCGGGATGGGCTCGGTCTTCGAGGCGCGGCAGGTCGACCTCGGTCGAGCCGTCGCGCTGAAGGTGCTCAGCCCCGAGCTCGCCGAGGACCCGGACTTCCGCGCCCGCTTCGAGCGCGAGGCGCGCACCCTGGCGGCGCTCGACTCACCGCATGTGATCCAGGTCTTCGACTCCGGTGAGCACCACGGGGACCTCTACATCGCCACCCAGCTGATCCATGGGCGCGACCTCCTCCAGCTGCTGCGCGAGGACGGCCCCATGTCGCCGTCGACGGGGCTCAGGGTCGTCGGCCAGGTGGCCTCGGCCCTCGCGGACGCCCACGAGGCAGGAGTGCTGCACCGCGACGTCAAACCGGGCAATGTGCTGCTCCGCGAGACGCCGGCCGACGTGTTCGCCTACCTGTGCGACTTCGGCATCGCCCGCCACCAGGACTCCACCTACACCCGCACGTCCGGCGTGGTCGGCACGCTCGGGTACATGGCCCCCGAGTGCCACGAGGGTGCGGACGCCTCGGTCGCCTCCGACATCTACTCGCTGGGCTGTGTGCTGTGGGCGGTGCTGACCGGCCGGGCGCCGTTCGATCGGACGAGCGAGTTCCAGATCGCCCTGGCTCACGTGCGTGAGGAGGTCCCCGTGTACGCCGGCGGCTCACCGGCCGACGCAGCGATCAACGAGATCCTGCAGCGGTCCATGGCCAAGACCCCGGGAGCCCGGTTCCGTGACGCCGGGGAGATGCATGCCGCCCTGATGGCCGCCGAGGAGTCGGCCCGCGCTCTGGAGGACGCTCCGGGTGACCAGACGAACGTCCGGTGGCCGTCGATGGTCTCCGACCCGACTCGCCGGAGGACGCCCCCGGCCCCGGTCCCGCTTCCCGCCCCTGGTCACGCCCCGGCCCAGGACACTGCGCCGGCGCCTGATCGCACCGGTGGCCGCTCCCGCCCACCGGTCACGATGGTCCTGGCGTCAGCGGCCGTAGCCGTCCTGCTGCTCGCGGGCGGCATCGCGGCCGTCAAGCTGCTCGGATCGGACGAGACGGGCACCACCGCGCCCAAGGACCCCGCGCGCGCCGCCATGCAGCAGGTCTTCCCCTCCGTCGACACGTCCTGCGTCGCGGACGACCCCAACCCCACGAACGCCGAGGACGAGGTCTTCGAGTGTGTCGAGGACGGCACCGTGATCAGGTATGCGCGCTGGACCTCACAGGCCGCCGCGAAGAGCTACCTGGAAGCCAACTATGACGGTCCGAAGCCCTGGTACGTCGTGGGCGCGGCCGCGGGGTCGTGGTTCGAGAGCGACGCGGCCACGGCCAAGGACGAGAGGTTCCCCTTCGTCTGGGCAGCCGTCTACGAGGACCACCCCTACGTGGTCATCATCAAGGCGGTCGACGAGCAGTCCCGGGACGCCGCCGTGACCAAGGTCGACGCGGCGCCGCCAGACAGCGTCGACGAGGACTGACCGGGTGGGCACGTGATGGGGAGGCTTCCCGGAGAGGGCGACACCTTCGGTCGCTACGAGGTCATCGCGCGGATCGGGCGCGGCGGGATGGGCGCGGTCTTCGAGGCGCGACAGACCGACCTGGGCCGCTCCGTGGCGCTGAAGGTGCTCAGCCCGGAGCTGGCGGACGACCCCGGCTTCCGGGACCGGTTCACCCGAGAGGCGCGGATGCTGGCGGCGCTCGACTCGCCGCACGTCATCCAGGTGCTGGAGGCCGGCGCGCACGACGGGGTGCTGTTCATCGCCACCCAGCTGGTCAACGGGCGCGACCTGGGGCGCATCGTGGCCGAGGACGGACCGCTGCCCGCTCAGCGTGCCCTGAAGGTGGTCGCCCAGATCGCCTCGGCGCTCGGGGACGCGCACGACGCCGGCCTGCTCCATCGCGACGTGAAGCCGAGCAACGTCCTGGTCCGCGAGTCGCGCGCCGACGTCTTCGCCTACCTGTGCGACTTCGGGATCGCGAGGCAGACCGTCTCGACGCACACGCGCACCGAAGGCGTCATCGGCACCTACAACTACATGGCTCCCGAGTGCCATACGGGCACCGATGCGTCGGTGGCCTCCGACGTCTACTCCCTGGGCTGCGTGCTGTGGGCGGCGCTGACCGGCCGCCCGCCGTACGAGCGGACCAGCGAGTTCCAGACCGCGCTGGCCCATGTGCACGACGAGATCCCGACCTACGTCGGGGAGTCTCCGGCACGGGGCGCCGTCAACGAGATCCTGGGCCGCGCCATGGCGAAGGACCCCGGCGCGCGATACCCGACGGCCGCCGACATGCTCGACGCCGTGCTCGTGGCGGAGATGAAGGCTCGCGGCCTTCGCCCGAGTGCTGCAGAGCTGACCACTCTGCGAGGCCAGCTCGCCCCGCAGGCCCACACCGTGCTGCGGCCGCCCGCTGCGCCGGATCCCACCCCCACCGTGGAAAGCCCTCCGCAACGACGCCGCACCTGGCGCGTCGTCGGCCTTGCTGCGGCCTCGGTCGCGGCCGTGCTCGCCCTCGGGGTCGCGGCGTTCGGCCTGCTCGCACCCGACGACACCCCCTCGGGTGGTGAGGCGCAGCAGGCCGCGGAGGCGATCCCGAGCCCGTCGCCCACGCAGGCCGCTCGCAGTGCCGGCGTGGGGAAGGCGGGAGATCGGGCGACACCGGAACGCAGCCCGCAGCCCACCCCTGCGGTCACACCCGACGCCGTCGATCCCGCCCCGGGTCCGGCCGACCCGTCGGTGACCTGCTGGGACGACAGCACCGCCCGCGACGCGAAGGCCTGCCCGGTCCCGTCCGGGAGGAGCGGCCTGGAGACGGTGTTCCCCTCGATGGACTCCGACTGCCGGCAGGCGCCGGTGCTCGTCCCCGGGAAGGCGGAGGTCTTCGAGTGCGAGTTCGGCGCGTTCATGGTGCGCTACTCCCGCTGGGACAAGGGCGCCGATCGCTATGGCTACCTGGACAGGTTCAACCCCGGTGCCACCAGCCGGCAGTGGATCATCGACGGGAGCTTCGCCGGGCGCCAGTGGTTCTCGTTCGAGGACGACCAGGCCGAGAGCAAGCAGCACCAGTGGTCGGCGACCTACCGGTACTCACCGTTCTCGGTCTCAGTGGAGGCGGTCGACGACGAGTCGCGTGCAGTCGGCATCGCCGCCGTGGTCGCGACGGACCCGCAACGGGTCGGCCTGAGGTGACCGGGGGCGCGCAGGCCGCGGCCGGTCGGCTGATGGTGGTCGGCGACCACACCCGGGAGTGTCTGCCGAGCGACTCGCCCATCGTGGTGGGGCGCGACGGCGGCACGTCGGGGATCCGGGTGCACCACGACCTCGTCTCGAGGCGGCACGCCAGGCTCGTCTTCGACGAGGGCTGGCTGCTGGAGGACCTGCAGAGCACCAATGGCATCTGGCGCGACGGTGAGCGGGTCGATCGGCTGCGGATCACCGGTGAGGTCTGTGTCCGCCTGGGTGACCCCGACACGGGCCCGGAGCTCCGGATGGTGTCCGCGCCGGAGCAACAGCACCAGCCCTCCGCGGGCGGGAGCCGCCGGCTGGTCATCGGCCGGGACCCCGAGGCCTGGCTGACGATCGCCGACCCGATGGCGTCCTGGCGACATGCCGAGCTCGAGGAGGGATCGTCGGGCTGGCACCTCCGTGACCTCGGGAGCACCAACCAGACGATCGTGAACGGTCGCCCGGTCGACCGCCAGCTGCTGGCACGGGGGGACCGGGTGCTGATCGGGAACTCCCTGCTCGAGTTCGACGGAGCCGCCCTGTCGGTGGTGGAGGGAACCCGCTTCGCCGTGCAGCGAGCGTCACTGGCGATCCGCGGCGGCCGCCGCATCGTGGACGACGTGTCCTTCTCCATGACCAGGCCCTCGCTCGTGGCGGTCATCGGTCCCTCGGGCGCCGGCAAGTCGAGCCTGCTGCGTCTTGTGACCGGACAGGTCTCGCCGACCTCGGGATCGGTCAGCCTGGACGGGGCGACCATGACCAGCCAGCGTCGAGCCCACCGGGGAAAGATCGGGGTGGTGCCCCAGCACACCGTCGCGCACCGGTCGCTGACGGCACGCCAGGCGCTGGACTTCACCGCCCGCCTCCGGCTGCCGATGGACGTCGGTCACGTGGAGCGCGGCCGGCTGATCGACGGGCTGGTCGAGCAGCTCGGGCTGACGCCCCACGCGGACACCCGGATCGAGCGCCTCTCCGGAGGCCAGCAGCGACGCGTGGGCATCGCGATGGAGATGCTGACCGACCCGTCGATGCTGATCCTCGACGAGCCGACTGCCGGCCTCGACCCCTCCCTGGTCCTGCAGATCATGACCCTCCTGCGACGCCTCGCCGACGACGGCAAGCGCGTCTTCGTCGTGACGCACGACCTCGAGCACCTCGGGCTGGTCGACCAGGTGCTGGTCCTGCGTGCCGGTGGCACCGTGGCCTACAGCGGCCCACCGGAAGGGGTGTTCGCGCACTTCGGCACGACGAGCTGGGCCGAGACCTTCGCCCAGCTGTCCGTACCCGCGGCCACGGCTCCCACCCAGCAGTCCGACAGCGGTCCCGCGATGCGGGCTGCCTACGACCTTCCGGAGACGTCGATCGGGCTGCGGATGCTCGGACGCAGCGCCGCGGTGGTCCTGCTCCGACAGCTGCGGCTGATCGTCGCCGACCCGATGTACCTCCTCCTGCTCCTCGGGATGCCCGTGGCGCTGGGCGTGCTCGCGCTCGCCGTACCTGGCTCGGACGGCCTCGGGCCGACGAGCGACCCCGCGAGCGTGGAGGCTTCCCGGCTGCTCGTCCTGGTGATCGTCGGCGCGGCCTTCCTCGGCCTCTCGGTCTCCGTCCGCGACCTGGTGGGCGAGCGCGAGATCTACGAGCACGAACGTGACGCCGGACTCTCCCCGCTCGGCTACCTGGCGGCCAAGATGGCGGTCTTCGCCTTCCTGGCGGCGGGCCAGTCGATCGTCCTGGTCGGCTTCCTGTCGACGTTCCGCGCCCCTCCTCCAGACCCCGTCCTGCTCGGGTCCGGGGTCCTCGAGCTGACGGCCGCGACCGTGGCCACGGCGCTGACCGGCGTGGCGGCCGGACTCGCGATCTCGTCGCGGGTCGCGACCACCGAGCAGTCCATGCCACCGCTCGTGTTGCTCGTCATGGGTCAGCTGGTGATGTGCGGAGGCCTGTTCCCGATCGACGGGGGTGGGCCGCTCGCCACGCTCAGCTGGTTCTTCCCGACCCGCTGGGGGTACGCCGCGGGGGCGTCCACGGTCGACCTGAACAACCTCTCCCGGGCGGTCGACGACGACGGCCTCTGGACCCACACCGCCCAGAACTGGATCGGCTGCATGCTGCTGTTGCTGCTCCTGGCCTGCGTGCTGGTGGTCGTCGCTGCCAGGGGCGTGACCCGGCGACGCAAGGTCCTCTGAGGCCCTCGGCCGCCCAGATCCTGGCCTCGGAGGTCCTGCCGCACGAGGGTGGCTCAGGCGAGAGGTCGTCCGTCCGCGTCGTTGACCTTGCGCAGCAGGATCAGGATGAAGTCGATCAGCGCCCAGATGCCGCAGCCCCCGAGGGTGACCAGCTTGGCGATGCCCAGCCCGATGTGGCCGAGGTAGAACCGGTCCACTCCCAGGTAGCCCAGGAACGCGGAGAGCAGCACGGTGGTCAGCCACTCGCGGTGCGAGAACAGCCCCGGCAGCTGCCTGGCCGGGAACCAGCCGCCACTCGACTGCTCGCGCATCGACGCGTCGCCCTTGAGCTGGCCCGCGAGCGCCATCTGGCGGAGCTGGTCGAAGCCGTAGGGGCCGTACTCCTGGCCCAGGTGGGCCAGCATGAACGCACCGGTGACCGCAGGGGCAGGGGCGTAGTACTGGCCGGGCTGCGCGCCGTACGCCGGCTGACCCTGGGGTGGTGCGTGCGGCGAGGGTGGCTGGTCGCCGTACGACGGTGCGGGAGGTGGTGTCTGGGGATCGTCGGCGCCTGGCTGCTCGCTGTCGCTCATGCCGCGAAATATATGCCTGCCGCCGCTGGGTGGCCGTCCTGCGCCGAGGGCGAGCGGCGGATAGCCTAGGGACCATGAGCCTTCCCGCCGCTCCGTTCGGCCGGGTGCTGACCGCGATGGTCACCCCCTTCACCCCCGACGGGTCCGTCGACCTCGACGGGGTGGCGCGAGTCGCCGATCACCTCGTCGAGCGCGGCAACGACGGCCTCGTGGTCAGCGGCACCACCGGTGAGGCACCCACGACCACGGTGGCGGAGGACGGCGAGATCCTGCGCGCGGTCATCAGCGCCGTGGGGGAGCGGTGCACCGTGGTCGCCGGCATCGGGACGAACGACACGCCGCACTCGATCGAGCTGGCGAAGCAGGCCGAGGCCGCCGGGGCCGACGGCGCGCTGCTCGTCTCGCCGTACTACAGCAAGCCCACCCAGAGCGGCATCGCCGCCCACTTCGAGGCGATCGCCGCGGTCAGCGACCTGCGCATCATGCTCTACGACATCCCGGGGCGCACCGGCGTCACGATCGCACCCGAGACCTTCGCCCGCATCGCCGAGAACGAGAAGTTCGTGGCGGTCAAGGACGCCGTCGGCGACCTGTTCCGGGGGGTCCGGATCATGCAGGAGACCGGGCTGAGCTACTACAGCGGCGACGACGTGCTCAACCTCGGCTGGCTGACCCACGGCGGTGCCGGGGTCGTCTCGGTGGTCGGCCACGTCGCCGGTGAGCAGTACGCCGACATGGTCGCCCGGGTCGAAGCCGGTGACCTCGACGGTGCGCTGAAGGTCTACGCCGAGCTGGTCCCGCTGGTCGATGCGATCATGGGACATGCGCCCGGCGTGATGACCGCGAAGGCGGCGATGCAGCTTCTCGGCGTGCACGACAACCGCGCGGTCCGTCTACCACTCGTGGAGGCGGACGACACCCTGGTCGACATCGTCCGCACCGCCCTCACCGAAGCAGGTCTCCTGAGTTGAGTCATCCCCACCCCGAGCTGTCCGCACCCCCGGCCCTTCCGAAGGGTGGCCTGAGGGTCATCCCGCTCGGTGGTCTGGGCGAGGTCGGCCGCAACATGACGGTCTTCGAGTACGACGGGCGCCTGCTGATCGTGGACTGCGGGGTGCTCTTCCCCGAGGAGAACCACCCGGGCGTCGACCTGATCCTGCCCGACTTCGACGCGATCCGGGACCGGCTCGACAGCGTCGAGGCGCTGGTGCTGACCCACGGCCACGAGGACCACATCGGCGCGGTGCCCTACCTGCTGCGCGAGCGGGCCGACATCCCCCTCGTGGGCTCGCAGCTCACCCTGGCGCTGGTCGGGCCCAAGCTGCGCGAGCACCGGATCAAGGACGTCTCGCAGCAGATCGTCGCCGAGGGGGACCGGATCACCTTCGGGCCGTTCGACCTCGAGTTCATCGCGGTCAACCACTCGATCCCGGACGCGCTCGCGGTGGCGATCCGCACCGGTGCGGGCCTGGTGCTGCACACCGGTGACTTCAAGATGGACCAGCTGCCGCTCGATGGCCGGATCACCGACCTGCGCGCCTTCGCCCGGCTCGGCGAGGAGGGCGTGGACCTGTTCCTCACCGACTCGACCAACGCCGAGGTCCCGGGGTTCACGACCTCGGAGAAGGACATCGCCCCGGTCCTGGACCGGGTGTTCCACACCAGCACCAAGCGGATCATCGTGGCCTGCTTCGCCTCTCACGTGCACCGGGTCCAGCAGGTGATGGACGCCGCAGCCGAGCACGGCCGCAAGGTGGCCTACGTCGGTCGCTCGATGGTGCGCAACATGGGCATCGCCCGCGACCTCGGCTACCTCGAGGTGCCCCCGGGCCTGCTCATCGACGCCAAGGCTGCGGCCGAGATGCCACCGGAGATGGTGGTGCTGCTCTCCACCGGCTCCCAGGGCGAACCGCTGTCGGCACTGAGCCGGATGGCCCAGCGCAACCACCACTTCGTGCACATCGAGGAGGGCGACACCGTCGTGCTCGCCTCGTCGCTGATCCCGGGCAACGAGAACGCCGTCTACCGCGTGATCAACGGGCTCGCCCGGTGCGGCGCCCACGTGGTGCACAAGGGCAACGCGCTGGTCCACGTGAGCGGCCACGCCAGCGCCGGCGAGCTGCTCTACTGCTACAACATCGTCCGGCCGCGCAACGTGATGCCCGTGCACGGGGAGATCCGGCACATGCTCGCCAACGCCGAGCTCGCACGCGCCACCGGCATCGACCCGAAGCGCGTGGTGATCGCCGAGGACGGCGTGGTGGTCGACCTCGTGAAGGGCAAGGCGAAGATCACCGGCAAGGTCGACTGCGGCTACGTCTTCGTCGACGGCAGCTCCGTCGGCGACCTCACCGAGAGCTCCCTCAAGGACCGTCGGATCCTCGGCGAGGAGGGGTTCATCTCGGTGATCGTGGTGATCGACTCCCAGACCGGCAAGGTCGTCAGCGGGCCGGAGATCCACGCCCGGGGCTTCGCCGAGGACGACACCACCTTCGACGAGATCAAGGACCCGATCATCGCCGCGCTCGACAAGGCCGTCTCGGAGGGGGTCGGGGACACCTACCAGCTCCAGCAGACCATCCGGCGAGTGGTCGGCCGGTGGGTCGGCGGAAGGCTGCGGCGCAGGCCGATGATCATCCCGGTCGTGCTCGAGGCATAGGCGTACGCTCGCACCATCGAACGCGCTGGTGAGAGGCTCAGCACCGGCGACCCCGACTCGCTGCCAACTGGGCTAATCCACGGACGTACCCGGGCGAATCGCCCTAGAATCGCCACGGGACCCCTCGAGATGCGGGCGGGCCCCTGTCGTCGACCTGGTATGGGGGACCACGCCTGATGCAACTGACCGAGTCTCCTCGTGCCGAGGGGATCCGCCGACTCTACGAGCTGATGCTGCGCGTCAACTCGTCGACAGACCTGTCCGAGGTCCTCGACGAGATCGCCCGCGGAGTCGTGGAGGTGCTCGGTTACGGCATCGCGGCGATCGCCCGGCTGGAGGGCGACACCTTCGTGATGACGACGGTGGCAGGTCCCGAGCACGTGCGCGAGCAGATCATCGGGCGGCGTACGCCAGTGGCCTCGATCTTCAACGAGTTCGCCCAGGCCGACGAGTGGGGCGTGCTCCGGTTCGTCCCCCACGACCGGATGCCCGACGCGCTCGAGGAGTCCGCCTGGGTCCCGGAGTTCGAGCCGGGCACGGCGGACGATGCCTGGCACCCCCTGGACGCCCTCTACGCTCCGCTCTACTCCGCCACCGGCCAGCTGCTCGGCAACATGTCGGTGGACCTGCCTCCCGGCAACCGGATCCCCAACCGCGAGGAGCGCGAGCTGCTCGAGATGTTCGTGGTGCAGGCCGGTCTGGCGATGTACAACGCGCAGCAGCGCGAGCGTCTCGGCGACCAGGTGCGCATGGGAGACATGGTGCGGGCCGTGTCCTCGGCCGGCCAGCTCGCGGAGCTCGACCTGTCGTTGCGTGAGGCCGCGCAGGCGGTCGCCCGACACCTCCGCACCGAGCGCCTGTGGATCCGCTGCTTCCCCTCCGGCGACGTCGGCGAGGTCGAGCAGTCGGCGGCGTACCCGCCCGACGACCGTGAGCTCAGCCGTGAGCTGGTGCAGCTCAAGAGCCTGCTCGCCAGCCGTGCCTGGGACCTGGGCCGCCCCGTCGTACTGCACGAGGGCAACGCCTACCAGCTCGACGAGGGCCTCAGCGGGCACCAGCGGCTGCTGGTGCGCAAGCTGGCGAAGGACCACCGGGGCCACAGCCTGATGTTCGCACCGGTCGGGGTGGGACGTGAGCTGCTCGGCTACGTGCTGCTGGCCCGTGACGTCGCGCAGAGCACCTGGACCCAGGACCAGCAGGAAGCCGTGATGGAGGTGGGCCGGACCCTGGGTCGGGTGGTGCTCAACGCCCGGCTCTACGACCGCGAGCGCCACCTGGTGGGGGAGCTGCAGGAGCTCGACCGCTACAAGGGCGAGCTGATCGCGACCATCTCCCACGAGCTGAAGACGCCGCTGACCTCGATCATGGGACACATCGAGCTGCTCGAGGACCTCGACACCGGCATCGGGTCGGTCGAGGCGATCTCACGCAACGCTGACCGGTTGAACCGCCTCGTGCAGAACCTCCTGAACTACTCGCAGATCCAGGACAAGCGCGAGACCGTGCGGCGGCCGGTGGACCTGCGCAAGCTCGCCGAGCAGAGCCTCGAGCTGATGGCCATGCAGGCCGAGCAGGGTCACGTGAAGATGACGCTCGAGGTGCCCGACGAGCCGGTGATGGTGACCGCTGACGCCGACGAGCTCGGCAAGGTGATCGACAACCTGACCAGCAACGCGGTGAAGTACAGCCGTCGCGACGGATCGGTCCACCTCGAGGTCGGCAGCGACGGGCAGCACGCCTACGTGCAGTGTGCCGACAACGGACTGGGCATCTCCGGGGCCGACCAGGTGCACCTGTTCTCCGCCTTCCACCGCTCGAGCAACCCCGAGGCGCTCTCCATCCCCGGCACCGGCCTGGGGCTGGCCATCTCGCGCCGGATCGCGCACATGCACGGCGGCGAGATCATCGTCGTCTCCGAGCTGGGCAAGGGCAGCACCTTCCGCCTCCGGCTGCCGCTGCGCGAGAGCCTGGAGAACTGAGCAGGACGCCGCGGGCTGCGACACGGGGCCCGTGCGGCGTGTGACGCAAGGGACAGATGAGGTCTTCGGGGTAGATTCCCACCATGGCGACCCGTACGTCTTCCCCGCCGGCGTCGCGCAGCAAGGGCACCCCTGCCCGCAAGTCAGGACAGGGGAGCTCGACCTCGCGATCCAGGACGTCGGGAAGCAAGTCAGGGCGAAAGCCCGCAGCGTCGAACGCCCGCAAGAAGGGTGCAGGCGGCGCAGGGCGTCGTCCGGCACCCCGAGCGGTCCGCAACGGGCCCGGTCCGGTGGCCCGGGTCGGCATGGCCGTCGCGCGGATGCTGATGGCGGCCTGGCTCGGCGTCGCCCACGCGATCGGAGGTGGGGTACGCCGCATCGGCCGCACCGCGAGTGAGCTCGAGCCCGAGCACCGCCGGGACGGAGCCGGGCTGTTCCTGGTCGGTCTGGCGGTCGTGGTGGCCGCCGCGGTCTGGTGGCAGCTGCCCGGTGGCCTCGGGGACGCCACCCGGACCGTCATCGCCGGGTCGGTCGGGCTGCTGGCGTGGTTCGTGCCGCTGCTGCTCTGCTTCGTGGCCTGGCGCAACCTGCGCGACCCCGAGAGCAACGGCCCCGCGGGCCGTCAGGTGATCGGCTGGACGGCTCTGCTGTTCGGCGTGCTCGGCATCGTGCACATCGCCAACGGCTCGCCCACCCCCGAGCTCGGTGACACGGCACCGCTGCAGCAGGCCGGCGGCGCGATCGGCTTCGTCGTCTCCAAGCTGCTGCTCGACCTGCTGCAGACCGCCTTCGTGGTGGTGCCGCTGCTGGTGCTGCTGTCCGTGTTCGGCCTGCTCGTGATCACGGCCACCCCCGTCTACCAGGTGCCGGCGAGGCTGCGCGAGCTCGCCGACCGGGTCATGGGCCGGCAGGTTCCGGTCGAGCCGGAGCCCGAGTCGCCTGCCAAGCGGTCCCGGGCGCGACGGACGGACGTCGAGATCGACCCGGAGATGGGCGACCCGGCCTACGACAGTCCCGTCCTCGACGGGCAGGGCAACGAGGGACGAGAGCTGGGCCGACGAGGGCGCCGGTCCCGGGTCGGCGGCAGCGCCGGCGACCCCGACACCGAGCTCACCGGCGAGGTGTCCGACGGCGCCGTGGACGGCCTCGAGCCGCCGCCCCACACGCCTATCCCGCCCCGTGTCGAACAGCTCTCGATCTCCGGTGACATCGCCTACTCGCTCCCCGACAGCCAGGTGCTCAAGCCGGGCTCGGTGCACAAGGCGCGGTCGAAGGCGTCGGACGCCGTGGTGGAGCGGCTCACGCAGGTGCTCGAGGAGTTCGAGATCGATGCCCAGGTCACCGGCTACACCCGCGGCCCGACCGTCACCCGCTACGTCGTCGAGCTCGGGCCCGCCGTGAAGGTCGAGAAGATCACCGGCATCGCGAAGAACATCTCCTATGCCGTGGCGTCCGCGGACGTGCGGATCCTCAGCCCCATCCCCGGCAAGTCGGCCGTGGGCATCGAGATCCCCAACCTCGACAAGGAGATCGTCTCCCTGGGCGACGTGCTGCGCTCAGGCAACGCTCGCAACGACCACCACCCGATGGTCGTCGGGCTCGGCAAGGACGTCGAGGGCGGCTTCGTGGTCGCGAACCTCGCCAAGATGCCGCACCTCCTGGTCGCCGGCGCCACCGGCTCCGGCAAGTCCAGCTTCATCAACTCGATGATCACCTCGATCCTGATGCGCTCCACACCCGACGAGGTGCGGATGATCATGATCGACCCCAAGCGGGTCGAGCTGAACGCCTACGAGGGCATCCCGCACCTGATCACCCCGATCATCACCAACCCCAAGAAGGCAGCGGAAGCGCTGGCCTGGGTCGTGCGCGAGATGGACATGCGCTACGACGACCTCGCCAACTTCGGCTTCCGTCACGTCGACGACTTCAACAAGGCCGTCCGCGCGGGCAAGGTGCAGGTGCCGGCGGGCAGCGAGCGGGTGCTCGCGCCGTACCCCTATCTGTGCGTGGTCGTCGACGAGCTCGCGGACCTGATGATGGTCGCCCCCCGCGACGTCGAGGACGCGATCGTGCGGATCACGCAGCTCGCGCGAGCTGCCGGCATCCACCTGATCCTGGCCACGCAGCGCCCGAGCGTGGACGTGGTGACCGGCCTGATCAAGGCCAACGTGCCCTCCCGGCTGGCCTTCGCGACCAGCTCGCTGGCCGACAGCAGGGTGATCCTCGACCAGCCCGGTGCCGAGAAGCTCGTCGGCCAGGGCGACGGCCTGTTCCTGCCGATGGGTGCCTCCAAGGCGGTGCGCGTCCAGGGCTCCTGGGTCACCGAGGCGGAGATCGCCCTGGTGGTCAAGCAGTGCAAGGACCAGCTGCAGCCGAGCTACCGCGACGACGTCACGGCTCCTGCCGCGGCCAAGCGCGATCTCGACGATGACATCGGCGACGACATGGACCTGGTGGTGCAGGCGATCGAGCTGGTCGTCTCCACCCAGTTCGGCTCGACGTCGATGCTGCAGCGCAAGCTCCGCGTCGGGTTCGCCAAGGCGGGGCGGCTGATGGACATCCTGGAGAGCCGCGGGATCGTCGGTCCGAGCGAGGGTTCCAAGGCCCGCGACGTGATGATCAAGCCCGACGACCTCGATGACGTGATCTCCAACCTCCAGGGGGAGCAGTGATGGGTGTGACGGTTCGCCACAACTCGAGGCTGGCAGCGACCGTGGCGCTGGCAGCCGCTGTGATGACCGTCGCCTGGTTCTCGCGTGCGCTCCAGACCGGTTCGCTCCTCGACTGGCTGTGGTGCTGGGTGGTCGCCACCGTCGGACTGCTCCAGCTGCTCGTCGTACGCGACGGCCGGGCACCGCTGATGGTCGCGGACGACCAGGGCGTGCGCGTCCGCCGGGGCGAGACCTGGAGCGGCCTGCGCTGGCAGGACATCGAGCACGTCGAGGTGCGTTCGCCTGCCTCGTGGCTGCGCGACGGCCAGATCGTGGTGCACCCGCGGGTCGTCCTCGCCCAGGAGGCACTCCTGGGCGATGCCGTCCGCGACGACGACGACGCCACCGCTGACGGCGGCAGCGACGACCCGCCCGCGACCGGTGAGGCGTACGTCGTACGGCTCGCCCGCACCACCAGGGTGGAGTTCGACGGCCTGACCGGCGATCTCGTCGCCGACCTGGATGCACTGGCCAGTGGCCGGGTCCCCGTGCTCGTGCTGACCCGGATGGAGCAGTCCCCGGAGAAGGCGGAGAAGCCGGAGAAGCCGGAGAAGCAGGAGAAGCCCGCGAAGGTGGACAAGCGCGAGCGGGTCCGGCCCGAGCGCGGCCGCTGGGCCGGCATGCTGAGGGACTCGGACCACTCCGGCGAGCCCGGCGAGGTCGACGAGCCCGACGAGGTCGAGAACGTCGCCGAGCCGGTCGACCCGGGACGGGCGACGCTTCCCGCGGCCCGTTCGGAGGTGGTTCGCGACACCGTCCGGATGCTCCCCGACCCGCCGGCGATCCCCGCCCAGCGCGGCGCGGAGACGCCCGGTCGTCGTGGCCCGGGTGGACGACTTCGTGCCCACCGAGCCACACCCGGCGCAGGAGGCCCTGATCGGCCCCCTCATCGCAGCTGCGCGCAACCGGGCGCGGCTCAGCATCGACGTGCTCAGCGAGCGCACCCGGATCCGTCCCCACGTCCTCGAGTGCATCGAGGTGGACGACTTCGAGGCCTGCGGCGGCGACTTCTACGCCCGCGGACACCTGCGCACCCTGGCGCGGATCTTCGGTCTGGACCCGCAGCAGCTGCTCGATCTCTACGACGACCACTACGCCCAGGCCGAGATCGAGGCGCGCCAGGTCTTCGAGGCCGAGCTCGCGACCGGCATCGGGGGCGGCGTGCGCGCCACCTACACGGGGCCCCGCTGGAGCCTGCTGGCCGCCTGCGTGCTGGCCCTCGCGGGCGTGTGGGGAGTGGCCCGGGTGTTCAACGACACACCGCAGGAGCTGGTCAGTCCCGTTCCCAACGTCGTCGACTCGGCCGGCCTGGCGCAGGCAGAGCCGGCACAGGCCAAGCAGCTGACGCTGGCGACCCTCCAGGTCACCGCCGTCGGCACGAGCCCCCAGGTCGTCGTGCGTGACCGTGACGGCCGCATCCTGTGGGCGGGCAAGCTGGCCCAGGGCCAGCAGCAGCAGGTCATCGGCCTCGCCCCCTTCGACGTCACCGCGAGCAACGGCGGCGCGGTGAAGGTCGCGTTCCTGGGCAGGCCCAAGGGCACGGTCGGCGACAGCGACGCAGCCGGGAGCAAGCAGTTCGGCTGATTCGTGGATGCGGTGGGCCGTCCGTCATACTCGACGAGGCCCATGAACACACCTGTCGCTCCCCTGACCCGCCCCAGCACCTCGCCGACCACGGTCGCCATGGTGACGCTCGGCTGTGCGCGCAACGAGGTGGACTCCGAGGAGCTCGCCGGGCGGCTGGAGGCCGGCGGGTTCCTGCTGGTCGAGGACCCGGCGGACGCCGAGACCGTGGTCGTGAACACCTGTGGTTTCGTCGAGGCGGCCAAGAAGGACTCCGTGGACACGCTGCTGGCCGCCGCCGACCTCAAGGGGACCGACGGTGAGCCGAGCGCGACGAAGGCCGTCGTCGCCGTCGGGTGCCTGGCCGAGAGGTACGGCGCGGAGCTGGCCACCTCGCTCCCGGAGGCGGACGCCGTCCTGGGCTTCGACGACTATCCCGACATCGCCGACCGGCTGCGTTCGGTCCTCGCCGGCGAGACCCTGCACCCGCACACGCCGCAGGACCGCCGCAAGCTGCTGCCCATCTCGCCGGCGGAGCGGATCGACGCGCCCGCCTACCAGCCGGGTCACGGTGACCGCCGCCGCCTCGACTCCGGGCCGATGGCTCCGCTCAAGCTCGCTTCCGGCTGCGACCGTCGGTGCACGTTCTGCGCCATCCCGGCCTTTCGTGGCTCCTTCGTGTCCCGCCGCCCCTCCGACGTGCTCACCGAGGCGCGCTGGCTGGCCGACCAGGGTGCCCGGGAGCTGTTCCTGGTCAGCGAGAACTCCACCTCCTACGGCAAGGACCTCGGCGACCTGCGGCTGCTCGAGACCCTGCTGCCCGAGCTGGCGGCGATCGAGGGGGTCGAGCGGGTGCGCGTCTCCTACCTCCAGCCGGCGGAGACCCGCCCCGGCCTGGTCACCGCGATCGCCACGCACTCCGGGCGTGGCCGCCTACTTCGACCTGTCCTTCCAGCACGCCTCCAACCCGGTGCTGCGCCGGATGCGCCGGTTCGGCGACTCCGAGTCGTTCCTCGGGCTGCTCGACCAGGCTCGCTCGCAGGCCCCGGAGGCCGGCGCGCGCTCGAACTTCATCGTCGGGTTCCCCGGTGAGACCGAGCACGACCTCGAGGTCCTGTGCGACTTCCTCACCCACGCCCGGCTCGACGCCATCGGCATCTTCGGCTACTCCGACGAGGACGGCACCGAGGCGGAGGGCTTCGAGGGCAAGCTCGACGAGGACGAGATCCGCGAGCGGGTCGAGCACGTCACCGGGCTGGCCGAGGAGCTGACCACGCAGCGCGCGGAGGAGCGGATCGGTCAGCGCGTCGTCGTACTCGTGGAGTCGCTCGAGGGCGAGGGCAGCGAGCGTCGCGCCGAGGGGCGGGCTGCCCACCAGGGTCCGGAGGTGGACGGCTCCACGACCTTGCAGGGGCTGTCCGGCGGCGTGCGGGTCGGTGACATGATCACAGCGCGGGTGGTCGCCTCGGACGGGGTCGACCTCGTCGCCGAGGTCGAGGAGGCGTGATGACGAGCCGGTCCAGGCAAGCAACTGGAACGTCCCGAACGCGCTGACCACGCTGCGCCTCGTGATGGTGCCGTTCTTCGGCTGGGCGCTGCTCCACGACGGTGGCGAGAGCACCAGCTGGCGCTGGGTCGCGTTCGCGCTGTTCGTGATCGCGATGATCACCGACAAGATCGACGGCGACATCGCCCGCAAGCACAACCTGATCACCAACTTCGGCAAGATCGCGGACCCGATCGCGGACAAGGCGATGACCGGGATGGCCTTCGTCGGGCTCGCCGTCATCCACGACTTCCTGCCGGCCTGGCTCTGGTGGACGATCACCGTGGTGGTGCTGACCCGCGAGTGGGCGGTGACCCTCGCCCGCCTCTCGGTCGCCAAGGACGTCGTGATGCCGGCGAAGCAGAGCGGCAAGGTCAAGACCGTGATGCAGGTGGTGGCGCTGTCCGGTTTCGTCGCGCCGTTCGGCTTCCTCACCGGCGCGCTCGAGGTGCCGGGCGACCTGCTGTGGTGGGCCTCGGCGGTGGCCCTGGGGGTGGCCGTGCTGCTGACGATCACCTCCGGCGTGGAGTTCGCGCGTGACGTCGTACGCCACCGACGCGGGGCGCCCGCCTCGGTCCAGCACTGACCGGCCGCGAGGATCAGCCCTTCTGTCGGTCCCGGTAGGCGCGGACGTTCTCGCGGTTGCCGCAGCCGGACTCGCAGAAGCGCCTCGAGCGGTTGCGGGAGAGGTCGACGACGACGTCCTCGCAGTCGTCCGCGGCGCAGGTCTTGAGCCGGTCGAGCTCGCCGCTCCGCACGACGTCCACGAAGGCCATCGCGGCCTCGACGGCCATCCGGGTGGCCAGCGGCGCCTCCTGCGGAACGGCATGGATGTGCCAGCCGAGGCCGTCGTGGTCCACGAGCTGGGGGAGCGCCTGCGCCTCGGTGAGGATCCGTTGAGCTCGAGGACCAGGTCCGCCTCCTCCAGCCGCCAGAGCTCGCGCAGCCGCGGACGCAGCGCTCGGACGGCGTCCAGCTCGGAGTCGTCCCCGACCCGGCCGCCGGACCAGCCCTGGTCGTCGAGGAAGCCTCTGAGGTCCGCGGAGGTGCGCAAGGTGTCCTCACCCGAGCCGCCTCCGGGGTCGGTGTTGACCAGGGCGGCGGCAGCAGCTCAGCGCGAGCTCGGTGTCATGGGCAAAAGTCATGTTGACTCCTGACGCTTCATGCTCCTAGAGTAACCGCTGTTCGTGCATTTTGCTCCTGACAGGAGGTGAACAAGACGATGTCCACACGTACGACCGGCGCCGGCATCCTGGTAGCGCTGATCTCGGCGGCCACCTTCGCCACCTCCGGCCCCTTTGCGAAGTCCCTGCTGGAGACCGGCTGGACCCCCGGGTCGGTGGTGTTCCTGCGGGTCGCGGGGGCGGCGCTGCTCCTGCTGGTCCCCGCTGTGCACGCCCTGGGCGGACGCTGGCACCTCCTGCGCCGCGGCTGGCGACAGCTCGTCGCGTTCGGCCTGGCCGCGGTCGCCGTGCCCCAGCTGGCCTTCTTCTACGCCGTGCAGCACCTCTCGGTCGGCGTCGCGCTGCTGCTGGAGTACCTCGGCCTGGTCCTGGTGGTCACCTGGCAGTGCCTGGTGGCCCGCAGGCCGCCTCGCCGGCCGACCGTGCTCGGCATCGTGCTCGCGGTGACCGGGCTGGTGCTGGTGCTCGACCTGTTCGGCGGCGTCAAGGTCGTCGGTGTCGGTGTCGTGTGGGGACTGATCGCGGCCGTGGGGCTGGCCTCGTTCTTCCTGCTCTCCGGCCACGCCGCCGAGCAGCCGCTGCCCCCGCTGGTGCTGGCCGGTGGCGGACTGGTCGTCGGGTCGATGGCCTTCGCCGTGCTGGGCGTCAGCGGCGCGCTGCCGATGACCTTCGCGACGGCGCCGGTGGAGCTGGCCGGTGCCTCGTTCCCGTGGTGGGTGGCCGTGCTGGAGCTCGCTGTGCTCGCTGCCGCGACGCCGTACGTGACCGGGGTCGTCGCCGCCCGTTTGCTGGGCGCCAAGCTCGCGTCGTTCGTGGGGCTCTCCGAGGTGCTCTTCGCCGTGCTCTTCGCCTGGGTGCTCCTGGGCGAGCTGCCCCGGCCGGTGCAGCTGCTCGGCGGTCTGTTCATCCTCGCCGGTGTGGTGGCCGTGCGGGCCGAAGGGGCGCACGACCTCCACGTGGACGGTCTCGAGCCAGGCTCAGCTGCTGAACCGGGCCTCGCGGTCGGTGAAGCGCCTCGTGGCGACGGAGCGGTAGTGACGCACGATCGGGTCGATCTCGGTCGCGTTGACGTCGTGGCGGCGCAGCACCACGGTCGTGCTGTTGGGGCGGTGCAGGAGCACGGCCCAGTATGAGGTCCGCGGGTCGCCGACGAGGTCGACCGACTGCAGTCCGTCGCTGAGGTCGAAGGTCTCCGAGCCACTGGTGTTGCGCACGGTGAGCATCGCCCCGTCCAGGCTGACGACCTGAGGAGTGCTCGCGATCAGCACGGCCCAGAGAGTCACCACGACACCGAGGCCGATGGCGAGTGAGACGAAGTCGTCCGACGTGCGGCTCTGCGCATAGCGCACGGCGAGCACCGTGGTCCCGACCACGGATGCGGCCAGGAGGCTCCCGGCGATGATGCGGGGCAGGTGGCTCGCCCTCCACTGGGCGGTGCGCGGAATCTCGGGAGGCGCCGTCCGGGCCCCGCGGGTGGCCTGCGTGGATGCCTCGAGGGCGGCCCGGCGGGCGACCTCGCGAGCGTCGTCGGGCGCGGCTGCCGGCGCGGTGGCCTGCTCGGTGGCCTGCTCGGTCAGGGCGGGCGCCTCGACGGGGGTCGCTGCTGGTGCCTCGACCGCCATGTCGTGGGTGGGCAGCGTCTGCTCGGGGATCGAGAGGGCGGCCGGGGCGCGGTGCCGGCCCGGAGCAGGTCGGGTGGTCGCCTGGATGTCCGCAAGAGTCGCCAGCGTTCCGTCGGGCGCTGTGCCCTGGGTCTGGCTGATGTCGTTCTGGCCACGGTGTCGCATGTGGATGTCCCCCCGGTTGTTCGCAAACTGTGTCACCAACCTTGTGCGGCTGATGTGTCAAGTGTGCGACGCGGAGGGCGACTTGCAACCTTTTGACCTTTAAATCGCCTCTGTCGGACTAGACCGCACTTTCACCACTTATCGGGCTGTGCTACCCGGGCATCATGGCTGGCGCGGTCGCAGGTTCGTCGCAGCGCTGACCAGTGCCAGGTGCGAGAAGGCCTGGGGGAAGTTGCCGACCATCCGTTCGCCGACGGCGTCGTACTCCTCACTGAGCAGGCCGACGTCGTTGGTCAGCCCCAGCAGCCGGTCCATCAGGGCGTGGGCGTCCTCGTGCCGGCCGGCCAGGCCGTAGGCGGAGACCAACCAGAAGGAGCAGGCCAGGAACGGGTACTCGTCACCCTCCAGTCCGTCGACGCCCGAGCTGGTGCGGTAGCGCAGCAGCAGGCCGTCCTGCATCAGGTCCTCCTCGACGGCCTTGATGGTGCCGAGCATCTTGGGGTCGTCCCCGTCGATGAACCTGACGATCGGGAGCACGAGCAGCGAGGCGTCCACCTCGTCGGTGTCGTAGTGCTGGGTGAAGGTGTTCCGGTCTGCGTCGTAGCCGTGCTCCATGATCTCGGCTCGCACCTCGTCGCGGATCCGTCGCCACCGCTCGACCGGGCCGTCGAGTCCGTGCTTCTCGACGCCCTCGATGACCCGGTCGAACGCAGCCCAGACCATCACCCTGCTGTGGGTGAACCGACGGGGCTCTCCACGGATCTCCCAGAGGCCGTTGTCCGGCTGCTGCCACCCCTGGGCGAGCTCGTTCACCAGAGCGCGCTGCAGGCTCCAGCTGTCCTTGGTCTCGGTGACCCCGTGGTCACGGGCCATGGCCAGTGCGCCGAGCACCTCGCCGAGGACGTCGGTCTGGCGCTGGCTCACGGCGCCGTTGCCGATCCGCACCGGACGCGAGTCGGCATAGCCGGTGAGGTGGTCCAGCTCCTTCTCCGGCAGGTGCCGGCCGCCGTCGACCGTGTAGACGATCTGCATGTCACCCGGATCACCGGCGATGGCCCGCAACAGCCAGCCGCGCCAGCGCTGGGCATGGTCGGGACGTCCAGTGGCCAGAAAGGCCTCGAGCGTGAGTGCGGCGTCGCGCAGCCAGCAGTAGCGGTAGTCCCAGTTGCGGCTCGCCCCCGAAGGTCTCGGGCAGCGAGGTGGTGGCGGCCGCGACGATGCCGCCGGTGTCCACGTGGGTCAGGCCCCGGAGGGTGACCAGGCTGCGTACCACCTGGCGGCGCCACGGGCCGTCGTACTCGCAGGCGTCGGCCCACTGCTGCTGCTCCTCGAGCGTGTAGGACAGGCGGGCGTCGACGTCCACGAGGCCCGGGTGCTCGCGAAAGGAGGGGACCCAGGTGAGCGTGAAGTCGAGTCGGTCGCCCTCCTCCACCTCGAAGGTCTCCTCGTGGTGTCCGTCGACGGCCGGTGGCAGCCGCGGTCCGGCGAGGATGAGCTTGTCCGGTCCGGCGATGGCGACGATGCCGGGGAGGCCCCCGACCTCCTCCCGGTGCACCCACGGCCGGATCCGGCCGTAGTCGAAGCGCACCAGCCAGCTGTGCCGGATCGAGACCGTCCCACGCACCCCCTCGACACGGCGGATGACGTCGGCCCGCCGGTCGCCGGTCGGCATCAGGTCGGTGACCCGGACCTCGCCCTCCTCGGTCCGGTAGGTGGTCTCCAGCACCGCGGTGTCGCCGATGTAGCGCCGCGTAGCGGTGTGCTCCCCGGCCGGACCGATCAGCCAGTGGCCGTTCCCGTCGTCGCCGAGGAGGCCCGCGAAGCAGGCCGGGGAGTCGAACTGGGGAAGGCAGAGCCAGTCCAGGGACCCGTTGATGCCGATGAGCGCCGCCGTGTGGCCGTCCCCGATGGCGGCGTAGTCCTCGATCGGCAGCGGCATGGACGCAGGTTAGCCATCCGGGCCCCGGCGAGCCGTCCCGGCACCGGACTGGTGAGACACCGTGCTGCCAGGAGGCAGGGGCGCTAGCGTCGGACCATGACTTCGGACGTGGCGGAGACAGTGGCCGCGCTCCACGTCGCCCTGCGGCTCCGGGGGGAGACGGTCGGGTGTGCCGAGTCGCTGACCGGCGGTGAGCTCGCCGGGTCGCTCAGTGCCGAGCCAGGCGCCTCCGCGACCTTCCGCGGGGGAGTGGTCGGCTATGCCGGCGAGGTGAAGCGCAAGGTCCTCGGGGTCACGGCCGAACGCGTGGTGTCACCTGACTGCGCCCTCCAGATGGCGACGGGCGCCCGGACCCTGCTGGGTGCGGACTGGGCCCTGTCGACCACCGGGGTGGCTGGTCCCGAGGAGCAGGAGGGGCAGGCCGTGGGCACGGTGTACGTCGGGCTGGCCGGCCCTCGCGGAGTCCAGTCGGCGGCGTACTTCCTCGCCGGTGACCGGGCCGCGATCCGCAGCTCGGCCTGCGCCGCCGCGCTCGCAGCTGCTGCTGTCGGAGGTCTCGCGTGGATGACCTGACCACCATCGCCGACCGGCTCTACGCCCTGCCCGCGGACACGTTCACCGACGCCCGCAACGTCGCCGCCCGCGAGGCGGACGACAAGACGCTGGCCGCCCGGATCAAGAAGCTCCGGAAGCCGTCGGTGGCCGCATGGGCGATCAACCTGCTCGTCCGCCGCGAGAGCGGCCAGATCGACTCGGTGCTGGAGCTCGCCGAGTCCCTCCGGGCCGCGGCCGAGGCGCTCGACGGCGACGAGCTGCGGGCCCTGACCCGGCAACGCCGTCAGCTGACCACGGCCCTCGCGTCGTCGGCACGCTCCCTCGCGCACGAGTCGGGTGTCCGGCTCACCGGCCCGGTGGTCGAGCAGGTCGAGGGGATGCTGAACGCGGCCATGCTCGATCCGGTCGCGGCCAGGGTGGTGCGCACCGGTCGGGTGCTCGCCGCGTTCAGGTCGACCGGTGTCTCCGAGCTCGACGTGGAGGCGGTGGTCGCGCTGCCCGACGAGCTCGACGTCCGGGCCACTCCCGGTCGAAGGCCCCGCCGGGGGGTTGGCTGAAGGAGGGGGCGCGGAGGGCGAGGAGGCTGCGCCGGTCGGACTGCACGTCGTACCCGACACGGGGGCGAAGCTGGCCGCGGCCGAGGATGCCCTCGAGCAGGCAACCGGTCAGGTGGCCGAGGCCGAGGAGGAGCTCGCCGACGTCGACGCCTCGGTGGCGTCCCTCAACGCGCGCCGGCTGCAGCTCCAGGGGGACGCGGACGAGCTGCGGCGGCGCCTCGCCGCGATCGACGACGACGTCGACCGCGTCGACGACGAGCTGGAGGAGGCCGAGGAGGCCCGGGACGAGGCCAGCGCCGCGCTCGAGGATGCGCGTCGCGCCCTGGTCAGGGCCGAGCAGGTCCTGGCCCGGCTGCGCGACGCCGACTCCTAGGTTCACCGAGGGGTGAAGCCGACACTGCCGCCTTTCAGATGCGACGGGTCGCGGGTTCTGGGGTCGGAGGATGAGCTGACGAAGCAGATCAGCCGCGCGACCGATGCGCCGCGGCCCGGGCATGACTACGTTCTTTCCCGTGACCTGGAAGCCGCCTCTGCTCGACGTCGTCATCGCTGCCGTGTTCGTGGCGATGACGGTCGCCGAGGCTGTGTTCAGTCCCAAGGTCAACTCTCCGACCGAGCACGTCGTCATCGCGGGAATGGCGATGGTCGCGCTGGCCTGGCGTCGCCGAGCACCGCTCGTGGTGGCCGCCCTCGTCGTGGCGTCGAATCTGGTGGTCAACTCATCCGGCGACTTCACGACGCTGCTTTCGCTGGTGTTGGTCTCCTTCACGGTGGGGGCGGAGACCAGGCCTCCGCTGAGCTACGTCGGACTGGGGCTGGTCTTCGTCCCGTTCATGATCGTCAGCATCATCGAGGACTTCGAACCGAGCGACCTCGCCGCCGGCCTGGTGTTCTTCGTCGGCCCCTGGGCGGTGGGCGTGATCCTCAGCGATCGCATCGCCAGCGCCGACGAGGCCGTGGCGCGCGCCCGGCAGCTCGAGCGCAACCGCGAGCTCGAGGCGGCCCGTGCGGCCGCGGAGGAGCGCACCCGGATCGCCCGCGAGCTGCACGACATCGTGTCCCACTCGATCAGCGTGGTGACGATCCAGACCCAGGCGGTGCGCCGCCGGCTCGGTCCCGAGAACGCAGCCGAGGCGGCCGACCTCGCGACCGTCGAGGCCACGGCCCGTGAGGCGCTGGCCGAGATGCGACGCCTGTTCGGCGTACTGCGAACCGAGGGCGACCAGCCGTTGGCGCTCTCGCCACAACCCGGCCTCTCCGAGCTCGACCGCCTGGTGCGACAGGTCGGCTCCGGGGGCCTGGAGGTGGGGCTGCGCATCGAGGGCGACCCGGTGCCGCTGAGCCCGGGCGTCGACCTCGCTGCCTACCGGATCGCTCAGGAGGGCCTCACCAACGCCCTCCGCCACGCACACGCAACGCGGGCCGACGTCCTGGTGCGCTACTCGCCCGGTCATCTCGACATCGAGGTGGAGGACAACGGGCGCGGTCTGACCCGCACCGAGGGCACCCACCACAGGTCTGCCAACGGAGGAGGCCAGGGGCTCGTCGGGATCCGCGAACGCGTCGCCCTCTACGGCGGCACCGTCGAGCTGGTGCCCTCGTCCTCCGGCGGGTTGCGCCTCGCGGTCCGAGCTGCCCCTGAAGGAGGCCGCGACATGAGCATCCGGGTGGTGATCGTGGACGACCAGGGCATGGTGCGTGCGGGCTTCCGCTCGCTGCTGGCCGGTGAACCCGGCCTCGAGGTGGTCGGCGAGGCCGACAACGGCGAGGAGGCCGTCGAGGTCGTCTCGCGTCTGCTCCCGGACGTGACCTTGATGGACATCCGGATGCCGGTGCTCGACGGCATCGCCGCAACCAGGCAGCTCGTCGCCGCGGAGGTGCCCACGAAGGTGCTCGTGCTGACCACCTTCGACCTCGACGAGTACGTCTTCGAGGCGCTGCGCGCGGGCGCCTCCGGCTTCCTGCTCAAGGACGCGCCCGCCGAGGAGCTGTCCGCGGCGATCAGGGTCGTGGCATCGGGGGAGTCACTGCTGGCACCCGGGGTGACCAGGCGGGTGATCGACGCCTTCGTACGCCGGCCCGCCCCATCGCCGCGCCCGCGCCGAATCCCGGCTGGGGCTGCTCACCCCGCGTGAGATCGAGGTGCTCGGTCTGCTTGCGCGTGGGCTGTCCAACCTCGACATCGCCCAGAAGCTGTTCGTCTCCGAGGGCACCACCAAGACCCACGTGAGCAACGTACTGACCAAGCTCGGGCTGCGCGACAGGGTGCAGGCCGTGATCTACGCGTACGAGAACTCCGTCGTGGTTGCCGGAGACCAGTGGGGCGGCCGAGTGGAAGATCCGTCGTAGGACCGAGGCCCGAATCAGTCGTCCGGCAGATCCGGTTGAGGCCCTCTCCGAGTTGGCTGGGACCCAGTGATCCACACCGGGTCCTCAGCCCAGGGAGTACAGACATGCACACGATGACCGCCACCACCGCGCCTCGCCAACAGCACGTCGGAGTCGACCGAGGCCCGCAGCCGCGCCCTAGCGGTTCGACGGGGGTTCCTCATCGCCTCACCCGTCCTGGCCGGACTGTTCGCCGTCGTCGGCGCCTATGCCGATCCGGCCGCCGGCATCTCCGGCACCAAGATGTATCGAGATCTACAGCGCCAACCCCGAGCCGCTGCAGTTCAAGTCGCTCGCCTTCCACTGGTCCTACGCGTTCTGGATCGTCCCGGCCTTCATGGCGGCGGCGTACGTGCGCGGGCGAGGCGCCTGGCTGGCGAACGTCGCAGCCTTCCTCGGCTTCGCCGGGATGACGACCCTTCCCGGTCTGCTGTTCATCGACTGGTACGACTCCGCGATCGGCCAGCTCTACGGCACCGAGGCGGTCGCCGCCGTGGAGGAGCGCATGTCCGAGACCATGTGGGGGATCCCGGCGTTCACGATGCCGGGCATGATCGGCTTCATGCTGGCGCTGCCGCTGGCCACGATCGCGCTGTGGCGAGCCGGCGTCGTGCGGTGGTGGGCCCTTGTCGCGGTGCTCGGTGGTTACGCCGCCTTCATGTTCTCGAACGTCATGTGGTGGGGCTGCGCGATCACCGCGGTCTGCTTCACGGTCTTCGCCTACGCACTGGCCAGGGGGACGAGGCGACGTACCGAGATCTGGTCTGGCCCACTCCTTGGCGCGCTCCACGCCCTTGTGCCACAGGGCGTAGGACGCGTCGGTGCGTTCGCGGACGGCGTCGGACTGGTCGGGGGTGAACTCCCGGTCGAGGTTCCAGGTGTCACGGAGGTCCTCGGTGGAGGCCCAGACCCCGGTGCCGAGTCCCGCCATGAACGCCGCTCCCAGGGCCGTGGTCTCGACGATCTCCGGCCGCTGCACGGGTACGCCGAGCAGGTCGGCCTGGAGCTGGCAGAGCAGGTCGTTGGCCGAAGCGCCGCCGTCGACCATCAGCGAGGTCAGCGTGGTCGGCATCGTGTCGGTGACGTCGCGCACCTCGTAGGTGATCGCCTCGAGGGTGGCGCGCACGAGGTGTGCCCTGGTCGTGCCCCGCGTGATCCCGAGGATCGTGCCCCGCGCGTGCGGGTCCCAGTGGGGGGCTCCGAGGCCGGTCAGTGCGGGAACGAAGACCACGCCGTCGGTGCTGTCGACGGTGGCGGCGATCGCCGCGGTCTCGGCGGCCGAGCCGACGATCTGCAGGCCGTCGCGCAGCCACTGCACGGCGGCCCCGGTCACGAAGATCGCGCCCTCGAGGGCATAGGTGGTCTCGCCCTCGGGGGAGCGCCAGGCGGCTGTCGAGAGCAGGCCGGCCTCCGAGCGGACCACGTCGGTGCCGGTGTTGGTGAGGATGAACGAGCCGGTGCCGTAGGTGCACTTGGAGTCGCCGACGTCGAAGCAGGTCTGTCCGAACAGCGCCGACTGCTGGTCCCCGGCGATGCCGGCGATCGGCAGGTCGAGGTCCAGGAAGCTCTTCGGGTCGGTGCGCGCGAGCTCGCCCCAGTTGGGCACCACCTCCGGCAGTGCGTCCATCGGGACCCCGAACAGCTCGCAGAGCTCCGTCGGACCAGGCGCCGGCCTCGAGGTCGAAGAGCAGCGTCCGGCAGGCGTTGGACACGTCGGTGATGTGCCAGGTGCCGCGGGTCATCCGGGCGATCAGGTAGGAGTCGACGGTGCCCACCGCGTAGCGGCCCTTGCCGACCAGGGCCCACGTGTTCGGCTCGTTCTCGGCCAGCCAGATCAGCTTGGTGCCGGAGAAGTAGGGGTCCAGCCGCAGGCCGGTCAGCTCGGTGACCCGGTCCTCGTGGCCCTCTTCCCGCATCCGCCGGCAGATGTCGGCGGTGCGGCGGTCCTGCCAGACGATCGCCCGTCGGGGAGACCCCAGTGTCTCGCGGTCCCACAGCAGCACGGTCTCGCGCTGGTTGGTGATGCCGATGCCGGACAGGTCGCCGGGCGTGCCGTCCCAGGCCCCGAGGCAGTCCCGGGTGGCCTCGATCGTCGCCTGCCAGATCTCCTCCGGCGCGTGCTCGACCCAGCCGGGCTTGGGGAAGTGCTGCCGGAACTCCTGGTAGCCGCGGGCGTCGATCCGTCCGTCGGAGTGTCACCACGAGTGCGGTCACGCCCGTCGTACCTGCGTCGATGGCGAGAATTGCTGCCGCACTCTTCGCTGCGCTCATGGGCTGACCCTAGGGGTCGGGGTGGACGGAGGCACGCGTTGCGGGTTGGATGTGAACGATCCAATGTCAGCTGAGGGAGAGAGACATGAAGGTCGGAGTGCTCACCGGTGGAGGCGACTGTCCCGGTCTGAACGCCGTGATCAGGGCCGTGGTCCGCAAGGGTGTGACCGAGTACGGCTTCGAGTTCGTCGGTTTTCTCGACGGCTGGCGCGGCCCGCTGGAGAACGTGACCACCGAGCTCGGCATCGCGCAGGTGCGCGGCATCCTGCCGCGGGGCGGCACGATCCTGAAGTCCTCGCGCACCAACCCGTTCAAGATCGAGAACGGGGTGGAGAAGATCAAGGCGAACCTCGCGGCCAACGGCGTCGACGCACTGATCGCCATCGGCGGCGAGGACACACTCGGTGTCGCGACGAAGCTGGCCGACCTCGGCGTCAACGTGGTGGGGGTCCCCAAGACGATCGACAACGACCTCTCGGGCACGGACTTCACCTTCGGGTTCGACACGGCCGTGAACATCGCGATGGAGGCGATCGACCGGCTGCACACCACGGCGGAGTCGCACCACCGGGTGCTGGTGGTCGAGGTGATGGGCCGCCACGCCGGGTGGATCGCGCTGCACGCGGGGATCGCGGGCGGGGCGAACGTCGTACTCATCCCGGAGCAGCCCTTCGACATCGCCAAGGTCTGTGACTACGTCGAGAAGCGGTTCGAGTCGCACTACTCGCCGATCATCGTCGTCTCCGAGGGCGCGATGCCGCTCGAGGGTGGCGACATGACCCTGGTGAGCGGTGAGAAGGACGCCTTCGGTCACGTGCGCCTCGGCGGCATCGGCGACCGGCTCTCCAAGGAGATCGAGGACCGCACGGGCAAGGAGGCCCGGGCCGTGGTGCTCGGGCACGTCCAGCGCGGCGGCACCCCGACCGCTTTCGACAGATGGCTCGCCACCCGCTTCGGGCTGCACGCCGTGACCGCCGTGCACGAGCAGCAGTACGGCGTCATGGTCGCCCTGCGCGGCGCCGACATCGTGCGCGTCCCCCTCGCCGAGGGAACCGGCGAGCTCAAGCTCGTCAAGCCGGAGCAGTATGCCGAGGCCGAGGTCTTCTTCGGCTGAGTCGTCGGGGGATGTTGCGCGTGGCGCCCGGGCGCCGGGCCGCTCATGCGTCACCATGACCGCACGACCCTGACCTCGGAGGCAGCCATGTCGGCAACCACGTCGGAGCATCACGACGCCAGCGCAGAGGAGCCCGGTCTCAACCGGGTGATGGGGCCCAAGCTGCTCCTGCTCTTCATCGTCGGCGACATCCTCGGCACGGGGGTGTACGCCCTGACCGGCCAGGTGGCCGGCGAGGTGGGCGGCGCAGCCTGGGCGCCGTTCCTGGTCGCCTTCGCAGTGGCCACGGTCACGGCGCTGAGCTATCTCGAGCTGGTGACCCGCTACCCCCAGGCAGCCGGCGCAGCGCTCTACGCGCACAAGGCGTTCGGGCTGCACTTCTTCACCTTCCTGATCGCCTTCACCGTGATGTGCTCCGGCATCACCTCGGCCTCGACGGCCTCCTACGCCTTCGCGGACTTCATGAACACGGGTCTCTCCCTGGACCTGCCCAAGGGCGGGGTCACGCTGATGGTGCTGTCCCTGGGGTTCATGACCCTGGTGGCGGCGGTGAACTTCCGGGGCGTGGGGGAGAGCGTCAAGACCAACGTCGTGCTGACCATGGTCGAGCTCTCCGGCCTGCTGATGGTGATCTTCATCGGCCTGTACGCCGTCACGCAGGGCAACGCCGACTTCGACCGGGTGATGGTCTTCGACTCGCCGAGCGACAAGGGGACCTTCCTGGCGATCTCGACGGCCGCTGCGCTGGCGTTCTTCGCGATGGTCGGCTTCGAGGACTCGGTCAACATGGCCGAGGAGTGCCAGAATCCCCGGCGCGACTTCCCCAAGATGATGCTCACCGGGCTGGGGATCACCGGCGTCATCTACATCCTGGTCTCGATCACCGCGGTCGCCCTCGTGCCGGTGGGCGACCTCACCGCCGAGGGGTCGGACTCGGCGTTGATCCAGGTGGTCGCCGCCGGCGCTCCCGATGTGCCCTTCGACAAGATCTTCCCGTTCATCGCGATGTTCGCCGTCGCCAACTCGGCGCTGATCAACATGCTGATGGCGAGCCGGCTGCTCTACGGCATGGCCAACGCAGGCGTGCTGCCGAAGGCGCTGGGCAAGGTGCACCGGACCCGTCGTACGCCCTGGGTCTCGATCATCTTCACGACCCTGCTGGCCTTCGGGCTGATCGCCTACGTGGTGCGGGCCAACGCCTCCTCCGACGGCGCGGCCAACATCACGCTTCTGGGTGGGACGACCTCGCTGCTGCTGCTGTCGGTGTTCACGGTCGTGAACATCTCGCTGCTCGTGATCCGTCGACGCCCCTACGGCGACGGCGAGTCACGCGACCACTTCCGGGCGCCCACGTTGCTGCCCTGGGTCGGGGCGCTCACCTGTGCGTTCCTCGCGGGTCCGTGGGCCCGCAACAGCGAGCAGCTGGAGCAGTACCGGATCGCACTGATCCTGCTGGGTGTCGGGATCGGGCTCTGGCTGCTGACCTGGTTCCTCACCCGCGGCGACCGTGCGGCCCGCAAGGAGATGGACCTGAGCCAGGTCGACAGCTGACCTGTCTGCTGGCCTGTCTCCTGGCCGGTTCGCCGACCGGATCACCGGGCCGCGTAGGCTTGGCAGGTGCTCCACAAGTCCCTGCCCACGCTGGCCGAGCTGCACGCCCTGGGCCCGGCCCAGCAGCCGACGTACGCCGACCCGACGGCCGTCGACGCCGCCGTCACCGCACTGCGCAGCATGTCGCCGCTCGTCTTCGCCGGTGAGTGCGACACGCTCCGGACCAAGCTGGGGGCCGTGGCGCGTGGCGAGGCGTTCCTGCTCCAGGGCGGTGACTGTGCCGAGACGTTCGCCGGCGTGACCGCCGACAACACCCGCAACAAGCTGCGCGTGCTGCTCCAGATGGCCGTGGTGCTCACCTACGCCGCCTCGGTGCCGGTGGTCAAGCTGGGGCGTCTGGCGGGGCAGTACGCCAAGCCCCGGTCCTCCGACCTCGAGACCCGCAACGGGGTGACGCTGCCGGCCTACCGCGGCGACGCCGTCAACGGGTTCGAGTTCACCCCCGAGTCCCGGGTGCACGACCCGCACCGGCTGGTGGAGACCTACCACGCGTCCTCGGCGACCCTCAACCTCGTGCGCGCCTTCGTCACCGGTGGCTACGCCGACCTGCGCCAGGTGCACACCTGGAACACCGACTTCGTGCTCGGCTCGGAGGTGGGCCGCCAGTACGAGCGGGTGGCCGCCGAGATCGACCGCGCCCTGAACTTCATGAAGGCGATCGGCGCAGACCCGGACGAGTTCCACCGCGTCGACTTCCACTCCAGCCACGAGGCGCTGCTGCTGGAGTACGAGCACGCGATGACCCGCATCGACAGCCGCACCCAGCTGCCCTACGACACCTCCAGCCACTTCGTGTGGATCGGCGAGCGCACCCGCCAGCTCGACGGTGCCCACGTCGAGCTGCTCAGCCACATCAGGAACCCGATCGGCGTGAAGCTCGGGCCCACCACCTCCGCCGACGACGCGATCGCGCTCGCCGCGCGACTGAACCCCGCGAACGAGCCGGGCCGGCTGACCTTCATCACCCGCATGGGGGCGGGCCGGATCCGTGAGCTCCTGCCGCCGCTGCTGGCGAAGGTGGACGCCGCCGGGCTCGAGGTGGCGTGGGTCTGCGACCCGATGCACGGCAACACCTTCGAGGCGTCCTCGGGCTACAAGACGCGCCGCTTCGGCGACGTGATCGAGGAGGTCCAGGGCTTCTTCGACGTGCACCGCTCCGTCGGCACCTGGCCCGGAGGCCTGCACGTCGAGCTCACCGGTGACGACGTCACCGAGTGCGTGGGCGGCGGCGAGGAGCTGCTCGAGGTCGACCTGGGCAACCGCTACGAGTCGGTCTGCGACCCCCGCCTGAACCGGGTGCAGTCGCTCGAGCTGTCCTTCCTGGTCGCCGAGATGCTGCGGAAGGCCTGACGCTCCCGATGCCGCGCGTTCGTGAGCTCGTCGGCGAGCACCTCGAGTTCTGGCGGGAGCGGCACCTGTGCACCGTGACCACCCTGCGCCGCGACGGCTCGCCCCACGTCGTACCCATGGGCGTGGTGGTGGACGTCTCGAACGGTGTGGCCTGGGCCATCACCTCCGGGACCTCGCAGAAGGTCGCCAACCTCCGCGCGGGTCTCGATGCTCGCGTCGCGGTCTGCCAGGTCGAGGGTCGGCGCTGGTCGACGATCGAGGGCACCGCCGAGGTCCGGGACGATCCGGAGTCGGTCGCCGAGGCCGTACGCCGCTACGCCGAGCGCTATCGGCAGCCGCGGGAGAACCCGGCGCGCGTCGCGATCCGGATCACGATCACCTCGGCCATCGGGAACCTCTGAGGTCGGCGCACTCACCGCCCACCCGCCCGGAGCGCGTGCCTCTCGCTGCCTGCCCAGCCACCCTCGTTGTACGGTCACGCCGTGAACCGACGGTTTCTGCTGCGCCGCACCCTCGCCCGACTCGTGCTCCGGGCCGTTCGCTGGAAGACGGTCGGGACGGTCCCGCAACGCGGCGTTCTCGTCGGCGCCCCGCACACGTCCAACTGGGACTGGGTGCTCACCATGCTGCTGGCATGGGACTACGGCATCCAGATCAGGCTGCTGGTCAAGCAGGAGTTCTTCAAGGGGCCGCTGGCGCCACTGCTCAGGGCGACCGGGGCGGTCGCGCTCGACCGTGGGGCACCGGGTGCCACCATCCGCGAGCTGATGGCCGAGGCCGAGGGAGACGAGCCCTTCGTGCTGGGCCTGGCCGCCGAGGGGACCCGCAGCAAGGGCGACTACTGGAAGTCGGGCTTCTACCGGATCGCCCAGGAGAGTGGTCTGCCGATCACCCTCGCGTTCCTCGACGGCCCGTCGCGCACCGTCGGGTGGGGACCGACGTTCTCGCCGAGCGGCAACGTGCGCGCCGACATGGATCGCATCCGCGAGTTCTACGCGGACAAGACCGGCATCAGGCCGGAGGGGTTCACGACGCCCCGGCTGCGCGAGGAGCCCGAGTCGTGACGGGCGTGGGTCCCGCGTCGTGACGGGGCCTGCCACCAGGGTGCCCAGCCTTCAGCGCAGGAAGATCCCGGCATAGGGCTTGGGATCGAAGTACGTCGTCTTCGGCGGCATCACCTCGCCGCGGTCGGCGACCTCCGTGAGCTGTTCGAGGCCAGGAGCACGCAGGGCGAAGAGCGCCCCGCCGTCCTCGTCGCACGCGCTGGTCAGCTCGGCCAGTGAGGAGAGGGCCGAGGTGATCTCCACCCGGGAGGCCGCCAGCTCGTCCAGACCGAGCAGCGGACCCAGCACCTCCTCGTTCAGGATCGCGATGTCGAGGCCGGCCGCACCCGGCGGCCGGTCGCCGGTGTGGGCCGCGTCGTACCACCGGCCGTCGACATAGAGCCCGAAGCAGCCGGTGCGCTCGTCCGGGTGGGTGATCTCGGAGAAGTCGAACGCGTCGGTGAGCAGCCTGAGCAGGCTGGCGCGATCAACCGGACCGGTGACCCGTCGATGGAAGGCCAGCAGCCGGAGTCCGCCGAACGGGAACATCGCGCACATCAGGCCGGTCTGCGCCGGGCGTCCCTCCCGCTGCCAGACGCTCAGGCTGGCCGCCACCCGATGGTGGCCGTCGGCGACGTAGAGCACGTCACGGCTCAGCTCCTCCGACAGTGAGCGGTTGGCGGACTCGGGCACCCGCCACACGGTCTGCTCCCACTCGTCGGGCCCGGTGAACTGGACCACGGGCGGTTGGCTGACGCACGCCGCGATGGCGGCGTCGAGGGCCGGGCCGGAACGATGCAGCAGCGCCACCAGCTCCGACCGCACGGTGGCCGAGGAGTAGTGGTCGACCAGGGCCGCGACCCGCTCGGGCTGCACAGCCTCGTGTCCACGCACGCGCCCGTCGATGAAGGCCTCGGTGCTGACCTCGCCCACGACGCTGACGTGCTGGTCGTGGCCACGACGCAACCGGTAGACGTAGAGGGCCGCCGCCGACTCCTCGTAGGCCCCGGTGTCGACCACCCGCGCCCGTCGCTCCGAGGCCGGCAGTGCGTCGAACATCTGGGAGACGTTCTCGGCGGCGGACTCCTGACGGATGACCAGGGCGCGGAACGGACGCACCACCCCGGTCACGCGCTCGCCTCCCATCGCCAGATCATGTCGGTTCGGTCATCCCGCGTCCGCGAACGGTGTCGCGGACACGCCGAGCACGTTGGGCACCTCGCCGATCTCCGCCAGCAGTCCCGAGGGGAGGGACCCGTCGACGTCGATCGACGCGACCGCGGCCTCGCCACCGCTGAAGATCCGGTTCTCCATGTGCTCGACGTTGAGCCTGGCCTGGCTCAGCAGGTCCAGGATGCGCGCCAGCACCCCGGGCCGGTCGAGGTGGCGGACCGTCAACGTCACCGAACCGAGGCGGCTCGGTGCCAGGTTCACGCAGTTGCGCGCTTGCCCCTCGGTGTAGGCGTCGACGATCTCGACCACCCCGGCCGCGGTGGCCAGCTGGGCCTGCTGGGTGGAGGCGCCGATGTGGTGGGTGCCCACGACAGCCGGGTGCCGGGCCAGGTCCGAGTCCCACTCGGCGGTGCCGCTGCCGGGTTCGTCGTCGTAGACGTCGAGGCCGGCACGGACCCGGCCGGCGTCGAGTGCCTCCAGCAGCGCGGCCTGGTCGATGACGTCGCCCCGCGAGGTGTTCAGCAGGATCGATCCCGGCCGCATCCGATCGAGGAAGGCCTTGTCGACCAGGTGCCGCGTGTCCCCGGCGGACGGCACGTGCAGCGAGACGATGTCCGAGGTGGACACCAGCTCCTCCAAGGAGGCGCACATGGTGATCCCCAGCTCGGCCGCGCGCGCCTCGACGTACGCCTCGCGTGGCTTGGCCACGGCCTGGACCTTGACGCCGAACGACGCGGCGCGCTCCGCCACCCCCAGGCCGATCGAGCCGAGCCCCACGATGCCGAGGGTCTGCCCCAGCAGACCGGTGGCCTTGCCGTAGGTCTTCTTGTTCCAGCGGCCGGCGCGCAGGTCGGCCACGGCGTCGGGGATCCGTCGGTCCAGGGCGAGGAGCAGTCCCAGGGTCAGCTCCGCGACGGCGGCGGAGTTGCGTCCCGGGACGTTGGCGACGAGCACACCCCGCGCAGCCGCGGCGTCGGTGGCGATGGTGTTGGTGCCCGCTCCGGCGCGGATGACCAGCGCGAGCCGGTCGGCGGTCCCGAAGACCTTCTTGGGAACCTTGGTGCTGCGCACGACGAGGATGTCGAAGCCCTGGATGTGGTCAGCGAGGTCCGAACCCCCCAGGCCGGTGTCGACGACGCACTCGTGGCCGCGCGCCTCCAGCTCCTCGATGGCGGTCCGGGGCAGGGAGTCGGCGACGAGGATGCGCAGTCCTGACCCCGTCCCGATCTCGTCGTCTACCTGCATGCGCAACCTCCCGCGAACGGGCCAGCCCAGTCTGGCGGTGTCCCGACACGCTAGTGCCTCTCCCTCGACCGCACCACGGGATCGCGTCAGGGCCTTGGCTCAGGCCGTTCCCGTGGCGTCCGGATCGGATTAGGGTGAAGCGCCGGGCACTGCGCCGGGCCTGGCCGGGCGAACGGGGCCGGGGCGAACGGGGTGTGCCATGAGCGTGCAGGAGGACCGGATCGCCGAGTTCACCAGGCTGCACGAGTCCGGGTGCTTCGTGATGCCGAACCCGTGGGATGCAGGAACCGCTCGCGCGCTCGAGAGAATGGGCTTCAAGGCGCTGGCGACGACGAGTGCCGGCCTGGCGTGGACGCTGGGCTGCGCCGACAACGAGGTGACGCTCGAGCAGGCGCTCGAGCACCTGCGCGTGGTCGCGGCCGCCGTGCGGGTGCCGGTGAACGCTGACTTCGTGGGTGGGTTCGCGGTCGACCCGGTCGACGTCGGGCGCAACGTCGCGCTGGCCGCCGGCACCGGCATCGCCGGCCTCTCGATCGAGGACGCGTCGGGTGCCGATGCGGACCCCCTCTTCGAGTTCGAGCTTGCCGTGGACCGGGTCCGCGCAGCACGGCAGGCGATCGACGAGAGCGGAACCGGGATCGTCCTCACCGGGCGATCCGAGGGCTTCGTCGCCGGGCGCCCCGACATCGACGAGACCATCCGGCGGCTGCGGGCCTACGACGAGGCCGGTGCCGACTGCCTCTACGCCCCGAGGATCGACAAGCTCGAGCACGTCGTCGCGATCGTCGAGGCGGTGGCGCCGAAGCCGGTGAACCTGCTCATCAACGCCCCGTTCACGACCGTCGCGCAGGCCGCCGAGCTCGGCGTACGACGCATCAGCGTGGGTGGCACCCTGGCCCGGACCGCCTGGGGTGGGTTCATGCAGGCGGCCATGGAGATCTCCGACAGCGGGACCTTCACCAGCTTCGACGGGCTGCCGAACGTCGACGGGCTCCTGGGGAACTAGCTGTTCCGCGGCGTTCATCCGGCAAGGACGGGCGTGATAGTCAGTCATGGTGACCCCCTTCCACGACCTCGACTCCTACATCGACCTGCCTCGCGGGTCCGGCCTGACGCTGTCCCCGGACGGCTCCCGACTGGTGACGGCGGTGCAGACCCTCGACCCCGAGCGCACCAGGTACGTCACCGCGCTGTGGGAGGTCGACCCGTCCGGTGACCGTCCTGCGCGGCGGCTGACCCGCAGCGCCAAGGGCGAGGGCCATGCAGCCTTCCTGCCGGACGGATCGCTGCTCTTCACCTCGGCCAGGCCGGACCCGGCAGCCAAGGACGAGGACGAGGACGATGCGGTGGCACTGCTGTGGCTGCTGCCGTCCCGTGGCGGCGAGGCCCGCGTGGTCGCGTCGCGACCGGGTGGTGTCGACGACGTGAGGGTCGCCGCCGTTGCGGGCACCGTGGCGCTGTCCTCCGCCACGTTCCCGAGCTCCGAGAGCCACGACGCCGAGAAGGCGAAGCGCAAGGAGCGCAAGGACAAGAAGGTCTCGGCCATCCTCCACGAGAGCGTGCCCGTGCGCTTCTGGGACGAGGACCTCGGGCCGGACGCTCCGCGGCTGTTCGCCGGCTTGCTGGGCGACGACGGCGACGAGGCACCGGTCGAGCTGACCGACCTGACTCCGGATGCCGGTCGCGCGCTGGAGCGCCTGGAGTACGACATCAGCCCCGACGGTTCGATGATCGCCACCACCTGGGGTGTTCCCGAGCGCGGTGGTCTGCGGACGGCGATCGCCGTCATCGATGTCGCGAGCGGTGAGCGGCGCATCCTTGTCGACGACCCGGAGTTCGAGCACGGCAGTCCCCGGTTCAGCCCGGACGGTGAGCGGCTCGCGGTGGTCCGCGAGCGCCGCTCCACGCCGCAGGATCCCGGCGACGTCAGGATCGCGGTCGTCGCGGTCGGCGACGGCAGCATGCTCGACCTCACCGGGGACTGGGACCACTGGCCAGCCGGCCGGTGCGAGTGGACCCCCGACGGTCTTGCACTGGTGCTCGTCGCCGACGAGAACGGCCGCGCACCGGTCTTCCGGATGAACGCCGGGACCGGTCAGGTCACCCGGCTCACGAACGACGACTTCGCCTACTCCGAGGTGCAGGTCTCCCCGGACGGTCAGACGGTCTACGCGATGCGCACGTCCTACGCCGAGCCCCTGCGTCCGGTCCGTCTCGACGCCAGCACGGCTGACCAGGACTCGCTCCCCCTGCGCGGCCCGAGCGAGTCGCCGGTGCTGCCCGGCACCCTGACCGAGGTCGTGGCCACCGCCGAGGACGGCACCCGGGTCAGGTCCTGGCTGGCGCTCCCCGAGGGCGCGTCCGCCGACCGACCGGCACCGCTGCTGCTGTGGATCCACGGTGGTCCGCTCGGTTCGTGGAACGCGTGGTCGTGGCGCTGGAACCCGTGGATCGCGGTGGCGCAGGGGTATGCCGTGCTGCTGCCCGACCCTGCGCTGTCCACCGGCTACGGGCTCGACTTCATCGCCCGCGGCTGGGGCAGCTGGGGCGAGGCGCCGTACACCGACCTCATGGCCGCCACCGACGCCACCGTCGCCCGCGACGACATCGACGAGACCAGGACAGCCGCGATGGGTGGCTCCTTCGGCGGCTACATGGCCAACTGGGTGGCTGGGCACACCGACCGCTTCAGGGCGATCGTCACGCACGCGAGCCTGTGGGCGCTCGACCAGTTCGGACCGACGACCGACGCGCCGTGGTACTGGGGCCGGGAGATGACCCCGGAGATGGCCGAGGCCAACTCACCGCACCTGTTCGCCGACGACATCGTCACGCCGATGCTGGTCATCCACGGGGACAAGGACTACCGGGTGCCGATCGGGGAGGGCCTGCGGCTCTGGACGGACCTGGCCTCGCGGGCGCAGGCCGAGGACGGCGAGATGCCGCACAAGTTCCTCTACTTCCCCGACGAGAACCACTGGATCCTGAAGCCGCAGCACAGCAAGATCTGGAACGCGACCGTGCTCGCCTTCGCCGACCACCATGTGCTCGGCAAGGACTGGAGGACGCCGGAGCTGTTGCGCTGAGGTCGACTCGTAGGCTCGGCTCATGATCGACCTCCGCTCCGACACCGTGACCCGCCCGACCGCAGGCATGCGCAAGGCCATGGCCGAGGCGGAGGTGGGTGACGACGTCTACGGCGAGGACCCCACGGTCGCGGTGCTGCAGGAACGCATCGCGGACCTGTTCGGTCATCAGGCGGCCCTGTTCACCCCCACGGGGTCGATGGCGAACGTGCTCGCGCTCGCGGCGCTGGTCGGTCCCGGGCAGGAGGTGCTCTGCGAGTCCCGCGCGCACATCCTGCGCGCCGAGCTCGGCGCGCACGGGGCGCTCACCGGCCTGACCAGCCGCACCTGGGTGCGACGACCAGGGGCAGATCGACCTCGACGGCCATCCGGCACCTGCACGCCCCGGACATGGGGCCGTTCTTCGTGCGGACCACGGCGATCTCGGTGGAGAACACCCACAACTTCGCAGGCGGGACGGTGCTGCCCCTCTCCGATCTGCGCGACCTGCGGGCGCACGCCGATGACGTCGGGTGCCGCATCCACGTCGACGGTGCCCGCATCTGGAACGCCCACGTTGCGACCGGCACTGCGCTGGAGACCTACGGCCGGATCGCCGACACGATGGCGGTGTGCCTGTCCAAGGGGCTGGGTGCCCCCATCGGCTCGCTGATGATGGGCACCGCCGAGCAGGTCGACCAGGCGAGGGTGCTGCGCAAGCGGATGGGTGGGGGCATGCGCCAGGTCGGCGTGCTCGCGGCAGCCGGGCTCTACGCGCTCGACCACCACCTCGAGCGGATGGCCGAGGACCACGAGCACGCGCGCCTGCTGGCCGAGGCGTGCGGTGCCGACCCGCTGCTGACCGAGACCAACATCGTCGTGGTCGAGGTGCCCGACGCCCACGCGGTGGTCGCTGCCGCCCGCGAGCAGGGCGTGCTCGTCGGGGCGGTCGGACCGACCAGGGTCCGGATGCTGACCCACCTCGACGTCTCACGCAGCGACGTGGAGCAGGCCGCGAAGGTGCTTGTCGGGGTCCTCGGCGCCTGATGCTCGGCGCCTGATTCCTGGCGCCTCCCTCAGGAGCGGCGGCCCACCACCGGCGGCAGCTGGCGCACGGCTTGGGCCAGGGCGCGCAGGTCCGCACCGAAGAGCGCCTGGGGGCCGTCGCACAGGGCGTGCTCGGGGTCGCCGTGCACGTCGACGATCACCCCGTCCGCACCGACTGCGATGGCCGCCCGGGAGAGGGGTACGACGAGGTCGCGGCGCCCGCCCGCGTGCGACGGGTCGACGATGATCGGCAGGTGGCTGATCGCCTGCACCACCGGGATCGCCGAGATGTCGAGGGTGTTGCGGGTGCTGGGCTCGAAGGTCCGGATGCCGCGCTCGCACAGGACCACGTCGAGGTTCCCGCGCTGGGCGACGTACTCCGCCGCCATCAGCCACTCCTCGATCGTGGCCGTCATGCCCCGCTTGAGCAGCACCGGCTTGCCGCACTCGCCGACGGCCTGGAGGAGGCCGAAGTTGCCGGCGTTGCGGGTGCCGATCTGGAGCATGTCCGCGTGCTCGGCGACGACCGGGACGTCGCGCGCGTCGACCACCTCGGTGACGACCGGCAGCCCGGTGACCTCACGCACGTCGGAGAGGATCTCGAGACCCTTCACGCCGAGGCCCTGGAAGGCGTACGGCGAGGTGCGCGGCTTGAACGCACCGCCGCGCAGGAGCCTGGCGCCCGCGGCCTTCGCCATCTCGGCGGCCTCCAGCGTCTGCTGCGCGGACTCGACGGCGCAGGGGCCGGCGATGAACGTGAACGTCTCCGGGCCGATCGGCACCTTGCTGCCCTTCGGCCCCACGTGGACCGTGGACCGGTCGGGGTGGTGCTGGCGGCTGACCAGCTTGAACGGGTCGGAGATCCGGTAGACGTCCTGGACGCCGGCCATGCTCCGCAGGTTGAGCCCGTGGAAGGACTCGATGTCGCCGACCAGGCCGATGATGGTGCGTACGACGCCCCGGCTGACGAACGCCTGCCCGCCCGTCTCCTCGACGCGCTGCGTGACGTGCGCGATCTGCTCCTCCGTGGCCCCGGGAGCCATCACAACGACCATGGGAGGAGATTATGCGGATCGTCCGGATGGCGGACCGAGCATCCACTATTCGGTCGGTCGGCATCCCGGCAGTCAGACCGCGATGTGGGAGACCTCGGCCCCGATCCTCCGTCGTGGCACCAGCTCGACGACCAGCATCGCCGCCAGCACGAGGGCGCCGCCGAGCAGCATCCGCTGGGTGACCGACTCGCCGCCCAGCAGCACCGCGAACAGCGCGGCGAAGACGGGCTCCATGCTCATGATGATCGCGGTCCGCGTCGGCGGCAGGTGCGCCTGCGCCCACGTCTGGCCGAGCAGCGCCGCGGCACCGGCGAACACCGCCATGTAGCCGACCGAGAGCCAGTCCCCGGTCGACGCCGGCAGCACGATCCCGCCCGGCGCTGCCGCGCCCGTGCAGATCACCGCGATCACGATGCACTGCACGATCGACATGCCCAGCGCGTCCTGCGCGTTCGACCAGGCGCCCAGCCCGACGATGTGCAGCGCATAGATCATCGCCGAGACAAGAGTCAGGGCCTCGCCGTACCCCAGGCCGCCGAGGCCGGAGGACACGTCGCCCAGGGTGAGTACGCCGAGGCCGGTGATCGCCAGCAGCACTGCCGCCCAGGTGAGCCCACCGATCCGCGAACGCAGCAGCAACGCGGCGAACAGGGGAGTGGCCACGACGTACATCCCGGTGATGAAGCCCGACACGCTGGCCGCGGTGTGGGCCAGCCCGGTCGTCTGCAGGATCTGGGCGCCGCCGTAGAGCGCGCCGAGCACGATCGCGTGCCGGAGCCGGTCCCGCGAGAGCCGCCGGACGGCCCGCGGCGAGACCAGCAGGATCACCACCGACGCGATCGTGAACCGCACCGCCAGGAAGTCCATGACCGGGACCCGGTCGAGGAGGTCGTGGATCAGGAAGAACGTCGAGCCCCAGCTGGCCGTGATCGCGAGCAGGGCGAGGGTGGCGAGCAGTGCGACCCGGCGCGTCTGCTGGGCCTGGGTCATGGGCGCAGCCTACGAGCGGAGCGGCCTAGGTCGGGCTGCCGGTGCGGATGATGTTGCGCTCGTGTGCGCGGACGGACCGCACGTAGGTCCTGGTGTCGTCGTAGTAGCCGATCCGCCGCACCGCGCCGAGGCCCTGGTAGTAGGCCGCGATCGCGTTGTTGTCCTTCCGAGTCGACGAACGCAGCGTGCGCAGGGTCAGGATCCCGGCGAGCACGTTGTCGTGGGTGTCGCGCAGCCGCAGCCTGCGGCCGGCGTACCAGCGCATCCAGCGGCCGGTGTCCGGCATCACCTGCATCACGCCGATGGCTCCGGCCGACGAGACCCGGCGCTGCTGCCAGCCGGACTCCTGCCAGGCGACGGCGAGCGCGAGCTTGGGGGGTACGCCGTAGCGCCGAGCGGTGCGGGCGACCAGTCGACGGACCTGCTTGCGGGTCAGATCGGCGTGCAGCCAGCCGCGACCCGGTGGGGTGACGGCGTGCAGGGCGGGGCGCGCGGGGGCGGGCCGGTTCTTCCTCGTCACGGCTTCGCCGACGGGCTTCGCCTTCGTCACGGGCTTCGCGGGCCCGCGTGCCCGGCGTACGGCGGAGCGCACGATCGGGATCTTCAGCACCTGGCCCTGGCGCAGGGTGCCCCGCGGGCCGAGCCGGTTCAGGCTGACCAGCTCGGCGGTCCAGGCGTGGTAGCGGACCGCGAGGCCGGTCGCGGTGTCACCGGGGCGGACGACGTAGGTCACGATCGAGCGGTCCGGATGGCCCGGCCAGGGCCTGGCGACGGCAGGTGCCGACGGCAGCAGCGGGAGCAGGGCCGCCACGGTGAGGGTGACCACGAGCGAGGTCAGGCGTGCGGACATGGAGCGTCGGGCCTGGGTTCGTCGGGCCTGGGTTCGTCGGGACTGTGTTCGTCGGGGAAGGGACACGGTTCCTCCGTCGGGTGACGGCTGGCGAGCGATCGACGTTACCAGTGTGACTGGAGTGACACCAGTCAACTCATGGTCGGGCGCGCCGGGACGCCTCAGACGACGCTGACCACCACGGTGCTGCCCTTGGGAGCTGAGCTGCCGCGACCGGGGTCGGTCGCCACGACGTACTGGACCCCCACGTAGAGGCTGGCGCGCCGCACGGTCACCTTGAAGCCGGCGGCCTCGAGGCGGGCGGTCGCCGCTTCGAGGCCGTTGCCGATGACGTCCGGCACCTCGACCATCACCGGGCCCTTGGAGACGACCAGGGAGATCACGTCGTCCTTCTTGCCCGTGCCCGTGTCGGGGCTCTGGCTGACGATCCGGCCGACCGGCACGGTGTCGCTGTTGACCTCCGTGCTGGCCACCTTGAAGCCGAGCTGCTCGAGCGCCTTCTGGGCCGCCGCAGCGGGCTTGCCGGTGTAGTCGGGGATCTTGATCGGTCGCGGGCCCTTGCTGACGATCAGGTCGACGGCCTCGTTGCGACGCAGGGGAGTGGCCGGCGCCGGGTCGGTGCCGATCACCCGCCCGGTGGCGACCTTCTCGTCGAACCGCTCGATGGCCTCGCCGAACTCGAGGGTGGCGTCCTCGAGCGCCAACTGGGCGTCGTCGAGGGTCTGGCCCCTGACGTCGGGCACGTCGTGTCGCTCCGGGCCCAGGGAGATGACGGCGCCGACGGTGCCGCCCTTGAGCACACGGTCGCCGGGCCCGGGTGCGGTGGACATCACGGCACCCCTGGCCACGGTCTCGGACCATGACTGCTTCGAGACCTTCAGCGAGAGACCCTCGTCGTCGAGCTTGACCCGGGCGGCGGCCTCGCTGAGGTTGATCACGCCGGGGGTGGAGGTGTAGCGGGCCACGCCGAGGTACCAGCCGCCGAGGGCGGCGAGCAGGGCCAGCACGACCACGATGGCCAGGAGCACGGCGCCGCGACGTGATCGCCGCGGAGCCGGAGGACCGCCGGGCGTGGGGGCGATCGTCGGTGGCCGGTCGAGCGGTGGTGCGGACCGGTGGGCCACCGCGTCGCGCTCCTGGTCGTAGAACCCGTCGTCGTCATGGGCGAGCGAGGAGAGGTCCTGCGGCTCGATGATCTGGGCCGGCAGCTCGCCGGTCGGAGTGCGCGTGCCGCCGACCGGGGTGGTCGGGGTCAGGTCCTCCATCAGGTCGGGGTCACTCATCACGCCGTGGTCGAGGGCGTTGCGGACACGGCGTACCTGATGGAGCAGGACGCGGGCGTCGGCGGGTCGCAGCGCGGTGTCGCGGGCGGTGGCGCGGGCGACGAGCGCGTCGACGTACGGCGGGATGCCGGGTGTGGACGCGGAGGGCGCCGGGATGTCCTCGTGCACGTGCTTGTAGGCCACCTGGATGGGGCTCGCGGCCTGGTGCGGCTTGTGGCCGGTGAGCATCTCGTAGATGAGCACACCGGCTGCGTAGACGTCGGCGCGCGCGTCGGCCTTGCCGTTGACCACGAGCTCGGGGGAGAGGTAGGAGACGGTGCCGATCAGCACCCCACCGGTGGCCGTGTGCTGGGTCTCGGAGTTGATGGCGCGCGCCAGCCCGAAGTCGGCGACCTTGACCCGGCCGTCGTCGGCCATCAGCACGTTCTCGGGCTTCACGTCGCGATGGATGATGCCGGCGTCGTGCGCGCAGGCCAGGGCGCCGAGCACCGGCTCGATGACGGCCAGCGCCTTGGCCGGAGACATCGGTGCTTCCTTGCGGATCAGGTCGCGCATGGTGAGGCCGGGGACGTACTCCATCACCAGGAACAGCGTGCCGTGGTCGTCGCCGGTGTCGAAGACCGCGACCACGTTGTGGTGGGCCAGCCGGGCGGCCGAGCGGGCCTCGCGCTGGAAGCGACGGACGAACTCGTCGTCGTCGGCCAACCCCTCGTGCATCACCTTGACGGCCACCGTGCGGTCCAGGCGGAGGTCGGTGGCCTCGTAGACGGTCGCCATCCCGCCGCGGGCGATCTTCGGGCCCACGCGGTATCGGCCGTCGAGGACGCGTCCGATCAGCGCATCGGCAGTGCGGTCCACGGTGGCCTCCAGCGTCGGGCGGGGAAGGGCTCCCGACTGAGAGCCCACTTTAGAGGCTCGACCCGGCCAGATCCGGCAGGTGAACGGCTCGGTCAGGCGTGGTGGGAGCATGTCCGCGTGAGCGAGAACACCCCCGATGACGCCCTGCAGACCCTGATCGACGAATGGCTGGACTGGAAAGCGGCCGCCGACGCACTCGGCGTGAGCGTGACCAGGGTCCGCACGCTGATCCGTGAGCACCAGCTCGCCGCGGCCGTGCCGTCAGCCGGCGCCGGTCAGCAGATCCCCGCCGAGCTGATCATGGAGGGCGAGATCGTCAAGGGCGTGCCGGGCCTGCTCACCCTCTTCGCGGACGGAGGATGGGACGACCGCGAGAAGCTGACCTGGCTGTTCACCGCCGACGACTCCCTCCCCGGCCGCCCGATCGACGCCCTCCGCGAGAACCGCGGCTCCGAGGTCAAGCGGCGGGCGCAGGCGTTGGCGCTGTGAGCTGGTGCGGTTTCACTGGGTCCCCAGTGATTCCACCACTTCCCCCGCGTTGCAACGGTGGGGGAGTGTGAGTTTCACTGGGGACCCAGTGAAACCGCGGCCCCCTCACCCCGCCCGCTGGGTGACCTGCGCAGCAAGCCCGGCCAGTACGCCGCGGGCCCGGTCGGTGACGTCGGCTGCGCCGAGGGCGGCCAGTGAGCGCTCGGTGAGCTGGCTGATCACGGCCTCGACCTGCATCCGGGCGCCGGAGTCGTCGATGAGGCGGCACAGGTGCGCGACCTGCTTCGGGTCGAGTGCGGTGCCGAGGGCCGAGTCGAGCACCTTCGCCTCGGAGCTGGGCAGCGCGTCGAGCGCGAGCGAGACCAGGACGGTGCGCTTGCCCTCGATCAGGTCGTCGCCGGCGGGCTTGCCGGTCACGGCCGGGTCGCCGAAGACGCCGAGCAGGTCGTCGCGCAGCTGGAACGCCTCGCCCAGCGGCAGGCCGAACCGGCTGAGCTGGGTGATCATCTCCGGGCTGGCCCCGGCGAGGGCGGCGCCGATGTGCAGCGGCCGTTCGATGGAGTACTTCGCGGACTTGTAGCGCAGCACGGTCATCGCCGTGTCCACGTCCGCCGATCCTCGCGCCTGCGCGGAGACGTCGAGGAACTGGCCGGTGACCACCTCGCTCCTGGTCAGGTCGAAGTAGCCGAGAGCCTCCAGCACCCGGTCGGCGGGCAGGCCGCAGGTGCGCAGCAGCTCGTCGGACCAGCTGAGCAGCAGGTCGCCGAGCAGGATCGCGGCGGAGGCGCCGTACTGCTCCGGGCTGGCAGACCACCCCTGCTCGCGATGCAGCTGCTCGAACGCGCGGTGGGTGGCCGGCCGGCCGCGGCGTACGTCGGAGGCGTCCATGTAGTCGTCGTGGACCAGCGCGCTGGCGTGCAACAGCTCGAGGGAGGCGCAGGCCCGGAGCAGGGCGCGCCGGTCGACAGGCTCGACCACCGCGTGGTGGCCCCACCAGCAGAAGGCCGCCCGGAAACGCTTCCCGCCGGCGACGCTGACGCGGGCGTGCTCGACCAGTCGCTGCGCGTCGGGACCGAGCCGGTCGAGCCACTCGGCCCGGGTGCGGACGAAGTCCTGCAACGCTGACTCGATGTCCTCGCGAAACGCGCGGTCGTCCCAGGAGGCGTCCCATCCTTCGTGCGCCGAGGTCATCCGGCGAGCGTAGACCCGTATTCTCGGGGCCATGTCTCAGGGTTCTGCACGCATCGGTGATCTGCTGCGGCAGGGCGGTCGCTCCTTCTCCTTCGAGTTCTTCCCGCCCAAGGACGAGGCCGGCGAAGAGGTGCTGTGGCGCTCGATCAGCGAGCTGGAGCCGTTGCGGCCGACGTTCGTCTCGGTCACCTACGGCGCCGGGGGTACGACGCGCGACCGGACCCTGGCGATCACTGCGCGGATCGCCCAGGAGACCTCGATGCTGCCGATGGCCCACCTGACCTGTGTCGGGCACACCACCGAGGAGCTCACCCGGATCCTGGAGTCGCTCACCGGGTCCGGCGTGCGCAACGTCCTCGCGCTGCGCGGTGACCCGCCCGGCGGACCGGGCACGGACTGGGTCTCCACCAGCGGCGGGATCGAGTACGCCGCCGAGCTCGTCGCGCACATCCGCCGGACCAGCGACCTCTCGGTGGGGGTCGCGGCGTTCCCCGAGGGCCACCGTGACTCCGCCTCCCTGGACGACGACGTGGCCGTGCTCAAGGCCAAGCACGACGCCGGTGCGGAGTTCGCGGTGACCGAGATGGTGCTGCGCGCCTCGGACTACTTCGGACTGGTGGACCGGGCGCACGCGGTGGGCGCCGACTTCCCGATCGTCCCGGGGATCATGCCGATCCTGAACTTCACCTCGATGGCGAAGATGGTCGAGCTCTCAGGGCGCGACATCCCCGACGAGGTGATGGCCCGCCTGGAGCCGTTGAAGGACGACCCGGCCGCCGTACGCGCCGAGGGCATCGCCATCGCGACCGAGCTCTGCGACACCCTGCTGGAGGGCGGTGCCCCCGGACTGCACTTCTACACGCTGAACCGGTCGAAGGCGACGCGCGAGATCCACGCCGCCCTGTCCGTGCACGCCTGACCGACTCAGGCAGGACCGATCGACTGCGCGACCAGCGCCGCCGAGAGCCCGACCGAGGGCAGACCTGCCCCGGGCGTCGCGTGGGCGCCGGCCATGAACAGTCCCGGGACCGGCGTGGTGGGACCGAGGCGCCGGGTGACGGTGTTGCGGCCCTGCCAGAGCACGCCGTACGGCGACCCGCCCCAGAGCTGCACCAGGTCGCGGGGTGACCGGTCGACGCGGACCTCGATCTGGTCGCGGACCCGGATGCCGGACCGCTGCATGACGGTGACGATGTCCTCCGCCAGGCGACCCCGGCCGAGGAGCGTCCAGGCATGGGCGCCCGCAGGGGCCTCGCCGCCCGTGCGCAGCACCACCATCGGGTCGCCGTGCAGCACCACTTCGTGCGGCAGGTCGGGCACCTCGCCCACGACGCCGATGTGGCAGGTCACCGGGGGGATCACCGGCATCGTGCGGTCCACCAGGGGCCGCAGCGCCGGCAGCCGCCGCGGGTCGATCGCGCAGACGACGTGGTCGGCGTCGATCACTCCCTGCGCCGTGCGGACACCTGCGACCCGGCCGCCGGCGAGCTCCAGGTCGAGGGCCGGTGTGGAGAGCAGCACCGTCACACCGCGGGTCGCGAGGCGGGCGGCGAGCGCGTCGGCCAGCGAGCCCATGCCACCGGGGACGGTCCAGACGCCGAAGTTCTGCTCGACGTAGGTCCACATCCCCATCCATGCGGGCACGTTGCGCAGGTCGTGACCCTCCAGGGCCATCGGGTAGCACGCCAGCTGCCGCAGCCGCTCGTCCTTGAACGCCTTCTGGGTCAGCTTGAACAGGGTCAGCCTGGTGGAGAGCAGCGCCTTGGTCTGCTTGCTGGCGAGGTCCGCGGAGAAGGGGCGCTCGAGCCAGTCGCGGCGGAGCGACTCCCAGTCGTCCGCGAACGCGTCGACGTACGCCGCCCACTGGGCGCCCAGCCCGTGGCCGAGCGCCGCCTCGACGGCCTCCATCTGCGCAGCGCGACTGCCGCCGGGCAGGTCGAGCACGGTCTCGTCGTCGTCGTCGAAGATGTGCCTGGCCACCGGCTGGACCGGGACCAGCTCGACCTCCTTCTCCAGCGCCCGACCGGACTTGCGGAACAGGTCGCGCAGCACCGCCGGGAGGAGCGTGTGGGTCGGTCCGGAGTCCCAGCGGAACCCGTCCTGCTCGACCTGGCCGACCGCCCCACCGAGCCGGTCGCGGCCCTCGACCAGGGTCACCTCGTGGCCGATCTTGGCGAGGCGGGCCGCGCTCGCCAGCCCGCCGTACCCGCCCCCGATCACCACTACGCGCGACATGGCGGTCACCCTACGGGGACGTCCTGACCCCGGCCGATCAGAGCGAGCGTCGCCCGGCTCCGATGACGGAGGGCATTCTTTCGCGCCCGGTCCGGCAGGGCAATGGTCAACCTGGGTCATGGACCGGCACCACCCATCGGTGCAGGGTGAAAAGTGCGGCGTTGTTCGGCTGCCGGATCCAGATCGTCTCGCGACGACAGGCAGTGAGCCGCACAGACCGGCATTCGAATCGGAGGCGACATGCCGAGGATCTCAGTCGGGCTGTCCGCCGATCTCGCGTCGGCGCTTCTCGGGGCCGAGGTGGGCGAGGCCTCGCCGGTCCAGCGGCAGCTTGTGCAGCTGGCGGAGACCGGTGCCTCGCTCTCGGCCCAACACTCCGATCCCACGGGCGTCCGCGACCTGGCCGCCGACGAGATCGTGTGGTTCAGCACGGAGGTGGCCGACGACCAGGCCGCCGCCGAGCTGGCCAGCAACCTGCTGGACGTGGAGGGGGTCCGGTCGGCGTACGTCGTGCCGCCGGACGGGCCGCCCTGATCCCGCGCGTCCCAGCGACGCCAACTGCATGTCCCTGAGGAGGAGCCATGCCACCTAGGAAGAAAGCAAGCACCAGCTCAAAGAAGGCCGCCGCAAGTCGGGCCTCGTCACGGGACGCAGCCGCCGGAGCCTTCGGGCAACCCGAGCTCATCGTCATCGCCGACCCGGCTGCAGTGCTCCGCGTCGGCCATGAGGGCGTCGCCTCGGCGGGGGGTGCCGACATCCGCGGCATCGACGCCGTGGCCTCCCGCAGCGGCGTCACCCTGCGCCCCCTGTTCGGTCCGGAGGCGCGGATCCAGCGGGCCGCGTCCGAGGCGGCATCGGCGGCGTTCGGCCCGGTGCCCGACCTGTCGGTCTACTACCACGTGGACGCCCCGGCGGCTCAGCTCGAGGAGCTCGCCGAGGAGCTGGCGGGCCAGGAGGCTGTCGTGGCGGCGTACGTCAAGCCACCGGGGGAGCCGCCGATCCTCAACGACATGGCGCCCGACGCCGCGGATGCGCCGCCGGCCACCCCCGACTTCGTGGGCAGCCAGCTCTACCTGGAGCAGGCGCCGGGTGGGGTCGACGCACGCTATGCGTGGACCTGGCCCGGTGGTGGGGGAGCAGGGGTCAACGTCATCGACTGCGAGTGGGGCTGGCGCTTCGACCACGAAGACCTGACGACGGCCCAGGGCGGCGTCGTGGTGGGCACGGGAGGAACCGACACCAACCACGGGACCGCGGTGATCGGCGAGATCAGCGGCGACCGGAACACGATCGGCGTGACCGGGATCTGCCCGGACGCCGTGATCAGCGCCGCTGCGTTCTCGATGCCCAGTGCGACCACCATCCGGCTGGCGGCGGACCGGCTCAACGCCGGTGACCTCCTGCTGCTCGAGATCCACCGTGCCGGACCTCGCCACGGCTTCCAGGCGCGCAACGACCAGCTGGGCTACATCGCCATCGAGTGGTGGCCCGACGACTTCGACGCGATCCAGTACGCGACCAGTCGTGGCGTCATCGTGGTCGAGGCCGCCGGGAACGGCGCCGAGAACCTCGACGACGCCCTCTACTCGGTCCGGCCGGCGGGTTTCCCCGCCACCTGGACGAACCCGTACAACCGCGCGAACCGGGACTGCGGCGCCGTCGTGGTCGGCGCCGGCGCACCCCCTCCGGGAACGCACGGGCGCAGCCACGGGGCCGACCGGTCGAGGCTCGACTTCTCCAACTTCGGGGCGCTCATCGACTGCCAGGGCTGGGGCCGCGAGGTCACCAGCACCGGGTACGGCAACCTCCAGGGCGGCCCCGACGCGCGGTTCTGGTACACCGAGACGTTCTCCGGGACCTCCAGCGCCTCGCCGATCGTCACCGGGGTGCTCGGTTCGCTGCAGGGTGCCCTCCGGGCGGCAGGCAGGACCCCGATGACCCCGGCCACCGCGCGTGCCTGGTTGAGGGCCACCGGGTCGCCACAACAAGATGAGCCCGGCCGGCCGGCCTCCCAGCGGATCGGCAACCGGCCGGATCTCCGACAGCTCATCCAGGCCCACGTCAAGTCGAACGTGCTCGCCGACAAGCTGATCATCAAGGAGTCCAAGCTCGAGAAGATCGAGCGCAAGGAGCTCAAGGACGTCAGCAAGAACGAGCTCAAGGAGATCCGCAAGGAGATCAAGGAGCTCAAGGAGACGCGCAAGGAGATCAAGGACGGCAAGGAGAACAAGGAGCTCAAGGAGGACAAGGAGGGCAAGGAGTTCGAGAAGAACCAGATCAAGGACCGCAAGGAGATCTTCGAAGGTGGCGACGGCAAGCAGTTCGCCCGGGAGGGTGACATCGATGTCTTCGACGACCGGATCCGGGGCGGGGGCATTCGCGGCGGGGGCATCCGTGCCGGAGGAGGTCCCGGAGGAGGTCCGCAGTCCGCGGAGTCCTCCGCGCTCGACGCCCGCCTGGCCGCCCTGGAGGACTCCGTGGCGGCGCTGGTGCACTTCATCGGCACCGAGCTGCGACCGGACCTCGGCTCAGGTGCCCTGAACCGTGAGCCCGACCTGAACGACCAGGCGGCGACGGCGAAGGGTCACAAGGACCTCAAGGACAAGGAGAGCCTTGCCGAGGCCTGACCTGGCCACGCGAGGGGACCCTGAGGCCGCGCCCGCTGGGGAGGCGGGCGCGGCCGGCCGGATCCAGCACGCGGTGATCTGCGCGCCGCAGGACGAGTCGGGCCCGTGGATCCACGCCGCTCTGCGGCGGCGCGGGTTCCCCGGCCTGCGTCTGGTCACCACCGAGGAGATCGTCTACAGCACGAGCCTGACCCACCGCCTGGCCTCGGGCCGGGTGACCACCGAGGTGACCCTGCCCGACGGCGCGGTGCTCGGCCCGCACCTGCGAGGTGTGGTCAACCGGGTGGTCGCCGTGCCCGTGGCACACCTCGCGCGCACCGCCGAGGCCGACCGGGACTACGCGACCTCGGAGCTCTACGCGCTGCTGACGAGCATCCTTGCGGCGCTGCCCGGAGTCGTGCTGAACCCGGGGGGACCACGCGGACTGCCGGGCCCGTGGCTGCGGCCCGCCGAGTGGCTCGCGCTGGCGGGGCGTGTCGGCCTGCCGGGCATCGGGTTCCGTACGACGCAGCCGGCGGGTGCCCGGCCCACTCAGGCGGTGCTCGTCGCGGGCGACCGGGTGATCCACGCGGGCGCTCCCGGTGTTCGGACCAGCCCCCCGGCGTACGTCGTGGCCGGTTGTCGCGCCCTGTCGCAGCGCGTCGGTGCGCCGCTGCTCGGGCTCGACTTCGTGGCAACCGGTGGCGACTGGTTGTTCGCGGGGGCCGACCCGACACCGGACCTGCGAGCGACGGGGGAAGAGGGTGCGGACGCCGTGGCGGGCCTGCTGGACGCGGGGGGCACCGGATGATCCTGGTCGCGGGCATTCCCACGGAGTCTCCTCTGGCCGACGTCGTCGAGGCGCTGGTCGACTCCGGTGGCGACGTCGTGGTCCTCAACCAGCGCCGGGTCGCCGACATCGACCTCGAGCTCTCGGTGGGCCCCGACGGTGGCGTCGACGGACTCCTGCGGATCGACCGTCGCCGCTGGAACCTGCACGAGGTCACCGGCTGCTACGCGCGGCTGATGGATGACCGGCTGCTTCCCGAGGTCAGGGATCTTCCGGAGCGCGCGCCGCTGCGCGAGCGCAGCCGGAGGCTGGTCGACATCCTCTCCACCTGGATGGACATCGCGCCGGGCCACATGCTCAACCGTCCCGGAGCGATGGTGAGCAACTCCTCCAAGCCGTACCAGGCCCAGGTGATCGCCCGGCACGGCTTCTCGGTCCCGGAGACGGTGATCACCAACGACCCGGCGGCGGCCGTGGAGTTCTACCACTCGCACGACCGCGTCATCTACAAGTCCGTGAGCGGCGTCCGCTCGATCGTCGAGACCATGACCGACGACGACCTGACCCGCGTCGAACGGGTTCGCGCCTGTCCCGTCCAGTTCCAGGCCTACGTCCCCGGCGTCGACGTACGCGTGCACACGATCGGTGAGGAGGTGTTCGCCTCGGCCGTGACGAGCACCGCCACCGACTACCGCTACGCCACGGCCCAGGCCGACGTGCCGGCGACGCTGCACGCCACCGAGCTGGAGACAGCGGTCTCCGGGCGTTGTGTCGACCTCGCCGCAGACCTCGGCCTGGACTTCGCCGGCATCGACCTGAAGATCACCCCGGACGGCGAGGTGTTCTGTTTCGAGGTGAACCCGAGCCCGGCCTACACCTACTTCGAGGCCCTGACCGGGCAGCCGATCGCCGCGTCGGTCGCGCGGCACCTGATGTCGTGACCCGCTGTCGGGGCACGCCGGCCGTGCCGCGGCTCGAGGTCACTCCACCTCCAGCTCGCCCGCCCCCGTCATCCGCTGCAGCTCCTCGAAGGTGCTGCTGAACACGGCTGCCGGGTGGCCGGCGGCGGCCCAGATCTCGTCGTGCTCCCGCAGCCAGGGGTCGAGGTAGGTGCGCACCGGGGCAGGATGGTCGAAGGGCGAGACTCCGCCGATGACCTGGCCGGTGTGGCGTCGTACGAAGTCGGGCCTGGCGCGCTCGAGCGCGACGAGGCCCAGCGCCGCCACCACCTTGTCGGTGTCCACCCGGTGCGAGCCGCTGGTGAGCAGGAGCAGCGGCTCGCCCTCGCCGTCCTCGGTCGGCACGGCGAACAGCAGGCTGTTGGCGATCGCGCCGACCTGGCAGCCGAGCGCGTCGGCGGCGAGCTGGGCGGTGTGCACCGAGTCGGGGAGTACGACGATCCGCCCGGTCCCGCCCCTGGCCGCGAGCTCGGCGCGGAACCGGGCGACGGCGGGGTGTTCGGGCCGGTTCCGGGGCCGGTTCTGGGGCCGGTTCTGGGGACTTCTCGCTCATGGGCCGCCAAGGTAGCGAACCGCTGTGGATTCGCACTTGACGGGCTGTCGGCGGAGGGGTGTACCTTGAAGGTGTTCGAACACATGTTCGATCAAGTCCCGGTGGAGGGTGACCTCGACCCCCATCCTCCACCGGGGCACTGACAGCGGGTCGAACGGCTGCAGATCATGGTGAGGAGCACAAGGTGCGGCGCTACGACGACCCGGTGGAGGTGCGCAAGGGCGCAGACGAGGACCCCGACCAGTTCCTGTGGCGGGGCCGGTTGTGGCAGGTGCGCGAGGTGGTGGCGCACTGGGTGGAGACCGGCGCCTGGTGGACCAGGCGCACCGCCGACCAGGCCGGGGTGGACACCGACCTCCTGCGGGAGCGCGAGATCTGGCGGGTGACAGCGGCTCGGGGAAGGGTCGCTGCTCTCCAGTCGCCGGAGCACGATCCCGGGTTCGGTGTCTTCGACCTGGTCTTCAGCTGGTCCGAGGGCAGCTGGCAGCTCGTCCGGGCGATGGACTGAAGGGGACCGACATGACCGAGCAGATGACACACCGGACGAGCGCGCCACACTTCCTGTCCGCCGCGACGCACTCCTACCTCGAGCGAGCGGCCGAGTCGCTGCGCGAGGCGATCACCAGCACCAGCGTCCCGGAGCGCTACGCCTACGCCCATGTCTCCGCGCTGCGGGCGACGGCTGCGCTGCTGGCGGCTCGCGCCCAGCCGGCGCCGCAGGGCCCTCGCCGGCGTCAGAAGAACGCCTGGGTGCTGCTTGCCGAGGTGGCCCCGGAGCTCAGCGAGTGGGCGAGCTTCTTCGCCGCTGGTGCCGGCAAGCGGGCTGCCGCCGAGGCGGGGTCGCGCCGTGCCGTGACCGAGCGGGAGGCCGACGACCTGGTGCGTGACGCCGACCGGTTCCTGGCACTGGTGGAGAGTTCCCTGGGCCTGACCGAGCACGTCCCGATCCGCGTTGCGTGATGCCTGATCCCTTCGTGCACCTGCATGTGGCGTCGGGTTACTCGCTGCAGTACGGCGCCTCGCACCCCCATGTGCTGGTCGAGCGGGCCGCCGAGCAGGAGATGGACACCCTCGCGCTGACCGACCGCGACGGCACCTACGGTGCGGTCCGGTTCGTCAAGGCGGCGATGGCGGCCGGGATCCGCCCGGTGCTCGGTGTCGACCTGGCCTTCGCCAGCTCGGCGCCCGCCCCCGGGAGGCCACGCACCCCGACCCGCGGCGGCGCCACCCGGGACGCCCGGCTGCCCCGGGTCACCTTCCTGGCCAGCGGCAGGACCGGGTGGGCGGCGGTGTGCCGGCTGGTCTCGGCGACCCACCACGCCGGTGAGCGCGGCACCCCGGTCTGCACTCCCGAGCTGGTGGCCGAGCACGTCGCCGGGCGCGAGGTTCGGGTGCTGCTCGGCCCCGCTTCGGGGCTGGGCCAGGCGGCCACGTCGCGCCGCGACGACCTCGGAGGCGCGGTGCTGCGCCGCTGGCTCGACCTGGTCGGCCCCGAGCAGCTCGTCGTCGAGGTGGTCTCCCACCGGCTGCCGGGCTCCGGACCCGGTTCCTCCCCGCACGCCGCCCGGATGGCCGGGCTGGCGCGATCGGCCCGGGTGCGGACCGTGCTCTCCAACGCGGTCCGCTTCGCCGACCGGCTGGACGCCCCGACGATCGACGTACTCGACGCCGCCCGCCGGCTGGTGCCGATGGACGCCCGCCACCTCGACCGCAGCAACGCCGAGGGCTTCTTGAAGTCCGGCAAGCAGATGCACGAGGTCGCCGAGGAGATCTGCCGCTACGCCGGCCTCGGGGAGCGCGGCGCCACCGACCTGCTCGCCCAGACCCGGACGGTCGCCGACCAGTGCGTGCTCGACCCGCGGGCCGACCTCGGGCTCGGCGAGGTGCACTTCCCCGAGTTCGAGGTGGCCGCCGGCGGCACCACTGCCGACGCCGAGCTGCGCGCCCGTTGCGAGGGCGCGATCGCGTGGCGCTACGGGCCGGCCCCACGCCAGCGGATCTGGAAGCGCCTCGACGACGAGCTCGCGACGATCGGCCATCTCGGCTTCGCGTCCTACTTCCTCACCGTCGGCGACATCACCGAGATGATCCGCGAGCTCGGCATCCGCAGTGCGGCGCGCGGGTCGGGTGCGGGCAGCCTGGTCAACTACCTGCTCGGCATCTCCGGGGTCGACCCCATCCGGCACGGCCTGCTGATGGAGCGGTTCCTCTCCCCGCTGCGGGCGTCGCTGCCCGACATCGACATCGACGTGGAGTCCGCCCGCCGGCTCGAGGTCTACGACGCGATCCTCGACCGGTTCGGCACCGACCGGTGCGCCACGGTCTCGATGATGGACACCTACAAGGTGCGCCACGCCATCCGGGACGTGGGTGCGGCGCTGGGCATGCCGATGGGGGAGATCGACGCCATCGCCAAGGCGTTCCCGCACATCCGGGCCCGCGACGCCCGGTTGGCGCTGCGCGACCTTCCCGAGCTGCGGTCCACCGGGATGGCGCGTGAGGCGGCGGCCGGGGAGTGGGGTTCCTTCGACCTGTTCTTCCGGCTGGTGGAGAGCCTCGACGGGTTGCCGCGGCACATCGCGATGCACCCGTGCGGCGTGCTCCTCTCCGACCGCACCCTGCTCGATCGCACCCCGGTGGAGCGGAGCTTCCTGGGCTACCCGATGAGCCAGTTCGACAAGGAGGACGTCGAGGACCTCGGCCTGCTCAAGCTCGACGTGCTCGGCATCCGGATGCAGTCGGCGATGGCGCACGCCGTGGTCGAGATCGAGCGGACGGAGGGCCGTCACATCGATCTCGACGACGAGGTGCAGGTGCCCTTCGACGACCCCACCACCTACTCGATGATCTCCTCGGCCAAGACCCTGGGCGTCTTCCAGATCGAGTCGCCCGGCCAGCGCGAGCTGGTCGGCAAGTCCGGGATCGAGGACTTCTCCGACATCATCACCGACATCTCGCTGTTCCGGCCGGGGCCGGTCAAGAGCGACATGATCACGCCCTACCTCGAGGTCAAGAACGGCTGGAAGAGCGCCACCTACCTGCACGACGACCTGCGCCCGATCCTCGGCGGCACCCGGGGCGTGGTGGTCTTCCACGAGCAGGTGATCGAGATGATCGCCCAGTTCACCGGCTGCACCTACGCCGAGGGCGACGAGTGGCGACGCGCGCTCGGCGACCAGGACGGCATGGCCGGGACGAAGACCTGGTTCTACCCGCGTGCTCTCGGCCGGGGCTACCCGCTGCCGGTGGTGGAGCAGATCTGGAAGGTGATCGAGGCCTTCGCCTCGTTCGGCTTCTGCAAGGCCCACGCGGCTGCGTTCGCGCTGCCGACCTACCAGTCGGCGTGGCTCAAGGCGCACTACCCGGCGCACTTCATCGCCGGCGTGCTCACCCACGACCCCGGCATGTACCCCAAGCGGCTGATCCTCGACGACGCCCGCCAGCTCGGCATCGCGGTGCTCGGTCTCGACGTCAACGCCAGCCAGGCGACCTACACCGTGGAGAGGCTGGCCGACACCACTCCCGTCCTCGCCCCCGACCGGGTCACAGCCAGGGTCGGCAGGTTCGCGCCCCGTGGCGGGATCTACACCAGGCTGCCGGCGGCGGTGCAGAACGACCAGTGCGCCCAGATGGGCCACGGCTGGGGCATCCGGCTCGCCCTGGAGGAGGTGCGCGGGATCAACGACGTCGAGGTGAGCCGGATCGTGGCGGCCCGGGAGGGGGCGCCGTACGCCTCGCTGACCGACTTCTGGCAGCGCGCCCAGGTCTCCCGCCCGGTGGTCGAGCGACTGGTGCAGGCCGGCGCCTTCGACACCGTCCACGGCATCGGGGTGAGCGGCGCCGGTCGTCGCCACCGGCTGACCCGGCGCGACCTGCTCCTCGAGGTCGGCGACCTCGACCGGTTGCGTCGCGCCTCCGAGCGGACGAGCGCGAAGAGGGCGCGCGGGTTGTCCGGGTCGAGGTCCGGGTCGAGGTCCGGGTCGGCGACCGGCGCCGGCGCCGCGTCCTTCCAGCTCACCCTCGACCTGGGGGACAGCGCCGGGGGGACTCCCAGCGGCCTGCCGGAGATGACCGACGGCGACCGGGTGCGGGCCGAGCTGGACATCCTCGGCCTGGACGCCAGCAAGCACGTGGTCGACTTCCATGCGGAGTTCCTCGACCGGCTCGGCATCACCCGCTCCGTCGATCTGCTCTCCGCACGCAGCCACAGTGAGCTGCTGGTCGCCGGGGTGAAGGTGGCCACCCAGACCCCGCCGATCCGGTCGGGGCGCCGGGTCATCTTCCTGACCCTGGACGACGCCACCGGCCCGGTGGACGCGACCTTCTTCGAGGACGTGCAGGGGCCCTGTGCCGCGACGGTCTTCGGTTCGTGGCTGCTCGTCGTCCGCGGCGAGCTGCGCCGGACCGGCCGTCGTGGCGTCTCGCTGCGGGCGACCGGCGCCTGGGACCTCGGGACGTTGAGCGACCTGTGGCGCAGCGGCGGGATGGACGCCGTCCACGCCGAGATCGACCGGCTGCCCCTGGGCTCCTCGTCGAGGGGGCCCGGCACCAGCACCGACAGGCCCTCTCCTGGCCCGAGCCGGGTGATGGTGCACACCAGCGGCTTCCGGATGTCGCCGTACGCCGACATCAAGCCGGCCGGCGGGTCACCGGGCACCGTCACTGGTGACGTGGCCCGCAAGCTGTGGCACCGCAGCCCGGGGAGCGCGGGATGACCCGGCCAGGACTACTAGGGTGGCGCTCATGGAACGCCCCCTCGAACGCCGCACCGCCGCTCGCACCGCGGTGGTCTGGGACGCCGTCCGCGCCCTGCTCGAGGACACCGAGGAGCAGCAGGTCCTCGACATCGGTGGCGGCACCGGCGGCTTCGCGGTCCGGGTGGCTGCCCTGGGCAACCGGATCACCGTCATCGACCCCAGTCCAGACGCCCTCGCCGCGCTGGCGCGCCGCGCCGACGAGGAGGGTGTGGCCGACCGGGTCACCGGCCTCCAGGGCGACCTCGGCACCCTGCGTGACCTGGCGCCCGAGGGTGGTGCCGACCTGGTCCTGTGCCACGGCGTGCTCGGCCTCGTCGACGACCCGGCCACGGCACTGCAGTCGATCGCCTCGGTGCTGCGTCCCGGCGGAGCCCTCTCGCTGGTGGTCAGCCAGCGCCACGCGGCCGTGCTCGCCCGGGCGATGGCCGGCCACTTCGCCCAGGCGTTGCGCCTGCTCGAGGGCGAGACCGAGCGACCCGCCGGTGAACGACCCGCCGGTGAGCACCGCTCCGGCGAGCACCGGTTCACCACCGAGGAGCTCACCGACCTGCTCGAGGGGGCCGGCTTCGCCATCCGCTGCAGCCACGGCATCCGCGTCTTCACCGACCTGGTGCCCTCCTCGCTGCTCGACCTCGAGCCCGGCGCCGGCGCAGCCCTGCTCGAGCTGGAGCGAGCAGTCTCCGAACGGCCCGAGTACCTCACTCTCGCCAGCCAGCTCCACCTCGTCGCCATCCGCTAGCCCACCCGTCCTTCGTGGGCACGTGGTGCTGGTGGTCCGGCGCCAAGGCAGCCGAGTGTGGACGACCGCCGACTCCGGACGCCACGCCTGGGCGCCACGGACGGGCAGGGCGGGCGGGGGCGACCGTGGATGGGACTGGCCCCCCGGAGCGAGGAACGAGCGAAGGGGTGGTTGGGCGCCCCCGCCTGTCCGGACCGGCCGTGGTGGCCGCCGCTGCGGTGCCCGCAGATCGGGCGTCCTCTGGTGGGCCCATGCCTGACCTCTCCCACGACTGTCCCGATCCTCCATGTCGACATGGACGCCTTCTATGCCTCGGTGGCGATCCGGGACCGTCCCGAGCTCGCCGAGGTGCCGGTGATCATCGGTGGGGGACACCGGGGGGTGGTGCTGGCGGCCAACTACCCGGCCAGGAAGTACGGCGTGCACTCGGCGTTGCCGATGACCCGCGCCCGGCGGATGTGCCCCGAGGCGGTGGTGATCTCGCCCGACTACGCCGACTTCGAGGTGGTCTCCTCCTCGGTGATGGAGATCTTCCGGCAGATCACCCCGGTGGTGGAGGCGGTCTCCATGGACGAGGCGTTCCTCGACGTCTCGGGCGCCACCCGCCGTCTCGGCAGCCCGCTGCGGATCGCCGAGCACATCCGGGCCAGGGTCGCCGACGAGCAGCGGGTGACCTGTTCGGTCGGGCTGGCCGGTTCGGTGTCGGTGGCCAAGCTGGCCAGCCGGCGGGCCAAGCCGGACGGCGTGGTCGTCGTACCCCCACGACAGGTGACCCGCTTCCTGCACCCCCTCGACGTGGGTGAGCTCTACGGGGTGGGGGAGAAGACCCGCGACCAGTTGCACCGGCTCGGGCTGCGCACGGTCGGCGACGTCGCCCACACGCCGCTGAGCACCCTCCAGCGGGGCATCGGGCTGGCGGCCGGCACCCAGATCCACCACCTCGCCTGGGGCACCGACCGGCGCACCCTGACCCCGCGCCGGGTCACCCAGGACCCCGACAAGAGCATGGGCGCCGACGAGACCTTCGGTCGTGACACCGACGACCGGGCAGTGGTGCTGCGCGAGATCCTCCGGCTCTCCGCCAAGGTCGCGGTGAGAATGCGGACCGCCGAGGTCGCCGGGCGCACGGTCACCTTGAAGGTGCGATTCGCCGACTTCACCACCATCACCCGCTCCCGGACGCTGCCCGACGCCACCGACGGGACCGGCGAGATCCACGCGACCGCGACGGCGCTGTACGACGCCCTCGGCCTGCAGCGGGCCCGGATCCGGTTGGTGGGGGTGCGGGTCGAGGGACTGATGCCGCGCGCCCAGGTGCAACGTCAGCTCGTCCTCGGCGCCCGCGACCGCGGCTGGGACGAGGTCGACCGGGCCACCGACGCGGCGGCGCTGCGCTTCGGCGGGGGGGCCGTACGCCGGGCGACGATGCTCATCGGCGACCGTCCCTGACCCCCTGTCGTCCGCATCGCTGCTCGGACCAGATGTCGCGACACCATGGCCCGAGCCGATGGCCGGGAGAAATATCGATCACGATTTCCTGATCCCGGCTACCGACTTGTGGGGAGCCTGCCTAGACTCAAGAGGGACCAGTCATGCGGGAGGATGCCGTGCCACTCTCCGAAGAGGAGCTTCGTCTGCTGGAGCAGATGGAGCATGCGCTTGCCCAAGAGGACCCCAAGTTCGCATCGACCCTGCGTGGCAGCACCCTCGAGCGGGTCGCGCGGATGCGCACCATCGCCGCGGGGTCGGTCTTCGTCCTCGGTGTGGTGATGCTCATGGGGGGCGCCGTCGCCCAGCAGACCTGGCTCGGCATCCTCGGCTTCGTGGTGATGCTCGGCTCTGCGACCATCGGCCTGGCCGCCTGGCGTGGACGCCACGCGCCGGCCTCCCAGCCGCAGCGCAGCGGTGCGGACCAGCTCTTCGACTTCGACGACCAGCCCCGTCGCTTCGACGTGATCGACGGCGGCCGCCGGTCGCGCAAGATGAGGCGCCCCGGCGGCGAGCTCGCCGCGCAGGCCCGGCAACAAGGCCCCCAGACAGGGCACCTTCATGCAGCGCATGGAGCAGCGCTGGGAGCGCCGCCGCAACCAGGGCTACTGAACCTCGGGCTACCTCTGCACCACTGAGACCGGCCACACCCGGCCGCGCCACTCGTGCTGCCGGTCGACGCTCCTGAGCATCACCTGGTGCCAGGTCTCCACGACGTGGCGGGTCTGGGCCCGCAGGTCCTCATCGACGCTCTCCCGCTCATCGGCTCCGGCGCCGGCTCGCGCGTAGCGACTCCGCTCCAGCTGGACCAGCAACCCGTCCAGTGCGCTCAGGTCCTCGACCGTCGCCTGCACCTGGCCGACCAGCCTGGTGGCCTGCTCGCGTGCCGAACGGTGCTCCGACCAGTCCAGGCCGAGGTCGACCGCGACGGCCCGCAGCTCGGCCCAGGCGCCCTCGGCGAGCTCTGCGGCGGTGCGGCCCGAGAGTCTGCGTCGGCGCTGCACCCGCCGTAGGGCCGTGGGCGTCAGCCCCAGCACCACCACGACCAGCAGGGCCAGGACCGGCCACCACGGGACCGGCAGCCCGAGGCGGTTGCCGCTGCCGGCCTCGGCCGCGGCGGCGTCGGCGCCCGGCGCCCGGGTGTCCTCGGCGGCATCGCTCGGGGCGGCCGAGGGCTCGGGGGCGGAGACCGACTCACGGGTCCACGAGGGCGTCGCGCCGGCTCGCTGGCCGGGGGTGGGCTCGAAGCGGACCCAGCCCAGGCCGGAGAAGTACATCTCGGGCCAGGCATGCCGGTCGTCGCTGGTGTAGAGGATCTTGCCGTCCGGCTGGGTGGTGCCGTCCAGGAAGCCGACGACGACCCGGGAGGGGATGTTCAGGGCCCGGCCCATCGCGGCCATCGCGGCGGCGAACTGCTCGCAGTACCCGACCCGGTCGTCGGTGACGAACGCGGCGAGCAGGTCCATCCCGGACCCGCTGCGCTGCTCCAGGGAGTAACGGAAGCCGCCGTCCTGGCGGAACCAGTCCTGGATCGCGACGGCCTTGGCGAAGTTGCCGGCTGCTCCTTCGGTCACCTCCCGGGCGCGGGTGGTGATCACGTCCGGCAGGTCGTCGGGGACCGAGGTCATGGGTTCGCGGATCCGCAGGGGTGCACGCACGCTGGTCTCGAGGAGATCGGCGGTGATCGCCGGCGCGAACGAGGTGGCGGTGTAGCTGATCTCGGACGGTGAGCGGCCGCCGACGTAGGCCACGTCCAGGGTGCGGCTGTCGTAGCGCCAGCCCCCCGAGATGTCGAGCTCGCGGATCGGGTAGGGGAGCGGCAGCCAGGTGGTGCCGAAGCTCGGGGCCAGCCGGAGCGACCACTCGTCCTCGGCGCCGCCGATCCCCGGCGCCAGTCCGGGCGGGTTGGGGAACACGCCGTCGGCGTTGTTGTCGGAGGGCAGGTTGCGAGGTGATGGACGCCAGGAGCCACTGGTGAACTGGTCGAGCACGGTCGTTCGCAGGTACGACGTGGAGCGTGCCTCCGTCTCGGCGTACACGAGCGGGGTGTTGGTCTTCTGGACCAGGTCACGTCGCAGCCGGATGAACGGGTTGACGGCGGTGAGCTGGAACCGGCCGCCCTGGCCGGCGTTGGTGCCCGCCCCGCCGAGCTCGCGATCCAGCAGGTCGGTGACGGGGACGATCGGCGCCACAGCGAGGGAGACGAGCACCGCGATCAACGAGACCTGCCACAGGGTGGCGAGCACCGGGCCCTGCGACGTGCGACCGGCCGCGCGTCTGTCCCCGTTCCACGACCCGTAGCGATCGAGGTTCTCGGTCGCGAGCAACCGCAGGAACAGCAACGCCGTCCCGACGAACACCGGGAGCGCGAGGGTCGCGCTGAGGATGCTGACCGGGATGCTCAGCGTGACCAGCAGGGGGAGCGCGATCAGGGGTGGGCGCCGCAGACCCAGGCCCAGCACGTCGACCGCCAGCAGCACGGCCAGGGCGCAGGAGAGCAGCAGGGCACTCGTGTGCGTCGGGTTGACCTCGACCGGGGCCGAGTAGTGGTTCAGGGTGGCGGCCCCGTTGCCCACGGCATAGGCGACCCGGCGCACCGAGTCCTCCGTCGGGATCACCGCCAGCAGCGACTCTCGCGCGGCGAAGATCAGGTTCAGGGAGAGCAGCGCGATGAGCAGCTGTGCCCCGGCGACGGCGTACGGCGCCCAGCCGAGGAAGCGAAGCGCGCTCCCGGCCAGCGCCATCACCAGTCCGACGAGCAGGGTCGGCACCAGGAAGCCCAGCGGCTGGGCCACCATCCCGCTCCACGCGAACAGCGCCAGCGAGCCGGCCGACATCGCCAGCAGGGTGGGGCCGGGTCGCCACTGTCGCCGCGGCGTGGACCTCTCCGACGCAGGCGGGGGTCGCCCCGGTGGCGTGGTCGGGGCGGGCCTGGCATAGCTGGTCGAGGTCATCGGGCCAGCTCCAGCCAGGCCGTGGCGAGCGACCCGTCACGTTCGAGGGTGGAGGCCTTCCAGCCCCCGCTGCGCAGCGATGCAGTGGCGGGGGCCTCCGCCGGGTTCCCGCGGTCCCAGCCAGACACGTCCAGCACCACGGCGTACGCCGAGTCGCCGGCGTTGGCGAGACCGCCGAAGAACGTGCGGTCGGACTGGTCGAGGTGGCCGAGCACGGCGAGCAGCATCCCGCCGTGGGACGACTCGTCGACCCAGCCGGTGGACAGCTGCTCGTTGCGGGTCGTCCCCATCAGCGCGAGCCGCTCCAGCTGCTCGGGGAGGGTGGCTCCCCGGGCCCCCTGGTGCCAGCCGTGCGAGGAGGAGCGTCCCGTGGCGCTGACGAGACGGACCTCGAAGTCGAGGGCGACCAGGGTGCGCATGATCGAGGCCGCGGCACACACGGCCGTCTCCATCGAGGAGTTCACCCCGTAGCCACGGTGCGAGGTGCGCCGGTTGTCGATCAGCAACGTGCAGCGTGACTGCCACTGCTGCTCCTCGCGCCGCACCATCAGCTCGTCGACCCGCGCACTGGTCGGCCAGTGGATCCGCCGCAGGTCGTCGCCGAGGCGGTACTCCCGCACCGTCACGTCCGGGCTGCCCCCACCCAGCAGGTCCCGGGTGCGGTTGTCGCCGGCGCCGGCCCAGCGCCCGGTCAGCGCGATGTGCGGGAGCGGCACGGTGCGGGGGGTCACCAGGATCGAGCCGGTGGTCGGGAGGGTCTGGTCGAGGTCGACCATGCCCATCGGGTCGGCCACCTGGACATGGATCGGGCCCAGCGGATAGCGGCCGCGTTGCTCGGTCCGGACGAGGTAGCGCAGCGTGGTCTCCGCGCCGGGCGCGAGCGGCGAGACGACGAAGCGCTGTCGCTCGCCGAGCGCGGCCGGGAGCTCCTCCTCCATCAGCAGGAGCCCGGTGCGGCGGCCGGGGTTCCCGACCTGGATCTCGACCTGTGCGGTCCCGCCGGCCTCGACCTGGAGCTCGCTGATGGTGCGGCGGACCCACACCTCACGCTCGGTGCGGACGCAGCAGCAGCCAGGCGAGCAGCGGGACGAGCGCGGCCAGCAGGCCGATGCGCACGAAGTCGCGCTCGCCGACCTGCATGCCACAGATGATCGCCGCAGCTCCCGCGGCGAGGAAGCATCGTCCCCGGACGGTCAGGTTGCGCACGCGATCACCTCCTGCCCGGTCAGCTTCCGGGAGGACCTGGTGAGGGAACCGGGACCTGGGCGAGCACGTGCATCACGACGTCGGTCGTACGACGGCCGCTCATCGTGGCCTCCATCGTCGGCAGCAACCGGTGGGGCAGCACCTCCGGTGCCAGGTCGCGTACGTCGTCCGGCAGCACGTACTCGCGGCCCTGCATCGCCGCCCACGCCTTCGAGGCCCGGATCAGGTGCAGCGTCGCCCGCGGAGACGCGCCGAGCCGGAGATCGGGGGAGCGCCGGGTCGCGGTGGTCAGGGAGACCGCGTAGCGCTGGACGACCTCGGAGACGTGCACGCCGTCGGTGACCTCGATGAGCTTGCGCACCTCGGCAGCGTCGGTCACCGGCTCGAGCTCCTCGAGCGGGCTGACCCCGTCGCCGCGCGCCGAGAGCATCGCGATCTCGGCGGACTCCACCGGGTAGCCCATCGACAGGCGCACCATGAACCGGTCGCGCTGCGCCTCGGGCAGGGCGTAGGTGCCCTCCATCTCGATCGGGTTCTGGGTGGCGATCACCATGAACGGCGCGTCCAGGGAGTAGGTGGTCCCGTCGACGGTGACCTGGGCCTCCTCCATGCACTCCAGCATCGCCGACTGGGTCTTGGGGCTGGCGCGGTTGATCTCGTCGCCGACGACCACGTTGGCGAAGATCCCGCCCGGGCGGAACTCGAACTGCCGGGTGTCCTGGTTGAACACCGAGACCCCGGTGACGTCGGAGGGCAGCAGGTCCGGTGTGAACTGGATCCGGCGCACGGTGCAGTCGATGGAGCGGGCCAGCGCCTTGCTCAGCATCGTCTTGCCGACCCCGGGGACGTCCTCGATCAGCAGGTGGCCGCCGGCGAGCAGCACGACGAGCGCGGACCGGGCGATCTCGGGCTTGCCCTCGATCACCCGCGCGATGTTGCCCTGGATCCGCTCGGCGACCTCGCGCACCTCGTCGACGTCGGCGCCACCCGGCGCAGAGCCCCGCATTCCTGGTCCGGCCACCTCTGGTCCACCTCTCCCCACCGCATCGCCCCACCCATGGTCCCAGCCACGTTTGCCGGGTGTCCCGCGGTCCAGTGAAGCCCATGGCACCACACGCGCGCCGTGCTCGGACAGGTCCGAGCGTCGTCGGGCCCGGTCGGTGGCGCCCGCGGCGGTCTGCCGGTCCGGGGTCCCGGTGGGGAAGATCCCGGGCAAAAAGGGAGCGAAGTGGCGTGAAAGTGGTTGACGGTGGAGGGATGTGGAGTAAAGTGGTGCGAAGTGGAGGGACCAGGCAGTGTCTGGACCGCAGCGTTGGGGTGAGGGGAGCAGCAGATGTTCTCCGGTACCTACACCCCCAAGCTCGACGAGAAGGGGCGCCTCTTCCTCCCGGCGAAGTTCCGTGACGAGATGAAGGAGGGTCTGGTGATCACCAGAGGCCAGGAACACGCCCTCGACATCCGCACGCAGGCCGACTTCGACGTCTTCGCCGAGAAGTTCCAGAACGCCTCGCAGACCGACGCCCGCCTCCGCGCCTACGGCCGGATGCTGTTCGCGCTGGCCTCCGAGCAGGTGCCCGACAAGCAGGGACGGGTGACGATCACCCCCGAGCTCCGGCAGTACGCCGGCCTCGAGCGCGACGCGGTCGTGATCGGGGTCTACGACCGGATCGAGGTCTGGGAGCCACGTGCCTGGACCACCTACACCGCCGACCAGGAACAGGCCTTCGCCAACCTGCAGGAAGAGATCTTCCCGGGGTTCTGACCGGGCGCCCCGACACGCACCACACAACTCAACATCGGTGATCGCAGGGCGAGGCTCGCGTCCGCTCCTCCCAGATTCCTCTGACGCACCTTCCCCGGTGTCAGATGGGTCGCTTCCCTCCCACCGGGAGCCGAGCGGACGGAGAACCTGGCCCTGCGATCCCGAGACAGCAACAGATCAGCAGCACCGCAACCGAGCAGTCACGCAGCACGATCAGGGCAACCTGGGGGTCGAATCCAATGAGCGGCAGCACCGTCACACCCGCACGACGGGTCCGGCACGAGGTGCGCGACTCGCTCGCCGTGATGTGCTTCTCCGCGACCGCCTCCTGCGGGGTGGCACTCCTCCTCATGCTCGTCGTCCGGCTGGGGAACTAGGGCCGATGAGCACTCCCACCCACGTCCCGGTCCTGCTCGACCGGGTCGTTGCCCTGGTGGCGCCTGCACTCGAGCGACCCGGCGCGGTCTTCGTCGACGCCACCCTCGGCCTCGGCGGGCACTCCGAGGCGGTGCTCGACCGGTGTCCCGAGGCACGCCTCGTCGGGGTGGACCGCGACCCGCACGCCCTCGAGCTGGCCGGCGCGCGCCTCGCGCCCTTCGAGGGTCGCACCACCCTGGTGCACGCGGTCTACGACGAGATCCCCGAGGTGCTCGACGAGCTGGGCATCGAGGCGGCCGACGGCATCCTGTTCGACCTCGGCGTCTCCTCGATGCAGCTCGACGTGCGCGAGCGCGGCTTCGCCTACGCCGAGGACGCCCCGCTCGACATGCGGATGGACGACACCGAAGGTCCCACCGCGGCCGACGTGCTCAACACCTACCCCGCCGCGCGACCTCGCCCGGATCCTGCGCAGCTACGGCGAGGAGAAGTTCTCCCGGCAGATCGCTCGCGCCATCGTCAAGGCCCGCGAGACCGAGCCGTTCAGCGACTCCGCACGGCTGGTCGACCTGCTGCGCGACACCATCCCGGCGCCGGCCCGTCGTACCGGCGGACACCCGGCCAAGCGCACCTTCCAGGCGCTGCGCATCGAGGTCAACGACGAGCTCGGTGTCCTGCGCCGCGCGATCCCGGCGGCGGTCGACTCGATCCGGGTCGGCGGTCGGGTCGTGGTGATGAGCTACCACTCGCTCGAGGACCGGCTGGTCAAGCAGGCCTTCGCGGCCGGCACCACCTCGCGGGTGCCGCACGACCTGCCCGTCGTACCGGCCGGCTTCGAACCGCCGCTGCGCAACGTGACCCGGGGGGCCGAGCAGGCCACCGAAGCAGAGATCGAGCAGAACCCGCGCGCAGCCTCGGTCCGGCTGCGCGCCGTCGAACGCGTCAACGACAACCGGCCAACGAAAAATCGGGGAGACACCGCAGCATGAGCAGCTTGATCACCTCCGCCAGGGCCGGAGCCCGCCGTGTCCCTCGCTTCGCGGACGCCGCCGTCGAGCGTGCTCGCCTCACCGTGGTGCCACCGAGGCGGCCCCTGGGTCGCACGCAGGCCGCGCGTACGCCGTTCGCGGTGCTCGTGCTCGCCATGCTGGCCGCCGGCGTGGTCGGCCTGCTGATGTTCAACACCAACATGCAGCAGGCCTCGTTCAAGGCCACCGCACTCCAGGACCGGGTGAACGTGCTCACCGCCAAGGAGCAGTCCCTCGACATGGAGCTCGACGAGCTGCGCAACCCGCAGAACCTGGCGGTCGCTGCCAAGGCGCTCGGGATGGTCGCTCCGTCGCAGCCCGCGTTCGTGCGGCTCAGTGACGGGAGCGTCCTGGGCAACCCGACACCGGCGACGCCCGACGAGGCCGTCCGGATCAACCCGTTGCCCGAGAAGCTGCCGCTGTCGGTCAGGCAGCGGAAGATCATCGTGAAGGCCACCGTCCCCCCGGGCGCAGGCCCGACGACAGCGGGCACGACCGGCACTTCGCGCACCGACACCCCGGGCACCTCCACCACCGGCACCGGCGCAGGCGATAGGAAGAAGTCCAGCGATCGCTCGGCCGATTCCGGAGCAGACAATTGACACGTCCCCAGCCCAGAAGATCGGGCAGTCTGCGTGGCTCCACCCACGTGCGGCTCAGGGTCGGTCTCGTGGTCATCGCGATGATGCTCTCGCTGTTCGGGGCCCGGCTGTTCCAGCTCCAGGGCGTCGACTCCAAGGCCTATGCGACCCGTGCTGCGGAAGCGGGCCTGGTCTCCATCGACCTGCCGGCGAAGCGCGGCCGGATCCTGGACCGCAACGGTGTCCCGCTCGCGGAGTCGATCGCTGGGCTGATGATCGTGGCCGACCCCACCCGGACCACGCCGAACGCCGAGGCGATCGCGAAGATCCTGGCCGAGCGCCTGCACCTGGACTACTTCGACCTGCTGTCCCGCCTCACCAAGAAGGGCACCCGCTTCGTCTACGTCGCGCGCAAGGTTCCCTCCACGCTCGCCTCCAGCGTGATGGACGAGCTGAGGAAGTACGAGTACGTCGGCGTGGACACCCGTCCCGACCCGCTGCGCACCTATCCCGCCGGTGACGTCGGCGCGAACCTGATCGGCCTGATCGGCGAGGAGGACACCGGCGCCGGACTGGAGCTCAACTTCGACAAGCTGCTCGCGGGCAAGAACGGCAAGGAGACCTACGAGGTCGGCGGCGGCAACCGGATCCCGCTGGGCGAGAACAGCCAGGTCAAGCCGGTCAACGGCAAGGACCTCCAGCTCACGATCGACCGGGACGTGCAGTGGTACACCCAGCGCGTGCTGCGCGCCGCGGTGCAGTCGGCGCGGGCGAAGTCGGGTGCCGCCGTGGTGATGGACTCCCGCACGGGCGAGCTGCTCGCGTTCGCCGACTACCCGACCTTCGACCCCAACAAGCCGAGCAAGAAGGTCGCGAACGTCCTCAACAGCAGGGCGATCAGCGACGTCTACGAGCCGGGCTCGGTGGAGAAGGTGCTCACCGCCGCAGCCCTGCTCGACGCGGGCAAGGTCACCCCGACGACGAAGATCAAGGTCCCCAAGGAGCTCCCGGTCCTGGACCGCACCATCGGTGACTGGTTCGAGCACGGCCTGATGCGGCTGACCATGGCCGGTGTGCTCGCGCGCAGCTCCAACATCGGCACTGCGATGGCCGCCAGCGAGTTCACCCCGACGCAGATGTGGTCCTACCTCGACAAGTTCGGTCTCGGACGCCGAACCGACGTGGGGCTGCCCGGCGAGACCCGCGGGCTGCTGCCGCCCGCCGCCATCTGGTCGACGCTGACCCGCGCCCAGATCGCGTTCGGGCAGGGGCTCTCGGTGAACGCGCTGCAGATGGCCACTGCTGTCAACGCCCTGGCCAACGGCGGCGAGCTCGTGACGCCGAGCCTGGTCCGGGGCCGCGCGGCGACCAGCACCGGGGACGACGTGGGCACCGAGACCGCCAGTCGCCGTCGCGTGGTGAGCGCCGCGGCCGCGGCCGACACCGCGGAGATGATGGAGCTGGTCACCACCCCGGAGGTCGGCACCGCTCCCGGGGCCGGCATCGAGGGCTACCGCGTCGCCGGCAAGACCGGCACCGCCCAGCAGGTCGGCAAGGAGTGCAAGTGCTACGACGGAAGCACGGCCGTCTCCTTCGCCGGGTTCGCTCCGGCCGACAAGCCCCGCTTCACCGTCTACGTCGTGGTCAACCGTCCTGTCCGGGGCTCCAGCGGTGGCGGCACGGCCGGGCCGGTCTTCCGCAAGATCTTGAGCTACGTCCTCCAGAAGTACGCCGTCCCCCCGACCGGCACCGCGCCGTCGGCGCTGCCCATCAAGTGGGGGATCGACGCCCGGAAAGCCGCCCGGGAAGCCGCTCGCGAAGCTGCCGACCAGGCCACTGAGTAGCCTCGGGTGGTGCCCGAAGAGCCCCTCACCCGACCGAGCTCGCCCCGGCGGACTCCGCTGGCCCAGGTGAGCAGCTGGACCGGAGCGGTCCTCGGGTCCGGGACGGAGTCCGCGCCCGGAGAGGTGAGGGTGACCGGCCTCTCGCTGAGCTCGCGGCGGGTTCGTCCCGGAGACCTCTACGCTGCGCTCCCGGGCAGCCAGACGCACGGTGCGGCGTACGCCGCGGACGCCGTCGCTGCCGGCGCCGTGGCCGTGCTCACCGACGAGGCAGGGACCCTGATCGCCGGCGAGCTGGGCGTGCCACTGCTGGTCCTCGAGAACCCGCGTGCCGTCCTCGGCGCCCTGGCGTCTCGGCTCTACGGCGACCCGGCGGCGTCGCTGACGCTGATGGCGGTGACCGGCACCCAGGGCAAGACCACCACCACCCGGCTCCTCGAGGGGGCCCTGACCACGGGCGGGGTGAGCGCGGCGGTGATCGGCACGGTCGGCACCCGGATCGCCGGGCGTGACGTGGAGACCTCGCTGACCACTCCCGAGGCGCCGGACCTGCACGCCCTGTTCGCGGTGATGCTGGAGCAGGGCGTCACCGCGTGCGCGATGGAGGTCTCCAGCCACGCCCTGGTGATGGGTCGCGTCGCCGGCGTGGTCTTCGACGTGGCCGCGTTCCTCAACCTCGGCCGGGACCACCTCGACTTCCACCACGACGTGGAGGACTACTACTGCGCCAAGGCGTCCCTGTTCACACCCGAGCGCACCCGCCGCGGCCTCACCAACATCGACGACGCCTTCGGCCGTCGCCTGCTCGAGGAGGCCACGGTGCCGATGGCGACCTTCTCGCCGTCGGGCGCCGAGGCCGACTGGCGGGCCGAGGCTGTCTCGCTGGAGACCGAGGGGTCGGGCTTCACCGTCGTCACTCCGGCGGCCGAGCGGATCCCCGCCTGGGTGCCCCTCACGGGGGACTTCAACGTCGCGAACGCGCTGTGCGCCATCGCCCTCGCAGGAGAGGCGGGCCTCGACCCACGGCAGGTCGCCGACGGGATCGCTCGCGGTGGCGGGGTGCCCGGCCGGCTGGAACGGGTCGAGGGCGGGCAGGACTTCCTCGCGATCGTCGACTACGCCCACAAGCCCGACGCGGTCGAGGCTGCGCTGGCTGCCCTGCGCACGCTCACCACGGGTCGGCTGGTGCTGGTGATCGGTGCCGGAGGCGACCGCGACACCGGCAAGAGGCCCCTGATGGGGGAGATCGGTGCCCGGCTGGCCGACGTGCTGGTGGTCACCGACGACAACCCGCGCTCCGAGGACCCGGCCGGCATCCGCCGCGCCGTGCTGGCTGGCGCTGCGGGGGTCACACGCGGCGCCGAGGTGCTGGAGATAGGCGACCGGCGTACGGCGATCCGGGAGGCGATCGAGATGGCCCGCACCGGGGACACCGTGGTGATCGCCGGCAAGGGCCACGAGACCGGACAGGAGATCGCCGGCACCGTGCACCCCTTCGACGACCGCGACGAGGTGCGTGCCGCGCTCGCAGGGCGGAGCGCGCGGTGATCGCGCTGACGATCGCGGAGATCGCCGAGATCGTGGGCGGCTCGGTCGCGGACGCCGACCCGGCAGCCGAGGTCACCGGTGAGGCGTTCCTCGACAGCCGCGAGCCGGTGCCGGGCGGCCTGTTCGTGGCGTTCGCGGGCGGACAGGTGGACGGCCACGACTTTGCGGCGGGCGCCGTCGAGGGCGGAGCGGTCGCCGTGCTGGGCAGTCGGCCCACCGGGGTGCCGACCGTGGTCGTCGAGGACACCCAGGTGGCGCTGCAGGAGCTCGCCCGAGTCGTCCTGGTCCGGCGCCGCGAGCGAGGAACACCGCTGACGGTGGTCGCCGTGACCGGTTCGCAGGGCAAGACCACCGCGAAGGACATGCTCTCCCGCGTCCTGGGCGACGGCGGCCCGACCGTGGCCACCGCCGGGTCCTTCAACAACGAGCTCGGGCTGCCGCTCACGGTCCTGCGCTGCGAGGAGCTGACCCGCTACCTCGTCCTGGAGATGGGGGCGCGCGGCGTGGGCCACCTCGCCGAGCTCTGCGCCATCGCGCCTCCGGACGTGTCCCTGGTCCTCAACGTCGGCAAGGCCCACATCGGCGAGTTCGGTTCCCGGGCGAACATCGCGCTGGCCAAGGGCGAGCTGGTCGAGGCGCTTGCGCCCGACGGAAGTGCGGTCCTGAACGCCGACGACCCGCTGGTCGCGGCGATGGGCGCACGGACCTCCGCACACCACTGGACGTTCGGCCGGGCCGGTCCGGCCGACGTGCGGCTGACCGACGTCGAGCTCGACGACCTCGGCAGGCCGGGCTTCGACCTCACCTTCCGCGGAGAGGTCGAGCACGTGGAGCTGCACCTGCTGGGCGAGCACCAGGCGCTGAACGCGGCAGCGGTGAGCGCCACGGCACTCGCGGCCGGTCTTCGGTTCGACCGGGTCGCCACCAGCCTCCGGGCCATCACCCGGCTCTCGAAGTGGCGGATGGAGCTGCACGAGCGGGCGGACGGCCTGGTGGTCGTCAACGACGCCTACAACGCCAACCCCGACTCGATGCGCGCGGCGCTCGAGACCCTCGCCCGGATGGGGGGCTCCGGCAGGCGCACGGTGGCGGTGCTGGGCGAGATGCGTGAGCTCGGCGCCGACTCCGAGACCGAGCACCGCGAGGTCGGCCGGATCGCCGACCAGCTGGGCATCGACGTCGTCCTGGTCGTCGGTCAGGGTGCGCAGGGCATCCACGATGCGCTCCTCGAGCTGCGCGGAGACGACCCCAGGACTCGCCGGGTCGAGTCCACCACCCGTGCGGAGGACTGGTTGCGCGAGAATGTGGCGGGCCCGGACGTCGTCCTGGTCAAGGCATCACGTGGCGGACGCCTCGAACGGGTCGCTGACGCGCTGGTGGCCGCACCCGATCGGCACGACGGAGAGGAGTCGGTGAGGTGAGAGCGATCCTGCTGGCCGGCGGCCTGTCCCTGCTCTTCACGCTCGTCGGCACCCGCTACGCGATCCGGGTGCTCGCCACGCACGGCTACGGCCAGCTGATCCGCGACGACGGCCCGACGACGCACCACACCAAACGCGGCACGCCGACGATGGGCGGCCTGGTGATCGTGCTCGCGTCGGTCCTCGCCTACTTCATCGCGACCTACGCCACCAGCAACACCCCGAGCGCGTCGGCGCTGCTGCTGATCTTCCTGTTCGTCGGCCTCGGCACGGTCGGGTTCCTCGACGACTACATCAAGATCTCGCGCCAGCGCAGCCTCGGCCTGCGCAGCCGAGCGAAGTTCATCGGCCAGACCCTGATCGCGTTGGTGTTCGGTGCCCTGGCGGTCTCCCCGTGGCTGGAGGACGACCGGTTCCGCACCCCGGGCGGGCAAGCCATCTCCTTCATCCGCGAGCCGCGCGACCTCACCCTCCCAGCCATCGTGCTGGTGCTGTTCATCTGGCTGCTGATCGCCGGAGCCAGCAACGCGGTGAACCTCACCGACGGCCTCGACGGCCTGGCCGCCGGCGCGTCGGTGATGACCTTCGGCGCCTACACGATCGTGAACATCTGGCAGAACAACCAGTGGTGCGGCCGGGCCCCCGGACCCAAGTGCTACGACGTGCGCGACCCGCTGGACCTCGCGGTGGTGGCTGCCGCGATCACCGGCGCCTGCTTCGGGTTCCTGTGGTGGAACGCCTCGCCGGCCAAGATCTTCATGGGCGACACCGGCTCGCTCGCGCTCGGTGGCGCGCTCGCCGGCTTCGCCGTACTCACGCGCACGGAGTTCCTGCTCGCCCTGCTGGGTGGGCTCTTCGTGATCCAGACCCTGTCGGTCATCCTCCAGGTCGGGTTCTTCAAGGCCACGAAGGGCAGACGGCTGTTCCGGATGGCTCCACTGCACCACCACTTCGAGATGCTGGGCTGGGAGGAGATCACCGTCGTCATCCGGTTCTGGCTGATCGCGGGCATCTTCGTCGCCGCAGGTCTCGGGGTGTTCTACGCCGAATGGGTCGCCGGGGTATGAGCACCGCGCCGGCCGGGTGCCCGCGATGACCGACCAGATCGAGTCGCTCGGTCGGAACAGCGACTGGAGCGACGTACGCGTGGTCGTGGCCGGCTTCGGCGTCTCCGGGTACGCCGCCGCCGACAACCTGACCTTCCTGGGTGCCAGGGTCACCGCGCTCGACGACTCCGAGGCCGACGATCGGCGCGAGCGGGCGAACCTGCTGCGGAGCCTGGGCGCCACCGTCCGGCTGGGACCGGGCTCGACCTCGACCCTGCCCGACGACGTCGACCTCGTGGTGACCTCACCCGGATGGGCGCCGACCGCACCGCTGCTGGCGCAGGCGGCCGGGAGGGGCGTCCCGATCTGGGGGGAGGTGGAGCTCGCCTGGCGGCTGCGCGACCCGGCCCGGCCCGCCCCGTGGCTGGCGGTGACCGGGACCAACGGCAAGACCACGACCGTGCAGATGCTCGCGGCGATGCTCCGCGCCGCCGGGCTGCGTGCCGTCGCCTGCGGCAACGTGGGGCTGCCGATCGTCGAGGCGGTGATGGACCCCGAGCCGTACGACGTGCTGGCCGTCGAGCTCTCCAGCTTCCAGCTGCACTACACCTCCTCGATGAAGGCGGAGTCCGCCGCGGTGCTCAACGTCGCCGAGGACCACCTGGACTGGTACCCGGGGGGCATGGACGCCTACGCCGCGGACAAGGGCCGGATCTTCGCCGGCGTCGAGCGAGCGTGCGTCTACAACGTCGTCCGACCCGGTCACCGAGCAGCTGGTCCGCGACGCCGACGTGCAGGAGGGCGCCCGCGCCATCGGGTTCACCCTGGGGACGCCGAGCGTGGGGATGCTCGGCCTGGTCGACGACGTGCTCGCCGACCGGGCGTTCGTCGAGGACCGTCAGGACTCGGCGGCCGAGCTGTGCACCCTCGCCGACCTCGCGACGAGCGCGCCGCACTTCGTGGCGAACGCCCTGGCCGCGGCGGCGCTGGCGCGATCCCACGGAGTCTCGGCCGGTGCCGTGCGCCAGGCGCTGCGGCGCTACCAGCCGGACGGTCACCGGATCGCGGAGGTCGCCGTCATCGACGAGGTGACCTGGATCGACGACTCCAAGGCGACCAACCCCCATGCGGCCCTGGCCTCGCTGCAGGCCTACGACCCGGTGGTGTGGGTCGCGGGTGGCCTGGCGAAGGGGGCGGGCTTCGACGACCTGGTCGCCACGGTGCGCGAACGGCTGCGGGGCGTCGTACTCCTGGGTGCGGACGCGCCCGTGATCCGGGAGGCGCTTTCGCGACACGCGCCCGATGTGCCCGTGATCGAAGTGCAGCCCGGAGAGACTGCAGGGGAAGGACCCATGGACCGCGTCGTCGAAGGGGCGGCAACGTTGGCACACCCCGGAGACACGGTTCTCCTGGCCCCGGGATGCGCCTCCATGGACATGTTCGCCAACTACGGCGCACGTGGCGACGCCTTCGCCGCCGCCGTGCTTCGCAGGAGGCGTGGCTAGGCAGCGAGGATGGGCAGCGAGGCTGGAGCAGCGAGGCTCGGGCGACGAGGAGGACCTGTGAGCGTCACCAGCGAGACGCGGCAGCAGGCGCCTTCGAGAACCGGTCTCGCCGGCTGGGCCCAGACCGTGCGGCGCGCCATGGAGCGGCCGCTGACGTCCTACTACCTGCTGCTCGGCGCCTCCACGATGCTGCTGGCGATCGGGCTGATGATGGTGCTCAGCTCCTCGAGCGTCTACTCCTACCGGGTGCACGACAGCAGCTACCACATCTTCCTCAAGCAGCTCACCTGGGTGCTGCTCGGCCTGCCCGCCGCGTGGCTGGCCAGCCGGATGAACCGCAGGTTCCTGCGCCTGCTCGCGTGGCCCTCGGTGCTGATCGCGGTCGTGCTGCTCTCGCTCACCCAGACCAGCCTCGGCTTCGAGGTCAACGGCAACCGCAACTGGCTGGCCCTGGGCCCGCTCACCGTGCAGCCCTCGGAGATCGCGAAGCTGGCGATCATCTTGTGGTGTGCGGACGTCTATGCGAAGAAGGAGAAGCTGCTCGCCAACCCCTGGCACGCGCTGATCCCGGTGGTGCCCGTCGTGGCCGCGATCTCGATGCTGGTGGTGGTCCAGCGCGACCTCGGCACGGCCCTGGTGCTGTTCGCGATCCTGCTCGGGATGCTCTGGGTGGTCGGCGTCCCGGCCCGGCTGTTCGGCTTCGCGCTGTGCTCGGTGGGTGTGGTCGCGTTCTACCTCGCGGCCGCGAACCCCGAGCGTCGTGCGCGGCTGACCAGCTTCATCGACCCGTTCAAGGACTTCCAGGGGGCCGGCTGGCAGGCCGGCCACGGGCTGCTCGGCATGTCCAGCGGCGGCATCTTCGGCAAGGGCCTGTCCGCGAGCCAGCAGAAGTGGGGCACCCTGCCCGAGGCGCACACCGACTTCATCTTCGCCGTCCTCGGTGAGGAGCTCGGCCTGATCGGCACGCTGCTGGTGCTCGCGCTGTTCGGCGCCATCGCCTACGCCGCCATCCGGCTGGCGATCAGCACCGCCGACCCGTTCGTGCGCTACGTGACCGCAGGTGTCACCATCTGGTTGATGTCCCAGATGATCATCAACATCGGCATGGTGCTCGCCCTGCTGCCGGTGATCGGCATTCCGCTGCCGCTGGTCTCCTACGGTGGCTCGGCGCTGGTGCCGTCGCTGGTGGCGCTCGGCCTGCTCGTGGGCTTCGCGCGCGCCGAACCCGAGGCCGCCGCAGCGATCCGGCACCGCCGCGGCGAGCGCCGACGGGCGGGCAAGGACCAGGCAAGCAGCCCGTTCCCCGGCGCGATCTCCGCGGGGAGCGCCCGCTCGAGGCGCCCCTGATGGTCCAGCCCTCTGGCGCCCGACGGGTCCTGCTGGCCGGTGGCGGGACCGCCGGTCACACCTCCCCGCTGCTCGCCACCGCCGACGCCCTGCGCCGCCGCGACCCGGACATCGTGGTCACCGCGCTCGGCACGGCGCGCGGGCTGGAGACCCGGGTGATCCCCGAGGCCGGCTACCCGCTGGAGCTGATCCCGCCGGTCCCGCTGCCGCGCCGGCCGGGAGCCGACCTGCTGCGCACGCCCGGCCGGCTGCGCGGCGGCGATGAAGGCTGCCCTCGAGGTGATCGACCGGATCCAGCCCGACGTGGTCGTCGGCTTCGGCGGCTACGTCTCCGTGCCGGCCTACCTCGCTGCTCGCAAGCGCCGGCTCCCGCTCGTCGTGCACGAGGGCAACGCACTGCCCGGCATCGCCAACAGGCTCGGCGCCCGGTTCACCTCGCACGTCGCGACCAGCTTCCCCGACACGGCGCTGCCGCACGCGCACTACATCGGCCTGCCGATCCGCCGGATGATCAGCACCCTCGACCGGGCATCCCTGCGCGCCGAGGCGCGGGCGTCCTTCGGCCTCGACCCCGACCGTCCGACCCTGCTGGTCACCGGCGGCTCGCAGGGGGCACGCCGGCTGAACCAGTCCGTCTCGGCCGCCGCCTCCGCTTTCGCCGAGGCCGGCATCCAGGTGCTGCACATCGTGGGTCCCTCGGGCGAGGCATCGCCGGAGGTCACGCCCGGCGGTCCGGCGTACGTCGTGGTGCCGTTCGTGAGCCGGATGGACCTCGCGTACGCCGCCGCCGACGCCGTGCTGTGCCGGGCCGGGAGCAACACCGTCACCGAGGTCTCCGGCGTCGGGCTGCCGGCGATCTACGTGCCACTGCCGATCGGCAACGGCGAGCAGGCGCACAACGCCCGACCCGTCGTGGACGCGGGTGGCGGGCTGCTCGTCGCCGACGCGGCGCTCACCCCTGAGTGGGTGCGCGCGACCGTGCCCGACCTGCTGACCGACCCCGACCGCCTCGCGGCCATGTCCGCGGCGGCGTCGCACGTGATCCCGCTCGACGCCGACGACAAGCTCGCCGAGATGATCCTGACGGCGCGCTCCCGGAAGGCGAGCCGACGATGAAGGTCCCCATCCCCGAGACGCTGCTCCCCGCCGACCAGCTCGGCACCGTGCACTTCGTCGGCATCGGCGGCGCCGGCCTGTCCGGCATCGCCCGGATCATGCTGGCCCGCGGGATCGCCGTCACCGGGAGCGACGCCAAGGAGTCGCGCACCCTGGAGGCCCTGCGAGCACTCGGCGCGATCTGTCACATCGGCCACGACGCGGCCAACCTCGGCGAGGCCGACACCGTGGTCATCTCCACGGCAGTGCGCGAGAGCAACCCCGAGGTCGTCGAGGCGACCCGGCGGGGGCTGCGGCTGCTCCCGCGCTCGGCTGCCCTGGAGTCGGTGATGCAGGGCCTGGTCGTCGTCGCCGTCGCCGGCACCCACGGCAAGACCACGACCACCTCACTGCTCACGGTCGCGCTCCAGCACGCCGGTGCCGACCCGTCGTTCGCGATCGGCGGCGATCTCAACGAGACCGGCTCCAACGCGCACCACGGCAGCGGCGAGCTGTTCGTCGCCGAGGCCGACGAGAGCGACGGCGCCTTCCTCGTCTACTCGCCGCACGCGGCCCTGGTCACCAACGTCGAGGCGGACCACCTCGACAACTACGGCACCGAGGAGGCCTACCGGGCCGCGTTCGACACCTTCGTCGACCAGATCTCGACCGACGGCTTCATGGTCGTGTGCGCCGACGACCCGGGCGCCGAGGCGCTCGGGCGCCTCGCGGTCGAGCGCGGGCTCACGGTGGTCCGGGTCGGCGAGAGTGCGGACGCCGAGGTACGCGCCGAGGACGTGCGGTTCGCGGGGTCGACGTCGACCTTCACCGTGGTCGACCGTGGCACCCGGCTCGGTGAGATCACCCTGCAGATCCCCGGACGGCACTACGTCCTCGACGCCCTGATGGCGCTCGCCTGCGGCCTGCGGCTCGGGTTCGGCTTCCGCGACCTCGCGCGCGGACTGGCTGCGTTCAGCGGGACCCGCCGGCGGATGGAGCTCAAGGGCCAGGTGGACGGCGTACGCGTCTATGACAGCTATGCGCACCACCCCAACGAGATCCGCGGAGACCTGCAGGCGGCGCGTTCGCTGGCCGGCGAGGGTCGGCTGGTGGTGGCCTTCCAGCCGCACATGGTCTCGAGGACTCGCATCTTCGGTGCCGACATGGGGGTGGCGCTGGGGGCGGCCGACGACGTGGTGGTGATGGACATCTACGTGGCGCGCGAGGAGCCCGAGCCGGGGGTGAGCGCCGCCCTGGTGGCGGACGCCGTACCCCTCGACCCCGAGCACGTGCTCTACGAGCCGTCGTGGTCCGCCACCGCCGCAGACCTCGTGGCCCGGGCGCGGCCGGGCGACGTGGTGCTCACCCTCGGCGCGGGCGACGTCACCCTGCTCGGCCCCGAGGTGCTCGAGCTGCTCGAGGAGCGGGGTGCCCGCGATGTCGATGCTTAAGGGCTCGCGAGAGGCGAAGGGCACCCGCGGTGCCCCGCCGCCGTCCGCGGGACCCGACGAGGAGACCGTGCGGATCGCTGCCAAGGACTTCCGCAGGCGCCGGCACGCCGGCCACTGGCGCCGACTCCGGACCCTCGTGCTCGCGCTGCTGCTGGTCGCTGTGCTGTCCGGCTCGGTCTGGCTGGTGTTCTTCTCCAGCCAGGTCGCCGTGGAAGGAGTCGAGGTCACCGGCGCCGCCGGCGTGGGGGAGGCGAGGATCAAGCGCACCGCCGCAGTACCGGTCGGCTCCCCGCTCGCGCGCATCGATCTCGAGGCGATCCGGGCGCGGGTGGAGTCGCTGCCCGCCGTACGCCGTGTCGAGGTGTCCCGCCGCTGGCCGCACACCGTGCGCCTCGAGGTCACCGAGCGGACCCCGATCGCGGTCCTCGACCGGGGCAACGGCCTGCAGGCACTGGACTCCGAGGGAGTGTTGTTCGGCGCCTACGACGCCCGCCCCCGCGGACTGCCGCTCGTCCGCACCGAGCCGGATACCCGCACCGAGGCGCTGCAGGAGACCGCCCGGGTGATCGACGCGCTCCCGACGCGGATCGCGGCCCGCCTCGAGACGGTGGACGTGGCCACGGTGGACGAGATCGAGCTGGTGCTGGTCAACGGCCGCAGGGTGCTGTGGGGCAGCGCCGAGGACTCCGACCAGAAGGCCGAGGTCCTCGAGGTACTCCTCAAGCGGCCGGGCCAGCGGATCGACGTGTCGGTTCCCGGCCGACCCACCACCAGATAACGCCCACCCGTCGCATCTGAAAGCCCAGAACCCGCCCACCCGTCGCATCTGAAAGGCGGGGACCTTTCAGATGCGACGGGTCACGGGCGTCTGGCATTTCAGATGCGACGGGTCGCGGAAATCTTGTTTCTGTTGGTGTCGCCCGCGTGTTGCGCGGGTTCATCGGGCCTGCGCCCCTACCTTGATCTCACAACCTCAGGTTGACATAACGTTAACCCTCTACTTCAGGGTTAGGGTTTTTCGGCTCGAGGACTTCCCCAGGAACATCCGATAGTCGCTCTGCAGTCGGGCAGGGTGGCGAGCACATGAGAGGCAACGCCGTGGCAGCACCCCAGAACTACCTGGCCGTGATCAAGGTCGTGGGTATTGGTGGAGGTGGAGTCAACGCCGTCAACCGGATGATCGAGGTCGGGCTGAAGGGCGTCGAGTTCATCGCCATCAACACAGATGCGCAGGCCCTGTTGATGAGTGACGCCGATGTCAAGCTCGACATCGGCCGTGAGCTCACCCGTGGACTCGGTGCCGGAGCGAACCCCGATGTGGGTGCGCAGGCGGCCGAGGACCACTCTGAGGAGATCGAAGAGGTGCTCAAGGGCGCCGACATGGTCTTCGTCACCGCAGGCGAGGGTGGTGGCACCGGCACCGGTGGCGCCCCGGTCGTCGCCAAGATCGCCCGCTCGCTGGGTGCCCTGACGATCGGTGTGGTCACCCGCCCGTTCGCCTTCGAGGGCCGCCGCCGCGCAACCTCCGCCGAGGAGGGCATCGCCGCGCTCCGCGAGGAGGTCGACACGCTGATCGTGATCCCCAACGACAAGCTGCTGATGATCTCGGACCGCAACGTGAGCATGCTGGACGCGTTCAAGCAGGCCGACCAGGTCCTGCTGCAGGGCGTCTCGGGCATCACCGACCTGATCACCACCCCCGGCCTGATCAACCTCGACTTCGCCGACGTCAAGTCCGTGATGTCCAACGCCGGTTCGGCCCTGATGGGCATCGGTTCGGCCCGCGGTGAGAACCGCGCGGTCGAGGCTGCCGAGCTCGCCGTGTCCAGCCCGCTGCTCGAGGAGTCGATCGACGGCGCCCAGGGCGTGCTGCTCTCGATCGCCGGCGGTTCCGACCTCGGCCTGTTCGAGATCAACGAGGCGGCAGCCATGGTGGCCGAGGCCGTGCACGCGGACGCCAACATCATCTTCGGTGCCACCATCGACGACGCGCTCGGCGACGAGGTTCGGGTCACGGTGATCGCGGCAGGTTTCGAAGGTGGTCGGCCGAAGCGTCGTGACGAGGGGCAGTCCCTGCGCCCACGTCCCGCGCAGGCCAAGCCGCAGAGCCAGGAGGAGACCCGGGCCGCCGCCCGGGCCATCGCCGAGCAGCGCAGGGCCAGCGAGCCCGCAGCGCCGCGTCGTGAGCCGGTCACGGTGGGCGCCCAGGCGCCGGCCGGCGAGGTCGGAGGCTCGCAGCGTCCGACCAAGGCGTCGACCAACCCGGTCTTCGACGACGACGAGCTCGACGTCCCCGACTTCTTGAAGTAGGGATCCAGCGCTCGAAGATGTACTCCTTCCGCAGCAGCACCGGCCCCGTCGACCTGGCGTTCACCGACAGGTACGACGGGGTCAGTGCTGTGCCCTTCGACAGCCTCAACCTGGCCCTCGTCGGCGAGGACGACCCGGAGGCCACACGGCGCAACACCGGGCTCCTGCTCGCCGACTTCGCGCCCGGTGCCGAGCTCGCGGACATGGACCAGGTGCACGGGCGTGCCGTCGTCTCGGCGGGTGGGCCGCGTGAGCAGTGCGACGGCCTGGTCACCGACCGCCCCGGTGTGGTCCTGATGGTGCGCGTGGCCGACTGCGTGCCGGTCCTGATCGCGGACCCCGAGGCCGGCGTGATCGGGGCGGCCCACGCAGGTCGCAAAGGGGTCGCGGCCGGTGTGGTGCCGGCCTGCGTCGAGCAGATGCGGCAGCTGGGTGCGCGGACGATGCAGGCCTGGGTCGGTCCACACATCTGTGGTCGCTGCTACGAGGTGCCGGCGACGATGCGGGACGAGGTGGCGGCGGGGGAGCCGACCACCGCCTCGACCACGTCCTGGGGCACCCCCGGGCTGGACCTCGGAGCCGGGGTGACCGCTCAGCTCGAGCGGCTCGGCGTCGTGGTGCACCCCGTGTCGCCCTGCACGCTGGAGTCCCCCGACCTCTACTCCTACCGCCGCGACGGTGCCCGGGCCGGCCGTCTCGCCGGCGTGATCCGGACCAGAGCCAGATGAGCAACAAGTGAGCACCCGGCGACGCGACGAGATCGAGTCCGCACTGACCGCGGTGCGCGACCGGATCGAGCGTGCCTGCACGGACTCGGGCCGCGCCACCTCCGAGATCACACTCGTCGTGGTCACCAAGTTCTTTCCCGCCTCCGACGTTCGGCTGCTCGCCGATCTCGGTGTCCGCCACGTCGGTGAGAACCGCCACCAGGAGGCCGTCGACAAGGCGGCCGAGTGCGCCGACCTGGGTCTGGACTGGCACTTCATCGGTGCCCTGCAGAGCAACAAGGCGGCCGCGGTGGCCGGCTACTCCTCGGTGGTGGAGTCGGTCGACCGCGCCAAGGTCGTGCGCGGGCTGAGTCGCGGAGCCACGGAAGCGGGCCGGGACGTCGACTGCCTCGTCCAGGTCAGTCTCGACCCGCCCGGCGCGAGCGGGCGCTCCGGGGCCGAGCCCGACGCGGTCCCTGACCTGGCCCGGCTCGTGGTCGAGTCCGACGGCCTGCGACTGCGCGGGCTGATGGGGGTCGCACCGCTCGGTGGTGACGCCCGGGAGGCCTTCGCCCGGTTGGCCGAGACCGCGGCCGTCGTACGCCGGATGGAGCCTGCGGCCACGTGGGTCTCGGCCGGCATGAGCGGCGACCTCGAGGAGGCGATCCACGAGGGCGCGACACACCTCCGGATCGGCTCGGCGGTGCTCGGTCCGAGGCCGGTCGTCAAGTAGTGTCCGAAGTGCCGTGGAGCACGGCACACAGCGCCACTAGAGCAGAGGAATTCAACTGATGAGCGCGATGCGGAAGATGGGCGTCTACCTCGGCCTGCTCGAGGACGCTGACGGCGACTACGCCGACCCCGACAGCGAGTTCGACGAGCCCGCTCGTCGCTCGGAGCCCGTGCCCGCCCAGGCTGCTGCCCGACCGGTCGCGAACCTCTCCGAGCGTCGTCGTCCGGCGCTGACCCCGGAGTCCCAGGCGCCGCGGCCCAGCTCGTCGGTGGCGGTGATGTCGCGGATCACCACGCTGCACCCCCGCACCTACAACGAGGCCCGCGTCGTGGGCGAGAACTTCCGTGACGGCGTCCCGGTGATCATGAACCTCTCGGAGATGAACGACACCGACGCCAAGCGTCTCGTCGACTTCGCCGCAGGCCTGGTCTTCTCGGTGCGCGGCACCATCGAGCGGGTCACCAACAAGGTGTTCCTGCTCTCTCCCCCCAACGTCTCGGTGACCGCCGAGGACAAGCAGCGCATCGCCGAGGGCGGCTTCTTCAACCAGAGCTGACCCGGAGCTGAAGGGGGTGCCGATGCGTTGGGCCGGGTCCTCTAGGCTCGCCACGTGAACATCATCGGCCAGCTCGTCTACGCGGTGCTCTTCACGTTCATCGTCTTGCTGTTCGTGCGGCTGATCGTCGACTGGATCCAGATGTTCGCCCGCTCGTGGACCCCCAGCGGCCCGGTGCTGGTCGTGCTGGAGGGCGTCTACACCGCCACCGACCCGCCGGTGAAGGCGCTCCGGAAGGTGCTCCCACCGCTGCGCCTCGGCGGTGTCGCCATTGATCTCAGCTTCGTCGCGCTGCTGCTGATCTGCTACATCCTGCTCTCGGTCAACCGCGCGCTGCTGCTCTCCTGAGAAGGCGGCGCCGCCCCCGGCGCAGGGGCGTACGCCGGGCGCGAGGCACTCGTCGCTTCACGGTGGCCGAGGTGCCTGCACCGATCACGGGAACCCGTTATCGTTTCCCGCGCACGACCAGATGCTGTCGACGAACGAGGATGGGTGAGGCTCATGCCGCCTGAGGACGAGGTCAAGCCGCTCACACCGGAGGACGTCAGCAACAAGCGTTTCACCCCGGTGCGCCTGCGCGAGGGCTACGACATGGGCGAGGTCGACCAGTTCCTCGACCAGGTCGAGGCCGAGCTCGAGCGCCTGATCACCGAGAGCAACGACCTGCGGGCCAAGCTCGAGGCGACACCGGGCGGCGTCGGGACCTCGGCGGCGACCCCGGCCACGAGCTCAGGCGACGAGTCCGTCACCACCGGGTCGGCGGCTGCCGCCGCGCCGCGCGAGACCATCAAGGTGGTCACCCCTGCCGAGGCGTCCTCGGCCGCGCTCAGGCTCCTCGAGCTGGCCACCCGCAATGCCGACGAGGTGGTCGCCGAGGCGAAGGAGGAGGCCGAGCAGATCGTGGTCGCCGCCCGCACCGAGGCGGAGACGGTGGAGCAGGAAGCCCGCAGCCGCTCGCAGAACCTGGACTCGGAGACCGACACCAGGCGCAGCGAGCTGCTCAGCGACCTCGAGAAGGAGCGGATGCGCCTCGACGGCGAGGTCGACACCCTGCGCGCCTTCGAGCGCGAGTACCGCAGCCGCCTGAAGATCTACTTCACCGAGCAGCTCGAGGCCCTCGACGGGGGTCATGAGGGCGCGGCCCCGCCGGAGTCAGCGGGCGAGGGTGCCCCCAAGCGACTCAAGTCGATCCTCGGTGGTGAGCACGACGACACGGACGCCCAGCCGGGCGGTGATCACGACGGGACCGCCGACACCGACGGCTCCTCCGAGGAGTCGGGGCCCGAAGGGTCCTCGCGGGCCTGACCCCCGCCGGACCCTGCGAGGGACCCGCGAGGAACCTGCGAGGGCGCCCGGCTCAGGCGCGCTCGGCGGTGAAGGCGAACCCGAGGTCCGGGTCGCGCTGCACGAGGTCGTCCGGCGTCGTTGACTCGGTGACCGTGGTGGCGAGGACCTCCTCGGCGATCAGGTCGCGATGCGCGGCCACGGCCCGGGCCACGTCACCGGTGCCTTCCCCGTCCAGTGCCGCCCAGGTGAGGACGATCCGGTCCGAGACGTCGAACCCGGCGGCCTTGCGGGCCTCCTGGACCATCCGGATGACCTCGCGGGCCAGACCCGCAAGGCGCAGCTCGGGGGTGATCTCGAGGTCGAGCGCCACGGTCTCGCCCTGCTCGTTGACCACCGACCAGCCTTCGCGAGGGCGCTCGGAGATGATCACCTCGTCCGGCCGCACCTCCACGGGTTGTCCGTCGACCTCGACCGTGCTCCGCCCGTCGCTGGCCAGGGCAGCGGCCAGGGCTCCCGCATCGGCTGCGGCGATCGCCGCGGCCACCCGAGGTGTCTCCCGGGAGAACCGCTTGCCCAGGGCACGGAAGTTGCCCTTGGCGGTGTGGTCGACCAGGTCGGACCCGGCCGAGGTGAGCGGCTCGATGCTGCCGACGTTGAGCTCCTCGGCCACCTCGCGGCGCAGCTCGGGCGAGAGCCGGTCGTAGGCCGTGGAGGCCACCAGTGCCCGAAGCAGGGGCTGCCTGGTCCGCACCTTCGCCTCGGCGCGGGCGGCCCGGCCGAGCTCCACCAGCCGGCGGACCAGCTTCATCTGTCCCGACAGGTCGGTGTCGACCAGGGCGAGGTCCGCAACCGGCCAGCTCGACAGGTGCACCGACTCGGCCCGGTCCGCGCCGCTCGCGACCACCAGGTCGCGCCACACCCGCTCGGTGATGAACGGGGCCAGCGGGGCCATCAGCTGGGTGACCAGCGCCAGGCACTCGTGCAGCGTCGCCAACGCCGACGGGTCGCCGTCCCAGAACCGGCGGCGGGAGCGGCGGACGTACCAGTTCGAGAGGTCGTCCACGTACGCCGAGAGCAGGGTGCCCGCCCGCTGCGTGTCGAAGCCCTCCATCGCCTCGGTGACCTCACCGACCAGCCGGTGCGCCTCGGAGAGCGCCCAGCGATCCAGGCAGTGCTCGCTCCGGGGCTGGCTGGCGCCCGCGGGGGTCCAGCCCGCCAGATTGGCGTAGAGCACGTGGAAGGCCACGGTGTTCCAGTAGGTCAGCAGGACCTTGCGCACCGTCTCCTGGATCGAGCTGTGACCGACCCGGCGGGCTGCCCACGGCGACCCGCCCGCGGCCATGAACCAGCGCACGGCATCGGCGCCGTGCTCCTCCATCAGCGGGATCGGCTCGAGGATGTTGCCCAGGTGCTTGGACATCTTGCGGCCGTCCTCGGCCAGGATGTGGCCCAGGCACAGCACGTTGCGGTACGACGACTGCTCGAAGACGAGCGTCCCGACCGCCATCAGGGTGTAGAACCAGCCGCGGGTCTGGTCGATGGCCTCACAGATGAAGTCGGCCGGGTAGGCCCGCTCGAGCATCGCTGCCGAGCCAGCGACGTGGGGGTAGCCCCACTGCGCGAACGGCATCGAACCGGAGTCGAACCAGGCGTCGATCACCTCCGGCACGCGGTGGGCGCGCTGCCCGCACGTGGGGCAGTCCAGGACGATGTCGTCGACGAAGGGCCGGTGCGGGTCCAGGTCCGACTGGTCGGTGCCGGTCAGCTCGGAGAGCTCGGCCAGGGACCCCACGCAGGTCTCGTGGTTCTCGGCGCAGGTCCAGATCGGGAGCGGGGTGCCCCAGTAGCGACTCCGCGAGAGTGCCCAGTCGATGTTGTTCTGCAGCCAGTCGCCGTAGCGACCGTGCTTGATCGTGTCCGGGAACCAGTTGGTCTGCTCGTTCTGCGCGAGCAGAGCCGTCCTTGATCTCGGTGGTGCGGACGTACCAGGAGGGCTGCGCGTAGTACATCAGCGCCGTGTGGCACCGCCAGCAGTGCGGATAGCTGTGCTCGTAGGGCTGGTGACGGAACATCAGGCCACGAGACTCCAGGTCGCGGACCAGGTCGGCGTCCGCGTGCTTGAAGAACTGTCCGCCCACGAGGGCGATGTCGTCGGCGAAGTGGCCGTCGGGCCGGACGGGTACGACGACCGGCAGCCCGTAGGAGCGGCACACCTCCATGTCGTCTGCGCCGAAGGCGGGGGACTGGTGCACCAGCCCGGTGCCGTCCTCCGTGGTGACGTAGTCGGCCAGCACGACGACATGCGGCGCGGTGGCGCCCTCCTCGACCGGGGGGAACTCGACCAGCTCGAAGGGCCGCTGGTAGGTCCAGCGCTCCATCTCCGCACCCGTCACCGACCCCTCGACGGTCCAGCCATCGCCGAGCGCTGCCTGCACCAGGGGCTCGGCCACGACCAGTCGCTCCGCACCGTCGGTGGCGAGGACGTAGGTGACGTCAGGACGCACGGCCACCGCCGTGTTGGACACCAGCGTCCACGGCGTCGTCGTCCACACCAGAAGTGCGGCACCCGGGGTGGTGCCGTCGCCGGCCCACGTGCCCGAGGTCAGCGGGAACCGGACGTAGACGCTCGGGTCGGTGACGGTCTCGTAGCCCTGCGCCACCTCGTGGTCGGAGAGGCCCGTCTCGTCTCGCGGGCAGTACGGCGCGACGCGGTAGTCCTGGACGAGCAGTCCCCGGCTGTGGATCTCCTTCAGGGCCCACCAGACCGACTGGACGTACTCGGAGTCCATCGTGCGATAGGGCCGGCGCATGTCGATCCAGCAGCCCATCCGGTCGGTCATCTGCTCCCAGAGGTCGACGTGGCGCTGCACCGACTCGCGGCAGCGGGCGTTGAACTCGGCGATGCCGAAGGCCTCGATGTCCGCCTTGCCGGTGAACCCGAGCTCCTTCTCCACCGCCAGCTCGACGGGGAGCCCGTGGCAGTCCCAGCCACCCTTGCGGTTGACCTGGTAGCCCTGCATCGTCTTGAACCGGGGGAAGACGTCCTTGAAGGTCCGCGACTCGATGTGGTGGGTGCCCGGCCGGCCGTTCGCCGTGGGCGGGCCCTCGTAGAAGGTCCAGGTCCCGAGGTCGCCCCCTTCGTTGAGGGCCACCGACTTCTCGAAGACCTTCTCGGCGTGCCAGAACTCGAGGACCTCGGCCTCGAGCTCGGGCAGGTCGACCTGGGGGGGCACAGGGGTGTAACCAGTCACGGCTTTCCTTCGTCTTCGGTTCGTCGTCGAGCAGGTCCAAACCGAAGGGACGAGGAGCGGCGCGAGCCGTCCCCCGCGGTACCACCCTCCTTGGCCGGCGCATGCGTCCTCGCCGACCCACTTCGTGGGTGACCCGGTGGGGTCCACCGCGGCTGGTTCTACTGCGCAGGGACCCCTGGGGGACTCCACGTTTCTTCCAGCGGCTCCGGGATGATGTTCGCCGGCTGCCGTGCCACCGGGCTCTCACCGTCCCCGGCTCGCTCATGGCCGTGCAGTCGGGTACTGGTCCCCTCCACGCCTTGCGGTGCATCAAGTGTGCCAGAACTGGGGAGGAATGCTGCGACTGTGTTGGGATGGTGCCTGCGGCACGGCGGGTTGAAGGGGATGGACGGGCAACATATCCTCGCGCCACCACGTACGACGCAGCTCATACCTTCACCCGATAGGGGCCCCCAGAGAGCCATGGCATCAGCGACCAGAAAGTCCTTGGCGAGCCGGGCAGGAGCAGCGGCCCGCAGGGTCGTCTCGCGTAGCTCCGCCGGCAGTGCGAAGGCCGCCAAGACCACTGCCAAGACCACTGCCAAGACTGCCGCCAAGAAGGCCCCGGCGAAGAAGGCTCCGGTCGCGAAGAAGGCCCCGGCGAAGAAGGCCCCGGTCGCGAAGAAGGCCCCGGCGAAGAAGGCCCCGGTCGCGAAGAAGGCCCCGGCGAAGAAGGCCCCGGTCGCGAAGAAGGCCCCGGCGAAGAAGGCCCCGGCGCAAGAAGGCCCCGGCGAAGAAGGCCCCGGCGAAGAAGGCCCCGGCCAAGAAGGCCCCGGCCAAGAAGGCCCCGGCGAAGAAGGCCCCGGTCGCGAAGAAGGCCCCGGCCAAGAAGGCTCCGGCACAGAAGACCTCGGCAAGGAAAGCACCGGTGAAGGCTGTGGCCACCAAGGCTGCCCCGCAGAAGACGTCGTCCCGCAAGAGCCCGGCGAAGGGTACGGCGACGGGTGCGGCGAAGAGTCCCGCCCCCGCCACGCTGGTCGTGCTCGAGGCCGAGGACCCGTGGAGCAAGGCGGAGCTCGCCGAGGTGCGCACCCAGCTCCGCGACGACGTGAAGCGGCTGACCGGTGAGCTCGCCGAGGTCGAGGGCGACCTGGCCGGGATGATCGAGAACTCGGGCGAAGGCGCGGGCCACGACCAGGCCGACGTCGGGTCCGCCTCGTTCGAGCGCGACCAGGAGATGGTCATCGTCAACAACGCCCGGGACATGCTGGAGCAGTCGCAGCACGCGCTGGAGCGGATCGCCGACGGCACCTACGGGCAGTGCGAGAACTGCGGCAATGCGATCGGCAAGAACCGCCTGATGGCGTTTCCGCGAGCCACCCTCTGCCTGAGCTGCAAGCAGCGCGAGGAGCGTCGCTGACTACGAATGAGGACCCCGACCCGAGCTCTGGAGTCACGTCCGGCGCCCACTCCGGCGCCAACTCCGGCGGCCCACTCCGGGGCACCGGCACGACGCTCGGGCAGGGCGGGCACGGGGTTGGCCCTCGCCGTGGCCGCAGTCGCGCTCCTCGCCGACCTGCTCAGCAAGCAGCTCGCCGTGCGTCAGCTCACCGGTCGAGCGCCGGTGGAGGTCTTCGGCGAGATCCTCGAGCTCCGGCTGGTGCGCAACCCGGGTGCGGCCTTCAGTGCGGGCGCGTCGCTGACCCCGTTCATCTCGCTCGTGGCGGTCGTCGCCACCTGCGTGGTCGTCTACTACGCGTTCCAGGTGCGGCACCGTGGCTGGGCGGTCGCCCTCGGACTGCTCCTCGCCGGGGTGTCCGGGAACCTCGTCGACCGTCTCTTCCGCGCGCCCGGCCCGTTCCGGGGGCACGTGGTGGACTTCTTCGCGCTGCCCAACTGGCCGGTGTTCAACATCGCCGACCTGTGCATCAACGTGGCGGGCGGGCTGATGGTGCTGTTCCTGCTGCGCGGGATCCGGCTCGACGGCTCGCGGCACCCGCACGACGCCCGGCCGAGCGACTCATGAGCGAGGCGGACGGCGAGCAGCGCACCCTGCACGTGCCGGAGGGTCTGGGTGGCGAACGGGTGGACGTGGCGCTCGCACGCATGTTCGGGATCTCACGGAGCAAAGCGGTCGATCTGCTCACCCGGGAGCTGGTCCAGGTCGACGGCAAGGCGGCCGCCAAGTCCGACCGGCTGGTGCCGGGAAGCCTGCTCGACGTGATCTTTCCCCGCCAGGACGACCCGCTCGACGTGGTCGCCGAGGTGGTCGAGGGGATCGGGATCGTGCACGACGACGAAGAGATCGTGGTGATCGACAAGCCGGTCGGGGTCGCCGTACACCCCTCCATGGGCTGGACCGGACCGACGGTGGTGGGTCACCTGCGCGGTGCCGGCTTCCAGATCGCGACGAGCGGCGCCCCCGAGCGCCGGGGGATCGTGCAACGCCTCGATGTCGGTACGTCGGGCGTGATGGTGATCGCGAAGTCCGAACGGGCCTACTCGCTGCTGAAGAACGCCTTCCGCCACCGTGAGGTCGACAAGACCTACCACGCGCTGGTGCAGGGGCACCCGGACCCTCTCGAGGGCACGATCGACGCGCCGATCGGCCGGCACACGAAGTCGGACTGGAAGTTCACGGTGCGCGAGGACGGCAAGCACAGCGTCACGCACTACTCGACGCTGGAGGCGCACCGCTTCGCGAGCCTGCTGGAGGTGCATCTGGAGACCGGTCGGACGCACCAGATCAGAGTGCACATGGCAGCGCTCAAGCATCCCTGCGTCGGCGACCTCACCTACGGCGCCGACCCCACGATCGCCGCCCGGGTCGGCCTGGAACGGCAGTGGCTGCACGCGGTCCGGCTCGGCTTCTCACATCCAGGGACGGGTGAGCAGGTGGAGTACGAGTCGCCCTACCCGGAGGACCTGGCGCAGGCCCTGGAGGTGATCCGCCATGCCCACTGACGACGAGTTCGAGCTGCGCCCGGGCTTCCGTCACGACCTGTACACCCTGCCGGAGGTCTTCGTGGCGGCCACGACGACTCCCGGCCACCCGCCCGACACCCGGACGCCGCAGGAGATCCGCACCTGGTGCCTGCACCTGCTCGACCCGCCCGAGCGCGAGCTGTGGATGGCGGTGCGCGAGGAGGTCCCCCTCGGGTTCGTGCTGCTGGAGGGGGACTGGCTCAACCTGATCTTCGTGCACCCCCACCGCCCCGCGCGAGGCGTGGGTGCGGCGCTCCTCGACCTGGTCAAGGGACTGCGTCCTCGGGGGTTCGGGCTGAGGGTCTACCAGGCGAACGAGCGGGCGAGGGGCTTCTACCGCAGGCACGGTCTGGTCGAGCTCGAGTCCACCGACGGCAGCAGCTACTACGACGCCGTGCCGGACGTGCAGATGGCCTGGCTGGGAGAGGACCCGCTCGGCTACCTGCGACGCCGGATCGACGCAGTGGACGACGAGCTCGCCGTGCTCCTGGCGCGTCGTACGGCGCTCACCGGTGCCGTGCAGGACCACAAGGCCGCGTCCGGGGCGACGGCGGGGGAACAGGGCCGCGATCCCGACCGGGAGGCCGAGATCGTGGAGCGGATGGCGCGGCACGTGCCCGAGCTGGGACCGGAGCGGATCGTCCGGGTGATGCACACCGTGATCGATGAGAGCATCGCCGCCTGGGAGGCGAACAACGGCGCCTAGGCACCGAACCGCACCGTCCCGGGACGAGGGCCGATCCGGGCCCGTGTCCCTGTCCGTGTCGCTGTCCGTGTCCCTGTCCGGGGGCCCTGTCATGCTGACGTACGCTGACCTTCTTCCCCGCACGACCAGGTCCACGAACGGCTTCGGGCCTGTGCTGAAGACGGGTGTCCACACAAGAGCTCGGGAAGGGCTGATCGCGCTCCATGCCGGGCAACTCCGCTAGCAGGGACGGCTTCGTCCACCTGCACGTCCACACCGAGTACTCCATGCTCGACGGGGCCGCCCGGCTCGACGACATGTTCGACCGGACCGCCGAGCTCGGCATGGACACCATCGCGATGACCGACCACGGCAACGTGTTCGGCGCCTACGACTTCTGGGCCAAGGCGAAGGCCCACGGTGTCAAGCCGATCATCGGGATGGAGGCCTACTTCACCCCCAACACCTCCCGCTTCGACAAGAAGCGGGTGCGATGGAACGACGGCGGCAGCGACGACGTCTCGGGCTCGGGCGCCTACACCCACATGACGCTGCTCGCGGAGAGCACACAGGGCATGCACAACCTGTTCCGGCTCTCGTCGCGGGCCTCCATGGAGGGCTTCTTCTACCAGCCCCGGGCCGACCGGGAGCTGCTGGCGGAGTACGCCACGGGTCTGATCGCCACGACCGGCTGCCCGTCGGGTGAGGTCCAGACCTGGCTGCGCATCGGTGACTACGACAAGGCCCGGGAGGCCGCGGGAGACTTCCAGGCGATCCTGGGCAAGGAGAACTACTTCCTCGAGCTGATGGACCACGGGCTCGACATCGAGACCCGGGTGCGCGACGGCCTGCTCCGTCTCGGCAAGGACCTCGGCATCGCGCCGATCGCCACCAACGACTCGCACTACGTCCACCAGAAGGACGCGCCCTCCCACGAGCACCTGCTCTGCGTGTCCTCGGGCAGCGTGATGTCGGACCCCAAGCGGTTCAAGTTCCACGGCGACGACTACTACATCAAGTCCCCGGCGGAGATGCGCGCGCTCTGGGCGGACCGCAACGGGATGCCGGAGGCGTGCGACAACACGCTGCTGATCGCCGAACGCTGCGAGGTGGAGTTCACCGAGGGCAACGGCACCTACATGCCGCGCTACCCGTGCCCCGAGGGCGAGGACGAGAACTCCTGGTTCGTGCAGGAGGTCGAGAAGGGGCTGCGCTTCCGCTACCCCCAGGGGATCCCCGACGCAGTTCGCAAGCAGGCGGACTTCGAGGTCGGTGTGATCACCGGGATGGGCTTCCCGGGCTACTTCCTGGTGGTGGCCGACTTCATCAACTGGGCCAAGGACAACGGCATCCGGGTCGGACCGGGGCGTGGTTCGGGCGCGGGCTCGATGTGCGCCTACGCGATGCGGATCACCGACCTCGACCCGCTCCGGCACGGGTTGATCTTCGAGCGTTTCCTCAACCCCGACCGGGTCTCGATGCCCGACTTCGACATCGACTTCGACGAGCGCCGCCGCGGTGAGGTGATCCGCTACGTCTCCGACAAGTACGGCGACGACCGGGTCTCGATGATCGTCACCTACGGCACCATCAAGGCCAAGCAGGCGGTCAAGGACTCCTCGCGGATCCTGGGCTACCCGTTCGCCATGGGGGACCGGATCACGAAGGCGATGCCGGCCTCGGTGATGGGCAAGGACGTCCCGCTCAAGGAGATCTTCGACCCCGAGCACAAGCGCTTCGGCGAGGGTGGCGAGTTCCGCACGCTCTACGACGGCGACGGCGACGTGCGCACCGTGGTGGACACCGCCATCGGTCTCGAGGGGCTCAAGCGGCAGTGGGGCGTGCACGCCGCCGGCGTCATCATGTCCAGCGAACCGCTGCTGGACGTGATCCCGGTGATGCGACGTCCGGCCGACGGCGCGATCATCACGCAGTTCGACTACCCGACCTGCGAGAAGCTCGGCCTGATCAAGATGGACTTCCTCGGGCTGCGCAACCTGACGGTCCTCGACGACGCGCTGATCAACATCGAGTCCAACCGTGGCGAGAAGATCGTGCTCGAGGAGCTCGAGCTGACCGACGAGGCGACGTACTCGCTGCTGCAGAAGGGCGACACGCTGGGGGTCTTCCAGCTCGACGGCGGCCCGATGCGGGCGCTGCTGCGCAGCATGCAGCCCGACGTGTTCGAGGACATCTCCGCCGTGGGAGCGCTCTACCGCCCCGGTCCGATGGGGGCGGACTCGCACAACAAGTACGCACGCCGCAAGACCGGTCGTGAACCGGTCGAGCCGCTCCACCCCGAGCTGGCGGACGCGCTCGAGGAGGTGCTCGGCGAGACCTACGGGCTGATCGTCTACCAGGAGCAGGTGATGGCGATCGCCCAGCAGCTGGCGGGCTACACGCTCGGCCAGGCCGACCTGCTGCGGCGCGCGATGGGCAAGAAGAAGAAGGAGGAGCTGGACAAGCAGTTCGAGACCTTCTCGGCCGGCATGACCGAGCGGGGCTTCTCGTTCGGTGCGATCAAGGCCCTGTGGGACACGCTGCTGCCGTTCTCCGACTACGCCTTCAACAAGGCGCACTCCGCGGCCTACGGCCTGGTCTCCTACTGGACGGCGTTCCTGAAGGCGAACTACCCGGCCGAGTACATGGCCGCGCTCCTCACCTCGGTGAAGGACGACAAGGACAAGATGGCGATCTACCTCAACGAGTGTCGCCACATGAAGATCCAGGTGCTGCCCCCGGACGTCAACGAGTCGGAGGCCAACTTCACCCCCGTCGGCACCGACATCCGCTTCGGCCTCACCGCGATCCGCAACGTGGGGTGGAACGTCGTCGAACAGATCATCTCGACCCGGCGCGAGAAGGGCAGGTTCAGCGACTTCGCGGACTTCATGGACAAGGTGCCGGCCCAGGTCTGCAACAAACGGCTGATCGAGTCGTTGGTCAAGGCAGGCGCCTACGACGAGATGAGGCACGGTCGGCGCGCACTCCTCGCGGTGCACGAGCTGGCGGTCGACCAGTACGTCGACATCAAGCGCAACGAGGCCATCGGCCAGGACTCGCTCTTCGGCGGGATGGACGCCGACGAGGGCGGCTTCGGGGTCAGCGTGACCGTCCCCGACATCGAGGAGTGGGACAAGTCCACGCTGCTCGGCCACGAGCGCGAGATGCTCGGGCTCTACGTCTCCGACCACCCGCTGACCGGTCTCGAGCACGTGCTCAGCGCAGCCGCCGACTGCACCATCGGTCAGCTGCTCACCGACGAGGACCGCCCGGACGGCTCGTTCGCCACCATCTGCGGCCTGATCACCTCGGTGACGCGCAAGATCACCAAGACCGGCAACGCCTGGGCGATCGTCACCGTCGAGGACCTCGAGGGTGCGATCGACGTGCTGCTGTTCCCCAGCGACTACCAGCTGGCCGCCAACCTCCTGGTCGAGGACACCGTCGTCGCCGTCCAGGGCCGCCTCGACAAGAGCAAGGACCAGCCCGAGCTCCGCGGCAAGCAGATCTCCACACCGGTGATGGACGACCGCGGCTCCGGCCCGGTGCTGATCACGCTGCCGTCCACGCGGTGCACCCCGCCCGTGGTCGAGCAGCTCAAGGAGGTGCTGCGCACCCACCCCGGCACCACCGAGGTGCGGCTGCGCCTGGTCAGCCGGGGCGCGACCCGGGTCCTGCGCCTCGACGACCGACTCCGGGTCTCTGCCTCGCCGGCCCTGTACGGCGACCTCAAGCACCTGCTCGGACCCGGGTGCCTGGGATGAGCACCCCGATGGGCGGTGCCGGGACCGACGTGGAGCTGCCCGCGCAACCGCCGTCCGCCGATGCCGACGCGACCCTGGCGGCCGGAGCGCTCGACGCGCTCGTCGTCGCGGTCTGGTTCGTGGTGGCCGGGCTCGTGGGTGCCCTCGTGTGGTGGCAGGTGGTCACGTTGCCGGAGGTGACGAAGGTCGGCGACGCGGCGTCGCTGGAGCCGGCGGAGCTGCTCAAGCAGGTCGCCATCGACGGCTGGTTCTTCGTCATCGCCGCTGCCGGCGGACTCCTCAGCGGCGTGCTCCTCCTGATCTGGCGATGGCGCGACCCGCTGCTGATGGTGGTCCTGGTCGCCCTGGGAGGAGCTGTCGCGTCGTGGGCGATGGTCCACGTCGGGCGCGCACTCGGTCCTCCCGACGAGATCGCCGTTCTTCGCGGCATGAAGGAAGGCGCGCAGGCCCCGATGCAGCTCGAGCTGCACGCTCCGGGCGTGGCCTGGACGTGGTCGATCTTCGCGGTCCTGGGGGCGATCGTCTACGTGTGGATTCTCCGAAAGCCGGACGACGAACTGTCCTGACTCGGTACTGTTGCGCTGAGATTCTCGCTGCACCCGGGGGGGTAAACAGGCATGACCGAAGACACGGCTGCGCTCTCGGAGCAGGAGCATTCGCCGCAGTCCCACAGCAGCCGCGGCCTGGTCGCCGTCGTGGCCTCGGTGGTCGCTGTCGTGCTCATCGCCGGGGGCGGGTTCGCAGCCTTGCAGTTCTTCGCGAGCGGACCACGTCCGGCCGAGGTGCTCCCCGAGTCCACCTTCGCCCTGGCGACCCTGGACCTCGACCCCTCGGGCGGGCAGAAGATCGAGGCGATCAGGACCCTGCGCAAGTTCCCGAGCTGGCGCGAGCGCACCGGGGTCACCACGGACTCCGACCTGGTGAAGTCGTTCTTCGACGAGGTGCTCAAGGAGGGGCCGTGCAGGTCCGTCGACTACGACAAGGACGTGCAGCCCTGGATCGGCAGCCGTGCCGCCGTGGGCGGCGTACTGCTCGGCGACGGCAAGCCGGCCCCGGTGCTCGTCCTGCAGGTCACGGACACCGAGGGCGCGAAGTCCGGGTTCGCCAAGCTGGCCAGGTGCACGGAGGCCGAGGGGGAGGACTTCGGCTGGACCCTCACCGACGACTACGTGCTCGCGAGCGACAGCACCTCGCACGCTGAGGCGATCGCCTCCGCTGGAAGGAAGGCTCCGCTCTCGGAGAACGCCGAGTTCCAGAAGTGGACCGAGGAAGCGGGTGGACCGGGCATCGTGAACCTCTACGTCGGTGCCGGGAGTGCCGAGGTCGTCAGCGACGCCCTCGAGTCCGAGGTGGGTCCCCTCGGCGACCCCGGCGGCACCCCGGGGGAGAGCCCGGGCGACGAGCTGACCAAGGCGTTCGAGGACTTCAAGGGTGCGGCGGCCGTGCTGAAGTTCAACGACGGAGGCATCGAGCTGTCCTTCGCCGGCAGTGGCGCCGGGGCCGAGAAGGGCCGGACCGTCGGGGAGCACGTGGCTGCGCTCCCGAAGGACACTGCCGCCGTGCTGGCCCTCGCGGTTCCCGAGAAGGCCGTCGAGGCGTTGAAGGAGAGCGAGGCGGTGACCGACGACAGCCCGTTCTCGCTGCGCGACCTGATCGGGGAGAGCACCGGTCTCGACCTGCCCGACGACCTGATCACCCTCCTCGGCGAGTCCCTGAGCATCTCGGTGGGCGGGGATGCACCCGCCGACCTGCGGGACATCGCCAGTGCGGCCGACGTCCCGATCGGCGTGCTCATCCACGGAGACCCGGAACGGATCGAGGCCGTCATCGCCAAGGCCGAGGCGAAGGCCGGCGCGAAGCTGTCCGACCTGCCGGCCACGGTCTCCTCCGGTGGGGGCAAGGTGTCGATCGCCACCACGCCGGGCTACGCCGAGGCGCTGAGGGGCCAGGGATCGCTCGGTGAGGCGAAGAGCTTCAAGGACGTGGTCTCGCACGCCGACGACGCGCAGGGGGTGTTCTACCTGTCCTTCGAGAGCGCCTGGATGGACGGCCTGCGTGAGCTCGCTGCGGACGAGGACGACCCGCGTGCCGCCGAGGTCGTGGAGAACCTCGAGGTGCTGCGTGCTCTGGGCGTCAGTGGCTGGAGCGAGGGTCGCACCAGCCACGGACTGCTCCGACTCGCGCTGAAGTAGGCAGCCGGAGCCCTCAGTTGGGCGACCAGCGGGTCCGGGCGACCTCGGTGGCCGGCAGCGAGGGCAGCGCCCGCATGGCCCGCATCTCCTCGTGCAGGGTGCGGCGGAGCATCCCGAGCCGGAGCTGAGCACTGTCGGCCTCCAGCAGCGCCTGTCGCTGGGGGAGGGTGAGCAGACAGGTGCTGGCGAGCGCATAGGAGAGGTACGCCGGGTCGGCCGGCATCTCGCCGGCCAGGACCGGACCGCCGCGAAGGTCCGAGAGCCGCTGGCGATAGGTCTCGAAGGTCCTGAGCGCGGCCTCGGCCTCGGGCACGGCATCGGGCTCGTCACCGTCGGGCAACAGCTCGACCTCCCCGCGCAGGTAGGGACCGGAGCTGTCCGACTCGATCACCCGGAGCCGCTGCCGGCCGATCACCTCGATGTCGAAGCGCCCGTCGTCGTAGGCGTCGACCTCGGTGAGCTGGACCAGGGTCCCGATCCGGTGGGCCGACTGCATCCCGTGGTCACCGACCTCGTAGCCCTCCCGGATCGCGAGGATGCCGAAGACCCGGTCGAACACGCTCTCGATCCCCGTCAGCTCGCGGACCAGGGCGCGGTAACGGTCCTCGAAGATGTGCAGGGGCGTGACGACGCCGGGGAACACCACCGCGTTCAGCGGGAACAGCGGCACCGTGGTCACACGCTCAATCTAGGGCGTGCGGGCCAGCAGGGGGCGCACGATGGGTTCGAGGCCATCGCGCGCCCCCGGGAGGGGCGAGCCGAGACGAGGATGACGTGCCCTGCTCAGCTGCTGGGGTTGTGGCGCAGCCGGGCGCCGAGGGCGTGGGCTGCCACGACCAGACCGGCCGCGACCAGGACGATGTCCTTGAAGACGTACTGGCCCGTCAGGGTCGGCCCGTTGCCGTTCCACATCTGGTCCGGGAACAGCAGCAACGGGGACATGATCCCGACCATCGCGCCCGCCAGGACGACCAGGCCGACCTTGACGAAGCGACCGGTGAGGAGGGTCAGGCCGATGACGGTCTCGGTGAGAGCCGTCACCAGCAGGGCAGTGTCGCCACTGACCATGCCGAAGGTCAGCTTCTCGACCGTCGCAACGGCAATGTCCGCAGCCGGGCTGGCGCCGGAGACGAACTTGAACGCGGCGAAGACGAGGAACACCACGCCGAGGCTGACCCGGAGAACGGTGACGCTGTGGGCCGTCAGCACGTCGGTGACCCGGTCGAGCGCGACGTGCACGACGCTGCGCGGTGGGGCTCCGGTGACAGGTGTCTCGGAGGTGGTGGCTCGCGGCGGGGCGGTGATGGTGGGCATGGCGGTGGTTCCTCTCGAGCGTTGTGATGGTGGTGCTGCCATGAGCAGCACCACCCGCTCCGAGATACCTCAGGACCGCCGTCGTCGGCGGTCGAGCCCGACGGCGGCCCAGCCGGAGAGCACGAGGGCAGCGAGCAGGTAGGTGTTGCCGACCAGGTGCTCGAGCGGGTTCCACCCGAACTCACGCGCGTCCCCGTACGGCGGCCACAGCACCGGACGAGCCACGAACACCATCGTCCAGGCGATGCCGGCCCACCGGTGGCGCTCCCAGAGCGTGAGCGCCACCGGCACCGCCCACACCCAGTGGTGGGACCACGACACCGGCGACGCGATCAACATGGCCAGTGCCGCGAGGCAGGTGCCGAGCAGGAGGTCGCCGCGTCGCCACCAGGCTGCGCCCACGGCCAGGACCGCGAGTGACAGCGGCGCGGCCACGGCGAGCCACGCCCACGTCGGCGGCGGTCCGTCGAGGAGCCGGGTGAGCGCGCCGTACGCCGACTGGTTGTGCGCCAGCTGTGGCGGGCCGACCCGGCTGGCGTCGAGGAGACCGTCGGTCCAGTACGTCGCCGCCGGGCGCGGCATCACCGCGAACCCGACGGCGACGGTCACGGCGAAGACCAGCACGGCCCGTCCCGCTGCCCAACGACGCCCGACCAGCACCAGCAGCACGACGAACACGAGCGGTGAGAGCTTCAGGCCGGCCACGACGCCGACCAGCACGCCGGACCAGCGCCGGGCAGGGCCGACCAGGTCCACCAGGACCGCCAGCATCAGGAACAGGTTGACCTGCCCGAACGTCAGGTTCTGCCACACCGGTTCCAGCGCGAGCGCACCGCCGGTCAGCAGTGCGACCAGCCAGCCCGGAGCAGGCCGGCCGAGGGTGCGGCGTACGAGCACCACGACGAGGGCCAGCGCTGCGACCGATGCCGCGGTCCACAGGGCGTTCGCGAGCCAGACCGGCAGCCACGCCAGGGGGACCATCAGCACCGCAGCGAACGGAGGGTAGGTGAACGGCAGTCCGGTCACCGGGTCGTCGGACTCGTAGACCGGCAGCCCGTCGAGGACGGCCTGCCCGCCGTACTGGTAGACGAACAGGTCCGTGAAGTCGCCGCGGAGTCCTGCCGCGACGGCCGTGACGCCGAGCAGCACGAGGACGGGGGCCGGTCCGTCGAGCAGGCGCCGGCGCCTCACCGAGGTCTACTTCGGCGGCAGAGATCGGGCATAGGTCATCCCGATCCGGACCCAGCGCTGCAGCTCGTCGTCCGACGCGACCGCGGACGGGGACAGGCGCAGCCAGCCGTCCATCGCGCGCCCGCGCATCTCGAACCGCCCCACGCCGGGCTCAGCCACCAGTGACTCGGTCTCTCGAGGGTCGACGCGCAGCAGCAGCCCGCCCTGGCCGCTGGCGCCCACCGCGAGGTGACCGTGGACCAGGAACGCCAGCCCGCCGAACATCTTCCTCTCGGTCACGCCGTCGTCAGGGAGAACCTCGGCCCGGACCCGGTCAGCGAGGACTTCGTCGTACGCCATGCCTCAACATCCTAGGCCCGGCGCCTCCACGGACGCCTGGGCCGAGCCCGGCACCCCATGTCAGGTTGTCTCTGCGGACGAGTCCCACCTCTCGTGGATGTGGGGGAGAGGGACGGAGCGTCCGGCGTGTGGAGCCGGTCCGGTCCGCAACGCTGCCCCACCTAGACTTGGGCCCATGATTCGCCGGATCGACCTTCGGGGCAGCACCGCTGGCGCTGCGCCCGACTACCGCACCCTGGTGCCGCGCGCCGACTTCGACGTCGAGGCGGCGCTGCACGTGGTGCGGCCGATCTGCGACGACGTCCGCGACCGCGGGGTGGCGGCGATCGCGGAGTACACCGAGCGCTTCGACGGAGTCGTGCAGACCGACATCGCGGTGCCACGCGAAGCGCTGCGCGAGGCCCTCGCCGTCCTGGACCCGCAGGTCCGTGCCGGGCTCGAGGAGTCCGTCCGCCGGCTGCGGCTCACCTGCGAGGCCGAGCTCGGCTCCGACACGGTCACGGACCTGGGTCCAGGCGCCCGGGTCACCCAGCGGCTGGTCCCGGTCGACCGGGTCGGCCTCTATGTGCCGGGAGGCATCGCCCCACTCGTCTCCAGCGTGCTGATGAACGTGGTGCCGGCGCAGGTGGCCGGCGTCGGCTCGATCGCCCTCGCCAGCTCACCGCAGAAGACTCCGCTCGGCCAGTGGTCAGGACTCCCGCACCCCACCATCCTGGCGGCCTGCGAGCTGCTGGGCGTCGAGGAGGTCTACTCCGTCGGCGGTGCGCAGGCGATCGCCATGTTCGCCTACGGCGCCGGCCCCTGCCGCCGCGTCGACCTGGTCACCGGGCCGGGCAACATCTACACGGTCTCGGCGAAGCGACTGCTCAAGGGAGTGGTCGGGATCGACTCGGAGGCCGGCCCCACCGAGATCGCGATCCTGGCCGACGACACCGCCGACGCGGCCTACGTCGCCGCCGACCTGGTCAGCCAGGCCGAGCACGACCCGATGGCCGCCTCCGTGCTGGTCACCGACTCCGCGAGCCTTGCGGACGAGGTCGAGGCCGAGCTGGAGAAGCAGGTGGCCGTCACCCGCCACGTCGACCGGGTCCGCACCGCACTGGGCGGCGAGCAGTCCGGCATCGTGCTGGTCGACGACCTCGCCCAGGGCCTGGACGTGATCAACGCCTACGCTGCCGAGCACACCGAGATCCAGACCGCGGACGCGGCGCGCGACGCGGCGAAGGTGCGCAACGCAGGGGCGGTGTTCGTCGGCCCGTGGGCGCCGGTCTCGCTGGGCGACTACTGCGCCGGCTCCAACCATGTCCTGCCCACGGCCGGTTGCGCCTGTCACTCATCGGGGCTCTCCGTGCGTTCCTTCCTGCGTTCGGTGCACGTCGTCGAGTACTCCCGCGAGGCCCTCGCCGAGGTGGCCGAGCACGTGGTGACCCTGGCCGATGCGGAGGACCTGCCCGGTCACGGAGCGGCGGTCAACGTGCGCTTCGGTCGGCCGTGACCCCGCGAGCACGGGCAGGCGTGGCCGAGGTGACCGGCTGGCCACCGCTGCGCGCGGAGCTCGTCGGAGTGGAGCCCTACGGCGCTCCGCAGCTCGACGTGCCCGTGGCCCTCAACGTCAACGAGAACCCCTACCCGCCCTCGAGGGCCGTTGTCGAGGACATCGCCGGTGCGGTCACGCTGGCCGCCTCGACGCTGAATCGCTATCCCGACCGCGAGTTCACCGGGCTGCGCGAAGGCCTCGCGGGCTACCTGACCCGGGAGTCGGGCGCCGACATCAGTGCCGAGCAGGTCTGGGCGGCCAACGGCTCCAACGAGGTGATGCTGCAGATCCTGCAGGCGTTCGGTGGCCCCGGTCGCACCGCGGTCTCGTTCGCGCCGACGTACTCCATGTATCCCGAGTACGCCCGCGACGCCATGACCACCTGGGTGGCCGGTCGCCGGCACGAGGACTTCAGCTTCGACCTCGACGAGGGACGACGGCTGATCGCGGAGCACCGGCCGAGCGTCATCCTGCTGCCGTCGCCGAACAACCCCACCGGCACTGCGCTGCCCCACGACGTCATCGGGGAGCTGTGCCGGCTGGTGGACGGGTCGGGGGCTCCTGGCGTGGTGGTGATCGACGAGGCGTACGCCGAGTTCAGGCGGGCCGGCACCCCGTCCGCGCTCGAGCTGCTCCCGGAGCACCGCAACCTGGTGGTCACCCGGACGATGAGCAAGGCCTTCGCGCTCGCCGGGGCCCGACTGGGCTACCTCGCCGCGGCACCGGAGCTGTGCGACGCGCTCCGGCTGGTACGCCTGCCCTACCACCTCTCGGCGGTCACCCAGGCCGTCGCCAGCGCTGCCCTGCGCCACGCCGACGAGCTGCTGGGCAAGGTCGACGAGCTGCGCGCGGAGCGCGACCGCACGGTGGACTGGCTGCGGGGACGAGGGTTCGAAGTCGCGCAGAGCGACGCGAACTTCGTATTGTTCGGTCGGTTCGACGATCGTGAGGCACTCTGGCAGCAGCTGCTCGACCGCGGAGTGCTGATCCGGGTGACCGGCCCGGACGGCTGGTTGCGGGTCTCGATCGGCACGGAAGCAGAGATGACGGCGTTCAAGGACGCCCTGACGGAGGTAACCACGTGACCGCGGAACAGCGCCGCACAGCTCGCATCGAGCGCCAGACCAAGGAGTCGAAGGTGCTCGTCGAGCTCGACCTCGACGGGTCGGGCCGCACCGACGTCTCCACCGGCGTCGGCTTCTACGACCACATGCTCACCGCCTTCGGCCGGCACGCGTTGTTCGACCTGACCGTGCAGACCGAGGGCGACACCCACATCGACGCCCACCACACCGTCGAGGACACGGCCATCGCGCTCGGCGACGCCCTGCTGCAGGCGCTCGGGGACAAGTCAGGCATCCGACGCTTCGGTGACTCGCTGGTGCCGCTGGACGAGTCGCTCGTGCAGTGCGCCGTCGACGTCTCCGGACGGCCCTACTGCGTGCACCTGGGCGAGCCGGAGGGGCAGCAGTTCGTCACGATCGGCCCGGGTCAGTCGGGGGTCGGCTATCTCGGCTCGCTGACGCAGCACGTCTTCGAGACGCTGGCCCACCACGCGCAGATCGCCCTGCACGTGCGGGTGCTCTCCGGCCGCGACCCGCACCACATCGTGGAGTCGCAGTTCAAGGCGGTCGCCCGGGCCCTCCGCGACGCCGTGGCCTTCGACCCGCGGGAGACCGGTGTGCCCTCGACCAAGGGTTCGCTCTGAGCACGTCCCCCACCCCTGACGCCCCACGGGTCACCGTCCTGGACTACGGCTCGGGCAACCTCCGCTCCGCGGTCCGTGCCCTCGAACGGGCCGGCGCCCGGGTCACGCTCACGGCCGACCGGCAGACCGCGATGGACGCCGACGGACTGGTCGTCCCCGGGGTGGGTGCGTTCGCCGCGTGCATGCAGGGACTGCGCGCCGTCTTCGGGCACGAGATCATCGGTCGGCGGCTGGCCGGTGGTCGCCCCGTCCTCGGGATCTGCGTCGGGATGCAGATCCTCTTCGAGCACGGCGCCGAGCACGGGGTCACCGCCGAGGGTTGCGGGGAGTGGCCCGGGACCGTCGAGCGGCTGCAGGCGCCCGTCGTACCCCACATGGGGTGGAACACGGTCCAGGCCGCCCCGGGCACGGCACTGTTCGAGGGGATCGCGGACGAGCGGTTCTACTTCGTGCACTCCTACGGCGTGCGCGACTGGACGTTGGTCACCAACGACCGCACCCGCGCGCCCCTGGTCACCTGGGCCGAGCACGGCGGCGACCGGTTCGTGGCCGCCGTGGAGAACGGGCCGCTCAGCGCCACCCAGTTCCACCCCGAGAAGTCCGGCGACGCCGGCGCCCGGCTGCTGCGCAACTGGGTGCAGGGGCTCGGGCGACCATGAGCAAGGAGCGCGCTCGGCGTCGCGAGGCACGGCAGCGGGAAGCCGCCGTCATGGCGGCGGCTCGCGCCTCCGGGGCCGAGCGCCGGGAGCGGCGCGCTGCCCGCAGCCGGGCCCTGCGCCTCCGGCTGCCGCGCAGACGCTCTCGGCAGACCGGCGTGCTGGCCGCGCGCCGCCGCAGGCAGACCGGCGCCACGTTCGCGCTGCTGCTGTGCCTCAACCTGGTGGTCTGGTTCGTCTTCCCCGAGTGGCCGGCGCGCGCCATGGTGCTGATCGTCAGCCTGCTCGCTGCCCCTGTCCTGCACACCCTGTTGTTCCGACGATGACGAGCCACGGAGACCCTGTGATGAATGACCACCTCGAGCTGCTCCCCGCCGTCGACATCGCGGCCGGCCAGGCCGTCCAGCTGGTGCAGGGCGTCGCCGGCTCCGAGAAGCGCTTCGGCGACCCGATCGAGGCGGCGCTGCGCTGGCAGGAGGCGGGTGCGGAGTGGATCCACCTGGTCGACCTGGACGCCGCGTTCGGCCGCGGTGAGAACCGCGAGCTGCTGGCGAGGATCGTCGGCACGCTCGACATCGACGTCGAGATGAGCGGTGGCATCCGCGACGACGACTCCCTCGCCGCCGCGATGGCCGCGGGCTGCCGACGGGTGAACATCGGCACGGCGGCGCTCGAGTCGCCGGCCTGGTGCGCCCGCGCCATCAGTACCCATGGCGACCGGGTCGCGGTCGGCCTCGACGTACGCGGGCAGACACTGGCTGCGCGTGGCTGGACGCGCGAGGGTGGCAACCTCTACGACGTGCTCGAGAGGCTGGACGCGGAGGGCTGCGCCCGCTACGTGGTCACCGACGTCGACAAGGACGGCATGCTGCAGGGCCCCAACCTGGACCTGCTGCGCGACGTCTGCGCCCGCACCGACCGACCCGTGGTCGCCTCCGGCGGGATCACCGAGCTCGCCGACCTCGAGGCGCTGATGGGCCTCGTCGGTGACGGCGTCGAGGGGGCGATCATCGGCACCGCTCTCTACGAGGAGCGGTTCACCCTGACGCAGGCCCTCGACCTGACCCGGGGCCGGTCAGGGTCGGGCGGGCACCGGGGATGAGCCTCGCCGTACGCGTGATCCCGTGCCTGGACGTCGACGGCGGCCGGGTGGTGAAGGGCATCAACTTCAAGGATCTCAGGGATGCGGGCGACCCGGTCGAGTTCGCGCAGATGTACGACGCGGAAGGCGCCGACGAGCTCACCTTCCTCGACATCTCGGCCTCCCACGAGGGCCGGGCCACCACGATGGAGATCGTCTCGCGCACCGCGGAGCAGGTCTTCATCCCGCTCACCGTGGGCGGCGGGGTCGGCAGCGTCGCGGACGTGGACCGGCTGCTGCGCGCCGGGGCGGACAAGATCGCCGTGAACACCGCTGCGATCCGCCGTCCCGAGCTGGTGGCGGAGATCGCCGACCGGTTCGGAAACCAGGTGCTGGTCCTCTCCGTCGACGCCCGACGCGCTGCCGGGACGGCGTCCGGCTTCGAGGTGACCACGCACGGCGGTCGGACCTCCGCAGGCCTGGACGCGATCGAGTGGGCCGTGCGTGCGGCCGAGCTCGGGGCGGGCGAGATCCTGCTCAACGCCATGGACGCCGACGGGACCAAGGACGGCTTCGACCTCGAGCTGATCCGGATGGTCCGCCACGAGGTGTCGATCCCGGTGATCGCGAGCGGCGGCGCCGGCGCGGTCGAGCACTTCGCGCCGGCCGTCGAGGCGGGCGCGGACGCTGTGCTGGCCGCGACCGTGTTCCATTTCGGCACCCTGCGGATCCCGGACGTCAAGCGGGCGCTGAGCGAGGCCGGTCACCCGGTGCGCTGAGGCGCTCCGGCTCGGCAGCTCAGGCCTCGGGCACCCAGCAGTAGCCGTGGCGCTGGCCCGACGCCCACTGCGGGCGCGTGGGCCACTCGAAGCTCCAGGTGTACTTGAGCTCACCGTCGGCGCGCTCGGCCGCGATGTCCTTGCACGCACCGTCGGCGGTGGCAGCCACGTCCTTGGCGAGGTAGCGCGCGTCCTTCGGCAGGTCGATGACGTCGACCGCTCGCCACGTGTGCCGCTCCGAGCAGGCCACCCGGTCGAAGGTGCCGGCGTCGGGTGCCGCCGTGCCGCAGGTGCCGAAGCGGTCCAGTGCGCCGCCCAGGTCGAGGATCCCCTTCAGCCGCGCGGGGAGCTGGAGCAGCTGGCCGTCCGAGCGCACGGCCACGACGTCACAGCGATACCAGTTGGCCCCCGCGTCGGCCTGCTCGAGAGACGGGCTGAACCACACCACCTCGAACCGGCTGAGTCGCTGGGTCGTCCGGTCGCCTCCCAGGTAGGCGCCCGGGCTGTCGGGGCACGCCCGGGCGATCTGGGCACGCACGGTCTCGGAGTCGACTGCGAGGAGGTGGCCGTCCGCGACGGGGGAGAGCTCGCCGACCTTGATGGTGACCGACGTGTGCGGCCGGCGGCACGGGACCGGACCGGAGGCGTCGACCGGGTCGGTCGCCTCGCTCACCGAGAGGGCGTGGCAGCTGCCGACCCGGGGGACCGGGGCGGGCGGCGCCGCCGAGGTGGTCGAGGGGCTCGGGCGTGGCGTGGCAGCGGTCCTGGGCTCGTCGGCGGAGGCACACCCGACGGCCACCAGCAGGAGGAGCGGCGCGAGCAGGCGAGCGCCTCGGTGCCTGCGGCTCATCGGTCCGTCTTCGCCCAGCACACCGAGCGTCGGTTGCCGGCCTGCCACTCGGCCTCGTGGAACCACGTGTAGCCGTAGTCGTACTCGACGGGGTAGTTCATCCAGGCCCCCACCGAGTCCGAGCAGAAGTCACGCGAGCGCACCTCCGAGAGCCGGTCGCCCGGGTAGGCGTCCTTGGGGTCGCCCAGCTTGATCGTCGTCACGGCCCGCCAGTTGTGCTTCTCGGTGCAGGGCACCTTCTTCGACCTCAGCACGGTCTCGCCCTGGGCGCAGGTCATCCACTGCTCGGGTGGCCTGGCCGCGAAGAGTCCCTTGGCGGTGGCCGGCAGCGCGGCGTACTTCGGGGACTCGGCGGTGCCCCCGACCACGTCGCAGCGGTACCAGCGCGCGCCCTTGTCCCAGCCGCGCTCGGACGGGCGGAACCATGCCCAGCTCAGCTGGACCCGCATCGCCATGCTCTCGTCGAGGCCGAGGAACTTCTCGAACGCCCGCTCGCACGTCGGGAAGATCCACTTGCCGTGCCCGGGCGACGTGTAGTCCTTGCCCGTCGTCTCCGGCAGGGTGCCGACGGCGAAGGTCTGGGCGGTGTGCGGACCGGTGCAGGGCACCGGCGCGGAGACGTTGCTCGGCTTCTCGGTGTCAGCTGGGGTCAGCGCGTAGCAGGCGCCGAGCGTCGGCGCGGTGGTCTTGTCGGCGACGGTCTCCGGCTTCAACGGCGCCGCGCAGGCCGCGAGCGAGAACCCGGTGAGCACCACGGCCAGCACGGTGGCCGTGCGGCGGAGGGGAGTACGTCGACGCACGTGCTTGTTCCCTCCATGCGGGCGGGCGCTGGCCCTGGTTCGGACGAGGATGCGGCGGCCCGGCGTGCGGGAGTCACCGGGTGAGCAGTGCCGCGATCGTACCGCCGAGTTCGTACGCCGACTGCACATCTGCGTCACTCACCTCGCCCATCGCCTCGAGCACGTCGTACCCCTGCTTCCAGCCGAGCGCCCCGGTGATCGAGAGCACCGAGCGGACGGCTCCGGTGGTGTCGTAGCGACCGTGCACGTAGAGCCCGAACGGCCGACGGGACGTCGCGCCGGCGGACTCCTGTCCGCTGCCGTCGTCGGAGAGCGCGCCACCCACCTGAAGGAACGTGGAGTCGAAGACGTGCTTCAGGGCACCGGACATGTAGCCGAAGTTCGCGGTCGTGCCGAGCAGGTAACCATCGGCGTCGAGCAGGTCCCGGTGATCCGCGTCGCCGCGGGCGAAGTCCAGCGCCTCCCTCACGATCACCTCGACGCCCTCGATCGCATCGTCGTGCGCACCCGCGAGGACGGCCTCGGTGAGGGAAGCCAACGACGCCGTCGGGGAGTGGTGTACGACGAGCAGCCGACTCATGACATCGCAGTGTGTCAGCCGACACTCGACCCGGTCGTGGGCACGGGGGTTTGAGCCTACGATCGCCGGGTGAGACTGAGGTCGGACATCGGCCCGCGCACTCGGCCGACGAAGGCACGCGCAGCGCGCGGAACTGGAACAGGCTGAGCACATGATGACGTCGTCGTGGACCGGGTCGGCAGACCCGATCGCGGAGGTGCGACACCTCCGTCGGCAGCTGGCACGTGAACGTGTCCTGCGACGCGCCGCGGAGTCCTCCGGCGAGCGCGACACGGCCGACTTCTACGACTCGATCCGCCAGCTCCGCTCCAGCCAGTCCGGCCTGCTGGAACGGGAGGACCAGAGTCGTGTCGTCGACGAGCTGGCCCACGTCCTGCGCACCGACCTCGACGCCGGTCACCTCATCGACCGGGCAGCGGAGTCGGTGGGTCAGGCGACGGGTGTCGACCGCTGTGACGTGCTGCTCGTCGACGCCCACCTCTTCTCGGCGGTGCACGGCAGCTGGAGCAGCTCCCAGGAGAGCGCGGAGCTGCCGCGCCCCCAGTCGTTCGTGGAGCTTCCGGAGGCGCTCATCTCGCTGCTTCTCGAGGCTGCTCAGTCGCGTTCGCCGTTGCAGATCGACCGCATCGAGGAGGACCCACGCCTCGCACCGTCCGGCGCAGAGGAGATCTTCGAGGCACTCGGGGTGCGGGCGCTGGCGGCGGTTCCTCTCGCCGTCGGGGACGAGGTGGTCGGCTGGTTCCTGCTGCAGTCCCTGGAGGCGCGGGGGTGGCCGCAGCGCGAGCTCGGCATCTGCGAAGGGCTGGCGCACGACCTCGTGGCCGCACTGGTCCAGGTGCGCGCGTTCGAGCAGCAGCGGGAGTCACTGCGTCGGCTCGAGGAGCTGGACCGCGCGAAGGACGCCTTCATCTCCACCGTCTCGCACGAGCTGCGCACCCCGCTGACCAGCATCGTCGGGTACCTGGAGATGCTCACCGAGGGTGGGCTGGGGCAGCTCGACGACGGCGCCTACCAGGGGGTGGCGATCATCGAGCGCAACGTCGTACGGCTGCGTGACCTGGTCGAGGACCTGCTCACCCTCTCGGTCTACGACGCGGACCAGGTGCGGCTGGAGCGTCAGCCGACCGACCTGTCCGGGATCGTCACCGAGTGCCTGCAGGCGCTCGTGCCGGCCACGCTGGCCAAGGACCTCGAGATGGCGGTGGTGAGCGATCCCGCGCTGCCGCGTGTGCTCGCCGACCGCAAGCAGATGGAGCGGGCGCTGCTGAACCTGATCAGCAACGCGATCAAGTTCAGTCGTGACGGCGCCCGGGTGACCGTGCGACTGCAGCACGATGCCTCCGACGTCGTCGTGACCATCACCGACACCGGCATCGGCATCCCCGCCGAGGAGCAGCACCTTGTGTTCTCCCGCTTCTTCCGCTCCTCGCTCTCGCAGGTCGACGAGATCCCGGGGACGGGTCTCGGCCTGGCGCTCGTCCGGTCCGTCGTCGAGTGGCACGAGGGCAGCGTCGAGGTGGATTCGGTCGAGGGCCGGGGCACCACCGTGACCGTTCGCCTGCCGCAGGCCCCCTGAGACCGGCCGAAGCGCTGATAGGGTGGCCCGGTCATGACGCGCCAGCTCCTCCTTCGCTGCCGCCGTGAGGCCACCCCGCACATCTGAGCGGAGCCGGACCCCTTGCGGCGGAGAGTGTGTGTTCCCGGCGCCCGTCACTCCCACGCGATGAGAAGACCATGACACTGCAGCACTCCGGATTCCAGAACACCCAGCGCAGCAGCGGCATGCCCGTGCAGCGCTACCGTCCGTTCCCCCCGATCGACCTGCCGGACCGCTCCTGGCCCTCGGCGCAGATCACCCAGGCCCCGCGGTGGCTCTCGACCGACCTGCGCGACGGCAACCAGGCCCTGATCGACCCGATGTCGCCGGAGCGCAAGCACCGGATGTTCGACCTCCTGGTGGCGATGGGCTACAAGGAGATCGAGGTCGGTTTCCCCTCGGCCAGCGAGACCGACTTCGCCTTCGTGCGCCAGCTGATCGAGCGCGACAAGGTGCCCGAGGACGTCACCATCTCCGTGCTGACCCAGGCGCGCGAGGACCTGATCGAGCGGACCACCCAGTCGCTGGTCGGCGTGCACCACGCGAACATCCACCTCTACAACGCGCTCGCCCCGCTGTTCCGGCGAGTCGTCTTCCGGGCCACCGACGACGAGATCAAGGACATCGCGGTCCGCGGCACCGAGCTGTTCATGAAGTACGCCGAGCAGAACCTCGGCCAGACGGTCATCGGCTACGAGTACTCCCCGGAGATCTTCACCAGCACCGAGCTGCCGTTCTCGCTCGAGGTGTGCGAGGCCGTCTCGGACGTGTGGCAGCCCGAGGACGGTCGCGAGATCATCCTCAACCTGCCGGCCACGATCGAGGTGGCGACGCCCAACGTCTACGCCGACCAGATCGAGTGGTTCTCCCGCCAGCTGACCCGTCGCGCCCACACGACCATCAGCCTGCACCCGCACAACGACCGCGGCACTGCCGTGGCAGCGACCGAGCTCGCGGTGATGGCCGGCGCCGACCGCGTCGAGGGCTGCCTGTTCGGTCACGGGGAGCGCACCGGCAACGTGTGCCTGGTGACGCTGGGGATGAACCTGTTCAGCCAGGGGATCGACCCGCAGATCGACTTCTCCGACATCGACGAGATCCGGCGCACGGTGGAGTACTGCACCCAGCTGCCGGTCCACCCGCGGCACCCCTACGCGGGCGACCTCGTCTACACCGCCTTCTCCGGGTCGCACCAGGACGCGATCAAGAAGGGTCTCGAGGCCCTCGAGGAGGAGGCCGAGCGGGCAGGACATCCCGTCGGGGAGCACCCCTGGGAGGCGCCGTACCTGCCGATCGACCCCAAGGACGTCGGCCGCACCTATGAGGCCGTGATCCGCGTGAACAGCCAGTCCGGCAAGGGCGGGGTGGCCTACGTGATGAAGTCCGAGCACAAGCTCGACCTCCCGCGCCGGCTGCAGATCGAGTTCAGCCGGGTGGTGCAGGCCAGCACCGAGTCCACGGCGGACGGCGCGGGTGGGGAGATGACCGCCGCGGCGATCTGGGACTCCTTCCAGCGCGAGTACCTCGCCCGCGAGGCGCCGCTGAAGCTCAACTCGGTGCACACCTCCTCGGCGGCCGGCGAGAAGGACCAGCTCGACGTGAACGTCTACGTCGACGGCGAGATCCGCGAGCTGCACGGCTCCGGCAACGGTCCGATCGCCGCGTTCGTGGACGCGATCAACGGCCTGCCGGCTCCGTCACCTAAGGGGGGCTTCGACGTGCGCGTCCTCGACTACGCCGAGCACGCCCTCTCCTCCGGCGGGGACGCGATCGCCGCGGCGTACGTCGAGTGCGCGGTCGGTGACCAGATCCTCTGGGGCGTCGGACTCGACGCCAACATCGTGACCGCCTCGCTGAAGGCCGTCATCTCCGCGGTCAACCGCGGCTGAGGGCTGCGGATCCGCAGGCCCAGGGTGGCGACCCGGCCACCTCAGGTGAGGTCGAGTCCGCGGAGGCCGTCGCTCATCGGACGACGGCCCGTGTCTGGACCAGCGGCAGGGTCACCGTGAAGGTGGTTCCCGACCCGGGCTCGGACTGGACCTCGATGTGACCCTCGTGGCCCTCCACGATGGTCTTCACGATCGGCAGCCCCAGACCTGATCCCTGGATCGCGCGTTCCTGGACCTCGACGGAACGCCAGAACCGATCGAAGAGCTTGGACATCTCGGAGTCGTCGATGCCGAGCCCGGTGTCGGTGACGTCGAGGACCGCCGTACGGGATCCGGCATCGACGTGCACCTCGATGTGCACCTGTCCGCCGTCGGGAGTGAACTTGACGGCGTTGGTCAGCAGGTTGGTGACCGCACGCTCGAGGTGGTGGGGATCCCCCCGGACCAGCACCGGCTCGTCGGGCAGGCGGTAGTCCACGACGAGGTCCCGGGACACCAGCATCGCGACGATGGCGCTCGCGCTCTCCGCGACCACGTCGCGCAGGTCGACGTCGGCCGACTGCTCGGGCCCGGGGTCGTGGTCGAAGGTGGCCAGCATCAGGAGGTCGTCGGCCAGCGCCAGCAGCCGGTCGCCGTTGCGGGTGATCACCTCCACCATCCGCTGCTGCTCCGGGGCGAGCTCGCCGACCAGGCCGTCCGCGAGCATCTCCGCACTGCCGATGATGCTGCTCATCGGGGTACGCAGCTCGTGGCTGACGGTGGTGACGAAGTCGTCCTTGACCCTGTCGAGGTCCTTGAGCCGGGAGACGACCTGTCGCTCCCGGTGCAGGGCGTTGACCAGGATCTCCTGGCTGCGCCGGGTGTCGGTGATGTCGCTGGCCACGAACAGGTAGCCGAACAGGTCGCCGAAGGTGTCCGTGACCGGGTTGGTCGTCATCGACACCTTCAAGGCAGCGCGCCCCTCCGGGAGCCAGGTCCAGTCGCGGGTCACGGGGGTGAGGTCCTCGGCCGCGTGGTCGACCAGGGCCTCGAACGTGGTCCGGTCATGTCCCGGGGAGGCGTAGCGATCCAGGTCCTCCGCCGCCAAGAACTCGACCAGCTCGCGACCGGTCGCGGAGTCTGCGTCGATGCCGAGCATGTGCTCCGCGCCGGTGTTGAACAACGTGATCCGGCCGGTCAGGTCGGTGCCCACGAACGCGATGGTGCGCGCCGAGCGGAGCAGGTGGTCGACCATGCCGGCGTTCTGCCGGGTCGCGGTCACGTCGGTCGCCGAGATCACCACCGTGACGGGGGCGTCGTCGGCCGCCTGGTGCACCTCGCTGGAGAAGATGACAGCCACCTGGTGTCCGTCCTTGGTCCTGAGCTGGGCCTCGCCCGTGCGCGGCAGCTGCTGGCGCGCGAACAGGTGGACCGCGCCGGAGCGCTGCTGGCCGGCCATGAGCAGCTCCCACAGGGGCCGACCCAGCAGGTCTGCCTCGGTGAAGCCGGTCACTGCGGTGGTGGCCGGGTTCGCAGCGATCACGGTGCCGTCCAGCCGGGTCAGCACGATCATGCTGCTGGCGACGTCGATCACGGCACGTGTGTAGTTGCGTTCCGCCTCGAGCCGTTCCTGCATCTCCTGCGGCGCCGTGACGTCGACGAGGTGCAGGGAGAACGTGGCGCTGTTCTCGAGCTCCTCGATCAGCGACAGCGTCCCGTCCAGCCGGGTTCGGGGACTGGTGTTGAGGCCGACCGGGCCCGACCAGCCGTTCATCTCGCTGTTCACGATCCGGCGGGCTGCGTCCTGCAGCCCGGGAGCGCTGAGCAGCTCGGTCACCGGCTGTCGGTGCAGCTCGCTCGACGTCTGGTGGAACAGCTCGCCTGTGGCCTCGTTGCACTCGAGGAAGAACAGCTCGTCGGACTCGCGACTCACGATCGCGACCGGCACGAGGGACTCGGTGAAGTTGCGGCGGAAGGTGCGCTCGCTCGCGCGCACCCGGGCCAGCGCGTCACCGCGCTGCCGCATGGCTGTGGCGAGGGGCAGCCCGATGAGCACGAGGCAGATCAGGTAGAGCTGGGCGTGCTGGGTCGCGTTCGCCGGGTCGGAGTCGACCGACGGCGAGAACGGTCCGGAGCCGTACTGCGTGAAGAGCGTCACCGCGGTGGCGTACGCGATCTGCTCGATCACGACGACCCACTCGCTGAACCGCACGGCCGCCCAGACGATGACCGGCAGCGGTGCGAAGCCGAGGGTGAGCTGGGCTGCTGCGAAGGTGATCAGCGTCGCGGTGAGGAGCAGGGCCACCTGGGCGGCGATCTCCACACCATGGGTCGAGCTGTGTTCCCGGTGGGACCGGGTGCTCAACATCGCGATCGGGGCCAGCAGGATCACCGACGCGGCGTGCGAGGGCAGCACGAGGCCGAGGGTGGGCCAGAACCCACCACCCAGGAACTGGGCGTACGTCAGCGCGATCCCGAGTGCGGCCACCGCCGCGCCGGCGGTGGCGATGGCGAAGAGCTGCCACACGTCCTGGACGTCCACGAGCCGGCGGCCGATGTAGGTCACGACCAGGTAGGCGACCACGGCGGTCTCGGCGATGTCGCTGACCCCCAGGAGGCTCGAGACCAGCACCGAGCGTCCCAGCGTGACGTTGGCGAGGGTGAAGGCCAGGAACAGCGCTGCGAACACGATGGGCCACTGCCGCCGGGGCGCCAGCAGGACGGCGACCACGCCGATCCCCGCAGCGGGCCACCAGGCGGCGGTGCTGCCGGTCGCGCGCCCGACCTCGAGGGCGCCGACACCGGCAAGGTAGGCCGCGACGACCAGCCCGCACAGGAGCAGGGTCGCCGAGTCGAGCCGTCCTCTGCTCACCCCCTGATTGTTGCTTACCCACGTGTGGATCGAGGGCTTTTGGTGCCGCCGGTGGGGCGGAGTGGGCACGCGCGCGCTGATCCGCGTGTCAGGCTGGGCCCATGGCCCTGGTTTCGGAGCGCATCGGTCAGTACTTCCACGACGGTCACCGGCTGGAGTACACCGAGTACGGCGGCGGCGATCGCTGGGTCGTCCTCGTGCACGGGCAGCTGATGCCGCGCCGGATGCATCAGCCGCTGGCGCGCCATCTCGCCGCGTCGGGAGCCCACGTCCTGACCGTCGACATGCTCGGCCACGGGCGCTCGGACCGGCCCGAGGACCCGCTGGAGTACTCGATGACGGCCTTCGGCGAGCAGATCATCGCGCTGCTCGACGACCGCGGGATCGAGCAGGCGGTGGTCGGTGGCACCTCGTTGGGAGCGAACGCCTCCCTGGAGGTCGCCGTACTCGCCCCTGAGCGCGTGCGCGGCGTGATCGCGGAGATGCCGGTGCTCGACAACGCCCTCGAGGCCGGGATCCTGGCCTTCGCACCGCTGCTGTTCCTGTCCCGCTTCGTGCCGTTCTCGATCCGGGGGCTCCGGATGGTCACCCGGGCGGTGCCCCGGGGAGTGGTGCCCTTCTGGGCGGGCATCGTGCTCGACACCCTCGACCAGCGCCCTGCCCCCATGGCCGCCGTGATCCACGGCATCTTCTTCGGCCGGATCGCGCCCGCGTCGCGGCTGCGTCGCGGGATCGAGGCTCCGGCGCTCGTGGTGGGCCATCCCCGCGACCCGATCCACCCCGCCGCCGATGCGGCCATGCTCGCCGAGGAGCTCCTCGACTCCACCTTCGTCGAGGCCCACGGCATTCTCGAGTGGCGCCTGCGACCCCAGCGGCTCAACGCCATCACCGCCGACTTCGTCGCGCGGTGCTATGACCGCGAAGCCGCGGCGGGGCGGCTCCAGGGCTGAGCCGTTGCGCTGCCGATGCTCCTGACGGGGACGGCGGGTCGCTCCCGGTTGTCCGAGCAGCAGGGGACAATGAGCCCATGCCCCTGTACAGCGACGAAGCCATCGTGCTGCGCACGCACAAGCTGGCAGAGGCTGATCGGATCATCACCCTGCTCACCAGGCAGCACGGGGTCGTCCGTGCCGTGGCCAAGGGAGTACGCCGCACCTCGTCGCGTTTCGGGTCCCGGCTCGAGCCCTTCACGCACGTCGACCTGCAGCTCGCGGTCGGGCGCAACCTCGACACCATCACCCAGGCGGAGACCCGCACCCCCTACGGGGCCACCATCTCCTCCGACTACGACCGCTACACGGCCGGGAGCGTGATGCTCGAGACCGCCGAGCGCCTGGTCTCCGAGGAACGCCAGCCCTCCGTGCAGCAGTACCTCCTGCTCGTGGGAGCCCTGCGGGCGATGACGGCCGGTGAGCACCGGCCCGGCGACGTCCTCGACTCCTTCCTGCTGCGCTCCCTGTCGGTGGCCGGCTATGCGCCGTCGTTCGCTGCCTGCGCCAACTGTGGCCTCGAGGGCCCGCACCGCGCGTTCAGCCCGGCGGCGGGTGGCACGCTGTGCCCGACGTGCCGGGTGCCGGGATCGGCCAACCCGGCCCCGGAGACGCTGCTGCTGCTCGGTGCCCTGCTGGCCGGCGACTGGCCGGTCGTGGACTCCTCGCAACAACGCAACCGTCGCGAGGCCCGCGGGCTCGTGTCCGCCTTCGTCTCCTGGCACCTCGAGCGCGGGCTGCGGTCGATGCCCTACGTCGGCGAGGCGTGAGCGTGCGTCGCAGCCGCAGGCGAGAGGTGCGCCCTCCCGCGAGGCACCCCTCCGGAGCCGTTCCTCCACCGGTGCCGATCGACCAGGTGCCCCGGCACGTCGCGATCATCATGGACGGCAACGGGCGCTGGGCCCAGGAGCGCGGTCTGCCCAGGACGGCCGGTCACGAGCAGGGCGAGCACTCGCTCTTCGACGTGGTCGAGGGAGCCATCGAGATCGGGGTGAAGGCCATCTCCGCCTATGCCTTCTCGACCGAGAACTGGTCCCGCTCCGCTGACGAGGTGAGGTTCCTGATGGGCTTCAACCGCGACGTGATCCGCCGCCGGCGCGACGAGATGCACGAGCTCGGTGTCCGGGTGCGCTGGGCGGGGCGCACCCCGCGGCTGTGGCGGTCGGTGATCAAGGAGCTCCGCGTCGCCGAGGAGCTGACCCGCGAGAACGACGTACTCACCCTGACCATGTGCGTGAACTACGGCGGCCGCGCGGAGCTGGCGGACGCTGCTCGCGCGATGGGGCGCGACGTCGCCGCCGGACGGCTCAACGCCGAGCGCATCGACGAGCGGACCTTCGCCAAGTACCTCTACGTCCCCGAGGTCGCGGACGCCGACATGGTCTGGCGCACGTCAGGAGAGCAACGGCTCAGCAACTTCATGCTCTGGCAGGCGGCGTACTCCGAGATGGTGTTCAGCGACGTGCTCTGGCCCGACGTCGACCGCCGGGACCTGTGGACCGCCGTGGAGACCTACGCCCACCGCAACCGTCGCTACGGCTCCGCCTGAAACCTCGCCGACCCGTCGCATCTGAAACCCCAAACCGCGCCGACCCGTCGCATCTGAAAGGCGGTGCGGAACGCCTGTGGATCACCGAAGCAGCAACTGGCGAGGTCGACCCATGCTGTCGCCATGTTCCGGCAGTTCATCGACCGGGGTGCGGTGCTCCTCGACGGTCGCTTCCCGTTGTCGCTCGAGGATCCGTTCACGGCGGGTGACGCCCGGAGTTCCGGCATTCATTCCTCCGAGCTGAGCGTTCTGTGCGAGCGGGGCTACCTGCGCCGGCTGCTCAAGGGGGTGTACGTCGCGGCACAGGTCCCCGACTCCCTCGAGCTGCGCGCCGCTGCGCTGCGGCTGGTCGTGCCTGCCGACGCGGTGGTGACGGATCGGACCGCCGGGTGGCTTCTGGGTGCCCCGATGGTGCTGGCTCCTGGCGATCACCTGGCCGTCCCGAGCGTCTCGATGTTCCTGAATCGGAGTGGAGCTCGGCTCCGCAACCAGCTCTCCTCGAGCGGGGAGCGGACGCTGCGCCCCGACGAGGTCATCGAGGTGCTCGGGCTGCAGGTGACGACGCCGCTGCGAACAGCCTGCGATCTCGGGCGGCTGCTGTCGCGAGACCGCGCGTTCGCAGCTCTGGACGCGATGCTCCGGCTGGGGGCGTTCACCCAGGAGGAGCTGTGCGACGCAACCGAGCAGTTTCGCGGCATGCGCGGCGTACGACAGCTGCGCGGGTTCGCGCCACTCGCCGACGCTCGGGCGGAGTCACCGGGCGAGTCGATCCTGCGCCTCCGATGGCTCGACCTCCTGACGATGCCGCGACCGGAGCCGCAGATCGAGATCGAGCGCCCCGGTCGCTGGTCCTACTGGCTCGACCTCGGGGTCGTGGAGCTCCGCTTCGCCGTGGAGTACGACGGGGAGGAGTGGCATCGTCGTACCACTGAGCAGCGTGAGCGCGATCGTCGCCGACGCACCTGGCTGCGCGAAGAGCGCGACTGGATCATCGAGCCGGTGACCAAGGAGAACCTCTTCGGCCGCGAGCGCGACATCGAGAGCATCCTGGTGAACGGCGTCCGGGCGGCCCGTCGGCGCCTCGGATCGCCTGGGTCCCCTAGATGAACAGACCGGTCGTCCGGAGCATGAACTCGGTCTCGCGGTCGTGCTCGCCCTTCTCGGACGGCTGAGGGCGCGCTTCCTGGCTGGTGATCATGTCCTCGGGCCGGATCTGCTTCGGCAGCTTCGCGTACTTGTTCGCGGCGGGAGTCTTCTCGGGCTGCTCCAACGACATGACGGCCTCCAGGGTGCGTGCTCCGAGCCTACTGCGCGTTCTTTCAGATGCGACGGGTCGGCGGGGCCCTGGGCGTTCAGATGCGACGGGTCGGCGGGGCCTTGGCTTTCAGATGCGACGGGTCAGCAGGAGTTGCAGGTCCCGAAGATCTCGAGGGTGTGGCTGACGTCGGAGTAGCCGTGGGCGGCGGCCACCGAGCGGGTCCACTTCTCGACCGCCGGGCCCTCGACCTCCACGGTGGCGCCGCATGACCGGCAGACCAGGTGGTGGTGGTGCGAGGCGCTGCAGCGGCGGTAGATGCTCTCGCCGGTCTCGGTGCGCAGCGAGTCGATCTCGTCGGCGTCGGCGAGGGCCTGCAGGGCCCGGTAGACGGTGGACAGACCCACCTGCTCGCCGCGCTGGGTGAGCAGGGCGTGGATCTCCTGGGCGCTGCGGAAGTCGTCGAAGGTCTCCATCACCGTGGCGATCGCGCGTCGCTGGCGGGTCGGCCGCCCGCCCGACGGCGGCCGGGCTGCCGGCCGGGTGGCCGGCTCAGTGCTCGTCATAGTGACCTCCGTGCGGGGCGTGACGGTGGCCGTCGTGGATGTAGTCGACGTGGTCGCCGTGCTCGACGGCCGGGTGACCGCACCGCGGACCGTGCTCGTGGCGGTGCGGCTCGTCGACGGTGTCGTGCTCGTCGGCCACGGGCGAGAGCACCTGCACGGGGAACGGCACCTGCGCGCGCCGCCGACGCTGCACGACCAGTCCCAGCGGTGCGGTCACCGCGAAGCCCGCCAGCGAGACCAGCACGATCGTCGCTCCGGGCGGTACGTCGGCGAACGCCGAGAGGCTCACGCCGCCGACCGCGGCCAGCAGTGCCGGCGACCATGGCGCCGAGCATGGTGGTCCTGAACCCGCGCGAGAACTGCTGGGCGGTCGCCACCGGGATGATCATCAGCGCGCTGACCAGCAGCAGACCGACCGTGCGCATCGCCACGCTGACGGTGACGGCCGCGAGCACCGAGATCAGCACGTTGTAGAAGCGCACCGAGAGCCCCGTCGTACGGGCGAAGTCCTCGTCGTTGGCGACCGAGAACAGCTGGGGGAGCAGCGCGAACGACAGCACGAGTACGACGACCGCCAGCGCCACGCTGACCAGCACGCCGGAGGGCGAGATGGTGGTGATCGAGCCGAAGAGGTACTGCTGCAGCGCGAACACGCCGTCGCCGGAGAGCGAGACGATCAGCAGCCCGCCGGCGATGCCGCCGTAGAACAGCAGGGCCAGCGCGACGTCACCGGTGGCCTTGCCGGTGGAGCGGATCAGCTCGATCAGCAGGGCGCCGAGGACAGCGACGATCACTGCCGTGAGGGTGGGGGAGGTCCCGGTGAGCAGGCCGAGGGCGACGCCGGTGACGCAGACGTGGCCGATCCCGTCGCCCATCAGCGAGAGCCGCCGCTGCACCAGGTAGGTGCCGACCGCGGGTGCGGCCAGCCCGGTCACGGCCGCGGCGAGCAGGGCCCGGAGCATGAACGGCGCGGTGAAGAGGTCCATCACGCGCCCCCGTCCAGCGGTGCCTGCACCGACGGTCGGAAGGTCGGCGAGGTGGAGGGGCGGTGGTGGTGGTCGTGGTCGTGCGGTCGCCCTCCGTCGGTGAGGCGTGCGGCGGACCGTCGTACACCACCCTGCCCTCGCGCAGTACGACGGAGCGCTGGATCACGTCCGCGAGGTGCCCGAGCTCATGCAGTACGACGACGATGGTCGCGCCCGACCGGGCGAGGGAGGCGAGTGTTCCGGCGATCGCGTGCTGGCTGTCCAGGTCGACGCCGGCGTTCGGCTCGTCGAGGACCAGCAGCTCCGGCTCGCCAGCGAGCGTCCGCGCGATCAGGACCCGCTGCTGCTGTCCTCCGGAGAGCGTGGAGACGGAGTGCCGGGCCCGGTCGGCAAGACCCACGGACTCGAGCGCGCGCTCGACGGCTTCCCGGTCGGCCCGGCGCGAGGGCATGAACGGCTTGCGGCGAGACAGCCGGCCGGCCGAGACGACCTCGGTCACAGTCGACGGCACGCCTTCGGTGATCGGCGAGCGCTGCGGGACGTAGCCGAGCCGGTGCCACTCGCGGAACCCGGCCAGCGGCTCGCCGTAGAGCCGCACCTCGCCCGTGCTCAGGGGAAGCAGGCCCACCATCGCCTTGACGAGGGTGGACTTGCCGGAACCGTTGGCTCCGAGCAGGGCGACCACCTCGCCGGCGTGCACGGCCAGGTCGACGTCGCGCACGATCGGGCGGCCGCCGAGCGAGACTCCGGCGCCCTGGATCTCGACGACGTGCTCGGGGACATTCTTCGGGTGGGCGGTCATCCGCAGCCTCCGGCCGCTGTGATGGCCGCCAGGTTCTCCCGCATCAGGCTGGCGTAGTCGGCCGAGTCGTCGGCCGCGGCAAGGCCCTCGATCGGGTCGAGCACCGCGGTGGTGATGCCGAGGTCGGAGGCGAGGGTCTCGGCGAGCTTCGGGCTGGCCAGCTGCTCGCTGAAGACCGTGGTGACGTTCTTGGTGCGGATCAGGTCCGCGAGCTCCGCGAGGCGCCGCGGGGAGGGTTCCGCGTCGGGGGAGAGCCCGGCGATGGGCAGCACGTCGAGGTCGTAGCGACGACCGAGGTAGCCGAAGGCGTCGTGGCTGACCACGAGCGCGCGCGAGCGACAGTCGGCCAGGCCGTCGCGGAACTCCCGGTCGAGCGCCGTCAGATCAGCCTGGAGCTTCTGGTTCGCAGCGCGGTAGTCCGCGGCGTTGGTCGGGGTCGGCCTCGGAGATGGCCGTGGTGAACTGCTCCCCGACCATGGCCAGGAGCGTGGGGTCGAGCCAGAAGTGCGGGTCCACGTCGTCCTCGCCCTCGACGGGCTGCAGGTCCACGATCGAGGCGGCGTCGACGACGTGCTCCGGCGACTCGTTGCGGACCGCCTCGTCGACGGCCGGCTGCAGCCCCTCCTCGTGGAGGACGACGTCGGCGCCGGCGAGGTCGGCGGTCTGCCGAGGTGAGAGCTCGAGGTCGTGCGGCTCGACGCCGGGCTTGGTCAGGTTGGTGACCTCGGCGTGGCTGCCGACGATCCGCTCGGCGACGTACTGCAGCGGGTAGAACGATGCCACCACCTGGGGCTTCCCGCTGTCGGTCTCCTCGGCGCATCCGGTCAGGACGGCCAGTGCGAGGGCGAGCACGACCGGGAGCGGGGCGAAGCGCGGCAACATGACAATGATTCTCAGTGGCAATGAGAACCATTGTCAAATGCGTCAAGTCCTGGTCTATGGTCGGCAGGTGCTGGTGGTGAACAGGTTCAGGGTGCCCGACGACGAGGGTGAGTCCTTCCGGACCGAGCTCGAGAGTGCGCTCGCCGTGCTCGCGCAGCAGAAGGGGTACGCCGACGGCCGGCTCGGACGCAACCTCGACGACCCGACCCTGTGGACGATGGTGACCCGCTGGCGCGACGTCGGCAGCTATCGCCGTGCGCTGTCGTCCTACGACGTGAAGGTCGGTGCGGTTCCGCTGCTGAGCAGGACCATCGACGAGCCGTCGGCCTACGAGGAGTTCGCTCCCGGCGAGGTGCTCAACAGCCCCCAGGGTCGGTCCGGCTGGTGACGCCCGTTGCCGGGCGTCGTCGACCGACTCCAACCTGCTCGCCTCCGACCACACCCCTCCGTCGCAGGAGGGCAACGACCTGATCACCGGCGCCCTCACGGAGCTGGGTTTCGCGCCCCTCGCCTGACCGCCCTGCGTCGGGCCCCGGCTGCTCCGCTCGGTAGGGTGGACCGGCCTTCACCCACCGCAGCCAGCGACCGGGTACGCACCGAGCACCTGGAGCTCCACCGTGGCCAAGCCGCCCCCCTCCCCGGTCGACAACGTCGTCTCCCTCGCCAAGCGCCGGGGTTTCGTCTACCCGTGCGGGGAGATCTACGGCGGCACCAAGTCGGCCTGGGACTACGGCCCGCTCGGCGTGGAGCTCAAGGACAACATCAAGCGTCAGTGGTGGCGCTCGCTGGTGCAGTCCCGCGAGGACGTCGTCGGGCTCGACTCCAGCGTGATCCTGCCGCGCAAGACGTGGGAGGCCTCCGGCCACGTCGCGACGTTCAGCGACCCGTTGACCGAGTGCCAGTCGTGCCACAAGCGGTTCCGGGCGGACCACCTCCAGGAGCAGTACGCCGAGAAGCTGGCCAACAAGAGCGGGAACAGCATCGACCCCGACTCGGTCGACCTGTCCGGGCTGGCCTGCCCCAACTGCGGCACGCGCGGCGCGTGGACCGAACCACGCCAGTTCTCCGGGCTGCTCAAGACCTACCTCGGCGTGCTCGAGGACGAGAGCGGTCTGCACTACCTGCGGCCCGAGACGGCGCAGGGCATCTTCTTGAACTTCGCCAACGTGGTCACCAGCACCCGCAGGAAGCCGCCCTTCGGCATCGCCCAGATCGGCAAGAGCTTCCGCAACGAGATCACGCCGGGCAACTTCATCTTCCGCACGCGCGAGTTCGAGCAGATGGAGATGGAGTTCTTCGTCAAGCCCGGTGAGGACGAGGAGTGGCACCAGTACTGGATCGACGAGCGCACCCGCTGGTACACCGACCTCGGCATCGACCCGGACAACCTGCGCCACTTCGAGCACCCCACGGAGAAGCTCAGCCACTACTCCAAGCGCACCGTCGACATCGAGTACCGCTTCAACTTCGCCGGGTCCGAGTGGGGTGAGCTCGAGGGCATCGCCAACCGCACCGACTTCGACCTCAAGACGCACTCGGAGCACTCGGGCACGGACCTGTCCTACTTCGACCAGGCGTCGGGGGACCGTTTCCTGCCCTACGTGATCGAGCCGGCTGCCGGCCTGAGCCGGAGCCTGATGACCTTCCTGGTGGATGCCTGGACCGAGGACGAGGCGCCCAACACCAAGGGTGGCGTGGACAAGCGCACCGTCCTCAAGCTGGACCCGCGCCTGGCTCCGGTCAAGGTGGCGGTGCTCCCGTTGAGCCGCAACGAGGCGCTCACCCCCAAGGCCAGGGACCTCGCGGCCGAGCTCCGTGCGTTCTGGAACGTCGACTTCGACGACTCGGGTGCCATCGGCCGCCGCTACCGTCGCCAGGACGAGATCGGCACGCCGTACTGCGTCACCGTGGACTTCGACACCATCGAGGACGGCGCCGTCACCGTGCGTGAGCGCGACACGATGGCGCAGGAGCGGATCTCCCTGGAGGGCGTGCGCACGTGGTTCGCCGAGCGTCTCGTCGGTTGCTGAATCCAGCGGACCCGCGGGCCCGGATCGGCGAATGCCCACGATCGCGGCAGCCGAGGGGCAGAATGTGCGCGTGACGACACCTACCCGTGCCCGCAGCGCCCCGATCGCCGTCCTGCTCGCGTCTGCGCTGCTCCTCTCGGGCTGTGGGGGAGACGGCGACGCGAAGCCCGCGGCGGCCCCCTCGTCGCAGGAGCCCACGGTCAACATCGACGTCCCCGACGGGGTGACGCTGACCGACGCCGGCACCACGCTCTCGCTCCGCGAGGCGGCCGTCGTCGCCTACGAGCCGAACCCGCAGCGTGGCACGGTGCTCTCGATGTCGGTGGACACGATCCAGGCGGCCCGTCTCGCCGACTTCGCCGCCTACCAGCTCGACGACCGCACGAAGAAGTCGCGGCCCTACTACGTGCGCGTGACGGTGAAGAACGTCGGCACCGGGGACCTGAGCCGGATGGCCGTGCCCATCTACGCCGTGGACCAGTCCGACACACTGATCCAGCAGTCGACGTTCAACAACAGCTTCGCCGCCTGCCCGTCGTTGCCGCTGCCGGCCGGCTTCACCGCCGGGAAGTCGATGACGGCCTGCCTGGTCTACTTCGTGCCCAACGCGGGCACGCTCACCAAGATGAGCTACCGCCCGCTCCAGGCGTTCCCGGCGATCACCTGGGAGGGGCCGATCCTGCCGGCGGTCATCGAGAAGAAGGAGCAGAAGAAGAGCAAGAAGAAGGCGAACTCCTGACCGCCGGCCTCAGCTCTCTTCCTGCCACGCTCCGCCTGGGCGCGCTCGAGGTGGCCACCCCCGTCGTGCTGGCGCCGATGGCGGGCATCACCAACGCGGCGTACCGCCGGCTGTGCAGCGAGCAGGGCGCGGGGCTCTACGTCTGCGAGATGATCACCAGCCGCGGGCTGGTCGAGGGAGACGCCACCACCAGGCAGATGCTGGTCTTCGACGAGCAGGAGACCGTCCGCTCGGTGCAGCTCTACGGCACCGACCCGGCGTACGTCGGCCGGGCCACGGAGATCCTGTGCACGGAGTACGGCGTGGACCACGTCGACCTGAACTTCGGCTGCCCGGTGCCGAAGGTGACCCGCAAGGGTGGGGGAGCCGCCCTGCCCTGGAAGCGGACGCTGCTGGGCGAGATCCTGACGGCGGCCGTGCAGGCCGGGGCGCGCCACGACGTGCCGGTCACCATGAAGACCCGCAAGGGGATCGACGACGACCACCTCACCTACCTCGACGCCGGGCGCATCGCCCAGGAGGCCGGTGCGGCGGCGATCGCCCTGCACGGTCGCACCGCGATCCAGGGCTACTCCGGCACTGCCGACTGGGACGCGATCTCGCGGCTCGTCGAGCACGTCGACCTCCCGGTGCTGGGCAACGGTGACATCTGGGAAGCCGCGGACGCGCTCCGGATGCTCGAGCAGACCGGTGCCGCAGGCGTCGTCGTCGGCCGTGGCTGCCTGGGCCGGCCATGGCTCTTCCGCGACCTCGCGGCCGCCTTCGCAGGCCAGCCGGTGGCCACGCTCCCGCGCCTCGGCGAGGTGGCGCGGATGATGCTCCGGCACGCCGAGCTGCTCAGCCTGCACATGGGTGAGGAGCGCGGCTGCAAGGAGTTCCGCAAGCACGTCTCGTGGTACCTCAAGGGCTTCCCGGCCGGCGGCGAGCTCAGGCGTGACCTGGCGCTGGTGAGCACCCTCGACCAGCTCGCGGGCCTGCTCGCCCAGCTCGATCCCGCGGCGGAGTTCCCGCTCGTCGAGCTCGGCACGCCGCGTGGCCGACAGGGCAGTCCCCGCAAGAACGTGGCACTTCCCGAGGGGTGGCTCGACGACACCGACGGCACCGGCAGCGTCGTCCGTGAGGACGCGGACGAGACCACCGGCGGGTAGCCCCGACCTGCCGGAGCCGGTGCGGTGTGGCACGTCTCACGCCCCACATGTCTGGCGCGGATTTGGGCGGTTTGGCGCGCCCGTGTTTGGGTAGGACGGATCTCGACCCCCCGACGTTAGGAATCACCGTGCCCCGAGGCCGACACAGCCTTGAGCCCACGACAGCCCGCCGGAGTCGCTACGCGCTGGTATCCGCACCCCTGGTCACCGTCCTTGCCGTCGGCCTCGGAGTCGCCTCCAGCAGCTTCGGATCCCCCTCGTCCCCGAGTGCCGCCACGAGCAGCCTCGGCGCCGCGTCAGTCGCCTCGAGAGCCGCGCTGAGCAACGCCTCCGACTCCGCAGATCGCACCCTGGGCACCTCCCGGTCGCGTGCGCGCGTGCCCCTGGTGGACAACCGGGTGCCCGAGGCCAAGGGCAAGCTCTGGAGCACCGCACCCCTCGACCTGCGCCTCGAGCCTCGCGCGAAGGCCCGCACCGCCGGCCTGTTGAAGCCGGGCACGAGAGTCGCCATCTCCGGACGACGGCAGGGTGGCTTTGCCGAGGTCATCGTGAACAAGACGGCCCGCTGGGTCACTGATGACTACCTGAGCAAGCAGAAGGTCCCCGCGGCCATGGCCGTCAGCAATGCTCCCTGCCCCGACGGGTCCGGCATCGAGAGCGGTCTCCAGCCCGCAGCGGTCCGCACCTACCGGGCCGTGTGCAACGCCTTCCCCGAGCTCTCGGCGTACGGCGGGCAGGACGGCCACGGCGAGCACGTGAACGGGCAGGCCATCGACTTCATGGTGCCCAGCTCCTCGGTGGGTCAGCGCGTGGCCGACTACCTCTACGCGCACCGCGCCGAGCTGGACCTCTTCGACATCATCTGGGCCCAGCGGATCTGGACCATCGAGCGCTCGGGCGAGGGGTTCCGGTCGATGTCCGACCGCGGCTCGGCCACGGCGAACCACTTCGACCACGTGCACATGAAGGTGAACTGAGACCAGTCATAGCCGTCCCGGGGAGGAGTCCCCGAAGGGCGGCCGCTGCGTCGACGCCCTCGTCGAGCGTGCCCTCCAAACACCGCCACCGAGACGAACGCGTGCCTGATCTCAAGCAGGAGCCACTGCGAGCTAGTGTCTCCTTCACACTGCTGGTGAAGCCCGATGTCGGAGCTCACGTAGGGACCGCCGGACACGCATCCAGCTCGTGGCCGGGGGGTTGTCGGCTGCGATAGAACAGATCAGCATCGTGGATCTCACGGCAATCGATCAACAGACAAGGAAACCGCTGACATGGCCGAGGTGCTGCTGTACCACCACATCCAGGGCCTGACGGACGGAGTGCTGGCCTTCGCCGAGGACCTCCGGCAGACCGGACACGTCGTGCACACACCCGACCTGTTCGACGGTCACACGTTCGGCACCATCGAGGAGGGGTTCGGATTCGCACGCGATACGGGGTTCGACGCGATCCGGGAGCGCGGCGCCGCCGCCGCCGGCGATCTCGCCCCTGAGCTCGTCTATGCCGGATTCTCCTTCGGCGTGACGATCGCCCAGCGGCTCGCGCAGACCCTGCCCGGTGCCCGCGGGGCACTGCTCATGTACTCCTGCCTCCCGGTCACGGAGTTCGGGGAGGCGTGGCCAGAAGGAGTGCCGGTGCAGATCCACGGCAAGGACGGTGACGAGTTCTTCGAGGAGGACCTGCCGGCCGCACGCGAGCTTGCTGACTCCAGTGCGGCCGCCGAGCTCTTCGTCTATCCCGGCGACCAGCACCTGTTCGCCGACTCCTCGCTCGACGCCTACGACCCTGAGGCGTCCGCGCTGCTGATGGAGCGGGTACGGTCCTTCCTGGCCTCCGTCTGACCGGCGCTGCCGCGAGCTGCTGGTCTGGTGAGGCGCTCTGACCGTCCCGGGAACCGGGCAGGTCAGCGTCGACTCACGACCACGCGGACCTGGAAGCTCAGAGGCCCAGGTCCGTCGCCGTCACCTTCTTCACCGACGCCTCGGGTCCGTCGAACTCCAGGCCGACGTGCTGCTCGCGACCGAACAGCATCATCGTGATCTCGGACGGAGTGCCGGTCACGACCACGGGGTCAGGTCCCCGGCGCAGCACCTCTGTCGACTCCCGCCCGGCACTCGCCCAGCGGATCACCACCGGAACCCCCAGCGGGCGCGCCAGCCCCTTGCCTGCTGCGCAGATGGCCTTCCAGATCACCTTCTGCTCCCGGTCGGTGAGCTCACGCGGCTCCCACTCGGGGCCGGCCCGTCGGATGTCCTCGTGGTGCACGAAGTACTCGAGGGTGTTCAGGGTCCGATCGAGCGGTGGCAGGGACATCGGCGACCAGCGTGGGGGACCGCCCCGCACGCGCTCGACCAGCGAGCTGAAGTCCTGGCCTGCGAGACGACGGGCTGACCGGTCGGTGAGGCCCTCGAGCTGGGGGACGAGGATGCCTGGCGCACCGAGGGGGTCCCGCTCACGCACGAGCAGGTGGATGATCAGATCCTTGACCGTCCACTGCCCGCACAGCGTCGGGGCCTGCTCGCCCGCGTCGAGAGCGGTGTTGCACAGGGCGGCGCGCTCGGTGCGCGACATCGACTCCATGCCGTGATCCTAGGGCGAGGTGAACCGGGTGAGAACGACTGGGCGGAATGTCAGGGCCACCGCATAGGTTGGCACTCGTTGTGTCGACCTCACCCGAACGGCTTCGTCCGTGAGCCGCGCCAGGAGCGCCTCCACCCTGAGGGGCGGCTTCCGCGTGCTCGGGGTCGCCATCCGTCGCGAGCCGTGGGTCTTCACGCTCTCCACGTTGGGCAGCGTGCTGTTCGGCGCCCTGACCGTGGCCGATGCCTGGGTGCTGGGCTGGTCGACCGACCATGTCCTCCTGCCCGCGTTCGAGTCAGGCACCACCACGACCGGGGGACTGGTGGCGATCTTCGCGCTGTTCCTCGGGGTGGCGATCCTGCGTGCCGTCGGCATCGTCGCCCGCCGGCTGGGCGCGGGGATCATGCAGTACCGGATGCAGGCCGCCTATCGACGCGAGGTCACCCGGCAGTACCTCTCGTTGCCGATGTCCTGGCACCAGCGCCACCCGACCGGTGAGCTGCTCTCCAACGCCAACTCCGACGTCGAGGCCGCCTGGGCTCCGATCGCACCGTTGCCGATGGCGGTCGGCACGCTCGCCATGATGGTGATCGCGATCGTGCAGATGCTGTTCACGGACATCGCGATGGCGCTGGTCGGTCTCTTGGTCTTCCCGCTCGTGATGCTGGTCAACGTCGTCTTCCAGCGGATGTCCTCGCCGATCTTCACCCGCATCCAGGCGCTCCGCGCCGAGCTCAGCGAGATCGCCCACGAGTCCTTCGACGGCGCGATGGTGGTCAAGACGCTCGGCCGCGAGAGCGAGGAGACCGCCCGGTTCGCAGCCAAGGCCAGGGACCTGCGCGACGAGGGCATTCGCGCCGGTCGCATCCGGGCTGCCTTCGACCCGTTCCTGGAGAGCCTGCCCAACCTCGGTGTCCTGGCGGTGCTCGGCGTCGGCGTGCTGCGGGTCCGGTCGGGAACCGCTGATCCCGGTGACGTGGTGACCGTGGCCTACCTGCTGACGATCGTGGCTTTCCCGATCCGGTCGATCGGCTGGATGCTCGGGGAGTTCCCGCGCTCGGTGGTGGGTTACACCCGCGTGCACGGTGTGCTCGACACGGTCAGCGAGACAACCTTCGGCAGCGCACGGCTGGACCCGCCGACACCCGGGGGATCCCAGGGGGCGGCGCTGGTGGTCGACGACCTGGGCTACACCTACGAAGCCGGTCAGCGTCTGCTCGACGGGGTCGACTTCACCGTCGCGCCCGGTCGCACGGTCGCCGTCGTCGGTGCCACTGCTTCGGGCAAGAGCACGCTCACCTCGCTGGTCACCCGCCTGGTCGACCCACTCTCGGGGGCGATCCGCGTGGACGGCCACGACCTGCGCGACCTCGCGCCCGGCGAGCTCGCCGCCCACGTGTCGTTGGTGCCGCAGAGCGCGTTCCTGTTCGACGACACGGTGCGCGACAACGTCACCCTGGGAGCGGAGATCCCCGACGACGACGTCTGGGAGGCCCTGCGCACGGCCCAGGCCGACGGGTTCGTGGCGGCCCTCCCGCACGGCCTCGACAGCAAGCTGGGCGAGCGTGGCACCACCTTGTCGGGTGGTCAGCGCCAGCGACTCTCGCTCGCCCGAGCCCTGGTACGCCGGCCCCGACTGCTCGTCCTCGACGACGCGACGTCCGCGGTCGACCCGGAGGTCGAGGCCCGCATCCTGGCGGCCATGCGCCGTCGTGGGGGCGACTCCACGGTGCTGGTCATCGCCTACCGCAAGGCGACGATCGCGCTGGCCGACGAGGTCCTCTTCCTCGACGGCTGGCCGCATCGCCGACCGCGGAACCCATCGGGAGCTGCTCGCCCGCAACCCTGCCTACGCCCGGCTGGTCAACGCCTACGAGACCGAAGGGGTGCCGCAGTGACCGTGAACCTCGACCCCGAGGAGCTCACCGAGCTCGGCACCAGCGTCGACAGCGGCGAGGAGATCTCCGCGCGCGACACCATCCGTCGTGGGCTGGCCTTCTCCCCGGAGCTCGGTGAGGGCTTCAGCAGGACGCTCGTGCTCGCCGTCCTCGGGACCGCCGGCCGGCTCGTCGTACCCATCTCCGTGCAGCAGACCCTCGACCGCGGAATCAACGGTCCGGGCGGCGTGGACGTCTCGTTCGTGAGCTGGATGGCGGTCCTGGCGGCTCTCGCGATCGTTGCGACCGGAGTGTCGTCGTACTTCATGACGGCACGGCTGTTCACCGCCTCCGAGCGCGGGCTGGCCACGTTGCGGATCAAGGCGTTCCGGCACGTGCACGACCTGCCGCTGCTCACCCAGAACACCGAGCACCGTGGCGCTCTGGTCTCCCGGGTGACCAGCGACGTCGACCAGGTGTCGCAGTTCCTGGTCTTCGGTGGGGTCTTCGGCATCATCAGCGTCGGACAGGTGCTGCTGGCCACGGTGGTGATGCTGTTCTACTCCTGGGAGCTGACGATCCTGGTCTGGGTCTGCTTCCTCCCGCTGTTCCTCTCGCTGCGCTACTTCCAGCGTCGGCTCTCCGCGGCCTACGGGGTCGTACGCCGCTCGGTCGGCGCGATGCTGTCGGCGATCTCCGAGCCGGTCGTCGGCGCGGTCACCGTCCGCACCTACGCCATCGAGGGACGCACCCAGGACCGCATCGACGCGGCGATCTCGGTCAACCAGGTGGCGGCCACGCGGGCTCAGGGGTTGACGGCGTTCTCGTTCAGCCTGGGGGGCGTCTCGGCCGGCCTGGCCAACGCCGGCGTGCTGATCGTCGGGATCTGGCTCGGGTTGGCGGGAGACATCACCTCCGGTCAGGTGATCGGCTTCGCGTTCCTGGTGACCCTGTTCGTCGGCCCGGTGCAGATGGGCACCCAGGTGCTCACCGATGCCCAGAACGCGATCGCGGGCTGGCGGCGCGTCATCGGGATCCTGGAGACTCCCGCGGACCTCGACGATCCGGGTCCGTCGGGGCAGTCGCTGCCGCGCGGCGCGATGGACGTCGCCTTCGAGGACGTCTCCTTCGGCTACCCGGGGGGCCCGCTGGTGCTGCGCGAGGTGACCGAGCACATCGAGTCCGGCAGCAGGGTCGCCGTGGTCGGTGAGACGGGGTCCGGCAAGACCACCTTCGCCAAGCTGCTCACCCGGTTGATGGATCCCACCACCGGGTCCGTCCTGCTCGACGGTGTGGACGTCCGGTCGGTCGAGTTCGCCTCGCTGCGCCGCCGAGTCGTGCTGGTCCCGCAGGAGGGCTTCCTGTTCGACTCCACCCTGATGGACAACGTCCGCTACGGCGACCTCGGGGCCACCCGCGAGCAGGTGGTGGCCTCGGCTGGTGAGCTCGGCCTGGGCGACTGGCTCGAGGGGCTCCCGCGCGGACTGGACACGCGCGTGGGCCAGCGCGGCGAGTCGCTGTCGGCCGGTGAGCGGCAGCTCGTCGCACTGCTCCGTGCCCACCTCGCCGACCCCGACCTGCTCGTGCTCGACGAGGCGACGAGCGCGGTGGACCCGGCGCTCGAGATGCGCATCGGCCGGGCGCTCGAGCGGCTGATGAGCGGTCGCACGTCGGTGACGATCGCGCACCGGCTCTCGACTGCCGAGAACGCCGACGAGGTGATCGTCTTCGACCAGGGCCGGGTGGTGCAGCGCGGGACCCACGCCGCGCTGGTCGGACGACCAGGGGCTGACGGCGAACCCGGCGTCTACGCCCGGCTGCACTCCTCCTGGGTGGCTCAGCAGTCCCGCTGACACCATCGAGACGGTGCTGCTCCACCACGTCGTGCCGGGTGCCACCACCCGATACGGCGCCGCCGGTGGCCCCGCTGCGGGACGGGTGCAGGGACGGGCTGCAGGGACGGGGTGCAGGGACGGGCGGTGCGGTCGCGGATACTGGACCGGTGAACGTCTCCGCAGAGGGTCCCGCTCTGGATCCCGCCATCGCCGGGCGGCTCAAGCGCAACGCCGAGGGACTCGTGCCGGCAGTGGTGCAGCAGCACGACACCGGTGAGGTGCTGATGCTGGGCTGGATGGACGACGAGGCACTGCGCCGCACCCTGACCACGGGCCGGGGCACCTACTGGAGCCGCTCGCGCCGGGAGTACTGGGTCAAGGGCGAGACCTCCGGTCACACCCAGCGCGTGGTGGAGGTGCGCCTGGACTGTGACGGCGACACCATCCTGCTGCGGGTCGACCAGACGGGTCCCGCGTGCCACACCGGAGCCGACACCTGCTTCGACGCCGACGTGCTTCTGGCCACGGACGCAGATGGCTGAGCCCGGTCCGGGACGGCGTACGTTCGCGCCGGTCGTCCTGCTCGGCCTGGCCTCATCCGCACTCGCAGCGGTCGCGAGCGCCAAGCCCTGGCTGGGTGGCAGTACGGCTGCTGCCGGCACCGACGCCACCATGACGGCGCTCGACCCGGGCACCCGCTACCCCCTGGCCTCGGCGATCAGTCTGGTGCTTCTCGCGGCGTGGGGCGTGCTGCTGGTGACCCGGGGACGCGTACGCCGGGTGTTCGCGGTCCTCGCGGCGGTCGCCGCCGCGGGGCTGGTGGTGGCCGTGGTCGCCGCCTGGGCGACGCTGCCCGACTCCGCAGGCGACTCCTACGACGAGCTGATGGGCCGCGGTTCGCAGGACCGGGGGTTCACCGGCTGGTTCTGGACCGCGGGCGTGTGCTCCCTGCTGGCGCTGGTGCCGGCGGCGCTGGCCGCACGACTGGCAGGCACCTGGCCGGAGATGGGCAGCCGGTACGACGCTCCAGGTGCGCCTGCACGAGCAACGGGGCAGAGCAGCGCGGACCCAGACCGCGAGCTCTGGCACGCGCTCGACGAGGGACACGACCCGACGGAGACCGACCGCTCCTGACCTCCATCGGCAGGGTGCGGCGGCGCGGTGCCCCGCCACCACTAGAATGTCGCCGACCGAGCGACCCGCCCCTCCCGAGGAGTTCCATGTCCGACAACCACGGCAACACCCCCGCAGCCTGGACGGCCGTCGTCGTGGCCCTCGCCGGGTTCGTGGTCGGCGGCATCGGCCTGATGGTGGGCAGCATGCCCATGTTCTGGGTCGGCGTGGCACTGGCGCCCTTCGCCCTGATCGTCCTCGGCGTGCTGAACAAGATGGGCTACGGCAGCAGCCGGCACTGAGGCCATGGCGGAGACCGGCGCGCATCCACCGCTGACTGCGGACGTCGAACCGCAGGCGACGAGCGTGCCGCCGTCTCGATTGACCCGGTTGACCCGGCCACTGGTCACGGCGGGACTCGTCGGCGGGCTGACGCTCGCGTTGCACGTCCGGGACCCGCACAGCTCCGGCAGCTGGGGGTTCTGTCCGTGGACCGTGCTCACCGGCTACCACTGCCCGGGGTGCGGCGGGCTCCGGGCGGTCAACGATCTCACGCACGGAGACATCGCCGCCGCGGCCAGCAGCAACCTGGTCTTCGTCGCCCTGGTCCCGGTCCTGGTGCTGTGGTGGCTGCACTGGACCCGGCGTGCCTGGACAGGCACACCGCGGCAGGTGCTGGCGCGGCGACAGGCGACCGTGCTGGTCGCGGCGTTCGCGGTCGTGGCCGCGGTGTTCACGCTGGCGCGCAACCTTCCGGCCGGGAGCTGGCTCGCCCCCTGAGGATCGCGAGCATGCCGGGCAACGCTGCTGTGGCGGCCTGAGCGCACCCCGGCTCGGACCTGTCCGTTGTGGTCTGTGTGAGAACCTTGGGGACGCATCGATCGCCCGTGTCGATTCCATGAACCTGCCCTCTTCGGAAAGGCCTTCGCATGTCCGTGCTCGACGACATCGTCGCCGGCGTACGTGAGGATCTCGCCGTACGCCGGTCGCAGCTGAGCGAGGCCGACCTGGCCGAGGTCGCGCAGTCCCTTCCCTCCCCCCGTGACCCGATGCCCGCCTTCCGGGGCCCGGGCCTCTCGGTGATCGCGGAGGTCAAGCGCAGGTCGCCGAGCAAGGGCGCGCTCGCCGACATCCCCGACCCCGCAGCCCTGGCGGCGGCCTACGCGGCCGGTGGCGCCGACGCGATCTCGGTGCTCACCGAGCAGCGTCGCTTCGGTGGCAGCCTGGATGACCTGCGCGCGGTGCGGGCCGCGGTGTCCACCCCGGTCCTGCGCAAGGACTTCATCGTCACCGACTACCAGCTGCTCGAGGCTCGCGCGGCTGGTGCCGACCTCGTGCTCCTGATCGTCGCTGCGCTCGACGGCGCCCTGCTCCAGGAGCTGCACGAACGGGCCCGCTCGCTCGGTCTGACGGTGCTGACCGAGGTCCACGACGAGGACGAGATCGCGCGCGCCCTCGATGTGGGCGCCGACCTGGTGGGGGTCAACGCCCGCAACCTGAGGACCCTGGACGTGGACCCGAGCACCTTCGCCCGCCTGGTCACGCTGCTGCCCGAGGACGTCGTCGCGGTGGCGGAGTCGGGCATCGCCGGGCCGGGCGACGCGGCTCGTTTCGCCGGCGAGGGCGCGGACGTCGTACTCGTGGGGGAGTCGCTGGTCAAGGACGGCGACCCGCGGAGCGCGGTGGCGGCGATCAAGGCTGTCCGCGAGGCAACGCAGGAGGCCGCGACGTGAACGAGACGATGACCGGGGCCGGACCCGACGCGAGCGGGCACTTCGGCGACTTCGGCGGGCGGTTCATGCCCGAGGCGCTGATGGCCGCGCTCGACGAGCTCACTGCGGCCTGGCAGGACGCCATGGCCGACGCCGCGTTCGTGGCCGAGTTCCAGCGCCTCCTCCGTCAGTACGCCGGCGTGCCGAGCCTGCTCTACGACGCCACCAAGCTGAGCGAGGTGGCGGGGGCCAGGATCCTGCTCAAGCGCGAGGACCTGAACCACACCGGCGCGCACAAGATCCGCAACGTCCTCGGCCAGGCCCTGCTCACCAGGCGGATGGGCAAGTCCCGGATGATCGCCGAGACCGGTGCGGGCCAGCACGGCGTGGCCACGGCGACCGCGGCGGCGTACCTCGGTCTGGAGTGCACCGTCTACATGGGCGAGGTCGACACCGAGCGCCAGGCGCTGAACGTGGCCCGGATGCAGCTGCTCGGGGCGGAGGTGATCCCGGTGACCTCGGGGTCGCGGACCCTCAAGGACGCCATCAACGAGGCGATCCGTGACTGGGTCGCCAGCGTCGACCACACGGCCTACTGCTTCGGCACCGCGGCCGGGCCGCACCCGTTCCCGGCCATGGTCCGCGACTTCTGCCGGGGGATCGGCGACGAGGCGCGGGCGCAGTGTCTCGAGCTGACCGGTGCACTGCCCGACTCGGTCGTGGCGTGCGTGGGCGGGGGCTCCAACGCCATCGGCCTGTTCACGGCGTTCCTCGAGGACGAGTCGGTGGACATCTTCGGGTTCGAAGCGGGCGGCGACGGGGTCGACACCACGCGTCATGCCGCCACGATCTGGGCCGGTGACGTCGGCGTGCTGCACGGCGCCCGCACCTACGTGCTCCAGGACGATGACGGCCAGACCGTCGAGTCGCACTCCATCTCTGCGGGCCTGGACTACCCGGGTGTCGGACCCCAGCACGCGCACCTCGCGCACTCCGGTCGGGCGTCCTACCGGCCGAAGACCGACGCCGAGGCGATGGACGCCCTGGCACTGCTGGCGCGCACCGAGGGGATCATCCCGGCCATCGAGTCGGCGCATGCCATCGCCGGCGCGATGGACCTGGCGAAGGAGCGCCCGGGGTCGACGATCCTGGTCAACCTCTCCGGTCGCGGCGACAAGGACATGGGCACCGCCATCGAGTGGTTCGGACTGGGCCAGACGAGCAGCGACGGCACTCCCGAGCCCGCCAGCGACGAGCAGATCGCCGAGGGTGCGAAGTGAGACCAGCGAGAGCGGCGAGCGCCGGGTGAGCACCGCACGAGCGTTCGAGAAGACCCGGGCGGAGGGACGCGCGGCGCTGGTCGGCTACCTGCCCGCCGGGTTTCCCGACGTGCCCGGCGGGATCGACGCGATCCGGGTGATGGTCGACTCCGGGTGTGACGTGATCGAGGTCGGCCTTCCCTACAGCGATCCGGTGATGGACGGCCCCACGATCCAGGCGGCGGCGCAGCGCGCCCTCGAGGGCGGGGTCCGCACCAGCGACGTGCTGCGCACCGTGGAGGCCGTGGCCGCGACCGGAACCCCCACCGTGGTGATGACGTACTGGAACCCGGTCGAGCGGTACGGCGTCGAGCGCTTCGCCAGTGACCTCGCCGGCGCCGGGGGAGCGGGCCTGATCACACCCGACCTCACTCCCGACTCCGCGGACGACTGGGTCGTGGCCGCGGATGCCCACGGCCTCGACAAGATCTTCCTGGTCGCGCCCTCGTCCACCGACGAGCGTCTGCGCTACACCGCCGAGGCGTGCCGGGGGTTCGTCTACGCGACCGCGGTGATGGGGGTGACCGGGGCCCGCGCCTCGACCTCGGAGCTCGCCGGCCCGCTGGTCCGGCGGACGCGCGCCGTCACCGACCTTCCCGTCGGCGTGGGCCTCGGCGTCTCCGACGGAGACCAGGCCGCCGAGGTGGCGGGCTACGCCGACGCCGTGATCGTCGGCTCCGCGTTCGTGCGTGCCCTGCTCGATGCCGACGATCGCTCGGCCGGGCTCAAGGCTCTCGCGACCCTCACCGAGGACCTGGCCGCGGGAGTGCGCCGTGGCTAGAGCGCTGGTCGCCGGTGTGCTGCTGGTGCTGCTCGCCGGGTGCGGCACCGCTGCCGAGTCGGGGGCGCCGGTGACCGGCATCACCAGGTCGGACGACGACGGCTACCACGGGATCCTGCTCGACGAGCCCTACGCCGTCCCCGGGTCGGAGCTGACCGACACCGAGGGCAAGCCGTTCGACCTGGCGGCTCAGCCGCGCCGCACACTCGTGTTCTTCGGCTACACCAACTGCCCGGACATCTGCCAGGTGGTGATGAGCACGATCGCCTCGGCGACGGCCCGGCTCACCCCGGCCGAGCGGGAACAGGTCGGGGTCGCCTTCGTGACGACCGACCCCGCCCGGGACACCCGACCGGTCCTGCGGGACCTACCTCGACCGGTTCGACTCCGACTTCATCGGGGTCACCGGAACGCTCGACGCGATCGACTCCCTGGCCAAGCCGATGGACGTCTTCATCAAGCAGGGCCAGAAGCTGCCCAGCGGCGGCTACGAGGTCGACCACTCCACGGTGGTCGTCTCGGTCCGGCAAGGAGCCGGTGACCTGGTCTGGACGGGCGCCACCTCGCCGTCCGACATGGCCGAGGACCTGCAGCAGATCCTGAAGGAAGACCCATGACCCAGCTCCAGATCGCGCAGTCGACCCTGCTGTCCATCCCCAGCCCCTCCGAGGGGGTCTGGTACCTCGGTCCGGTGCCCCTCCGGGCCTACGCCCTCGCGATCATCCTGGGCGTCGTCGCTGCCGTGTGGACCGGTGAGAAGCGCTGGCTGGCGCGCGGGGGGACCCCGGGGCAGATCGGTGACATCGCCCTGTGGGCGGTCCCGGCCGGCCTCGTCGGTGCCCGTGCGTGGCACGTCGCCACCGACCACGCCCTCTACTTCGGCGACGGCGGGGACCCGCTGGCGGCGCTCGAGATCTGGCGTGGCGGGCTCGGCATCTGGGGTGCCGTCGCGGGTGGTCTGCTTGGGTGCCTGGTTCTACTGCCTGCGCCACGGCGTCCGGCTGCGCCCGCTCGCCGACGCCCTCGCGCCGAGCCTGCTGCTGGCCCAGGTGATCGGCCGGTTCGGCAACTACTTCAACCAGGAGCTGTTCGGCAAGCCCACCACCCGACCGTGGGGCCTGGAGATCGACGCGGAGCATCGGCCCGACGGCTACGAGCAGTTCGCCACCTTTCACCCCACCTTCCTCTACGAGGCGCTCTGGAACCTCGCGGCGATCGCGGTGCTGCTCTGGGCCGACCGCAGGTTCCGGCTGGGCTACGGCCGGGTGTTCGCCCTCTACGTGATGCTCTACACCCTCGGCCGGGGCTGGATCGAGGACCTGCGCATCGACCCCGTCGAGCTCGAGGACGTCGGCGGCCTGCGGTTCAACGTCTGGACCTCGATCGTGCTGTTCGTCCTCGCAGCGGCGTACTTCGTGGTGGCCGGACGCCGTCACCGCCCACCCGAGACCCGCGAGCCGTCGCCGTACCGGCATGAACCGGTCGCCGCGGAGAAACCCATCTCCTGAAACGGCTTCGCTGCGGCCCGAAAGCCTGCTGTACGCTGACTTTTCCGCATGGGCCAATGTCGTCCCAGCACCAGCATGCTCACACGCCGCACTGACCGGGCCACGACCCGAGTGCGCTGATCGACGACGGGAGAGTGCACGTGCAGGCATTCCCGCAGCCCCAGGGCCTCTACGACGGTGCGCACGAGCACGATGCGTGCGGAGTCGCCTTCGTCGGCACCCTGACCGGTGTGCCCAGCCACGACATCGTCAGCAAGGCGCTCACCGCACTGCGCAACCTCGAGCACCGCGGTGCCGCGGGGGCCGAGCCCAACTCCGGTGACGGGGCGGGGATCCTGATGCAGATTCCCGACGGCTTCTTCCGCGAGGTGGTCGGTTTCGAGCTGCCCGGCAAGCACTCGTACGCCGCCGGCACCGCGTTCATCCCCGGTGACGACGAGCAGGTCGCGAAGACGCGGAGGCGGATCGAGGAGATCGCGGCCGAGGAGGGCCTCAACGTCCTCGGGTGGCGCGAGGTGCCGACCGACACGTCCTCGCTCGGGAAGACCGCGCTGGACTGCATGCCGTCGTTCGTCCAGCTGTTCGTCTCGGCGAAGGGCAGCCGGATCCTCGGCATGGGCCTCGAGCGCCTCGCCTACTGCCTGCGCAAGCGGGCCGAGCGCGAGACGGACGTCTACTTCCCGTCCCTGTCCAGCCGCACCATCGCCTACAAGGGCATGCTGACCACCGAGCAGCTCGACCACGTGTTCCCGGACCTGGTCGACGAACGCGTCGAGAGCGCCGTCGCCGTGGTCCACTCGCGCTTCTCCACCAACACCTTCCCGAGCTGGCCGCTGTCCCACCCGTTCCGGTTCATCGCCCACAACGGCGAGATCAACACCGTGATGGGCAACCGCAACTGGATGCGTGCCCGGGAGGCGTTGCTCGACTCCGACCTGATCCCCGGCGACCTCGAGCGGCTGTTCCCGATCGTCACCCCGGGCGCCTCCGACTCCGCGTCGTTCGACGAGGTCCTCGAGCTGCTCCACCTCGGCGGGCGCAGTCTGCCCCACTCGGTGCTGATGATGATCCCCGAGGCGTGGGAGAACCACACCGAGATGGACGCCAAGCGCCGCGCCTTCTATGAGTTCCACTCCGCGCTGATGGAGCCGTGGGACGGACCCGCCTGTGTCGTGTTCACGGACGGCACCCAGGTCGGCGCCGTCCTCGACCGCAACGGCCTGCGTCCCTCACGGTTCTGGGTCACCGACGACGGGCTGGTCGTGCTGGCCAGCGAGGTCGGCGTACTCGACATCGACCCCGCCACGGTGGTCCGCAAGGGCCGGCTGCAGCCGGGCCGGATGTTCCTCGTCGACACCGAGGAGCACCGGATCATCGAGGACGAGGAGATCAAGACCGAGCTCGCCAAGGAGCACCCCTACGACGAGTGGCTGCACGCCGGCCTGATCAAGCTCGCCGACATCGCCGACCGCGAGCACGTGATCCACTCGCACGCCTCGGTCACCCGTCGTCAGCAGATCTTCGGCTACACCGAGGAGGAGCTGCGGGTCCTGCTCACGCCGATGGCGAACACCTCGGCCGAGCCGCTCGGCTCGATGGGCACCGACACTCCCATCGCCGTACTCAGTGACCGGCCGCGGTTGATGTTCGACTACTTCGCGCAGCTGTTCGCGCAGGTCACCAACCCGCCCCTGGACGCCATCCGCGAGGAGCTGGTCACCAGCCTCAACGGCACCATCGGCCCCGAGGCCAACCTGCTCGACCCGACGCCCGCGTCCTGCCGCCAGGTGGTGCTGCCGTTCCCGGTGATCACCAACGACGAGCTGGTCAAGATCCGCCACATCAACCGTGACGGTGACATGCCCGGCTTCATCACGCACGTCTCGCGCGGTCTCTACGACGTCAGCGCCGGCGGTGAGGGGCTTGCCAGCCGGCTCGAGGAGATCTGCCTCGAGGTCAGCGAGGCCATCGCGGGCGGAGCGAGGGTGATCGTGCTCTCCGACCGGCACAGCGACGCGACCAAGGCCCCGATCCCCTCGTTGCTGATGACCGCGGCCGTGCACCACCACCTCGTCCGGCAGAAGACGCGCACCCAGATCGGCATGATCGTCGAGGCCGGCGACGTGCGCGAGGTCCACCACGTGGCCACCCTGATCGGCTACGGCGCCGCGGCCGTGAACCCCTACCTCGCGATGGAGACCGTCGAGGACCTGGCGCGCGACGGCTACTACGTCAAGGTCGAGCCCGAGAAGGCCGTCACCAACCTGGTGAAGTCACTGGGCAAGGGCGTGCTCAAGGTGATGTCGAAGATGGGCGTCTCCACGGTCGCGTCCTACACCGGTGCGCAGATCTTCGAGGCGCTCGGGCTCTCCACGGAGCTGGTCGACAAGTACTTCACCGGCACCACCTCCAAGCTGGGCGGCATCGGTCTCGACGTGATCGCCGCCGAGGTCGAGCGTCGGCACCGTACGGCGTACCCCGTCGGCGGCATCGCGCCCGCGCACCGTGAGCTCGAGATCGGCGGCGAGTACCAGTGGCGCCGCGAGGGTGAGCTGCACCTGTTCGACCCCGAGACGGTGTTCCGGCTGCAGCACTCCACCAGGGCCGGCAAGTACGACGTGTTCAAGCAGTACACCGGCCGGATCAACGACCAGTCCGAGCGACTGATGACCCTGCGCGGGCTGTTCCGCTTCAAGGACGCCGACGCGACCGGGCGTGAGCCGGTCGACATCGACGAGGTCGAACCGGTCTCCGAGATCGTGAAGCGCTTCTCCACCGGCGCGATGTCGTACGGCTCCATCTCGGGCGAGGCGCACCAGACCCTGGCGATCGCGATGAACCGGCTCGGGGGCAAGTCCAACACCGGTGAGGGCGGCGAGGACGCCGACCGGCTCTACGACCCGGAGCGGCGCTCGTCGATCAAGCAGGTGGCCTCGGGCCGCTTCGGTGTCACCTCGGACTACCTGACCAACTCCGACGACATCCAGATCAAGATGGCCCAGGGCGCCAAGCCCGGTGAGGGTGGGCAGCTGCCCGGCAACAAGGTCTACCCCTGGGTGGCCAAGACCCGGCACAGCACTCCGGGCGTCGGGCTGATCTCGCCGCCGCCGCACCACGACATCTACTCCATCGAGGACCTCGCGCAGCTGATCCACGACCTGAAGAACTCCAACCCCGAGGCGCGCGTGCACGTGAAGCTCGTCGCCGAGGTCGGGGTCGGCACGGTCGCTGCCGGTGTCTCGAAGGCGCACGCGGACGTCGTACTCATCTCCGGCCACGACGGCGGCACCGGTGCGGCGCCGCTGACCTCGCTCAAGCACGCGGGCGGTCCCTGGGAGCTCGGCCTGGCCGAGACCCAGCAGACGCTGCTCCTCAACGGCCTGCGCGACCGGATCGTGGTGCAGACCGACGGCCAGCTCAAGACCGGCCGTGACGTCGTCGTCGCGGCCCTGCTCGGCGCGGAGGAGTACGGCTTCGCCACCGCCCCGCTCGTGGTCTCCGGCTGCATCATGATGCGGGTGTGCCACCTGGACACCTGTCCGGTCGGCGTGGCCACCCAGAACCCGGTGCTGCGCGAGCGCTACAGCGGCAAGGCCGAGTACGTCGTGACCTTCTTCGAGTACATCGCCGAGGAGGTGCGCGAGCTCCTCGCCGAGCTCGGCTTCCGCACCCTCGACGAGGCGATCGGGCGCGCCGACGTGCTCGACTCGACAGAGGCGGTCAACCACTGGAAGGCCGCGGGCCTCGACATCTCCCCGATCTTCCACGTGCCAGAGCTGCAGGAGGACACCGCGCGCCGCAACACCCGGGCGCAGGACCACGGGCTCGACAAGGCCCTGGACCAGGAGCTGGTCGAGCTCTGTGCGGCCGCGCTCGAGAACGGCGAGCCGGTCCGTGCCCAGCTCCGGATCCGCAACGTCAACCGGACCGTGGGCACGATCCTGGGCCACGAGGTCACCAAGCGCTACCGGGGGGAGGGGCTGCCCGAGGGCACCATCGACATGACCCTCACCGGGTCCGCGGGTCAGTCCTTCGGGGCGTTCGTCCCGCGGGGGATCACCCTGCGCCTCGAGGGGGACGCCAACGACTACGTCGGCAAGGGACTCTCGGGCGGCCGGATCGTCGTACGCCCGGACCGCTCGGCGACGTTCGATGCCTCCGAGCAGATCATCGCCGGCAACACGATCGCCTACGGCGCCACCTCCGGGCAGATCTTCCTGCGTGGACAGGCCGGAGAGCGCTTCTGCGTGCGGAACTCGGGCGCCACGGCGGTCGTCGAGGGTGTGGGCGACCACGGCTGCGAGTACATGACCGGCGGGGTCGTCGTGGTCCTCGGCCCGACGGGGCGCAACTTCGCCGCCGGCATGAGCGGTGGCGTCGCCTACGTGCTCGACCTCGACGAGGGCCGGGTGAACAAGGAGCTCGTCGAGCTCGGTGCGGTCGAGGGCGACGAGCGCGGGACCCTCGAGACGCTGGTGCGCCAGCACGCGCAGGAGACCGGGTCGACCATCGCCGAGGAGCTGCTGGCCGACTGGCCCAGCGCCCTGGGCCGGTTCACCGAGGTCATCCCGCGCGACTTCCGCATCGTGATGGAGGCCAAGGCCAAGGCCGAGGCGGACGGACTCGACGACAACCAGATCGCCACCGCGATGATGGAGGCCCTCCATGGTTGAGCTGAGCACGCGTCACCCACGGATCCAGCGACTACTCACGACCGCGACGACGGAGGTTCCTGCGCATGGCTGACCCCAAGGGCTTCCTCAAGCACGGGAGCGAGAAGGCACCCCGCCGCCCGGTGGAGGAGCGCACGGAGGACTGGAACGAGGTCTACCCCGGTGGACCGGGCCGGGCGCTGCTGCCGATCATCAAGACCCAGGCCGGCCGCTGCATGGACTGCGGGATCCCGTTCTGCCACCAGGGCTGCCCGCTCGGCAACATCATCCCCGAGTGGAACGACCTGGTCTGGCGCGACGACTGGGACGCCGCGAGCGAGCGCCTGCACGCGACGAACAACTTTCCCGAGTTCACCGGTCGACTCTGCCCGGCGCCCTGCGAGACGGCCTGCGTGCTGGGCATCAACCAGGACCCGGTGACGATCAAGAACGTCGAGGTCTCCATCGCCGACCGCGCCTGGGAGTCCGGCGCCGTGCGTCCCCAGCCGCCCGAGTGGCTGTCGGGTCGGACCGTCGCCGTGATCGGCTCGGGGCCAGCGGGACTCGCGGCCGCCCAGCAGCTCACCCGCGCCGGCCACACCGTCGCGGTCTACGAGCGGGCCGACAAGATCGGCGGCCTGATGCGCTACGGCATCCCCGAGTTCAAGATGGAGAAGAAGGTCCTCGACCGGCGGCTGGACCAGATGCGACGCGAGGGCACCGTCTTCCGCGCGGGCGTCAACGTGGGCCAGACCCTCACCGGCGACGCGCTGCGTGAGCGCTACGACGCCGTCGTCCTCGCCATGGGCGCCACCGCGGCCCGCGAGCTGCAGGCACCCGGACGCGAGCTCGGCGGGATCCACCAGGCGATGGAGTACCTCCCGCAGTCCAACCGGGTCTCGCTCGGCGAGGACGTGGACGACCAGATCCGGGCCGACGGCAAGCACGTGGTGATCATCGGTGGCGGTGACACCGGCGCGGACTGTCTCGGTACGGCGATCCGCCAGAAGGCGGCGTCCATCACCCAGCTCGAGATCATGGACCAGCCGGGGGAGAGCCGGCCGGCGAACCAGCCGTGGCCGACGTACCCGATGACCTTCCGCGTCTCCTCGGCGCACGAGGAGGGTGGCGAGCGCGTCTATGCCGTCTCCACCCAGGAGTTCCTCGGCGACGACGACGGCAACGTCCGCGCGCTGCGGCTGGTCGACGTCGAGTTCAGGGACGGCAGGTTCCAGGAGATCGAGGGCACCGAACGGGAGATCCCCGCCGAGCTGGTGCTCTTCGCCATGGGCTTCGTCGGTCCCGAGCGGGAGGGCCTGGTCGAGCAGCTCGGCGTCGACCTCGACGACCGCGGCAACGTCGCCCGCGACAGCGGCTACGCGTCCTCGGTCGACGGCGTCTTCGTCGCCGGCGACGTGGGCCGTGGCCAGTCCCTGATCGTCTGGGCCATCGCCGAGGGCCGAGCGGCCGCCGCGGCCGTGGACACCTGGCTGACCGGCACCACCAACCTCCCTGCCCCGATCCCCCCGACGGAGCGCCCGCTCACTGCGTGAGAGGTGCAGGTTTCCCCGGTCGACCGGGGAAACCTGCGCTGATCGGGTGAAACTTCACCCCACAACGTCCGGAATCCCCGGTCGGCCGGTGAAACCGACGCTGCTATTGGAACGTTCAAGTGACTCCGGATAGGCTCAGCGGGTGCGGAGAGCAAAGATCGTGTGCACCCTTGGCCCGGCCACCTCCTCGAGCGAGCGCATCCGGGAGCTGGTGGATGCCGGCATGGATGTCGCGCGGCTCAACCTCAGCCACGGCACGTACGCCGAGCACGAGGAGATCTATCGGCGGGTGCGTCAGGCCTCCGACGACACCGGGCACGGCGTGGGGATCTTCGTCGACCTCCAGGGACCGAAGATCCGCCTCGGGAACTTCAAGGAGGGCTCGACCCGGATCACGACCGGGCAGTCGTTCACCATCACCACCCGCGAGCTCGACGGCAACAACGAGATCGCCTCCACGACCTACGAGGGCCTGCCGGGCGACGTCGGTCCGGGTGACCAGATCCTGATCGACGACGGCAAGGTGCGCCTGCGCGTGACCGAGGTGGACGGCACCGACGTGCACACCCAGGTCGTCACCGGTGGTCGAATCAGCGACCACAAGGGGATCAACCTCCCCGGGGTGCCCGTCAGTGTCCCGGCGATGTCGGAGAAGGACATCGAGGACCTGCGCTGGGGCCTGCGCCTCACGGTCGACTTCATCGCGCTGTCCTTCGTCCGCTCCGCCAAGGACGTCGAGGACGTCCGCAAGATCATGAACGAGGAAGGTGTCCTGCTGCCGGTGATCGCCAAGATCGAGAAGCCGCAGGCCATCGAGAACCTCGACGAGATCATCAAGGCGTTCGACGGCTTCATGGTCGCCCGAGGCGACCTGGGGGTGGAGTGCCCGCTCGAGGATGTGCCGTTCCTGCAGAAGCGCGTCGTCGAGAAGGCCCGACGCAACGCCAAGCCGGTGATCGTCGCCACCCAGATGCTGGAGTCGATGATCAGCAGTCCCGCACCCACCCGGGCCGAGGCCTCCGACGTCGCCAACGCGGTCCTCGACGGGGCTGACGCCGTGATGCTGTCCGGCGAGACCAGCGTGGGCGAGTACCCCATCGAGACCGTGCGCACGATGGCCCGGATCATCAGCTCCACCGAGAACCACGAGCTGCACAACATGGCAGCCATCGACTGGCAGCCCCGCACGAAGGGTGGCGTGATCGCCAAGGCGGCCGCCGAGGTCGCAGATCGGATCGGGGCGAAGTTCCTCGTCGCGTTCACCCAGAGCGGCGACTCCGCACGCCGGATGGCCCGCTATCGAGGCTCGATCCCGGTGCTGGCCTTCACCCCCGAGGGCGTGGTCCGTTCGCAGCTCGCCCTGAGCTGGGGTGTCGAGACGTTCCTGACCTCGCCGGTCGAGCACACCGACCAGATGGTCCGCCAGGTCGACGAGCAGCTGCTCAAGATCGGGCGGGTCATGGAAGGCGATCTCGTGGTGATCATCGCGGGCAGTCCTCCCGGGATTCCCGGCTCGACCAACGCGCTGCGGATCCACCGGATGGGGGATGCGATCAACGAGGTCGCTCCCGCCTACCGCAGCCGGGCCTGAGTCTCCGTACGCGGCCGAGGGTGCGCGCGGGAGCGTCAGCACTCCCGCGATGGTGCCCCGGGTGGGACTCGAACCCACACTGGACGGTGTTTGAGACCGCATTCTCTGCCGATTGGAATACCGGGGCGACGGCCGCCAAGTTACCGGATCTCGATATCCTCTCTGTTCGTGACCACCCCCAACCCGGCCCCTCGCGTCGTGATCGCCGAGGACGAGGCACTGATCCGGCTCGACCTGGCCGAGATGCTGGCCGAGGAGGGGTACGACGTCGTCGGTCAGGCCGAGGACGGTGAGAAGGCGGTTGCTCTCTCCGAGCAGCTGCAGCCCGACCTGGTGATCATGGACATCAAGATGCCTCGGCTCGACGGCCTCGCCGCCGCGGAGAGGGTGGCAGCGCAGCGGATCGCGCCTGTCGTCATGCTGACTGCCTTCAGCCAGCGTGACCTCGTCGAGCGGGCTCGCGATGCCGGCGCGATGGCCTACCTGGTCAAGCCGTTCACGAAGGCCGACCTCGTCCCGGCGATCGAGATGGCCGTCTCCCGGTTCGCCGAGCTGCGTCAGCTCGAGGCGGAGGTGCACGACCTGGGGGAGCAGCTGGCCACCCGCAAGGCGCTCGACCGGGCCAAGGGCATGCTGCAGCAGCAGCTGGGCCTCACCGAGCCCGAGTCCTTCCGCTGGATCCAGAAGACGGCCATGGACCTGCGCCTCTCGATGCGCGAGGTCGCCGAGGGGGTGGTGCAGCACGGACCGCACCACTCCGGGAGTGAAGAGACGCCTCCTGACGCGTAGTCCAGGCACCCATCAGGTCACGGATTTGCAACGACACGCGTCTGGGCGTGTGGAGGGGGTTCGCTGCCGAGGTTTTGGCAGTACCTTCAGCCCAACCATGCGGCGCCCACCTCGCGGCCAGTCGCACCGACCGTCCCTCACGGAGGATCAATGATTCGCCCAACCCTCACTTGGCGTATGGCCACGGCACTCGCCGCCGCGTCCTTGTTGCTCACTGCGTGCGGCAGTGACGACTCGAGCTCCGACGACAAGAAGGACGACGGGTCCAGCGCACCGGCAGCCAAGGGTGATGGCGTCCTGACGCTCGGCACGCTGCTCCCCCAGACGGGCGACCTGGCCTTCCTCGGGCCCCCGGAGTTCGCGGGTGTCCAGGCGGCGGTCAACGAGATCAACGAGAACGGCGGCTACAAGGGCAAGGACGTCGTCAAGATCGACTCCGACTCCGGCGACGGCACACCCGACATCGCGGGTGCCTCGGTCGACAAGCTGCTGGCGCAGAACGCGGACGTGATCATCGGTGCCGCGTCGTCCAACGTCTCCAAGAGCGTGATCGACAAGATCACCGGTGAGGGCGTCGTGCAGTTCTCGCCCGCCAACACGGCGGCCGGGTTCGACACCTACCCGGACAAGGGGCTGTACTTCCGCACGGCCCCGTCGGACGTCCTGCAGGGCAAGGTCGTCGCCAACCTCGCGGTCCAGGACGGCAACAAGAACGTCGCCATCCTCGCTCGCCAGGACTTCTACGGTGAGGGTCTCGCGGAGTCGGCGGGCAAGAACGTGGAGGCTGCCGGCGCGACGCTCGCCGCGAAGGTCCTCTACAACGCCGAGGCCGAGAACTTCACCGCTGAGGTGAACGAGATCGCGGCCACCAAGCCGGACGCCATCATCCTGGTGGCCTTCGACGAGACGACGAAGATCATCCCGCAGCTGATCGCCAAGGGGATCGGTCCGGACAAGGTGAAGATCTACTTCGTGGACGGCAACCTGTCCGACTCGAAGTACGTCAAGGAGAAGTTCGACCTCACCGGCATGAAGGGCACCGCCCCTTCGCCTGCTGACCCGGACCCGGCGTTCAACGAGGCGCTCAAGGCGATCGACCCGAAGGTCTCTGACTTCACCTACAGCACGGAGTCCTACGACGCCGTGATGATGTCGGCCCTGGCTGCTCTGGCCGCAGGGGACGACAGCGGCAAGGCGATCGCCTCGGAGCTGATCAACATCTCCAAGGACGGCACGAAGTGCAAGGGCTGGGCGGAGTGCTCGAAGCTGGTCGAGGACGGCACCGACATCGACTACGAAGGCAAGTCCGGGCCGACCGACATGAACGACACCGGCAGCCTTGCGAAGGGCACGATCGGTATCTTCGAGTACATCAAGGGCAACAAGTACAAGAAGATCGACTCGATCACCGGTCTGGTCGAGTGACCCACGGTCGCAGCTGAACCAAAGCGAGCCCCCGAACCGAGTCGGTTCGGGGGCTCGCTGGGTTCTCGGCTGAGGCACACACCGGCGACAGCGCCTGGTGTGCGGATGGCTAGTGCTTCTTGGCCAGGGTTCCCAGGTAGAGCTCGATCACCTTCGGGTCCTTGGCCAGCTCAGCGCCGGTGCCGGTGTAGGCGTTGCGGCCCTGGTCGAGCACGTACGCGCGGTCGCAGATCTGCAGGCAGCGGCTTGCGTTCTGCTCCACCATGACGACGGACACCCCTGCCCGGTTGATGCGCCGGGTCTGCACGAACACCTCGTCCTGCAACACCGGTGAGAGCCCGGCCGACGGCTCGTCGAGCAGCAGCACCGACGGGTTCATCATCAGCGCGCGGCCCATCGCGACCATCTGTCGCTCACCGCCCGAGAGTGAGCCGGCCCGCTGTGAGCGGCGCTCGTGAAGGGTGGGGAAGAGGTCGCACACGAAGTCGAAGCGTTCGTTGAAGGTCTTCGGTGACTGGAAGACCCCCATCTCGAGGTTCTCGGCGATGGTCAGCGAGGTGAACACGTTGTTGGTCTGCGGCACGAAACCGATGCCGGCCGTGACGAGCGTGTCGGCGCGTTCGTTGGCGATCTCCCGACCCTTCAGGGTCACCGACCCGGAGGAGATCTTCACCAGGCCGAAGAGCGCCTTGAGGAGGGTCGACTTCCCGGCGCCGTTCGGACCGATGATGCCGACGAGCTCGTTCTCCATGCAGTAGAGGTCGGCCCCGTTGAGGATGTTCACCTCGGGGACGTAGCCGGCGATCAGGTCATCGGCACGCAGTACGGCGCCTTCGGCCGCGGCGAGGTGGGCACGGCGCTCCGGAGTCATGGTGTCCTCCGAGCCGCCGGACCCGGTGGTGGGTTCAGGCACGGTGCTCTCCTTCGTGTCCTGTGTCGTCCGGCTCGCCGCCTTGCACCGCGGGGTCGCTCGGTCCGTGCTTCGTCGATGGGGTGGCGGTGGACCGCCGGTGGCCACCCTTGGTGGGCAGCGGGTCCTCCTCCTCGAGCTCGGCGAGGGCCTCGGCGAGGATCGTCTCCTCCACCTCGGTGAGGTCCTCGTCGTGGTGCGACCCGAGGTAGGCGTCGATGACGCGCTGGTCGCCCATCACGGAGTCGGGCGGGCCCTCGGCGATGATCTTCCCCTGCGCCATGACGATGACCCAGTCGGAGATGTCGCGGACCATGTCCATGTCGTGCTCGACGAAGAGCACGGTCCGACCCTCGTCGCGCAGCGACTTCACGTGGCCGAGGAGCGACTGCTTGAGAGCTGGGTTCACGCCGGCCATGGGCTCGTCGAGCATCACCATCTCGGGCTCCGCCATCAAGGCCCTCGCCATCTCGAGCAGCTTGCGCTGGCCCCCCGAGAGCGAACCCGCGAAGTCGTCGATCTTGGCGTCGAGGAGGAAGCGCTTGAGCAGTGCCTCGGCGCGCTGGGTGATCTGCTCCTCCTGGTCGCGCCACAACGGGGCGAACATGGCGCGCAGCAGGGTCTCGCCCTTCTGACCGGTGGCCCCGGTGCGCATGTTCTCCAGCACCGTCAGCTTCGAGAGCACCTTGGTGAGCTGGAAGGTCCGCACCATGCCCATGCGGGCCACCCGGTAGGCCGCAACACCCTGGAGACTCTTGCCGTTGAACGACCACGCGCCGTCATCGGTCCTGTCGAACCCGGTGAGCAGGTTGAAGAACGTGGTCTTGCCCGCGCCGTTGGGTCCGATGAGCGCCGTGATCACTCCGCGCTGGATCTCGACATGCTGCACATCGACGGCGGTGAGACCGCCGAACGTGCGGCGGACGTTGTCCGCCACCAGGATCGGGTCGGACTTCGACGAGCCTGGCTCGTGCAGCGCGTGACGCAGGGCAGCACGGTTGCCAGACGTGTCGACGTCGATGACCTGTTCCACCTCGACGTCCTCCATCTCAGCGGGCATCGAGCGCCAACTCCCTACGGTCACCGAAAATTCCCTGAGGTCGATAGATCATCAGCAGCATCAGGGCCAGGCCCATGAACATGAACCGGATCAGGCTCGCCTGGGTTCCGGTCATGATGTAGTCGGGGATCAGGTCGTTGGCCGTCGCCTGGGAGAAGAAGACGTCGAGGAACGTGATCAGGAACCAGAAGATGACCGCACCCGCCACCGGGCCGAACACCCTGGCGGCACCACCGATCAGCAGCACGGTGTAGGCGAAGAACGTGACGTCGGTGGCGAAGAAGGACGGGTTGATGGCCGCGCTGCGCAGTGCGATGACGAACCCGGCCAGGGCGCCGAACACGCCACCGATCATCAGGGACTGCATCTTGTACGCATACACGTTCTTGCCCAGGCTGCGGACCGCGTCCTCGTCCTCCCTGATGCCCTTGAGGACTCTGCCCCACGGGCTCTTCATCAACAGGTAGACGATCAGGCACGACACCGCCACGAGGATCCAGCCGACGGTGAGCACCCAGAAGTCGTAGGCACGCCAGGTGACCAGTCCGGGAATGCCCATGCGACCGCTGTAGGGGTTCAGGTTCGCGAAGGTCCCGCTGAACTGCTGCAGACCGTCCTGCCCGCCGAAGTACTCGAGCAGGCTGACCGAGCCGACGGTCTGCCGGATGATCTCCGCGGCCGCGATGGTCACGATGGCCAGGTAGTCGGCTCTCAGCCGCAGCGTGGGCACACCCAGCAGGAGTGCGAGGAGAATGGCCAACAGCAGGCCGACGACCAGGCCGAGCCAGAACGACAGTCCCCACGTGGCAACGATCGAGGCCATGCCGTACGCCGCCACCGCCATGAAGCCTGCCTGCCCGAAGTTCAGCAGGCCGGTGTAGCCGAAGTGCACGTTCAGGCCGATGGCGGCCAGGCAGTACACGACGGCCGTCGGGCCGAGCCCCTGCTGCAACGCGAGGCCGAGCATCTGTGTCCAGTCCACGGTGTTCTCCCCTCAGCCGACCCGCTCGCGTCGGCCCAGGATGCCTTCAGGGCGGACCACGAGAACGATGATGAGCACCGCAAGGGCGCTGACGTACTTCAGCTCCGCCGGCACCACGATGGTGGAGACCTCGATGAGGATGCCGATGACGAAGCTGCCGACCAGGGCCCCCCAGATCGTGCCGAGCCCGCCGAGCACGACGGCCGCGAAGATGAGCAGCAGGATCTTGAACCCGAACTGGTAGTTGAAGCCCTGCGTCAGGCCGAGGCCCACACCGGCCAGACCGGCGAGCGCGGCGCCGCCCGTCCACACCAGCCGGATGACCTTGTCCACGTTGATGCCAGAGGCGGCGGCCAGTGACGGGTTGTCGGCGACGGCGCGGGTCGCCTTGCCGAGCCGGGTGCGTGCCAGCGTGAGCCCGGCCGCCACCAGCACGGCGAGCGCCACGATCGAGACCCCGACCTGGGTGGAGGTGATCAGCACCGGCCCCACGGAGAACGGTTTGGCCGCGGCGTACTGGGAGTAGCTGTAGTTGCCGCCACCGATGAAGTACTGGTAGACGCTGCGCAGGAAGATCGAGAGCCCGATGGTGATGATCATCATCGCCACCAACCCGGTGCCGCGCCTTCGCAGCGGGCTCCACATCCCCTTGTCCTGGGCCCAGCCGAAGAACCCGGAGACGATGAAGGAGACGATGACGGCACAGATGAAGGTGATGTCCGCCCCGCCCACACGGATCTCACCCGGTAGCCGGTCCACGACGAGCGCCGCAATGGCACCGAAGGTCACCAGCTCGCCGTGGGCGAAGTTGGTGAGCCCGGTCGTACCGAAGATGAGCGACAGCCCCAGGGCGGCCAGGGCGAGCAGCAACGAGAACGTGATGCCGCCGACGGCCAGCTGCACGAACTGGGTCGCCTTCCCCGCGCCCGGAGCGCGCTCCTCGCCGATCGGGAACGTCACGAAGATGTCGGCGTCGGTGGTGATCCGGATGGTCAGCGAGGTTCGCTCCGCATTCACCAGGGACGTGTTCTCGGGGAGCGAGTCGGTGTCGATCTTGATGGTGAAGCTCTCGCCGAGGTTGTCGACCGACGTCCCGGGCAGCGTGACGTCGAAGACGCCCTGCGCGTTGCTGGTCCCCTCGCCGACGACCTCCCCGTCCCCGTCCTCGACGGTGACCTCCACATCGGCGACGGGTGCCGGCGGCGTCTCCCGGTTGTCGGTGAGGCAGCCGATCATGTGGATGGAGTCGCCCGCGCTGGGCGGAGGCTTCTGACAGGTCTCGGTCCCGGCGGCGGAGCCCACGGCGGCCGTCGCGAGCGGCGCTGACACGAGGAGCACCAGGGCGGCGAGCACGATCGCTGTTGCGAGGGCAGCGAATCTGGATAGGCGCACCTGCATGGAACTCCTGTTCCCCTCGTTCTCGGCGGGCATGACGCGGCAGTTCAACGATCGAGGCTGCCTGCGCAGCACCATGAACGCACCTTACGGATCGACACACTAGATGCACCAAGGGCGAGGTGGCGGGCATTGAGGCAACAATTGGAACACGGCTGCGGCCGTGGCCCGTACTTCCGGCGTGATTTAGAGTTGAACTAACCGGGCGGTTAGGCTCTCATCGTCGATGCACGGCAGGTCCACGGGCACGGAAGGGGTTTCCATGCCACGTCAGGCACCGCAGATCCGGGACGCGGTCCCCGAGGACGCCGCCGAGCTCCTCGAGCTCTGGGCCGCGACCAGCCGCTACGGCACGGCATCTCCCCGGGCCCAGGAGGACGCCGTACGGGCGCTCGCCAATCTCGCGGCCGAGCCGGACGAGCGCCTGCTGGTCGCCCTCCATGAGGACCGGATCGTCGCCAGCATCAAGCTGACCCGCGGGCCGATGACTCCGTTGATGATGGAGCCGGCAGTACACACCTCCTTCCTGCTGGTGCTGCCGCAACTGCGTCGGCACGGCTACGGGCACGCGCTGATGGAGGCTGCGCTCGTGTGGGCCGAGGAGAAGGACATCAGCCAGGTGACCGCGATCACCGACGGCAACCGGGAGACCAACCGGTTCTTCGCGCGGTTGGGCCTGACGACGCTGGGCACCGTCCGGCACACGAGCGTGGCCGGCCTGCGCAAGAAGCTCACCAACGAGCGGGCCGGGGTGGTGGGTGGCGGCAACCGGCACCTGATCCACGTGCTCGCGCAGCGGCGCCTGATGCGTCGCCGCCAGGAGTCCGCCTGACCCGGTGGCCGGGCCTTGACCGGGCCTTGACCGGGCCGACCTCCGGCCGGTGGGTTGTCGGTCAGACCCGTTAGGGTCGAATCCGTGCCAGTGTCACCTCCCGCCAACGTCCGGCCACGGCTCCTCCTCCTGGACGGCCACTCACTCGCCTATCGCGCGTTCTACGCCCTGCCCGTGGAGAACTTCTCGACCACGACGGGGCAGCACACCAACGCGGTCTACGGCTTCACCGCGATGCTCATCAACGTGCTCCGGGACGAGCAGCCGACCCATCTCGCGGTGGCCTTCGACGTCTCCCGTGCGACCTTCCGGGCCGAGCAGTACGCCGAGTACAAGGCCAACCGGGCGAAGTCACCCTCCGAGTTCCAGGGCCAGGTCTCCTTGATCAAGGAGGTGCTCAACGCCCTGCGCGTGCCGTTCATCGAGAAGGTCGGGTTCGAGGCCGACGACATCATCGGCACCCTGGCGACGCAGGCGATGGCCGACGACTTCGAGGTGCTGATCTGCTCGGGTGACCGTGACTCGTTCCAGCTGGTCAACGACCGGACGACGGTCATCTACCCGATGCGCGGCGTCTCCGAGATGAAGCGGATGACCCCGGCGGCCGTCGAGGAGAAGTACGGCCTGCCGCCGGCTCGCTACCCCGAGCTGGCCGCCCTGGTGGGCGAGAGCTCGGACAACCTCCCCGGTGTCCCCGGTGTCGGGCCGAAGACCGCAGCCAAGTGGATCTCGATGTACGACGGCCTCGACAACGTGGTCAACCACGCGGAGGAGATCAAGGGCAAGGCCGGCGAGAGCCTGCGCGAGCACCTCGGCGACGTGATCCGCAACCGCCAGCTCAACGCCCTCGTGTGCGACCTCGACCTGCCGCTCGTCCCCACCGACCTCGCAATGCAGCCGTGGGACCGCAAGGAGGTGCACACGCTGTTCGACGGACTGGAGTTCCGGGTCCTCCGCGAGCGGCTCTTCGAGACCCTCGAGTCGGAGGAGGAGATCGACGACTCCGGCTTCGCGCTCGACATGACCCGGGTCGGTCCCGGTCAGGTCGGCGACTGGCTCGCGGCCAACGCCGGCAAGGGCGAGCGCGTCGGCGTACACCTGGAGGGGACCTGGGGCTCGGGCACCGGTGACGTGCTCGCCCTCGCCTTCGCCACGGGTGAGGGAGCTGCCGCGTACGTGTCGATGGAGACGGTCACCCCCCAGGACGACGCGGCCCTGGTGTCGTGGATCGGCGACCCGCACCAGCCCAAGGTCCTGCACGACGCCAAGGGGCCGATGCTGGCGCTGGCAGCCCGTGGCTGGCCACTGCGAGGCCTCGAGCGCGACACGGCGCTGTCGGCCTACCTGGCGCGGCCCGACCAGCGCTCCTACGACCTGGCGGACCTGACCGTGCGCTACCTCAAGCGTGAGCTCAAGCAGGGCACGACCGATGACGGTCAGCTCAGCCTGGACGGCCTCGACGAGACCCTGTCGGACGGAGGCACCACCGACACCGCGATGCTGCACGCGAGCGCGGTCCTGGATCTGGCCACGGCGCTCGACGAGGAGCTGGACGGCCGCGGTGGCACTGGTCTCCTCGCCAACGTGGAGCTGCCCCTCATCGACGTCCTGGCCCGCATCGAGCAGGTCGGGATCGCCGTCGACCACGACCTGCTGACCGAGCTGGAGGAGGGGTTCGCGGTCCGGGTGCGCGAAGCCGCCGACTCGGCCTACGAGGTGGTCGGCAAGGAGGTCAACCTCGGTTCGCCCAAGCAGCTGCAGGTGATCCTCTTCGACGAGCTCGACATGCCGAAGACCAAGCGCACCAAGACCGGCTACACCACGGATGCCGACGCGCTGCAGAGCCTCTACGAGAAGACCGGGCACCCCTTCCTCGAGCACCTGCTCGAGCACCGGGACGCGATCAGGCTGCGCCAGACCGTCCAGGGACTGCTCAAGACGGTGGCCGAGGACGGCCGGATCCACACCACCTTCAACCAGCTGATCGCCGCCACCGGCCGGCTCTCCAGCACCGACCCCAACCTGCAGAACATCCCGGTCCGCACCGAGGCCGGGCGGCGCATCCGGGAGGGCTTCGTCGTCGGCCCGGGCTACACCGAGCTGCTGACCGCCGACTACTCGCAGATCGAGATGCGGATCATGGCGCACCTCTCCGAGGACGCCGGCATCATCGCCGCGTTCCGCACCGGCCACGACTTCCACTCGGTGACCGCCGCCCGGGTCTTCGGCGTGGAGCCCACCGAGGTCACCAGTGAGATGCGCGCCAAGATCAAGGCGATGAACTACGGCCTGGCCTACGGGCTGTCCGCGTTCGGCCTCTCGCAGCAGCTGCGCATCGACACGGGCGAGGCGCGGGGGCTGATGGACGAGTACTTCGAGACCTTCGGCGGCGTGCGCGACTACCTGGCCAGCATCGTGGACGAGGCCCGTCGCACCGGCTTCACCGAGACGATCCTGGGCCGGCGGCGCTACCTGCCCGACCTGACCAGCGACAACAGGCAACGTCGGGAGATGGCGGAGCGGATGGCGCTGAACGCACCCATCCAGGGCTCGGCTGCGGACATCATCAAGGTGGCGATGCTCAACGTCGACCGCGCGCTGCGCGACCAGCAGCTCGGCTCCCGGATGCTGCTCCAGGTCCACGACGAGCTCGTCTTCGAGGTGGCCGAGGGGGAGCGGGAGTCGCTCGAGGCACTGGTGCGCGAGCAGATGGCCTCCGCGGCGAAGCTCACCGTGCCTCTCGACGTCTCCGTGGGCACCGGCAACAGCTGGCACGCCGCTGCCCACTGAGGGAGAGCGCGCGTCGGGCAGTGAGCGGGCCACGATCACCTATGCTCCTGCGGTGCGGACGCCTGACCTGCTGACTGCCCTTCGTCCGCGTCAGTGGGCGAAGAACCTGCTCGTGCTCGCGGCACCGCTTGCAGCCGGTCAGCTGCTCGAACCCGGCATCTTGGGCCCAACGGCACTTGCGTTCGTCGGGTTCTGCCTGGCTTCGTCCTCGGTCTACCTCGTCAACGACGTGCACGACCGGGACGCCGATGCCCTGCATCCCACGAAGTCGCATCGCCCCATCGCGAGCGGGCGGGTCTCACCGCGAACGGCCTACACCACCGCAGCGGTGCTGGCCGGGGCGGCGCTCGTCCTTGCCGGGCTGGCGGGATGGTCCCTGCTGGCCCTTCTCTCCGGTTACCTGCTCATCCAGGCCACCTACACCCTGCGCCTCAAGCACGAGCCGGTGCTCGACCTGATGGTGATCACCGCCGGCTTCCTGATGCGTGCGGTCGCCGGCGGTGTCGCGTCCGGGCTGCCCATCTCGCAGTGGTTCCTGATGGTGGCCGGCTTCGGGTCGCTGTTCGTCGTCGCGGGGAAGCGCTACTCCGAGCTGCACGCACTCGGCGCTGCCAGTGCCACCCGGCGCTCGCTGGTCCGCTACACCGACAGCTACCTCCGGTTCGTGTGGAGCATGGCTGCCGCCGCGTGCCTGATGTCCTACAGCCTCTGGGCCTTCGACGAGGGACGGGCGGACGACCCGGTCGCGTGGCACGCGCTCTCGATCGCTGCCCTGCTGACAGGTCTGCTCCGCTATGCCGTGGACATCGACTCGGGCCGGGCCGAGGAGCCAGAGGACATCATCTGGGGCGACCGGGTGCTCCAGGCCATCGGCGTCGTCTGGTTGATCCTGCTGCTGCTCGGGGTCTCCAGTGGCTGAAGGGCCCGGCTCCGGCGGCCAGGGCCTCGACGGCCCAGCGCCGACTGCGCGGAGCGCTGCGCTCCTGCACGGCTGGGGTGGGACCTCGCCAGTGCTGAGCACGGTCGAGACGTGGTCGGAAGGCTCTGTCTGCGACGTGGTCCGCGCAGCAGGGGCGCGAGGCATCGTGGCCCGAGGTCTGGGTCGCTCCTATGGCGACGCCGCGCAGAACGCCGGGGGAACGGTCCTGCTCCGGTCGGCGACCGCGATCGACGTCGACGAGGAGCACGCGACGGTCCGGGCCTCCGGCGGCACCTCGCTGGACGACCTGATCGCTGAGCTCCTGCCACGCGGCCTGTTCCCGATGGTCACCCCGGGCACCCGGCAGGTCACTGTGGGAGGAGCCATCGCCGCAGACGTGCACGGCAAGAACCACTACCGCGACGGCAGCTTCGCCGACCATGTCCTCTCCTTCAACCTGGTCGGACCCGATGGCACCGCCAGGACGATCACGCCCGAGAGTGATGCCGAGGTGTTCTGGGCGACGTGCGGTGGCATGGGCCTGACCGGAGTCATCACGCGGGCGGTGCTGCGCGTCCGGCCGGTGGAGTCGTCGTACCTCGATGTGACCAGCCAACGGCTGCCGACGTTCGCCGCGCTGCTCGAACAGATGACAGCGACGACCGAAGCCAGGGCGTACGCCGCGGCCTGGGTCGACCTCACGGCGCGGGGTTCGGCCCTGGGTCGATCGGTCCTCGGGGTGGCCGACCACGCCTCGCTCGGCCAGCTCCCGCCCAGGCTGGCCGAGGCCCCGTTGGCCCCGGCTCGTGCTGCTCGGGTGCGGGTGCCGAGGACGACCCCCTTCAGCCTGGTCCGCCGCAGCACGGTGCGGGCCTTCGACGAAGCCTGGTTCCGGAAGGCTCCCCTCCGGCCGACCGCCGCCCTCGAGCACTTCAGCAGCTTCTTGCACCCGCTCGACGGAGTGGAGGGCTGGAACCGGCTCTACGGCCCCCGCGGGCTGGTGCAGTACCAGTTCGCGGTCCCCGATGGAGCGGAGCACGCCCTCGAGTCGGCGGCGGCGCTGGTGGCCGCCAGTGGTGCGGCGCCGTTCCTCGGTGTGGTCAAACGGCTCGGTCCCGCCAACCCCGGCTGGCTCTCGTTCCCGCTGGCCGGGTGGACGCTCGCGGTGGACTTCCCGGTGTCGGCCCGGCTGGTCGGGTTGTTCCGGGAGCTCGACGCCCTCGTGGTCGGGGCGCGAGGTCGTGTCTACCTCGCGAAGGACTCCAGCTGCGGTCCCGCGCGGGTCCGTCAGATGTACCCCCGTGCCGAGGAGCTGCATGACTGGCGCGTGGACAGCGGCGCCGCCCCGGTGTTCGTATCCGACCTCTCGCGACGACTGTCGCTCTGAGCCGACGAGGAGACACCGTGCTCGATGCCTTGGGAACGCCCCAGAAGCTGCTGCTGCTCGGCGGGTCGAGCGAGATCGGCCTCGAGCTCGCGCAGGCCTGGGTGGACCGGGGATGTGCTCGGGTGGTGCTGGCGGCGCGCCCCTCCAGCCGGCGCGCCGAGGCAGCAGACCGGTTGCGTGCGCGCGGTGCCGTGGTGGAGGAACGCGACTTCGACGCCTTGGAGACCGACAGCCACCTCGCGCTGGTCCGCGACGTCAGCGAGGAGGGTGACATCGACGCCGCGGTGGTGGCCTTCGGCGTGCTCGGGGAGGACGCCGGGCTCGACCATGGAGACGCGGTCGTTCTCGCCCGGGTGAACTACGTGGGCGCGGTCAGCGTGGGGGTGGCCCTGGCCGAGAGGCTCAGGGAGCAGGGACACGGCATCATCGTCGCCTTCTCGTCGGTCGCGGGTGAGCGGGTGCGAGCGTCGAACTTCCTCTACGGGTCGAGCAAGGCGGGCCTGGACGGTTTCTACCTCGGGCTGGGCGAGACGCTGCGCGGCACCGGCGTCCGGGTGCTGGTGGTTCGACCCGGCTTCGTGCACACCCGGATGACCCACGGGCTGAGTCCCGCACCCCTGTCCGTGGGGCCCGCGGACGTGGCCGCCGCCGTGCTGGACGGCGTTGATCGTGGCCTGGAGCTGATCTGGGTGCCCGGCCCGATGCGCGCGGTGATGTCGGTGCTTCGCCACGTGCCGAGGCGCGTGTTCCGGCGCCTGCCGCTCTAGGCGAGGCTCCGGCCGGTGGTCACACGGCCGACTGGCCGGGCACCGGCATCACCGCCGGCTCGGTGGCGCCCTGACGAGGTCGCGTGCTGCGCGAGGCCACCACGACCAGCGAAGCGAGCAGCACCAGGTCGACCGTGAGCACGAGCAGCATCAACTCGTTCACCGAGCCCGCGAGCTGCCCCACGCCCACGACGGCGACGAGTGCGGCGTACACCAGGAGCACCGCCCGACGAGCCTGGCGGGCGAGCACGCTGTAGATCAGCAGCTGCACCAGCGAGAGCACGGTGCCCAGCACCGCGAAGACCCACAGCTGGTCCTGGATAGCGGAGTACTCCGCGCCGCCCACGAAGACCACCGCCAGACCGGACAGCACCAGCGCCCCCAGGGACGTCGCTGCACCCAGAGCCACCACGACCAGCAGGCTCTTGAACAGCGTGGCTCTGGCGACCGATGCGTCGGACATCGACGGGAAGGCCAGCACCACCACGAACTGCGGAAGGAACAGCACTGCCTTGACCATGATCAGGCCAGCGGCGTAGAGGCCCGCCTGGTGGCCGTCGAGGACGTTGCGGGCGACGAGGATGTCGACGTTGGTCAGCGCGAAGAAGGCCAGCAGGGTGTTGGAGTTGTGGAAGGTCTCGTGCCACAGGGCGCGGGTGCTGTGGTCAGGGGACCGCTCACCCGGTTCGCGCGGGTGTCGCAAGGCGAACCAGCCCACGAGCACCGGCACGTAGGAGGCGATGACCACTCCGAGGAGCGCTGCGAACTCGGTCGGCCGCCACAGGATCATCGCCGTTCCGATCACCAGCCGGGGCACCCCGACGCCGGCGTAGATCATCGCCAGCGGTACCCACCGGCGTTCGCCCTGGAGGATGCCTGCCTGCGCACCCATCAGGGTGAGCGGTGCGGCGGCGAGCGCGATCAGCGCTGCCGTGGGGAGGTGGTCGAGCCGCACCACCCGGTTGATGACCGGCGAGAGGACGAGGCACAGCAGACCGACGCCCAGGGACACCTGCAGGCCGACCCGCAGGATCACGCCCTCGATCTGGTGCACGTGGTCGGGGGTGGCGGCAATGCGACGAGCGGCGGTGGCCTGGAGTGCGAGAGAGGCGACCATCAGGACCAGGAGCACGCCCATGAGGGCGGCGAACGCGCCGTAGTCGCGGGGGCCCAGGAGCCGGGCGGCCACGATGGTGAAGGCGTACGTCGCGACGTTCATCACGCCCATCGCGAAGGCGATCACCATCCCGCGGGACGACTTCGTCGCCGGCTTCCTGCTCTGACCACCTCGCACAAGCGCCACCCTAAGGCGGGACCGCGACGGATGCCGATCGGACCGGGCGACGCGGGTCAGTACGGATCGAAGGTGTCGTGGTGGCCGGCCATCCGGGCCAGCGGTGTCAGCCGCATCCGGAGCAGCACCTTGATGCCGACGTTGCGCGCCCACCACGGAAGCTCGGCGAGCAGGCGCAGCCGGTCTCTGCGACCCGGTCTTGCTCGCTCGAAGATCGCGAGGCTGCCCACTCGGCCGAGGTAGCGCAGGCCACGCCCGGGCAGCGCGCGGAACAGCAGCGCGAGCGTGACTCCGATCGACGAGAACGAGTCATGCACCAGCATCTTCCCGCCGGGTGGCAGGAAGGTCGACCAGCCCAGGTCGTGGCCGGTGCTCAAGGCGTCGTGCTTGCCGTCCACATAGACCAGGTCCACCTCTCCGGTCCAGGAGCGCCGCACCTGTTCGCTGCGCTCGGCGATCAGGCGGACCTGCCGGGTGACGCGGTGCTCGACCAGATGGCGCTCGAACAGGCAACGGGTCGCCTCGCCACCGAACTTTCCACCCACGAACGGGTCAACGGCGACGACCTCCAGGTCTGCTCGTGCAGCCGCGAGCACGACAGTGGAGCGGCCTTGGTGCGAGCCGATCTCGATGATGCGTCCGTGGAGCGGCAGGTCGCCGGCCGCGTCGTACAGCACGCGCGCCTGGTCGCGGGTGAGCCAGCCGGGGATGCGGTCGGCCCCGGCGAAGATCTCCTCGAACCGCTCGTCGTGCTCCGGGTTGGGTGCGCCCGGGCCCCGGCTCGCTCTCCTGCTCATCGGGCCGCCTGCTCCATGCATCTAGGGTGTCCGCGTCAGCATATGTAGCAAGGGGTGATGCATGAGCGGAGTCCGTCGCACCCTGGTGACGACGGTGGCGCTCGATGCGTGGGTGATGGCACTGGCGGCGCTCCTTTGTCTTTCGGCCCTCACCAGCCCGGGCCTCGGACTCTCCGGTGACCTCGTCTTCTCGCCGCGGCAGCCTCTCACCGCGGAGACGCTGGGCCTGGGCGGCAGGTTGCCACGAGCCGTTCCGCTCGATGCCGTGGTCGCCCTCCTGGGCTACGTACTTCCGGGCGAGGCGCTCTTCCGGCTGGGGGTGCTGGCCGGTCTGGTCCTGGCGGGAGGGGGCGCCCATCGTCTGGCACAGGGCTGCTCCGTGCCCTCGAGGGCAGCGGCAGCGGGTTTCGCGGTCTGGAACCCGTTCACGGTCGAGCGGCTGGCGCTCGGCCAGTGGGCGCTGCTGCTGGCCTATGGGACTCTGTTCCTGGTCGCAGGTGCCGCGGTCCGGTCCCGGGCGAGGCACACCGGGTCCGCGCCGTTGACGCCACCCTGGTCGACGTGGGCCTGGGTTGGTCTGGCGTCGTTGACACCGACCGGCGGAGTCCTCGCAACGGTCACAGCGGTGGCGTTGGCCGGCCCGCGCTGTGCGCGGGTCGCGGTTGTCGCCACCGGATGCGTGCTCCTTCAGCTGCCGTGGGTGCTGCCGGCCGTCCTCGGTGCCGCCGCAGGCACCGCCGACACCGTGGGGGTGACCGCCTTCAGGGCCCAGCCGGACGCGCCTGGTGGAACCCTCGTCAGCCTGCTCGGCCTGGGCGGGATCTGGGACCTCGACAGCGTGCCCACCTCGCGTACCTCCCTTCTGGGTGTCGCCGCTGCAGTCGTAGTTCTCGCAGTGGTCCTTGGGGCGTGGCGGCGACTGCCGGCCGGAGCGGGGCCGCTCGTCGCCGTTGCGCTCGGCGGACTTTTGCTCGCCATCGCGCCGCGGACCCCGGTGCTGGAGGACCTGATCGGTTGGCTGGTGACCCGCGTTCCCGGCGGCGGCCTGCTGCGCGACTCCCAGAAGTGGATCGCGCCCCTCGTCGTGCTCGCGTCTGTCTCGCTCGCCGTCAGTCTTGATCGGCTCCGCCGGTCGGCCGCGGCCCACGGAGCCCCGGTGGGGGCAGTCCTCGTGGTCGCCGGTGTCTTGCTGCCGTTCGTGTTGCTACCTGACGCGACGGGCAGGACCTGGGACGCGGTGCGGCCGGTGACCTACCCGCGCGAGTTCTCGGCCATCCGCGACACACTCGCTGCGTCACGGGACCCGGGAGCGATGGTGCTGCTGCCGTGGAGGTCCTACCGCCGCTTCGACTGGGGAAACGCGCGCAGTGCGCATGACCCGGCGTATGCGTGGTTCGACCTTCCCATGGTCGGCTCCGACGAGCTCGTGGTCGGGCGCCGGGTGGTCGGTGACCGGGACCCCACGACCGAGGAGGTACGCCGGGCCGCGACGGCCACGGACGCGGGGAGACAGCTGGCGGGACTCGGGGTCGGCTGGGCCCTGGTCTACACGGACGATCCTTCGACCCCGGCCCTGCGACTCGCCGGTCTCGAACAGGTGGTGGGTGGCCCCGATGTTCGCCTCTACCGGGTGACCGAGACCCTCACCCCGAGCCGGGCCGTGGCCAGTTGGCGCCGTGGCGTCGTGATCAGTGTCGACCTGCTGGTGCTGGCGGCCTGGCTGGCATCCTGCGTCCTGGCCGGTCAGAGGACCGTTCGCTGGTACTGTGCCTCTCGTCGTCAGACGAAGGTCTAGAAGCGAGGTCAGCAAGTGGGAATGCTCAAGTTCCGCGGTGAAGACGGGGCGACCTTGCTCACTGCCGTCGTCGCGCCCGCAGCCGCCGGCGGTCTGCTCGCGCTTGTCGCGACGTACGGTCTGATCTTCTCGCAAACCTCCGCGCCGTCCACGAACCCGGCCGAGAAGCCGATCATCACCTACGGGACGAACTGACCCTCGCGGGCGACTGCGCTCAACGCCGCCTCCAGGTCGACTGCTGAGCTGGCCCACGAGTACGTCCCGGCGCGCTCACGTGCCGCAGCCGCCAGCTCCGCGAGCCGGGCGGGATCACCGAGCAGGCCGCGCACCTCGTCGATCGCAGCCTCCAGATCGCTCACGAGCACGCCGGTGAGACCGTCGACGATCGACTCGTTCACCCCGCCGGCGTCGACGTAGGCGACGGTCGGAGTTCCCTGGGCCGCGGCCTCGATGACGCTGAGGCCCCAGCCCTCGTTCGTCGAGGGCAGCAAGGCAAGCCAGGCCCGGGCCAGGACGCGGTCCCGCTCGAGGTCGGGCACGTGGCCGTGCCAGACGACGAGGTCGTCGACCCCCAGGGACTCCGCGTGCGCGACCAGCTCATCGCGCCACCACCCCGCCCCCACGACGTCGAGCCGCAGCGCCGGGATCTCGTCGCGCAGAGCCGCCAGGACGGCGAAGGCATGCTCGACGCGCTTGTGGGGCACCAGCCGGGCCAACACCACGAGCCGGGGCTCCGGGGATCGCGGTTCCACCAACTCGCAGCTGGTCAGGCCGTTGCGCACGATCCGGATCCCGGTGTCGGGGATCCCGAGTGAGCGCAGGCCGCGGCGGGTGGACTCCGAGACGGTCACGTGCGGCACCTGGCGGTAGATCCGAGGGGTGACGCGGGACTCGACGAACCACCCGATCCGGCCGGCGAGCCCGGGATAGATCATCCGCCACTGCTTCTCGTGCAGGTGGTGGACGACGGCCACGAGTCCCCGGCGGCGTACGAGGCGGGCGCCGAACGGGAGTCCGTTGATCACCTCCACCACGATGTCCTGACGACGTCCTGTCGGGGTGAGGAGGTGCAGCAGACCGTGCAGGTAGACGGTCAGGCGGCCACCCCGGCGCAGGAACCGCACACCGTGATCGAACGACGTGCGGTGCGACCCTGGGTAGCGGGCGCACAGGACAGTCACCTCGTGTCCGCGAGCGACCAGGTGCCGGGCGAGCTCCTCGACGTACAGCTCGGACCCACCGCCGTCCGGGTGTCCGGTGTCGCGCCAGGTGAGGAACGTGATCCGCAAGGTCGCGTCAGTTCGCCGCGGAGATCGGGACGTCGGCCGAATCGGCGATGCGCTGGCAGAGCGGGAGTGGCAGCGTGGGGGCGAGACGGACGGAGAGACCCGGTGTCTCCTCCGTGGCCGGGGCGTGCTCGATGCTGCTGAACGCCGGCTTCTGGTTCGCGTCCCAGCGAGCTGTCGGCAGGAATCCCACATCACCCCCGGGAGTCGAGCTGATCTGGGCGAATCCGTACTCGGGGAGTATGCGTGCACCGACCCTGATCAACGCGTCGGGGGGGAGGTCGAAGAGCTGGCCGCGCTTCACACCCTCATCCACGCTGTCGATGACCAACTGGGCCTGGCGATCCCCGGTGACCCGGAGACCCACGGTGTTCTGCGACTCCTCGGTGTCTCGGAGCAGCGGGTACAGGCCGGGCGCGACTGCGGAACCGATCCGCACCACCACGGCAGTGTCCCGCTCCTGCACCAGGAACCAAGGATCGGCGGCCTCGCCGGTGTTGAAGTAGAGCGCATCGCAGTCACCACGGATCCACAGGTCGTCTGCGCTGCCCCCCAGAGGCAGGCCTCCTGACTGGGTGACCAGGTTCTTGAAGGTGGCCCTCGAGCCACTGATGGCGACCTGGTGGGAGAGGTAGGACTCCAGTGCAGGGCCCTTGTAGGTGGTGGCCGCGATCGTGTAGCCGACAACCATCTGGGCCGTCAACGAAAACACGGTCAGGCCAGCGAAGGCGCCCACGACGACGACTGAGCGGCCTCGGGACCGGCTGCTGAGCCAGCCGCCCAGGGCGACCGTCGTGACCGCAGCGCCCACCACCAGGCCCGGCACGAACTCGCTGGTGTAGCGGTAGGCGATGTAGCCGTAGGCCATCACGGCTCCGGTCATCAGTAGGGCACCGAACCAGATCAGACGAATGGTGCGCAGGCCCTCGGGAGCTCCTCGCCGGAAGAGCACTGGGATGCTCGCAAGCGCGAGGACGAAGAGAAGTGGCATGAAAGACGGGACGCTGCCCGTGCGGCTGCTCTGGTCCAGGACGGCCCCGTAGCCGTCGGCGGCCTCAGCCGGCAACGTCACCCACGGGAAGTAGTCGACGAACCGGATGCCATCGAGCCTGAAGTAGTTGACCAAGGCGGACGGGAAGAATTGAAGGCCGGCGAGGGTGCCTCCGTTGTCCGCGAGGACCTCGCGACGATGTGCGTTCAGTTGGGTCCAGACCTGGTTCTGAAGGGGGAACATGTAGGGATGCCGGAACTTCAGGTAGTTGATCATGATGCCGACCAGGAGAGGCACGATCCCGGCCGCCAGCACCCGCAGCCACAAGCGCGAGTCGCGCGGGCGCAGCCGTCCGGAAGCCAGCCAGAGCGCAGCGGCGATCGTTGCCAGACAGACGGCCCAGCCACCGGGTGTGCGCGTCATCGAGGCGATCATCGCGAAGCCGAAGAGCCAGCCGATCGAGGTCCTGTCCGGCGCGCTCAGCACACGCAGCAGCCAGTAGAGCGCACCCATCACCGAGGCGACCGACCACACGTACACCTCGTGGTACACCCACGGGAGTGCCGCGTCGAAGGTGAGCACCGTTCCTCCGGTGCTGGCGGCCAGGAAGAGGATCGCCAGCACCACCTCGGTCCGGTTCGGGTTCACCGGTCTGCCCATGCGGGAGCGGATCAGCCAGAAGAGGCGAGTGGTCATCGCGGCGTACACGATCCAGCCGATCGCCATGGAGACCAGGGTCAGCCGACCGTCGTACTCGTGGGTGACCAGTTGCACGGGAATCCGAAGCAGGGCGGGGAAGATCCCGAAGTAGGAATAGGTGCGGTCATCGACCACGAACCCCTCGATGCCGAGGCTGTTCGACGGCACCCACAGGCGGCCAGCGCGAAGAGCATCGGCCTGCAGTTCGAAGAACTGCTCGGCGTAACGGATGGCCGTGGCTCCGCGCAGCAGGTCGAACGAGTAGTGGAGCAGCGTCAGGAAGTAGGCGAGCGCGCCGAGCCCGACGCCGAGGATGGAGGCGAACCGGACCCGCGTCGGGGCCTGTTCCTCGGGTGCTCCTGCGGATGGCTCCACTGTGCGTGTGGCGGACGATGCAGGCGCAGAGGGGGCGGTTGATGCTGACAAGGACTGGATTCTTCTCGTTGGGTTGCTGGGTGCGATCGGCTCTGTCTACGAAGTGAGGCCCGGTCATGATAAGCACCCGCACCCCCGTCGCTGGCCACTGTGACAGCCTCCCGGTGATGGCCAAGACCGTGGTGTATGGTCCGGATCGTCTGTTCGGGGTTCTACTGGGAGGGAATACCGAGTGCGTAAGTCGCTGGCTGCACTGTTGATCATGCTGGGGGCTTTCTTCCTCATTCTCGCGGTGCTCACGAAGTTCTGGGCCGCAGACAGCCTGCTCCGCACGCCGCTGGATGTGGACTCGACCACCGTGCTGAGCGGCACCGCGCAGCTGGGCACCGAGCCCGAGTTCCCGGTCAAGGTCACCAGCATCACCAGGGCCGACTCCGAGAAGTCTGACGGGACCGTGATCGTGTGGGAGAACTCCTCCTGTGTGGTCAGGGACGAGGGTGACCCGCCGAACTGCGTGCCTGCTGACGACCCCCAGGAGCGTCTGCTCACCGCCTCCACCGACAAGTTCGCCACCGACCGCAACACCGGGGTGGCAGTGGAGGAGCGCAAGTACGTCTCGGCGGACGCCGGCGAGCACAAGGGTCTGATCAACAAGTTCCCCTTCCAGACCAAGAAGCAGACCTACGCCTACTGGGACGGCACGGCGGGCAAGTCCTTGAACGCCGTCTACAAGGGCACCTCTACGGTCCAAGGGTTGCGCACCTATCGATTCGCGGTTGTTGCCGACGAGGAGCCGATCGAGGTCACCGAGGGTGTCGACGGCACCTACTCCTCAGACAAGACGATCTATGTCGAGCCGCTGACCGGCGCGATCGTGGATCAGAGCGACGACCAGGCCAGAGTCACCTCCGAAGGTGACCCGTTCCTCAGCCTGAACATCTCCTTCACCGATGCCCAGGTCAAGAAGAGCGTCCAGGACGCCAAGGACAACGTGCGCCTGTTGAACCTGGCGCGCACGACGCTGCCGATCGTGGCCCTCGTCCTGGGCTTCCTGACGCTGGTTCCCGGCATCATCCTCTGGCGGCGCGAGAGCGCCGAGGCGGACGAGGGTTTCTCGCGCATCGAAGCCTGACCCGCGTGTCACGCGCAGGTCAGCTTCTCGGCCGCGTGAGCTGCCCTCGCACTGCCCTCAGGCGCGCCTGAGGCGGTAGAGGTGCTGGTAGCCGAACATGTTCGGCCACGACTTGCTCAGTCGCCGGTCGACGGCGGCGACGGCATCCACCAGCCGCGAGGGCCGGCCGGTCATCGACTTGATGGGGGCGCCCACCGGCTGCCACTCGATGATGCTGAGGTCGCACTCGGCGAACATCCGCTCCATGGTCCTTCGCGTGAAGAAGCGCAGGTGCCCGCGGTCGAGCGGGCCCCTCTGGTCGTAGTCGAACCGGCCGGCCATGATGCGACCCCGCGGATACCAGTGGCTGATGCTCGGGATCGAGACCAGGATCTCGCCGTCTACGGCGAGCCGGTCACGTAGAGATCGGAGCAGGTCGTCCGGCTCTGCGACGTGCTCGAGCACGTCAGCGGCCACGATGACCTCGAACTTCCGGTCGAGACTCTCGGGCAGCGGGTCGTTGAGGTCGGCCTCGACGAACTCCTCGACCGCGTCGCCGATCCCGTCGAGCTTGAACTTGTCTACTCCGACCACGGAGTGCCCCGCGGCCCGGACCCGGGAGGCGAAACGCCCGTCGAAACATCCGACGTCCAGCACCGCGCTGGCTGGCTTGGCAGCCAGCCAGTCGAGCAACACCCGGTGTGACCCGTCCTCCGCCTTGAGGCCATAGTCATCGGGGCGCTCGCTCCCGGCACCGAAGCCGCGCTCGCGAGCCCAGTGTCGAGCGACGTCGAACGCGACGTCCTTGGCGTACCGCACGCCGTTGACATAGCAGATCTCGTCGCCGTAGTAGGTCGGGATGGGAACCTCGGCGATCCGCTTCCCGGTGGAGGCCAGGCCGAGGATGATCTCGGTGTCGAAGTCGAAGCCGTCCGAGTACGTGGACAACGCAAGGGTGGCGAGTGCATCGACCCGGTACGCGCGGTAGCCGCTGTGCCACTCGCTGAGCTCAAGCCCGGTGAGCTTGTTCTGGAACCTGGTGAGGATCCGGTTGCCCGTGAACTTGTACAGCGGCATACCGCCCTTGCGTGCGGCACCGCGGATCATCATCCGTGAGCCGAAGACGGCATCGGCGTCGCCGCGCAAGAGTGGCGCTGTGAGGTCCTCGATCACCTCGGGCGCATACTGCCCGTCACCATGGAGGAGAACCACCACGTCGAGCCCGTGGCTGATCGCCCACTGGTACCCGGCCTTCTGGTTGCCGCCGTATCCGAGGTTTGTCTGGTGGCGTACGACGGTCAGCGGCCAGGTGGACCTGCTCTTGAAGTCGGCGGCGACCTGGTAGGTGTCGTCGCTGCTGGCGTCATCACACACCATGATGTGGTCGACCTTCTCGATGAACGACTCAGGCAGTCTCGAGAGCGTCGCTGCCACGGTCGACGCCGCGTTGAAGGCGACGACCAGGACCCCCACGCGCGGGTTCTCGATGGGTTCTGGCTCGGGCATGCGAATGGCCGTCGTCACGTACGTGTACCTCCCATGAACCTGCCTGACGCAGGCGCTGTCCCCAGATCCGTGCCGAGTGTAGGGCCGCGTCTCCCGCCGCGACCCGATTCATAGTATGTGCTCATGCAGATCGACGAGATCCTCAGCCTCGACTCCCTCCGGGCCGAGCTGCCGCAGGCCAGCGTGCAGTACGCCGGGGCCGAGCCCTTTCCCCACATCGTGATCGACGATGTGCTCGGCCCGGACGCCTTCAAGGCGACCGTCAAGGAGTTCCCCGGGATCCACGACCCTTTCTGGAAGGGTTACCTCCACGTCAACGAGGCGAAGTACTCCAACACCGAGGCCGACACCTGGGCCCCTGCTCTGCGCGCCGCGGCCGAGGCCCTGACCTCCGCGGAGTTCGTCACCTACCTGGAGTCGTTGACCGGCATCCAGGGCCTCAAGTCGGACTGGTCCATGGACGGTGGCGGGCTGCACCAGACACGTAGAGGCGGCCACCTCAACATCCACACCGACTTCAGCACCCATCACGAGCACAAGAACTGGGCCAGGCGCGTCAACGTCCTGCTCTACCTCAACGAGGAGTGGCACGACGACTGGGGCGGGAGGCTGGAACTGTGGGACAAGGACATGAAGGCCTGCCGGGATCGCGTCACACCGAAGGGCAACCGGATGCTGGTCTTCACGACCTCCGACATCAGCTACCACGGGCACCCCGACGGGCTCACCTGTCCTGACGACATGGCCCGGCGCAGCATGGCTCTCTACTACTTCACCGAGGAGGAGAAGACCGTCCGTCGGGCCACGCACTACCGGGCCCGGCCCGAGGACGGCCTCAAGCGGGTGGCGATCGCAGCCGACCGGACCGTCCTCGACCTCTACGACCGGGCCAAGCGTCGCCTCGGACTGTCCGACGAGGTCGCGCACCGGGTGCTGCGCACGCTCGCAAGGGCACGCCTTCGGCTTCGCCGCAAGTAGTCCGCCGCTGTCGCCGGAGACGTCGCGTATGAACTCAGCCGGGCGTACGGGTCGTAGTCCTGCCGGGGAGTCGCCCGGGGATTTTCTTGGCGAGTCGCCTGACGTCTCCCTCGCGCAGGGCATCCCACTCGGGGCGGGCGAGGAAGCGCGAGACCGGGCGCTCGACGACCACATGTGCGGCCGCAGAGATCAGGGCCGTGGCGGCAAAGGCGACAACGACCTTCCACGGCCAGTCCCAGTCGTAGGTGTGTCGGCTGACGAAGTGGAAGATCGGGAAATGCCAGACGTAGATCACGAGCGACATGCGACCGAGCAGGAGCAGCGCTTCGCTTCCCCGGATTCGCTGGGTCCTCGGCGGTGCGAGGGCCACACACACCAAGAACACGGCCACCAGGATCTCGAGGAGAGTGCCACCCCAGCGCAGGTAGCTGGAGTCGCGATAACACCAGTAGAGCACCGGGAGCATGAGGCCGAGAGTGAATCTCGACGCGTAGCGGTAGTAAGCGTCGGCAGCGGGCAGCCGAGGGACCAGGGCTGCCGCCAGCGCGCCGATGATGAAGGGGTCCATCCGTACAGTGGTGCGGTTCAGCACGATGTAGATGTTCTCGATCGAGTACGCGTGAAAGCGCCAGATGACCAGGACGACGAACAGCGACCCGAGGCTCACCAGCAGCGCGGTGGGGCGGTGGCGGAGGAAGAACGCGATCACCGCAACCACCACGACGGCCTGCATGTCCACCGACACGTACCAGAGGTGGCCGAGATCCATCCGGGTGGCCGTCAGATTCTCCTGGACCAGCCAGTTGTAGGTGTAGGTCAGCGCGTGCCACAACGAGTCACTGTTGGTCTGCTTCGTCTCGATGTCCGTGACGTCGATGGCGGCGACCACCATGACGGCGAGGAGTACCGCCCACATCGCGGGTCCCACACGGAGGACGCGGCGTACGGCGACCAGGAGCGGCTGCATCTGGACTCGCACGTCACTCGCGGCGACCGACCGGAACATCAGGAAGCCGGAGGCCACGAGGAAGATCGTGACGGCGGAGTCGCCGCTTCGGAAGATCGGCTCCACCCAGCCATGCGAGGTGATGACCGAGGTCGGCCACAGCGTCCAACCGTGGGAGAGCACCACCAAGATGATGGCCACGCCACGCAGCCCGTCGACGGCATCGAGGCGCGCACGTGGGTCCGGGGCGGTCGGCATGGCGGTCAGTGTAGGTCCACGTGCTCGCCCGAGGTGGACGCGCCGCGTTGACACTGTCCCGACGGTAACCGAGTATCAACCGCGTTGGTGGCGAGTCACGCCCCACGTCAACACCCTCGACGGAGGAGTACGTCGGTGCCCCTCATCGCAGGGTCCGTGAGGACACTGAGCCTCGACCGCGCGCGGGTGCGGGGTGCCCTGCCCGAGATCGTCCTCGGGGTCGGACTGACCGTCCAGGTCTTCGTGCTCGTCGTGCTGGCCCGGGGCCGTTGGTTCGTGGGTGACGACTGGGACTTCCTGATGACCAGGGGGACCATTCCCGGTCATCACCTGGGGTGGTTCACCCCGCACGCAGAGCACTGGTCCACGGGCGTGATCGCCATCTACCGCGGGTTGTTCGCGGTGTTCGGAATGCGGCAATACCTGCCCTACGGCCTAGTCGTGATCGTGCTGCACGTCGCCATCTGCGTGACGGTGTACGTGCTGCTGCTGCGCGGCGGGTCCGCGCGCTGGCCGGCAGCCAGCGCTGTCTGGGTGATCATCTTCTTGGGGGCGGGCGCAGAGGCGCTGCTCTGGGACACCCCGATGAACCTGCTGGCGTCGCTGCTCCTGGGGCTGGTCGCGCTCTGCATCTGCCTCCGACCTGAGCTGGCTCAGCGCAGCATCTCCGACGTCTGGGTGCTTCTGACGATCGGGATGATGTTCTCCGGGGCTGGGATCACCGCTGTTGCCCTCGTCTCGGCGTTCGTCGCACTGCGTCACGGCCCCGCGCTCGCGGTCCGGGTCGCCAGTGTGCCCACGGCGGTCTTCCTCGTCTGGTTCGCGCTCATCGGGCGGAGTGGGTCCCAGGGCCTGGCCGACAACGTGTGGGACTACACCGAGATACCACTGTTCGTGTGGTCGGGGCTGACCCACGCTGTGGGGGCGACCGCCGGGATCCCCGGGGCGGGAGCAGTGCTCCTGGTCGCCCTGGTCGCCCTTGCGTTCACCGCTCCTGACGTCCCACCCGACCTGCGCAACCTTGCCCTGGCGGGGATCGGCGCTGCCGTGCTCCAGCTGACGCTGTCCGCCTCGACGCCCAGCAGGCTGGATCTCCGCGAGGAGTGGGCGGTGCTGGGACGTTATGCCTATCTGACGATGGTCATGCTCGCGCCGGTTCTGGCGATTGCGGTGATGCTGGTGCTGCGTCACATCACCTCGCCCAAGTGGGTCACCGCTCTGGTGGGGGGCGGGCTGATGGTGATGATCGCGGTGAACGCGGTGCACCTCGAGCGTGAGTACTACGTCGCCCACCGCGCTGACGCGAAGTCGTGGCCCGACCGCCTGCTCGGGATCGTGGAGAGCGTGGACGACGGCGAGCGCATCCTGACGACGAAACCGGCCAACTGGTTCGACAAGGGCGTGGACCCGATGCTGGTGGTGACGCCGGAGATCCGCAGGGCGCTGCCCGAGCGCGAGGCCACCGCCCGTGGCCGGTTGGATGCCGAACACAACTACTTCGTGGGGGTGCGGGCGAAGACCTACGGGCTGTTCAACCCCGCGACTCTGACCCTGCCCTTCGGCTGGGGCAACCCGGTCGTGCCGGGGAAGGGCTGTGGCACCTACGACGCCACCGCCGCCACGCCGATGATCGAGCTCCAGACCGACGAGGGCAACGAGATCGGCGTCTTCAGCGAGAGCACCCAGATCACCACCCAGCTGGTGCGTGGTGAGCTCGAGAGCCCACCACGGACCTGGAAGGTCAAGCCCGGGACTGTGCACATCGCTTCGACGGCGAAGGATGCCACGCTGATCGTCACCTTCAACGTCGACGGTGACTACCTGATCTGCAAGCACTGATGACCACGCAACGGCAGGGCAGGGGACGACTTCTCTGGGTTCGGCACCGGCGCGACCCGCGCATCGTTCTGGTTCTCGCGCTTGTGGTGCAGGTGGTTCTGCTCCTCGAGATGGCGCGCCGGGTCTGGTTCTACGCCGACGACTGGGACTTCCTGCTCACCCGTGGAACCATCCCGGGTGAGTCACGCGGCTGGACCGAGGCACACAACGGCCACTGGTCGACCGCCGTGGTGCTGATCTACAGGGCACTCTTCCCCCTCTTCGGTCTCCAGCACTATGTGGTGTACGCGGGTGTCCTTGTCGCCATGCACGTGGCGGGTCTGTCTGCTCGTGCACGCAATCCTCGTGCGCGTGGACGTGCCGCGCTGGACGGCGGTGGCCCTCACCACTCTGGTGGTGTTCAGCGGTGTCGGCAGCGAGGCGATGATCTGGGTGATCACGCTCTCACTCGTGGGTTCGCTGCTGTGCGGCCTCGCGGCGGTCCTGGTGCTTCTGCGCGGGGATGCGAGCCAGCCAGCGCTGGTAGGGGCATGGGTCCTGCTGGTGGTCGGGTTGATGTTCTCCGGCGGCGGGATCTCCTCGGTGTGCTTCGCGGGAGTGTTCGCTGCCTGGCACTGGGGGTTCCGTCGCGGGGCGCAGGTCGTCTCTGTGCCTGCCGCGACGCTCGCGGTGTGGTACCTCGCGGTCGCACAGAGGGGCGAGGACGGACCGGGGGGTGCGGGGGGGCCCAGCTCGGTCTGGCAAGTCACCGAGATTCCCGGTCTGGTGTGGACGGGCCTCGTCACCGGTCTACAGCTGGCCTCGGGTCTGCCTTCCGGTGGCGCGCTGGTCCTCCTCCTTCTGGCCGGGGGAGCATTCCTGCTGCCCGGACCTGAGTCGCTGCGCCACCTGGCCTGGGCCGGGGTCGTGGCGGTGGTCGTGAACAGCGCGCTCGTGGCGGCCTTCCGGCTCTCGGCCGGTGAACAGTCGCGGTACTACTACGTCGTTCTCGTCCTGCTGCTGCCCTCCGTGGCGTTGTGGGTCATGTGGGTGGGCAGATGGCTGCGGGCTCCACGGCCAGCACGGATCATCCTGGTGGCGGCCCTCCTCGCGGCGTACCTCGTGAATGCCTTGCACCTGCAGTACGCCCAGTTCAGCCTGCACCGGGAGAACACCGCACGCGGTCCGGCACTGGTCATCGGCGTCGTCACCAGTGTCGAGGACGGTCAGGAGATGCTGAACACGACGAGCGGTGAGTGGTTCAACAGCGACTTCCGTGCAGACCTGCTCGCGCGCGCGGAGATCAGGGACAGGCTGCCGCAGCTGGAGCCGACCGCAGCCGGACGGCTGGACGCCGAGCGCTGGTTCTTCGTCGACGTGGACGACGAGGGCCACGACCTCCCGGGACCCGCGAGCCTCACCCCGGGCGACGGTTTCCCCGACCATGACTCTCTGCCGGCCAGCGGATGCCAGGTGCAGGAGGACACGGCGCTGCAGAGCACCTTCACGATCCCCACCGGGAACGGCACGGAGGTCGTCCTCACCAGCCGGAGCACGCGTGTCTCCACGACGGTGACTCGGGGACAGGAGACCAGCAGGGCCCGCTTGTGGCAGATCACACCCGGGACCATCCATGTGTCGACCACGGCCAGGGATGCCGAGCTGGAGGTCACCCTGGAGCGCGACGGCGGCAACGGCGACGTGCTGATCTGTCTGCCCTGAGGCTGTTACCCAGTCGGCGCCAGGCTGGCGACGAAGATCGCCGACCCCGGCGTGAGCATCCCACGCACCCGGCTCCAGCCACCCCACGTGCGGTCGTGGTCGGCGGGCCACTCCGGCTCGTGCAGGTCGGTGAGGACGAACCCGTTGAGCGCCAGGGCGTTGACCCAGTCGCCGATCGTGCGGTGGTGCTCGACGTACCGCGTCGCACCGGTCTGGTCGTCCACCTCGACGTAGGGCGTGCGGTCCCAGTAGGACTGGGAGGCCACCAGCCCCTCCTCGCCCGGGTCGTCGGGGAACATCCATCGCGTCGGATGGGTGATGGAGAACGCGAAGACGCCACCGGGGCGCAGCACCCTGGCGACATCGGCCACCAGGGCCGGCGCGTCGGCGACGAACTGCAGGGCCCCGAACGCGGAGAACACGACATCGAAGGTCGCGTCGTCGAACGGGAGGCCCGCGGCCGAGGCACACAGGGTGGGTACGACGACCCCGTGCTCCTGGTCGATCCGGCGGCTGTGCTGCAGCTGGCGCCAGGACACGTCGATGCCGACCGGTCTGCCACCGCGTGCCAGCACCCACCGGGAGCACTGGCCCGCCCCGCACCCGATCTCCAGCACGCTCCTGCCGGCCACCTCGCCGAGGGCACGGACGGCGTCCTCCCGCACCCCTTCGGGTCCCCAGAGGAAGCCGGCGTCGCCGAGGTACTCACCATGGGTGGACTGGTACTCGTCGGCATAGGCGTCCCAGTCGGCGCGGTTGGCCAGCAGCGACTCGGCCTCGTCGACGCGACGTCGCTCGGGGCGGACTCCAGACACCATCGAAGGCTAACCCTGCACGGTCCCGTCCCCATGGCAGGGTCGTGGCATGGATGCGTTCCCCACGTCGCTGCAGCCCCTCGCCGGCGGCGACAGTGGCGAGACCTTCCTGGCACAGGCCGCCGGGGAGCAGACGGTGGTGCGCGTCTACGGGGCTCGCTCGGCTCGACGCGGGCCGCTGGCACCGGAGATCGACGCGGCCGTGCTCGACCTCGTGCGCGGGCTGCTGCCGGTCCCCGAGGTCCTGGAGGTGCGCCGCGGCGACCCGGAGGTGGACCTCCCCGGGCTGCTGGTCACCTCGCACCTGCCGGGGGAGCGGCTCGACGTCCTCCTGCCGACGCTCGATCGCCGGCAGCAGGAGGTCGTGGGCGCGAACCTGGGCACCCTGCTCGGTCGACTCGGGCACCTGGCCCAGCCGCGGGCGGGGATCTTCGTGGACCGCAGCCTGGTGCCACAGGACCTGCCGGTCGAGGCGCGCGACCTGCCGTCCTGGCTGGACGCGCACTCGGAGAGGCTGACGTCCCTTCTCGGCGAGGACGTGGCCGCCGCCCTGCGCACGGTCGCGGCCGGCGCCCAGGACCTCATCGACGAGGACCGTCGGGTCTGCCTGGTGCACGGCGACCTCAACGCCAGGAACCTGCTGGTGGATCCCGTGACCCTCGAGGTGACCGGGGTCCTCGACTGGGAGTTCGCGATGGCCGGCTCGCCGTACTCGGACCTCGGCAACCTGCTGCGCGTCCCCGGTTCCCCGGCTCTGGCCGACGCCGTGGTCGTCGCCTACCGGGAGTTCATGCCGCACGCGCTGGCCCTGCCGCCCGGCGACCTCCTCGACCGGGCGCGGGCCGCCGACCTGTACGCCGTGGTGGAGCTGGCGGCGCGAGAGGAGGAGACCGAGGTCGTCGTACGCGCGCGAGAGCTGTTGGCGGCCGCCGTGGAGTAGCTCCGACTCTGGACCGCTCCGGCTCGGTTGGACGCTCAGACGCGCTGGCGGATAGACTCTGCGGTGCGCCAGAAGTCTGCCTGAGTCTCAGACGTAGCAGCCTCTCGCTCGCTGTCGGCCCGGATCGGGAAACCGTGATGGGTGAACGAACAACAATCGTGATGGTGAAACGGGCTTTTGTGCGTGCCCGCACGACTCCTATCCATCCGAAGGCTCTTCTTTCCCTATGACAATCACCCCCACTCTTACCGACGCTCCGCAGGTCGCCGTCAACGACATCGGTTCGGAGGAGGACTTCCTCGCCGCCATCGACGCGACGATCAAGTACTTCAACGACGGTGACATCGTCGAAGGCACCATCGTCAAGGTCGACCGCGACGAGGTTCTGCTGGACATCGGCTACAAGACCGAGGGTGTCATTCCCTCGCGCGAGCTCTCGATCAAGCACGACGTGGACCCCAACGAGGTCGTCCAGGTCGGTGACAAGGTCGAGGCCCTGGTTCTCCAGAAGGAGGACAAGGAAGGCCGGCTGATCCTGTCCAAGAAGCGCGCCCAGTACGAGCGCGCCTGGGGCACCATCGAGCAGGTCAAGGAAGAGGACGGCGTCGTCGAGGGAACGGTCATCGAGGTCGTCAAGGGCGGCCTGATCCTGGACATCGGCCTGCGCGGCTTCCTGCCCGCGTCGCTGGTCGAGATGCGCCGCGTGCGCGACCTGCAGCCCTACGTCGGCCAGACGCTCGAGGCGAAGATCATCGAGCTGGACAAGAACCGCAACAACGTCGTGCTCTCGCGCCGTGCCTGGCTCGAGCAGACCCAGTCCGAGGTCCGCCACGGGTTCCTGACCCAGCTCCAGAAGGGTCAGATCCGCAAGGGTGTCGTCTCCTCGATCGTCAACTTCGGTGCGTTCGTCGACCTCGGTGGCGTCGACGGCCTGGTGCACGTCTCGGAGCTGTCCTGGAAGCACATCGACCACCCGTCCGAGGTCGTCACCGTGGGCGACGAGGTCACCGTCGAGGTGCTCGACGTCGACATGGAGCGCGAGCGCGTCTCGCTCTCGCTCAAGGCCACCCAGGAAGACCCGTGGCAGCACTTCGCCCGCACCCACCAGATCGGTCAGATCGTCCCGGGCAAGGTCACCAAGCTGGTGCCGTTCGGTTCGTTCGTCCGGGTCGAGGAGGGCATCGAGGGCCTGGTGCACATCTCCGAGCTGGCCGAGCGCCACGTGGAGATCCCCGAGCAGGTCGTCCAGGTCAACGACGACGTGATGGTCAAGATCATCGACATCGACCTCGAGCGTCGCCGGATCTCGCTCTCGCTCAAGCAGGCCAACGAGACCGCCACCGCGGTCGAGGGCGAGGAGTTCGACCCGACCCTCTACGGCATGTCGGCCACCTACGACGAGCAGGGCAACTACATCTACCCCGACGGCTTCGACCCCGACACGGGTGAGTGGCTCGAGGGCTTCGACGACCAGCGCAAGGTCTGGGAGGACCAGTACGCCAAGGCGCACGCGCGCTGGGAGGCGCACCTCAAGCAGCAGACCGAGGCCGCCAAGGCCGAGGTCGAGGCCGGCGAGGCCACGTCGTACTCCAGCGGTGGCGAGGCTGCCGCCGAGGAGGGCGCGGAGCCTGAGGCCGGTTCGCTCGCCTCGGACGAGGCGCTCCAGGCGCTGCGCGAGAAGCTCACCGGCGGTCAGGCCTGACCGCACGGCGTCACCACGAAGGAGCCCGGTCCCCGCGAGGGGGCCGGGCTCCTGTGCGTGTGCGTCCCCGACGATGTCACCGGAGTTGTCCACAGATTCGAACATGCGATCGAAACTGTCGGTGGTCACGCTTAGAGTCGTTCCATGGCCACCACCCTCGAGGGACTCGATCTCACCGCTGCTGAGGTGATCGATGCTGTCCGCGACGCCCGGGGCGAGGAGCAGCGCGCGGCGGTGCGCCAGCTGGAGCTGGCACTGGTGTGGGCGAGGCTGCACCCCTGCCCGGCCGGGGGCACCCCGGCACACTGGGGCGAGGTCGACCTGCACGGGGAGACCGTGTGCCCGTTGGCCGGGCCGGGCGCCCCGTGGGTCGCGGAGTTCGCGCCGGCCGACCTGGGTGCCGCGTTGGGTCTGTCCACGGACTCAGCCCGGCAGCTGCTCGGCGACGCCTTGGAGCTGGCGCATCGGCTGCCCCGGCTGTGGGCGCTGGTCCAGGACCTGGTGGTGCCGACCTGGCGGGCCCGGTCCATCGCCCGGGAGACCCGCGACCTCTCACCCGAGGCAGCAGGGTTCGCGGACCGGTTGATCGCCGCGACTCCCGACAAGATCGGATCAGTGCAGGCCACCCGGCTGGTGCACGAGGCCCGGCTCTACTTCGACCCCGACCGTGCGATCGCCGATGAGGAGACAGTCCTGGCCCGTCGCGGGGTGTGGTCGCGGCCCGGAGCCACCGCGGCGACCACCGAGGTCTGGATGACCTTGGAGACCCCCGATGCGGACCTCTTCGACCAGAGCCTCTCGAGAGTCGCCAGCGACCTCCGCGAGCTCGGCGACACCGATCACCTCGACGTACGCCGCGCACGCGCCGTCGGGATCCTGGCCGACCCCCAGTACGCCCTGGACCTGATGAGCGGCCGCGAAGGAGCTGCTCCCTCACCGGGAAGCGGGGCGGTCAACCTGTTCGTGCACCTCGACCCCGCCGACCTCGCCGCGAACCAAGGCGGGGGCACCGGCGCGGTCACCATCGAACGTCTCGGCGCCGCGACCACCCGACTGCTCACCGACTGGGTCACCCGGCACGCCTGCGCCGGGGGCAAGGTGGTCCTGCGCCCTGTCCTCGACCTGAACAACCGGGTCGCGGTGGACCGCCACGACCCACCCGCGGCGATGCGCGAGCTGGTGCTGCTGCGCGACGCCCACTGTGCCTTCCCAGGCTGCCGCCGCGACTCCCGGGCCTGCGACCTCGACCACATCACGCCCTACGTCGCGATGGACGAAGGGGGGCCACCGGGCCAGACTCGGCCAGAGAATCTTGCGCCGTTGTGCCGCACCCACCACCGGGTCAAGACCCACACCGCCTGGGACTACAAGCGGCTCGATCAGGGTGGCTACACCTGGACCAGTCCTACCGGCCACCAGTACGACAGCTCCCCGGGCGACCGTCGCCCACCAGATCGACGTCGACGAACCTGAGCGCCCAGACACCCCGGACCAGCCCGGTTCGGGGCGAGTGGCCTGCACCGGTCAGAGGACCCCTGCCGCCCGCGCGGGCGCGGCGTAGGCCTCGGCGAGCGAGGCCACCGTCTCGTGGGCGTTGAGTCCGCTCGGGTTGGGCACCACCCACAGCTCGGCGCCCTCGAGGCCGCCGTCCTGGCGACCGAGCTGCGCCCGGGGCTCACCGAACGCCTGTCGGTACGCCGTGATGCCGGCGATCGCGACCACCCGCGGAGACCTGCTGCGCACCAGCTCGCGCAACCGCTCACCGCCCTCGCGCAGCTCGGCCGGTCCCAGCTCGGCGGCCCGGGCACTGGCGCGGCGTACCAGGTTGGTGATGCCGAGGCCGCGGGACCGGAAGCGCTCCCGGTCCTCCTCGCTCATCCCGGCGGACGGGTCGACGGGCTCGGTCAGGATGCCGGCGCGCAGCAGCGCGGGATAGAAGCGGTTGACCGGGTGCGCGAAGTGGGTCTGCACGGCCGCAGTCCACAGGCCGGGGTTGATGCCGACGAAGAGCAGGCGCAGGTCGTCGGCCAGCAGGTCGGGGACCTCCGCACGCACGGAACGACTCCAGCTCGGCCTTGCTGAACCCCATCAGTGCCCGCTCCTGACCAGGTCGGGCAGGTCCAGGCGGCGTACCTTGCCGGTGGGCGTGCGGGGCAGCGTCTCGACGCGGTGGTACTCCTTGGGGCGCTTCGCCGGGGCCAGGTGCTCGCGGGCGTGCGCCTCGAGCGCGGCGTCCGGGGCGGTCCCCACCACGGCGGCGCAGACCCGCTGGCCCCACCGGTCGTCGTCCATGCCGAAGACCGCGAGGTCCACCACTCCGGCCACCTCGCCGAGGACGCGCTCGACCTCGGCCGGGTAGACGTTGACGCCGCCGCTGATGATGAGGTCCTCGCGGCGTCCGTCGAGGAAGACGTAGCCGTCCTCGTCGATCCGGCCGAGGTCGCCGACGGTGAACGCCGGACCGGCGTCGGTCTCCCGCCAGGCAGCGTGCGTCTTCTCGGGGTCACCGAGATAGCTGAACCGCGCATGGGGAGGTACGACGCACCACAGGTGTCCCTCATCGTCACGCGTCAGGGTGCGACCCGGCCGCGGCCGGCCCAGGGTGCCGGGGCGTTCCAGCCACTCCTCGCTGCGACAGGCGGTGAACTGACCCTCGGTCGATCCGTAGAACTCCCAGGTCGAGCCCGCGGGGAAGGCCTCGATCAGGTGTCGCTTGACCCGGTCGGGGCAGTGTGCGCCGGCATGCGCGACCAGCCGGAACGAGGACAGGTCCGGAGTGCCGTGCTCCTCCCAGTGCGCGAACAACCGCTGCAGGTGCGCCGGGACGCAGAACATCGTGGTCGGCCGGTGCTCCTCGATGGCCGAGGTGACGCGAGCAGCCTCGAACGGCCCCGGCACGACCACTCGACCGCCGGCGAGCAGCGTCCCCGTCGCGAACCGCAGCGGCGCTGAGTGGTGCAGCGGGCTGAGCACGAGGTTGACGTCGTCGGCCCCGAAGCCCCACAGGTCAGCCTCCTCGGCCACCAGTGCCTCGGCATCCGCGTCGGAGAGCAGTCCGGAGAAGACCCCTTTGGGGCGACCTGTGGTCCCGCTCGTCAGGTGGATCGGCCGACCGAGGGGCGGGCCGTGCCCGGCCACACTGCCGGTGAGGTCGGCCAGCAGCTGCACGAGCTGTGCCTGCGTGGTCACGATCCGTTCGGGGGCGAGGTCGGCCAGCAGCTGCTCGCGCTCGCTCGCCGTGAGGTCGACGTCCATCGGCACCGGGAAGATGCCGCGGCGCAGGAGTGCGATGACCAGCTCGACGTACTCGACCGACCCGGGGGCCAGGAGTGCGACCCGCGTGCCGGGAGTGAGGTCGGGCGCTTCCACGCCCGCGATCCTCTCAGCAGTGGTGTTCGCGACGACACCCCGCTCACCGTGCCCGCGTCGATGGCCGGCCCGGCTGCTGGGATGATCCACCGCATGACGACACGAGTGGGCCTGACGGGCGGGGTCGCCTCCGGCAAGAGCACGGTCGCGCAGATGCTCGCGCAGCTCGGGGCCGTGGTGATCGACGCCGACGCGCTGGCACGCGAGGTCGTGGCCAAGGGCACGCCCGGCCTGGCCGCCGTGGTCGAGGAGTTCGGCGAGGACCTGCTGGGCCCGGACGGTGAGCTGGACCGGCCGGCCATGGGCCGGCTCGTGTTCAGCGACGAACAGGCTCGCAGGCGGCTCGAGTCGATCGTGCACCCGTTGGTCTTCGAACGCGTCGTGGAGCTCGAGCAGGAGGCCCCTGCGGACGCCGTGGTGGTGCACGACATCCCGTTGCTGGCCGAGGGAGGGCGCGCCGGAGACTTCGACGCCGTGGTCGTCGTGGACGCGCCGCACGAGCTGCAGGTCGAGCGGATGACGGAGGACCGTGGCTGGACCGCGACGGAGGGTGCGTCCAGGATCGCCGCCCAGGCGTCGCGGGAGGACCGGCTCGCGATCGCCACGCACGTCATCGAGAACACCGGGACGCGCGAAGACCTCCGCACTCGGGTGGCGGAGGTCTTCGCGGACGTGGTCTCGGCGGGGTCGCGGAACGGCTGAGTGCTCAGGCCTGTCCCGGCCCGCCGAGCGGTATCAGGGCCGGCCCTGGTCCGGTCTCAGGCTGCCAGGTCGGGGTCGGCCAGACGACGCAGCTTGGCGATCGCCTCCCGCTCGAGCTGGCGGACCCGCTCGGCGGAGATGCCGTGACGCGCGCCGATGTCGGCCAGCTTGTGCTGACGTCCGTCGACGAGACCGTAGCGGGACCTGACGATGTCGGCCGAGCGTTCGTCGAGGAGGCCGACCAGGGTGTTGAGGCGGTCGCGCGACTCCGTGTCGAGCACCGTCAGGTCGGGACCGGGGGAGCTCTCCTGGGCGATCAGGTCGCCGAGCGAGGTGTCGCCGTCCTCGTCGATCGGGGTGTCCAGGCTGACGTGGTCGCGACCCCAGGACATCAGGTCCAGGACCCGCTCGATGTCCATGTCGAGCTCGGCGGCGATCTCCTCGGGGTCGGGTTCGCGGCCCAGCTGACGCTCGAGCGTACGACGGGCCGAACCGACCTGGTTGAGCTCCTCGACCACGTGCACGGGCAGGCGTACGACGCGCGCCTGCTGGGCGATGCCACGAGTGATCGCCTGGCGCACCCACCACGTGGCGTAGGTGGAGAACTTGTAGCCCTTGGCGTAGTCGAACTTCTCGACCGCGCGGATCAGGCCGGTGTTGCCCTCCTGGATCAGGTCGAGCATCGGCATCTGGCTGCGGCCGTACTTGCGGGCGATCGAGACCACGAGACGGAGGTTGGCGTTGATGAAGCGCTGCATCGCGCGCTCGCCCTCCTCGACCATCCAGACCAGCTCTGCCTCGGTGGCGAACTTCGGTGCGCCGCCCTTGCGACGTCCGACACGGCCCTCTTCGAGCAGCTTGTGTGCGAGCAGACCGGCTTCGATGGTCTTGGAGAGCTCGACCTCGGTCGCGGCATCGAGCAGCGGAGTCCGGGCGATCTCGTCGAGGTAGAGACCGACGCTGTCGCGACCCTCGATCTCACGATCGTTGCGGGTGGTGGTGGTGGTGGTCATGGCGGCCTTCCCTTCCTACAGGTGGACCGATTCCGCTGGTCCTGCTTGGTCCAACACATGGCGATGGTCGGGGATTCCCGCCTGCGCTCGTGGGGTGCCACGTCGTGACGCCTCACCCCTACCGACGTGCCCGTACCCCGCGAAGTTGCCTCAGACGCGACTTCTCAGGCACTTCTCAGCGAGATCGTCGGCAGCGGTTCTGCGGCAGGTTCGACAGACTGGGTCCGTGCGCATCGATCTCAACGCCGACCTCGGTGAGGGAGTCACCGACGACGAGGGCCTGCTTGCCGTGGTCAGCAGTGCCAACCTCGCGTGCGGCTTCCATGCCGGCGACGAGCAGACCATGCGCCGGGTCTGCGACTCCGCGGCGGAGCGGGGGGTGGTGGTCGGCGCCCAGGTGTCCTACCGCGACCGGGAGAACTTCGGTCGGCAGCGCATGGATGTCGCGGCCGGCCTGCTCAGCGAGTGGGTGGCCGAGCAGGTCGAGGTGCTGCGGGCGATCGCGCAGTCCTGCGGCATCGAGGTCGCCTATCTCAAGCCCCATGGCGCGTTGTACAACCGGGTGGTCGACGACGAGGACCAGGCGGCAGCCGTGCTCGGTGGGAGTGGGGAGCTCCCCGTGCTCGGGCTACCGGGCTCGGCGATGCTCCGGCTCGCTGAGGCGGCCGGGCGGACCGGCATCCGGGAGGGCTTCCCGGACCGCGGCTACACCGCCGAGGGCCGGCTGCTGCCTCGCGATCAGCCGGGTGCGCTGGTCGAGGAGGCGGAGGTCATCGCGCGCAACGCCGTCGACATGGCGCGGTCGGGCCAGGTGCAGTCGCTGTGCGTGCACGGCGACTCGCCCGGAGCCGTCGAGGCGGCCCGTTCGGTGCACGACGCCCTGGTGGCAGCGGCGTACGACGTGCGCCCGTGGTGAGCGTGCGGATCCGGCCAGGCGCGCGCCCCGTGGTTCTCCACAGGGCCCTGTGGAGACTGTGTGGAGAACCGGCTCCGTCTGTGGACGAGCAGGGTGGTTCTGTGGGCAACCCGGTGGACGGGCAAAATACATCGGCGATCCCCTGGAATTGCCCTTGTGCCAGGCGTGTGGGTCACGTAGAAATCTCTCACCGCAGCCTGCAAGGGCAGCGGGGAACCGGATGAGAACTGCAGATCCGCCCGGTGGGGAGACTCACCGGAGGTCGTCAAGGTGATGAGACGACCGGGTCTGCGGGGTCGCTGGTTCGGGGCAGAGCATCACGGCTGTTCCACCCAGAGGGGTCCGCGAAACTCATACTTTCGCGGACCCCTCGCCTAATTCCCTCCCTGACGACCACCGACTCTGCCGGGTCCGCGCGCTCGACGACAGGTGTTTGCGAGGATTGTGAGATGCGAGCTCGCCGTGTCGGAGACCGTGCACTGCTGCTGCAGTGCGGCGGAACCGACGAGGTGCGGGCGGCGTACGCCGAGGCGAGGCGTCGTCTGGAGACAGGTGAGCTCGCCTGCACCGACGTCGTACCGGCCGCCGAGACGCTGCTGCTGGACGGCCTCGCGGACCCGAAGCGACCCTGACCGGGCTCGCGGACTGGCCGCTCGAGCCGCCTGACGACGTGGCCGACCGCACAGTCGAGCTGCGCGTCAGCTATGACGGCCCCGACCTGGAGTCCGTGGCCCGGCACACCGGCCTGGACGTCGAGCAGGTGGTGAGGCTGCACCGGGACTGCGAGTTCGTGGTGGCGTTCTGCGGCTTCGCCCCGGGCTTCGCCTATCTCAGCGGGCTGCCGGAGGAGCTGCACGTGCCCCGGCTGGACGAGCCGCGCTCCAAGGTCCCGACCGGCTCCGTCGGTCTGGCCGGTGCCTTCACCGGGGTCTACCCCCGGTCCTCGCCCGGAGGGTGGCAGCTGATCGCGCGGACCGAGGAGCGCCTGTGGGACGTCGGCCGGGAGCCACCTGCACTGCTCGTGCCCGGCACCCGGGTGCGCTTCGTGGACGCCAGCCAGGCCGGTGCGAACGATGGCTGAGCGAGTGCTGGAGGTGCGCGAGGCGGGGCCCCAGGTCACCGTGCAGGACCTCGGCCGGCCCGGTCAGGCCCATCTGGGTGTCCCGCGATCCGGCGCGCTGGACGGTCCGGCCCATCGGCTGGCCAACCGTCTGGTCGGCAACGAGGAGTCCGCAGCCACGCTGGAGTGTCTCGGCGGGCAGCTCTCGTTCCGCGTGCGCAGCGCCGTGACCATCGCCGTCACGGGGGCTCGTGTCCCGGTCGTCGTCGACGGGCGCGGCCGGGACTGGGCCAACGCGGTGGTGGTGCCCGCCGGATCCCTGGTGGAGCTGGGTGCTGCCACCGAGGGGCTGCGCGCCTACCTGGCGGTGTCGGGTGGCATCGAGGTGGATCCGGTGCTGGGCTCGCGCTCGACCGACCTGCTGTCCGGACTCGGACCGGAGCCGGTCGGCGCCGGCGACGTCCTCCCGGTCGGATCGCCCGGGCGGTCACCGGTGGTGGTCGAGACGGTGCGCACCCCGCGGCCCTCCCGGCGGCTCAGGCTACGGCTGGGTCCGCGCGACGACTGGTTCGACGAGGAGTCCGTCGAGGCGATCGACGGTGCGGCGTACGTCGTGGGGAACGACTCCAACCGCATCGGCCTGCGGCTCCAGGGCGAGCCGGTCCGCCGGCGCGGCGACCAGGAGCTGGCCAGTGAGGGGATGGTGCTGGGAGCCGTCCAGGTCCCTCCCAGCGGCCAACCGGTGGTCTTCCTCAACGATCACCCGACGACCGGCGGCTACCCGGTGGTCGGGGTGGTGCTCGCCGACGACCTGGCGGTCTGCGCCCAGCTCAGGCCGGGTGACCAGATCACTCTTCGGGTGGTCTGAACGGGGTCAGGGCCGGGTCGGCGATGCCGAAGCTGACCACGCGTCCCGGGCCGGTCTCCGCGGTCTCGAAACGCACCGTCACGACCCCGCGGCCCGAGCCCCACACCCAGCCGCGGCCGTGTGCCTCGTGGACCACGTCCATGCCCGGTGCCCAGCCCCGGTGACGTGACATCGCAGCGACCACGGCCTCGGTCTCCTCGTCGGCGAGGACTGCTGGCTCGACGTCCTCGTCGTCGGCGAAGAGGTCCTCCTGGATCCAGTCGGCGAACCCGGACACGCCGACGCCCAGCAGTCGTACGCCGCCGGAGGTGTCGAGCTCGGCCAGCATCCGGCGGGCCACCCGCGCGATCTGCCGGCCGTCGTCCGAGGGCTCGGAGAGGGTCGCCGAGCGGCTCACCGTGGAGAAGTCGTGCAGCCGCACCTTGATCGAGACGGTGCGACCGGAGATCCGGGCCTTGCGCAGCCGCTCGGTGACCTTGGCCGACTGCCGGTCCAGCAGCGCCTCGAGGAGCCGCTTGTCGACGTGGTCGGTGTCGTAGGTGTCCTCGACGCTGATCGACTTCGCCTCGCGGTCCGGCTCCACGGACCGGTCGTCCTGGGCGCGCGAGAGCGCGAAGAGCCCGGAACCGTGCGCGCGGCCCAGCAGCCGGACCAGCTCCTCCTCCGTCAGCCGCTCGAGCTCCTCGACGGTGTGCACGCCGACACGGCGCAGGCGCTCGGCGGTGGCGGGGCCGACACCGGGGATGACGGTGACCTGCATCGGGCGCAGCAGGTCCTGCTCCATCCCCGGTGCCACCACGACGAGGCCGTCAGGCTTGTCGAGGTCGCTCGCGATCTTCGCGATCAGCTTGGAGGTGCCGATGCCGACGGAGCCGGTGAGCCCGCCGGTGACCTCGTGCACCTGCTCCTTGAGCCGCCGCGCGAACGCGCTGACCGAGGTCACCGACAGGTCCGGGAGGTCCGCTCCCTCGAGGTCCACGAACGCCTCGTCCAGGGAGAGCGGCTCGACCAGCGGGCTGGTCGACCTCAGCAGCCCCATCACCGCGCGGCTGGTGTCGCGGTAGGCATGGAACCGTCCGGAGAGGAACGCGGCGTTGGGGCAGCGCCGACGGGCCTCCGCCGTGGACATGGCGGAGTGCACCCCGAAGGTCCGAGCCTCGTAGGAGGCAGTCGCCACCACCCCTCGCCCGCCGACGCCACCGACCACCACCGGCTTGCCACGCAGTGAGGGCTTGTCGCGCTGCTCCACGGCCGCGAAGAACGCATCGAGATCCACGTGCAGGATCGTCGGACGGGAACGCACCCGGTGATCGTGCCACGCTCCGGGGACCGGCTCGCGTCCACATCGCACCTGTGGCCCCCAGTTGTGCACAGGGCGTGCAGGACCGACTGGCCGCACATGCCGACGGCTCCGAGGGTGGACCGCATGACCACACCCCTCGCTCCGGAGCCGGAGAGCTCCGACGCCACCACGTTCGTCGCTCGCACGCCCACCGACCTGATCGCCGTGGTGCCGGCGGTGCTCGGCTTCCACCCGCAGGACTCGGTGGTCCTGCTCACCTTCGGTCCGCCCGGTGGCGGCTTCCATGCCCGGGTCGACCTGCCCGTCGAGCCGGCGCACCAGGAGGCCGTGGCCGATGTGCTCGTCGACGCAGTGATGTCCAACGGCGTACGCCGCGCCGCGATGCTGCTCTACACCGATGACGCCGAGCTGGCTCTCGCACAGGCGCGGCTGCTGGGCGACCGGCTCCTCGACCTCGGGGTGGACCTGCTCGACGTGCTCCGGGTCGACGACGGCTGCTGGCACCGGGTCCCCGAGGACGGATCACCGGGCACGGGCTATGAGCTGGAGACGCATCCGTTCACCGCCCAGCGGGTCTTCGAGGGGCACGTCGTCCACCGCGACCGGGAGGAGCTCGCCGACTCCCTGGTCGGCACCGACGAGGACGACACCGTCGCCGTGACCCTGGCGGCAACGCGCTACGCCGATCTCGTCGGCACCTCCGAGGAGGCCGCCGACCCGGCACACGGCTTCCTCCGGGCCGAGGCACGCTGGCTGCAACGGCGCATCCGGGCACACGTCGACGAGCCCGCCGGCACCACCCCGGAACCGGAGGCGGCCGAGGCGGGCCGGCTGCTGGTCCTCGCCTCGCTCAGGCCCACGCGTGAGGTGGCCCTGGCCGAGATCACCCGGGAGACCTCCGAGCCGCAGGTCGCGCTGTGGCGTGGGCTGGTGCGGCGCAGCCCACGGGACCTGTTGCCGGGCGCGGCCTCCCTGCTCGCGTTCGCCGCCTGGCAGCACGGTGACGGCGCGCTGGCCTGGTGTGCGATCGACCGCTGCCTGGAGGTCGATCCCGACGACTCGGTGGCCCACTGCGTCGCGGAGCTGCTCACCCGGGCCGTGCCCCCGACGGTGTGGGAGCGGATCAGCGAGGACGAGCTGGCGGTCTTCCAGGGTCCCGTCCCGCACCATGAGCGCGAAGGTCAGGCCTCGTGAGACAGCGACCTGAACCTCTAGGGTGCCTTCATGGGAGAAGAAGTCGACCTGCAGGAGTTCACCCGCGCTGACCGGACGCGTCACCGCGAGAAGGTGCGCCGCTGCCTGGACGTCTTCGCCAGGATGCTGCGCGAGTCCCGATTCGACGTCGACGACCCGATGACGGGCATGGAGATCGAGTTCAACCTCGTCGACGACGAGGGTCGTCCCGCGCTGAAGAGCGCCGAGGCGCTGGAGGCGATCGCGAACCCGCTCTTCCAGACCGAGCTCGCCCAGTTCAACCTCGAGATCAACGTGCTGCCCCGCCGGCTCGGCTCGCGCGGTGTCTCCGGCTTCGAGGACGACCTGCGGAGCAGCCTGAACCAGGCGGAGAGCAAGTCCAACGAGGTCCACGCCCACATGGTGATGATCGGCATCCTCCCGACCCTCGAGGACGGGCACCTCACCCCGACGACGATCAGCCCGAACCCGCGGTACAAGCTGATCAGCGACCAGGTCCTCGCTGCTCGCGGGGAGGACCTGGTCATCGACATCCGGGGCCCCGAGCGGCTCCGGACGACCTCGGACTCGATCATGCCGGAGGCTGCGTGCACGAGCACCCAGCTGCACACCCAGGTGAGCCCGGAGAACTTCGCGGCCTACTGGAACGCCTCGCAGGCGATCAGCGGTGTCCAGCTGGCGGTGGGCGCGAACTCGCCGTACCTCCTGGGCAAGGAGCTGTGGCACGAGACCCGGATCCCGCTCTTCGAGCAGGCCACCGACACCCGGAGCGAGGAGCTGAGGGAGCAGGGCGTCCGACCGCGGGTGTGGTTCGGCGAACGCTGGATCACCTCCATCTTCGACCTGTTCGAGGAGAACGTCCGCTACTTCCCGGCACTGCTCCCGATCACCGACGACGAGGACCCGCTGGAGGTGCTCGAGTCCGGCGGCACCCCGACGCTGTCCGAGCTCAAGCTGCACAACGGCACGATCTACCGCTGGAACCGCCCGGTCTACGACGTCGTCGACGGGGTGCCGCACCTGCGGGTCGAGAACCGCGTCCTCGCCGCCGGCCCGACGGTGATCGACACCATGGCCAACGCGGCGTTCTACTTCGGCCTGACCCGTGCGCTGGCGGAGGACGACCGACCGCTGTGGTCGCGGATGTCCTTCTCCGCGGCGGAGGAGAACTTCCACGTGGCGGCCCAGCACGGCATCGACGCACGCATCTACTGGCCGGGCATCGGCGAGGTGAACGCGACCGAGCTGGTGCTGCGCCGACTGCTGCCGATGGCGCACGAGGGGCTGAGCCGCTGGGGGGTCGAGTCCGACGAGGCGACGAGGTTGCTCTCGATCATCGAGCAGCGGTGCGTGCTGCACCGCAACGGCGCCTCCTGGTACGTCGAGAAGGTGAAGGCTCACGAGGGGGCTGGAGCCGACCGGGCGGAGGCACTCCGGCTGACCCTGCAGGACTACCGGACGCTGATGCACGCCAACGAGCCGGTGCACACCTGGCCGGTCTAGGGCTCACCCGGCGTTGTTCGGGGGAGTGGTTGCGTACCCGGCTCCAGCGCCGGGTCTCCTCGGTGACGAGGTCGAGCCAGCCGGTCCGGTTGAGCACGAAGAACGCCGGCAGTCGCAGACCGTGGCGGGCGAACCCCGTGCGGGCTGCGGCGAACCACTCGGCGTCGACGTCGCTGACCGTCAGCTCGCCGCCCCGGCGCACCCAGGCGCACGCGCCCTCAGGGGTGGCCAGCCCGTCGATGGCGCGTTCCACCAGGTCAGTACGCAGGGAGTGGTCGGCGGTGACGTCGTGCGGCCATCGCGACTGCTCACCACCCGGATGACCGACGTGGCACGTCGTGGGCAGGCTCCGCCGCGTGCCGGCGGCCGCCACGAACGCACGCAGCTCGGCCCGGATGCCGGCCGTCAACCTGGAGTCCACGAGGTCACTGTGCCCGCGAGCGGCCTCCAGGTGTCGGACCGTCCACAGGGTCCTCCCTCGTCCGGCGTCGCCGGACTCGTGGCCGGTTGGCATGATGGCGAGATGGCCATCCACATCACCGGCGACGACCGCGCCGACCAGGTCCTCACCGACTCGCCGTTCGCCCTGCTGTGCGGCATGCTCCTCGACCAGCAGTTCCCGATGGAGCGGGCGTTCGCGGGACCCGCGAAGGTGCTGGAGCGGTTCGGCAGCCTCGAGCCGGCCGACATCGCCGCGGCCGAGCCCGAGCAGTTCGCGTCGCTGTGCTCCGAGCCACCCGCGGTGCACCGGTTCCCCGGGTCGATGGCGGAGCGGATCCAGGCCGTGGCGAAGATCGTGGTGGACGAGTACGACGGTCACGCGGAGCGCATCTGGAACGAGGCGGCCGACGGCAAGGACCTGCTCGAGCGGATGACCTCGCTGCCCGGATTCGGCAAGCAGAAGTCGCAGATCTTCGTCGCGTTGCTGGCCAAGCAGCTCGGCGTACGCCCTGAGGGCTGGGAGTCGGTGGTCGGCGACTACGGCCAGGAGGGCTACCGATCGGTGGCTGACGTGGTGGACGTCGCCTCGCTGGAGAAGGTGCGTGCGTTCAAGAAGGAGAAGAAGGCGGCTGCGCGCGGGTGAACCGGCGCGGGCAACCCTTGGTGGGCATGCCACAATGTCCATGCGGCTGTTGACAGGTACGGGTCTTGTCGCGCCCCCGAAGTTTCCTGAAAATTCTCTGAACGACAATCGAGAGGTAGTTCGTGTCCTCGAGTTCGTCAAGCACGACCGCCAAGAAGGCGGCCGCCAAGAAGACCGCTTCCCCTCCGGCCACCAAGAAGGCTCCCGTCAAGAAGGCGGCCGCGAAGACCGCCGAGCAGCTCCAGGCCGAGGTCGCCGCCGTCGGACCAGACGGCAAGAAGGTGCTTCTCGACGTCCCTGACGAGCAGTTCGAGAAGGACGTCAAGACGGACCCCTCCATCAAGGAGGACGAGAAGGAAGCCACCTTCATCGTCTCCGCTGCCGACGAGACCGACGAGCCCGAGCAGCAGGTCATGGTCGCGGGCGCGACCGCCGACCCGGTCAAGGACTACCTCAAGCAGATCGGCAAGGTCCCTCTGCTCAACGCCGAGATGGAGGTCGAGCTCGCCAAGCGCATCGAGGCCGGCCTCTTCTCCGAGGAGAAGCTGTCCAAGGGCGGCAAGATCGGCCCGAAGATGCTCGACGAGCTCCAGTGGATCTCCGAGGACGGTCGCCGCGCGAAGAACCACCTCCTCGAGGCCAACCTCCGGCTCGTGGTCTCGCTCGCCAAGCGCTACACCGGCCGCGGCATGCTCTTCCTCGACCTGATCCAGGAAGGCAACCTGGGCCTGATCCGTGCGGTCGAGAAGTTCGACTACACCAAGGGCTACAAGTTCTCGACCTATGCGACCTGGTGGATCCGCCAGGCGATCACCCGCGCCATGGCCGACCAGGCCCGCACCATCCGGATCCCCGTGCACATGGTCGAGGTGATCAACAAGCTCGCCCGTGTCCAGCGCCAGATGCTGCAGGACCTCGGCCGCGAGCCCACTCCGGAGGAGCTCGCCAAGGAGCTCGACATGACCCCCGAGAAGGTCATCGAGGTGCAGAAGTACGGCCGTGAGCCGATCTCGCTGCACACGCCCCTCGGTGAGGACGGCGACTCGGAGTTCGGCGACCTGATCGAGGACTCCGAGGCGATCGTGCCGGCCGACGCCGTCTCGTTCACCCTGCTCCAGGAGCAGCTGCACGCCGTGCTCGACACGCTCTCCGAGCGCGAGGCCGGTGTCGTGTCGATGCGCTTCGGCCTCACCGACGGCCAGCCGAAGACCCTCGACGAGATCGGCAAGGTCTACGGCGTGACCCGCGAGCGGATCCGTCAGATCGAGTCCAAGACGATGTCGAAGCTGCGGCACCCGAGCCGCTCGCAGGTCCTGCGCGACTACCTCGACTGACCGGTCCCAGTTCCCCGTCGACCACGTCCTGGACAAGTCCGTCGCTTTGGTCTAGTTGACTGCTCGTCCCGGGCCACGCGCGCGTTGCTGCGACGGTTGCTTTGCCCCACTATTTGGTCAACACCGTAGGGGGGTCAGCTGATGCGAACGATGTACGTCGCCATCGTCGAGGTGGCGAGCAGGCATCAGGTCGATCTCGACGACGCGATGAAGACGCTCAGCGACTACCGACCCGCCCTGGCGATGTCCGCACGGGGCTGGGTCGAGGTCCAGATCTGCTTCCCGGCGACCGGGCTGGCGCACGCCTGCACGACCGCGGCCGCCATCGCGCGTGCAGCCACCGGAGCCGAGGCCATCGCCTGCCAGGTGATGACCGAACGCGAGTACGAGGCCCGGCAACGGTCTCGAGCGAGGTGCGGTCTCCGGCGGGCGGCACGCGGCGGAGCAGGAGGACCAGCCGTGGGTGCTGCCACGGCAGTCATCCGATGCGTGGGAGCGGCAGGAGCAACAGCGCGGACGCCACTCGGCCTGACGGTCTCCGAGTCGGCTGTGCCGGGAGAGTGTCAGGCCTTGCGGGCCCGGCGCTTGCGCGCGGACAGGGCCCGGCGGGCGGCCCGCTGGCCCTGCGCCAGGGCGGCAGCGCGCCGGTCGAGGTCGATCGAGTCGGCCAGCTTGAGGTCGAGCAGTGTGTGCATGGTGTCGGGCTCCTAGGTGTCACAGGCGTAACCGGGGCCCAGACCGGTTTGTTCCAGTTGTGACCACCGACACCCCTCCGCCCGTGGCCTCGGTGAACAGGCCCCGGTGAGGCGGGATGCGCGCGACGCGCTCGAGGCGCTCGGCGCGTCACCGGCTGGTCAGCCGAGCGCTACGCAGACCACGCTGGCGCCGCACAGCAGCAGCCCGAGGGACTGGGCGCGATGCAGTCGCTCGTGCAGCAGCCAGGTGGCCAGCAGCACCGTGGCGGCGGGGTAGAGGGAGGTCAGCACGGCTGCCACGCTCAACAGGCCCGCCTGGCGGGCGAGCATGAAGCCCACCACCGCGAGAGTGGCGAGCAGACCCGCGACCAGGCCCCACCAGTCCCCGCTCCGACGCGGGACAGGGTCCCCTCCCAGCAGCCAGGCCGCCGCCGCCACGGCCAGGAGCGAAACACCCTGGGTGGCGACCACCGGCCAGAAGCCGGCCTCCTCGGGAACCTGTCCCAGTGCGGCGAACAGCAGCCCGAAGCCGAGGCCGGCCAGCACGCCGTCCAGCAGGCCCTCGGCGCTCGTGGCCCGCGCATCGGTGGGCGCCGGCTCTCGCGAGACCAGCCAGATCCCCGGCAGCGCTGCCAGCATGCCGATCCACACCAGGCCGGTCGGTCGTTCGCCGGTCGCCACCGCCAGGGCCGCTGGCAGGAGTGCGGCGCCGACCGCCGAGACGGGCGCGACCACTCCCATCCGTCCGCGCGCGAAACCCCGGTAGAGGAACGCCGTGCCGATTCCGCTGCCCACCCCCGCGAGCAGGCCCCACGCGACGTCGGCGCCGGTGGGGTCGCCCGGCACGAGCAGGCCGAGGACGACGGTGCCGACCGCAGCGCCCAGGCACGCCGTCAGCGCGACCGGCCAGACCGTCGTACGACGTGAGGCGACCCCGCCGACGAAGTCCGAGAGGCCGTAGGCGATCGCGGCGCCGAGGGCGAGGAGGACCGACATCAGGGGGTGAGGACGACGCCGAGCGCCCAGGTGGTGGCCGCGAGGAGCGAGCTGACCAGCTCGATCAGGAGGGAGAGCCCGACCGCCCGGAGGGCGTGCTTGGTGGCCGGCCAGGCGGCCTGCGTGCCGACCCGGCGGAGCTCGGCGAGGTAGACACCCAGGACGAAGCCGATCAGCAGCCCGATGACCGGGACCACGAAGAACCCGACGATGCCGAGCACGCCTCCGAGCACGAGGGTCGAGCCGGGGATGCCCGACGCCTGGAGCCGGCGGCCCGGCACGAGGTACTTCACGATGCCGCCGAGGGCGATGAACGTGGTGGCGACGGCGAAGACGACCCAGGACGTGGGGCTGTCCAGCTGCCAGGCCCACGCCAGGATCGCGCCGAGAACGAGCAGGGAGCCGGGCAGGATCGGGACGATCACGCCGACCAGGCCGACGGCGATGGCCAACGCGACCAGCACCTCGAACCCGCTCATGTCACGACCCTCTCAGCCAAGGCCCCCGTGAATGGCCGAGGCCCCGATCCACAGGGGATCGGGGCCTCGGTTCAAGTCCGGGCAGCGGGCCCTCAGGCGTCGCTGGAGGAGGAGGCGGAACGGGTGTCGGCCAGCCGACCCGTCTCGTCCTGGACGTGCTCGGCGACCTCGCGGAGCTTGTCGCTGTGCTCGCGGGCGTGGTGGGCGCAGAAGAGCAGCTCGCCACCGCTCTTGAGCTGTACGCGGAGGTAGGCCTGGGCGCCGCATCGGTCACACCGGTCGACCGCAGTGAGCGGTGCGGCGCTGGGGGCTGTCGCAGTAGTCACGGTCTGGCCTCACTCTCGATAGGAACTTCTTCGACGATCGAGCCACGGCTGATTCCCATGTCCCGGTTCGCTTCATCAGTCACAACAGTCAACCACGCTGGATACTTCCCTCGCGGACGGGCGTCCCCTCGATGAGACGGGGTGGTGCTCCTCACATGTCCTGAGTTGAGTCTGCCGCCCCCTACATCAGAAAGTGGCGAAACGGACCAACTCACCTGGGATGTACCTGTTCTTGCTAGTTCAGCACACCGCACAAGCCGGACGCTGTTGATTCGTCACCGGGCGTGCCCCGGATTGGTGGCGCGTCGGTAGATCCCCCCGCGGTGGCGGTCGGTAGATTCGGACGCACCAACCCCGAACGCCACCGACATGCCCATCGTCCCCGCAGCGGTCCAGCAAGAGGTCACCGTCATCGACAACACCTACAACGCCCAGCACCTGCTGGTCCTCGAGGGACTCGAAGCCGTGCGCAAGCGGCCCGGCATGTACATCGGGTCGACCGACACCCGTGGCCTGATGCACTGCCTGTGGGAGATCATCGACAACGCCGTCGACGAGGCGCTCGCCGGTCACTGCACCCGGGTCGACATCCGGCTGCACCCGGACGGCTCGGCCGAGGTCCACGACAACGGTCGCGGCATCCCTGTCGACAAGGAGCCGAAGACGGGCCTCTCCGGGGTCGAGGTGGTCTTCACCAAGCTGCACGCGGGCGGCAAGTTCGGTGGGGGCTCGTACGCCGCCACGGGCGGCCTGCACGGCGTGGGCTCGTCGGTCGTCAACGCCCTCTCGGCGCGGCTCGACGTGGAGGTGGACCGGTCGCCGGCCACCCAGGCGATGTCGTTCCAGCGCGGCGTGCCGGGCGTGTTCTCCGGCGAGGGTCCGACCGGGGCCTTCGACCCGCAGTCGGGCCTGCACAAGGGCCGCAGGATCAAGAAGGGCGTCACCGGAACGAGGGTCCGGTTCTGGCCGGACCGGCAGATCTTCACACGCGACGCCACCTTCGCCTGGGACGAGCTGGTGACCCGGGCCCGGCAGACGTCCTTCATCGTGCCCGGCCTCGAGCTGACCCTGACCGATCGGCGCCGGCCCGAGCTCGTGACCGAGACCTTCCGGCACGACGGCGGGATCGCCGAGTTCTGCGAGTACCTCAGCCACGACGAGCGGGTCACCGAGGTGCTCCGCCTGCAGGGCTCGGACGTGTTCACCGAGACCGTCCCGTTGCTCGACGAGCTCGGGCACATGACGCCCCAGGACGTGGAGCGCGAGCTCAACGTGGACGTGGCGCTCCGGTGGGGGACCGGCTACGAGAGCGAGCTGCGCTCCTTCGTCAACGTGATCGCCACCCCCAAGGGGGGCACGCATGTCGCCGGGTTCGAGGCGGCGCTCACCAAGACCTTCAACGACGTGATGCGTGGTTCACGGGTGCTCAAGGCCAACGACACCGACGTGATCAAGGACGACGTCCTGGAGGGCATGACCGCCGTGGTGGCCGTCCGGCTGGCCGAGCCGCAGTTCGAGGGCCAGACCAAGGAGGTCCTCGGCACGCCGGCCGCGCGGTCCGTCGTACGCAAGGTGGTGGCGGCTGAGCTGAAGGAGTTCCTCACCTCCACCAAGCGCGCCGACAAGGCCCAGGCGAAGCTGGTGATGGAGAAGGTCGCCGGCGCCGCCAAGACCCGCCTCGCGGCTCGCGCGCACCGGGACACCCAGCGCCGCAAGAACGCCCTGGAGTCCTCCGCGCTGCCGGCCAAGCTGAACGACTGCCGCAGCACCGACGTGGAGCGCTCCGAGCTGTTCATCGTCGAGGGCGACTCGGCCATGGGCACGGCGAAGGCAGCCCGCGACTCGGAGTTCCAGGCGCTCCTGCCCATCCGAGGCAAGATCCTCAACGTGCAGAAGGCGACTGTCGCCGACGTACTCAAGAACGCCGAGTGCGCCTCGATCATCCAGGTGATCGGGGCCGGTTCGGGACGCACCTTCGACGTCGAGCAGGCCCGTTACGGCCGGATCATCCTGATGGCCGACGCCGACTCCGACGGAGCCCACATCCGGTGCCTGCTGGCGACCCTGTTCTTCAAGTACATGCCCGAGCTGGTCACGCAGGGCCGGCTGTTCACGGCCGTGCCCCCGCTGCACCGGATCGAGCTGACCAATCCCAAGAAGGGGATGGACAAGTACGTCTACACCTACTCCGACCCGGAGCTCCAGCGCCGGCTCGCCGAGCTCACCAAGAAGGGCGTGCGCTGGAAGGACCCGGTGCAGCGCTACAAGGGCCTCGGGGAGATGGACGCCGACCAGCTGGCCGAGACCACGATGGACCCCCGGCAACGCACGCTACGCCGGATCACCGCCGACGACGCGGTCCAGGCCGCCGAGGTGTTCGAGCTGCTGATGGGCTCCGACGTGGCACCCCGCAAGGACTTCATCGTCGCCGGAGCATATGAGGTCGACGCCGACTCGATCGACGCCTGAGCGGGTGGGTCCCGGCACCCGGTCCGATCAGGCGAGCTGGTCGAGCAGTCCGGTGTCGACGTCGTAGAGGAAACCGCCGATGGCGACGGTCGCGGGGATGAGCGGATGGGACCGCACCTTGCGGACGTCGTCCTTCAGGGCGCCCGTCTGGTCGGTCACCACCCCGAAGTGCTGCCAGGAGGCGTCCTGCCCCGCCGACTCCGTGACGGCGGCGCGCAGCTCGTCGAGGGTGGAGCTGGCCATGGCGCAGCGGGTGTGCGGGACGACCAGGATGCGTTCGACCCGCAGCAGGTGGACCCCGAGCACCAGAGCCTCGAGCGCCTGGGGCGTCACGCGGCCGCCCGGGTTGCGGAAGATCTTGGCGTCCCCCGGGGCGAGGCCCAGCATCCCGAGGGGGTCGATGCGGGAGTCCATGCAGGTCACGATGGCGATGCCGGCGTGGGCAACCCCGTCGAAGCCCGCGAGGTCGAAGGTCTCGGCGAACCTCTCGTTGGCCGCCATCAGGTCGGCGAAGTCGTTGGCCACGAGGCAAAACTATCCGGTGCCGAGCAGCGCCCGGTCAGCGGCCACACCCTGGGTGCGCGCTCCGCGGAAGCACACCAGGGCGGCCACGGCCGCCACCAGCGCACAGATCGCCGCACCGAGGAAGATCGCGTGCAGCTGTTCGATGCCGGCTTCCTCGATCATCCGGGTGTACGCCGCACAGCGGGTTCGCCCGTTCTCGCACACGACGTTGGGCGAGGGGATGTCGACCTGGACCGCGTAGTAGCGACGCAGACCGATCGTGGTCAGGGCCGAGATCCCGACCAGCATGCCGACCATCCGGGAGACCACCAGCAGGGCGCTGGCGACGCCGTGGACGCTGTCGACCGTGCTCGCCAGCAGGGCGGCGTTCACCGGCGCCAGCGCCAGCCCGAAGCCCAGACCGGTCATCGCGAGCACTGCCGACGACGTGAGGTGCTCCAGGGACTCGAAGCCCCACCCCGCCATCAGCCAGAAGCCCACCGCCGCCAGCAGCATGCCGGCCGCCGCCACCGGCCCGGCAGCGACGCTGCGCGTGAGGAGGCCGCCGACCAGTGCTCCGACCGGTAGGGCGATCAGGAACTCGACGAGCACGAGCGCAGCCTTGATCTGGGATCCGTCGGCGACCGTGATCCGGGCGAAGATCGGGATGTCGACCAGGGCTGCGATCAGCGCGGCCCCGACGAAGAAGCTGACCAGCACCGAGCCCCAGGCAGGCCGCTGCGCGAAGGCGCCGTGAGGCACCAGGGGTGCGGGCGAGCGCCGGTTGTGCAGCGACGAACAGGACCGCACCGATGGCCGCCACACCGAGGTACCACGTCCCCGCCGCCGAGAAGACCTGGACCTCGGGATCCGCGGTGGCGAACGCCAGGATGATGCCGCCGAGGGCGACCGAGAGCAGCCCGGCGCCCACGAGGTCGGCCTCGCGCATCGAGCGCCACCAGTCGCGCAGGTCGACCAGGGGGCGGGCGGCCAGGAGCAGCCGGGCGAGCAGCGCGAGCGCCAGCAGCCCCGTGACCACGCCGAGCGGCGAGAACCAGATGGACCAGCCCCCCGAGAACGGGACGAACGGTCCACCCAGGTCGACCGAGGTGACCAGCGACCGCGGCTGCCGCATCACGAGCAGCATCGCGGTCAGGGTGAGGGCGACCAGGAGCAGCGCCATCCAGTCGAGGCGTGGCCATGCCGGACCACCCGGAACTCGGTCTCGTCGGGTGAGGGTCGCGATGGCGGCGGCGAGGACCAGCCCGACGGCGAGGTTGATCCAGAAGATGTCACGCCAGTCGCCGAAGGAGAGCACGACGGCGCCGTACAGCGGGCCGAGGACGCTGCCGAGCTCCTGGACCGCGCCGACGACGCCGAGCGGTACGCCGCGCCGGTTCGCCGGGTAGAGGTCGGCGACCAGCGCCAGTGTCACCGGGACGAGGCCGCCGCCCCCGACGCCCTGCAGGAAGCGGCCGGCCACCAGGCTGCCCAGGTCGTACGCCGCGGCGGTGACCAGCGAACCGAAGGCGAACACGACCAGCGCCGCGACGAGGACGGGTGTCCGGCCGCGCAGGTCGGCGATCCGGCCGATGAGCGGGAGCATCGCGACGTAGCCGAGCAGGAAGCCGCTGACGATCGGTGCGGCCCGCTGGAGCTCGTCGACGCTCAGGCCGACCGAGCCCATCATGTCGGGCAGCGAGAGCACCACCACGTAGGTGTCGGCGGCGGCGAACGCGACGGCGACCGCGGCGAGCCCGAGCAGCAGACGTGCCGCACGCCCGGGGCGCTCGACGGGCCCGTCGTCTCCCGTGGCTTCCTCAGGACCGGGGATCCTGCTGGTCACCGCGACGCCGCTCAGGCCTTGGGAGCGGTGATCTTGACGCCCTGGTCGTAGTCGGTGAACTTCACGTCGTAGGTGACGTCGTCGTTCCCGGTGAAGAACGGCCCGGTGACCTTCACGGTGGTGGCGAACCCGTCCTCGTCGACGCCGACCTCTGTCTCGTAGGTCTCCTTGGCGACGGCGCTCGGGATGATCTTCTTCACCGCGGCGCCGGACAGGGTGCCGGTGTAGCTCGTCAGGATGGTCTCGCCCGAGCGCTGGTCGTCACCGGCCTCGAGGTCGTCGATCTTGGTCAGCAGGCCGGAGAGCCCGTCCTCGGGGTCCGCGAAGTCGGCCGGGTCGGGTGCGCCGTACTCGCCGGGGTCGATCACGGCGTACTTGGTCTGCAGCGGCAGCTTGGCGTAGACCTTGCCGCCGATCGAGGTGACCGGGACGGTCGCGGTGAGGCCGCTGAGGACGACCTTGACGTCGCCCTCGAAGGCCGGGTCGTGGGTGAGGTCGCCGGTGGCGCCGAGCACGCCGTTGCCCGCGCTCGGCATCGACTTGGTGGACAGCTCGATCCGCACGCTGCTGGCGTCGTCGAAGTTCTTCTTCGCCGTCTCCATCACCTCGGCCGGGCTCTTCTCGTCGGCCTCTTCCGCGCCGCCACCACATCCGGCGAGCAGCATGGGTGTGACGAGGGCGAACGCGATCAGGGAGAGCGCACGAGTGCGCACATCGATAGGCATGCGTTCAGCCTGCCACGCCGGGGGAAGGACCCGCGGAAGGCGTCACCGGAAGGGACTCGGTGACCGGCCCGGTGCACGCGACGATGGGCTGGCTGCCCGGCTGCCCGGAACCGTCCCGTCGGGCGATCGGCTCCGGCAGGTCGACCGGCGCACCGCTGTCCGCGGCCGCGAGCGCCGGGGAGGCTCCCGCCCAGGCGAAGACCAGCTCGTCCTCACCCCGGAGGAAGCGGTGGCAGCGCACGCCGCCCGTGGCGCGGCCCTTGGGCGGGTACTCCGCGAACGGCGTCACCTTCACCGAACCGGCCTCGGTGCCGGGCAGGGCCGGCAGCCGAGCCGGACACCGTGACCACCACCGAGGTGTCGGGATCGAGCGCGGTGAACGACACCACGCGAGCTCCGGCGGCGAGCTTGACGCCCGCGATGCCGCCACCCGAGCGACCCTGTGGCCGCACCTGGCCGGCACCGAAGTGCAGCAGCTGGCCGTCGCTGGTGACGAAGCACAGCGTCTCGTCGCCGGTGCGCAGCTCGGCGGCCCCGACGACCTCGTCGCCGTCCTTGAGCGAGATGACGTCCCAGTCGTCGCGGTTGGCGAGGTACTCGGGGTTGACGCGCTTGACCACCCCCTGCCGGGTGCCGAGCGCGAGTCCGGGTGAGCCCGGCTCGAAGCTGGTCAGGGCGAGCACCCGCTCGCCCTCCAGGGTCACGAACTCCCCGACCGGTGCACCCCCCTGCAGGTTGGGGTGGTTCGCGGTGCTCGGGCAGCGTCGGCAGGTCGAGCACGCCGAGCTTGACCACGCGTCCGGCCGAGGTCACCACCCCGACCTCGCCCCGGGCCGTCGAGGTGACCGCGGAGACGATGACGTCGTGGCGGTTGCGGGCACCGCCCTCTCCGGGCCGGTCCAGGGTCGTGGTCCGGGCCAGGAGGCCGGAGGAGGAGAGGAACACGTAGCAGGGGTCGTCGGCGACCTCGAGCGGCGTCGCGGAGGTGGTGGTGGTCTGGCCCGAGGACTCGAGCAGCACGGTGCGTCGCGGGGTGCCGAACGTCCTGGCGACCTCGGCGAGCTCGTCGGAGACCACGGTGCGCAGCTTCGCCTCGTCGCCGAGGATCTCCTCGAGCGCCTCGATGGTGCGCTGCAGCTCGTCGTGCTCCTTGTCGAGCTCGATCTTGGAGAACCTGGTCAGCCGTCGCAGCGGCATGTCGAGGATGTAGTTGGCCTGGATCTCGGTCAGGTCGAAGACGTCCATCAGCCGGCCCCGGGCGACCTCTGCGTTGTCGCTGCCCCGGATCAGCTGGATCACCTCGTCGATGTCGATGATCGCGAGCAGCAGCCCGTCGACGAGGTGGAGCCGGTCGGCCGCCTTGTCGCGGCGGAACGACGAGCGGCGGCGTACGACGTCGAAGCGGTGCTCGAGGAAGACCTCCAGCATCTCCTTGAGCCCGAGGGTCCGCGGCTGGCCGTCGACCAGGGCCACCGCGTTGATGCTGAACGACTCCTCCAGCGGCGTGCTCCGGAACAGCTGCTCGAGCAGTGCCTCGGGATGGAAGCCGTTCTTGACCTCGATCACCAGCCGCAGGCCCTTGGTGCGGTCGGTGAGGTCCTTGACGTCGGAGATGCCCTGGACCTTCTTGGTCTGCACCAGCTTCTTGATCGCGGCGATCACCCGCTCGGTGCCGACACCGTAGGGAAGCTCGGTCACCACGATGCCCTTGCGTCGGGCGGTGACCGACTCGATCCGGGTCGTGGCCCTCATCCGGAAGCTGCCGCGGCCGGAGTCGTAGGCGTCGCGGATCCCGTCCAGACCGATGATCTTCCCGCCGGTCGGCAGGTCGGGACCGGGGATGAACCGCATCAGCGCGTCGAGGTCGGCCTGGGGGTGCTTGACCAGGTGACGCAGGGCCTGGATCACCTCGACGAGGTTGTGCGGGGCGATGTTGGTCGCCATCCCGACCGCGATCCCGGCGGCGCCGTTGACGACCAGGTGCGGGAAAGCGGCGGGCAGCACGGAGGGCTCCACCTCGCGGCCGTCGTAGTTGGGCCGGAAGTCGACGGTGTCCTCGTCGATGGTGGCGGTCATCGCCACCGCGGCCGGAGCCATCCGCGCCTCGGTGTAGCGCATCGCCGCAGGCGGGTCGTCGGGGGAGCCGAAGTTGCCGTGGCCGTCGACGGTCGGCAGGCGCATGGAGAAGGACTGGGACATGCGGACGAGCGCGTCGTAGATGGCGCCGTCGCCGTGCGGGTGGAAGCGACCCATGACCTCGCCGACCACCCGGGAGGACTTCACGTGACCTCGGTCGGGGCGCAGACTCATGTCGTGCATCGCGTAGAGGATCCGCCGCTGCACCGGCTTCAGGCCGTCGCGGGCGTCGGGCAGGGCCCGGGAGTAGATGACCGAGTAGGCGTACTCCAGGAAGCTGGCCCGCATCTCGTCGCCGACGTCGATGTCGACGATGTGTTCCTCGAAGTCCTCCGGGAGCGGTGCGGTACGACGGGCCATGGGTCGATTCTCCCCACCGGCCGAGGAGAACGCTTCGGGGGCACGCCGAACAGCACCTGACGGTACATTTCAGTCGTGACTGTGCCGGGCGCCGATCCCTCCGAGTCCTCCCCCCCGGACTACCCGGACCACTGGGAGGCGGATGTCCTGCTGCGCGACGGACGCACCGCTCACCTGCGGCCGATCCTGCACGAGGACGCCGAGGGGCTCGTGGAGTTCTACTCCCAGGTCTCCGACGAGTCGAAGTACTTCCGCTTCTTCGCCCCGATGCCGACCCTGTCCGACCGCGACGTGGAGCGGTTCACCAACGTCGACTACCACGAGCGCGTGGCGTTCGTGATGACCGTGGCCCAGCGGATCATCGGCGTGGGCCGTTACGACGTCATCGACACGAGCGAGGGCGTGACCCGGGCGGAGGTCGCGTTCCTCGTGCAGGACGCCCACCAGGGCCGGGGGATCGCACAGCTGCTGCTCGAGCACCTCGCGCAGGCGGGGCGGGAGCGCGGGGTGGACCGGTTCGTGGCGGAGGTGCTGCCGGACAACCGCCGGATGATCCAGGTGTTCCGCGAGCAGGGCTACACCGTCAAGGGCGGCTGGGACGAGGGGGTGATGCACCTCGAGTTCGACATCGACCCGACCGACACCTCGATCGGGGTCATCGCCGCTCGGGAGCACCGCTCCGAGGCGGCCTCGATCGCCGCCTTCCTGAACGCACGCAGCGTCGCGGTCATCGGTGCCTCTCGGCGCAGCGACACGATCGGGGCACTGCTGGTGCGCAACCTCGTGCTCGGTGACTACGCGGGCCGGGTCTACGTGGTCAACCCGGCGGCGGACTCCGTGGCCGGGATGCCGGCGTACCCCACCGTCGGTGACATCCCCGGTGAGGTCGACGTGGCGATCGTCGCGGTGCCGGCGGAGTCGGTGCAGGACGTCGTGCTCGACTGCGCGGCGAAGGGCGTCCACGGCCTGATCGTGATCTCCAGCGGCTTCGCCGAGACCGGCGAGGAGGGCCGAAAGCGGCAGCGCAAGCTCGTCGGCCTGGCCCGTTCCTACGGCCTGCGGCTGATCGGGCCCAACTGCCTCGGCGTGATCAACACCGCCGCCGAGGTCTCGCTGAACGCCTCCCTGTCACCGGTGATGCCGCCGCGCGGCCGGGCCGGCTTCTTCTGCCAGTCGGGCGCGCTGGGGTCGGCGATCCTGGAGAAGGTCCGCGGTCGCGGACTCGGTCTGTCGACCTTCGTCAGTGCCGGCAACCGGGCCGACGTCTCCGGCAACGACCTGCTGCAGTACTGGGAGGAGGACGACGCCACCGAGGTGATCCTGCTCTACCTGGAGTCCATCGGTAACCCGCGCAAGTTCTCGCGGATCGCACGCCGCGTCTCGCGGGCCAAGCCGATCATCGCCGTGCGGTCGGGCCGCACCACCCAGGGAGTGCCGATGGGTCACGCGGTCCGGCACATCGCGGCACCCGCCGAGGCCGTCGACGCGATGTTCCGGCAGGCCGGGATCGTCCAGGTCGACACCCTCGACGAGATGTTCGACGTCGCCCAGCTGCTGGCCCACCAGCCGCTCCCGTCGGGAGCACGGGTCGCCATCGTGGGCAACTCCGACGCCCTCGGCCTGCTCGCTGTCGACGCGGCGGCGGCCAGCGGCCTGACCGTGACCAGCGCGACGGCACTGGGTGCGGACGCCACCGCCGACGACTTCGAGAACGCCCTGGACGCGGCCATCGACGACCAGCACGTGGACGCGGTCGTGGCGGTCTACATCCCGCCGCTCGACGCCGGTGGCGAGGAGGTCGCCAACGTGCTCGCGGCGGTCGGCGAGCAGTCCGACAAGCCACTGGTCTCGACCTTCCTCGGCCGCGAGGGGGTTCCCGAGCTGCTGCGCGTGCCCGACCTGTCCGGCCACACCGCGGGTCGCGGCTCGGTCCCCTCCTACCCCGCGGTCGAGGCGGCCGTGCGTGCCCTCGCCCGCGTGGTGGAGTACGCCGCCTGGCTCAAGCGGCAGGACGACTCCGTGGGCGTGCTCGAGGAGATCGACCTCGACACCGCCAAGCGTCAGGTCAACCAGCTGCTGATGGAGCACCCGGACGGCCATGACCTGAGCGGACCGGAGCTCCAGACACTGCTCGGCAGCTACGGGATCGAGCTGTGGGACCGGCTGCACGTGGCCGACGTCGACGAGGCCGTCAGGGCCGGCGAGAAGCTCGGGTGGGACGTCGTGCTCAAGGCGACCGCGGAGCGACTGCGCCAGCGCCCCGACCAGGCCCACGTGTGGCGCAACATCGACGACGAGGCCGAGATGCGCGACGCGTGGGACTCGCTGATGGGCATCATCCCGAACCCGGCGGAGGCCGAGTTCGTCGTACAGTCCACCGCCCGCCCGGGTGTCCCGGTCGCCATCGGCGCGCTCGAGGACCCGCTCTTCGGGCCGGCCGTCTCCTTCGGCGTCTCGGGGGCGCTCACCGACCTGGTGGGCGACCGGGTCTACCGGATCCCGCCGATCAGCGCGCTGGACGCCGCCGAGACGGTCCGGTCGATCAAGGCGGCGCCGCTGCTGTTCGGCTACCGCGGCAGCGAGCAGGTCGACGTACCCGCTGTGGAGGATCTGGTCCGACGCGTGGCCCAGCTCAAGATCGACCTGCCGCAGCTCAGCCGGCTCGACCTGATGCTCGTGCACGCCACGGTCGACGGAGTCAGCGTGCTGCACGCCTCCGGTCGGGTGGAGCCGATGGCGGCGCCGCGATCGGACCTGTTCGTGAGGCGGCTGACGGCGCCGCTGGACGACACGCTGCACGACTGACCTGCACGAACGCGTGACAGACTGACGCCATGTCCCACGTTGCCCAGGCCGACCGGTTCCGCGACCTCGTCGTCGCGATCGAGAAGACCGGCTACTACCCCCAGGTGGTGGAGGCCGGCGTCCGGTCCGCGGTGGCCGGCGAGAGCGTCACGTCGTTCCTGGTGCACCACGAGCCGACCATCGACCGCGACGAGGTCCGCCGGCACATCACCGTCGTCGTGCTCACCGGGACGCGGCTGATCCTCTGCCACACCGACGAGCACGCTCCTGACGACCTGCTTCCCGAGCCCTACACCTCGACCTCCACCGAGGCGATCATGCTGACCTCGGTGCGCTCGATCGTGGTCAACCGGATGGTCGCCAACCCGGCCACCTTCGACGGAGGCGGTGAGCCCACGCCCAGTGAGGCGGTGCTCACCGTGGGGTGGGGCGGGATCAACCGGATCGACCTCGAGCCGGCCGCCTGCGCCGACCCCGAGTGCGACGCGGACCACGGCTACACCGGCATGGTGGTCTCCGACGACTTCTCCCTGCGCGTGAGCTCGGCCGCAGACGGGCAGACTGCCGTCGATGACCTCCTGGTGTTCGCCGAGAGCCTCTCGGCCCGCACCCAGAGCTGACAGGTGAGCGGCCCACCCCTGCCCGGCTTCGTCGAGCCGGAGTACTCCGGGAGCACGACCGGCGGGCCGGCGGCGAACGGTCGCACCCTGGGCGACGTACTGCCCGCGGTGGCCTCGGCGCTCGGAGTCTCCGTGGGGTTCCACGAGTCCTCACTGGTGCTGCCCCCCGCGCCGGCGTACGTCGTGATGCTGGTGGACGGGCTCGGTCACGAGCTGCTGGCGGAGCACCGGGTGCAGGCGCCGTACCTCCACTCCCTGCTGGGGGAGCCGCCGGCGACGTGTGGTGTCCCGTCGACCACCGCGACCTCGCTGACCTCGCTGGGGACGGCGCTGACGCCGGGCCAGCACGGGCTCGTCGGGTTCACCTCCCGGGTGCCGGAGAGCGGTGCGCTGCTGAACGCGCTGTTCTGGGACCAGCCGGTCGACCCGCTGGAGTGGCAACCGAACGCCACCGCGTTCTCCCGGCTCGAGGCGGTCGGCGTACACACGAGCGTGGTCAGCAAGCGCGAGTTCGCGGGCTCGGGACTGACCAGGTGCGGCCAGCGGGGTGCGGCGTACGTCGGAGCCGACGACGTCGCCGAGCGCGTGGCCGGCGCGGTGGCCGGTGGTGCCCGACGGCCGTCGGTGACCTACGTCTACGACGGTGACCTCGACTGGCACGGGCACCGGGCGGGCGTCGACTCCCAGCGATGGCGGGCGCAGCTGCGCGACATCGACGAGGACATGCAGGAGCTGCGCGACGAGCTGCCCGACGAGGTGCGGTTGCTCGTGGTCGCCGACCACGGGATGGTCGACTCCTCACCCGCCACGCACATCGACGTCGACGCCCATCCCGAGCTGCGCGACGGTGTCACGCTGCTGGGTGGCGAGGCTCGCTTCCGGCACGTCTACTGCCGCGGCGGGGCGGTCGCCGAGGTGGCGGCCACCTGGCGCGAGCTGCTGACGGGTCGGGCCACGGTGCTCACCCGGGACGAGGCGATCGAGCGCGGCTGGTTCGGCCCGGTTGATCCCGGCGTACGCCTCAGGCTCGGCGACGTCGTCGTGGCGGCCCACGACGACTGGGCCCTGATGAGCTCCCGGGACTTCGCCTACGAGATGACCCTGATCGGCCTGCACGGCTCGCTCACCCCGCGGGAGATGCACATCCCGATCCTGATCGGCTGAGGGACAAATCGGGTCGGGTGGTGGGGCAATCCCTGACGTCGTCGGGTGAAGCATCGCCCTACAACGTCAGGTTTCCCCGGCCGACCGGGGAAACCTGCACCCCCTCAAGCAAACGGCAGGGGCTCGGCCACCATCGAGATCGCCCGGGCCCGGGCGGCGGTCATCCGGCGGCGGTGGTGGGCACGGCAGAGGACCTCGTAGGCGACCTCCGCGGGTACGTCGCCCTCGACGTCGCCGACGACGATCACCTCGCCCTCCGTGACCATCTCGCCGTTCACCGTGCGCGCGTTGTGGGTGGCGCGCTTGCCGCACCAGCACAGCGCCTCGACCTGGAGCACGTGCATCCGGTCGGCGAGCTCGACGAGCCGGCGCGAGCCCTCGAAGAGCTCCGTGCGGAAGTCGGAGAGGATGCCGAAGGCGAACACGTCGATCTGCAGCTCGTCGACGATCTTGGCCAGCTGCTCGACCTGGGCGCCCACGTAGAACTGGGCCTCGTCACAGATGAGGTAGTCGATCCGGGCACCGTGGGTCAGCTCGTCGACCACGTAGCGCCAGAAGTCGAAGGACTCGTCGACCTCGATGGCATCGTGCGTCAGCCCGAGCCGCGAGGAGATCCGCGCCTCGCCCGCGCGGTCGTGGGTGGTGAAGATCCGGCCGATCCGACCTCGCGCGGCGTGGTTGTGGTTGGTCTGCAGCGCGAGAGTGCTCTTCCCGGAATCCATCGTGCCGGTGAAGAATTGGAGTTCAGCCATCGGGGAGGATCATGCCATGCAGGCACCAGATGACGGTCCGCTGATCACGGCGGACGAGCTCGCCTCCCTCGATGGGTGCACCGTCCTGGACGTCCGCTATCGGATGGGAGGGCCGCCTGGCGCGGCGGAGTTCGCTCGCGGCCACATCCCCGGTGCGGCGTACGTCGACCTCGACTCGGCTCTGGCAGCCGCCCCCGGTCCGGCCGGCCGGCACCCGCTCCCGGACCCGTGGGTGTTCGAGGAGGCGATGCGCGCCGCCGGCGTACGCGACGACCGACCAGTGGTGACCTACGACGACTGGGCCGGTCGTGCCGCGGCCAGGTGCTGGTGGCTGCTGCGATGGGCCGGGCACCAGGACGTGCGCGTGCTCGACGGCGGTTGGCGGGCCTGGGTGCAGGCGGGTCGTGAGCAGTCGACCGTGCAGGCCTCACCGGAACGGGGGAGCTTCGTGGTCCGTCCCGGTCAGCTGGCGGTCGTGGGAGCCGACGACGTGCTCGACGTCGCCGAGCGTGGCGTCCTGGTGGACGCACGCGACCCGGAGCGCTACCGGGGAGAGGTCGAGCCCGTCGACCCGGTGGCGGGGCACATCCCGGGGGCGGTGAACGTGCCGACCGGGGCCAACCTCACCGAGGACGGGCGCTTCCGCCCACCCGATGAGCTGCGCAGGGTCTATGCGGTCGCCGAAGGGCGTGAGGTCGCCGCCTACTGCGGCTCGGGAGTCACGGCCGCCCACGACCTGTTGGCGATGGCTGTGGCCGGCATCGACGCCACGCTCTACCCGGGCTCGTGGAGCGAGTGGGTCCGCGATCCCACCCGGCCCGTCGCGACGGGCGACCGGCCGGCCCACTGACGGGCCCACTACGTGGCAGGGCGTCGCGACCCGAGCGGGGACCACCGCGCGCGTCGCCGCAGCACCAGGGTGGCGATGACGCCGCCCGCGAAGAAGCCGGCCATGGCACCGATGAACCTCGCCCACTCGGCGTCGAGGCCCCCGCCGACCCAGGAACCGACGAAGGCCAGCAGCATCGCCACGATCGCCAGCAGGAACCGGATCGCCATCTCCTTGACGAACAGCGACGTGAACGGCTCGGTGCCGCCCCGCCTGTTCAGCGCCTGCACCCCCACCACCGCCCGGGGGGAGAGCGGACCGTAGACGTGCGGGAACGTCTCGTCGCCCACCTCGTCCTCTCGCCACGGAACCCCGAGCCGGTCGGTGTCGATGGTCAGCAGCACCAGCGGCTGGCCGACCTCGCGGTAGTAGCGCGCGAAGACCCCCGAGACCTGGTGCCGGTGCGCCGCGTGCAGGAAGCCCTCGTCCTCCAGCGTCCGCCCGACCGTGGAGGTCGTGTAGCTGCCCGACCGGCGCGCACGCTCCCAGTCCGCTGCCGTGGCGATGTGGAAGATCCGCATGGCCGCCATCGTCTCAGTCAGGCGGTCTCGGCCTCCTGGGCTGCCGCCTGCGACACGCGGGCCAGGAGGCTCTCGAAGACCCCCGCGGCCTCCTGCAGGGGCAGCAGCGCCGCCTCGTGGCCGCGCCAGCCGAACACTGGGGCGCCGTCGAGCTCGTGCTCCTCGAGCGGCACCGCCCCCGGGTTCAGTACGACGCGGCCGGTGGCTCCGGCCTGTCGGTGCTCCTCGCAGTCGCAGGCCGCACGCAGGATCAGGGCGGTCAGGTCACTGGGTCGGTAGACGGCCAGCCGCAGCCGGGTGCCGCGGGCGTGGAAGTGCAGCACCCGTCCGTCCACCGGGTCGCGCTCCCGGATCCACAGCGAGACCGGGACGGGGTGACTGGTGGGGAGCACGGCGTAGCCCCGTGCACCGAGGGCACGGGTCCAGCGGGTGAAGTCCAGGGAGGCCATGTGGTGATCGATCCTGTGTGTCGGGGCTGTCGGGCGTCGAGGACGGCACCAGCCCGCAGGCTGGTGTCAGCGACAGCGACAACACAGGTGGTTCAGCACGGGGGGAACCCTACCAGTGGACGCCCTGGAACGCCTGGGAAAGCGCACGCTGGATGCTCACCTTCTCGGTCTTGGCGCCCTCGCCACGTGCGGCGGTGGAGTCCGGGAACACCTGGTAGGCCACGTGCAGGATCCGGAACGCCGTCCGCGGCGCCAGGGTGTGGGCCAGTGCGCCGATGTTGCCGGTCTTGGTGTTGATCTCGTGCGGCTTCTCGACGAGGGCCCGGATCACCTTGCCCGCTGCCTGCGCGGGGGTGATCGCCGGGAACTTGTCGTACATCTTGGTGGGCGCGATCATCGGCGTGCGCACCAGCGGCATGTGGATGCTGGTGAACGAGACCCCGTCGCCGATCAGCTCGCTGGAGACCACGTTGCTCCACGCGTCCAGGGCAGCCTTGGAGGCGACGTACGCCGAGAAGCGTGGCGGGCTGGTGAGCACTCCGATCGAGGAGATGTTCACGACGTGTCCCGACTTCTGCTCCCGCATCTTCGGCAGGATGCCCATGATCAGCCGGATCGCGCCGAAGTAGTTGAGCTGCATGGTGCGCTCGAAGTCGTGGAAGCGGTCCTCGCTGAGCTTCAGTGAGCGCCGGATGGAGCGCCCGGCGTTGTTGACCACGAAGTCGATGTGGTCGAAGTCCTCGCAGAGCTGCTTGGTCAGCGCGTCGATGGCGTGCATGTCGGAGAGGTCGCAGGGGTAGCTGTGGGCGCTGCCGCCGCGGGCCTCGATCAGCCGCTTGGTCTCCTCGAGCTTGTCCTGGCCGCGGGCCACGAGGATCGGGATGCCACCCGCCTTGGCCACCTGGATGGCGGTGACCAGGCCGATACCCGAGGAGGCACCGGTGATCACCACGGTCTTGCCGGTGAGCGCCTTGACCGTGGAGGAGTCGTGCTTGATCGAGTCGTCGAGCATCTCCTCCCAGTAGGACCAGAGCGTCGAGGCGTAGGACTCCAGGTCGGGCACCGAGATACCGGAGCCGGCCAGCGCCTTCTCGGTCGCGCGCGAGGCGTAGACCGAGGGGAAGGAGACGTGCTCGAGCACCTCCGGCGGGATGCCGAGGCGGCCGATCGTCTGGCTCAGGGCCACGTGCACCGGCAGGCTGCGCAGGGCCGCGCCCAGCAGGTTCGCGGGACGGAGGGCCCGGGGCAGGAAGGCGGTCGGCAGCAGCGAGGTGACGCTGCGGTCCACGGGCACGGCGAACTGCGGCGCCTTCGCGGCTCCCGCGAAGGTGTTGATGAGGTCGACGGTGCTCATCGGCTCCGGGTTGACCAGGTGGAAGGCCTGCCCGTCGAGTCCGGGCTGGTGCGCGATGTGGTCCATCGCCTTGGCGACGTAGTCGACCGGGACCACGTTGGTGTCGCCGAGGTCGACGCCGACGAGCGGCATCCAGCCGGGCAGGTTGTCGCGCAGCGCCTTGAAGAGCGGGAAGAAGTAGTACGGGCCGTCGATCTTGTCCATGGCGCCGGTCTCGGAGTGGCCGACCACGACCGCCGGGCGGTAGACGCGCCAGGGGACGGTCGACTCCTCGCGCACGATCCTCTCGGACTCGAACTTCGTGCGGTGGTACGCCGAGGGCAGCCGCTGTCCCTCGTCGAACATCGACTCGTCGAAGACGCCGCGGTAGTCACCGGAGGCGGCGACCGAGGAGACCTGGTGGAAGTGCTTCGCGTCGAGCTTGCCGGCCAGCGAGATGGCGTTGCGGGTGCCGCCGACGTTCATCGTCTCGTTCATCGCGTCCGAGGCGGTCATGTCGTAGATCGCGGCAAGGTGGAAGAAGTGGTCGATCTCGTGCGCGTGGGCAGAGATCCACTGGTGGCTGATCCCGAGATCGTCCTCGCCGAGGTCACCCGTCACCGGGGTCACCCGGCCCCCGTCCAGTCCGGAGGCGACCCAGTCCTCGATCAGTGCCTCGAGTCGCCCGACCGAGCTCTCGCGGCACAGCGCGAAGATCTCACCCTCGCGGTTCTCGAGCAGCTCCTGGACGAGGAAGCGGCCGATGAAGCCGGTGGCGCCGGTGACGAAGTAGGACATGGTGAGGAGCACCGCTCTCGCGTCGGGAGTGTCTGCCAGACATTCAACTCGTCGCGCCACTCCGGGTCACGCGAACGTGGCTATATTACTCGCGAGTAACGAAGTGCGCCACCCTTGGCAAGGGTGGAGTGGGTCACTCGCTCTTGCCGCCACCGAACATGATCTCGTCCCACGACGGGACCGAGGACCGGCTCTTCTTCTTCGGCGGGGTCGGCTCCGCGGCCGGTTCGTCGCTCAGGGCCGCGGCGCCCGGTCCGGCGTCGTCGACGCCGTCCTCGAGGACCGACTCCTCGAGGACCGACTCCTCGACCGCCGGCTGCGCGATCCAGTCGGCGTCGGCGGTGTCGGCCCCCGGAAGCGGCTGGCTGACGGGCTGAGTGGGGGGCTCGGTGTCGGCCTCGCTGGCCGGCTGTGCGCCGGAGACGTCCGCCTCGGGGTCGGCCTCGGGAGCCCGGTCGCGGACCAGCTCGATCGCGTCGTCGCCGAGCGGGAGCTCGTCCTGGGAGGGCACCGAGCTCAGGCGCCGGGACTGCGGCTGGCGAGTGGCTCCCGTCGCGCCTCGGGCCTCCGGCTCGGGCAGCTCACCGGTCAGGATCCGGGCCTCGTCGTTCTCCGCGACGACGTAGCGACCGGGGAGATCGTGACTGAACTCCGCCGTGCGGCTGCGGCCGCCGATCGAGTAGCTGGCCACCAGCGCCCACCGCCCGTCGGCCCGGCGCCAGGCGTCCCACTCGACGTCCTCGTCGTGCAGGGAGTGGTCGGCGAGGAACAGCCCGGCTGCCTCGCCGAGGGTGCGACCGGCCGAGGAGGACTCACCCGAGCGTCGGCGGACCGAGGCCTTCAGTGCGGTCTGGGCGACGTGGGCACGCTCGGCCAGCACCGGGGTGGCGAAGCCCATGATGGCCTCCACCGTCGTCTGGGCGGCTGCCGCGACGTCCCCGGGGGACTCGCCCGCGCGGATGCGTGCCTGGATGTCACGGGGACGCAGGGCGCTTTCCATCTTCATCTCCAACTGGCCGAGTCGTAGGTTCTCGCCACGCAGTGCGCTGCGCAGCCGGGCGTCGACGGCCACAGCGAACTCCTCGCCGGACGGGCTGACCAGCAGCAGTTTCCTGCCGTCGTGGCCCAGCCCCACCGGGGTGAGGTCCTGCATCCGTAGCTGCTCCTTCGCGTCGCACGTGCGGCATGAGCCTACTTCAGCCTGACCTGCGCCTGAGCGGGGCGACGCGCCGTGCGCCCTACCCTTCCACCATGGGCGGAGAGAACACGAGCACGCTGCTGCTGGTGCTCGACCTGAGCGGCATCTTCGTGTTCGCGATCTCGGGCGCGCTGGTCGCCGTGCGCAAGGAGCTGGACGTGTTCGGCGTCCTGGTGCTGGCCGGTACGACGGGGCTCGGCGGCGGGTTCCTGCGCGACGTCCTCATCGACGCCACGCCACCGGCCGCGCTCGCCGACTGGAGGTATCTCCTGGTGCCGGTCGCAGCCGGTCTGGTCACGTTCGCCTTCCACTCGGTGGTCGGTCGGGCCGAACGCGTCGTGAACATCTTCGATGCCGCCGGGCTGGGGCTGTTCTGCGTCACCGGTGCGCTCAAGGCACTGGACTTCGGGCTGGGCCCCGTGCCGGCGGCGCTGATGGGAATGGTCACCGGGATCGGTGGTGGGATGGCGCGCGACCTGCTGGCCGGCCGGGTCCCGGTCGTGTTCTCCAGCGAGCTCTACGCCACCCCTGCCCTGCTGGGGGCGACCTGGGCCGTGCTCGCCCAGGGATGGGGCCTGCAGGAGGCGGTGGTGGCGATCCCCGGTGTGATCATCTGCTTCGGGTTCCGGGTGCTCGCCATGCGGCGTGACTGGAGGGCCCCGCTGCCGCGGGGGCCCGCGAGCGTCTAGTCCAGCACCCGGTCGAGGTAGTGGTTGGTGAAGACCCGCTCGGGGTCGAGCCGGTCGCGCATCGCCTGGAAGTCCCGCCAGCGCGGGTACGCCGGCGCGAGGTCCTCGGCAGTCCTGGTGTGCAGCTTGCCCCAGTGAGGGCGCCCGTCGTAGCCGCGCAGGACGTCCTCCACCGCGTGGAAGTAGGCACGGTGGTCGGACTGGGCGTTGACGTGGAAGGCCAGGTAGACCGCATCGCCGCCGAACGCGCTGGAGAGGGGTACGTCGTCCCCGGGGACCGCCCGGACCTCGACCGGGAAGCCGATCCGCCAGTCGCTGCGTTCCACGAGGGCGCGCACGTCGCGCAGCGCCTCGAGTCCCTGCTTCCGCGGCACGGCGTACTCCATCTCGCGGAAGACCACCCGGCGCCGAGAGGTGAACACCTTGTGCGGCACGTCGCTGAAGCGACGCTCCGACATCACCCGGCCGGCCAGGTCGTTGATCCTGGGCACCAGCCTCGGCCGGACGTTGCCGACCCGGTTGGCCCAGCCGAAGGCACGGTTGGCGAGGAACTCGTCACTGAGCCAGCCCCGGAAGCGCGACAGCGGCTGAGGCGCGTCCTGGGTGGGGTTGTTGCGCTTGGTCAGCAGCCGATCGGTGTGCGGGAACCAGAACATCTCGAAGTGGTGGTTCTCCGCGACGAGGGAGTCGAACTCCTCCATCGCCTGGTCCCACCTCATCGGGGTCTCGTGTGCCTCGAGGACGTAGAGCGGCTCCACCCGCATGGTGATCGAGGTCAGGATGCCGAGCGCGCCCAGCCCGACTCGAGCCATGTCGAGCACGTCCGCGTTCTCGTCGGCGGCAGCGCGCAGGAGGCGGCCCTCGCCGGTCACCAGCTCCAGCCCGGCCACCTGTGCGCTCAGGGAGGCGACCCGGCCGCCCGTGCCATGGGTGCCGGTCGAGATGGCCCCGGCCAGGGTCTGCTCCTCGATGTCGCCCATGTTGTGCAGGGAGAGCCCGAGGCGCTCGAGCGCCGCGTTGAGCTCGTGCAGCGGAGTTCCGGCCAGGGCGGTGACCGTCATGGCGTCGCGGTCGACGGCGACGATGCCGCGCAGGTTGCCGGGTCGCAGCATCAGCCCGTCGGTGACCGCGATGTCGGTGAACGAGTGTCCGGTTCCGGTCATCTTCACGGTGAGGTTCTGGTGGCGTGCCGCCACCACGGCGTCGACGACCTCGCCGGCGTCGTGCGGGGTGAGCGCCTGCGTCGGGTGGGCCGTGGCCAGGCCGGCCCAGTTGGTCCACGTCGCCATGATGCGCAGGCTAGCCCTCGACGGAAGCGACCGACTGCTCCGCCGGCCGTGGGCTGCGGATGGCGAACCCGGCCACGGCGGCCAGCACGGCCGAGACCGTGCACACCCAGTAGGCGGCAGATCCGCCGTGCTGGTCGGCGACCACCCCGGCCAGCCAGGCCCCCGGCGCGATGCCCGCACTCATCCCGGTCTGCACGAAGCCCATGGCCTCGTTGAGGCGCGCGCGCGGGACGGACCCCTCGATCAGCGAGAAGACCGCGATCAGCGTGGGAGCGAGGGCCAGTCCGGTCAGGAAGAGCGCGCCGGTGACGATCACGAGGCCGGGCAGGAACGGCAGCGAGACGGTCCCGACGGCGAGCACGACCATGCCCACCCGGGCCCGGTCGAGCGGACCCGACTCCCACATCATCGCGCCCGCGGCGACCCCGGCCAGCAGGCTGCCCAGAGAGAACGCGCCGAGCATCAGCCCGGCCGCGGTCTTGTTGCCGGCATCGTCGGCGAAGGCCACGGAGGCCACCTCGAGGGCGCCGAACATGCTGCCGAGAGCGATGGCGGCAAGCGCGATCGGCACGAGCAGCCCCCACGGCATCGATGCCCGCGACGCGGTGGGATCGCGTGGGTGCGCGGGCGGCTCGGTCTGGCGCTGCACCGCCAGCGCCAGGGAACCGATCGTGCCCACGACCACCGCGACGACGAGGCCGGCCTGGGGCGCGTAGACGGTGGACAGGAAGGTGACCAGCGCCGGACCGGAGACGAAGACGACCTCGTCCGCCACCCCCTCCACGGCGAAGGCGGTGTGCCGCTCGCTGTCCACCCGGAGCAGGTGCGCCCAGCGTCCCCGGACCATCGTGCCGATCTGGGGGATGGAGGCGCCGGCGAGCGCACCCAGGACGTGGGGGAGCGGCAGCGCCCAGTCATCGGTGATCGAGACGATCATCAGGCCGCTGGCGAGCGCGAACACGACGGAGTCGACGTACAGCACCCGTCCCTGACCGAACCGGTCGGCGAGCCGACCGTGCGGGACCGCGAAGACCGCGTTGCCGATGATGTAGGCCGCCGCGACCTGTCCCGCCAGGGCGTAGGACCCGGTCAGCGTGCTCACGAGCAGCACGATCCCGAGCGTCATCATCGAGATCGGCAGGCGCGCCACGAGGGCCGTGGCGGAGAAGGCGCGGGCCCCGGGGTGGGCGAAGACCCGGCGATAGGAGTCGAGCACCCGGCCAACCATAGGAGACTGCCGGGACCGCCGGTGCCGACCCGTGGGCCCCCTCTTCTAGTCTGGGGCCATGCCCTTCGAGACGGTCGCCAGGCGAGGTTCCCAGCAGTCGCCGGACGTGCGGCCCTACGACGCGCTCCTGCTCGTGTCCTTCGGTGGACCCGAGAAGCCCGACGACGTGCTGCCCTTCCTGCGCAACGTCACGGCCGGGAAGGAGATCCCGGACAAGCGGCTCGAGGAGGTCGGGGAGCACTACTTCCTCTTCGGCGGCCGCAGCCCGATCAACGACCAGAACCGTGAGCTCGTGGACGCGATCGAGGCCGACCTGGAGGCCAACGGGGTGCAGGTCCCGGTCTACTGGGGAAACCGCAACTGGGACCCGTTCCTGCGCGACACGATCGAGCAGATGAAGGCCGACGGGATCACCCGGGCCGCGGCGATCCTGACCAGCGCCTACTCCTCCTACAGCGGGTGCCGCCAGTACCGCGAGAACCTCGCCAGCGCCGTGCAGGAGGTCCCGGGTGCGCCGCGGATCGACCGGCTGCGCCACTACTCCAACCACCCCGGCTTCATCGAGCCCATGGTCGACGCGACCCTCGCGGCGCTGGCCGACCTGCCCGAGGACGCACGGCGCGGGGGACATCTCGCCTTCGTGACGCACTCGATCCCGGAGACCATGAACGAGGCCAGCGGCGCGCGGGGAGGTGCCTACGTCGCGCAGCACCGAGCGGTGGTCGCCGAGATCGTCGAGCGGGTGCGTGAGGAGACCGGTCACCGCTACCCCTCCGAGCTGGTGTTCTGCTCACGGTCGGGACCACCCCAGGTGCCGTGGCTCGAACCGGACGTCAACGACCACCTCCGTGCGCTCCGGAACCGAGGAGTTCCGGGGGTGGTCGTCGTGCCGATCGGCTTCATCTCCGACCACATGGAGGTGATCTACGACCTCGACACCGAGGCGCAGGAAACGGCTGCCGAGATCGGGCTGCCCTTCGCGCGGGCCGCCACGGCCGGGATCGACCCGCGATTCGTGGCGATGGTGCGTGACCTGCTCCTCGAGCGTGGTGCCGTGGAGCGTGGTGAGTCACCCGACCGCGCCGCCGTGGGGTCCGAGGCACTCTGGGACACGTGCCCGGTCGGGTGCTGCCCCAACCCGCGCGGCTCGAGGCCCGCGCTGTGCGGGCAGGACTGACGCGCGGGTGACTCCGGACGACGGCTCCGACGCTCTCCTCGACCTCGCCGTCGCCACGGCGCGCGAGGCGGGCGAGCTGATCACCTCGATGCGTTCACGCGGGGTCGAGGTCGCCGACACCAAGTCGAGCACGGTCGACATCGTCACCGAGGCCGACCGCGCCTGTGAGGACCTCATCCTCCGGCGCCTGCTCGGTGCGCGGCCGGACGACGGCTTTCTCGGCGAGGAGGGCGAGGACGTCGTCAGCACCTCAGGCGTGACCTGGGTCGTCGACCCGATCGACGGCACCGTGAACTACCTCTACGGGCTGCCGCACTACGCCGTGTCGATCGCTGCGATGAAGGACGGCGAGGTCGTGGCGGGCGTGGTCCGCAGCCCGCTGGCCGATGTCGAGTACGCCGCGACGCTGGGCGGGGGAGCCACGAGGAACGGCATACCCGTCCGGGTGAGCAAGAGCCCGCCGCTCGACCAGCTGCTGGTGGCCACCGGCTTCAGCTATGAGGCGACCATCCGGGAACGGCAGGGGCAGGCGGTGGCCCGCCTGCTGCCGCAGGTGCGTGACCTCCGACGCCACGGCTCCTGCGCGCTCGACGTGTGTGCCGTCGCCTCGGGCCACTGTGACGCCTACCTCGAGGAAGGGGTCCACCTGTGGGACTACGCCGCCGCCGGTCTGGTCGCCGCCGAGGCGGGAGCGATCTTCGAGGTCTGGACCACGACTGCGGGCAAGGAGCTGGCGGTGTGCGCACCTGCTGAGGGCTGGCAGGCCTTCGCCGCGCTTGCCCGGGACTGTGGGTTCCTGGGGGACTCCCGGGCCTGATCGGGCGGATATGCCCCGGGACGGGCCGGTACGTGACCCCGGGATCACCCCGAAAGGGCCGCAACGGTGCCTGGAAGTGACCCACCCGGCCATGCCGGGCCGGATCGGGAACAACCACTCGTGCGCATGCGTTCACGACTCGTCCGGGCAGCCGGACGCCGCCTCGGCGGGGGTGGGTGTGCACAATCGCCGCGACTGGTGCACAATCTCCGCCTCACGTGGATTCAGGCGCATCAACGAGCTTCGGGACTCGATTTTGGGCACATGCCCGACGAACACCCGGGGCCCACGCTGGGACTTGGGAGCAGGAGACAACGAATGGCAACCGATTACGACGCACCGCGCAAGACCGAGGAAGAGCAGAACGAGGACAGCCTCGAAGAGCTCAAGGCGCGCCGTCACGACAAGAACTCCGGAAAGGTCGACGAGGACGAGGCCGAAGCGGCTGAGTCATTCGAGCTTCCCGGCGCTGACCTCTCGCACGAGGAGCTGGCCGTCGAGGTCAAGCCCAAGCAGCTGGACGAGTTCACCTGCATGAGCTGCTTCCTGGTGCATCACCGCAGCCAGCTCGCGGACGAGAAGAAGCTGATCTGTCGCGACTGCGCCTGACCGGCATCACGACGAAGGGCCGTCTCCCGGTGGGGAGTCGGCCCTTCTGCGCGAGCGGGAGACCTCAGCTGGTCGCGGCGGGGGCGTCGTCCGCGTCCTGGTCGTCCTTGCGAAGCCCGGGCGGCAGGTGACCGGTCGACTTCGCGTAGTAGTTCGCCGCACGCCGGGTGGCCAGCATCCGCGCCAGCTGCACGGCGGTGCCGCTCACCGTGGCCCAGAGCACGGCCTCCCAGAGGTCGACGTCGGGGTCTGCCGGGTTGGCGGGCGGGTTCTTGCCGGTGGCCTTCTGCCAGGCCGCGGTCAGGCTCTTGCGGGCCACCGTCGCACCCATGAGCGCGGCAGCCAGCGAGAAGATCGACCAGACCTTCGAGCTGTCCTGCTTCTTCGACTTGTCCTTGGCCATGTCCTGCCTCTCACGCTTCGTCTGTAGGTCGACCCAGCGGGTACCCAGTAACCCTAGGGTGAGTCCTGTCCCGTGGCGCGGGAGCCCGTCAGGGCCGCCGCCAGCTCACCGGGATGGCGGGTCGAGACGAGCCAGTACGGCGTCCGGTCGGCCGGGTCCGCGAGCGTCACCTTGACGGCTCGCTTCAGGTAGGGGCGGGTCACGAGGAACGCGCGCGCGTCGGCCTCGACACCGTGCACGCGGCGCGTCTCCTCCGCATCCAGGGGTTCCACCGGGCCGAGCAGGTCCAGCGAGATGTGCGCCGGGCCGGCGTACAGGTGGCCGTCACGGACCGCCACCTGCACACTCCCGATCCATCCGAAGAAGCCGTAGGTGAGCAGCAGCAGCGTCCCGGTGGCGGAGAACGCGGCCCAGGCCGGCATCGCCACCACGAAGGCGAGCCACAGGCTCGCGAGCAGCATCGTCGCCTGGACCCACCAGCGCAGCGGCACGTGCAGACGCTCGGCGTAGGCATCGGGGCGGGGCGACGGCACGGACAAAGCCTGTCACCCGGGCCGCGGCGGTGCGCGGGTAGGGTCGCGAGCCATGGTGGAGATCTCGATCAAGCGGGTGGACCCGGAGCTGCCGCTCCCGTCCTACGCGCACCCAGGCGACGCCGGGGCCGACCTGCACTCGGCGGTGGACCTGACACTGCAACCGGGCGAACGGGCCCTCGTCCCCACCGGGATCGCGATGGCCCTGCCCGAGGGCTACGTCGCGCTGGTGCACCCGCGCTCGGGTCTCGCCGCCCGGCACGGCATCTCGATCGTGAACTCTCCCGGCACGATCGACGCCGGCTACCGCGGCGAGGTCAAGGTGTGCCTGGTCAACACCGACGTGCGCGAGCCGTTCACCGTCCGGCGGGGCGACCGGATCGCCCAGCTGGTGATCCAGCGGTTCGAGACGGCCCGTTTCGTCGAGGCCGACGACCTCCCGGAGTCGGCGCGCGGAGCCGGGGGCTACGGTTCCACCGGGGGATTCGCACCCTCAGCTCCCGACCAGCCCGAGGAGCAGGCCGCGCGGCTGGCGACCCCGACGGGTGTCCCGACGGGTCTCCGGACGGGTGTCCGGTCGGGCAACCAGACCAGTGCACAGACCCCGGCGCAGAGCCGGGCAGGAGGGACGACGACGTGAGGTTCGGCCGCAAGTCAGGTCCAGCGGACTCCGGGGAGCACTCCCCGGACCTCGACCCCGGGTCGCCGGAGACCGACAAGGGGACCGGCCCGTTCGACGCCTCGGAGGTCGACCTCGACGAACGCGAGTGCATCGACCTCGGCAGCCTCCTGATCGCCCCGGTGGGGCCGCTCGAGCTCCAGCTCCAGGTCGACGAGGACAGCGGCGAGGTGATGGCCGTGCTGCTGATCGGTCCGGACGGGGCGCTCGAGCTGCGTGCGTTCGCGGCCTCCCGGGGGCCCGGCGCCTGGGACGAGCTGCGTCCTCGGATCGCCGCCGAGATGGCCCGCATGGGCGGCACCTCCGACGAGCAGCAGGGCAGCTTCGGCACCGAGCTGCAGTGCCGGGTGCCGATGACGTCCTCCGACGGCCAGCCGGTCACCCAGCTGAGCCGGATCGTGGGCCACGAGGGCCCGGCCTGGCTGCTCCGGGCGACGCTGATGGGCCGTCCCGCTGTCGAGGCGGATCTCGCCGGTCCGTGGGAGGAGACGATCCGCCAGGTCGTCGTACGCCGTGGACGCGAGGCGATGCCTCCCGGTGCTCCGCTGCCGCTGACCCTGCCGCCCGAAGCGCGCCGGGTCGACGGTCCGTCGGCTGGCTAGGCTTCTGGACATGCCCGAGCACAGGAGCCGCCTGCGGACCACGATCAGTCGCTGGGCCAACCAGGACCGCGCCGAGGCGCAGGAGCTGCGCAAGGACGCCGAGAAGGCCGGGCTGGTCACGATCAGCGACGCGCCGGACCGCCTGCGAGTCATCGTGCAGGGCACCCTGAAGACCGTGACGCTTCGGCCGCGTGGCGGCGTGCCGGCCCTCGAGGCGGAGCTCTACGACGGGTCGGGCTCGCTCAGCGTCGTGTGGCTGGGCCGCCGGCGCATCGGCGGCATCGCGCCCGGTCGCGCCATCCGGGTCGAGGGGCGCATCGGCCTCCAGGACGGCGTACGGGTGATGTACAACCCCCGCTACGACCTGCGACCGCGATGACCTCCGAGATCGACGGGGCCGCCCCGGACGTGCCGACCACCCACACGGTCGAGGAGGTCGTCCGCAAGCAGCTCGCCGACGCCCTCGGCGGCGTGCGGGGGATGCTCGAGGCGGCCGTCCCGACGATCGCGTTCACGGTGATCTTCCTGACGGCTCACGACCTCCGTCTGGCGATCATCGTCAGCGTCGCCTGCGCCGGAGTGCTGCTGGCGGTGCGCCTGGTGCAGCGCTCGACACCGCAGTTCGTGCTGAACGCGCTGGTCGGCATCGGCATCGGTGCGCTGTTCGCCTGGCGCGCGGCCCGGGGAGGCGGCGACGCGGGCGAGCAGGCGATGGCCTACTTCCTGCCCGGCTTGATCTACAACCTCGGCTACGCCACCGTGATGCTCTTCACGGTCGCGATCCGCTGGCCCCTGGTCGGGTTCATCGTCGGCAGCGTGGCCGGGGACCCGACGGCGTGGCACTCCGACCGCAACGTCGTGCGCCTCTGCAGCCGGCTCACCTGGCTGCTCGCAGCGCCGTGCCTGGTCCGCGTGTTCATCCAGGGACCGATCTACCTGGCCGGGCGGAACGGCTGGTGGTCCACCGACTCGGCCGTGGCCGCGCTCGGCGTGGCCAAGCTGACCCTGGGCTGGCCGCTCCAGATCGCCGCCCTGGCGGCGATGGTGTGGGTGCTCAGCCGCAACAGCATCCCGCTGAAGCCCGGGGAGCCCGAGCCGCACCTGCACGCCTGAGCGCTAGTTGCTCCGGCGCTTGTTGTCGCTGTGCTCGTCCGGGGCGAGCATCTTCTCCAGCTCGTCCTCGAGGTCGGCGGGTACGACGAACAGCAGCTCGTCCCCGGCCTCGATCGGCTGCTCCGGGTCGGGCGTGTAGACCTGCCCGTCGCGCAGGATGGTCACCAGCGAGCAGTTCTCGGGGAACGGCACCAGGCCGGACGGCTTCCCGACGTACGGCGAGTCCGAGGGCATCGTCATCTCCACCAGGTTGGCGTTGCCCTGGCGGAACGTGAACAGCCGGACCAGGTCGCCGACGGTCACCGCCTCCTCGACCAGCGCCGACATGATGCGCGGGGTGGAGACGTTCACGTCGACCCCCCACGCCTCGGTGAACAGCCACTCGTTGTTCGGGTGGTTGACGCGGGCGACCGTGCGCGGCACGCCGAACTCGGTCTTGGCGAGCAGCGAGGTGACCAGGTTGGCCTTGTCGTCACCGGTCGCCGCGATCACCACGTCGCAGTCCTGCAGCCTGGCCTCCTCGAGCGAGGACAGCTCGCAGGAGTCAGCCAGCAGCCACTCCGCGTCGGGGACACGGTCCGGCTTGATCGACGACGGCTCCTTGTCGATCAGCAGCACCTCGTGCCCGTTGCCGATCAGCTCGCGGGCGATCGAGCGCCCCACGGCCCCTGCTCCTGCGATGGCGACGCGCATCAGTCCTCCTCCGGGCCCTTCTTGAGTACGTCGTAGACCTCGCTGGCGTGCTGCTCCCGGATCACGAGGTGGAGCAGGTCGCCCTCCTGCAGGACGCTCTCCCGGGTCGGCAGCATGCCCTCCCCGAGACGGTCGATCCACGCGATGCGGCACCCGGACTCCTCCTGGAACCGCGTGGTGCGTCCACCCACCCAGGCCTCGGACACCGGGACCTGGTCGACCCGGATGGTGCCGGAGGGGTCGCGGAAGTCCGGTTCGGCTCCTGCGGGGAGGATCCGGCGAAGCACCTGGTCGGCGGTCCACTTCACGGTCGCGACGGTGGTGATGCCGAGACGCTGGTAGACCTCGGCGCGGCCGGGGTCGTAGATCCGGGCGACGACCTGCTGGATGCCGAAGGTCTCCCGGGCCACCCGCGCAGCGATGATGTTGGAGTTGTCACCGCTGCTGACGGCGGCGAACGCGTCGGCCCGTTCGATGCCTGCCTCGGCGAGCACGGCCTGGTCGAAGCCGTAGCCGGTGACCTTGGTGCCGTTGAACGACGGACCGAGCCTCCGGAACGCGTCGGGGTTGCTGTCGATGACGCTGACGGTGTGGTTCCGGTCCTCGAGACTCCTGGCGAGCGTCGAACCGACGCGGCCGCAGCCCATGATCACGACGTGCACGGGACGAACACTAGTAGGTCCGGTCGCTGGGTCCCGCTTCGCGTTGGACCGAAGTGCTCTAGCCTCCCATGTGTGGGAGTAGGGAATGTCTCCAAGCGGATCCTGCTCGGTCGCAAGCTCCGCAGTTCCCAGCTGGGTGAGACGTTGCTGCCGAAGCGCATCGCCCTACCCGTGTTCGCCAGCGACGCGCTCTCCTCGGTTGCCTACGCACCCGACGAGGTCTTCATCATGCTCGGCATCGCCGGAGCATCGGCCTACGTCTGGTCCTGGAAGGTCGCGCTGGCCGTCGGCCTGGTGATGCTGACGGTGGTCGCGTCCTACCGGCAGACCGTCCACGCCTACCCCTCGGGCGGCGGGGACTACGAGGTGGCCACGGTCAACCTGGGGCGCAGGGCCGGCGTCACGGTCGCCAGTGCGCTGCTGGTCGACTACGTGCTGACGGTGGCGGTGTCGATCTCCTCCGCCTCGCAGTACGCCTCGGCGGCCGTTCCGGGGTTCTCCGGGCACGAGGTGATGGTCGCCTCCGGCATGGTCCTCGTGCTGTCCGCGATGAACCTGCGCGGGGTGCGCGAGTCCGGGACGTTCTTCGCGGTGCCGACGTACCTGTTCATGTTCGCGATCCTGGGGATGTGCGCCTACGGGCTCTACCAGCTGGCGACGGGGACCCTGCCCGACGTCGCCAGCGCCGAGCTCGAGATCATCCCCGAGGAGGGCTGGGAACAGCCGCTCACCACCATCGGGCTGGTGCTGCTGCTGGCGCGGGCGTTCTCCTCCGGCTGCGCGGCCCTCACCGGCGTCGAGGCGATCAGCAACGGCGTGCCCGCCTTCCGCAAGCCCAAGAGCACGCAACGCCGCGACGACGCTCCTGATGCTCGGACTGATCGCGGTGACGATGATGGTCAGCGTGATCGTGCTCGCCCGGCAGATGGGGCTGCAGTACGTCGACCCGCACCACCTCGACCGGCTGCGCACCGCCACGGGGCTGCCGGTTCCCGAGGGGTTCGCGCAGGACACCGTCATCGCCCAGCTGGCCCGCGCGATCTTCGACCACTTCTCACCCGGGTTCTACTTCGTGGTCGTGGTGACGGGGGTCATCCTGGTGCTCGCCGCGAACACCGCGTTCAACGGCTTCCCCGTGCTGGGCTCGATCCTGGCCAAGGACGGCCTGGCACCGCGCGCGCTCGGGATGCGGGGTGACCGGCTCGCCTACAGCAACGGCATCGTGTTCCTGGCGGTGATGGCGATCATCCTGATCGCCGCGTTCGACGCCCAGACGACCCGGCTGATCCAGCTCTACATCGTCGGTGTCTTCATCTCCTTCAACCTCAGCCAGCTCGGGATGATCCGCCACTGGACGCGGCACCTGCGGTCGGAGACCGACCCGGCGGAGCGCCGTCGGATGATGCGGTCCCGGGCGATCAACACCTTCGGCCTCGGCATGACGGCGGTCGTGCTGGTGATCGTGCTGGTCACCAAGTTCCTGGAGGGTGCCTGGATCACCGTCCTCGCGATGGGCGTGTTCTACACGATCATGGTGGCCATCCGGGGTCACTACGACCTGGTCGAGGAGGAGCTCGTGGTCGGCGACGACGACCAGATGCTGCCGACCCGGGTGCACGCGATCGTGCTCGTCTCCAAGCTGCACAAGCCGACGATGCGAGCCCTGGCCTACGCCAAGGCGAGCCGCCCCAACATCCTCGAGGCGGTGTTCGTCGACGTCGACGGCGGCAAGACCAACCGGCTCGTCGACGAGTGGGACGCGCAGCGGATCGACGTACCCCTGAAGATGCTGTACTCGCCGTTCCGCGAGGTGATCCGGCCGATCGTGCAGTACGCCGTGGAGATCCGGAAGGCGAACCCGCGTGGGGTGGTGGCGGTCTACATCCCCGAGTACGTCGTGGGGCGCTGGTGGGAGCAGCTGCTGCACAACCAGACCGCGCTCCGCCTCAAGGGCCGTCTGTTGTTCACGCCCGGCGTGATGGTGACCTCGGTGCCCTACCAGCTGCGGGGCTCGGAGCGGGCCAAGCACCGCGACGACGTCGAGCTCGAGCGACTCCGCCCCGGCGACGTACGCCGCGGCCAGACCCGGTCGGGCCGGTGACCCAGGCCCACGACTCGCTGGTCGGCCGGCGCTATGACGTCGAGGTCGGCGCTGTCGCTCACGGCGGGCACTTCGTGGCGCGCGTCGCGACCGGTCTCGACGAGCGCGAGATGGTGGTCTTCGTCCGGCACGCCCTGCCCGGGGAGCGGGTCACCGTCGAGGTCACCGAGGACAGCGGGAAGTTCCTGCGAGCCGACGCGGTGGAGGTCGAGGCACCCTCGCCCCACCGGGTCCTCGCCCCGTGCCCCCTGGCCCACCCCGGTGGTTGCGGTGGCTGCGACTTCCAGCACGTCGAGCTGTCCGAGCAGCGACGGCTCAAGGCGAGCGTGGTCGCGGAGCAGCTCAGCCGCCTCGCTGGAGTCGAGCGCGACGTGGTGGTCGAGCCGGTGCCGGGCGACGAGGACGGTCTGGGGTGGCGCACGCGGATGCAGTACGTCCACCTGCCCGGCGGCGGCCGCGGACTGCGCAAGCACCGGTCGCACGAGGTGGTCGTGGTGGATCGCTGCCTGATCGCCCATCCCGAGGCGCGCGAGCCCGGAGACCCCGCACCCCTGGTGGAGCGGGTCGAGACCACGGCGCACGGGACCCACGAGTTCGAGGTCGCCGGAGACGGCTTCTGGCAGGTCCACCCGGGGGCTCCGCGGGTCCTGGTGGACACGGTCATGGAGATGCTCGCCCCGCGAGCGGGGGAGCACGCCCTCGACCTCTACGCGGGCGTGGGCCTGTTCTCGGCCTTCCTGGCCGACGCCGTCGGTCCGCAGGGCTCGGTCATGGCCGTCGAGAGCGACCGGTCGGCCACCCGGCTGGCGACGTCGAACCTCGCGGGGCACGCACGGGCGTCGGTGGTGTGCGACCGGGTGGACCGCGCCCTGAACCGCTTCGGCAAGGGGGACGGACCGCAGTCGGTCGACCTCGTCGTACTCGATCCGCCGCGGGCCGGCGCCAAGCGCCAGGTCGTGCGGGCCATCGTGCAGCAGGCTCCGCGCGCGGTGGCGTACGTCGCCTGCGACCCGGCCTCGCTGGCGCGAGACATCTCCTACTTCGCCGAGGGCGGCTACCGGCTCGCCGACCTGCAAGCGTTCGACCTGTTCCCGATGACGCACCACGTCGAATGCGTGGCACTGTTCGAGAAAACCGGCTCTGACCTGCGGTGATGCGATTTGAGATGAAGTCCCGAATCTCCGGCGACCCGCTTTAGGGCGCACTTTGGGCTTGCTCTCACATCGAGGCCCCGTCATACCCTGGCACCGCGCTCCGCCTCAGCAACTCTGACGCCGTCACGTCGTGATGGCGACCTTTCCGCGGATGGCCCCGTCCTCAAGGCGTCGCACCGCATAGGCCGCACTGTCCTCCCGCTGACCAGGCAGCCAGACGGCGTGCAGGCGTGGAAAACCGTGATCCCGGCCGACAAGGTCGACCCGGAACCCCGTGCCCATGACGGTCACGAATGGATCGACGTGTTGTCTGGACGCGTCCGTCTGGTGCTCGGCAGGGAGGACTGGGTGCTCGGCCCGGGCGAGGTGGCCGAGTTTGAGACCCAGGTGCCGCACTGGTTCGGCAGCGCTGGTGAGGAGCCGGCCGAGGTCCTGAGCATCTTCGGCCGGCCAGGGGAACGGATGAGCCTTCGAACCTCGCCCAGGAGCTAGGGCCGCAGCCGCTGCCTCGGGTGCTGCAGCCGCTCCACGAGCTCGTAGAGGTGCCCGTCGGGTGCGGTGAAGTGCACGTAGCGTTCCACTGCGTTGGAGGCGGGGGCGTCGGTGGTCACACCGGCGGCCTCAAGCTCCGCGACCGCCTCATCCAGATTCGCTACCAGGAAACCGAGCGACCGAGTGCTTTCGCCCATCCCTCCTGGCGAGGCGACCGCGAACGAACTGCCGTCCGGGAGCTTGAAGAGGTCTGCCTCCACGCCGCCTACCGCTACCTGAGGCAGCCCAAGCACACCTTGTACGAACTGCGTCATCGGCCGACGCTGAGCGGTGGACGTTCCGGCGAAGCAGATGCCCAGTATTTCCAATCCGCCGACCCTACGGGGAGTGCGGAACTTCACGGCCTCCGCCGCCGGCCCATGCTCTCTCGATGGCGTCCAGGACGCGGTCGAGCCCGTACTCGTACTCGTCGACGTATTGGTAACCAGGTGTCATGACGTGGTCGTTCACGAATTCGGCAAGGTTGGGGTACTCGTTGAGCGGAAAGGGCTCGAACATGTCCTCGGCCATGGCGGTCGTGTCCGCCCGGGTCTCGACCGCCATCCGGACCTGCGTCATCGCGAAACCGTAGATGTAGCTGTCCAGCAGGGAGTACGCGTGCGCGACCATCGCGACGTCGAAGCCGGCGCTGCGGAGCTTGCCGATCACCGCGTCGTGGTGTCGCAGGTTCGCCTGTCCCGGGTGCCGCCGCGACTCCATGAGGCCGACAGCCCAGGGGTGCCGCGTCAGCGCACCGTGCATCGACAAGCCGCGCTCGCGCATGGCGGTCTTCCAGTCGGCACCCCCCGAGGGCAGCACAACTTCACCGAACACGACGTCGACCATCGCGTCGATGAGGTCGTCGCGGTTGGCCACATGGCGATAGAGAGCCATCGGCGCCACCTTCAGCACCCCGGCGAGCCCACGCATGCTCAGGCGCTCCAGCCCGACGGTGTCCGCATGAGAGATCGCGGCGCGAAGCACACGCTCCCGGGTCAACGGAGTGCGTCCGGCTGCGGAGTCCTTCGTGGTGGTCACCGGGCGATTCTCCTTCGTGGCTCCAAGGGGCTGTGACTGCCGTGCTCTTGACAAGCGTACGCCGTACGCGTCAATGTGTACAGTGTACTCAACCAGCTCTAGTAGGAGGAGGACGTCATGAACGTCCCAAGCAGCATCTTCACTGAACAGCTCCCCGGCGTTCCTCCATCGGATCCGAAGCGGCTCGCTCGCGTCGCGGGCGTCCTCTACCTCGCGGTCGCAATCACTGGTGGGTTCTCGGAGGGATACCTGGGACCCTCGCTCTATGTCGCGGGCGATGCGGGTGCGACGGCAGGGAACCTGGCAGCCACCCCCGGACTGGTCCGTATCGGGGTGGTCGCCCACCTCGCGGATGCGGTCTTCTTCGTTCTGACCGCGGTGACTCTCTACGTTCTGCTCAAGCACGTCGGCAAGCACGCGGCGCGTCTGATGGTGCTCCCGGTGGTCATCGCGGCCGGCATCAAGGCAATGAGCACCGTCTTCATGTTCGTCGCCCTGCAGGCAGCGACTACCGACACCTACGTGTCGGCGTTCGGTGTCGGCGAGACAGATGCGCTCGCGCTGCTCCTACTGGAGATCGAGCACTACGGCATCCGCGCTGCCCAGGTCTTCTTCGCCTTGTGGCTGACGCCTCTCGGCTACCTCGCCTACCGCTCGCGACTGTTCCCCAAGCCCCTCGGCATCATCCTCATCGCGGCCACTGTCAGCTATCTGGCCGACGTGGTCGTCGCCTTCCTCCTCCCCGACCTCGCTGGACAGATTCACGTCCTCTTCACGATCGTCCCCGCAATCGCAGAGATCTGGTTGCTCTTCTATCTGCTGACCGTCGGCGTCCGCAGCCCGCGGAACGCACAGCACCTTCAGCTCCGCGATGCGACTCCGATCCCAGCATGAGATCAGGCGGCTCGAAACCTGGCCCAGAGGGCTCCCCTCACGCTCGGGGGGCCGCGTCGGCGTCGCGGTGAAGAAGGAAACACCAGCGACCGCAGAGGTGCTGCACAACCTGACCCTAGAAACCGCCCGTCACGTCGCGCAGAGGAACAGTGCAGCTCGGCGGACATCGACCCTGAGGAGGGTTCACACATGAAAACGGAAACAGCCTTGGAAGCCCAGACGGCGGTGCCGTCCGTCACAGGCACCCCGCTGCGGATCCTTCGATCTGAGGGCGTCGTCCTGCTCCTCGCCGCGCTGGCGGGCTTCTTCGCCGGACTGGACGAGCCTTGGTGGCTCGTGCCCATGCTGTTGTTTGTCCCTGACGTCTTCATGGCCGGTTACGCGAAGTCGAGCAGGACTGGCGCGGCGCTGTACAACCTCGCCCACTCCTACCCCGCACCTGCGGTCCTCGGGGTGCTGGCGTCCGTGGCTGAGCAACCGCTGTGGCAGGGAGTCGCCCTCGTGTGGTTCGCGCACATCGGGATGGATCGGGCGCTGGGCTACGGAATCAAGTACGACACCGACTTCAAGGACACACACCTCGGTCGCATCGGTCGATGACGGCACGCAAGAACAGTGCTACCGCAACAGTGGGCTAGGTGCCCCACGCACCAGCCTCGAGAGGAGCCACACAGCCCGAGGCGCGCCCGTTGATATGCGTCGCAACCGGTCGTTGCACCCCTGATGTCCCCCGCTCCAGGACCAGACGGTTCGTAGCTCTGTCACCGCGAAAAGGAAGCCAATGACCACCGAGACAACTGTGCGACGCGCCGACGCCCGCCCTGTGCAGCCCCTAGTTGCCACCGTCCTTGCAGCAGGCCTCCTGATCGTGGCCGCTTTCCAAGCCGCGCTGACCTTGGGTGCGCCGTTCGGCACCGCCGCCATGGGCGGAACGAATCCCGGGAAGTTTCCTGACGCGGTACGACTCGTGACTGGTTTCGCCACTCTGGCCTGGTTCTTGGCCGCCATGGTGGTACTGGCCAGGGGCGGTCGCGCCCCCGTTCCTGTACCCCCGGCAGTTGCTCGGGTGGGAACCTGGGTGCTCGTCGTGCTCTTGGGACTGGGCGCGGTTATGAACTTCGCGTCGTCCAGCTCTTGGGAGCGCTTCGGATGGGGGCCTTTCACCCTCGTCCTGTTCGTTCTGTGCGCAGTCCTCGCCAAGAGTGCTCATTCCACGGATACCCGCTGCCGCGAGCCCTGCGAGTGATGTGAAGCACTGGCGATGAGGGCGAACCGCCCCACGACGGGACCCAACGACCGTCTCAGCGCCGTCAGGCCGGGTCGGCCCAGATGCCGCCGGAGATACCCATGGGCGTGGACGCCGGTCCAGTAGCGTCCGACCATGAGAGCGATCGTCCAGAGCGGCTACGGATCCGTCGACCTTCTCAGCCTGAGCGATGTCCCCCGGCCGGTGCCGGCCGAGGACGAGGTGTTGATCCAGGTCCGGGCAGCCTCCGTGCATCCGGATGTCTGGCACGTCGTGGCTGGCCGACCGATGGTGCTCCGACTCATGGGCTCTGGGATCAGGCGCCCCCGTGAGCGGGTGCCCGGGACCGACGTCGCTGGCGTGGTGGAGTCCGTCGGCAGCGCGGTCACCAGGTTCAAACCGGGTGACGAGGTTTTTGGAGAGACCGTTCGCGGTGTTGCGTGGAGCAACGGCGGTGCATTCGCCGAGTACGCCACTGCCCCCGAGGAAGGGGTCGCGCTCAAGCCCTCCGGCGTCAGCTTCGAGGAGTCGGCCGCGGTGCCGACCGCCGGACTCATCGCTTTGAACAATCTGCCGCAACACCGGGTGCCCTCCGGGTCGCGAGTCTTGATCAACGGTGCCGCAGGAGGAGTCGGCGCGATCGCCGTACAGCTCGCCAAGGCCTACGGCGCGCAGGTCACCGGGGTCGACGATGCGAGCAAGCTCGCACTCATGCGGTCCCTGGGCGCGGACCGAGTCATCGACTACACCTCAGAGGACTTCACGCGCAACGGCGAGCAGTGGGATCTCATTTTCGACGTGCCCGGCAATTACTCATTCGGGGCAATACGCCGCGCACTGGAGCCGCGAGGGAGCTACGTCTTGATCGGGCACGACGCATTCGGCGCGATCGGGCACCGCTGGCTCGGCAGCATCCCGCGCCTAATGGGACTCGTGGCGCGCTCGGCGGTGTCCCCCCAGCTACGCGGCTGGTCGTTTGCGTCACCAGACAAGCAGCAGTTGCTAGGCACGCTCGCGGGTCTCATGGAGACGGGACAAGTCCGCGTAGTGATCGACTCGGTCTTTCCCCTGAATGAGGTGCCCGAGGCGATGCGCCGCCTGATGTCCGGTCGGGCGCTAGGGCGGGTTGTTGTTCGTATTGACTGAGGGTCCTGCCGGCCCGGCTCAAGGGGTATGTGCGCACCGCGGGATGACTCGGGAACCTAGCCATACGCGATCTCCAATCAGCAAACGCTTGCCGAGGTCATCTCGAACAAGCCAGCACATCCGCAGCCGAGGGAGGAGCGAACGCGGCCAGGCGTTCTCTTCGCTTGGCTGCGGCCGCTGGCGTCAACGTGTTCGAGGGCGCGCTTTGGGCGCGCTCTGCATCGCAGTGGGTCGCAGACGGCTACTGACGCAACGAGCGTCTCCGTCGGCAACTCCGCAGGTCAGCGGCTGGTCTCCGCTGATGAACGCAGTCGTCAGCAAGGGATCGCGCTCACCCCCATTACCGTCAGCGTCTTCTCGATGACTTCCCACGTGGAGGTCGTTGCGGCTCAGAATGACGCGTGCGTGAGCGACCATGCACTACGCGAGATCACTGTGCGCAAGTCGACAGTTCCACGACGCTCGCCGCCACGACGAGATACGCGATCGCGAAGCAGGCTCGAGGGTCGCGACAGACCGAGTGGGCGTGGCTGGCGCTGCGCGGGGTGTTGTCCCACTCGGCCAGCAGTCGCGGCCGTGGAAGCCGGTACTCGCCGAGCCGCAAGGCTGCCTGATCACCGGCACGAGGACGGCATCAGGCACTGGGTGATGCACATCCTCTACAGCCTCCAGCACGTCGGGCACGCGATCCCGCCGAGCTCCGACACGGGATGGATCGGCGAGGCGGGCCCGGACCGTGGTACCTCGACCTCGGCGGCCGCGGATCGGACAACGACTTCACCAACCGCAACACCACCTTCGTGACCGGAACCTGATGCACCTCGCGAAGATGCTGAAGGGCGCCTGAGGTGTGCTCGGTTACGGCAACGTGCGGTCGGCCTGGGACGCCGGCACCAGGTTCGACTTCGAGAACCCGGAGTGCCGGGCCTGATGGGGCACCCGGCGCCCTTCCGTACCTGCGGGATAGGCCAGCCAAGGAATTCACCGATTGATATGCGTGATGCCTTGTCACCGTCCTGGGCCCCGGAGGATGGTGGGTTCTCGGGGAAGACCAGGAGGCACGAGCATGACGAAGTGGATCGAACCAGAAGCGGCCGAGTACGACGAGGCGCGCGGGCTGTTCAACGCGATGATCGACAAGAGGCCGCGGCTGATCGCGGCGTGCGAGAGCCCCGCCGATGTCAGGGAGGCTCTGGAGCGTGCCGCGCAGGATCGGCTGCCGGTTGCCGTGCGCTCGGGTGGCCACTCCGTGGCCGGGCAGTCGAGCAACGACGACGGGCTGGTCATCGACGTCCGTCCCATGAAGGCCATCGACATCGACGCCGGGGCCCGACGGGCCAGGGTCGGGGGCGGGTGCACCTGGGGCGAGTTCGACGCGGCCGCCCAGGAGTTCGGTCTGGCCACCACCGGTGGCCGCGTGTCAACGACCGGCGTCTCCGGGCTGACCCTCGGCGGCGGCTCGGGTTGGCTGGAACGTCAGCACGGACTCAGCTGCGACAACCTCCTGGCCGTCGAGCTGGTGACCGCCGACGGGCATGAGCTCCGCGCCGACGACACCCAGCACCAGGACCTCCTCTGGGCCAGCAAGGGAGGGGGCGGCAACTTCGGTGTCGTCACCGCGATGGAGTTCCAGCTGCACCCGGTCGGTCCGATGATCCTCGGTGGGCTGATGGCCTGGCCCGCAGCCCGTGGACCCGAGGTGTCTCGGGTCTTCCGGGACTGGGCGGACGACGCCCCGGAGGAGCTCGGCACCGGCCTCGTGATGCTCAGCGGCCCGCCCGAGGAGTTCATCCCCCAGCACCTGCAGGGCCAGCCCCTGATCGCGATCGCGGTCTGCTGGAACGGCGACGAGGCGACCGGCACGGACGTGGTCCAGGTCATGCGCGAGCTGTCTCCAGAGGTCGACCTGGTCGGCCCGATGCCCTATGCGGGCCTGCAGTCGATGATCGACGACCCGCCGGGGTTCCGGCAGTACTGGAGCGCCGACTACCACGACAGCTTCCCCGACGACGCTCTCGACGTGTTCCTCGACGCGTGGCGCACGCCGTGCGTCGCCGATGACCCAGCATCTGCTGATCCCGTGGGGCGGTGCGCTGGCGCGCGTCGACGCTGACGCCTCGCCGTTGAGTCAGCGCTCGGCGCGTTGGGTGAGTCATCCCTTCGCGACCTGGGAGGACCCTGCCGACGACGCGGCCAACATCGCCTGGGTGCGCGACTACCGGAAGGCCAACGCCCCCTTCACGACCGGTGGCGTCTACCTCAACTTCATCGGCGACGAGGGTGACGATCGCATCAAGGCGGCCTTCGGGGCAGGAGAAGTACGAGCGACTGGCGCAGATCAAGTCCGAGTACGACCCCGGCAACGTCTTCGCCGGCAACCAGAACATCCGCCCCAAGGTGCCCGCCTGACCACCGCAGGCTGGCAAATCCGAAGGCAAGACCGACCAACACACAGGAGAAACTCATGTCCGACAAACAGAACATCGACACCCCGCACGAACGGCGCCCGTTCCAGGACCACGGCCATATGGACGTGGTCACCCTCGGCGACTTCACTCTCGGCCGCGGCGTCTTCGAACCGGGCTGGCGCTGGTCCAGCGACGTCAAGCCGATTGCAGGCACTGACTCCTGCCAGGTGCACCACACCGGCTTCTGCCTCTCTGGACAGATGACGATCAAGCCCGACGACGGCGAGGAGATCACCATTGGCCCCGGCGACGTCATCGACCTCGACCCCGGTCACGACGCGTGGACCGTGGGTGATGAGGCTTGCGTGCTCATCGACACCGGGGTCGCGGCGTACGCCATGCCCAGCTGACACGAAAGCCACGCTCTGAATGGCTCCGCCACCGGTCCGCTCAGGGCTCGGCCAGAAGAACTGCGGAGAACAGCATGGCGACTTGCTCCCGCAGACCCGCGAGAGCCAGTCACGAACTCGGTCAAATGCTGACTCTCACGATCGGGTCGCGACTACCGGCGGTGTGGGCGGCCGAATCGCTGTTGCTCGCCCGGACAACGTCTGACCTCACGCGATGCGGGGGATGTCGAAGGTGCGTCACATCGCCGCGAGACGACCACAAGTACGAGTGGATCTATGACCAACTCTAGTGACTGGTCGGACCTGTCCCTCCTCTTGCCAGTTCGGCTCGCCACCAGGCGCCGCCCTCGATCCGTTCGACTCGGCGCAGCATGAGGTCGCTGTTCGCAAACTCCTCGAGCTCCGCACGGGTCAGCGGCCATGGCGGTCCCTTCACCTCGGAGCGTTCGTCCCGTGTCGTCGCCAGGACCAGCAGGGTGCCCTCTGGTGCCACCAACGCGGCGATGTTCTGGGCCGCGACTGTGTGCTGCTCAGGCGGCATCGACTGCACGGTAAGACTCTCTACAACCAGATCGAACCTGCCCTCCCACTCGCGGGGAAGATCCAGGACGTCGGCAACGAGGTAGTTCACTTCGCTGGACGGATACTTCCGCCGCGCTCCAGCAATCGCGGTCGGCGCGAAGTCAAACCCCGTGGTCCGAAATCCCAACAGCACAAGGAACTCGGCGTCGGCCCCGTAGCCGCACCCCACCACCAGCGCCTCGCGGCCGCCACCTGCCAGGTTCTGCGCCGAGGCCCACTCCACGAGCTGTGGACGAGGGTCGCCGTAGTCCCAGGGCGGCCTGGCTCCGCCGGCCTCCGCGCCTGCGTAGATCGCCTCGAACATGCCGGATGGCTCGCCCGTCATGGCTCGAGGCTACCGACAACGTTGTCCCGCGGCACCAGTCCAGACCGGAGCGGGAACACTACGCGCCTCGACTCGCTGCCCGGGCAGACGCGTCATAGCCGCCTTTGACTCGGTGCCCCGGGCCGTCTCTTCCCACGCGGGGATCGTCGGCTGGTGGCACGCTCCACGTGTCCATCGGCTTGTGGCACGCTCCGCGCACGCAACTTGAGAGACTCGCTGCGTACCGCTGCGAGATGGGCAATCAGCGCGTCCTGCGATGCGCAGACCAGCACGAGGGAGTCGAGCTCCCGAGACCATTCCATCTCATCCGCCATCGGCCCGACAGTACCGATAGGCGGATCGCGGTGGATGACGCGGCCGCGCCAGCGACTGGTCAGCCTCCGACGGATCGACCTCTCATCTGGGCCCACTCCCTGGGTCTTTGGGCCACTCGGCCGGGACCTTGTCCCCTACGGGCCACCGCCTCCTGGGTCGACGATGGTGGCAAGGCACCAAAGGTCCCCAGGACGGGAGCACGTGATGACCATCTCGCAGGCGCGGGTCCCGATCGGGTCAACGCCGCTGCCGCGCGACGTCGTTCGTACTCCCGCGATGCTGGGGGCGAGCATCACCGTGGCGCTGGGCATTCTCGTGGCCACGGCTTACGCCCTGCTGGCTCCAGACCCCTATCGTTCCCTCCCCGACGCCACCGTCCTTGCGGCCCGCGGACAGGACGTGGTCAGCGTCCTCGTTGCCGGGCTCCTCGTGACGCTGGTGCGGCCTTCCCGCCTGTCGCCGCTGCGGCTGCTCTTGTGGATCGGGCTGCTGGCCTACGTCGTCTACAGCTACGGGATCTACGTGATCGGGGTCCCGATGAACAGGGTCTTCCTTGTGTATGTCGTTCTCGAGATGGTGGCGGGGGCAGCCCTTGTCAGCGGGCTCTGGCGCGTGGCGAAGATGCGTTGGGGAGTGTTTGCGACGACTCGGCTGCGGCGCGGGACCGGCTGGATGCTCGTGGCGGTGGCCTTGATGTTCACCGGTCTCTGGCTGTCAGTCCTGCTGCCCTTCGCGCTCGGCGGACGGGCGCCGACCCCAGAGGGCGTCGGCGGGACGCCATACCCCGTCTTCGTTCTCGACCTGGTGGTTGTACTCCCTGCCGTCGCCTCGGTCGGTCTCCTCCTGCTGCGCGGACACCGGCTCGGCGGTCCCCTCGCCATCATCGCGCTGGTCAAGATCCTGACCCTGTTCGGAGCCCTGTGGGCGGGACCGGCGTACGCCCTGGTCGCCGACGGTCCTGTCGCCCTCGGGCCGGATGCCGGGCCGAGCCTGCTGCTGCTGGCCGCAAGCGCGTGGCTGCTCCGGCGATGGTGTGGTGCCCTCACTTCCACCAACGGCGAGAACGAAGAAGCCCGGTCATGAGCACCCTGGTGGTCTACGAATCGATGTGGGGCAACACCCGAAGGGTGGCCGAGGCCGTCGCCGAGGGCCTCGGTGACGACGTTCCCGTCGTTGACGTGGCCGAGGCGCCCCGTCCGCTGCCACGCGACGTCGACACGCTGGTCGTCGGAGGGCCGACGCACGCGTTCTCCATGAGCCGTGCCTCGACGCGACAGGACGCCCAGACCAAGGGAGCGGACCAGGCCCACACGACCAGCGGCATCCGGGAGTGGCTGGGGGCACTGCCGGCGTCCGACCACGTCAAGGTGGCGACGTTCGACACCCGTATTGCGTCAGTCCGCCACCTCCCGGGTTCGGCTGCGAAGGCCGCTGCCAAGGTGGCGCGCCGGCACCACCTCGGCAGCGTCATCGCAACGGAGAGCTTCTACGTGGCGGACATGGCCGGGCCTCCCCTGAACGGCGAGCTCGACCGCGCCCGGGCATGGGGCGCGTCGCTGAGCGTTGGCCGATCGTCACGCGGAGCGTGACCACAGCGGGATCCGCATTCGGGAAGCTGGGCGTTGGCGACGCGACCGCATGGTTCGTCCAATGGGACGCGCACGGTGGAGCACTCGTCACGGCAATTCACGAGGCGTGTGGCGCCTCAATCTTGTGCATCCCGGATCAGCGCCAGACTCCGCGCCGATCCATCAGACAGGGCCAGGATCTCAGATCAGTCTGCGAATAGTGCCCGCAGGCAGGAACGCGCCAACTCAACCGCTCGATTCGCCTCGTCCGCGATCGCCGCCTGATCGAAGGTTCCTCCGTGGACAATCTTGCTGCGGTCGTCACTCGGGGAGATGATCGGCGACCTCGCCGTACGCGCCCTCGAAGCGGCGCCTGCGCTCGCGCCAGCGCCGCCCGCGCCCGTTGACGTACGTCGTTGGACGTTCGCGAACGACATCGTCGTCTCCGGCCGCGGCCGAATCCCGTCGGCGGTGATGGATCGGTGACTCGGGGCCCGCGCTCGGGGGGAGATCTGAAGATGCTGTCGTTTGCGACTGTCGGCGCCCGATGACCGGAGGGCTCGGATTGGGCTCGGTCTGATTCGCAAGCCCCCGCAAAGGCGTTCTGCCGATGTCAAGGCGAAACAGCGGCATCGTCCCAGGTCAGCGGCCAGTTTGGTGCGATGTGGGCGGCCAGTCGCAAACGATCGCACTCACGCTCAGGCCCATCGACCTCTTCCCGATGACGCACCACGTCGAGTGCGTGGCGCTGCTGGAGAAGATCGGCGTCTGACCTGCGGTGACGCGATTCGAGATGAAGCCCCAAATCTCCGGCGACCCGCCTTCACGGCGCACTTTGGGCGCACCTTGGGCGTGCTCTCACATCGAGGCCACGTCATGCCCAGGCACGGCACTCCGCCTCAGCAGCTCTGACGCCGTCACGTCGTGATGGCGACCTTTCCGCGGATGGCCCCGTCCTCAAGGCGTCGCACCGCGTAGGCGGTCCGCTCGAGCGGGTAGCAGCGGTCCAGGGCAGGCATGAGCTGGCCGGACTCGACGAGCCGGGCGAGCCGCTCGTAGTCTGACGAGCGTTCACGGGCCAGCAGCAGGACGAGGCGTTGGCCGATGAAGGGGGAGAGCAGCGCTCCGCCGAGCTGTCGACGCATACCCGTGATGACGCCGCTGCGCTCACCGCCGACGAAGACAGCCGTCCCGCGCGGCGTCAGGGCACGACGCAGCCGGCTGACGGGCGGGTTGCCGGCGATGTCGAGGATCAGGTCGTAGTGGCGCGTGCCGTCGGCCCAGTCGTCGTGGCTGTAGTCGATGACGTGGTGGGCGCCGAGGGCGGCGACGTGGTCGAGCTTGGCGCTGCTGCACACGCCGGTCACCTCGGCGCCCAAGCTGGCGGCGAGCTGCACCGCGTAGCTGCCGACGCCGCCCGAGGCACCGGTGATCAGCACGGACTGGCCGGGCTGGACCTTGCCGGCGTCGGTGAGTGCCTGAAGCGCGGTGCCTGCCGAGATCGGGATGACGGCGGCCTCGGCGAAGGAGAGGTTGGCCGGCTTGTGCGCCAACCGGTCCTCGCCGGTGACGGCAAACTCCGCGAAGGACCCGGGCGCGACTCCGTAGACCTGGTCGCCGGGGGAGAAGCGGGTGACCTTGTCGCCGACCTCCACGACGGTGCCCGCGACGTCGCGGCCGGGCACGGGATTCCTCGGTCGGCGGATGCCGGAGGCGAGCCGTACGGCGTACGGCTTGCCGGTCATCAGGTGCTCGGTGCCGCGGTCGAGCCCGGCGGCGTGCACGTGGATCAGCACCTGGTCGTCCCCGACGACGGGGCGAGGCACCTGCGCGAGTCGCAGCACCTCGGAGTTGCCGTAGCGGGTCTGGGTGATGGCCCGCATCGTGTCGGTCGACGTGGCGGTGGCTTCGGTGTTCATGGGGAGTGTCCTTCTCGTTGGGTGTGCTGACGGGGTGGGCGATCAGATCGGGGGCATGGGGTCGTACTGGATGTAGCGACGGACCTCGCGGGCGCGCTCGACGTCGGTGAGCCGCGCCACGAGGTGCAGGGCCATGTCGATGCCGGCGCTGACGCCGGCGCTGGTGATGAGGTCGCCGTCGTCGACGAAGCGTGCTGCGACGTCGGTGATGATGGTGGGGTCGAGCTCGGACAGCAGGTTCAGGGACGCCCAGTGAGTGGTGGCCCGACGTCCGGTCAGCAGGCCGGCGGCCGCGTAGACGAGGCTTCCGGTGCAGACCGACGTCATCAGTGGCATCGTGTCCCGGGTGTCGCGGACCCATCCGAGGTGGTCGGGGTCCTGGAGCATCGGCCTGGTGCCGGGGCCTCCCGGGTGGAGGAGCACGTCGAGTGGGGGAGCGTCGTCGAAGGAGTGGTGCGCCCCCAGGACCAACGACTTGGCGCCGACGACGGGTGCACCGTCGGCCGACAGGCAGAAGGCGTCCCAGCCGTCCTCGGGAAAGGTCTGGGTCCAGTGGGAGAGGACCTCCCAGGGGCCGACGGCGTCCAGCTCCTCGACCCCGTCGAAGACGAGGACCCCGATCTGCCGACGCGGCACCCGCATGGTTCCGTCGTGTGCGGCGATGGTGGGGGACGGGTCGTGCATGGGGACCTCCTGGTGGGCGATCGTCAGGTGGGGCGCGGTGGCGCCCGACGTGACCGATCCTGCTGGCTGGACCGGTGGCCTCGCCCCGGTCAAACTGCCGGGTTGCAGGGACTACTCGGGGCTCGTGAGCGTGTACGTTCGGCAGTGCTGGTCGGCCGGGGCCCCGAACGGGCGCTCCTCGCGGCGCTCGTCGAAGAGGCCCGCCGCGGGACGGCCGGCAGCGTCGTCGTTCGAGGTGAACCAGGGGTCGGCAAGTCCGCGCTGCTGGGCTCGGTGGTCGCCGACCACGAGGGGACCACGGTGCTGCGCACCCAGGGGCTCGAGGTCGAGGCACCGCTCGCCTTCGCTGCACTGCACCGCCTGCTGCGGCCGCTGAGCCCGGTTGCGCGAGCAGCTTCCGCCGCCCCAGGCGCGTGCCCTCCGGGTGGCGTTCGGGGAGGACGACGGCCCATCGGTCGAGCCGTTCCTGGTGGGGGTGGCCACGCTGTCGCTGCTGACGGCGGCTGCCGAGGAGAGCCTCGTGCTGTGCGTCGTCGACGACGCACACTGGTTGGACCCGGCCAGCGCGGGAGCGCTGTTGTTCTGTGCCCGGCGGCTCGGGGCGGACCGGGTGGTGATGGTGTTCGCGGCGCGCGACGGTGCGGCGGCGGTCTTCGAGGCGCCCGGACTGGCCGAGCTGGTCCTCACTGGTCTCGACGCCGAGGAATCCCGCGCCCTCCTGGCGGCCAGGCTGGGCGCTGACCCGGCAGACGAGGTCGCCCAACGGCTCATCGCGGAGACGGGCGGGAACCCGCTGGCCCTCCTCGAGCTGCCCGGCGAGCTCACGGCAGCCCAGCTCGAGGGCTCGGCCGCGCTGCCGACGACGCTCCACCTCACCGCCCGGGTCGAGCAGGCCTTGCTGGACCGCAGCCGCCGACTGCCGGCCCCGGTGCAGCGCCTGCTGCTGCTCGCGGCCGCCGATGACACGGGCCAGCCCGACGTGCTACGTCGTGCGGGTGCGCACTGGGGACTGGACGACGACGTGGTGGAGCGTGCGATCGACTCCGGGCTGCTGGTGGACGCGGGCGGCTCCGTGTCCCTGCAACACCCTCTGGTGCGCTCGGCGATCTACCAGGCCGCCACCGCGGCGGACCGTCGGGGAGCTCACCGGGCGTTGGCCGGGGCGTTGGCCGGGTCGGGGCACGAGGACCGCGAGGTCTGGCACCGCGCCTGCGCCGCCGAGGGGCCGGACGCCGACCTGGTCGACGCCCTCGAGCGGGTGGGGGAGCGCTCGCAACGCCGTGGTGGCCACGTCGCGGCGCTGGCGGCGTACGAGCGGGCGGCGGAGCTGTCCACCGACGCCGCTCGACGCGCCCACCTGGGCTTCGCCGCGGCACGCAGTGCCTGGGCATGCGGGCAGGCGGCGCGCGCGCAGTCCCTGCTCGGCGCTGCCAGGGAGGGCACGGAGGACGCACTCCTGCTGTGTGACGTGGCACGGTTGCGCGGGCACATCGAGGTCAACATCGGCTCGGCCCCGGAGGCGCACCGCATGTTCGTGGACGCCGCGCACGCGGTGCTGCCGGCCGACCCGGTCCGTGCTCTGGACATCGGCGTCGCCGCGGCCGTGATGCGCACCTTCGGTGCCGACAGCGGTACGCCGATGCACACCGATGAGCTCCTGGCGGCAACCACCGCAGACCCCTCTCCGCGGACACGGTGCCTGCGGCAGATGCTGGTGGCAATGACCCTGGTCGCGGACGCGGACTGGGGAGCCGCAGCGGATGCGCTCGACGTCGCCCTCGAGATCGGTGCCGCTGTCGACGACCGCGACGTGCTGTGGAACCTCGGCAACGCCGCCCTCCAGCTCGGTGCCGACGGACCGCAGCAGCGGTTCTACTCCTTCGCCCTCTCTCGCGCGCGGGAGGTGGGTGCCGCCACCGCGGTGACCTACTGCCTGCAGCGGCTCTGCTTCGGGCACTGGACGAGGGGAGACCACGTCGCCCTGCGCGTCAGTGCCGAGGAGGCCGTGGCCCTGGGCACGAGCATCGGCCAACCCGCGGTGACCGCGCTCCCGATCGCCTGGCTCGCTCTCCTGGCGGCCCAGCAGGACCGGGACGACTACGACGACCTGCTGCCGCGGCTGGAGGAGCTGGTCGCGGCGCATCCGCTCGGCATCATGGCGGATCCGGTGCACGACCTGACCCGGTGGGCCATGGGCATCCGTGCGGCGAGCACGGGAGACGCCTCCGGCGCCTTCCACCAGCTCGGCCGCATGCGGATGCCGGTGCTCGAGCGGCTGTCGGCCACCGAGCGGATCGAGGCCGCCGTCCGTGCCGGTGAGGTCGCGACGGCACGGGCCTGGACCGAGGACCTCGCGTCCTTCGCCGAGGCCACCCGTCGCCCGTGGGCGCTCTCCGCCGTGGCGTTCGGCAAGGCGCTCACGGCCGACGCCGATGCCGAGGTGCTGTTCGAGCGAGCGTTGTCGGACGCTGCCACCGGAGGTCGACCTCTGGACGCGGCGCGCGTCGAGCTGGCGTACGGCGAGTGGCTGCGTCGCAGCCAGCGGCGCGTGGACGCCCGCATCCACCTGCGTCGCGCCCTCGAGACCTTCCACGACGTCCGGGCCCAGTGGCTGGCCTCGCGGGCGGATTCGGAGCTGCGGGCCTCGGGAGAGACGGCGCGCAAGCGCGACCCCTCGACCCTGCTGCAGCTCACGCCGACCGAGCTCAAGATCGCCCAGCTCGTCAGCTCGGGCATGTCCAACAAGGACGTGGCCGCGCAGTGCTGGATCTCTCCGCGCACGGTGGCCTTCCACCTGCGCAACGTCTTCGCCAAGGCAGGTGTCACCTCGCGCGGCGAGCTGGCCCGGCTCGACCTGGGCTGAGTCGCTCGCTGCCCTGTCCGACACATCCCGGCCATCTGACCGGGGTGACCGTGCGCCCGACCGACCACTCTCGACCGCAGTGCCACCACCACCACTGCGAGAGCGAGAAGTCCATGAGCATCGACGTCCACCGCCGCGTCCGATCGAACGTCACGAGCCCCGGGAGTCGACCGGTCACCCGGGTCGTCGTCGGCTCGCTGGCCACCGGACTGGCTGCTGCCGCCCTCCTCACCCTGGTGGTCTTCCCGGGCGCCACCGAAGGTGTGACCGCTGGTGCGGCGCTGCTCGGCTTCGGCCTCGGCTGGGCGATGCTGCACGTCCTCTCCGGGCGAACGGATCGCCCCCAGTCCTGGGCTGCCGTACCCGCGGTCGCGATGACGTCGACCGGTGCAGCCCTGATGGCCTTCGCGCCCTCGGACCACACGATGACCGTGCTCACGTGGGTGTGGCCGCCCCTGGCTCTGGCGCTGAGCGTGTGGACGTACGTCCGGATGCGGCGGGATCTGACGGGTCCCGGTCGGTGGCTGGTCACGGTCGCGCTGGTCCTCCTCGCCGTCGCCTCCGTGGGCGCCGGCGTCAGGAACATCGCCACCGACTCCTTCGCCAACACCTATCCGGCGCCGGGCGCCATCCACTCCGTGGGTGACCACGACCTCCACCTCGACTGCCGCGGCCAGGGCCAGCCGACCGTCGTCCTCGTCAGCGGCCTCGGCGAGTTCTCCGGGTCCTGGGCCCGGATCCTCGACGGGGTCGCCCCCACCACGCGAGTCTGTGCGTACGACCGCGCCGGTCAGGGCTGGAGCGACGACGTCGAGCACCCCCAGGACGGCATCGCTGCCGCCGAGGACCTCCACGCACTGCTCGCAGCCGCCGGGGAGACGGGCCCGTTCGTGCTGGTGGGCCACTCGATCGGTGGTCCCTACGCCATGACGTACGCCGACCAGTACGCCGACGAGGTGGCCGGCATGGTGCTGCTCGACAGCACCAGTCCCCACCAGTTCGACGCGATCCCCAGCTACCCCTTCCAGTACGCGCTGATGCGGCGCGCGTACGGCGTCCTGCCCACGCTGGCCCGGCTGGGGCTCGGACTGTTGCTGGCCGGATCGCACCTTCCCGCCGACGACGCGGCACCCGTGGACGCCATGTCGGCGACGCCCCGTGCCGGGCGCAACGCCCGCGACGAGCTCTCGATGCTCCCCGTGGTGTTCGAGCAGGCTCGGGCGCTCACCACTCTCGGAGACCGGCCGCTCGTCGTGCTGACCAGCGCGGAGAACGCACGCGACACCGACGGCTGGACCGAGGCACAGGTGCAGATGGCAGAGCTGTCCAGCAACGCCGTCACGCGCGAGGCGGCGGCCAGCCACGCCGGCATGCGTCGAGGACCCGCTGGGCGCGGCCGCCTCGGTGCAGGCCATCGCCTCCGTCGTCCGGGCGGTCCGCACCGGGACGCCACTCACGACGCGCTGAACCCGCGGCAACCGGGTGGAACCCGGCCATTCGACCGGTTCGACCGACGCGGTGCAGCGGCACCGTGGAGACATCAGCCAACAACGGCAACCAACCCAGGCGGTGAGGACGATGGACAGGATCTCGACGATCTCGGACACGACGCAGGTGCGGCCCCCAGCGGGCGAAACCACCGACGTCTGCTGGTGCGGTCAGGACATGGATCTCGTGCGAGGCCGTCACTGCCCCCGATGCGGCACCGCCCGCGCCGCCCGGTTCGACGCCCCTCTGCCCCGACTGGCCGCGTGAGGACAGATCCATGAAGACCACGGTGACCACCCCCTCATCCATGACAACAGTGACGATGACGCGACGGGACCGGGTCGCGCTCGGCCTGCTGGTGTCCGCGCAGTTCCTCGTCATGCTCGACACCTCGATCGTGAACGTCGCGCTGCCCTCGATCCAGTCCGAGCTCGGCTTCGGTCCGGCGGCCGTGACCTGGGTCGTGAATGCCTACGTCCTCGCCTTTGCGGGGCTGCTGCTGCTGTCGGGCCGGGCCGCAGACCTGTTCGGTCGCCGCCGCGTCTTCGTCGTCGGGGCGTCCCTCTTCACAGTCGGAACCCTCCTCGCGGCAGTGGCGGTGACCAAGGAGCTGTTGATCCTGGGCCGCGTCGTCCAGGGGATCGGTGCCGCCGGCCTGAGTCCGGCGGCCATGTCCCTGTTGCTCGTCACCTTCCCGGCGGCACAACGCGCCCGGGCGATGGGGGCGTGGGGTGCTGCGTCGACGCTGGGCGGAGCCACCGGCGTCGTGAGCGGGGGAGTGCTCGCCGGCACCGTGGGTTGGCGGGCCGTGTTCCTGGTGACCGTTCCGGTGTCCCTGGCCGCCATTGCCCTGGCCCGGCGAGTGCTGGTGGAGGACGCGCCGGGTGTCCGACGTACCGTCGACTGGGCGGGCGCCGCCGCTGTGACCGGGGCGGTGATCACCCTCGTGCACGGTGCTGTCGATGCCGTCGACCACGCCTGGACCTCCCCGCGGGTCGTCGGCCTGCTCGCCGTCTCGTCGGTCCTGATGGCGGCGTTCATCGCCATCGAGCGCCGGGCCGCGGACCCGCTGGTCCCCCTCGAGCTCTTCCGGTCGCGCATGCTGCGCACCGGAACTGCCGTCGCGCTGCTCGGCGGGGCGTCCCGCGCCTCGACCTTCGTCCTGGTCGCGCTCTACTTCCAGCAGGTCCTCGCCATGTCCCCGGAGCAGGCGGGCTTCGCCATGGTCCCCACGTCCCTGACGGGGTTCGCCGTCTCGTTGGCCGTGCTGCCGCGAGTGTTGGGCGCGATCGGACCGGTGCGCAGCATGGTCCTGGGGCTCGTCGTCCTCGCCGCAGGGCACCTCTGGCTGGCGAATGCGCCAACCGGATCCGGCTACGTCGTCTCCGTCCTCCCTGGCCTGCTCCTCGTCGCCACCGGCGTCGCCCTCAGCTTCACCCCCACCACCATGGTCCTGGCCTCCGCGGTGCCCACCACGCACACCGGTCTGGCGTCCGGCCTCGCCGGCGCCTCGATGCAGGTGGGTGGAGCGCTCGGGACCGCCGTGTTCGTCGTCATCGGCCTCGCCGCGGGCGTCCGGTCGACGGTGCCCTCGATCCCTCCGGGTTCTCGGCGGCGTTCACGGCAGCCGCGGTCGTCGCGCTGCTCACCGCTGCGCTGGCAGCGACGCTCGCGCGGCCTCGCTCCTGACCCGGCAACCCCGGCCATGTGACCGGGGCGACCAGGTCGCATCTCTTGCAGTCTCGACCTCACCGAACCAGCACCACCCCATCCGCACCGCTCACCACTCACTACCCGGAGGCACCCATGCACGGACACCACGGCTCCGCCGTCGAGGCGGACGCCCACACCGACACACGACCCTGGGGCCCGATGATCGTCGCGCTCGTCGCACAGGTCCTCGTCGTCATCGACATCTCCGTCGTCAACACCGCGATGCCGACCATCGGCCACGAGCTCGGGCTGGGCAGCAGCGACCTGCAGTGGGTCGTCACCGCCTACCTCCTCCTCTCGGGCGGCTGCCTGCTCCTCGGGGGGAGGATCGCCGACCTGGTCTCCCGACGGGCGGTGTTCCTCACCGGCCTGACGCTGTTCACCGCCGCGTCACTGTTCACCGGGTTCGCCGGCGGCGCAGTGGAGCTCATCGCCGGTCGTGCCGCACAAGGAGCGGCGGCCGCCCTCATGACGCCCGCAGCACTGTCCATCATCAGCACCACCTACACCGGCAAGCAGAAGGCCCGGGGCCTTGCGCTCTGGGGAGCCATCGGGGGCCTGGGCATCGCCGTCGGTGTCGCCCTGGGCGGTGTCCTCACCACGTGGGCCAGCTGGGAGGCGATCTTCTGGATCAACGTGCCGATCGGCGTCGTCGCCATCGCCGCGACGCTCCACGTCGTCGCACGTGACCCGAAGGGACCCGCGAGCCTGACCCAGTTCGACGTCCCCGGGGCCGTCGTCGGCGTCGGATCGCTTGCCACCTTGATGTTCACCCTGGCGCGCGTGGAGTCCCAGGGCTGGACCTCCGTCCCGA
>CAWCGI010000001.1:0-16240 GCA_963795065.1 uncultured Actinomycetota bacterium | reverse complement strand
AGGCGTCAGCGCGCGCTGATGGCGTACGGCGCCACGGTGCTGCGAATCGCCGCCAGCACCTGGTCGCCGGCCGTCTCCCAGCTGCGGGTCGTCACGCTGGCAGCCGCTGCGGCTGCGCGGACGCCGCGCTCCTCCTCCGAGGCCTGGACCAGACGGCTGAGGGCCGATGCAAGACCGAACGGCGGGGCGTACTCGACGTAGTCGTTGTCGAGGACCAGCCGACTGTGCTCGCCTTCGTTGACGACCGGGATGCAACCAGCGGCGAGCATCTCGTGCGGCACGAGGGACACGTTGGTCGCCGACAGCGCCAAGCCTGCGATGCAGGTGTTGTAGAGCTCGCCGAGCGCCTGCGGGGTCAGCAGGCCGTGGTGGGTGACCTCGAAGCCGAGGCCGGAGACGGCCTCGCCGTAGAGGTGGATCGGCACCTCGGGGTGCTGCTCGGCGAACACCTCGAGCGCGACCAGCGCGAGCTCGTGGGCACGACGGGGCGTGGACGGACGACAGTAGTAGGCCACGCCTCTGCGCCGATCGCGTGCGCCGGGCGAGGTGTCGAGCTGGTAGTGCGTGAGGTCGCAGCCGAACTCGAAGTGATCGGCGACGAGGCCGTGGTCGCGGGTCATGCGCTCCGAGAGCCAACGACCGGCCGTGATCGCGCGGAAGCCGAAGTCGTATGTCGCCTCGGCGAGCATCGCCAGCGGCACGTCACAGGACCCGACGACACCGACCCCGCCGACGCCGACCGCGTCGTCCGCATGGCCGGGGCCGAACAACACCGGCGTGCCGGCGGGTACCGCCCTGGCCCCATACACAGGACCTTGCACGATCACCTCGGCGCGCACCCTTTCCGGCGTCGACGCCACAGGCGCCTGCGATGCCCTGCTCATCCACACCACCGGGGTGGTCATCGAGAACTCTCTGGTGCCCCGCATCCAGTCGATCTTCCAGGATGGTGGGAGTTCGGTCACCGTCACCGACTCCGACGTTCGCGGCGGAGCAAACTCCACGGGGGCCCTCTGGGGTTGGAACATCACCGCGAGGCGAGTGGACGTCACAGGCGGCCAGCACAACTTTCACTGCAACGACAACTGCGAGTTGACCGACTCCTGGCTACATGACCAGTACAACCCGGACGGCGGGAGTTACCACAACAACGCGTTCATCTCCAACGGCGGAAAGAACATGCTTCTGCGCCACAACACGCTCCACTGCACCGCTTTGGTCAACGCCACCGACGGTGGATGCAGCGGCGATCTCTCCCTCTTCGGTGACTTCGAGCCCATCGACAACGTCACCGTCGACAACAACTTCCTGAGGGCCAACGACTCCTCGATCTCCTATTGCTTCTACGGCGGGAACACCACGTCGAAGCCATACCGGGCAACCAATGTTCGCTTCACCAACAACGTTTTCGAGCGTGGCAACAACCGCAAGTGCGGCATCTACGGTCCGGTCACGTCATTCGACCGTTATGCCAACGGCAACGAGTGGTCGGGCAACGTCTGGGACGATGGAGGAACGGTCAATCCGTCGAACTAACGCGCCAGCACGCCGCCCCGGACGGCGATGAGCGACTTGGTCATCCCGGCCACGCGCTCGTGATGCACGTGTGACGCTGGGAAGTAGGAGCGCAGCTCGGCCACCCCGACGAGTTCGGTCCACTGCACCTCGGACATGGCGGCCTCAGCAGAGTCAGGTCTGCTGTGGGCGAGTGGCCACCGGGCAGCTAGGCGTGCCCTCGCAGCCATCGGCACGAACTGGAGACCCGGAAAGAGCCAGTGCGGTTCGAGCGGAAAGTAGCGGTACGGCGTCTGGACCCAGTGGCGCGGTGCGATGCTGCGAACCTCCGACGCCAGCGCGGATCGTTGCGCGTGACCGCCTACGTGCTCGAGTAGCGAGTTCGAGAAGACCACGTCGTAGGACGTCGGGGCACCCGCAGCCCGAAGCACGTCCGTGGCACGGCACGCGTCACCGGTGACAGGAATCAGCGTCGGGTCATCGGAATCGCCCGGCTCGAACAGGTTGAGGACCGTCACGTCCTTCGGTCGAAGCGGTGCGCGGCGCCACCACTCGACTGTCCCGCCCAGGTCCAGCACGGACATGTCGGCCAAATCGGGAAAGAACTGCTCCACCAACTCCCACCGGCGGGCTCGCATGCGAGCCCCAGCCGAACCGGGAGCCTCCACGAGTGTGTGGCGCAGCCGCTCCGCGACGGCGCCGAGAAGCGTCATCGTCGCGACTGCTTTGCAGTCACGAAGTCGGCCAGGCTCCCGACGGTCTCGAAGACGTCTCCGGTGATGTCCTCGTCGTCGATCTGGATGTCGAAACGACCCTCCAGCGCGACGATGAGCTCGACCACTCCCAGGGAGTCGAGCTCGGGCAGCTCGCCGAAGAGGGGTGTCGACGCATCCAGGTGCTGCGCCCGATCCTCGATGCCGAGCGTGCTCACGAGCACCTCGATGACGGCGCTGATGTCCTGCTGCGTGGTCTGCACGGCTACCTCCGGGGTGCTGGGTTGTTCGGATGTGCGATCGAGGCGCTCACACCAGGACCTCCATCGGGGCCGGATGCCCCAGGAACGCGGTCGGGCTCGCGGTGAGGCCGTAGGCGCCGGCCTGGAGGACGACCACCAGGTCGCCGACCTCGAGGCGCGGCAGGAGCACACGGTCGCCGAGCAGGTCCAGTGGCGTGCACAGGGAGCCCACCACGGTGACCTCCTCAGGGTCGTCGGCGGACCTGTCTCGCGGCGATCGGGTAGTTGCGCCGGATGACCTGCCCGAAGTTCCCCGAGGCGGCGAGCTGGTGGTGCATGCCGCCGTCCACGACGACGTACGTCGTCCCGCGCGAGATCTTCCGATCGACGACCCGGGTGACATAGACACCGGCCTCCCCGACGAGGTAGCGACCGAGCTCGACCCCGACCCGAGCGTCGCCCAGCACCGGCCGTAGGCGCTCCGCGCACAGTCGCTCGAGGTTGTCGCCGACCGCGGCGAGGTCGAGCGGCATGTCCTTCTCGAAGTAGGGGATGCCGAATCCGCCGCCCAGGTTGACGTAGCGGATCGGCGCTGGGGCTCGCTTGGCGAGCTCCAGCACCAGGTCGACCGTGCGCTCCTGCGCCTCCGCCAGGATCGCGGCGTGCAGGTTCTGCGAGCCGGCGAACACGTGGAAGCCCTCCAGCGGCACTCCGAGGTCGGCCATCAGGTCCATCAGGTCGGGCACTGCCTCCGCATCGACCCCGAACTGCTGCGGCCCCCCTCCCATCCGCATGCCGGAGCCCTTGACGGCGAAGTCAGGGTTGACCCGGACGGCGGCGCGCGGCGTGAGTCCCAGCTCACGGCCGGCGGCGAGGAGTCGGCGGACCTCCCCTTCCGACTCCACCTCGACGAGCACTCCCGCGGCGACCGCCCGGCGGAGCTCGTCGTCTGTCTTGCCGGGTCCGGCGAAGGTGACCCGGTCGGCAGGCGTCCCGGTGTCGAGGGCGACGGCCATCTCTCCCGCCGACGCCACGTCGAGGGTGTCCACCTGGCTCGCGAGGTGCTGCACGACCGCCGGCATCGGGTTCGCCTTGACGGCATAGCCCAGGTCGAGGTCGTCGGGCAGCGCAGCGCGCACCTCGGCGACACGGCGGGTGATCAGCTCACGGTCGTAGGCGAAGAACGGGGTCGAGCCGACCCGGGCCGCCAGCCGATCCAGCGGCGATCCCCCCGACCTCGAGGCGCCCGTCGACGCCGACGAACTGTCGGGCGTGCTCCGCGGCGATCACGAGGCGAACTCCGTGTTGCCGCCGCGTTCGGTGAGCTCACGGGCGACCTCCTGGGCGAGGATCACCCGGTCGAACTTCCCGTTGGGCGAGCGAGGCAGCTCCTCGCGCACCACGATCTCGCGCCGGGACCATGAACAGAGGCAGGTCGCGGCGCAGCGTCCGGAGCAGCTCGGCGGGGTCGAGGACCTCCCCTGAAGCCACGAGCACCACGCGGTGCCCCAGGCCCTCCTCCGGGATCCCGAGCGCGACGGCGTCGCGAACCAGTCCCGTCCGGTAGGCGGCCTCCTCGATCTCGGTGGGGCTCACCCGATAGCCGGAGGTCTTGATCATCTCGTCCGTACGGCCCACGAAGTAGAGGAAGCCCTCCTCGTCGGCGACGACGGTGTCACCGGACCACACCGCCAGCTCGGGAGCCTGCCAGCTCGCGGTCGCGGGGAGCGGGCGGAACCGCTGCGCGGTGCGCTCCGGGTCGTCCCAGTAGCCGAGGGCGACCAGCGGGCCACGGTGGACGAGCTCCCCCTCCTCCCCTGCTGCGCAGGGCGTGCCGTCGGGCCGCAGGACGAGGATCTCGGCATTGGGGATGGCCTTGCCGATCGAGTCGCCCCGACGGTCGACCTCAGCCGGGTCGAGATAGGTCGACCGGAACGCCTCCGTCAGGCCGTACATCAGGTAGGGATCGGCCCCCGGAAACGTGTCGCGCAACCGCTTCAACGTCGTCGCCGGCATCTTGCCCCCGGTGTTGGCGAAGTAGCGCAGCGACCGAGTGGCCTCGACCGGCCACTCCTGGTCCATGAGCTGGATCCACAGCGGGGGCACGCAGGTCAGGCCGGTGACCTGGTGGCGCGCGCACAGGGAGACCAGGTCACGGGCCACCAGGTAGTTGGCGAGCACCACGTGGGCCCCCACCGCCATGGAGGTCGTGACCTGACTGAGCCCGGCGTCGAAGCTGAGGGGCAGTGCCGCGAGGACCACGTCGTCGGCAGCTGTTGCCGAGGTACGTGCTCACGCTCTCCGCCCCGACCAACAGGTTGCGGTGGCTGAGCACGACGCCCTTGGGCGAGCCGGTGCTGCCGGAGGTGTAGAGGATCGCCGCGCGGTCCCCGTCGGGTGGCCGTGGGCTGGGTTCCGGAAGCGGATCCGCGCCCGACAGGGCAGCGTAGGCGTGGACGGAGACACCGACCTGCAGCGCCTCGCCGGGCTCGTCGACGAGCACCACGTGGCGCAGGTCAGTCGCCCCCAGGGAATCGGCCAGCGTCGCCCACCGGCGGGCCGTCGTCACGATCGCCACGGAGCCGCTGTCGCCGACCACGTGAGCCACCTGGCGGGGCTTGAGCACCGGGTTCACGGGGACGAAGGCCGCGCCGGCAAACGACGCGGCAAGCAGCGACACGACGGTCTCGATCCGCTTGTCGAGGAACACCGCCACCCGGTCGCCGGGTCGCACCCCGAGGTCGACGAGACCGGCGGCCACCGCTCGAACCTCCTGCCAGGCCTGCTCGTAGGTGCGGGTGTCCCGCCCCGCGGACATGGCCGGTCGCTGCGGATGCCGGGCGGCGGACTCCTCCAGCAGGTGGTGGACTCGTGTCCTCATCGTCTGGGCTTCCCCTTCTGCTCGCGCCGGCCGCTCACCAGGCCACGCAGGTGAGCTCGCTGTAGAGGTAGTCGACGTCCTCGGCTGCGAGGTCGTCGCTGCGGAACATCTTGGGTCGCGGCCGCGACAGCGCGCGCGCGAGCGGTGGCGTCCAGCCGGTGACACGCTGCTCGACCAACGTCGCCACCGCGCCCTGGGCCAGCAGGTGGCTCGACAGCCGGCCCCAGGCCCGCGGAAGCAGATCGACGATCGGAGACGTGCAGCAGCGACGCGAAGACCGGCAACCCCTTGCGACGGTCCTTGCGGTGGACGACGTACAGCGGCAGCCCCGAGACGTCGAGCACGACGTGGCGGGCCGCGGCAGCGTCGCGGTGGTCCTCGAAGATCTGTCGCTGACGACCGGTCAGTCGCGCGGCGATCCGGTCCGGGTCGGTGATGGCTCGCACACCGCGGGACGGGCAGCGGCAGGTTGGGGACGAGCGTGGTCGCGGTGTCGAGGTGGCGGAACTTGAGGCGCTCGTTGAGGGCCACGACGTTGCCACTGGGCGAGAGGTCGGTGAAGTGGTAGCCGCGCTGGCCCAGCAGGGCGCGCAGGAGCCTCAGTCCCTGCGACTGGAAGGCCTCGTCGACGCACCAGGCAGCCAGGTTGCAGACCCGCTCGATGCGCCCATCGACCAGCCGGTCGGCGTAGAAGGCGAGGGCGACCCCGACCACCCCGTCCTCGTCACGCAGGTGGAAGCCGTGGTTGGGGGATTCGCACGACCAAGGCGGCACGATCGAGCGTGCCCACTGCTCGGCGCTCAGCTTGTCGTTGAGGGCACGGTGCAGGTACGCCGCCACCTCGGGGACGTCATCCCCGGTGATCGGCGCGAGCACGACAGCCGAACCCCCCATGGCGACAAGCATCCAGCGGCTTCACGTCGTCTTGGATGCGCGCACGGGCATTACCCACAAATGGGGTATCACCCGACGAGTGCCCCCGGGAGGTCCAGCTCACGCCTAGCGTCTGCCCATGACCACGGGGGGCCGGACACGCATCAACGTGTGCTTCCACGGGATCGGCACACCGGGGCGCGAGCTCGAGCCGGGAGAAGCCCCCTACTGGGTGGACCACGGCACGTTCGTCCAGGTCCTTGACCTCCTGGCCGAGGACCCGCGGGTGCGGATCAGCTTCGACGACGGCAACGCCTCCGACATCGCGCTGGGACTTCCCGGACTGCTCGAGCGTGGCCTGCGGGCGACGTTCTTCGTCCTCGCCGGCAGGCTGGACCGGCCAGGGAGCCTCCGCACCGAAGATGTGCAGGCCCTGGCGGACGCGGGGATGGGCATCGGCACGCACGGCATGGACCACCGGCCCTGGCGTGGACTTGATCCGGGCCAGCGCCGCCGGGAGCTGGAGGAGGCCCGCCGGGTCCTCACAGAGGTGGTCCGCTCTCCAGTGACGGAGGCGGCGCTGCCGCTCGGGAGGTACGACCGCGAGCTGCTCGGCCACCTCCGCGAGCTCCGCTACGCCGCCGTGCACACCAGCGACCGCCGGTGGGCCAGGGAAGGGGCCTGGCTCCAGCCGCGCTTCTCGGTCCGCGACGGCGACACTGCCGACAGCGTTCGGGACCACCATGCTCGGTCGACAGGCACTCGGGCGCCGGGCCGAGCGAGCTCTGGTCGGCGCGGTCAAGCGCTGGCGCTGACGGCGTCCAGCCACTCGGGCCCCCTGGTGGCCCGCAGCAACGACGGCCGCAGCAGCACGAGCGCCGCTCGCCGGCAGGTGGGCCGACCCAACAGGGCGCGACTCGACTCGCGCGCCAGCAGCGCCGCCCAGAACGCCGCACTGTGCACCGCCCCGTGCCGGGCGCGGAACAGGCGCCACCGGTTGGCCACCAGCAGCGGCCACAACCGGGTGGACGTGGCCGAACCTCCCTCGAGGTGGATCGCCCGGGCGGTGGGCACGTAGCGCACGGCCAGGCCGCGGTCACCCATGCGCAGGTGGAACTCGGTCTCCTCGGAGTAGAGGAAGTAGTCCTCGTCCCACGCGCTCCAGCCTCGCCGCGTCGACGAGCTGGGTGGAGCCCTCGGCCCAGTCGACGTCCTGCTCACGCTCGTAGGCGCGGGGGTCGGTCACCATCTCGCCCAGGAGCGGGAGGCGGCCGGCGCGCACCGCGCCGAAGAATGCGTCCCCCAGGGTCCGCAGCACCGTCGGCGTGCGACGCATCGAGTGGATCAGCTCGCCCGAGGCGTCGAGCAGCTGCGGGACGACGATCGCGGCGCCGGTGCGACGCATGGCCGCGAGCAGCGTCGGGCACGCACCCCGGCTCGAGCCGGACGTCGGGGTTGAGCACGAGCACGGCCGAGTGCGGCGGTGCGGCCGCGACCGCGGCGTTGATCCCTGCCGCGTAGCCCCGGTTGTCCGGGAGCGCCAGCACGGTCGCGTCCGGTGCCACCGTGCCCACGACGCGCGACGCGTGTCGTCCTGCGAGTCGTTGTCGGCGACCACCAGGTGCCAGGGCACCTGTCCCATGCCGGGCCCCAGCGAGGCCACCAGGCCTGCGATGACGTCGGCGCTGTTGTAGGTGACGACCACCACCGCGACGTGCTCGCTCATGCGACCACGTTCCTGTTGCTGGTTCTCGCGCGCGTTCGCGGAGCCTGCTCGAGCGGTACGCCACGATGCTCGTGCGGGTCGGTAGGGGCTGTTCGGGTCGTCGACGCGTGGTCAGACGCCAGCAGGCGCCGGCAACGCCCACCAGAAGCATCATCAGGCCAGCCGCCATGGGATAGCTGAGCGCGTCGAAGGTGATGAAGCTGGTCGTCATGCCACCGATGGACGCCGCGACGACCAGACTGAGGTCGCGGGAGGAGCCGTCCATGGCCCGACGTCGGGCGGCGAGCGCCTGGACGAACGCCACTGCGAAGAACGCGAGCACTGCCAGCAGACCGACGACACCGAGCTCGACACCGAACATGAGGTACTGGTTGTCCACGATCCGGTAGTAGCGCGGCACGAAGGTGAACAGTCCCCTGCCGAAGAGCGGGTTGTCGCCGATCACGCCGAAGATCGACGCCGTAGTCGCTGGTCCGCCCGCTGATGCTCGGGTCGTTGCCGAGGTTCTTGAACAGCGAGATCAAGGTCCCGACGAGGCCGGGGACGGCGAGCCGCAGGCCCACCACCGCGAACGGCGTCAGCAGGAGGGCGTTGAGCCTCCACCTCGCGGGCCAACCGAGCAGCAGCACGACGAACGCGACCCGACCGACGAGCACGGCCGACCGTGACACCGACATGAAGCAGCCCACGAAGATGACGACCGCCGGGCACGGCGCCAGAGGGCGCGACCAACGACGGATCATCCGGTGCACTGCCAGGGGCAGCAGTCCGCCCAGCACCACGCCGTACTCGATGGGGTGCACAGCCGTCGCCGAGACCCGGTTGAGGACGGAGCGTGAGTCGACCCCGCCGAAGTCGGAGTTGGCGCTGAGACCCGGGATGTCGAAGAAGGCAGCGATGTTGAGGCCCGTCGTGAACTGGACGATCCCGATGGTGGCCACGAAGGCGCCGAGCCAGACCAGCCACTCGCCCACCAGCTCGATGTCGCGCCACGATCGGAGGCCCTCCGCTGTGATGAGCACGATCCCCATCCACGCGGCGAAGGAGAGCAGCCCCCGGTCCGCCGCAGCTGATCATGACGCCGGTGGTCTCGCCCACGCTCGGCGGAACCAGTGTCCAGAACTCGTCCGTCGCCTGGCGCACGTCTCGCGGGTGCGTACCAGCCCTGCAACATCCCGCTCGCATAGCTCCCGAGAACGGCCACGGTCAGCAGGGCCACCGTGATGCGCGTCGGGGTGAACCGCTTGACCGGGTTGAGCCCGCCGATGGAGGCCGCCGCCCACCAGGCCAGCGCGCACATCCCCAGCATGTTGGCGGGTGTTCCAGGAGCGCCCAGCGGACGGAAGATCAGCTGCGAGGGCACGCAGAGCAGCAGGACGGCGTACAGGACCACGAAGCCGCAGGCAGGCAGACGCAGGGGGCTCGAGCCCCGAAGGGGGAGGGCCGACCCCGGCGCGATAGTTCGTGCGACGGTTGGCCGCCGCATCACCTGTCGGCCCCCACGCGGGGGGATCGACCGGACTTCCGCTTGTTCGACTGCCGCGGCTTGTTCTGCCTGCGGACCTGAGGAGCCGGAGTCGCTTGGGGTGGAACTGGAGCAGCAGTCCGTCGGCCTTCTCGTCCTCCACCGAGACTTTGACGGCAACCTCCGGCTCAGACTCTGGCTCCCGAACTGACGTCGACTCCGCGTTTGCAGCTTTGCCCTTCGGCTCAGTCGCGGGCAGGGCCGCACGGCGCAGGAGCAGTCGGTCGAGCCCGAAGGTCAGGACCAGGGTCAAGAGCGCGACAACCGCAAACAGCGCAGCCAGTGCCCGGAGCTTGCTGCCCGGGAGAGCCTCTGCCGTGCGGCTGACACTCGACCGGGTTGCGCTCATGTACTGCGTCTTCGGGACGTTGACCTCTTCTTGGATGCGCAGGAGCTCCGAGTCGATCCAAGCCATGACGGCCTCCCGCGTGGCCGTCGCCATGTCGGGGTCGCTGTCCTTGGTCGTAACACTGATGAGCGGGCCGGTGCCCGGGACCACCGCGACTGCGTACTCCGACTCAAAACCCGCGTCTTCCATTTCCTTCTCGATGTCCTTGGCGGTCACTGCCCCGGTGACAAGGGAAGCCGCCGTTGTCAGCCCGGCCTGGAGGTTCAGATAGGGATTGACAGGCTCATCCGTGCCGGAGCCCTGAGGCGGCAGTAGGAGGAGCATCTGACCGGATGACTGCCACGTGGTCGGGACGTAGGTGACGACAGCAGCGACGCCACCGCCGAGCACGAGCACCCCGGCCAAGACGATGTACCACCTACGGAGTAGTACCGAGAGGGCGTCTACCAGGTACATCGCAGGTCACCGCCCGACCAGACGAGCGGGCCACGCCACGGGCCAGCGATACCAGTGCCAACCACACCACAACACATCTCCCCCATGCGCACACGATCCGTCCTTGTGCCACTCCTGATTCCGGCCGACCTCCGTTTACCCACAAATTGGGGAAGGGACCCCAGGTCGTGGGTATGCGACCGATCTGATCCGTAGCGTCCTTCGCATGAAGGGGGCGAACGTCACGTGGAGAGGCCAGGGCGACGTCCTGTCTGCAGACCAACCCGGACGACCCCTGATCGTGTGGCGTGCCGGTTCTCGCTGGGACTCGTTGGCGGGCACGGACCGCCGACTGGCTTCCGCGTTGGCTCCCTCCGTCGATGTGTTGTGGATCGACCCCCCGCGATCTGTCATCACCCGACGTCCAGGTGATCGCTTGCGGCCGCAGCTGGACCATGTGGAATCAGGGGTGCGGCGCCTGAGGATCGCGGTGCTTCCCATGCCTCATCGTCGCTGGATGTATCCGATCACGGAGGCCCAGGTCCGAGCCGTTGTCCGGCATGTACTCCATGCCGACGGTCGGCGGGCGTCTGCGATCGTGTCGACCATGCCTTTCGCCTCTCTGGACGTGGCCAAGGCGCCATCGCGGGTCTATTACGCGACCGACGCGTACGCGGCAGGAGCCGATCTGCTCGGGCGCGACCCCAGGTGGCTCCGCGAGCTGGAAGGACGTCGACTCAGCGAGGCAACCGACGTGGGAGCCGTCTCTGCGCTGATCACGCAGGAGTGGTCAAGCTTCCCGAAGGCCTTCGTACTACCCAACGGAGCGAACACCGCACACTACGCTGCGGTCGACGACGCCCCCATCCCACACGACGTGACGATCAGTGGCCCCGTCGCCGGCGTTGTCGGTCACCTGTCGGAACGGATAGATCTCACTCTCCTCGAAGCGGTCGCAGCTACTCCCTTGACCCTGCTACTCGTCGGCCCCCGGGTCGACGGGTGGGGAGGGCGGCGGTTCGATGACTTGGTGGGCCGAGCGAACGTCGTCTGGGTGGGCGACAAGCCCTACGAGCAATTGCCGTCCTACCTTCGGATCATGGACGTCGGCCTCACCCCCTACGTCGATTCCGACTTCAATCGCGCGAGCTCGCCCCTCAAAACCCTTGAGTACCTCGCCGCTGGCCGCGCTGCTCTCTCGACGCCGTTGCCGGGTGTGGCCGCCCTGGGAACTGACCTCGTGCATTCCGCTGCTTCGCCAGAAGACTTCGCCTACGCCGCCGAACGTCTGGCCCAGATGCCACGCAGCGAACAACTCACCAGCGCTCGGCGGAAGTTCGCAGGCACTCATGACTGGGCATGTCGAGCGGACCAGCTCCTTGAGATCCTGGGACTGGCGGGCACCCGAACCACTACAACGGGCGTGAATTGAAGTCATCCCTGTGCCGGTCCCCCCGGACTGCTTGCCACTTGGTCCTCGCCTGATGCATCGACAGCAGCGCGGTGGATTCGAATACCTCCCTCGCCTGAGGGAAGCGGGGGGTGTCGATGAGGGCCTTTTCGTAGACGGCCACCAGCGACTCGGCCGCTCTCTCGAGGCTGAATCTGTCCAACACCAGGGATCGCCCGAGCGCGCCGAGCTCCTCGGCGTGAGCGCGATTGTCGACCAGTTCGGTTATCAGGCGGGATAGTTTCTCGGCCGCCGCCGCAGGGTCCAGGTCGTCCTTCCCGTACCACCCCTGGTCCAGAAATGTGGGGAGGGTGTCGCTCGTCAACGTCTCGAAGAATCCGCCCTCGCCCTGCACGATCAGCGGTGTGCTGAACGCCATGGCTCGCAGGGCCGAGCCCCCCATGCCGATGCACACGTCCGCCGCGTCATAGGCGCCCCGCGGGTCATCCATCGATCCGAGTACAAGCACAGGGGCTGGCATCCGTGCGCCGTTGACCGCAGCAGCAGCCGCGTCCACTTCTGGACGCGCAGGACCGTCGCCCACGATGACGAGGCGCACGTCACGGTGACGTGACAGCTCACCTACGCTCCGGATGGCAGTGAGAACCCCTTCCAACTTGAGCTCGTGCGCCAGTCTCGAGACGATCACCACCAGTGCCCCAGGCGCCGGGGGGAGCATCGAGCGGAACTCCGCCGCATAAGCGCCGGGAGCGTTGGCGACCGTGTCCACTGGAGGCTCCATGAGCGGCACCGGTCCCGGCCGCCCGCGCGAGGTGATACGCCTCAGTCGCTCGGTCCCCACGATGAGTGGCGACGAACCCGGGATGAAACCGGCCACCCCCATGGACATCACCGTCCCCACGGGCGCGATCCCGTCGCGTCCCCAGCTGGCCGCGTGACACTCCATGATCGGGGGCCACTCGTATCCGTGCAGGATCTGGACGGACCGGCGGGTAGCCAGCAGGCGCAGATCTCGGACGCGTTCGGGCGAGGGGCACAGTGGTGACCTGCGCCGCGTGAGAACCTCCAGTCCACGTGACTGGGCGTACCCGACTAGTGAGCCCGGGTCGGAGTAGACGGTCACGTCGTGTCCAAGCCCCTGGACGGCTGCGGCCAGCTCGACGGCGTTGAGCTGGCTCCCGCCAAGCTCCATCGCGTGCGGGTAGACGAGCACTCTCACCAGGTCGCCCCCGTCATGCGGCACCCGTGCGGAACACATCGAGATCGCCCCTGAACCACCACACGTGTCCGAGGGCGACGGCAGCGGCACCGAGACCGCACAGCGCCAATGGAAGAAGTCCACCCAGTGTCTGGTGCATCACGAGCAGAACAACGCCGGCGACGATGACCGAGGAGACGGCTGCCGATGCCATCGATCGGGCCACGCCCCCGGGTGCCACGCCGACGCGGCGCAGCTCAGCCGCGTACATGGGCACGCTCGCCACCAGCGAGCTCAGCAGCAGCGCGAGAGCGGCGCCCTCGATGCCCCCGTATCGCACTCCCAGCCAGGCGGCTGGCGCAAGGAGGGCGAGCCAGACCAGCTGGATCTGAAGCAAGATCCTGGACCGCCCGCGGACCACCAAGTAGTCATAGCTCAGCTCGAAGAACAACCGAGCGGCGGCGAGCACGGCCAGCCATCGCAGCACCGGTCCCACGCCCGTCCAGGCCGGACCGTAGACCACGCGCACGATCTCAGGGGCTGCCGCCGCGATGAGCGCGCACAACGGAAACCCCACGGCGACAACAGGCCGGAGGACGCGCCCGAAGGAGTTGCTCATTTCCACAGGGTCGTGCTGCATCCTGGCAAACAGGGCCGGCGCCACGCTGCGCAGGGGTCTGGAGAACAGAATCAGCGGCCAGCCTGCCAGGTTGACGGCCAGCACATAGAAACCCAGCTGCTCGGGACCCAGCATCCGCCCGACAACGAGCTGGTCGATGAAGCTGACGAGGAAGACGATGATGCTCGCACCGGCGAGGGGCAGACCGAAGTCCAACAACGGACGCACCACAGTGGGGTCATATCCGAAACGCAGTGGCTGAGGGGCGAGTCTGACGAGCAGGATGCTCGAGACTGCGCCACCGACGAGGCTGCCGATGACGAGCGACATCGCCCCGAAGCCCAGAACGGCCATCGCGAGGGACACTGCCGCCCCGAGCCACACGTTGATCTGGTCCGCGATCATGCGCTGGTCCTGCCGGAATGCGCGTTGCAGCAGCGCTGCCGGAGTCGCGACCACTCCGTTGAGCAAGACGCTGAGAGCCAGCAGCTGCACAGGCAGGGTTGCGTCAGGGGCCCCCATCATGGCCGTGAAGGCGGGCGCAACAAGGACCATCACTCCGGCGAGTGCGGCACTCATCGCGGTCGAGATCGTCGTGACAGTAGGTGCGATCTCGGCTGGGTCGCGCTCCCATCTCACGATGGCCAGACTCACGCCCAGCTCGTTGAAGCTGAGCACCGCGAGCAGCGCGACCGTCGCGACGGCGAAGGTTCCGAACTCCTCGGGGCCGAGGAGCCGGGCGAGGGCGACCCCGATCGCGACCGTGCCGAACTTGGCGATGGCCGTGTTGAGCAGGCTCCACGCAAGGGCTCGCCCCGCATCCGGACGCACGGACGACGTCGTGCTCGTCACTCCCCACCCCCCTTGTCGTCAACCCGTCGGCGAATCGGTACTGCTCAGGGCGAGGCCCGGAAGAGGACGTCGACGTAGTAGTTGGTGGAGTTCCATGATCCGGTGGGGTATCCACCACCCCCGCCGTAGCGGTACCGACCGTTCGCGCCGGACGGGGCTGTCAGCGGACCGGCCACCCACGGCTGGTTGAAGAAGCCCACCGAGTAGGAGAACCGGCCGGTCGGCGAGTAGTAGGACACGACGTAGGTGGTGCCTGCCGTCACCTGGACGGGGGTGTCGAACTGCGCGCTCTGCCATCCACTGGCAGTCTCACCAACGAACGTGACGGTGGCCAGGCGGGTCCCGTCTGCCCACAGGGAACCCGTGTGAACGCCACCGTTGCCCACCCCCTTGAAGAACTTCACTCCGGTCACCTGCCCATCGGTGGACGGCACGAAGGCCGTGCCGAGCTCCAGGGGATCGGAATCCTGGGAGTCCGCGGCCGGAGCTTCACTCGAGAACATGCTCACCGTCGGCGAGCTCGAAGCCGCAGTGGTGAAGCTCCACGACTGCGTGGCCAGCGCGACGCCGTCAGAGGAGGTGACCCCAGAGACCTCGACGGTGTAGGTCGTGCTGGGAGCCAGTGCCGATGCCGGCTGGATCACGAGCCTGGTGCCGTCGGCGGACCGGGCCGCCGTTCCGGAGACGGGGGTGCTGCCCTGCTTGAGGACCATGGACCACCCGGTGTCGCTGATCGGTCCGGAGAAGTCGATCTTCGGATTGACGTCGACAGACACATCGCTCGAACCGCCCGTGGGGGCTCGCGACACCACGGTGACCGGGACAGCTGTGCGTTCGAATACCACGTCGACGAAGTAGTTGGTCGCGTTGTAGGAATAGGTCGGGAACCCGCCACTGTCGGCGTACAAGTAGCGGCCGTTGCCGTTCTGCCCGGCCGTCAGCGATCCTCTGACCCACTGCTGTCCGAAGAACCCACTCGTGGCCGAGTAGTGACCTCGCGGCGCGTAGTAGGAGACGACGTACGACGTGCCTGCCTGAATCGTCACTGGGACGGTGAGGAACGCTGTCTGCCACCCAGTTGTGGTTTCACCGACGAACGTCACACCGGCCAACTTGGTCCCCGAGGCGGACCAGAGGGATCCCTTGTGGATGCCGGTGTTTCCGGCGCCCTTGAAGAACCGCACGGCCGTGACCTCGCCCCCACGAGTCGGGGTGAACTGGACCCCCAGCTCGACGGGAGAACTGTCGTCGACCTCCAGCGTGGTCGGGACCTGATCACCGAACATCGACTCCTCAATCGCGCCTTCGGAGGACCGAGTCGTGAAGGACCACGCCTGGTTGGCCAGGGTGACCCCCTCGGTGGACCTGAGCCCTGTCACGCTGACATTGACCGTCGCACCGGCGGGCAAAGCGCTTGACGGTGTGAAGGTCAACCTGGTGCCTCCGCTGTTGAGCACTGCGGAGCCGGGGACCGCAGTCCCGCCAGATGCCACCGTCATCGACCAGCCCTGCGCCAGGGCCGCGCTCACCTCCAGGATCACCGCGCTGCCGCGTCGCACGCTCGTCGCACCCGGTGCCGGCGCCTGGCCGGTCACCGACAGTGGTGCCGGTGCCCGGTCGAAGACCACATCGACGAGGTAGTTGGTCGGCGACGAAGTCGTGGGGGATCCGGTCCCATAGGTGTAGGCGCCCGACGTGCTGTCGACCTGGAGCGGGGATCGGGACAGATTGGCCGATGCGAAGCCGTTGGGCGTCGCGGAGTAGCGACCGACAGAGGTGCGGTACGAGGCGATGTACTGGGTGTTCTTGGAGATGGACACCGGCTGCGCAAAGGTGAGGGTCTGCCATCCGGACGTAGTCTCACCGGTGAACGTCCCGGTCGCCAACTGGGTCCCGGAGGC